>NZ_JAHLQC010000006.1 GCF_018918265.1 Falcatimonas sp. MSJ-15
TATATATTATTGCGTGAACTGGAGGATCAGTGTAAAGTCAATCTCCGCTTCATGTATCTTATGGATCATCAAGCACCTTCTTACCGTACTTTCGGCTACTTCATCAACGAAGTGCTTGCTGATTCCATTGAAGAAATATTTCAAGATATAAACAAAAAAATCTTCGAGACAGAGCATGTGGATCTTCAACATCTATACATTGATGGATCCAAGTTTGAAGCAAATGCGAATAAATACTCCTGGGTATGGAAAAAAGCAACCGAAAAATCCAGATACCGTCTCTTTGGTAAGATCACTACACTCTTTGAGGAAATCAATGAGGAACTTTCATGTACAGGTATGAAACTTTGTATCAATAGTGAGTATGCACCAGAGTATCTGAAGGAAGCTGCTGAACAGTATGCAGAAGTCTGGCAGATTAATGAAGCAATGTTTGTTCATGGCAGGGGACATCGCAAAACTACACAACAACGTCATTATGAGAAACTCAAAGAGTATGCTACTAAGTTGGAAGAATACGTGGAAAAAATCAAAATCTGTGGAGAAGATCGCAACAGCTACTCAAAAACAGATCATTCAGCCACTTTTATGCGAATCAAGACAGACTACATGGGAAATGACCAGTTGCTTCCAGCTTATAATGTACAGGTCGGTGTTGCAGATGAATATATTGCTGTTGTTGATGTAAATCAGTATCGCTCAGATATGGATTGTTTTATTCCATTAATGAACAAGTTTTATACTAAATATGGCTTCTATCCGAAGTACCCAGTAGCAGATGCCGGATATGGTTCTTACAACAATTACATCTTCTGTGAGCAGCATGGAATGGAAAAATATATGAAATTTCCCATGTTCAAGAAAGAGACTATTGACAAGAAGTATCATGAAGATCCATTTCGTGCAGTAAATTTTCCAATAGGGGAAGACGGAATCATGCGTTGCCCAAATGGGAAAAACTTTTATCTTCAGTATCGAAAAAACGTAAAAGGGAACAAGTATGGGCGTCAGGAAGAAGTGTATCAGTGTGAAGATTGCTCCGGCTGTCCATACGCAGAACAATGTAAAAAGACAGACAAAAACCGTACTGTACGGATTAACCGCGAACTTACAGCGATGCATCAGGAAGTGATAGAAAATCTCGAAAGTATCCAGGGAGCGCTTCTAAGGATGAACAGATCCATTCAGGCAGAAGGTACCTTTGGTATTATGAAAAACGATCGGTGGTACAAAAGAATTGTCCGAAGAGGAATAAAATCTGTATTGCTTGAAGTATTTCTCGTTTCTATCGGACACAATCTTTATAAATATCACAACAAAAAGAAAAAGCAGCAACTGCCACATAGGATTTCATAATAGCATTCTTATGGGGTAAGGGGAACTATACCCTTTTTTATGTAATATAACTACTATTACATCCATAAGCAAAAGGACGCATGAAAAAACTCTCGTTTTTTCACACGCCCATTTTCTATTATTGTGATAGAATATTAAATATACTACAAAAAATGGGGGATAATGCTGATGACAGATAGTAAGATAATAAAGACACCATATCATAAAAAGATATTGATAGTTGATGATGACAAAAGTTTACTGAATATGATAAAAGTTATTGCTAATAAAGAGGGATATTATAATGTGTATACAGTATCATCAGGTTATGAAGCGATAGAAGTGGCAAAGAGAATAAAATTAGATCTTATAATACTTGATATAATGTTACCTGATATTGATGGATATGAAGTGTGTAGAAATATACGTTTAGAATCAATGGTTCCGATAATATTTTTATCAGCAAAATCAGACGAAATAGATAAATTACTTTCATATGCAATGGGAGGGGATGAATATATAGAAAAACCATTTAGTCCTAGAGAGTTACTTGCAAAAATAAAAGCAGTTTTGATAAGACAGCAGTATTATGAAAATAAAATGAATAAGGATAATACATATATGTTTGGAAAATACATTTTAGATATGAATAAAAGAATGCTATTATGTGAAAATAAAGAGGTGCTGCTAACAGCAAAAGAATATTTGTTGTTAGAATATCTTGTAGTTAATAGAGGAATAACAATTAGTAAAGAACGGATATTAGAGAAAATATGGGATGTTGATTATGATGGATATGATAATACAATAATGGTACATATTAGACATCTTCGTGAAAAAATAGAAGAAGAGCCATCTAACCCCATATATATAAAAACTGTTAAGGGGAGAGGATATATGTTTAATGATGACATACAGAGGGAGTATAAAATATGAAACATAGAATTGCAATACAACAGTTAAAAGCAATTGTAATATCAGCAATTATGTCGGTATTTATAAGTGGAATTATATGCGTAATATGCTTTTTTAATGGACGTTCTGTAGATAATAATATGCCACAGTATCTTATAAGACAGATGGAACAGTATATTGTATATAATAATGGCGATATAGAAGTTTCTGAATCAGGATTGGAGCGGTTGAGAGTTCATAATCTATGGATGCAGATTGTCGATGCTAATGGTAATGTAATAGTTTCCTATTATACACCAGAGGGTATTTATCAAAAATATAATATATTTGAAATTTCAGAGTATATAATGAATTCAGAAAAAACAAATGGCGATACAGTGTTTATATGTCCTGTGAAAGATGACTATGGTATAATAATGGGAGGTAGTTCAAATATTGTAACTAAGCACACGTATGTATATTCTGGAAGTAAAACAGAATTAATTGTGAAATGTATAGGAGTATTTGCTGGCGTGATGATAATATCGGTGATTGTTGCATCATATATTTTTTCAACAAAGATATCTAGACCGATTATAGATGTGCTTGAAAATATAGAGAATATTCAAAATGGTAAGAGAATGAATAAAAAGAAGTCTAAAAAAAACAATGTTTTAAAAGAAATTGAAGATAGTGTAATAAAATTAGAAAATGCATTAGATCAAAACAAAAGATTTAGAGCAGAATGGATTAGTAATATTTCTCATGATATAAAGACACCATTATCTACGATAAAAGGATATGCAGAGATGCTTACTTTGAAAGAATATGAGTATACTAAAGATGAAATCATTGTATATGCTAAACAGATAATAAATGCAGAAGAGAAGATAAAAGAGCTGGTTGAAGAGTTAAAAATTAGTCAGACTCTTGCAGAAGGAAAATATAAGTTAGAATGTGAGAAAATATTTGTTGATAACTTAATGAAGCAATGTATTGATGAGGTTAGTTTTTATACAAAGAATACATCAATACAATGTATATGTGATGGAGATTATATGATCTTGGCAGATAGTAAACTCTTAAAAAGATGTTTAGTAAATATAATAAGTAATGCGTATGTACATAATAAAATTGATGTTAAAGTTACAATTCATGTTAAAAAGTGTGATGAAAAAGTTATTGTAAGTATAAAAGATAATGGAAAAGGAATGGGAGAAAGAGATATACAACACATATTTGAACGTTATTATCGTGGAACTGATTCAGATAATGTAAAAGGTACCGGACTTGGTTTGGCAATAGCTAAAGAAGCTGTAATTGCACATAATGGTGAAATTGAAGTTGAATCTCAATTACAAGAGGGAACAGAAATTGTTATAAAATTACCACTTGCTTAAGCTGAAATTAAGATTAGAATTAACTACTCATAATGAATAAAGTGTATTATTAAATCGTACAATTTACAAATATATGATTTATAGTATAGGGAGATTGATAATATGAGTAATGCATCGTGTTTGATTAAAATGATTAAAAGAATGATATTATTAGGCATGATATTATGTATTGTGATTGCGGCTGGAATTATTGTATTGGAGTATATAGTTGCAGGAAATACTGTGATAACATACAAAATAGAGATTTGGATTGAAGCATGTCAGACAGTTGACTTTTTTTTACCATTGTTAGTTAGTGTGTTGTTTGTGCCATTAGTATATATACAGAAGAAAGATGGATTTATAAAATATGCAACTATAAGAAATAGAAAATTTGTTATTTATGAGTATGTGGCAATAATATTATCAGTTTTTATAATAGTATTTATAGCTTATTATATACCATTAATAGTATCACTAAAGATTATAACTGTGCAAATAGTAGAAGAACAGTCAAATCTTTCGGAATATGTGTTTGGTAATTGGCAGATACATCATCCGTATATCTTTGGGATTATATGGTGTGTATGGAAGGGAATTATTGCAGCAATATTTACTATGGCAGGTTGCATTATAATGTTATTAATAGATAATATGTTTGTTGCGACAATGTTTTCGTTTATGTACTGTATGAGTGAAAATTTTATTACAGCAACATTGCAAATTCCTAAGTATAGTATAATGACATCATATGTTCTTAATAGACTCTCGCCAACGTGTATGCATATCTGGAATTACTGTGTTGGAATGTTGGTATTTATACTTGTATGTGGAATAGTTATTATTGCATGCAGGATATTTAATATAAAACAGGTAGAAGGATGTGAAGAATAGATGTGCTGTGAGAGAATTGGTAAGAAGATAAAAAATCCTAAGATAATAAAGTTAATGACAGCTATTTTATTAATATATACATTCATGTGTGGACAAGAACTAAAGATGGCAACAGATTTAGAATTGAATGTGCATGAATATGTTCTATATATGATTACAAATCATTATTATATGGTGTATGTATGGCTGTTTTTTGTGATAATATTTTCAATATATAATATCAGAGAAAAGAGACCATTAGAACGTGTACGTTTTGGAAAAATCTCATTATTTTATAAAGAAGAAATAATAGTTAGTATGATACAATTATTCATTGTAATTGTAAGCCATATAATGATTGCATATATTGTTGGAAGCACTAGATTAGCAGGCAGTGTAAGATATTCAGATGTAGTGATGAAAAATATTTGTATTAGTGAGATAGAAGTATTACAAATATATGCATTAAAGATATATAACCCGATAATAGCTATGCTAGAAGCAACAATAGTGTGGTATGTTGGTAGTCTTTTTATTGTTCTGATTATATACTTTGGCAGTGAAATTCTCAATGGTATTGGGGAAGTTATATTAATACTAGGTATAATAGCAAATGTAATGATGGGATTTATGACAGAAATTGATAGTGGAATACTAAAAATATTTTTCATTAATAATTATTACATTTTCCATCATACATTTGAGGGGGATAAAGAACTTGTAGTGTTAAATTTAACTTTGATGTTTGTAATAATAAGGGTATTATACAAAAAAGCAGTTATGATTAATACAGGATCAAAAAGGTTAAGAATCTTAAATGACAATAAAGTGGCAATAATGCAAATAAATCCTTATATAGAATGTATATATTTGGTTGGAATAAATGTAATATTATTAATTAATAGTGAACAAAGTGGTATGATGTATATATGGAATGCATTTAAAGGATTTTCATATGAAAACTTTCAATTTGTTGAATTTTTGTCATATGTATCATGCGCTATGCTTGCATTATATGCTGTAAATGCAAAATGGAGTGATGAGATTAATAACAAGAATACAATATGGATGTTCAGATTTAATAATAAAAATTTATGGAATAAAAAAATGTACAGAAATGGGAAATTGTTAGTTAATAGAATGATGATAGAATATATAGTAACAACGAGTATAATTGGAAATATAATTCAGCTTATATACAATGGTAATACAGAGTGGTATGCAATTGCTGGTGAGTACTATGGACAGAATAATAGAACCGTAATAACATCAATATTCATAGCAGTTTTGTTAAGAGTTGTTGAGATGAATATATTGTATATATGTAATTATACTATATACAGAATAACGCATAATTCAATATGTGCATATATTGCAATTATTGTTTTATGGATGGTAGGTATTTGGTCTTCTGAAATGAATCTTTTTATATTGGGTAAAGGCTCAGTATATCAGATTATGGAAATGTTTGCAAAGCAACAAGAAGATTTTCTAATATGGATAGTATTGGTTAATGTATTGTTTGCAGTATTTATAGAAACAATTGCTTTAAAGAACTTTGATAAAATGAGAATAGTTATGAAAAAATGGAGTGAGTTGGTATGTCAAAAATAATAGAAATTGAGAATGTTACAAAAACTTTCAAAGGACATAATGTGTATGATAATATGACACTTGTGGTTGAAAGTGGAGAATGTATTGGAATTGTAGGCGAAAATGGAAGTGGAAAATCGGTATTGTTTCAGATGATAGCAGGTCTTATGAGTGCTGATACAGGAGTTATAAAGGTTGCAGGTAAAACTGTTGGTGAAAATATGGATTTTCCACAGAATGTTGGAATTCTTATTAATGAACCAGGATATATAGGATATTGTACTGGTTATAAAAACTTACAGATGCTTGCTCAGATAAATAATAAAATTAATAATGAAGATATAAAGAAAACAATGAATATGGTTGGATTGAAATGGAATGATAAAACACTAGTCAGAAAATATTCAATGGGTATGAAACAAAAACTTGGAATTGCACAAGCTATTATGGAAAATCAGGAGATAATAATACTTGATGAGCCATTTAATGCACTTGATTATAAGACAAATTCTGAAGTTGTAAGCATATTGGAACGCTTAAAAAAGGATGGGAAAACAATATTATTGACAAGTCATCAGCATCAGTATCTTAATAAATTGTGTGATAAGATGTACTGTATAAGAGATAATAAAATTGTTAGCTTTACTCCATCAATGCAAGCAGAATATTTTTCCCTCTAACATATTTAGTAAAAATCCTTGACAAATTACTAATATCTTTTTAAAATGAGAAAAGATAAATGTGCTGACGAAGAGGAGTATACATACAACATCCCCAGAGAGAACCATTCATCGGCTGTAAGGTGGTTTGGAAAAGTATATGTAGAAGGTAGCTTCCGAGCAGTATGTCTGAAAAGATATTGTTAATAGCAATATAAGTAAGACATAACGGAGTAGTTCACGTTACAGAACTATGAGATGACACACATATAAGTGTAAGTCAACAAAAGGTGGTACCGCGATAATTCGCCCTTTGCATAGCAATATGCAGAGGGCTTTTTAATTTATGTGAGCAACGAACCAAAGTCAGTGCTTGCACGAGACCTTGGCGACTGCCACGATAACTTGAGAAACACGCTTCAAGAGTTTCTCATAGTTTGTCAAAAAATAAGGAGGATATTATGAAGAAAGAATTAGAAAAAAACTATAATCCTTCCGAGATAGAGGAAAGATTATATACAAAATGGATGAATAAAAAATATTTTCATGCTAATGTAAACAGAGATAAGAAGCCATTCACAATAGTAATGCCACCACCAAACATTACTGGACAGCTTCATATGGGACATGCTCTTGATAATACAATGCAGGATATTATAATCAGACAGAAGAGAATGCAGGGATATGAAGCACTGTGGCTTCCAGGAACAGACCATGCATCAATAGCAACAGAAGCTAAAGTTGTAGAAGCAATCAAAAAAGAAGGGCTTACTAAGGAAGACCTTGGTCGAGAAGCTTTCTTAGACAGAGTATGGGATTGGAAGAAACAGTATGGAGGAAGAATTGTATCACAGCTTAAGAAGATTGGTTCATCATGTGACTGGGACAGAGAGAGATTCACAATGGATGAAGGCTGTAACAAAGCAGTAAAAGAAGTATTCGTTAACCTCTATAATAAAGGACTTATATACAGAGGTGAGAGAATAATCAACTGGTGTCCAAAATGTCTTACATCAATCTCAGATGCAGAAGTAGAATATGAAGATCAGGCAGGACATTTCTGGCATCTCAGATATAAACTTACAGATGGAAGTGGATATGTTAATCTTGCAACAACAAGACCTGAGACATTACTTGGTGATACAGCAATCGCAGTTAATCCTAACGATGACAGATACAAAGATATCGTAGGCAAGACAGTTATTCTTCCAATCGTACACAGAGAGATACCTGTAGTAGCAGATGATTATGTAGAGATGGACTTTGGAACAGGTGTTGTTAAGATCACACCAGCACATGACCCTAACGATTTTGAAGTAGGTGCAAGACATAATCTTCCAATAATCAACGTAATGACAGACGATGCTAAGATTATAGACGATTATCCAAAATATGCCGGAATGGACAGATATGAAGCAAGAAAAGCAATTGTTGCAGACTTAGAAGCAGAAGGCGCACTTGTAAAAGTTGAAGATTATAACCATAATGTAGGAACATGTTACCGTTGTGGAACAACAGTAGAACCAAGAGTATCAAAACAGTGGTTCGTTAAGATGAAACCACTTGCACAGCCGGCAATAGATGCAGTAAAGAACAGTGATACAAGATTTGTACCACCACATTTTGAAAAGACATATTTCCACTGGTTAGAGAATATTCGTGACTGGTGTATCTCAAGACAGTTATGGTGGGGACATCAGATACCAGCATTCTATTGTGATGATTGTGGTGAAACAGTAGTAACTAAAGAGAATACAGCAGTATGTCCAAAATGTGGTAAGCCAATGCGTCAGGATCCTGATACACTTGATACATGGTTCTCATCAGCATTATGGCCATTCTCAACACTTGGCTGGCCTGACAAGACAGAAGAGATGGATTACTTCTATCCTACTAATGTACTTGTAACAGGATATGATATCATTCCATTCTGGGTTATGAGAATGATGTTCTCAGGAATAGAACATACAGGAGAAGTACCATTTAACACAGTATTAATACATGGACTTGTAAGAGATTCACAGGGACGTAAGATGAGTAAATCACTTGGTAATGGTATCGATCCACTTGAAGTAATCGATAAATACGGTGCAGATGCATTAAGATTCTCACTTGTAACAGGTAATGCACCTGGTAATGATATGCGTTTCTACTGGGAGAGAATTGAATCAAGCAGAAACTTTGCTAATAAAGTATGGAACGCATCAAGATTCATTATGATGAATATAGAAAAAGCAGAAGGCAGAGAAGTAAGTATAGAAGAACTTACAGATGCAGATAAGTGGATTATATCTAAGATGAATACACTTATCAAAGAAGTAACTGACAATATGGAGAAATATGAACTTGGTGTTGCAGTACAGAAACTGTATGATTTTATATGGGAAGAATTCTGCGATTGGTATATAGAGATGGTAAAACCAAGACTTTATAATGATGATGATACAACTAAGGAAGCGGCTCTTTACACACTTAAGACAGTCCTTATTAACTCATTAAAGCTCTTACATCCATATATGCCATTCATAACAGAAGAGATATTCTGTAATCTTCAGGATGAAGAAGAATCAATTATGATATCATCATGGCCTGTATACAGAGAAGAATATAATTTTGCCAAAGAAGAAGCAGCAATCGAAGCTATTAAGGAAGCAGTAAGAAATATCCGTAACGTAAGAGCAGAGATGAATGTTGCACCAAGTAAAAAAGCAAAAGTATTCGTAGTAACAGACAATGAAGAAGTTAAGAATATCTTCGAGAATGGTAAAGTATTCTTTGCAACTCTTGGATATGCAAGCGAAGTAGTAATTCAGGCAGATAAAGCAGGAATTGATGATGATGCAGTATCAACAGTAATTCATAATGCAGTAATCTATATGCCATTTGCAGAACTTGTAGATATCGAAAAAGAGATTGAAAGACTTAAAAAAGAAGAAGAACGTCTTAATGGTGAATTAAAACGTGTTAACGGAATGTTAAGCAACGAGAGATTCATAAGTAAAGCACCAGAAGCTAAGATTAACGAAGAAAAAGCAAAACTTGAGAAATATACTCAGATGATGGAGCAGGTAAAAGAAAGACTTGCACAGCTTGAAAAATAATATTATAGAAATATAATGAAGCAACAGACAAAAAACATATTATATATGGATGTTATAATGTAATAATAGACGGTGCAACTCGAAGCAGGGTTGCACCGATTTTATATATAGAATAAGTAAAGTTTAACTTTTAAATACTCAGATGTATCTTCTGACAATCTTGCAACAGCAAAAGATTTTTACGATAAAATTTCTTTTGGTGGAAAAAAATAATAGAACCATGATAGTTATAAGAAAAATTAATATGGCAAAGTTATACAAAGATAATTAAGGTTAGTGTATAACTTTGCTGTATTGCATTTTGGCTAAAAAGTGTTGCAAATAGTCTTTTTTGGTGGTATATATATATATATATATATAGTGACTATCTCAACAATAAAGAGACGATGTATCAACTTTTATTGAGTAAAGTGTTTGTCTGGTACATTATATAGATTAAGATAGCACAATTTACTATCAGATACACATAAGATGAATCCCGTAATAGTAATTCATAGGGCGTAATAAAATAATAAAATTAATCACAATTTACAAGGGAGGATGATTATCTGATGAATAAAGAAGAAAAACGAACGATTGGAAAAGTTATTAAGGATAAACGTATTGGACTTGGAATGACACAGGAGGAACTGTGTAAAAATATCTGTACTAAGAAACATCTTAGTAATATAGAAAATGATAGATGTGATCCGAGTACATACATTGTAAAGAAGCTGTTTGAAAGAATGGGAGAAAGTGCAGTTCACAATATAATTGACTTATAATGATGTCTTAAAGAAAAGGATGAATGAAGCGCAGGAATATAGAAGAGTGTTAAACAGAAAATAAATGATATTGATAATATTAAGAATTTTACCACATACAGATTAATAATATGAAAAAACTTTAAAATACTATATTATAACACACTTTATATGAAAAGTAAATAGAATTATAATTCCGTTTACTTTTCGTGTAAAACATGCGATTATATTTATATAAAGGAGGTTGTTTTATATGAAGAAAAAAGTCATACTTGCGATAGCAGTGGCATCACTTATGATGAGTGCGTGTTCTACAAGTCAGTCTGCAACTGTAGACAAAACAGAAGATAATAATAAACAGACTTCACTTACTCAGAAAACAGTTAATGAAGAGACATTAGCTGTAGACACAGATAGCTCAATACAAAGAGAGTTTGCTTATGAACTTACATCAATGGGTGACTATAATAAACTTGCGATGGATTTTAATGAGCTTGTTAATGACGCAGATATGATACTTAAGATAAAAGTTGAATCGGTCACACCTTATATTAATGAGAATGGAATGATTCAAAGTGAGATAGTACCAGTCGTTGAAGAAGTGTATAAAGGCAAATATAATGGTGAGAAGCTATATGTTAATGGCGGCGAGATGCTATATGATGATTTTATTCAAAATGACATCATTAGGGAACAGCTTTTCGGACATGAAGATCCTGATGCTGACAAAGAGTCACTGTCTGGTAAATATGTAAAACAGACAGTAGATAACCAATATATATTCCATAAAGGTGATGAATATGTATTTTTTGCACAACAAAGAGAAGATGATAACAAGTTCTATTCGTTGTATGCATATCAGGGAACTTTTAAAGTTGACGGTGATTATGTTGACAATGAGGCTTTGAATGCTAGTGAACCACTTGCTAGTGATATTGACACAAGATTTACAACAGATTCAGTTATAAGAACAATGAGTACTGCTTGTGCAGAAGTATCACTTGAAGAATTTGTTAATGCTATTAATAGTGTTGAGTAAAAGAAAAGCCTGTTGCATTGAATAGGAGCATCTTTAATAATAGAAGATTTAATATAAAATTAGTATTAGGCATAAGCATTTTCCTTTGTTTATTGGATTGTGGTGATTTAATTATAACTTACGGGATTGTTTATGCCTATCTTTTTTCAAAAATGAAAGGTTCTAAACTCTACCCCAAAGTAAAATTTAGAACCATTTTTTTTGAACGTAGCCCACATACAGGTGGTGTTAAGAAACAAAAAATACATTTCATACAGGAGGATTTATAAATGAAGTATGTTGATATACGTTTCAATGAAAAAGAGATTAGTTGTATTCGAGATATGATTGGTACTATATTAATTAAATACAAATGTGATCCTTTTGAGTATTCTACAGCAGTCTATGGGATTGTTGGTATTTATACCGATAAGGCATCTTATACATTTACAAATTTAATTCAAACCATGGATTATTATGGTGCAAACGAAGACGTAGCTGTTTTTAGAGTAGATAAGTGTTCAGCTTTAGAAATTAAGTCATTTATTACTGGTAATACTATGATAGAAGTTCCGGTGAATAAGATTATCAAAGAAGTTGATATTATCAACGAACATCAGAAGGTTTTTGAACATGGTAATCAAGCTTATGATATTTGGCTGACAAGAGGCATTGTTTTTAAATTTGAAGATAGCACAGAACTATCTCTAGAGAAAAATATTTGGTTTTCTGAAATGATTACTGTTGATAAGGGCGAGCAGTTATTAAGTAGGTTTACACCAGTCGAAGAGTTTGCTGAAGATTGGGAGGGTGATTTTTGTGGAAAGTGTACTAGAGAAGTAGTAAAAATATTTTAAAGTTATAGAACTATTAGGGCTTTCAATTATAATATTCCAAGAAACATTTTAAAGTTTCTTGGAATATTTTTTATCAAAAAAGATAAGCGTCATTATAAGTAGCTTTAGAGAGTTCAGATGATTTAATAACTTTGCCGGAACTAAAGAATATATAATTATCATCAGCAAAGAGAATATCTTCATCTTCAGGAATATCTATATATTGTAAAAGAATAGGATAACCACCGGTAATTCTTCCAACATATATTTTTTTGGAATCATCAACATGAATTACAGCTAATATATAATCAGAGATTGCCATAACATAACTGTCATCACCAGTATTACGCTCGACAAAATTTAACAAAAAAAGCGTAGAATTTTGTTGGTTTTTAACATAAAAGGAATATCGGTTTAAAGTGATGAAATCTGCTATCACATATCTCTTGATTTGTCAATAGAAAGATTTTTCTAAATACATTTGTACCGATATATAGTATAATATATTATTAAATAATAAATATTTTAATGGGGGAATGAGTATGAAGAAGAAAAAGATATCTAAGACAATAATTATCAATACAATTCTTATAGTAGCTATAGCTGCTGTTATAATTCCACGTATTCCTAAGCCTGCTCAGGGGTCAACATCTGATTTTGAGATTATAGACAGACAGCCTACTGTGATGGAGAGTGATGATTATATAAGTCAGCCATATTGGACAAGAGATGGTGCTAATATATGTAAAGCTAGTGATGGTGGATATTATATTAAAGAGAATAATGTTTTGTATCATTATAATAGTGAACTGACTGATAAGACAGAGATTATGACTGATGCAGAAGGTGTTCTTGGAGAATATATATATGGTTATGAAGATAATATATATGCTTTTCAAAAGTCTGACAGAAAAGTAGATGTAGTATCGCTTAGTAAAGATGGAATCAGAGTATTATTTGAAGCAGGATATTATGAAGCTGAGTATTTTGATAAGTGGAAGTTAGTAAGGCAGGGCGATTATATCTATGTATGCAATAGCAGACCAGAGCAAAAGCTTAGCATATACAGATACAAGACAGATGGTTCGGGTAAAGAATGTATAGCCAAATTTGAATCTGATGGTGGATATTTTGCTGATATGAAAGGATATGGCGCAGATGTATTCTATTCTGTAGTTGGAGATGCAACCGAAGATACAAGAGGAATGAAGATAGCTAATGTATATCGTTATGATTGTGATACAGGAACGACTATGAGAGTGATAGCTTATCCATTTGGATATTTTACTATTCATCAGAAGAGAAATATGTTATTTGGATATTATGTAATTAATGATGAGATAGCAAGTCTTGATATGAAAGCTGTTACTAATAATGCTGATGAATCAGATATATCACCTATAGGGTTAGAATATGATTGTGGTGTGGAGTCTTATGTATTCAGTAATGCTAATAATCTATGTGCTGTAATATACAAGGATAATGCTAAGCAGATATATGTAACTCATGAATGTGCAAGTGAACCTGATCTAGTTCAGTATATAGATATTCCTGAAGATGAAGATGTTGTATTTGCAGATGATACATATATATTCTTTTCATCAGGAAGAGTGTTAAGAGCTGAGGATCTTGCAAAAGGAACATATAATGATTCTTTTATGATAAGATAATGTTTACAAGAGTTTATAAGATGATTTTTTAAGAAAAAAGGCTATGGGTTCATAGCCTTTTTTGAATGACTGATTTATAATGCAATCAGTCATATTAATTGTAATTAATAATATTCACTATCGGAAGTTAGAACATCCTTATCATATCCGGTAAGCATCATTGCAGTTGCAACAACTGTATTATCACGTTTTACAATGTCAAAGCTTCCATTATATTTGTGAACAGTATGTCTTACACTATTTAAGCCGATTCCATGAAATTTACTGTCTTTTTTACTGGTAGCAAGATTTGGTGGAAGTTTTTCACTGTATTTATTAATAATCTTAATTATGAAGAAACTTTTTTCCTGCTTGATTGTTATATCAATATAAGGTTCGTTCTCTTTCATACTTGCTTCGATAGCATTATCAATAAGATTGCCAAGTATGTTAGTCATATCTATATCAGATACGAAGCAGTCAGATGGTATTGAAGCATTGATGATGAAGTTGATATGGTTATCGATTGCATAACTTTGTTTGGTATATAATACAGCATCAACACTGGAATTGCCTGTTTTTATATAGAATGTCTGATTGCTTATGATATCATTTTTATCAGTAAGATATGCCTTAATCTTGTCTATGTCTCCTTTATTAGCAAAGCTTGTAAGTGTAATGATATCGTTCTTATAATCATGCACGCTGCGTCTCCATAGTCTGAAAGTCTTCTCTGTCTCATCAAGCGATTTTTGAAGCATACTGTTTTTTAGTTCTATAAGCTGCATCTGTTGTTCTAGTTCGTGTGCTTCTGTTGTTGTTATTACAAAATAGAACATAGCGAGTTCTATTATAACAGATGCAAGGAAGAATGCCATCATCAGAAGTTCAGTTCGCTTGCTCATTGTATGCATATTAAGCTCTAGCATTATAAATATCATTCCGAGTAAGAACATTGAATATACACATGTCATAAGGACATATTTGCTTATAAAACGGAATGTCCTTTTGAATATTTTGCTGAATGTTGTTATTGTTAACAGAAGAAGTGTCTTTGACAAGAGTATACATATAAGTCTTTCACTTCCCTGTGTATTTAACAGATATGGAACGTTGCTGTTAAGTGCAAGTGCTGCAAAATATGCTGTTGAAAAGTCGATTGCTGACAATATTATTGTATATATAAATACGAGAAGAATATGAGTCCATTTGAAGGGCTTGTATAATCTTATCTGTATTATTAAGAATAATATTATTGCCAGGTAAGAGTTAATGAATGAGAACATCTTAAAGTGATTAAGTATCATTATTATCAGAGATCCTGTAAAAGAATATAATAGTATTGGATATTTTTTCTCCATAAGATGTTCACGATTTAAAAAAGTTCCACAGAATATACATGACATTGTTATCTCTATGAGACTTGCCATATATTCCACGATCCAGTAAAAAGTATTCATACATCTTCCCTCCAGTATTCAAGCAAAGCATCTTTTAGGCTTGTAACTTTGGCACGACTTATTATAAGCCTTGTACCGTTATCAAGCATAATTGAGTGTTCAGATTCAATTATAGCGATATATTTTATGTTCACAATACATCCTGGATGAAGCTGGAAGAAGTATTTGTTGTTTAATTGTGATATAACTTCTTTCATTGATGCTCTTGTAACTATATCACCTAGTTTTTTAGTATGTATAATCAGCTTTCTGTCTATAAGTTCGATATACATAATCTCTTTTTTTCGCACTTTGAACTGTTCTGAGGCACTTGCTTTGACTATTATGCAGCTATTACGAGGCGAATTGCTTATCTTAAGCGAGGCAGCCTGAATTGCTGCAAATAGTTCGGGCTGCAGCTTTTCTTTTTTGATATATCTAAATGGAAGATATTCAATTGATTGTCTGACATATTGATCATATGAACTTACGAATATGATTATTATGTCATTATCTGTCTCTCTGATCTTTGAAGCAAGTTCAAGTCCTGACATCTGTGGCATATCGACATCAAGCAGCAGAAGTTCTGTTAGATTGTCAGGCTGTGCAAGATCATCCATGAGTTTAAGCGGATTGTCGTATAACTTTATATCAGGAGCAACATTAAGTGTATTACATACATCTTTTACATTGTGATGCATAATTGTTAAAAAATCAATATTGTCATCGCATATAGCAATGTTTAGTACGAGCGTTTCCCGCCCGGTTGTGTTATTTAGCATAAAAAACCCTCTTTCGAGCTGTTATAGTGTTTGTAATCAGCTTATTTATCTTTGGTATGTCAACAGCCCACATTATAGCATATTAATAGCAAAATCAAAACAACATTATGTAACTCTATAAAATTTTATAGAAATAGACGATTTTGATATTGAAAAGAGAAAACTTTTTGATATAATTATAAAGCCTAAAATAGGTAGGACCATTTTAAATATAAATGATGAAAGGATGTAATGCCAGTGATAAAGGATATATTAAAGAAGATGGAAGGATCAAAGGATCTTACAAGTGGAATACCGATGAAACTTATATTGTCATTTGGGCTTCCATTATTGTTTGGCTTTTTATTTCAGCAGTTTTATAATATGGTTGATACGATAATTGTTGGACAGTTCCTAGGTGTTAATGCACTTGCGGCGGTAGGATCAACAGGTTCTATTAACTTTATGATACTTGGTTTTTGTATGGGAATATGTAATGGTTTTGCGATACCTGTAGCACAGACTTATGGTGCTAAAGATAATGTTAATCTTAGAAAATATATAGGTAACAGTGCTACACTTGCATTTATATTCTCTATAATAATAACAGTTGTTATAGGTATTCTTACGAGAGATATACTTATATGGATGAAGACACCAAAGAGTACTCTTGATGATGCGTTTATATATATTTTTATTGTATTTATGGGGATTCCTGCGACTATACTTTATAATACTGTGTCGGCTATATTAAGATCGCTTGGTGACAGTATTACACCGCTTGTATTCCTTATATTCTCATCGCTTATCAACATAGTACTTGATATTTTACTTGTAAGACCTATGGGCGTTGCCGGAGCAGCTGTTGCAACAGTAAGTGCACAGGCTGTATCAGGAATTATAAGTCTTATATATATGATTAAAAAATATAATTATCTTGGAATAACTAAGAAGGATCTAAAACTTAGCCGTATTCATGCGATAAGATTATGTTCAATGGGAATTCCTATGGGATTACAGTATTCAATTACTGCAATCGGAAGTGTTATATTGCAGTCTGCGGTTAATATTCTTGGGGAGACTTATATGGCAGCAGTAACAGCAGGAAGTAAAGTAAGTATGTTTATGTGTTGTCCATTTGATGCTATGGGTTCGACTATGGCGACTTACGGTGGTCAGAATGTTGGTGCAGGTAAGCTTGACAGAGTTGACAGAGGCATTAAAGATTGTATAAAACTTGGTCTTATATATTCAGTCATAGCACTTGTTGCAATATTATTATTTGGTAAACAGTTTGCACTTCTTTTTGTAAAAAAAGATAACATGCAGCTTATAGATTATATATACAAATTCAATGTCGCAAATGCAGCATTTTATTTTCCGCTTGCACTTGTTAATATTGTAAGATTTATGATACAGGGACTTGGTTTTTCAGCATTTGCAGTAATTGCAGGAATATGTGAGATGTTTGCAAGAAGTATTGCGGGATTTGTACTTGTACCTGTATTTGGCTATAATGCAGTAGTATTTGCTAATCCTCTCGCATGGATATTCGCAGATATATTCCTTATACCGGCATATTTGTATGTTATGAAGCGTCTTAGACAAAAAATAAGAAATTATTAAGAAAAACATTGTGCGTTACTATTGCAATATTAAGATTGTGCGTATATTATGTATTCTAGTACTTTATTTTGTTAATAACTAATCTAAGTATATATTGGTTATTTGAATATAGTAATTATTTGAATATAGCAGATATTTGAATAATGATAGATTATTAAAAGGAATGATGATATGTATTCGTACAACGATGCAGTAGATTATATAGAAGAGATACCAAAGTTCTCGAAGAAGACAACGCATGATAATATACGAAGAATTCTTGACAGAATTGGTGTTAATGAAGATACATTTAAGATAATACATGTAGCAGGAACTAATGGAAAAGGTTCTGTATGTGCATATATAACAGGAATTTTAAGAGAATGTGGTTATAATGTCGGAACATTTATATCACCTCATCTTGTTACTACAAGAGAGCGCTTTCTTATTAATAAGAATGTGATAAGTGAAGATGAGTTCATAGAAGCATTTGAAGAGACTAAGCGAATTATTGATGAACTTGATAATGAAGAGAGTATGGTTCATCCTTCATATTTTGAATATCTTTTTCTTATGGGAATGTATATATTTAAAAAGAAAAAGGTTGAATATGCGGTGCTTGAAGTGGGACTTGGCGGAAGACTTGATGCAACTAATGTGTTTGAGAGAGTTCTTGTGTCAGTTATTACTTCAATAAGTATGGATCATATGGAGATACTTGGAGATACTATTGAGAAGATTGCAAGTGAAAAAGCAGGTATTATTAAGCCATCTGTACCGGTTGTATATCTTGCTGATGATGTAAGAGTTGCTAAAGTTATAGAGAAGAAGGCTAAAGAGAATAATGCTAAAACATTTGCAGTTTTATCAAAAAATGCAAAAATTCTTAAAAAATCAATTGAAAATATTGATTTTTATTTTGAAAATATGTATTATAAAGAAGGTACGTTTTCTGTACCTTCAATAGCCCTTTACCAGATAGCAAACAGTATGATGGCTATAACTGTTGCAGGGGTAATAGGTGAAGTAACAGGCTGTAATATATCTTGTGAACAGGTTAGGAATGGTATTATGAATACCAGATGGGAAGGAAGAATGGAGAGAGTTCTTCCGGATGTGATTCTTGATGGTGCTCACAATGAAGATGGAATAGCAGCATTTATTAAGACTTGTCAGAGCCTTGTTAAGACTCAGAGTCTTTCATTGTTATTTTCAGCAGTTAAAGATAAAGATTATTCTCAGATGATAAAGGAGATATGCGAAGGAGTGCATTTTAACCATATAGTAGTTACTAATATATATGGTAAACGCAATCTTGATGCACAGATAATAGCAGATACTTTTATGAAGTATTCTAAGGATAGCTGTGTTGTGACAGTTGATGATCCTTATGAAGCTTTTGACACTGCACTTAAGATAAAAGACAGTAATGATATCCTTATGTGTGCAGGATCTTTATATCTGGTTGGAATGATAAAAGAACATTTAAGTGATTTAAATAATAGATAGAGTAATAAAGAAATTGTAGATAGCTGTATTATTCGGATATTGAAAGATATATCAGTGGTACAGTGAGTTTGTGGAGGAATGATATTATGATGATTAATTTTGATGAAGAGATAAAAAAGTTTAAACCAAGTCTTGAAGTAGATCAGGCAGAGGATGCGATATACAATAATGACATTACTGATGTTACAGAGATAATTAATATTTTACTCAAAGAGATTAAAGACAAAGAACAGGCATAATAACTTAGATTGGTAAGGTGAATAATATGAAATGTTATAATTGTAATAGTCAGTTAACCGATGCCGATTACTGTGTAAAATGCGGTGCCGATGTAACTGTCTATAAGACTATTGTTAAGAAGTCCAATGAATATTATAATCTTGGACTTGCAAAAGCACAGGTAAGAGATCTTTCCGGTGCAGTTGTGGCTCTTAGAACGAGCGTAAGAATTAATAAACTTAATACAAAAGCAAGAAATCTTCTTGGACTTGTATATTTTGAGATGGGTGAAGCTGTATCAGCACTTAGTGAGTGGGTTATAAGTAAGAATCTTCAGCCAGAGAAGAATATAGCTGATAGTTATATTAAGGCAGTACAGTCTAATCCTAATAAGTTAGATGTTATTAATCAGACTATCAAGAAGTATAATCAGGCACTTCTATATGCTAAGCAGGGAAGTGATGATCTTGCAGTGATTCAGTTAAAAAAAGTGCTTAATCTTAATCCAAACCTTGTAAAAGGTCATCAGCTTTTAGCACTTTTATATATAAAAACAGAAGAATTTGATAAAGCACGAAAAGCATTGAAAAAAGCAATAGCAATTGATCGCAATAATACGCTTACTCTTAAGTATATTGCAGCTGTTGATACAAGACTCGGTGCAGATCCTGAAGATTCGGTATCGTATGACAGACCGAAGAGATCACCTGGAGAGAAGAAAGTATTTAAGCCTGAGACTACAATTACAGGAAGTGATATGATTGTTCCTCGTAATTCGTATAAGGAACCGGCTAATGGACTTATGAATGTTGTATGTATACTCATTGGTCTTGTAATTGGTGCAGTACTTCTTGGTGCACTTATATTACCGGCGAGAACAACAGCACTTAGACAACAGCAGCAGCAGGAGATTAATGAATTAAGTAATGACCTTGCTAATAAGACTTCAGAACTTGATTCTTTAAAGACACAGGTTGAACAGCTTACAACCGAAAGAGATAATGCTGTAGCAACAGCGACACAATATACTGGCGAGACAGGTGTACTTGCACAATATGAAGGAATATTAAGCGTTGCCAATCTCTATATATCTGGCAATGTAGTTGAAGCAGGTGAACAGATTGCTAATCTGTCAGTTGATTCAATGCCTTCAGAGACAGCAAAGACACTTTACAATACAATATACCAGACAGCAAGAACACAGGCATTTAGTTCTCTTTATCAGACAGGTTATGATGCATATAATTCTAATGATTTCCCTGTAGCGATTGATAATCTGTTAAGAGCTTATAAGATAGATGGAACAGGTGCAGAAGTTAATTACTATCTGGCAAGATCATATTCGAAATCTGGAGACGCAGCCAGCGCAGCTCCATATTACCAATACGTTATAGATAATTTCCCTGATACACAGTTGGCAACTTATTCATCACAGAATCTAGGTTATTAGTTGTTAGGGATTGTCACAGACACTTATAGGCGGTCTCTTAAGAGATCGCCTTTTTTATATTATTTTTCAAAGAGAATGCCAATATTTTCATTATAGTATCATAAGAAGATCTTTCGATTCATTATGATATAGTGCAATATAGTAATATTTTGGCTGTATGTTTGAATAATATAAGTTTCTATGCTCCCTATGGCTTGTTATAAAGAAAGGAGTATTATGAATTCTAGGTATAGCGTATATAGAGATAGTCTTGTTGTGCATCTTGATAAAGAGCTTGATCATCATCAGGCTGAGATAATACGAAATGATACAAAAGAGTATATAGAATACTGTCAGATTAAGAATATCATTTTTGATTTTTGCAATACAACTTTTATGGATAGCTCAGGGATAGGACTTATTATGGGACGATATAAAGTCCTTAGTGAAACCGGAGGAAGAGTATACGCTGTTGAAGTTAATGAAAGTGTAAAGAGAATATTTAGAATGAGTGGTTTGTTTAAAATAGTTGAAGTATTCGACAATTTGGATGAACTTATATGTATGCAGAGAATATAAGGGGGATATTGTATGCAGCTAGAGGAAAAGTTATTAACCGGGTGTGATAATGAATGTGAAGTAAGATTTAAGAGCAGATCTGAGAATGAATCTTTTGCAAGGATAGCAGTGATTGGTTTTATGTCTGTGCTTAATCCTACTCTTGAGGAAGTATCAGATGTCAAGACAGCAGTATCGGAAGCTGTGACTAACTGTATAATTCATGGTTATGAAGGTGATGAGAATGGAATAATCAGGATGAAGATGAAGTTATTATACAGTCAGAATTCGAGTGGTATACTTGAACTTGAGATTAGTGACGATGGAATTGGAATTGAGAATGTGAGTATGGCGATGGAACCTATGTATACGACTAAGCCTGATGAAGAACGTTCCGGAATGGGATTTGCATTCATGGAAGCATTCATGGATGAACTTAGAGTTGTATCAGTGCCTATGATGGGAACTCGTGTATATATGAAGAAGATAATAGGATAGTAAAGGGTGAGTGTGTGGATATAAGCGGTATTTCTACCAATGAGCTTATTAAGTTGGCGCACGATGGGAATAAAGAGGCAAGAGACAGACTTGTCATTGATAATACACCGCTGATATGGAGTATAGTGAAGAGATTTACCGGAAGAGGAACAGAGAATGAAGATCTGTTTCAGATAGGTACGATTGGTCTTATAAAAGCGATTGATAACTTTAATACAGATATGGAAGTCAGATTATCTACATACGCAGTTCCACTTATAATGGGTGAGATTAAGAGACATTTAAGAGATGACGGAATAATTAAGATATCAAGGCAGATTAAGGATAATGGTATAAAAGTTAAGAGAGCAACAGATGAGTATATTAAGAGGACAGGAGAAGAACCGACAGTTGCTCAGTTATCATATATGCTTGGGATAGATACTGATGATATAGTAATGGCGATAGAAGCTGCGAGTCAGGTAGAGTCTATATATAAGCCGGTATATGGTAATGATGGAAGTGAGATGAGTCTTATTGAAAAAGTGATGAGTGATAATGATAATATTCAGTCAGAAGATACAGAGAAGAACAGGCTTATAGACAGTATGTTACTATCAGAGCTTCTTAAGAGTCTGACAAGAGAGGAACAGGAGATAATAAGGCTTAGATACTATGAAGAACTTACACAGTCTGATATAGCAAGAAGATATAAGACAAGCCAGGTTCAGATTAGCCGTATGGAGAAGAAGATATTACTAAAACTTAAGAAGAGAGTAATGTGATTGGAATATGGAGAAAATAATGAGAATTGGCTGCGAAAAAGAAAAAATGAGAATTAGAATACGAAAAGAAAATAATGAGAATTGGCTACGAATGAAAATAGTGAGATTAGAATAGAAAAGAGAGAATACATTTAGAGCATAGAAATATATAGTGGTATATAAAAATACATTTTCATATATATAAAAACACTTATGGTGATAAAAAAACAGTTGACTTCATTAAAGTATAGTGATAGAATTCTAAACAAATATGAAGAGAAAATCTATGAACAAAAGTAGTATCATGGAGGATCACATCACAGAGAGCCGGTATGGTGAGAAACGGTATGAAAGATTCATGAGAATGGATTTGGGAGATGTCTGGTGAACAGATTAAGTATTACTTAAGTCTTAATCTTAGTAGCTGTGAACGCGTCCTCGCGTTACAGGGGGAGGAATATGATAGTATTCCGTAAGTTGACAGATAACTGGTGGCAGGTATATTTCAGTATTTGAAAGTACCTGCCTTTTTGTATATTTTTATATTATGTATATCAGCTATCTGTAAGAGGGGTGGCACCGCGGTATAATCGTCCCCGGCATATATGTTAAGTTAAATATATGCCGGGGATTTTTTGATTTATGTAGGTGACAGCATATTGTATAAGGATAAGCAGAGTTTTTGATTGCTTAAGATTATAAATGCGAAGTTACTTTTAAACAATATTGTTTTTTACAAGCAGTGCTTTTTGATTGCTTAAGATTATAAATACTAGGAGGAAATATAATGAAATATGTTTTGCGAGTTTATAAAAAAACAGTGAGTATCACATCTGAGACACCGATAGGGATATATGAAAGCCTTGGAAGAGAGAATATAGGATATCTCCTTGAAAGTTATGATAAGAATAATGGAAGATATACTTTTATAGGAATAGAACCTGATGAACTTATTCAGTCTAGAGGTAATTCACTTGTGATTACAAGAAAGAATGGAGAGACAGAAGTATTAGAAGGTAATCCTTATGAGAAGATAAAAGAGTATTACAGCAGATTTGAGATATTAAGAGATGAAGGCGAATTGGCATTTGGTGGTGGATTCGTTGGAAGCATGGGATATGATTTTGTAAAATATGTAGAAGAACTTCCAGACGAGAATCCGGATGAGATAGGAATAGAGACTATACAGTTTATGTTTGCAAAGAGATTTCTTGTAATTGATCATGTAGCTGAGACTATGAGTGCAGTTGTTCTTGATGAAGATTCGCAGGAAGGAAAATTAAGAGCTATGGATAGTGCAAGAGAATTGCTAGAGAGAGCTGTAAGAACTAAGACAGTGAGAGAAGATAAAGTATCTCTTGATGGCAAGATTATTAATAAGACAGATACTGTTGAATCTTATGGCAGAAAAGTTAATACGATTAAGAATTATATTAAGGAAGGTCATATATTTCAGACTGTTCTATCACAGAGATGGACAATAGAGACTAAGGATGATGGTTTTGCACTATACAAGAGGCTTAGAGAACTTAATCCGTCACCATATCTATATTATTTTAATTTTGGTGATTTTGAGATAATTGGAAGTTCTCCGGAGATGATTGTAAAACAGTCTGATAATAAAGTATATACATGCCCAATAGCAGGAACAAGAAAAAGAGGAAAGACACAAGAAGAAGATGAAGCACTTAGTAAGGAGCTTCTTGAAGATGAGAAAGAGAGAGCAGAACATGTAATGCTTGTAGATCTTGCGAGAAATGATATGGGAAGGATTGCAGAATTTGGTACTGTAAAAGTAACTAAATTCATGGAGATTCAGAATTATTCACATGTTATGCATATTGTGTCACTTGTTGAAGGCAGAAAATCAGGTGAATATCATCCTTTTGATCTTATAGGTTCATTTTTACCGGCAGGAACACTAAGTGGTGCACCTAAGATAAGAGCGATGGAGATAATTGATGAGCTTGAAGAAGTAAAGCGAGGACTTTATGGCGGAGCTACAGGATATATTGATTTTAATGGCAATATGGATTTTTGTATAACGATACGAACTATGATAAAAAAAGGTAATAAAGTATATCTTCAGGCAGGAGCAGGTATTGTTGCAGATTCAGTTCCAGAGTCAGAATATCAGGAATGTTGTAATAAAGTAATGGCACTTGCCACTACACTTGTTAAGGAGGAGAACTTATGATTTTATTAATAGATAATTATGATTCATTCACTTATAATCTGTATCAGTATATCGGGACATTTAATCCGGATATCAAAGTTGTGAGAAATGACAAGATAACAATTAAAGAGATTGAGCAGATGAATCCGGAGAAGATAGTTATATCTCCTGGTCCAAAAGCTCCAAAAGATGCCGGAATATGTCTTGAAGTAATAAGATACTTTGCCGGAAAGATACCGATGCTTGGAATATGTCTTGGACATCAGTGTATAGGCGAAGCATTTGGTGCAACTGTAAGTTATGCTAAGAAGATATGTCATGGCAAACAGTCACTTATTAATCATGATGGAACAGGTCTGTTTAAAGGGATTGATTCGCCTATTAAGATTGCGAGATATCATTCGCTTGCCATTGTAAAAGAAACAGTACCGGATTGTCTTATAGTGACAGCTACAACTGATGATGGAGAGATTATGGCGATAAGACACAGAGATTATGATATTACAGGATTACAGTTCCATCCGGAATCTATATATACAGAGCATGGAAAGAAGATAATAGAGAATTTTGTCAATTCATAATAATTGAATATTTAAAAATCGCACAAGGCAGACTGTAAGGCTACGCAAAGATTGATATGTGTCAACAAAAACACATATTAATCTTTGCGTAGCTAATATATTTTTTTCAGAGATTTTAAAATGGATTATCGGCTTACGAAAGGATTTTATATATGAAAGTATATATCTTCGCACATTCTACATAAATATATACATTCCCTATATGAAAATATAATAACATAATATGTGCATAAAAAAATCTAATAAGGATAGAATATTATATGTAAACATACATTTTAATAAAAATCATTTGCTAAAATATTATTTTGTGCAGCATAAAAATAATATTTATATTTATTATATTTTGTTATAAAATTATATGACTGCGCAATTATATAATGATACAAAATAATATAAAGGCGTAAAAATATAAAAGTACAGTGATAAAAAAGTGTAATAATATAAAATGTAATAATAAAAAAACGTAATAATGAAAAAGTGTAATAATAAAAAACACAATAATAAAAAAACGTAATAATATAAAAACGCAATAATATAAAAGCACAGTAATATAAAAACGCAATAATATAAAAGCACAGTAATATAAAAACGTAAAAATATAAAAGCACAATAATATAAAAACGTAATAATAAAAAAACACAGTAATATAAAAACGCAAAAATATAAAAATACAGTAATATAAAAACGTAAAAATAAAAAAGTACAATAATATAAAAACATAATAATAAAAATACGTAATAATATAATTATGCAATATAGGAGGTGAATTCTTATGAATAATATTATATATATCAAATTCGACCAGGAGATAAAGGTAAGCGAGAGTAAGATTAATATTGGTATGCTTGGAACTGTTATATGTTCTGACAGTAATGTTGAACCTAAGATAAAAGTCCTGCGAGTAATAACTTTTAAGGATAAGAAGCCACAGAAAATAGTATTCTCAGTGATGAAGATAATAGAGATGATTAATGAGAGTTTCCCGGAGTATCAGATTAGTAATATAGGTGAGAATGAATTTATAGTAGATTATAATCCGAATGAGAGTACAAAGGGAGATATAATAAAGGTGATTCTTACAGGTTTTTTTGTATTCATGGGAGCATCATATTCTATAATAGCATATAATAATGATGTTGGTGTTAATGAGATATTTGCGACTCTGTATGAACTTTTTACAGGCAGAAAGAGTGATGGGACAACTACACTTGAACTTGGTTATTGTATCGGTTTGTTTGTAGGAATAATGGGATTTTATAATCATATTTTTAAACATAGATTTTCATCTGATCCAACACCACTTGAAGTAGAGCTTAAGAACTACAAAGAAGATATTAATAAAGCTGTAATTAATGATGCTGATGCAAAAGGGGAGATTAAGGATGCCAATTAGCAGTATTACAGATGTACTCAGTATGGGGATATTAAAAGAGTGTATTCTATTTATATTTGCGTTTGCTTCAGGTGCAGGTGTTGCAGGTGGACTCTTTGCACTTATAACAGTTCTTGGCGTTATAGTAAGATTTGCAATTAAGACGGGAACTGAACAGTATATAGGCGTATATGAGAGCTGTATTATATTTGGTGCAGCATTATCTAATATAGTATGGGTATATCATATATCATTAAGACTTGGTGAAGTAATGTGTTTTATAACAGGTCTGACATATGGGATGTTTGTCGGTGCAATGGCGATGGCACTTTCAGAGACGATAAAAGTATTTCCGATAATGATTAGACGATTAAAACTTAAGATAGGAATAACTGCTATGGTTACAGGATTTGCACTTGGTAAAGCTGTAGGTGGAATTATATGTTATGTCTATTATATAAGATGACAGATCTGAAATAGGATATTGAAAAAAATGTTATTTTTTAAATATTTGTTGATTATCAAGTTCATAGCAGATATGAACAATGTTGATATATAATTATCTGATACTATATTGAGAAAGTTGAGATTAAGAAATGATAATTATGAATATTACTTGTTGTATGACTATCTAATATTATATTAAGAAAGCGAGGAATAGATATGGATGATAATGTAAAAAAGATTAACGATGATATGCGTAACAAGGAATATAATGAGTATGTAAAAGAAGTAACACCTACTCATAATACTTTAATGAACTGTATTCATGCATTTATCGCAGGTGGGATAATATGTGTGATAGGTCAGATATTTACAGATGTATATATGAACTTTGGAGTAGATAAAGAGACAGCAGGATTATATACTACATTAAGTCTTATTGCAGTGAGTGTTATACTTACAGGTCTTAATGTATATCCATCAATTGTTAAATGGGCAGGTGCAGGTGCATTAGTACCTATAACCGGATTTGCCAATTCAGTTGCAGCTCCAGCAATAGAATTCAAGAAGGAAGGATGGATATTTGGAGTTGGTTGTAAAATATTCACAATAGCAGGTCCGGTAATATTGTATGGGATACTCAGTAGTTTTGTTTTGGGGCTTATATACTTTACGTTTGGACTGATATAATTCAATCAAGTAATAGGTAAAAGCATTAATATACAAAATTTTGCATATTTAACGAATTAAAGTATTGCTATCGTAGAGAAAAAGTAATATACTATGTATGTTAGAGTAAGCGTCTAACAGAAGGTTTTTTTTATAAATCTTTTCATATTGTTATCAGATTCCCGAAATGAAATGATCCATCTCCTTGGAAGTACGGATGTAGTCAGCAAAGTCGGACACACAAGCGCAGTAGGAGTGAGAGAGATTAGCTGCGCTCTCCTTTTGAAAAGCTCTGATTATTGTATAGTATTGTATTACAGAGTAAGATGTGTTCGCAAAAAGAGATTGCCTGAGATTGGGTGTATCAGTTGAGCCATATATAATGTTTATAGTCATTTATATTAAGCATGGCTGACGATATGTCTAATCTCAGGCAATCTTGCTTTATTGATAACTTTTATTATAATCTGCGTGTTGCTATATATTCGTGGCGAAAATGATAGGCTTGCCTACGGGATTTCGCCACATATATTTTTTATATAAAGATTTTTAGCAAAAAGGAAACATTGCTAAATCGGGTTGGCATCATAGCTTGTACTGTATAGATAAGAAGTCTTTCATAAAATGTTTAATATAGAAAGACCTTTAGCCTGTGGCTTACAGATTGATATCAAGCTCAACAGGACAGTGATCAGAACCTGATATATCAGTATGAATCTTAGCATCTATAAGTTTCTCATCAAGACTTTTTGATGTTATAAAATAGTCAATACGCCATCCTGCATTTTTCTCTCTTGCTTTGAAACGATATGACCACCATGAGTATATATTCTCCATATCAGGATAAAAATGTCTGAAAGTATCAGTAAATCCTGCATTAAGAAGATTAGTCATCTTATTTCTTTCTTCATCAGTGAATCCTGCATTACGTCTGTTAGTCTTAGGATTCTTAAGGTCAATCTCATTGTGGGCAACATTAAGATCACCACACAGGATAACAGGCTTCTTAGCGTCAAGAACTTTAAGATAATTAAGAAAATCATCCTCCCATACCATTCGGTAATCAAGACGCAATAGTTCATTTTTAGAATTAGGAGTATAACATGTAACCATATAATAATTATCATATTCAAGTGTTATAACACGTCCTTCGTGGTCATGTTCCTCTATTCCTATTCCGTATGTTACATTAAGTGGTTCTTTTTTGGTAAAAATAGCAGTGCCGGAATATCCTTTTTTCTCAGCATAGTTCCAATACTGATAATATCCTTCAGGGTTAAAATCTATCTGTCCGGCTTGTAATTTGGATTCCTGGATACAGAAGATATCAGCATCGCATTCATTAAAAAAATCTGTAAATCCTTTTTGTACACAGGCACGAAGCCCATTAACATTCCATGATATTAATTTCAAAATATAGATCCTCCATAATATTATAATCTCTTTATATTTTATTATAAGTGCAAAGAGCAAAAAAATAAACTGAAAAATATAGCAAAAAATAAACTGAAAAATATTTGATGTAGGATTAAAATTATGTTATAAATTAACGTGTCAATACTGATTATGCCAGAACTCTAAGATGTATAAGTTTTGTATTGACACTCATTAATGATTAGTGTTTGCAATATAAGTTCAATAATTACTAATCAAATATATTAGTCAACTACCAACCACCTAAAGATAGTGGGAGGAGTCTATGACAAACGAAAGGATTTTATATATGAATTGGATAAACAAAGAAACTAAAGGTGCAAAAAGTAATATGTGTAGTATGTTTAAAATTAAAAAATATGTCGCTGCTATTATAATGGTATCTCTTGTATGTGCCGGCTGTGCGAATAAGAGTGTTGATATGTCTGATACATATACGACACAAGCTGTAAAAAGTGAAGATGAAATCATAAATGGAAGTACGAATAGCAATTATACTAATGAAAGCAGTGAATATAATGGTGGATATGGAGGTATATCAGGTAATAGCGGAAGCACAGATATACAAGACGAATCGCAGCCAGACAATGAAGTGTCAATTGTGATGGTCGGTGATGTATTATTACATACACGAGTTGCTGAGAGTGGAGTGAGGGATGATGGTACATATAATTTTGATGCATTATTTATGAATGTAAAAGATGATATAGAGAGTGCAGATATAGCAATTGCCAATCAGGAAGTTATTATAGGTGGAAGTGAGCTTGGAATATCAGGTTATCCTGCATTCAATGCACCTTATGAGCTTGGTGATGCACTTGTTAATGCAGGATTTGATATTATTCTTCATGCAACTAATCATGCACTTGATAAAGGTAGTGCCGGAATTAATAATTGTATTAATTATTGGAGAGAGAATCATCCGGATATAGCTTTCCTTGGAATAAATGATAGTGAAGAGACTAAGAATAACATATATGTTACTGAAAAAAATGGTATAAAGATTGCAATTCTTAATTATACTTACGGAACTAACGGAATTCCAATGCCTGAAGGCATGCCTTATGCTGTTAATCTTCTTGATGAAGAACAGATAAGAAGTGATATTGAGAGAGCACATACAATGGCAGATTTTGTGATTGTTTGTCCACATTGGGGTACAGAATATGTTCTTAATGAGACTGATGAACAAGAGTATTATGCTAATCTTTTTAATGAATGTGGAGTAGATCTTGTAATAGGAACTCATCCACATGTTATGGAACCTGTTAAGTGGATTGAAGGGGAGAATAATAAGACTCTTGTGTATTACTCACTTGGTAATTATGTTAACTGGACATCAGATTATGGCGATGGAATATCTAATCGTATGGAAGGAATGATGGCAAAAGTTAATATTGTAAAGAATGAAGATGGAAGTGTAACAATATCTGATTATGAAGCTGAACCGGTAGTATCACATGTTAACGAAGGATTTGGTAATGTTACGGTATACAGACTTAGTGATTATACAGATGAGTTAGCTTCACAGAATGCAATAATTACACAGGATCAGTCATTCTCTAGAGAGTATCTTGTTAATCTGTATAATCAGATTGCAGAATCATCAGATAATCTCAATAAAGTTAATTAGTCAACTGCCAACCACCTAAAGGTAGTGGGAGGAGCCTGTGACAAACGAGAATTTTATATATGAATCGGAGAATATTATTAAGATAGATATAGCTTAAGTAAAAGTCCGGTGTAACGAATTTTTTACAGATAAAATAAATAAAAATCTACATACTGCAAATAATAATCCTATATATCTAAGAAAAGGTAGATTAGTCAGGCTTTTTTATAAGCTGGATAAAGGTAGTGCGTAATCATCTAAGTCCTAATAAAAATAATAATGGTTATGTAATTTACAGTAATTTGATTATGAGAGTGCGTAATTACCTGGATCTTAATACAAAGAATAAGGAGTGAAAAATATGAGTCAGTATGTGGGTATGCAGAGTATAGTGTATGATAAGCCACCTTATATTACTGAGGTGGCTTCTGTTGTTGGTAAGAAAGAAGGGGACGGTCCTATAGGACATCTCTTTGATAAGATTAGTGATGATGACAAGTTTGGTAAGGATAATTGGGATGAAGCAGAGAGTGAGATGCAGCGTCAGACACTTGAAGTATTACTTAATAAAGCGGCAATGACACCGGCACAGATTAGATATATATATGCAGGGGATCTTCTTGGACAACTTATAGCGACATCTTATGGTGTAATGGATTATAATATTCCATTATTTGGTCTGTATGGAGCATGCTCGACATTTGGAGAAGCGATGGCATTAGGTTCTATGGCTGTTGCAGCCGGATATGCCAATCATATTGTTGCAATGGCATCAAGTCATTTTTGCAGTGCAGAGAAACAGTTTCGTTTTCCACTTGAATATGGCAATCAGCGTCCACTGTCAGCAACATGGACGGTAACAGGTTGTGGGGCAGCAGTTATCAGTGCCGAGCCATCGATAATAGAAAAAAGAGATATTGCAAAGCGTAAAGTTCACATAAAAGGCATTACAACAGGTAAGATAGTGGATTATGGTGTTAAAGATTCGATGAATATGGGAGCAGCAATGGCACCTGCCGCCTGTAATGTTATCAGCCAGAATTTTAAGGATCTGTCAATTGATGAGAGTTACTATGATCTTATAATAACAGGTGATCTTGGTGAAGTCGGTAAAGAGATAGTTATTGATCTTGTAAAAAAAGAAGGATATGACATATCAAGAGTATATTCAGATTGTGGAATTAGAATATATGATGAAGTAATTCAGGATACGCACAGTGGAGGAAGTGGCTGTGGATGTAGTGCTGTTACATTCTGTGCTCAGATATATAAGAAGATAATGGATGGCAAGTTAAATAGAGTTTTGTTTGTTCCAACCGGAGCACTTTTGTCACCGATTAGTTTTAATGAAGGTAGAAGTGTTCCGGGAATTGCACATGGCATAATTATCGAAGCAGAGAATTAGATATAATAATATATATAACGAAAAAATGTATAATAGTGAAACTTTGACTTTGCAAAGAGTGAAGAGAAATTCTATTATATGTTTGTAAATATAAGTTTCGTAAATGATTAGATAAAAAGAATTATAAGGAGAAAAAAGCATGAGTATGACATATATAACAGTATTTGTAACTGGTGGGATAATATGTGCATTAAGTCAGCTTCTTATGGACAAGACGAAACTTTTGCCTGGAAGAATTATGGTTATACTTGTATGTCTAGGATGTCTTCTTGGAGCTTTGGGTATATATGAACCATTTCTTGAATTTGCTAAAGCAGGAGCAAGTGTTCCACTTATAGGTTTTGGTAATAGTTTGTTCAAAGGTGTAAAAGAAGCAGTTTTGGCAGAAGGATTTATTGGATTGTTTAAAGGTGGATTTTCAAAATGTTCCGTAGGAATATCAGGAGCACTTATTATTGGCTTTGTGGCATCACTTATATTCGATTCCAAGATGAAAAAATAAATGAGTGAAAAATAAAAAGATAAAATCAGAAAGTGAAGAGCAGAAAATAATAAGTAAAAAGATAAAATCAGGGAATAGAAAAGTGAAAAATAATAAAAATAAACCCGACAGAAAACAAAAATTTCTGTCGGGTTTGTTAGTCTATTCGTTTACTTTATCATCTGATTTATTAGTATCTCCACCTGAATTAACACCACCATTAGTATTATTGCTGCCATTATTATTATCATTATCGGAAGCAGAGGTTTCTTCAGAAGGTTTAGTAGGAGTCTCTTCTGTAGAATTGTTAGGCTTAGTGGCATCAGTACTAGGTTTGGTTGTATCGTTAGGTTTAGTAGTATTCTCAGTACCAGGTTTTGTCTCACCTGCATCAGTAGTAGCTTCTGGTGTTGTAGTACCAGGTGCAGCTGTGCCACCATGAAGATTACATGTCTGTGACAGATAATCGTCTGGAAGAACATATTCGGCATCGGTTGTAGAATCATTTTTGCCGCCTTCTTTTTGAATAAAGATACGTTCAACTTTGCTAGGACATGTATCAGTAGCAGGAAGACCGGATTCTTCACAGACAGTAACTTTTACATGTGTGTTACAGTATTCTGTAGGTACAGTATCCTTGGTAAAATATTCTGTTTTTATGCAGCTTCCACGAGGATCACAATCACATAACCCTTCAACCGGAAGAAGTCCTGACTGACTACAGATCTGAACTGATACGATATCATCAGGTTTTTCAAACTCTTTAGTAGGAAGTCCTTCATGAATTCGTGTCATAACTTTGCTCCATGTTGATGCTGCTACACTTACCCATGAATTAGGAAGTGTGGATGTATCATCATATCCAAGCCATACAGAACCTGCATAATAAGGTGTATAGCCGGAGAACCATAGATCGTAAGAACTTGATGTTGTACCTGTTTTACCGGCAACATGCTGACCACTTACAGCAGCACGACCACCAGTACCATTAGTTACAACACTTTCTAATGCACTTGTAAGAAGCCATGCAGTTGATTCTTTGATAACGGTATGAGTCTCAGGTTCAGTATTATCAATAAGAACATTGCCATCGTGATCAAGAATCTTAGTATAGAATTTTGGTTTGGTATATGTTCCATTATTAGCAATAGCTGCATAAGCTGCAGTAAGTTCTAAGTTAGTTACACCTTTTGTAATACCACCAAGAGGAAGAGCCTGAACAACATCGTGGCTTGTTCCGATTGGTTCATCGGCACTTACAAGAGTAGTAAATCCGTATTTTAAGAGATAATCAAAACCAAGTTTTGGTGTAAGTTCTGTCATTAATTTAACTGCAGGTATATTTCTAGACCATGCAATTGCATATCTTATATCCATAAGACCTTTGTATGCACCATCCCAACTGGCAACAGGCTTGCCGTCTTTGTAGTAGAATGGAGCTTCATCTATAACAGATGCTAAAGACATTCCGGCTGAATCAAGAGCTGCAGAGTATACTGACAGTGGTTTAAATGTAGAACCGGGCTGTCTTGTAGTATCAGTAGCTCTGTTAAGTGTAAGACTTCCAAGTTTTTCACCACGTCCACCGACAATAGCCTTAACTTCACCGGTATAAGGATCCATAATAGTCATAGAAGCTTGTGGCTGTAGTGTATAAGATAAAGCTTCACCAAGATTCTCTTCTCCATTAGCAAGCATTGCTGCTTTGAATGTCTCTACATCAGCAAGAGCTTCTTCTTCACTATCATATATAAGTTTGTATGCAGCTTGACCAAGTTCATTTTGAAAATATACTTTAAGATTCTGTTCAGAATAGTTATTAATGTTACCTGAGGAATCTTTGGTTGATAATCTGTAACTTATTGAGTAATATTCTACATTATTAAAGTTCTCAGGATTATTGAATTCTTCGTCAGCAATAGCCTGTATAGTTGAATCCTGTGTTGTATAGATGCTTAAACCACCTCTGTATACAAGATTATAAGCTTCGTTTTCAGTATAGCCTTTGAGAGTAACAAGATCATCAACAACCTGTTGTGTAAGTTCATCAACAAAGTATGTATAATAAGATGTCTCTTCGTTATCAACACTTACAGCACCGATTCGTTCATATACAGCATCACTGTCAGCAATAGCTTCATCGTATTCTGCTTGTGTAATATCTCCTTTTTTCTTCATCTTATTAAGAACTTCAAGACGTCTCTCTTTGTTATTGTCAGGATGTCTGATAGGATTATATTTAGATGGGTTCTGTGTTATTGCTGCAATAACAGCACATTCAGACAGTGAAAGTTCGCTGACTGATTTACCAAAATAGCTATTAGATGCGGCTTGAACACCAAGAGTATTATTACCAAGGTTAATTATATTAAGGTAATATTCAAGAATCTCAGATTTGTCCATTTGTTTTTCGAGCTGTAATGCGAGATACTGTTCCTGAATCTTACGTTTTAATGATTCTGCGAAAGTGCTTTCGTCAGCACCAACATTGAACACGGCATTTTTGAGCAGCTGCTGGGTAATGGTACTTGCACCCTGTGAGAAGTGACCACCATTCTTAACACCTAATACAAAGGCTCTGGCAATACCTTTTATATCTACACCATTATGTTCATAAAAACGGGTATCTTCAATATCAACAAAAGCCTTCTGAAGATTGACAGGAATCTCATCAATGGTTGCATATACTCTGTTAGCACCACTGGCAACAAGAGTTTCTATCTCTGTTCCATTATTATCATATACGCTTGTGGAGTAACCACTTGGCATAACATTAATAGATGATATGTCTGGTGCTGTATCAATAATACCTTTTATAATACCAATTCCTGTGCAAGCAATAGCAACAAGAGAAACAAGCAGGCAGATGATTACAATATTAAAAGCAGTGACAGTACACTTGCTTTTTACTTTCCTGGAAGTTTTGGAAAGTTTTTTTTGTCTGTCTCTTGCACCTTTCTTTCCATAATTCATATTTAAAAGCCTCCTAATTTTTTTGACTTATGTCCATTGACTTATTATACCAAAAATAAAATAGTCTGTACATTAAAATATGTTTTTGTTAAAATAAATTAAGAAATGAAATTACTTTGTAACATATATAGTTTTGACACTAAAAAATAATTTATACAGTGAGGTTTAATGTATGGCTGATAATATAAAGATAGTATATGATGGCGGAAAAGGTGAGATAATTGAGAAAAAATCACGCTTCATAGGTGAAGTATGGCCAATCGAGACGGAAGAAGATGCAATAAGAATAATAGAAGCAACTAAGAAAAAGTATTGGGATGCAAGGCATAACTGTAGTGCTTTTGTAATAGGCGAAAATAATGATATACAGAGATATTCTGACGATGGAGAACCACAGGGAACAGCCGGTAAACCTATGCTGTCTGTTCTGTTAAATGAAGGGATACATGACTGTCTTGTAATAGTAACAAGATATTTTGGCGGAATCTTACTTGGAACAGGAGGTCTTGTAAGAGCTTACCAGCAGGCAGCTAAAGAGGCACTTGATAATGCACGAATAGTTGTAAAACAAAAAGGTGCAAGTTATAAAGTTACAACTGATTATAATGGTATAGGTAAGCTTCAATATATAGCAGCACAGAATAACATAACAATAATGGATACAGAGTATTCTGACAAGGTAGTTGCACACTGCCTATTAAAAAATGAAGAACTTAACGCATTTGAGAAGAAGATGACAGAAGCCACTAATGGCAAAGTAACCATAGAAAAAGAAGAAGATATGGAGTTCGCCATATCAGACGGAGATGTCATCGTATTCTAAAGAGTATACATTTAAAAATCTCATAAGGGAAGTTATCTACACTACGTCAGGATTAATATATATCAACAAAAACACGCTCTCGCTAAATGTCCATCGTAACGGTACTAAGTTTGTTCTACACCTACGGTGTATAACGCACTAAGTGCCGACGATTACCATATTGTTTTCTTTTGATATATATTAATCCTGACGTAGTGAATATAGGTTTTTTAGAGATTTTTAAATGGCTTATTGGCTTACGATATACAATTATGCTAAGTTTTAGTATTATAACTTGTTGGTTTTTACTTTCATAGATTTGTAGATTTTTTAAGTCTTTCACGTAAAAAAATATATAAAGGTATATATTTTACGAAAACATAAATGCGAAACTCATCGAAACGTAGATTGGATTGTCAGAATATAAATAGCATCAAAAGAAAACAATGTGGAAGCCGTCGGCACTTAGTGCGTTGAAAGGCAAAGACTTTCAACAAACTTAGTACCGCTACGGCGAACACTTAGCGAGAGCGTGTTTTTGTTGATGCTATTTATATTCTGACAATCTTTGGTATGTTGTATTGGAGTTTCGCTCAAAATGTATATTTTGGCAAAACAAAAGCAAGGAACGATAATCCTTGCTTTTGTTAGTTATAGATTTTTATTGAAAACTTTTTTAATGATAATTGGATATACATATGCAAGCCAATTATCATTAAAAAAGTAACGCACTGTGTTGGCAATCATTCCTTTGCCTGTAACAAGTGGAAGTAATGTTTTTATTACAACGATGCCTGCCATGCCAAGAATAACCTTGATAATGTGTAATGGTATAGATTTACAAGATGTATTAAATCTAACATAATTCTTTTCAAGATAGAATCCGGCAAAATATCCAATAGCACCACCAAGTGTTACAAAACTGTCTTTTGCAAGAAAAGGAGTAGTATTGCCTGTCTTGACAAGGACGAAAGTATATATGATAAGGCACAGACATATAATAATGGCTGATATAATAAATATACGTTCACGTCTTATATTAGCAGATATTGTATTATAGAATCTATCAACAAGGATACTTAATACTAATGCTATTGCAAAAGCTGTAAGAACATCCTTTGGAGAATGAACTCCAAGATACATTCTTGACATACCTACAAGTATTATGATGATGCCAGATATAATAATGTATATTCTTTTCTTAAGTGAGAAAGCAAGAGAACTATATATAGATGTAGCACCTTGCGTATGTCCGCTTGGAAAAGAGTATCCGGTTGCAGCTTTCACTGCACTGTCAACCGGATGAAGTCTTTTGTCTGTCAAAAAAGGCCTTTTTATTCTAAAAGTAACCTTAAGTGACTGGATAAGAATACCAGATAAGAAGTATGAAAAACATGCTTTATATCCATATTCTTTATTAAAACACCAGTAAGTTATACATATAAGTGATACAAGAATAAGATCCTGACCAAAATATGTTATGAACTGTACTAATATATTAAGCGGAGTAGTCCTTAAATTTTGAAGAAGATACAAAAAATCCATAATTATTTACCATTCTTTTTTGAACGATAACGTAATGTTGGATCAAGAATTCTCTTACGAATACGGAGATTCTTAGGTGTAATCTCAAGAAGTTCGTCTGTGTCGATGAATTCAAGAGCCTGTTCAAGACTAAGAATCTTAGGTGGAACAAGTCTTAAAGCATCATCAGCACTTGATGAACGTGTATTAGTAAGCTGTTTCTTCTTACATACGTTAACTTCAATGTCTTCAGCCTTTCCTGTTTGTCCAATAATCATACCACCATATACTTTTTCACCAGGGCCAACGAATAATGTACCACGTTCCTGTGCATTGTAAAGACCATAAGTGATAGTCTCACCTGCTTCATAAGCGATAAGTGAACCCTGTTTTCTATACTGAATATCACCTTTGTAAGGAGCATATCCATCAAAAGTAGTATTTAAGATACCATTACCTTTAGTATCTGTCATGAATTCGCCTCTGTATCCGATAAGACCTCTTGCTGGAATAGAGAATTCAAGTCTTGTATATCCGCCGTTGTTAGTTGCTGACATACCCTGAAGTTCACCTTTTCTAGAACTTAACTTCTGAATAACTGTACCTGAGAATTCTTCTGGTACATCAACATAAGCAAGTTCCATTGGCTCAAGGAGTTTACCTCTTTCATCTGTATGATATAAAACTTCAGCTTTACTTACTGCAAATTCAAATCCTTCACGTCTCATGTTCTCAATAAGAACTGAAAGATGAAGTTCACCACGTCCTGATACTTTATAACATTCTGTTGTCTCTGTTTCTTCAACTCTTAATGATACGTCAGTATTTAATTCTTTGAAAAGTCTGTCACGAAGGTGTCTTGATGTTACATATTTACCTTCCTGACCTGCAAGTGGGCTGTCGTTAACCATGAAGTTCATAGAGATTGTAGGCTCTGAGATCTTCTGGAAAGGTATAGCAACAGGATTCTCAGGAGAAGTAAGAGTATCTCCGATATGAATATCTGCAATACCTGATATAGCAACGATTGAACCGATTGTAGCTTCTGAAACTTCTACTTTATTAAGACCATCAAATTCATATAATTTTGAAATCTTAACTCTCTGATGTTTTGACTCATCATGATGATTAACAAGTAAAAGATCCTGATTAACTTTAATTGTACCATTGTCAACTTTACCAACACCAATACGTCCAACATATTCGTTGTAATCAATTGTACTGATTAATACCTGAGTATCAGCATCAGGATCTCCTTCAGGAGCAGGAATATAGTTAACGATTGTCTCGAATAAAGGAGTCATGTCTTTTGGTTCGTCATCAAGATTTAACATAGCATAACCGTTCTTAGCAGATGCGTATACGAATGGACAGTCAAGCTGCTCGTCTGATGCATCGAGATCCATGAATAATTCAAGAACTTCATCTATAACTTCATCAGGTCTTGCTTCAGGTCTGTCAATCTTGTTAATACATACAATAACAGGAAGGTCAAGTTCGAGAGCTTTTCTTAGAACGAACTTAGTCTGAGGCATTGAACCTTCATAAGCGTCAACAACAAGAACAACACCATTAACCATCTTAAGAACTCGTTCAACTTCACCACCAAAGTCAGCATGGCCTGGTGTATCGATAATGTTAATCTTAGTATCCTTATAATAAACTGCTGTATTTTTTGAAAGAATTGTGATACCACGTTCTCTCTCGATATCATTAGAATCCATTACTCGTTCAGCAACTTCCTGATTCTGACGAAATACACCACTCTGCTTTAAAAGCTGATCAACTAATGTTGTCTTACCATGGTCAACATGAGCGATAATGGCAATATTTCTAATATCTTCACGTTTCTTTTTCATAATAATAAAACCTCCAGATAACGTCTTCTTATTAAAAGACGCAAATTTCAACGAACATTGCAACTGTATTAGTTTATCATATTTTAGGCTAATTACAACCCTTTTTTTTATAAAACATAATAAGTTAATCAGATAGTACTTTTTTTATAAAATATTAATATGCCAATAGGATAGCACTTTTTAAAATATATAATAATCTAATCAGTCAATATCTATCCGTAAGTAGCTAAATAATACAATCAGACAACACTTTTTGCAACATTTTTCGCACATAATAGCAATTAATAGATTGTTGTATAGTGTTATAATCATATAGAAAATTAAAAAAAGTCGATTTCTTCTAGCAAAATAAAGGATTTGCTGATATAATGTGTGCAATGGAATAAAAACTCACTATTCCAGAATACTATTAAAGTCAGTAATAGTATGGCAAAACAGTGTAAAAAACTCTTAGGCAAGAGAAATACTAGTTCTAAAAGTTGGATTTGCTGAATACAATTAATTACAGACAAATACAAGAAGCACAATAATTTGCTTGAGAAGGGAGAAACACAGAGATGGTGGATAAAGTCATTGAAAACAACAGAGTAAGCATTATAGGAGAGATAGTATCCAAATTTGAATTCAGTCATGAGGTATTTGGAGAAGGTTTCTACATTGTCAATGTCTCAGTCAACAGACTAAGCGATTCAGCTGATATAATACCAATTATGGTATCAGAACGTCTTGTTGATGTAAAAAAGGATTACAGAGGATGTACAGTTGAAGCATCTGGTCAGTTCAGATCTTTTAACAGACATGAGAATAACAAAAACAGATTACTTCTTTCTATTTTTGCCAGAGAAATCGAATTTACAGATAATGCAGGCGAATATGCTAAGACTAACCAGATCTATTTAGATGGATATGTGTGCAAGCCACCGGTTTACAGAAAGACTCCTCTTGGAAGAGAGATTGCAGATCTATTAATTGCTGTAAATCGACCATATGGTAAATCTGATTATATTCCATGTATAACATGGGGCAGAAATGCAAGATACTGCTCAAGATTTGAAGTGGGATGTCATATCAGAGTATGGGGACGTATTCAGAGTCGTGAGTATACCAAGAAGACAGATAATGGTGAAAGCATTCAAAAAGTGGCATACGAAGTGTCCGTAAGTAAAATAGAATTCGTTGACAATGAAGAGTGTTAATGTTATATTGTAGATAAGAAAGCAATAATAACTTTCAGAAGTAGAGGTTGCGTTTTTCATTAGTAGCCTGCATGATATATTCAGGATAGATGATTGCAGAGAAAAGGGAAAGACGCCGAAGCAGGCTGTAACCTGATGTGCGGCCAGCTGGGCATATGATTAATAGTTATATGACTGTCATCAACAGATGGGGAGCTACTTAACGAATTAGGATTTTAGTTACGTACTTTATCTTAAAGAGTCAGCCCCGGGCTGGCTCTTTTTTTCGGTTAGTTTCCTACATATCAAAGTTTAGGAGGAAAAGAAAAATGGCAATTTTTAAAGGAGCAGGCGTTGCAATTGTAACACCATTTAAGGAGAACACAGAGGTAGATTATGACAGACTTGGTAAGATGCTTGATTATCAGATTGAGAATGGTACAGATGCCGTAATTATCTGTGGAACAACAGGTGAGGCATCAACTCTTACTCATGAGGAACACTTAGAATGTATAAAATATACAATAGATAAAGTGAATAAGAGAATTCCTGTAATAGCAGGAACAGGTTCAAATTGTACAGAAACAGCCATTTATTTATCAAAAGAAGCAGCAGGATATGGCGCTGACGGACTTCTTGTAGTAACACCATATTATAATAAGGCAACACAAAAAGGTCTTATTGAACATTACAAAGCTGTAGCAGATAGTGTAGACAGTACACCTATTATTATGTATAACGTTCCTGGAAGAACAGGATGTAATATACTTCCAGAGACAGCAGCAACACTTGTTAAGAACGTTGACAATATTGTAGGTATTAAAGAAGCTACAGGCAATATATCACAGGTTGCAAAGCTTATGTCACTTACTAATGGAGATATTGACTTATATTCAGGTAATGATGATCAGATAGTACCAATTCTTTCACTTGGTGGTATAGGTGTTATCTCAGTATTATCTAATGTAGCACCTAAGAAAGCACATGATATAGTAGCTGAATATTTAAAAGGCAATACAAAAGAGAGTGCAAGATTACAGCTTGAAGCGATTGAACTTATCGATGCACTTTTCTGTGAAGTTAATCCAATTCCTGTTAAGACAGCTCTTAATCTTATGGGAATGGAAGCAGGACCTTTTAGAAGACCACTTTGTGAGATGGAACCTAAGAATCTTGAGAAACTTAAAAATGCAATGGTAAATTACGGAATTAATATAAAATAATAAAATATAGATAAAGATATGAACCCCGCATTGTTATAGTATATTATGAAGCATAGAGTGTATTAATCGTTTAACTTTTATGGTATGAAGATTAATATAGTATATGAGAATAGAATATTATGATGATGCGGGATTAGTTGTAATAACGATAGGTAAATTATATAACTACGAGTAAATTATATAACTACGATTGAAAAAATATCAAAAAACTAATAATGAAAAAGAAAGGAGCGTTGCAGACTTAAGAGAATAGTCTGTGGCAAAATAAGAACATGGTAAGAGTGATAATGCATGGATGCAATGGTAAGATGGGACAGGTAATTACCGGAATAGTTAATGAAGATGCTGATACTGTAATAGTAGCAGGAGTAGATCCATACGATGACGGACATAACAATTATCCTGTATTCTCATCAATTGAAAAATGTGATGTAGAAGCAGATGTAATTATTGATTTTGCAAGTGCAAAAGCAGTTGATGCACTTCTTGATTATAGTGAAGCTAAGAATATTCCGGTAGTGTTATGTACAACAGGTCTTTCACAAGAGCAGCTTAACAGAGTTAATGAGACAAGCAAAAAAGTAGCAGTGTTAAAATCAGCTAATATGTCAGTTGGAATTAATACATTAATGAAAGTATTAAAATCAGTAGCACCAGTATTTGCAGAAGCAGGATTTGATATTGAGATAGTTGAAAAACATCATAATCAGAAAGTTGATGCACCAAGTGGAACAGCACTTGCACTTGCAGATTCAATTAATGAATCACTTGATAATGTATATGAATATAAATATGACAGAAGCAAAGAAAGAGTAAAAAGAGCTAAAAATGAGATTGGAATCAGTGCTGTAAGAGGTGGTTCTATTGTTGGTGAACATGAAGTTATATTTGCCGGAATGGATGAAGTTATAGAATTTAAGCATACAGCATATTCAAAAGCAATATTTGCAAAAGGTGCTGTACAGGCTGCTAAGTTCTTAAGTGGTAAACAGCCGGGCCTTTACAATATGAGTGATGTAATTGGTTAATCGTCTAAGAACATATATTAAAAAATCTTACACGAAAAATTATACAGGAAAATTATAAATAATAAAATAGTATACTAAGAAAAAAGATTAAAAGTATGGTTTATCATATCTGATCTGACAAAGAGCAAAAATAAAAAAAGCCCCGAATTAGGGGAGGGAAGCCGGTGCCAATGGCACCGGCCAAAGTATAATGAAAAAGTTTATCAAAAATTTGTTATTATCGGGGAGGAGCCTTGATTTGCATCAAGGCTATATGAGGATGAAAAAGTACTACTTATTTCACTTCTCTTATAGTATAAAAGTACTATGTGTCATCATTGTGTCCGTTTTTTGAACGAATTGTTAACATTCGATATAAAATATATAAAATTTCAAAAATTAAAATTAACTTAGAACAATAATACAATATTGAGAAGAATTATCTGAAAATAGTCCATTAAATTATATCGGCAAGTATTCTCCATAAAATTATGAATAGATTATAAAAAATAGATCATAATAACTTATAACTGGTACTTAATTAAAATCAGTATATTTGAAATTATTAAAATAACCAACATATAAAGGAGAGCTGAATATGAGAAAAATCAGAAAAATTCTAACAGGTATAACAATGATAATGTGTCTTGCACTATTAGGTGGTTGTACTGATGATGGGAGTAACGGGAATGGAACTGATAAAGGAACAACCGGAGCAGATACTAACACATCAACACAGAATACGACAGAAATTAATAATGGAACAACAGATAATGGCAATACAGAAAATGGACTTATTGATGATATCGGAACTGATAGCAAGGATATAAGTGATGGTATTGGTGACGGAATAAAAGATATAGGAGACGGTATTGGTGATGGTGTGAAAGATATAGGAGATGGCATAGGTAATGGAATAAAAGATATAGGAGATGGCATTGATAATAATGCAACTGTATCACAGCCTGCCACTGATAATAACAATAATAACAATAATAATAATAATAATACAAGGGATAACACTAGTGAATAGTAATAAAAAAGGAAGTGCAGATAGCTATATGTATCTGCACTTCCTGCATCTACAGGCAACGAATAGAATTCAAAGCACTGTATATTAATATTCGGTTAGAAATTAGTTGTTACTACTCTCACTTTCTTCTGGTGAAGAATTCTGAGATGATGATTCTTCAGTAGGAGCTTCTGTTACTGGTTCGCTAGGAGCCTGTGTTGCAGGTTCAGCAGCAGCTTGTGTAGGAGCTGGTTCTGGAGTCTGTGTAGCTGGTTCCGGAGTCTGTGTAGCAGGTTCTGTCTCTGGAACTATAAGTGTAAGTGTCTCAGATGCTGTTGCGACATTACCACAGTAATCTGATATCTGATAAACAATAGTATAGAGGTTACCACCTGTCTGTGTGGCAGTTATAGAGAGTGAACTCATATTAACACCTGACATATCATCGCTTACAGAGATTCTTGTAGCTAAAGATTCGCTTGAAAGTTCTGAATGATCACTTATATTCTTATTACTGCTAAGGGTTAATACCGGAGCAGTATTATCAATATATACATGAGCCTGATAAGTTGTCTTGTTACCTGCACTGTCAGATACACTATATGTAACAATATTGTCTCCTATTACAAAATCACTATGAGTAACTGTAATTCCGGATTTTATAACATCTTTACCATCAACAGCATATACGCCATTGAGTAAAACATCTTTAGTGAGTGTTGCTGGATTAGACCAGTATAATGTTGATGGAACGTTAACAAATTGAGGTCCTACAGTATCTACAACTTTAACAGTCTTTGTCTTAGAAATTGAGCCCCCATAGTAGTCTTCAACTGTATAAGTAAGTTTATATGTACCAACTTTGTTAACATTGACCGTTCCGCTAATCTGAATACTATCATTAATGGAATAGTTGTCGCTGTTAGTGGCAACTATACCTTTTATTTCATCAAAATATGAACCTCTTTCGATAGTAACATTTTCTTCTGAAATAGTAAGTGATTTAACACGGAATGACCATGGATTGCGAGAGTCCGGATCAGTAGGGTCCCATTTTGCAGTTAGTGGGATCTCTGAGATTGTTGGTTTACCAAGTGGTCCCGGATTAGCCTCATCATCATAAATCTCTACGATTGTTCCCGGTGGACAGTTATCATATATCCACTTGCAGTCTTCAACTTTAAGTCTGATACAACCAAGAGAGGCTTTTGTACCAAGCTTATTGTATTCTGCTGTTTCTAAATCGCCTTTATCCTGTGTATAATAAGGAACTGAGTGGAATAATATATCACTACAGATACGTGATGCATACTGACCAAATACATCGCCAACAAGAAGTCGCCATACATACTTGTCGGAAATTGAAAATACGCCAGCAGGTGTATCTCTACCTGTAGAACATATCATTGCTTTATAAGGGAGTGAATAATATCCATCACTGCCAGCCTTATAAATTGTAACACAATTAGCTGCCCTGTTAACACTGATATAGTATGGTAACTCACTATTAACTGGGGTTTTGCCATTCTCTGTTTCAGTTTTAACTTTTTCACTGTGTTCTTTTGTCTCTTTAGTTCCTGTAGTTGTTCCACTTTCATTAGTGGAACTGTTGGTGCTGTTCATCTCGATAGGAGATGTCTGTCCAAATACTCCGGTTGTTAAAACTATAACAAACAGTAAAACAACACATAAGACAGCGCCTGCACCAATAAAAATGTGCTTTTTAAAATTTTGTTTCATACCGAATACTCCTTACCTCTAACAACATTTAATGCTATCATCAAATACATAAAAAATCAAGTCAAAATACATATATTTTTTAGCAATTTCTAACACTTTTTTCTTGTCTTATAATACATTGTGGACTATATTAAATATGAGTGTCAAAAAATAGGCATAGGCATAAAAAAGAGGAGAGTAATAAGATGAAAGATGGTTTTTTAAAAGTTGCATGTGTATCACCAGATCTTAAGGTAGCAGACTGTTTATACAATGCAGGGCAGATAAAGTTAAGAATGGAAGAAGCGTATAATAATGGGGCGAGAGTTATAGTATTTCCGGAACTTGCTATTACCGGATATACATGTAATGACTTATTTTTACAGGAAACTCTTCTAAGAGGTGCATTAGATGCACTAAAGGAATTAAAAAGAGAGAGTTCTAAGTATGATTCACTTATTTTTGTGGGTCTGCCTTTGGAAAATGATGGGAAACTGTATAATGTGGCAGCAGCTCTATATAAAGGAAAAGTGCTTGCTTTTATACCAAAATATAATATTCCTAACTATGGCGAGTTCTATGAACAGAGACATTTTGCAAGAGGTAATAAGATTGTTAAAAATATAACATTTGATGGCGAACAAGTTCCTATGGGAATGAATATATTGTTGCAATGTGACAATATGCCTGAACTGGTTGTAGCAGCAGAGATATGCGAAGATGTATGGGTGCCATGTCCTCCTAGCATATCACATGCACTTAATGGTGCAACACTTATTGTTAATACATCAGCAAGCGATGAGACAACAGGTAAGGATATATATAGAAGAGAGCTTATATCAGGCCAGTCAGCAAGACTTGTATGTGCGTATGCGTATGCTAATGCAGGCGAAGGAGAATCGACACAGGATCTTGTATTTGGCGGACATAATATAATAGCAGAGAATGGAAGTATACTTGCAGAATCAAAGAGATTTGTTAATGGAATAATATATGGGGATGTGGATCTTGTAAGAATTAAGAGCGAGAGAAGAAGAATGACAACTTATGAGATGGAAGAAGATGAATCTTATGTGAGAATACATTTTGCAATGGAATTAAGAGATACTAACATTACAAGAACATATTCGAGAACACCTTTTGTTCCGGGATCAAAAACAGATAGAGACAGAAGATGTGAAGAGATTCTTAATATTCAGTCAATGGGACTTAAGAAAAGACTTGCACATACTCATTGCAAGTCTGCAGTTATAGGTATATCAGGAGGTCTTGATTCAACACTTGCACTTCTTGTTACAGTAAGAGCATTTGACATGCTTAATATTGACAGAAGTAATATAACATGCGTTACAATGCCATGTTTTGGAACAACAGATAGGACTTATAACAATGCAATACTTCTTACTAAGAAGCTTAATGCAACAATAAGAGAAGTTAATATAAAAGAAGCTGTAAATATTCATTTTAGGGATATTGGACATGATCCAGAGGTTCATGATGTAACTTATGAGAATTCACAGGCAAGAGAGAGAACCCAGATTCTTATGAATATAGCTAATCAGACAGGTGGAATGGTAATTGGTACAGGTGATATGTCAGAACTTGCACTTGGATGGGCAACTTATAATGGAGATCATATGTCAATGTATGGTGTCAATGCGTCAGTTCCTAAGACATTAGTAAGACATCTTGTTAATTATTATGCAGATACATGTGGCAGTGAAGAATTAAGTGCAGTATTATATGACATACTTGATACACCTGTAAGTCCTGAACTTCTTCCACCAAAAGATGGAGAGATTGCACAAAAGACAGAGGATCTTGTAGGACCTTATGAACTTCATGATTTCTTCATGTATAATGTATTAAGACTTGGAATGCGTCCTTCAAAAATATACAGACTTGCATGTATGACTTTTGAAGGAGCATATAACAAAGAGACTATATTAAAATGGCTGAAAACATTTTATCGAAGATTTTTTGCACAGCAGTTTAAACGTTCATGTCTTCCTGACGGACCTAAAGTCGGAAGTGTTGCAGTATCACCAAGAGGTGATCTAAGAATGCCAAGTGATGCGTGTGCAACATTATGGCTTAACGAGGTTGACAGCCTGATCTAACAGGCTATTTACAGTGTCAGCGAGAACGGAATATGTATACTGGTTATCACCAGAGTAGGAGAGCTTCTTAATACTTCCAGAGCTAAGAAGCTCTTTTTCTATGTCAGACATAGCAGGTTCAATAAGCGGATACATTGTTGAAACTGCTTCTGTAAGATTCTTAAGTTCCACAGATTTAATCCGATCATTGTCTATTGTAAGAGAGAGGTTTACATAATATCCACCAAGAATAATGTCGGACGAATATATACCGGGAGTATATGAGAATACTTCGGATGTAGTATTAGATTGCAGATTAGAAACAGGGGGACTTGTAACGTCAGTTACAGTCTCAGATTGCAGATTAGGAATAGTAGGACTTGTTATATCAGATGTAGTCTCGGATTGCAGATTAGGAATAGTAGGGCTTGTTATATCAGATGTAGTCTCAGATTGCAGGTTAGAAATAATAGGATTGGTATTTTTGTTACTGCTTTTTTTGTTATTTTTATCAGGCAGGAACATACAGACCATTAGAATGACAAGAACAAGGGCTACTACAACAAATAGAGTAGTATATATTAATTCTTTTGATTTGATTACATAAAGTCGTGTTTTTGAACTCATTTTTCATTACTCCTTTTTATTGGACTTAATATATTGTATTATATAAGGAGTAAAAATATGCAGAAATTTAATTGAAAAATTTAACATAACGAAATCATTGTGATTTCTTAAATTATGCATAAAAATAAGCAGTTTTTTGGAAAACTAATTATTTGGTGAAATAACTAAAGAACTAGGACATAATACTGCATAACTAGGATATATGCCTGATAGTATATGTAGTGTAATGATGTATGATAAAAAATAGAAAGGGGTAAGTCACTGTAATATAATATTAGGAATTTTCAGTGGCGAATGAATATGGCTTTAAGAATGATAACAGGTAGTTCAGGTGCAGGTAAATCACATTATATGTATAAGACGATTAATGAGAGTGCCAAAACAGATAAGGACACTAACTATATAGTAGTAGTTCCGGAACAGTTTACAATGGAGACACAGAGAGATATTGTAAGTATGAGTGAAAATCATGGTGTAATGAATATAGATATTCTAAGTTTCCAAAGACTTGCATATAGAATAATGGATGAAGTCGGATATGGTGAGAAACTTGTGCTTGAAGATACAGGTAAGAATCTTGTACTTCGCAAAGTGATAGAAGAGAACAAGGATGCGCTTATTATATATAAGAAAAACGTTAAAAAACCGGGATTTACAAGTGAGATGAAGTCAATGATATCAGAACTTCTTCAATATGGTATATCAGTATCAGAACTTGATATGATTATGGACAAACAGACCGGTAGGGAGCTTTTAAGTTCAAAATTAAAAGATATCAGACTTATATATAATAAATTTAAAGAATATATTAATGAAAAATATATTACAGCAGAAGAGATTCTTGAGATATTATTAGAGCTTCTTGATAGATCAGAGGTTATTAAGAAAAGTGTAATTGTATTTGATGGATTCACAGGTTTTACACCGGTGCAGAATAAGATTGTGCAAAAGCTTATGATATATGCAAAAGATGTGTGGATAACTGTAACAACCGATTCAACCGGATTTAAGAGCCTTAGGGAACATGATCTTTTCTATATGAGTATGAAGACGATAAATAAGCTTACAGAACTTGCAAAAGAAAGTGATGTTACAGTCTGTAAACCAATAATATGTAATGGAAAAACAGGCAGATTTGCAGATAATGAAGAACTTGATTTCCTTGAGAAGAATATATTCAGATATGGCAAGCGTGTATATAATGGTAAGACTAAGGAAAAACCTCAATCAATTAAGTTACTTACAAGTATAAATCCTTCAGAAGAAGTAAGATATGTTGCCGGCGAGATTAAGAAGATGATTGCAGACAGTGGAGTAAGATACAAAGATATTGCAGTGGTAACAGGCGATATGGAGAGATATGCAGATTATATTGAAGACACTTTTAAGGAATATGATATACCATGTTTTATAGATAATAAAAGAGGAATAATGAGCAATCCACTTGTAGAATTCATAAGAAGTGCGATACTTATGGCAAGTCAGGATTACAGTTATGAGAGTGTATTCAGATTCTTAAAGACAGGACTTACACCAGTTAGTTATGATGATATATATATGCTTGAGAATTATATACTTGCAACAGGAATAAGAGGAAGAAAGAGCTGGAAAAGAGTATGGAAGCGTAATTATAAGACCAGAAAAGAAAAAGCTGTAGATCTTGATAAGATAAATGGAATAAGAGCACAGGTTATAGAATTCACAGACGATTTTGTATCAATAATATGTAACAAAAATAGTAATGTGAGAGATATAACAACAGCACTTTTTAATATTATGACTAAAGCGAATATACAGACAAAGATGCAGGAGTATATTAACTATTTTACAGATAACAAAGACATGGCGAGAGCAAAAGAATACAAATTATGTTTTAAGGAAGTTATATCATTATATGATAAGATAGTAAGTCTGCTCGGTGATGAGAAGATGGAGCTTACAGAATATGCGGCAATTCTTGATGCTGGCTTTGAAGAGATAAGAGTCGGTGTAATTCCACCATCAATTGATTCTGTTGTTGCAGGTGATATCGAGAGAACAAGACTTAATCATATAAAAGTACTATTCTTCATTGGTGTTAACGAAGGCATTGTTCCAAAGAATTCATCAGGTGGTGGAATCCTTACAGAATATGACAGACGAGTTCTTGAGACATTAGGAGTAGAGCTTGCACCAACACAGAGAGAAAGTTCTTTTATAGACAAATTTTATCTGTATCTTAATCTTACTAAGGCAGATGCTATGCTATATCTTAGTTATGCGAGAGCATCAAGTGACGGTAAAGCAATAAGACCATCATATCTTATTAATATGGTACGAAGAATGTTTCCTGATATTATATGTACAGATACAGATATAAAAGAATGGAATATGAACATAGTCACAACAAAAGAAGCGACACTTAAATATGTGATAGAAGGACTTAATGATAATGATGTGATAATTAATAATTCGATGTTTCGTGAACTTTATAAGTGGTATAGAGATAATGAAGAATATGGTGAAGAGATTAGGAAGATACGTGACTGTAGATTTATACATAATAGTAATGATATGATATCAGAAGCTATTGCAGCTGTATTATATGGTAAGCAGATAACAAGCTCTGTAACAAGAATTGAAAAGTATGCAGCCTGTGCATTTGCACATTTTATGTCATACGGACTCTTTCTTGAAAAAAGAAAGATATATGAACTTGTGGCAGCAGACATGGGAACTTTGTATCATGAGTCGCTTTTAAGGTATAGTATTAAAGTAAAATCACTTGGGGCAGATTGGACACAGATTAGTGAAGAAAAGAGAAACGAACTTATAGCAGATAGTGTTAAAGAAGTAACAGACGATTATGGTAATACGATACTTAGAAGCTCACATCAGAATGAATATCTTATAAGCAGAATTGAGAAAGTTGTAAGGAGAACTGTATGGGCACTTACTAAGCAGATAGAAGCCGGAGAATTTAAGCCGGGAGAATATGAGATTGACTTTGGACGTGCAGATTCAAAAGCAATGATTATGGATATAGAAGAAAAACAGGCAAAGATGAAGTTAATAGGAAGAATTGACAGACTGGATCTGTGCGAGAGAGAAGATAAGATATATATCAAGATAATAGATTACAAGACAGGTAAGACAACACTTGATTTTGCACAGATATATTATGGACTTCAGCTTCAGTTAATATTATATCTTGATGCGGCGAAGGAACTTGAGGAAGCAAAAAAAGGCAAAGAAGTAAAAACAGGAGGAATGTTATATTACAATATCAAGAATCCACTTATTGAGCGTGACAAAGTATCGGATGGTGATATAGATACAGCTATTCTAAAAGAACTAAAACCAGAAGGACTTATTAATTCAGATATTGAAGTATTAAAGATGTTTGATAAGAATCTTACAGCAGGCGTCAAGTCGGATGTAGTTCCAGTTGCGATTAATAAAGATGGCAGATTAAGCAGTTACTCTAAAGCTACTGATGAAGCTAAGTTTGATATGATGTGTAAGTTCGCAAAAGATAAGATAAAAGAATTCGGAAAAGATATTCTTGATGGAAAAGCAGATGTTAATCCATATAGAAAAGACAGTAAAACAGCTTGTGATTACTGCGATTACAAAGGAATATGTGGATTTGACCGTAATATACCGGGCTTTAAATATAGAGAACTTAGAAGTTTTAAAGATGATGAATTCTTCAAATGCATCATAGCAAATGAAGAACAAAATAGTACAGACACAGAGCAGGATACAGAAAAGCAGGATAATGTAAGTCAGACACAGAATACAGATAATATAGGCAAAATAGACAATACAAATATACAGGAAAGTGAGGATAAATAGATATGGCAACATCATGGACTAAGGAGCAGCAGTCAGTAATAGACCTTAGAAATCGTAATCTTCTTATATCGGCAGCAGCAGGTTCAGGTAAGACAGCAGTACTTGTTGAGAGAATAATTAAGATGGTCACAGATACTAAGAATCCGGTAGATATAGACAAACTATGTGTTGTTACATTCACTAATGCAGCAGCAGCAGAGATGAAAGAGAGAATACTTTTAGCACTTAACAATGCACTTGATGAAGACAGTGATAATGAACATCTAAAAAAACAGATATCACTTGTACATACAGCTAAGATAACTACAATAGATAGTTTTTGTCTTGATATAGTACGTAATAATTTTAATTCAATAGACATAGATCCATCATTTCGAATAGCAGATCCGGATGAAGCCGGGCTTGTAAAAGCAGATGTCATGGAAAATATGCTAGAAGACTATTATGAAGAAGGAAAACCGGAATTCATAGATTTCGTTGAGACATATTCAAGCGGTAATAAAGTAAGTGGACTTGAAGATATAATTGACAACCTGTATACATTCTCAACAAGTCATCCATGGCCTAAGATATGGCTTAATAAATGCAGAGAACTCTATGAGATTAAGAATGATGAAGAATTTGAAAATACAGCATTTGCAAAAGATATTAAGACATCTGTAAAAAGTATACTCAAAGATGCAAGAAGAATGCTTAATACAGCACTTAGAATATCAAAAGAAGCTATGGGTCCACTTCCGTATGAAGAGACACTGCTATCAGATATTGATAATATAGATATTCTTGAAAAAGCAAAAACAGTCGCAGAACTTTCAGATATATTCTCACAACTTAGCTTTGGTAAACTAAAGAGAGTTGTGACTAAGAATAGTAATGTATATGATGAATATCTAAAAGACAGGGCAAAGACTCTTAGAGATAGTGCAAAAGCACTTGTAGAATCTATAAGAAGTGATTATTTTGCACAGCCATTAAGTACATCAATTGAAGATATTAAGAATTCAGCATCTGCGGTAAATATGCTTATAGATCTTGTACTTGATTTTACAGACAGATTTGAGAAGAAGAAAAAAGAGAAGAATATCGCAGATTTTGCAGATATTGAGCATATGGCACTTAATGTACTTATACAACATAAGAATGATAATAAAAATACTGAAGAGTTTACATATACTGCAGTAGCAGATGAGATGAGTAAGAACTTCAGTGAGATACTAATTGATGAATATCAGGACAGTAATCTTGTTCAGGATTATATAATGAAAAGTATCTCAAGAGAAAGATTTGATATGCCTAATAATATATTCATGGTAGGAGATGTTAAGCAGAGTATCTATAAGTTCAGACTTGCAAGACCAGAACTTTTTATGGAGAAATATGACACATATACAGATACAGAGAGTGACAACCAGAAGATAGAACTTAGGAAGAATTTCAGAAGTCGAAGCAATGTATTAAGTTCAATTAATTATATTTTTTATAAAATAATGAAAAATGAAGTAGGAAGTGTTGACTATACAGAATCTGTAGCATTATATACAGGTGCATCATATCCGGAATTTGAAGATAAAGAGTGGGCAAAGACTAAGATACTTCTTCTTGATACAGATGAAGAGATACTTAATAATGATGATAACAGAGAAATAAAAGTAAAATTAAATAAAAAAGAAGATGCAGATATTACAGAAAGTGGCAGTGATAACGAAGATGAAGAACTTACAAAGGCTGAAAAAGAAGCAAGACTTGTAGCTAATGAGATTATAGCTATGATGTCAGGCAAAATAAAAGCACAGGTAACTGATAAAGCGACAGGACAATTAAGAGATGTCAGATATTCAGATATAGTAATCTTGCTTCGTTCACAAAGAGGATATGCAGAGACATTTGTTAAGGTACTTACAGATGCAGGTATACCAGCATTCAGTGAGCAAAAAAGTGGATATTTTGATGCGATTGAAGTAGCAACAATACTTAATTTTATAAGGGTCATAGACAATCCGGTTCAGGATATACCACTTACAGCAGTTATGAAATCACAGATTATAGGAATTACAGTTAATGAACTTGCAATAATGCGTACAGAGTGCAAAGACGGTAATATGTATAACTGTATGATGTGGTATAAGGATAATGGTAAGAACAAAGATATAAAGAGAAAACTAGGTAAACTAGTCAACTATATTAATGAATATTCAAAAAGAGCAGTATATACAGATATTCATATACTTATTAAAGAGATTATGGTTGAAACAGGATACTATAATTACGTTACAGCTATGCCATCAGGTATAAAGAGAAAAGGCAATCTTGATATGCTTGTAGAAAAAGCAAAAGCGTATGAGAGTACAAGCTTTAGAGGACTTTTTAACTTTGTAAGATATATAGAGCAGTTAAAAAAATATAATGTAGATTATGGAGAAGCTTCAGAATCAGGTGAGAGTGATAATATAGTAAGACTTATGACAATACATAAGAGTAAAGGACTCGAATTCCCAGTAGTATTCTTAAGTGGATGTGGCAAGCAGTTTAACTCAAGCGATACAAGAGGTTCACTTGTAATACATCCGGATCTTGGAATAGGAACAGACTATATAGATTATGAAGAAAGAGTTAAGACAGCAACACTTTATAAGAAAGCTATTGCATCAAGACTTAAAGAGGAAGTTCTTGGAGAAGAATTAAGAGTTCTATATGTTGCACTTACAAGAGCAAGAGAAAAGCTATATATAACAGGTTGTGTAAAAGGAATGGCAAAAGCATTAAAAGGCTGGTGCGAAAGTGCACAGGAGAATCCGGACAGACTTAGTTATACTACACTTATTAAAGCGAAAAATTATCTTGATTTTATTATGCCGGCAGTGCTTACAGATAAGAATATTAAGCCGACTGTAAGAGCATTTGGAATAGAAGAAGAACTTGAAGTAAGATATGGTGATGAAGAAGCTAATTCAGATGCAGAATTCGCAATAGAATATTATACAATACAGGATCTTATCAAGAATACTGTTGATAAGGAAGTATCTGATATGGCGATAAGAGATGTAATAGAAGAATATGGTAATGATAAGAGTATGCTATATGATAAGATTAATGACAGGCTTAATTATGTATATCATGATATTATTGCAACTAAGATACACTCGAAGATGTCTGTATCAGAGATTAAGAAGATAGGACAGAATGTAGACGAAGAAGAGAGTGAATTCATGTTCTTAGGAGAAGAAGAACTTATGATGCCGGAATTCTTAGCACCTAAGGAAGAGATAAAAGCAACGACAAGAGGTACAGCATATCATAAATTCCTTGAACTTCTTGATTATGAAAGATGCAAAAATACTGATATGATAAAAGAGATGGCAATAGAGTTTGCAACGAGTGGCAAGATGCCACAGGAATATGTAGAGATGATTAATCCATTTGACATTCTCTATTTTGTAAAGAGCGATATAGGGCAGAGAATGAAAGCTGCATACGAGAGAGGAACACTTGTAAGAGAACAGCAATTTGTAATGAGCGTGCCATATAGTGAGATAGAAAAAGAATATAATGGTGATGAAGAGATACTTGTGCAGGGAATTATTGATGCATATTTTGTAGAAGATGGCAGGATAGTTATTGTTGATTATAAGACAGACAGAGCAAAGGATGCAAAAGAGCTTATAGACAGATACCAAGTACAGCTTGATTTTTATGAAAAAGCAGTTAATAAGACAAGCGAGAATAAAGTGAAAGAAAAAGTGATATATGCATTCGCCTTAAAGACAGGAATTATATTGAATTAAAAAATGTTATCATATATAAAACAAAGGATGTATATAGCTATAATAAGACCGTAAAAAAAAACAAAGATTTATCCGATTAACTTCTTATAAAGTTGGTATAGAAAAATAGCAAAACTATAGTATGACATGAACTAGTTATACTATGTGATATAGCTGTTATAACAAGATATGATACGATAATCATATTGTGCAAAGATATAGGAGGTTAATATGGAGAAAAAGAAAAAAGAACTGTCTGTGGTAATTATTGTAAGCGTACTTATATGTATTGTTTTACCGACAATAATAGTGTTGTTAAATATAAGAACCGTAGTTAGTAAAAGAGTTAAAGAAAACAGTGAAAAAGACAGTGCAATGGCAGTATCTATGTTAAGTGACAATATAGAAGAAAAAATCGAAAAATATAAGGCAGTAGTAATAACAGCAGCAAAAGATACTAGAGTAACAACACTTAATGTAGAAGAAGCAGAAACATTATTAAAAGAACTAATGGCAGAAGATGAAGGTGTATGGTCACATTTTCTGATTGCAGATGACAAAGGAATAGAGATTGCACATACAGGTGGTTCACAGTATTATGGAACATCAATAGCTGATTCGCCAACTTTTACAGAACCATGGTCAACAGGAGAGACAACAATAAGACAGCCAAGTTTCTCAAAAAGTACAGGTAACAAAATAGTTGGTATTTCAACACCTGTATATGATGGTGAAAAGAAAGTAGGAGTTCTTGCAGGTTATGTTAAGCTTGAGTATATATCAGAGATACTTGGAGATCACAAGATGACAGATAATAGTTATACATTCATGCTAAATAAGGATGGTACAGTATCAGCATATCCTGATGAAAGTGTTATACTTGCACAAAACTGGGTTAATCCGGAGAATGAAGAAGATAAAGCGATGGTTGATTCATTCTCTGATAATCTTAAACAGATGATGGTTGATATGACACAAGGTGGTACAGGAGTAGAGATAGCAACAGTTGGAAAAGAAAAGAAAGTATATACATATATGCAGGTGGGGGATACAGGAATGTCTATATGTATGGTATCACCTTATAAAGAATATTTTGCAACAGCTGAATCATTAAAGATAAGAATGTTAAGTGAGATGGCATTTATACTTTTGATTAGTATTGTATCATTATATATAATAGCGAAGATAATTACAAAACCTATTGAGTGGACAGCGAAGAATATTGATAAACTTGCAGGTGGAGATACTAAGTTCGTTCCTACTAAGCTTAGACTTATGGGAACTAAAGAGATATCTGTATTGTATGAAAAACTTGAATATTTATATAGTGTGCTTGATGGAATGATAACAAAAGTAGATGATAACTCTGAACAGATAAGAGATAAATCAAAACAGATAGATGATGAAGTAAGTATAACTAATGCTAATCTTGGAGACGTAAGTGCTACAATGCAGGAATTATCCGCAAGTATGGAAGAACTTGCAGCAACAGTTACTACGATGAATGAAGGAACACAGGGAACAATAGTAACTATAAAAGAAGTAGCAAAACAGGCAGAAGAATCTTCTAACTCAATGGATGAAGTAAAAGAAAGAGCAGATGAAAGCTATAACTCAGCATTAAAAGGAAAAGAGACAGTAGTAAGTGCAATTAATGAGATAAAAGATGTGCTTACAGTGTCGATTGAGAATAGTAGAGAAGTCGATAAGATATCAAGCTTTACAGGCGAGATATTAAATATTGCAGCACAGACTAACCTTCTTGCACTGAATGCATCAATAGAAGCAGCAAGAGCAGGAGAAGCAGGTAAAGGATTTGCAGTTGTTGCAGATGAGATTAGAGAACTTGCAGAGAATAGTAAAGTTGCAGCTAATAATATTAAGCAGATAAGTGAGATAGTTACAACATCAGTAGCAGACCTTGCTAATAATTCAAATAGAATGATAGAAGTTATTGATGAAAAAGTAATTGCTGATTATGATAATTATGTAACAACAGCTAGTAGCTATTCAGGAGATATTAACAATGTTAATAATATTCTCAAAGACTTCTCAGATAAGGCAGCAGATATAGAGAAGAATATGGTAGTAGCAGGAAAAGGAATAGAAGATATGACATCTGCTATAGATGAAGGAGCTAACGGTGTTACACTTGTTGCGGGTAATGTATCAGATATGGTAAGTGCAATGGGCAGCATTAAGACAAGCGTAAGCGAGAACTACCATGTAGCAGAAGAACTTAAGATAGAAGTTGACAACTTTAAAAAACAGAATTAATAATAATGATAATATTATACGTAAATGGAAACTTTTTTGTTTCCATTTACGTATATTTTTTGTCTAAACAAAAATATTTTTTAGCCCAATAAAAAAATTAATCAGCAAGTTCTTTATATATAGGTTTAAGAGCCGGATATATCTTCTTGAATTTTGCATATTGTTTGTTATATAAGTCAACAAGTTCTGTATCAGGGCTTACGCTTCCAACTACTTTTATAAGTGAATCAGTAGCAGTGACAACATCAGGATATGCGCCACAGCCGGTCATTGCGAGAATTGCAGCACCAAAAGCAGGTCCTTCTTCGCTATTAATTGTATCTACATGGACATTGAATACATTAGCGATTATCTTCTTCCAAAGTGAGCTTTTTGCACCACCACCATTAATTCTTACACGATCTATATTAACACCAAGAGATTTGATAAGTTCAAATGAATCACGAAGAGCAAAAGCAACTCCTTCAAGGACTGCAAGTGTCATATCCTCTCTTGTAGTATTCATACTCATACCGACAAAAGTTCCTCGTGCATATGGATCATTAAGAGGAGTACGTTCACCCATTAGATATGGCAGATAGAACACATTATTATGTCCGAGAGTACTAATATTCTTCTGTTCAGCACCATAATCATTAGTCTTAAGAATCTCATCACACCACCATTTGTTAGAAGCAGCGGCACTTAGCATTACGCCCATATAATGATAATGTCTGTTAGCATCGCAAAAAGAATGAAGTGTTGTCTCAGGCTTCATTCCAAATGTATCACTTGCAGCAAATACAACACCGGAAGTACCAAGAGATACACAGCATCGACCATTGCCGACAGTACCTGTTCCGACAGCACCTACAGCCTGATCACCACCACCTATTACGATAGCAGTTTCTGGATTAAGCTTAAGTTTGTCAGCAAGCTCTTTTTTGATAGTACCAATAACATCAGAACTTTCGTGAATTGTTGGGAGCATATCCTTGTTAATGCCTACAATATCAATCATAGTATCAGACCAGCATCTATTCTTAACATCGAACAGAAGTGTTCCGGAAGCATCAGATACATCACTTGCGAATACACCTGAGAGCATATAGGCGATGTAATCTTTCGGAAGCATAATCTTTGCTATCTTAGCAAAGTTCTCTGGTTCATTATTCTTAACCCATAGAAGTTTAGGGGCTGTAAAGCCTGTAAGAGCGATATTGGCAGTATTAACAGCAAGTGTATCAATTCCGACCGAGTTATTAAGATAATCACATTCTTTTGTAGTTCTTCCGTCATTCCAGAGAATAGCAGGTCGTATAACATTATCATCTTTGTCAAGGATTACAAGTCCATGCATCTGCCCACTGAAGCTTATGCCATTAACGAGAGAACCATAATCATCGCCTAGAAGTTCTCTAAGACCATCAATTACAGCATTATACCAGTCTGTCGGATTCTGTTCAGAATAATTTGGAGCAGGAAAATATATTGGATATTCCTTTGAGATACAGTTTTTAATATTACCTTGGTTGTCTGTTAATAATAATTTAACAGCAGAAGTTCCAAGATCTACACCTATGTAGTACATAAAGAAGCCTCCTTTTTGTGTTGTATTATTATGCCAGGGTCAAAAAGTCTATGTCCTCGACATTATATATATTAAATCGGTTGTATTTATGCAAACAACGAGTTAAATATACTTGTATAAAATAATTAGTTTAGATGATAAACTATATAAAATACTCTACATCCCATATAGTAAAAAGTCAATATAATATTAATTTTTATTGAACAAAAAATCAGGTACGCAATTCCCTTCCTCTACGAAGTAGGGAGGGGTTAGTACCGTTATATTAACAATATTGTTATAGTGTAACATAAAACAGTACATACAGTCACAAGGGAGGAAGTCTGATGGCTAATAAAGTAATTATTTATGCTATATATCCAAACAACAAACAGAATGAACAATGACAAAAGACTTTTGGCTGTTGCAGATTTGTGTATAATCAGATGCTTACAGTTCAGGTGATACCCTTGCTCTGCTTGACGAAGATATATCTGAATGTCTGGTGACACGTTTTAAACGAGATATTTTGAGTTATAATTCTACAGGCAAGTATCTTCAATTTTTTTCAGATAAAGGAAATCCATGGGAGAAAAATAAACAAATTCTTGACGCTATAATAGAATACGAGAAAAAAGTCGAGAAACTTCCTGAAGCTAAAAGAGAAGTTTTTTGTAAAAGTGGGGAATACGATAAATACTTCGAAAAAATTCTTGAAAAAAGTTAAAAAGCTAATTTGACTAAAGAAAAGGAAGAGCCTAATAAATCTTTGGGTGGAATAAACCAGCGTATAGAGAATGCCAAAGCAATAGCAATGTCACAGGAACACTCTGGTACTAGAAAAAAAGTACTGGAAAAAGAAAGTGAATGCTAAGAAAAGTTATACGGAGAGAAGTTTTTGCTGGGAAAACTCCCATAATTATAGTATACAAACAACATAAAAAAAGAAAGGAGTAGGTGCAGTTCTTTTTGCAAGCGTAACTGTACCGGTATTTAAAATGAGTAGACAGAACACAGTATGGCTTTTGGGCCTAGTCAAAAAAGAAGCAACTGTTCAAACAAACAACAACGGAGATTCTAGCAAGAGCTTTGGCAGCCTTTATCTTCATGTAGTAAGAGGCGTAAGAGATGCACATGACAATGTTAATTACATGAAACATGATCATCCGCTTATAGTTTCAATGAATCCTAAGATTGTTGAAAAGATGTCTGAACTTAAACCTTTTAACATCGTTTTTGTTAAGGGAACTGTGAACACCAAATCAATCCCCAAAAAATCTAATTGTCCAAATTGTGGCACTTTAAATGCTGGAACCAGACTGTTGACTTATGTTACTCCGATTTTCATTAAGAAATTTAAGGAGTGTGCAAGTTATGAAGAAGCTCTTGTTGAGATCATAAAAGCCAGAGAACTTTCCAATCAAGTAATAGTGACGGGAAACCTCATTCAGGAACCAAAGTATTTCCAAACAAAGCACGGAACTCTCGTAACACAGTATCAAATATATACAACCAGAAAATTCCGAGTTATCGGTGATAATCTTGAAACTAAAACAGACTATCCTTGGATCAAGTCATATGGCGCCCAGGCGATAGAAGATCGCTTACGACTTCAAAAAGGCTCAACAGTAATAGTTGATGGCTACATACAGGGAAGAATCGTAAACAGAAAAACAAAGTGTTCATGTTGCCAGGAAATTTATCCTTGGAAAGATCAGACAATGGAAATTGCTTCATTTGATGTAGAGCACATAAAAGATTATAAGACAGATGAAATCCTAAGTCTTGAAGAAGGAAAGAAAGTTGAAGATTTAAGAAATGAACTCTACAGATGTTGCATACATGATGAAATGTCTGAAGATATGAACACAGACGATATTATCAACTAATTTTCTCGCTGCGCATTGCTAGTCTTTGCGCAGCTTTTTACTGAACTTTTTTTATAGCTTCTCCCATAATTACACTGTAAATAAAATTTATGATTTCAAAGGAGAAATTGAATATGGCAAACGAAAATGTATTGCTTGACAGCTATTGTGTTCAGGGAACTGATATTAATGCGTTTTATGATAATTTACAGCAAATGGCTGATAGAACTTATATCTCATCCGTATATGGCAGAGATACTGCTTTTTTATCAGCTTACAGTGGAAAAAATTTGAAAGGATATGATGGTACCGATATAAGTCAGATTATCCCTTTCAGATACATTTCACAAGATACAGTTAGGAATTTTCAATTAAAAAACACAATGTTTGGTATAGGTTTTCTGAGAAAAAGAGATTATAATGATGATGTTGTTGCTGAAACAATTGATAAAACTGGTTTAGTTATATGTGCAGACAAACTTGATAAGGATGTTTATGAGACATCTAAAAAAAATGTTCGTTTCAACAAATTGTTTAAAGACACTAACTCAAAGAGCTGCTATATCCGGAAGCGCAATATTCGGCGAAAAAAGTGTGTTTCGAGATATGTTACTTGCTTCTTCGATTTTTAACAGAAATGAACGTATGAAATTCGTTTATCGAAAAGTTGGAGGTACAATTAAGCTTTTCTCCGTTTTTTCAGAGTATTATCCTCGTTCCAAACAGGATATCCTCATTACAGCGATGAAACATCCGGATTTTCCATTTAAGGATTTTGTGTTTAAAGAGTTTAAGATAACTAATTTTCTTACACAGGCAATATTTATAAAGCCTGACGCTGATACTGACACCGGTATTGTTCCAGGAATTATTATTCTTAACTCTGATGTCGGCTGCTCATACTTTACTGTAAGGAATGTCTTCTTTATCAATGGTTCATACGTTGTACAATCTGAAGAATCTGCGAAACATTCATCAAGACTTAATTCAGATAGAATACTTGATATGTTTGCAGCTGCAAGAAAAAAACTTGATATGAGCGACTTTATTGATAAAATGAAGAGCTTAAAAGAAGCATATATTCCATATTGTGGGTATGCAGATGACGAAGCAATTAGTACCGAAGATATAATTCAAAAGACAACGGACGCTGATACCATCGTTAATGATGCCTTGAAAGCTGTTTATAATGCTGTTATGTCTAAGAGGTGTATTACAGATGCGTTTGACAAAATATCTTGTTCTTTATACGGCTGGCAAAATTATAATTATTATGATTTTGCTAAAAAAATCATTGAAGCCAGTTCTATGTTTGATGAGCTCGACTCAAGTACTCAATTGTCGTTTCATCGTGAGGCATTTCACACACCTGATGTACTAGCAGAATTAATCAAGAAATACAAAAAATAAGCCCTTTAAAAGAGCCTTTTCCCATAAGGAAAGGCTCTCTTTTCTTTGCTGAACTTTTCTTGTATTTTCTCCCATAATCAAGGTGTAAAAAAATATTTATGATTTCAAAGGAGAAAAAAGATTATGAAATTAAAATTTAGAAATTTAAAAGCAAGTGAAATCAAACCTGCTATCGCAAAAGTAAATAGTGAAGGTGTAACAATTCTTTTATGGAAGAATAACTTTGTTGATCTTGACATTCTTGATAAAACCATTGAGTCTACTGACTATCAGGTTACATTCTCAAGAGAAAATGTGTGTAAAATTTCAATATGGGATAAGCTGAAAAAAGTATGGGTTGAATGCAAGGAAATTGGCGAAGGAATATCAGCAAAATGTACTGCTAACGATTCATTAAAACGTGCCGGAATGTCCTGGGGCATAGGGCGAGAGCTTTTTACTTCAGGAGAAGTTTTTAGAGAATGTCCGGCATCTAAGCTTGCTGAATATACACAGCTTTCTATTAAGACAGTGATAGACTCATTAGCTTCATGTACAAATGTTTCTAACATCGACGATGTTGAAGAGTTTTCAATATGAACTACAGAACAAGTTGACGCAGAATTGTTAAAAGTTGAGGAAACAGACAAATTGTTAGCCTGTTTAAATAAACTTACTCCTTATCAACGATTACTCGTTACAGCTTATAATGGAGTAGCTTATTCTAATGGTATATTAGAAACAACAGAAAACAATTCCTTCAAAAGAATACGTCTTCTTGCACAGAATCTCGGTTATGAAATTTCGTCTGCAACAACTCTTCAAAGAGATTATAGCGAAGCAATCAGCAAACTTCGAAATCTTATGCTTCATGGCGAATCTTTTTCCAAGCCAAAAGATCTTGGACTTACTAGCTATAAGCAGGCTGAAGACGAAGAACTTATTACAATGTTTGAAATTCTTTAGTGCCATTAAAAGAGTCCTGTTTAACGATAATGCTAATTAGTTAAGGTGACTCTAAATAAATAAAGACCTATTAGCAGAGTAAATCTGTCGGTAGGTCTTTTTATCTGACCAATTTCTGTTTGTAAAATTAGGTGGGATTTTGGAATTTTATCCCTCAATCTTATTCCTAACCAAGTAAGAACTGCAGCGCATTAATTCTCCTGATACCATCGTAATCAGCATCAGGATCTTCATCCAGTGTTATGATATACTTTGGATAATGGTCTGTAATTTTCTGCAATGGTCTTAGTTCTCTCGCCAGCGTTGCTTCATCTCGGACTGTGGCAGCCACCTGATAGTAAACAGTTCCCTTACTATTCATGGCAACAAAGTCCACTTCCTCTGATTCCACCTTGCCAACATAAACCTTGTATCCACGTCTGATAAGTTCCAGATAGATGATATTTTCCAGAATATGACCGGTGTCTGCATTTTTAGAACCAAGTAACATATAACGAAGTCCAATGTCAACCACATAATATTTATCAAGGGTTTTTAGATAATTTTTCCCCTTCACATCATATCGTTTTGCCTGATATATAATAAAAGACTCCTCTAGTGCTGCTATATATTTCTCAACTGTTTTCACATCCACCTTTCTTCCGTCAGATGTCATAGTGTCACTGATTTTCTTTGTCGATGTAAGATTACCAATATTATCAAACATAAATCGTATCACACTTTCAAGCATCATCACATCGGCAATCTTCTTTCTTGAAATAATGTCCTTTAACATCACAGTACTATAGATGCTCTCAAGATACTGATTAATTACTTCTTCCTTCTCATCTAACATCATAGCATATGGAAATGAACTGAATTTCAAATACTTCTGATACTTTAGCGAAAGCTCTTTTTTATCTCCCGTTGCCTTCACATATTCTTTAAAAGAAAGTGGCAACATCTTAACCTCTACATATCTTCCTGAAAGAAATGTTGCAATCTCAGAAGATAGCATATAGGCATTTGATCCTGTCAGGTACAAGTCCACGTTAGGCTTTAGATTCAAACTATCCACAACCTTTGGAAAATCTTCCACATTCTGTATTTCATCAAAGAACACATAGTACATATCATCATTTGCAAGCCTGTCCTTGATGTATTTATATAATTCTCTTGGCTGCTTCAAATCTTCATAATCATAGTCTTCAAAGTTGATGGCGATGATATGGTCTGCTTGTACCCCTGAATCTTTCAGATACTCCTGAAATATCTGCATAAGCGTGGATTTGCCACATCGTCTGATACCTGTTACAATCTTTATAATGTCTTTATCTTTAAATTCCTTCAAAGTTTGAAGATACTCGTCTCTAAGTATTATCTTATTCATATAATCCTCCTGTTTTGCGAAGCAAAATCCAAGTCCTGTGATGAGGAGAGGATTTACCTTCTTTCTTATGAATCCATTTTCGATGACTACTTTATTTTTTATTTGCTGTATTCATTATATCCAAAAACTTGTTTATTTTCAATAGTTATTGGATTTCATTCCAAAAACTATTCTCTTATTGTTTTTTCTTGGATACCATTATTATATTCAATATTGACAGATACTATTCCAGAAAGCGGACATTGTCTGAGCCACATAATAAAAAATCCCACCTTAATCTGAAACAGAGTTTTTTTCTTCTCTATCTCAAAATCGGGTGGGATTTTGGTATTTCGACCATATTAGTAACGATGGCGAAATCATTCTGAAAATTGAAGCATCATCATTAAAAGAGCCTCATTTCTGGTGGCTCTTTATTTCCGTTATTTTCGTTTTTCTTGACTAAAATATATATCATGGTATATACTAATAGCAGAGGAAAGGAGTTGATTTCTATGATGACTGCAAAGATTTTTGAAAACGGAAGAAGCCAGGCTGTCAGACTTCCAAAAGAGTGCAGATTTAATACAGATGAAGTCGTTGTTAATAGAATAGGCGATATTGTGTTACTCATGCCAAAGACGAATAAATGGAGTTCCTTTATGCAAGCAATAGATATGTTTTCCGATGATTTCATGGAAAATGGACGAGATGATGGAAAAGTACAGGAGCGAGATGAACTATGAGATATATGTTAGACACAAATATTTGTATCTATGCAATTAAAAACAAGCCGGAACAGGTATTTCTTCGTTTGCAAGCTCATAACCCATCAGAACTTTGTATATCTTCTGTCACTTATGCGGAATTGGTGCATGGTGTTGAAAAAAGTCAGGCTGTAGAAAAGAACAGATTGGCATTAACTCTGTTATTGGCAAATATTGAAATCATAAGCTTTGATTCTTTAGCAGCAGAAAGTTATGGAGAAATAAGAGCAGCTTTAGAAAGAAAAGGCACACCTATCGGTCCATTAGATATGATGATTGCCGGTCATGCAAAATCTCTTAATTATACAGTAGTAACCAACAATACAAAAGAATTTGAGAGAGTAGACGGATTAAAATTGGAAAACTGGGCTGAATAGCTATTAAAAAGACTTGAGAAATGAGGATGCTGACAGAAATGTACTTATCAGAAGAACAAAACAAATTTTTAAAAATCGCACAAGAAGGCAAAAACATTCTTGTTGATGCATGTATCGGTAGTGGAAAAACTACAGCCATTCAGGTACTTTGCAATGAATTGCCAAAAAATAAAAGGATATTATATTTAACTTATAACAAACTTTTAAAAATTGATGCAAAATCTAAAATAAAAGAGAAAAACGTTCTGGTAACAAATTATCATGGTTTTGCATACAGCAGTTTGGCTCGTATAGGGGTTAAAGTTGCTGTTCCAGAACTCATTCAAAGATTTATTGCTGTGAAACCTAATATTCGTCCATACGATATTTTGATTATTGATGAATATCAGGATATAGAGCAAGAGTTGGCCGAATTGTTAAAGATAGTTAAGTCTGTAAATCCTTCAATGCAGATAATTGCAGTGGGTGATATGCAGCAAAAAATATATGATAAAACAACTCTTAATGTATCAGAGTTTATAAATGAGTTTCTGGGTGATCATGTATTATTAGAGTTTACTAAATGCTTTCGATTGTCTTCAGAACTAGCGGCACGTTTAGGACGTATTTGGAATAAGCCTATTATAGGTGTAAATAAAGAATGTCGTGTAGAGAGAATGAATAAAGAACAGGTTATAAAACTTTTGTCACAGCAAAAGCCAGAAGATATTCTTTGCTTAGGTCCACGAACCAATTGCTTGTCTGATGTGCTTAACGAACTAGAAGAGCAATATCCTGAAACCTATAATAAAAATACAGTTTATGCGAGTATTGCAGACTCAGATTCTTTAGGCTCAACAGCGCCTAAAGAAGATTCTGCGATATTTACAACTTATGATAGCAGTAAGGGGTTAGAGAGAAAGATAGTTGTTATTTTTGATTATACAGAAAGTTATTGGCAGACAAGAATTGAGAAGCCTCTTCAATCGTATGAGATTTTAAGAAATATTTTTTGTGTTGCTGCAAGCAGAGGCAAGGAACGAATTATATTTGTTGATAGCGATGATGAAGAATTATCTGAAAAAACACTAGCTACACCTGTAAACATGAATATGAAATTTAAAGATGAAGATATATCAAAAATGTTCGAATTCAAGTTTAAAGAAGCTGTGGAAAAGTGTTTTGAAACAATTAAAATCAAGAAGATTGAAGTTGAAGACAATAGTTCTATCAAAATAAAGAATAAGGATGGTTTAATTGATCTTTCACCATGTATAGGTATTTTTCAGGAATCCACTTATTTCGATGGATATTCAATAGACGAAAGAATTGAGTTTTATATGAAAATCTATGATGATAAAGCATTTTTGTATACGGATGAAATAAAAAAATCTTCTTTAGAAGAAAAAATATTATTTATGACCTCGATAGAAACGAATCAACACAGATATAGAAACCAAGTAACAGTTCCTTTTATTAGCGACGCTGAAAGAAATGCTATTTGTGAACGTTTATCTACACAATTGTCGAAAAACGAAGATGTTCAAGGGAAGTGCGCACTGTATTTTTCTGACAGAAAAAATGGCGATTTGCTTTTTACAGCACTTGGAATGGCAGATGTAGTAAAGGATGATGTTGTATATGAATTAAAGTTCGTTTCAGAACTTACCCATGAACATTTTCTTCAGTGCGCAAGCTACGTTGTTGCCATGAAAAAGAAAAAGGGAATTCTTTGGAATACAAAAAATAACACTTTGTTTGAGATAACTGTGCCGAATGAAACACATTTCATGGATGCTGTTACAAATGCAATAACAAAAGGGGTAATAAAGAAGTATAATAAACCGTCGGATGAGAAAATTCAACTTGCCAAGTTGCTAACAGAATAGACTAAAAGGAGGAAAAATTGTATGGATTATTTTGCTGTAATTGATACAGAGACAAATTGGGACAATGAAGTGATGTCCATAGGTGTCGTGATAGCGGAAAAAGATACATTTAAAAAAGTGGATGATCTATATTTTATATTTATTCCGGAATATAAGGTCGGTGGTATGTTTTCCAGGGTACTTCCAGTAAAAGAGAGAAATCCTGAAGATGTTTTATTTTCACGCGAAGAATCCATGGAAAAAATCAAAGCGGTTTTTAAAAAATATGATGTCAAAAAATTGTTTGCTTATAATGCTTCTTTTGACAGAAATATGTTAAGAGAGCTAAATACCTATAGATGGTATGATATTATGAAAATTGCGGCATACAGGCAGTACAATGATAAAATTTCTGACAGTATAGAATGTTACCGGACAGGAAGAATGAAACGTAATTATGGCGTAGAGCCTATGATACAGTTGTTAACTGGAAACTGCAAATATATGGAAGTACATAATGCATTATATGATGCGTTTGATGAGCTTGAGATTATGCGATTGCTTGGAAAAACACTGGAAGAATATAATATTGCAGAAATTTAGTCATACCACCAAAGAGTCTTTCCTTTATAGGAAAGGCTTTTTTTAATACCGTTTGAACTTTTCTTATATCTTCTCCCATAATACTAGTATAATCCACTTTAAATACCAAACTATTTTAATTCACATTTCTATTATGGTATAATTGAACCATCGGAGGTGCCAATTATTCCTAATACAATTAAAACTATTTCTTTAACAGATGATGATAAATCTTACTTAAATAAACTGCCGACTCAGAGCACTTTGGAAATTCGCGTTTATCAACGTGCTAGGATCCTTTAGCTCAAATCTGAGGATGCATCTAACGAAGCAATTGCTGACAAACTGGATATTGAAATCAGTGTGGTAAAATGTTGTCTTAACAAATTTAAAGAGAACGGTGTTGAAAGTTCTGACTTTGTGACTTTTTTAAAGAAACTTGATGAAAAATATCAAAAGGGCGATATTATTCGGATTATTCTGGATAATCACTTTGCACATACCTCCAAAGAACCCAAGGAATATCTGAATACGGTTTCTGGACGTTTTGAGTTTGTGTTTTCACTTGCGGAAGAAACTGCTTTGGTGTGGAGAGGAACAGAGATTGAGCTGTCCGACTTGGCAGTAAATGATATGGTTTCAATAACATTTGCAGGAGAAATTCAGGAAACATACCCGGCACGCATAATGAACGTGATAAAGGTGCAGCTGCTGGGGGAAAATTTAGATTGACATATCCAGAAAAATACTTATAATAAACATATCGCATAAAAATGCGCGACAGTTCGTTTGTACCATCCTGTCGTTAAATAAAACCAGGGCTGCTAAGAAGACTTTTTATGTAATTTAGCCCTGTAGGTGTGTATACATTTACAGGGCTTTCTATATGTGCTCACAGTGGGGCACGTTCTTTTCTAAGCAATTCTGTTTTTATAATTCCCAGATTAGGTGTTTGCGAATAATTTCGTAATTACCTATTCCCAAATAAATTAGAGGAGAAACTAAAATGTATTATTTAAAAACCGAGAACAGCTTTGATTCTGCACATTTTCTTAAAGGGTATGACGGAAAATGCAGGAATCTTCATGGTCACCGCTGGAGAGTTGTTGTTGAAATAGCAGCAGACAAGTTAAAGGATGAGGGCCAGACAAGAGGAATGCTTGTGGATTTTTCTGATTTAAAAAAAGCTTTGAAGGATATCTGTGATGATTTTGACCACAGCTTGATTTATGAAAAAGGCTCTCTAAAAGGTGCGACAATTGCTGCATTACAGGCGGAGGAGTTTCGTATGATTGAAGTTGGCTTCAGACCTACTGCGGAGCATTTTTCAAAATATTTCTATGAGCTGATGAGTGCAAAAGGCTTTCCAATCCACAGAGTGGAAGTATACGAGACACTTAATAATATAGCAGCATACGAAGAATAAAGGAAAGAAACTAATATGAAAGTTGTTGAGAAATTTATAAGTATTAATGGAGAAGGAAGAAGAGCCGGAGAATTGGCGGTGTTTATCAGATTCAAGGGCTGTAACTTAAACTGCTCCTACTGTGACACAAAGTGGGCCAATGAGCCAGCATGTGATTACGAGGAGCTGTCACCAGATGAGATTTGTGAATATGTCAGTGAGACAGGCATTAAAAATGTGACGCTGACAGGGGGAGAGCCTTTATTACAGAAGGATATCAGAAGTCTAGTAGAAAAATTATTGAACAAATCGGACATTCGAGTAGAGATTGAAACTAATGGGGCTGTTGATATTGCTCCCATTGCCAATGCATTTTCAAAAGAAAAACTTAGCCTTACTATGGATTACAAGCTGCCATATAGCGGCTGTGAGGAGAAAATGCTTCTCTCCAATATGGAAGCTCTAAGAAAGCAGGACACAGTCAAGTTCGTTTCGGGCAGCATTAATGATTTGGAATGTGCAGAGAAAATAATTGAAAAATTTCATCTGACAGAAAGATGCCAGGTATTCATAAGTCCAGTATTTGGTTCAATTGAGCCAGTGGAAATCGTGAATTTCATGACCAGTAAAAGGATGAATGATGTGCGTCTTCAGATTCAGATGCACAAGGTAATCTGGAACCCAGAGGAAAGGGGCGTATAATGTGAAAAATCCTTATATCAAAGATTTTTCACGTGCAAATTTGTGCTTTCTGGAAATTCGCGTTTATCAACGTGCAAGGATCCTTCTGCTCAAATCTGAGGGTGCATCTAAAGAAGCAATTGTTTACAAACTGGATATTGGAATCAGTGTGGAAGGCAAGAAAGAACTCGAAGATAGAATCTACAGATACAGTTGCCATTGGATTGGATTATAAATCAAATGGCTTATATGTGGACAGCAATAAAGAATTCCAAACTTAAAGATTTATCTATAAGGCATTGGGCTTGTCCTGCCTGTGGTACAAAAAATATAGACAGGGACATTAATGCCGCACAAAATATAGTTAATAGACAAGGAAATGTGATGTTGACACATGGTAGTTCACAAAGGTATTATTAGGATGCCAGGGTCAAAAGGTCTAAAACCACGTGAGCTTGCTCATAGGTGGGTGAAAGGCTTTTGCCCCCGACATCATTATTAGTGTATTATAAGTAAGGAGTGATTATTATGGTAAAGATAGATCTGATTACAGGTTTCCTTGGTTCAGGAAAGACTACTTTTATAAAAAAATATGCGAAATACCTTATGGATAAAGGTGAGAATATAGGTATACTTGAAAATGATTTTGGTGCAGTTAATGTAGATATGATGTTACTTCAGGAATTAGAAGGAGATAAGTGCGAGCTTGAGATGGTATCGGGTGGATGCGATGTGGATTGTCACAGAAGACGATTTAAGACTAAGCTGATAGCTATGGCAATGTGTGGATATGACAGAGTAATTGTAGAGCCATCAGGAATATATGATGTAGATGAATTCTTCGATACATTGCATGAAGAACCATTAGATAAGTGGTACAAGATTGATAATGTGATTACGCTTGTTAATGCAAGTCTTGAGAGTGAATTGTCAGAAGCTTCAAGATATCTGCTTGCATCTCAGGCATCTGTAGCAGGTAGTATTATTCTTACAAGGCTTGAAGAAGCAGGAATAGACCAAGCAAAAGATACTGTCAAAAGAATTAAGGATGCACTTATAGAGTGCAAATGTAACAGAGATATTGATGATGCTGTGATATATAAAGAAACTTTAAGTCTTACAAATGAAGACTTTGATAAGATAAGTACTTCAGGATATAACATGAGTAGTTATAAGAAGACATGGTCACAGGATGAGAGTGGTTTTGAATCAATATATTTTCTTAATAAGACACTTACGGTAAAACAGTTTGAAGATAAGACTAATATGATGATGAATAATACAGAATATGGTAATGTATTTAGAGTAAAAGGTTTTCTTCATAACGAAGATGGTACCTGGATAGAAGTTAATGCAACCAGAAAGGATATGACAATAACACCGATCGCAAAAGGACAGGAAGTTATAATAGTAATAGGAGAAGGACTTAATAAGGAACTTATTGAGAAGATGTTTTAATATAATTTATAAATTGTCAGCAAGAAAACCCATTACCTTTAGGTGATGGGTAGTTCACAAAAAAGAATCCTTTATACACAATGCGCCCCATCCTGCTTGTTTTGATGGATATATAGATATTGATGAAAGCTTTCTTGAACCTCTGATTAAGAAAGCTTTTATCTTGTCTGAATACATATAAGGATCATTACCATTAACAATTCCCCACTCCATAAGAAGTGCACAAGCACCACTTACAAATGGTGTTGCAAAAGAAGTGCCTGTATATGATGAGTATCCACCACCGGATTTGGTACTGATTATATTAACACCCGGTGCGACAAGCTCAGGTTTGATGGCAGATAGAAGTCTTGTGAATCCACGACCTGAGAAGAATGCGACAGAATCGTTAGTATAATCATAAGCACCGACAGTAATTACATTCATAGTATCCGATGGTGTTGTAAGTGTTGTATATTCGTCCGGATATAGAAAGTTAGTACCTTGGTTAATTGAACCAGAACTTTGCATCCATATATCATATCTGCCATTTTTTATAAGACGTGCATTAATCTCTATCGAATACAGACCACCATCGATATAATAACTATCACTGTTAAAACTAAAGAATATATTCTGTGATACGGAGATAGGTGATGGCATACCATACAGTATACCAATATTCGTATTACGGTATCGGAATCGATTAACAGAGGGGCTTATATTCTGTCTGCTGCCATCTGGATATATTATTGAAAAATCTAGCATATCTGCGTAAAATTGCCATAATTCCATAGTTAGCGAAGTCTCACGTTCTGATATTGAAAAAGGAATAGTAACAGTTTCACTACTTCTAAGTGTTCCACCTGCGTGTATTGAAGACGCACCTTCATTACCACTTCCGCATACAATAACATTGCGACCATAAGACTTAAGAGTGTTAAGATAATTGCCTACTAGCGAGTATCCGTCATGAGGTCCGTAATTATTACCATAGCTTAGATTAATAACAATAGGAAGATTACGTTCACTGGCATATTTTACAGCAAAATCAATTCCTTCCATAAGTGCAGCAGTATTAGGATAAGATGAAGTTATACTGCTTCTTAATCGGACGGCGAGTATCATACTATCAGGTGCAACACCGGCATATACGCCATCTGAAGATGCACCATTACCAAGACATATTCCGGCTACAGCAGTTCCATGTCCGCTTACATCTCTTGGAATTGGAGTAATTGATGATGCCTTAGAATTGCTATAAGAATTAATAATGCGATTAATATCAGAAGATGTATATAGATTACCATATCTGTAACCAGAAGGAGGAGTACCGGCAACACTCTGATCCCAATAAGCGATGATTCGTGTTGATTTGTCAGTATCTAGAAAATCCGGATGGAATATGTCGATGCCGGAATCAATAATAGCGATAATAACACCACGTCCGGTTAGTGAAGATATAGATTGTGAACCTCCACTTAATGGGCATGAGTTCATAAGTCCGAATCGTACTGAGAAGAATACTGGTTCAGGAATGGATATATAGATTATATAATCGTATGAAGCAAGTGATGGAATATCTCTAATCATAACATTAGCTGTTGCATATCCACCTAACAGAATAGTAATATTATATCTATCTGTAATCTCACTGATATCGCCATTATATATAAGTATCAGTTCAACATAATCTGTGGCAGATGGTAGTGATGATAAGAGAAGATTAAGAGATTCTGACAGTTTCTGATTATACATAGTTCCCTCCATTATTATATAGTTAAAAAATAAAGTGATTTTATATGAAACGCCTGCCAGATATACTATATTACCACAGTGGGCGTTCTCACTTCATTGCAAGCGTAGCGGTACTAAGTTCGCTATACATCTTCGATGTATAAGCTTACTAAGTACCGACGATTGCAAAGACCACTGCTTGTAATATAGTATATCTGGCAGGCTGTGTATCTTAAAATATCGGTTAAAAATTGGTAGTTTAGTACATTAATATGGGATAAAATATCTATAAAAAACGTACTTAAGGACTATATATTATTAAAGTACATTATGTTAGAATAAAAAATGTAAGATGTCAGGCAAGCTGATATCGCTTTAGACGTTAACTTGCCATAAGAACATCGCTTAGTCAAATAACAGTAATTGAAACAGGTGCATGGAAGAGATTCCGTTGCACCTGTTTTAATTTTATGCATTATATAGTTACAATATGAATAATATTATTACTATGTATTGTGGTAAAAATGAATAATATTATTACTATGTATTGTGGTAAAAATGAATAATTAACTAATGTGCAATAAGTGTATGTCCTGCACGAGTGAGTGTTATAATTACCGCTGAATAGTCATCTGAATATGGTAACATGGATAATGAGAGTGTATTGCCTTGCGAATCCGTCCATACATATATAGGAGCTATGCGAGATATTGTTGAATCATTGCTATCTGTTACATGTAGTAGATCACCCGTAGTTCGTTTATCAAGAGTCTCACAGTCTGCTGGAGCATTTTGCGATAATTCTTCGAACATTCTATCATATACTTTTTGTGATTCTTCTAGTGCATTGCCATCTGTATATAGGAAATTGATAGCGACACCTATTACTTCAGTATGAGAATTGCTATCACTATATAACTGAATAATACCACCATCTTCGCCTAGAATAGTAACTTCATCTTGTAATGCTAAGCAGACTTCGTTTTCACTTCGGAGTTCATTATCTGATTTGGCTTTAGCAAAATCATAGCCAAATGGATAAGGTTTGTATCGAAACGAATTACCATCTATGAGCATATCAATTCCATCATCCGTAGTGCTTTTGTTACCACATCCGACAGCCATTATTATACATAAGATTGTTGCGATACATGTTAATATTTTTCGTTTCATGGAAAGCCCCTCCTTTGGTTTATAATAATAATTATTGATGTCACAACCATTATATTTATCTTTAGCTAATAGTATGTTTATTAGCTGTGACATGTAAGATACATCTTAATAATACAAGATATATATCGATATGTCAATTAAAATGTCAGTTTTTTTCAAAAAAAACGATGTAAAAAAAGTCTTTTTAATTTATCGTACCAAATTATGTAAACTTATTCAAAAGTATAAAAATATATGAAGATTTAGATTAGTTAAGTGTAACATCTACTGATATCTGTGAATAACCGGTATAAAAATATATCAAGACCTATATTAGCTGCATAAGAGAGTGCAGGTTGAAATATACTTATTAAAAAAAGATTCCCTAAGCTTTCAAACATAAAATTATGTTTAACAGTTTTAGGAAATCTTTTAGTTAGAATTGATAATTATATCAATTAGATTATCAATTAGACAAGTTTAATATCAAGCCATCGTCCACGACAATATCTTATAAGGAACAGAGCTGATCTGAAAGCCCAGTCAATATACATTCCGAGCCATACACCAAGTACACCCATGCTTAGATATCCGGCAAGAAAATAACTGCTTAATACTCTGAAAGTCCACATAGAGAAGATGCTTACAATCATAGTGAATTTGGCATCGCCTGCTGCTCTTAATGTGTTAGGCAGAGTAAAACTTAGTGGCCAGATGAATATTGCAATCAATGAGAATGAGTGAATTAAGTTAATTGCAATATGAGTGGCTTCTGGTGTGAGATTGAATATTCCGACAATATTCTTTGCAAATACAGTCATAATGAAGTTAGTTGTCCATAATCCCATATATGAGAACATAAGAAGTTTTTTACTGTATTTTTTCGCTTGTTCTCGCTCGCCTGCACCGATACATCTTCCTACAACTGTGACCATTGCAAGTCCCATTGCATTACCTGGTATATTAGAAAAAGAACTTACGTTAGAAGCTATGGAATTAGCAGCAATCGCAGAAGTTCCAAATGTTGATGTAAGACTTGATACAGCAAGTTTGCCAATCTGGAACATACCATTTTCAAGTCCACTTGGAATACCAATCTTTAGAAGTTTTCCAATAATATAATTATCAGGTTTTAGATATCTGATATTGTCAATACGAACCATAGTATCCTTATTCATGATAAGGAACATGATAAATACAGCTGATATGATACGACTTATAAGTGTCGCTATTGCAGCACCGGTAACACTTAAGTTAAATATGAAGATAAGAATATAATTGCCACCTATATTAAGGATATTCATAATAAGGCTTGAGATCATGCTTGTCTTACTGTCACCGATACTTCGAAACAGGGCAGCACCGGCATTATACAGTCCAAGGAATGGATATGATATAGCTGACAATATAAAATATATTCTTGCATAGTTCATAACATCAGCATCTATCTTGCCAAATATGCCACGAAGTATAAGTCTGTTAAAAAATAGAACAACAAGCATAAGAAATGCAGAGCAAAGTGTCATAACATATACAAGTTGTCCAGCAGATCTTTTGACTGTCTCTTTGTCATTTTTTCCCATATATTGGCTGCATACAACTGCACCGCCGGTTGCAAGTGCAGATAGAATCTGAATAAGGAGTGTATTAACACTGTCAACTAAGGATACACCGGATACAGCAGCTTCACCGACTGATGATACCATAATTGTATCGATAAGACCGATACTTACAGCAAGTGTCTGTTCGATTATAAGTGGTATTATTAATTTAATCAGATCATTTCCACTAAAAAGCGGAGTATTTTTAACAGCTTTATTCATAATTATCTTTTAATTCTTCCTTTTTCAATATTAGGTTCAATATATTCATTATAAGCAAAATCCCAAAGAGAGGAAGAACCTTCAGAAGTTCTTCTGTTGCGTTCAAGAATCTGTGAGAGATGAACACCTTTTTCAGCCCATGATTTGCCATCGGATGCAGCATTTAACATGATTGGCTGAATGTTATCCATAGTCCTTGCGAATTTTGCTTCTTTACTTTCCCTTGCTTCAAATTCGTCAAAAAGACTTCTAAACTTAACAGCCAGGTCGTCAGGAAGAAGAGAAAATATTCTGTCAGCAGCAGCTTTTTCTCTATCAGCCTGAGTTTTTTTCGCTTCTTCATCATAAGCATAAGTATCACCGGCATCAATCTCAACAAGATCATGAATAAGAAGCATAGTAACTGTCTTAAGGACATCAATCTCTTCATTAGCATATTCACTTAGAAGAACAGTCATAATAGCCATGTGCCAGGCATGCTCGGAATCATTTTCTTTTCTTGAAGCATCAGCAAGATAAGTCTGGCGAAATATTTCCTTTTCTTTATCAATCTCTAATATAAAATCAAATATTTTCTTTAAACGTTCATCAGTTGTATAATTATCCATATTAAGTATCTCCTTATAATAAATATTGTATGAATTGTAAGTACTTTATGAATTATAAATGCTTTATAAATTATAGGCATTCTATAAATCAATAGCGTTGCAAATCAAGGTTATTAATATTTAAAAAACTGCATACAGCTTTTGCAATTCCACCTTTAAGAATATTATCTTTAGAGATGGCAGAAGGTGTTAAGTTACATATACTCTTAAGATTACTATTAAGACTATCAGTGATCTTTGTTGTAATCTCAGGACATTCATTAGTAATAATACTATTAACAAGTATTATCTCAGGATTGAACATATTAATAATGTTTCGTACAGCAACTGTCATATATTTTATGAACTCATCCATTATGACAATTGCAGTAGAGTCACCTTTTTTATAAGCTTCTATATAATCAGAAAAAGAAGCATCAGATATCTTAGAAGCTTTTCTATATTCTCTTAGAATACTTCTCTCAGAGATATACTGTTCAAGACATCCTCTGTTACCGCAAGGACATTCTCTTCCGTCAACTTCGATAGTGGTATGACCGAATTCACCTGCATGACCACTGTAACCTGAATAAAGTTCACCATTTGCAATAAGACCGATACCAACGCCTGTATGAATACTTAACAGAGTCATGTTGTCAAAACGCTTGCTGAATGTAAGTTCAGCTATTACAGCGAGATTGGCTTCATTCTCAAGGTAGACAGGAATGTTAAAATATTCTTCAAGTTCTTTTTTTACATCAACGTCACCAAGGTCATAATAAGGAGTGAATTTGACTTTGTTATCAAACACAACACCATGAATGCCGATGGCTATGCCTTTTATGCGAATAAGACCACCGTCAACATATCCTGCCATTCCTTCAATTACATTGATAAGATTCTTAATAATATATGCCGGATTAATATCCATAGCAAAACGGTCAGTCTGTATATTCTCTCCTGTAAGGTCTGAGATTGCGGCTGTTACATTATCAACATCAAGGTTAATAGCAATTACATATCCGGCTTCACGATTAAGCATAAGGTTAATAGGCTTTCTGCCTTTTGATGTATCTTCATTGCCTGTCTCAATTACAAGATTGTTATTAATGAGAACGTCAACTATAGCAGAGATAGTAGCCTTAGTAAGTCCAAGTTTCTTAGAGAGAGAAGCTCTTGAGATAACTTTTTCTTTTATAATATTTTCGAGGATAAGAGTCTGGTTATAATCTCTTATCATACTGGTTTTACCTGTTTTTATCATATAAATATCAGCCATATAGTGTAAAAACTGTATAGCACCCTCCTTTTTGGTATAAGATAATAAGTAATTGCAAAAAGCGAAGTATAGTAATTACTTATTATATATAGGATCTAAATTAAGTTTACAACATCTTTTGTGAGTAAATTAGTCTATAAAGTATTGCAAGTAATAGAATATCATATTTAGTTAAAAAAGTGAACTAATAATAATTGCCTAAAAAAGCAGGCAGACAGATTCGAAAGTTAGAGCTAGTATAGCATACTTGATACTTGACACACCTAGCGTATATCGATAGAATTAGAACGGCGTTATTGATCTGTTTTTGACAATTGTAATTGCCAAAATAGCAGCGAGTAAGAAAGGATAGATACAGGTAATATTATGTGTGAAATATCATACGAAGAATTTATGCAGCTTGACAGTGACAGTTATATATTAATTGATATACGAGATGCCATTCAGACAGAGTATGGCATGATAAAAGGTGCTATATATATAGATGAGAATGAAGTATTAGACAGAGCAGATACTTTTGACAAGAATAAGAAGATAATACTCTACTGCGCAAGAGGTGTAGTAAGCCTTGATATAGCAGAACAGTTAAGAGAAAAAGGCTTTGATGCATATAGTTTTAAGGGCGGTTATAATTCATATATAGCCGAGAGTATAAGAGCAGAGAAGAACGAAGAGAGAGCAAGAGAGATAGAGCAAAGTATCAGAAAAAAATTTCATAAAGATATTTTTTCTAAGTTTACAAAAGCTATTAATGAGTATGAGCTTGTAAAAGAAGGAGATAAGATAGCTGTATGTATATCCGGTGGTAAAGATTCAATGCTTATGGCAAAGCTTTTTCAGGAGTTACAAAGGCATAGAAAATGCCACTTTGAACTTGTATTTCTGGTTATGGATCCGGGATATAGTGAGACTAACAGACAGGTTATAGAAGGCAATGCAAAGCTTATGGATATCCCAGTTACAATATTTGAATCAGATATATTCAATGCAGTATATGATGTTGAGAAATCACCATGTTATCTATGTGCAAGAATGAGAAGAGGACATCTGTACAGTAAGGCAAAAGAACTTGGATGCAATAAGATTGCACTTGGACATCATTATGATGATGTTATAGAGACAATTCTTATGGGAATGTTATATGGCGCACAGGTTCAGACGATGATGCCTAAGTTACACAGTACTAACTTTGAAGGCATGGAACTTATAAGACCTATGTATCTTATAAGAGAAGACGATATAAAGCATTGGAGAGATTATAATAATCTTAAGTTTATTCAGTGTGCATGTCGCTTTACAGATACATGTACAACATGCCGTCCTGATGGCAGCAGTGTGTCAAAGCGAATGGAAGTTAAGAGACTTATAGCTGAGATGAAGAAGAGCAATCCATTTGTTGAAGCGAATATATTCAAGAGCGTTGAGAATGTTAATCTCAGTACAATTATAGCTTATAAGACAAAAGGCGAGAAACATCATTTTCTTGATACTTATGACAATAAGGAAACACAATTGTAAAAAAAAACACTGTATGATATAATTAGCAAAGCGAAAAAATGAAGTATGAAAGGTGAAAGATAATGGATAATAAGAGATTAGCGCAGTTATTATTTCCTGATGTAACAGCTACACCAGAAGATATGGAAAAGAGATTTCCAGAAAGAGATCTGCCAAAGAAAGCTGAAGTAACAAGAATGGGTCCAAGTCCAACAGGTTTTATTCATCTTGGTAATCTGTACAGCGCACTTGCAGATGAGAGAATCGCTCATCGTAATGGTGGTGTATTCTATCTTCGTATCGAAGATACAGATGAGAAACGTAAAGTTGACGGAGCAGTTGATATAATAATTAATGCCTTAAGATATTTTAATATTGAATTTGATGAAGGCGCAGGATTCCCTGATGATGCACCTAATAACCAGTATGGACCATATGTGCAGAGACAGAGAGTTGACATATATCATGTATATGCCAAAGATCTTGTAGAAAAAGGACTTGCGTATCCATGTTTCTGTGAAGAAGATGCCTTAGAAAAAGTAAGACAGGAGCAGGAGGAAGCAAAAGTATTAACAGGATACTATGGTAAGTATGCAACATGCCGTAATCTTACATTAGAGCAGATAGAAGAGAACTTGAAAGCTAACAAACCTTATGTATTAAGACTTCGTTCAAATGGAGATCCGGAAAAAGAGATTACATTCGTAGACAGTATCAAAGGCGAGATTAAACTTCCAGAGAATATTCATGATGTAGTATTACTTAAAAAAGATGGAGTTCCAACATATCACTTTGCTCATGCGATTGATGATCATCTTATGAGAACAACTGTAGTAATTCGTGGTGGAGAGTGGCTTGCATCAGTACCAATTCATTATGAATTATTCCATGTATTAGGCTTTAAGATGCCAAAATATGGTCATACAGCACATCTTATGAAGATAGATGAAGAGACAGGTGGTAAGAGAAAGTTATCAAAGAGAAAAGATCCTGAATTATCACTTGATTATTACCGTAAAGATGGATATCATCCATTAGCGATGAAAGTATATCTTCTTACATTACTTAACTCTAACTTTGAAGAATGGCATGAAAAATATCCTGATAAAGATATTAATGAATTCCCATTCTCAATAGATAAGATGAATCAGTCAGGTGCTCTTTTTGATAAAGATAAGTTACATAGTATATGTAAAAATGAACTTTCTAAGTTATCAGAATATGAGATGTATGATTTCATGGAAGACTGGGCTAAGAACAATGACAAGACAGAAGTCCTTGAATGGTTAAGTGACAAAGAGAAGATGCTTAATGTATTCAGATTATGTATGGGTATCGGACAGAAGAGAAGAAGAAAAGACTTTGAATATGCAACACAGATAGCAGATATGATAAGATATTTCTTCGTTGCAGAAGAGATAAAAGACAGCTTCAAATTCGATGAAGATACTGTATCAGATATAATTAAGACATATCTTGCTTCATATAACCATGAAGAAGATAATTCAGCATGGTTTAACAAGTTAAAAGAGACAGCAGAAAAACTTGGTTTTGCATCAGATATGAAAGCATATAAGGCAAATCCTGAGAACTATAAGGGTAATGTATCAGATATAGCAGAAGTTATCCGTATAGGTGTAACAGGAATGGCTAATTCACCAGACCTTTGGACAATTAATCATATAATTGGCGAAGACGAGATGAGAGCACGTTTAACACGTTTTGTAAAATAGAATATGAATAAATAATAAGACAGCTATGCATAACAGAATAATCTTAATAATAGATTTTAAGATATATTTTGTAGGCATAGCTGTTTTTACATAATAAAGTGTAACAAAAAGAATATTCAATAATATACATTAATATTATTTATACTTAGTAAAATGGCAATTTAGATAGGATAGAAATAGTTTATTGCAGAAAAATAAGTAGATATATGATGGATATTTGGAGGATATTTTAAGATATTTTTTTAGTTGCTACATACTATTGAAAAAAATACTTTCACATGTTACTATGTTACATAAATAAACACAATGACAGCTTGTCAATAAGAAGTACTGATTGGCAATTAGCACTGACTAAAATAGTAGAAAGGATATTATATGACATTACAACAGTTAAGATATGCAGTATGCATAGCAGATAATAAGTCAATTAATAAAGCGGCAGCAGAACTGTTCATAACTCAGCCTAGTCTGTCAAGTACGATAAAGGATCTTGAGAATGAGATTAATATAACTATTTTTTTAAGATCTAACAGAGGAATAGTTATAACACCGGAAGGTGAAGAATTCTTAGGATATGCAAGACAGATGCTTGAACATTACAAACTTATAGAAGAGAGATATACTGAGAATAAGAACTTTAAGAAGAAGTTCAGCGTATCTATGCAGCATTATACATTTGCAGTCGAAGCTTTTATAAGAATGGCAAGAGAATTCGGGCTTGATGAATATGAGTTCGCAGTACATGAGACAAAGACAGCAGAAGTAATAGAGAATGTCAAGAATCAGAAGAGTGAGATAGGAATATTATATCTTAATGACTTTAATAGAAAAGTAATAGAGAAGATATTTAAAGAAAGCGAGCTGGAATTCATTCCATTGTTTGACTGTAGTATATATGCATATATAAGTAAGAGTAACCCACTTGCAGGTAAAGAAAGTGTGACAATGAAAGAATTAGAAGATTATCCATGTCTCTCATTCGAACAGGGACAGAATAATTCATTCTATTTTGCAGAAGAAGTGCTTAGTACATATGATTATAAGAAGATAATCAAAGCAGATGACAGAGCTACAATGTTAAATCTTATGAAAGGTCTTAATGGATATACATTATGTTCAGGAATAATCTGTCAGGAACTTAATGGTGATGACTATGCTGCAATACCGCTTGCTAAAGATGAGACTATGACAATAGGATACATTAAGAGAAAGAAGATGCCACTTAGCCGTCTTGGCGAGATGTATATTAATGAACTAAAAAAATATGAACAGTATGTGCTTTGATGTGCTATAAGGTTAATCTATAACACATAATAAAATTTAGCAATTACCACCTTTTGAAAAAATCATGTATAATCAATTCATACTTAATCTATAGGAAATATAGGCTTGAAATATGAGGAACATTAACATGTTATGAGAAGAGATGAAAGGTGGAAAACAAATGGAAGCATATACACAGTTTGAAGAAGAAAGAGAATTTGAAGTAATTGATGGTAATAAGAAAGTTAAGAAATATTCTAAATATTGGAATGAGAAGTTAGAGACACTTTCAAGAGAAGAACTTGAAGAAAAACAGTTAGAGGATCTTAAAGAGATAGTAAAATTCTCTTATGAGAATTCTCCATATTACAGAAGAACATTCGATGAAGCAGGAGTAAAACCTGAAGATATTAAGACACTTAAAGATATTGAGAGATTTCCATTTATTAATAAGCAGACAGAGAGAGATACACAGGGAGTTGGAAGCTTTCTTGGAGAGCTTGCAGCAGTACCTGAAGAAGATGTTGTATTCATCTCAACATCAACAGGTTCAACAGGTGTACCGACAATGAGTCCTTTTACAAAACAGGACTTTGATGAATTTCAGGAGACAGAGAGCAGATGGTTCTGGCAGGTAGGTATGAGACCTAATGACAGATATGTGCATGCACTTAACTTCTCATTATATGTAGGAGGACCTGACGTAATAGGTGCTCAGAATCTTGGAGCATTATGTATATGGGGTGGAACACTTCCAAGCGAGAGATTGTTATTCATTCTTAAGACATACCAGCCAACAGTAATATGGACAAGTCCATCATACGCATGGCAGTTAGGAGAGAAGGCAATCAAAGCCGGAATAGATCCTAAGAAAGACCTTGCAATTAAGAAGATTATTGTTGCAGGAGAACTTGGCGGTTCAATAGAGTCAACAAGAAAAGCAATCGAAGATCTGTGGGGTGCACAAGTATATGATTTCTACGGATTATCAGATATATTCGGAGCATGTGCAGCCATGTGTGATGCCAAAGACGGACTTCATATAGCAGAAGATCAGATACTTGTTGAAACAGTTGATCTTAACACAGGAGAAGTATTAAAGCCGGGTGAAGTCGGAGAACTTGTATATACAACATTAAGAAAACATGCAAGACCAATGATTCGTTTCAGATCAGGAGATATAGGATGGATTGATAATACACCTTGCTCATGCGGTCGTACACATGGAAGAATACACATTAATGGAAGAAAAGATGATATGTTCATTGTATCAGCAGTTAATGTATTCCCAAGTGATATTGAAGCTGTTATAAGAGAATTAAAAGGAATTACAGGAGAATACTTAATAAGAGTATTTGATAAAGATTATACTTGCAAGTACTCAGTAGAGATAGAGAAAAATGCTGATAATATACAGACAGATGAAGAAGTTGCAGCAATAGTATCACAGGCATTAAAAGCAAGAATTGGTGTAAAACCAGATAAAGTTGTTGTTCATGAAGATGGTGGACTTAACACACGTTCAGAACACAAATCAAAGAGAATAATAGATGAAAGAAAGTCGAAATATGAAGCAAAATAGTGAAATATATAAGGTAATAGATGCACATACTCATATATTTCCCGATAAGATAGCTGATAAAGCTAAGATAACGGTTGGAGAGTTCTATAATCTGCCAATGTATACAAAAGGAACTTATGATGAATTAAAAAAAGTAAGTGGAACAGATGATACAGGCAGATATGAGATAGTAAAGCAGCTGGTGTGTTCACCGGCTGCAGTTCCATCTCAGACAAAGAGTATTAATACATTTATTGCATCAATATGTGACAAAGATAATAGCCTTATAGGGCTTGGAACACTACATAGAGATAATGAAGATTATATAGCTGAATTAGACAGAATAGAAGAACTTGGACTTAAGGGAGTCAAGTTCCATTTTGATTTTCAGCAGTTTAATATTGATGATGAGAAGATGTTTGACATATACGAAGAGATTGCAAGACGTAATATGTTCGTATTATTCCATATGGGAGATCAGAATGTAGATTATTCCAATCCATTAAGACTTAGAAAAGTAATTGAGAGAGTAAGTAATCTTAAGATAATAGCAGCCCATCTTGGAGGTTACAGACACTTTGAAGAAGCATATACACTTCCATACAGTAAGAATGTGTATTTTGATGTTTCAAGTGTTATATCATTTATGACAGATGAAGAATTAAGAGCGATGATTAATAAATATGGAATAAACCACATATTCTTTGGAAGTGATTTTCCAATGTGGAATCCATTTGAAGAATTATATAAGCTAGAGAAGTTCAATCTGACACAAGAAGAACTAAGAGCCATAGAATATGACAATTTTGCAAAGTTCATAGAAGAATATCAGACTTGTAATTAAGGATAATTATATGATTACTTAATAATGATAATAAGTCTTATAAGTACTTGATAATGTAGACACTTGATAGAATATGAGTGAGAGGATAGGTAAAGACATGATAGAGATAAGATGGCATGGACGAGGTGGACAGGGTGCATTCACAGCATCTAAATTGCTTGGAGCGGCAGCAGTTACAGATGGATTATATGCACTTAGTTTTCCTTCATTTGGTCCAGAGAGACGAGGAGCTCCAATACAGGCATTTACTAAGATTGATGATAAGAAGATAACAGATAGAAGTGTTATTACAAAAGGCGATTATATTATATATCTTGATGAGACATTATATAGTCCGGCTGCAAAAGAAGACTTAAAAGCAGGCGGGCTTATTTTCGTTAATACTAAAGATATAGATAGATACAGAGATAAGAACGTAATAGCAATAGATGCAGATAGTATATCAAAAGAGATAATAGGCAGAGCAGTGAGCAATACAGCGATGCTTGCGACACTTATTGCACATACACATATCGTTGACAGCGAAAGTGCCAAGAAAGTGCTTAAGAATTATCTTCCAGAGAAAATAGTAGAGAAAAATAAGAGCGTAATAGATGAGATTATCACTATTGAAAGGAGTAATAACAATGATTAAGCCTGAGTTAACAGATTATAAAAGACCGGAGAAATTGTCAGAATATCCACAGGCAACCTGCTATAAGGCTGGTCATCTTGTTACTAAGAATAGTGGATGGAGAAGTAAGCGACCTGTTGTCAATACAGACAAGTGTGTAGGATGTTTTAGATGCTATATGTATTGCCCGGATGGAGTTATATTTAAAAAAGACGGTAAAGTAGATATTGATTATGATTTTTGCAAAGGTTGTGGAATATGTGTAAAGACTTGTCCTATAACAGCAATACAGATGGAGGATGAATAAGATGGGTGAGAGAAAATTTATATCAGGTAATGACGCTTTTGCAGAAGGAATAAGACTTGCAAAGCCTAATGTAATATCAGCATATCCTATAACTCCACAGACAATAGTAGTAGAGAGATTATCAGAGATGGTGGAAGATAGAAGTCTTAAGAGCGAATTCATACATGTAGAATCAGAACATTCAGCAATGTCAGCAGCCATAGGGGCAGCAAGCGTAGGAGCAAGAACCTTTACAGCAACATCATCACAGGGACTTCTATATATGGCTGAATGTCTCCCTTATGCAGCAGGTGGAAGATTTCCTATAGTAATGATGAATGCCAATCGTTCAACAGCACTTCCATGGAATATATATGGAGATCAGAGAGATTCATTATCACAGCTTGATTCAGGTTGGATACAGATGTATGTAGAAGACGCACAGGAGAGTCTTGATATGGCACTTATGAGTTATTATATAGCAGAGCATACAGATGTAATGGTACCTGTAATGGTGAACCTTGATGGTTTTGTACTTACACATACTTATGAAGCGGTAGATATTCCAACACAGTCACAGGCTGATGAATTCCTGCCTACATATGTCACTGATAATAAGATGGATCTTGATAATCCTGTTAATATGGGATTCTCTGTAGGTCCTGCAGACAATGAAGAATTCCATCTTCTGCATCACAAAGCAATGTTAAGAGTAAAAGATGTTGTAAAAGAAGCAGACGAGAGATTTAAACAGATATTTGGAAGAAGTCATGGAACGATGACACAAGGATACAGGATAGAAGATGCAGAATACATACTTATAACACTTGGAAGTATAACAGGTATTGCAAGAGAAGTAGTCGATGAACTTAGAGATAGAGGAGTAAAAGTGGGAGTACTTAAGATAAGATTTGTAAGACCATTTCCACACGAAGAGATAGCTGCACTTGTTAAAGGGGCAAAAGCTATAGGTACACTTGAAAAAGATATATCTTTTGGTTATGAAGGAACTGTATATACGAATGTCAACTCTGCACTTATACGAAATGGTGTATTAGTACCATCATATAATTTCATAGGTGGACTTGGTGGAAGAGATATATCTTATGAAGATATAAAAGAGTGCTTTGGGACACTTATAAAAGGTAATGAAGAAAAAGAAGTATGGATTGGACTGGGGGTTGTTGATGATGTCAGATAAGATAAATGCAAGAAATATAACAGATAATGAATTCTTCTATGGACACAAAGCCTGCGCAGGATGTGGCGGAAGCCTTGCAGTAAGAATGGCATTAAAGACACTTGGAGAGCGAACATTCATCGCACTTCCGGCAGGATGTATGTCAGCAGTTGGATTCAATTTTCCACAGTTATGTTTTGCTAACAATGCTATAATATCAACATTCGCAGGAACAGGTTCGATTCTTACGGGAATGGCAGCAGGTGCTAAAGCACTTGGACTTAAAGATTATCATGTGCTTGGAATGGCAGGCGATGGTGGTACAGCTGATATTGGAATTCAGGCACTTTCAGGTGCAATAGATCGCAATGATAGAGTGATATATATATGTTATGATAACGAAGCTTATATGAATACCGGAATTCAAAAGAGTGGGCTTACTCCATTTGGTGCAAGAACAACAACAACGCCGGCAGGTAAGAACGAACATGGCAATCTTAAGAATAAGAAAAATATGTTTGAGATAGTAGCTGCACATGATATTCCTTATGCAGCAACAGCAAGTATTGCATATATAGAAGATTTTATTGCAAAAGTAAAAAGAGCATCAGAAGTTGACGGACCATCATATATCCATGTAATAGCACCATGTCCTACAGGCTGGGGAATACCAGTTGATGAGACGATTAACGCAGCTAAGAAGATGGTTGACTGCGGCTTATGGTATCTCGCCGAATATTATGCTGGAGAATTTCATCTTAACAGAGATCCAAAAGAATTCACAGACGTATCAGAATATCTTAGATGTCAGACAAGATTTGCACATCTTACAGATGAAGATATAGAGCATATAGTAGAAGGTCGAGATGCAAAATGGGCCAAGATTAGACGAGAGTGGATATAAAAGTACTTGTGAAACTAAGATTATATAGTAATTTTGCTAAGATTAAGAGTATTACAAATGTATAATAAAATATATGAAAGAGGTAAAAAATGAGAGAATTAAGTGATAGAACAGCGAATTTTACAGATTCAGTTATACGAAGAATGACAAGAATCGCTAATAGATATGGTGCAGTTAATCTGTCACAGGGCTTTCCGGATTTTGATCCACCAAGAGAGATTACGGACAGATTAAGTGAAGTTGCAAAGAGTGGTCCTCATCAGTATGCACTTACATGGGGAGCGAAGAATTTTAGAGAAGCACTTGCTAGAAAATATGAACATTTCTCAGGAATTAATATAGATCCTGAATCAGAGATAGTCGTTACTTGTGGAAGCACAGAAGCTATGATGGCGGCAATGATGAGTATTACTAATCCAAAAGATAAAGTTGTGATATTCTCACCTTTTTATGAAAATTATGGCGCAGATACTATTCTATCCGGGGCAGAGCCTATATATGTACCACTTGTACCACCAGAATTCAACTTTGACAGAGAAGTTCTTGAAGAAGCATTCAGACAGGGAGCAAAGGCACTTATATTATGCAATCCATCTAATCCATGCGGTAAAGTATTTACATACGATGAACTTATGATAATAGCAGAACTTGCTAAAAAATATGATGCGTATGTTATAACAGATGAAGTATATGAACATATAGTATATGAGCCGAACAGACATATATATATGGCATCACTTCCTGGTATGAGAGAGAGAACAATTGTATGTAATTCATTATCTAAGACATATTCGATTACAGGATGGAGACTTGGATATGTAATTGCAAATAAAAAGATTACAGATAGAGTTAAGAAAGTCCATGATTTTCTTACAGTAGGAGCAGCAGCACCACTTATGGAAGCAGCAGTGACAGGGTTACTATTTGATGATAGTTATTATGATGAACTCAAAGCTCATTATACACATATGAAAGAATTATTTGTCGGAGGACTTAAATCGCTTGGACTTAGATTTACAGAGCCACAGGGGGCATATTATGTGCTTGTTGATGTAAGTGAATTCGGCGTAAAAGATGATGTCAGATTCTGTGAATGGATGGCAGAATATGTAGGTGTGGCAGCAGTGCCGGGTTCAAGCTTCTTCAAGGAAGATGTACATAATCTGATTCGTTTTCACTATGCTAAGAAAGATGATACATTAATCGAAGCATTAAAAAGGCTTGCAACACTTAGAGAAAAAGCATTAAATGCCGTAGACGTGGATTGGAGATAAAGAACAATAACAATAGTTAATGCAATAATATAATATACAAAAACGCTATGCAAAATTCAGATAGGTTAAGTTAACTTCTTAGATATCTAAAATTCAGCATAGCGTTTTTGGTATATTAAAATGCGTGCGATGCAGTTAAAAATCACAACAATGGTGGATATACAATTCTAATTTAAAATGCGACAAGAATTACAAAAATGATAAAAAATCTAAAAACTTCTAAAAAGAAAAACACAAAAAGCGAACATATTGTGAATAAATGATGGATAAAATGCAAAATAAAGGTGAATAAATTATGGAGAAAGTGTTAAAAATGCAAAGTACGCAAGAATAAGTGCAAAGTACGCAAAATGTGAGATTTTTTAAATTGTGTATGATACAATATATATATATATATATATAAAGCGAATGAGGTGTGACATGCAAAGAGGGATTAGATTAGTAGAAAGAAGTGAAGAATTACAGAAGATAAGTTATATTGATAGTAGTAAAATAAAAATGACAGATGTTAACAGAGTGATACATCATATATATGAAGAAGATGTATTATACATAACATCCAAGGCACATGTATTAATAATATATTGCACTGATAAATGTATATATACAAGACAATACTCCATGGAAGATGTTGTAATTAGCTGGGGAAAAGAATTCGAGAGAGTACATAAGCAGTATATTGTTAATATGAAAGCGATAGATACATATGACAGGACTGCTAGTATAATAAGAATTAAAAACCATATTATACCAGTAGGAAGAAAGTACAAGCAGATATTTACCAGAAAATTTCACGAATTGCTATGTAATGGAGAAGAAGACGATTGATGTCGGATAATGCGTATACAAAAATATGCAAAACGACACGAACGACGTCTTAAACGACACGAACGACATGGACGAATGGGCAACAATAAGATAATATTTATATGAAAAAGAAAAAATAGAGAGAGGGTGTTTTTATGAAGAGAACAATGTTGGCAGTATTAGCATTAACATTTATAATATCAGGCTGTAGTGTACAAAATAGTGATACTGCTAATGAAAATATTAATGTAACAACAGATAGTACCATGGATAATGTAACAGATAGTGCACAAGAGAATAGTCTATATGAATCAAAGACTTCAAAAGAGATAATATCATCTATAGAAAATAAAATAAATGAAATATCAGAACATGCTATTATCAGAGGAATAGATTTTTATGAAGATTATGCATATATATTAAGTTCAGATAAAGAAACAGGAATAGAACTTCTTAGGTATGATATGCAAACCGGTGAAAGTAATAGCAAGAAGATTGATATAAAAGCAGGAGATACTGAGAATATTTATATTCATAATGATAGAATATTAGTTGATAATATACTTGATATATTAGATAGTGGAACAGTTATTGTATTAGATACATCAATGAATCAGATAGCAGAATATAATGATATATCTGGAGTATATACATATAATAATGATGCAATGTATTATTATAAGATGGCAGATAATTCATTTATAGAAGATAGAGATGGAGAGAAGAAGAGTATAAGGAGATTTGACGAAGATACAGTTTATGGAAATCAGATAATAGATATTGATAAAATAGAGATTATTAATAATGAATTCATATATGCGCAGGTAAGTTATTTTGGAATCAATCCAGATGAGAGTAGTTATGGGGTGTTAAAGATGGCATTATCAGATAAGGCAGAAGATACATTAGATACAGAAGCTGGTAGAATTATTGCAGCGGATAATACTCTTATTATTACAGACAGAGAAGAGAGCGTAATATATGGTCAGCAGAGTACTCTAACAACACAGTATACAGTAGTATCTATTAATGGCGATGAGCAGGAGAGAAACTTTGAAGACAGCAAGGAAGCAGAATTAATAGTATTGTCAAATAGTGGTGAAGTTATGATAACAGATGCTAAGATGATAGGAAGAATATATGATGTTACAACTGGTGAAGTAGAAAAAGTAATTGATAATGAAGAAAATGAATGGTTTATATATGCCAAGATATGTGAAAAATATAAATTTATTATGAATTATGAATATGATGGAGAAGTAAAAAACGGAGCTGATATTATAGTTCATACAGTTGAATATTAGTAGAATATATAGATGAAGAAAAAGAGCAGGGAGAATATGATATGATGAATAAAAAGGTATTAAAAAATTTTTTAATATTAGAAGCAGTATTAGTGACAGCTTTAACAGGCTGTACGAAAGTAAATAATATGACACAAGTTAGTGATGTTAATGAGAGTGCTGAAACATCAGAACAGATATATAATGAAACAGATAGATTGAATGGTCTGACTTCCGGTTTTGGATGGAGTGATAATGTGGCTTTAAGTTCAGATGATAATGGAATTGTTAAAGATAAGATTATTCTAAGTACATCAGAGCCGAATGTAGATATGGGAGTTATCTGTTTTGTAGATGGGTATCTTCAACCAGTATCAATTAATGGAGAAAAAGAACAGACTGTTAATATTATTAATACAGATGAAGAGGATATGTATGATATAGCATTAGGTGTAATCTCATCTAGGGCAGATGAAAAAATCAGAGTTGATATAATGTCTTTGCTTAATCCAACCTATGAAATAACAGAGAATACTGTAGATGAAGGATTAAGTTTTAGAACTTCTTCACCGGTTGCGCAGACGTTTGATGCAGTTAAAGATGTAGAGATGAATGATTATGTATTAATGGATAATAAGCAGGATATGAGTGAAGAATTTAAGAGTAAAAATGGGATATCGGATGATAACAATCCTTTTAGTAGTAAAGCATATTTTAGATTCGAAAGAGAAGATGAAGATAGTAAATGGATTCAATCAGAAGATAATAAGATTAACATAAAAATTGATATTATGGGTGGAGAGTATAATAAGTATAATGTGTATTTTTTTGTTGATAATAAAGTAGTTAAAGCATTTGACGGACATGATTGTGCTAAAGTTACAGTCGAGGATGGTAAGTTATCTGTTGTAGATGTGACTGCAGATATATCTGATATGGATATTGGCAAATATTCTATAGTATATGCAATTGCAGTTGCGGACGGTGAATATAAGGACAGTATTATATCCCCGATAATATCAGATAAATTATTTTTAAAAAAATAGACTGACAGGTGGTGTGAGTATGCTTAATGTTAATAATGCAGATGTATTCTATGGAAAACATCAGGTACTTTATGATATTAATATTGAATTGGAAGCTGGAATATATGGACTTATAGGAGAGAATGGTGCAGGTAAGACAACACTTATTGGTCTTATAACAGGTCTGCTAAGACCTAAAAATGGCAGTGTTACATGGAATGGCAAGGATATTAATAAGCTTGGAAATAGCTATTATGATAATATAGGATATTTACCACAATTTCCAACATTATACAGTGACTTTTATTCAAAGGATTTTCTTGAATATATGGCACTTATTAAAGGAATGAAAAAAAAGGAGTATAAGGAGCGGGTAGATATGCTCTTGGAATTTGTTGGATTATCAGATGAAAAACATAAAAAAATAGGAGCTTTTTCTGGTGGAATGAGACAAAGACTTGGAATTGCACAGGCTCTTTTAAATGAGCCCAAATTGCTCATATTAGATGAGCCGACAGCAGGACTTGATCCAAGTGAGAGAATAAGATTCCGTAATATTTTGACAGATTTATCAAAAGATAAGATAGTGCTTCTTGCAACACATATAATTCCTGATATTGAGAATGTTGCAAAGAATATTATATTCTTGCATAGAGGAAAGATACTTGCAATAGACACATCAGATAATCTTATTAATAATATTAATGGTAAAGTAAAAGAAGCAGTGATAAGTGAAGATGAGTATCATAGGATTAATAGGCAGAGAATTAGTAATGCAATATATGAGGATGGAAGTTATAAAGTGAGAGGTTTTCTTGATAATATAACTGATGCGATTATTGTAGAGCCTGGACTTGAAGATGTATTTCTCTATTATATGCTGTAACTAGAGTATTAATCTATGAGGACGGATATATATTAATTTATGTGTTTTACAATACTGATTGATATTGTGAACAGGTGGATAATTGGGAGATAAGAAGCAATGATAAGATATGAACTTAAAAAAATAGTGAATAACAAATTTATTGTGGTATTTCTGGTTTTATTTTTTTGCCTTGATATATTTGTAATGATTAGTAAGAATATTGGTCAGATTAATTATATAAGTAGTAAACAATATGATAATTATCGTAGATTATATAATGATATTCGTGGAGATATAACAAGTGAAAAGGTGAAGACATTACAGGAAGCCAAGTTGAATATGGAAGTTTATGGTCTGTATCCTGAAGTGGCGATTAATACAATTAACAATAATAGAGATTATGAAAAGCGTGCAAAAGATGTTGTGGATATGGCACTTGATAATGCGTATACATATAATCTTATTAATCAACAGAATAGATATATTAATAGCATATGTATTGCGAATATATTTCGAGACAGGCATATAGATTGCTATTATGAAACAGATGGAATAGATGAATATCTAAAATATGATTATTCGACAATAATAGTAATTATAATCATAATTATGTCAATCAATATACTGTGGATTAATGACAGAAAAACAGAGATGTATAGAATTGTTAATACAACATATTATGGAAAAAATAGACTTAATGTAATTAAAGTAATTAGTGTTTTGATTATAACAGTAATATCAGAGATTTTCTTTAGAATACTTGAATTGATTACTTTTTATATTATATATAGGTTTGATGGTATATCACAGCCACTTTATAGTGTAAAAGAATATGCAGATACTTTATATAATGGTAGTATAATATCGGCTATGCTAATAGATTTGTTACTTAAAATACTAGGTTGTATTATGGTGTCACTGATAGTGGCAATATGTGTTCTTCTTGTTAGAAATACGATATTGGCATATGGCTTAGCTTTTATTCTAAGTATTGTATTGAGGTATCCGGTTAAGTCTTTTGACAATTATAGAATGTTTAGAAGTAGAAATGTGTATATTATTAAAGATTATCTATTTACGGACATTAGCATTATGATATTAATAGGAATTATACCACTAGTGTCTATGCTAATGCTATTAGTTATATTAAGATGTTACAAATCAGTGATATAATATATACAGATGATGGAGAAGAATATTATGTGGATGTATGAATTTAAGAGTATTATTAGGAGCAGGAAAAATTGGATATATATAATATTATGTTTTGGATTGGAGATAGTAATGCTTAACAATGCAGGAACATTGCGATGTGAAGCATTTAATGAAAGAAACTATAATATCTATTCTCAGTATCTTAGCGAGTATGGTGGGATAATTAATGGTGTTAAGATTGAAGCACTTGATACAAAGATACATGAGATAAATGATATGTTTGATTATAAAGACAAGATCTCAAAAGCATTTGATAATAAAGAAGTGTCATTTGCTGAATTTGAAGAAACACTTGTAAAGACTGTACCTTATCAAAAGGATATCCGAGTTCTCAATTATATAAAAAATCAGGCAGATTATGTTACTAATTCTAAGGATGCAGATCGAATAATATATCCTAATTCATGGGTTAATCTATTGGCAGGTCAGATTACAAGATATGGACTTTTGTTACTTATTATACTTGTGATGGTTCCTGTGTATACAAGAGATTATGAGAGCAGGATGGATATGATTACATCAACAAGTAAGAATGGAAAAATGAGATTATATAGTAGTAAAATAGTTGCATTGATAATATTTGCGGCAATTATAAGTATATTTATGGGTGTGATAGAATATATATATTATCTTGTGAGAATGGGATTTAATGATTATTTGGTTAAAGTCCATAATATTGAAGTGTTTGAGAATGTTGTATTTAATAGTTCATTAATAGTAATATATATGTTAAAGGTGTTTCAGTGGTTTTTAGGATTGTCACTTTTAATATTTGAAGGTTTTGTTTTTTCTGTTTTTATTAGAAATAGATTTTTTACACATATTTTTCTGTTTATATATACAATTATTCCGGTAATGGTTATGAGTAAATCAACTAGATTAAAATTATTAATGCCATCAGGTTTTGTAACAGATGGTGGTTATATTGCAGGTGTAGATGATTATATGGATGAATTGTGTATATATGGAAGAAGAGAACTTACAAGATATTCTTTAATATTTATTATGATGTTAATAGTATGTATAATAATAGGTCAAAGAAAAATATCCCTGAAGAATAATGAACGTTTTATAAAGTTAAAAAAAGTAGCTGCAATAATAATTATGTTGTGTCCATTAACAGGTTGTTCATCAGGATATAATATTGATAATGTTATATATTCTCCCGGAGATTGTCTGGCATATGAGAGTATGATATGTGATGATTATAGTATAAAAATGGAAGATATGAATTATGTAATTGATACCGGTACTGCTACAATTCCATTTAATAATGAGCCAATAGACAAAATATATGATAATGGAAGTTTTGTTAGTAAAGTATGTATAAGCGATGGTGATATATATTATAGTGTAGACTATGATAATGATGCAGAGACTTATTTTGCAATATACAAGTTTGATAAGGAGACTTTTTTGTCAGAGTGTATATATAAGAGCAAAACAGAAGAAGATAGCTATCTTGATATGAAAGATATTGTAACGGTTAATAATGAAGTTATGTTGCCAAACTTTCAATTCGTGGCAGGTAATCTTCTTGTATATACAGCAATAGACAGTATTCATCTATATAATATAGAAACTAGGGAAGAAAAGATTATTGACGAAGCAGGAAGTGAATGTGGGCTTAAGGATAATTGGCTGTACTATATAGATAGGACATCTAAACTTATAAGATATAATCTTACAACGGGTGACAAAGAGAAAGTTATGGATAATTATATAAGTAATTATGTCTTTTGGAAAGATATGATTGTATATGTTAATATTAGTGATGGAAGACTTAAGAGCTATTCTAAAGAGAATGAGAATGTTGTGGATGATAGAGAAATTTCGGTAGTGTTTATTAATAATAATGAACTTATATGGTATACAAAAGATGGTATAAGAAATAGTAGCACAGATGTTAATTGAACAGATGGTAAAAAAATACATAAATAATAACTATTTGTATAGAATATCAAAATAATGTATACTTAATTGATGCCTACGAATTGTTCCGTGCTACGCACTCACACAATTCTACCGGGTATTCGCATATTGTGGGATTATCATCCCACTTTTATGCTCATATCGGGGCGGGTCCCAAGGTCTTTCACCCACCTATGAGCAAGCTCATTTGGGTTTAGACCTTTAGACCCTGGCATCATATAATAAAATTATAGTATATGGGATGATTTTTTATGAATAGATTAATATTTGGAATACTTGCTCATGTTGATGCAGGTAAGACGACTCTGTCCGAAGGACTTATGTATAAGTCTGGTGCGATAAGGAAGATAGGTCGTGTAGATAATAAAGATGCGCACCTTGATACGAACGAGCTTGAACGTGCGAGAGGAATAACAATATTCTCAAGTCAGGCAGAACTTAAGATTGATGACCTTGATATAACATTACTTGATACACCGGGACATGTCGATTTTTCAGCAGAGATGGAGAGAACACTTAGAGTGCTTGATTATGCGATACTTATTATAAGTGGCGCAGATGGTGTACAGGGACATACAGAGACACTTTGGAAATTGCTTAGGGAATATAATGTTCCTGTATTCATATTTGTTAATAAGATGGATCAGAATGGAACAGATAAAGAGAAGATACTTGAAGATATAAGAGAGAAGCTTACAGATTCATGTGTTGATTTTACAGATACAGACAGTGAAGAATTCTATGAGAATATAGCGATGAGTGATGAACATGTCATGGAAGATTATCTTGATAATATGACTGTTAGTATTGAAGATATACAGGGACTTATTGTTGAGAGAAAGATATTTCCATGTTTTTTTGGTTCAGCATTAAGGCTTACAGGCATTGATGAGTTCATGCAGGGATTATATACATATACACTTAGACCAGAGTATAGCAAAGAGTTCGGAGCAAGAGTATATAAGATAACAAGAGAAGCTGATGGAACAAGACTCACTCATATTAAAGTGACCGGTGGAACTCTTAGAGTTAAGACTGAATTAACAGGAGATACGGATGGCAGAGAATGGAGAGAGAAGATTAATCAGATTAGGCTGTATTCCGGTGATAAGTATGAGACTGTCAATGAAGCATGTGCAGGAATGGTATGTGCGCTAACAGGACTTAATTATACATATTGTGGGGAAGGATTTGGATATGAATATTCGGACAATCAGAGCTATCTAGAGCCTGTTCTTACATATAAGATTAATCTTCCGGATAGTATAAGTGAGACACAGATGTTGCCAAAACTTAGAATGCTTGAAGAAGAAGATCCAAAGCTTAGCATTGTATGGGATGAGGAATTAAAAGAGATTCAGGCAAAGATAATGGGAGAAGTCCAGCTTGAGATATTAAAGAGTGTTATAAAAGAGAGATTTGGTGTTGATATTACTTTTGGTGCAGGTAATATTGTATATAAAGAGACTATTGAGAATGTAGTTGAAGGTGTTGGACATTTTGAACCACTAAGGCATTATGCTGAAGTTCATCTTATACTTGAACCTGCTCCTCGTGGAAGTGGTGTGCATGTATATACAGATTGCAGTGAAGATATTCTTGATAAGAACTGGCAGAGACTTATTGTTACACATATAGAAGAGAGAGAACACAGAGGTGTTCTTACAGGTTCGCCGGTGACAGATATTAATATTATACTCGTAACAGGAAGAGCGCATATTAAGCATACTGAAGGCGGTGATTTCAGACAGGCTACTTACAGAGCGATAAGACAAGGTCTTAAGATGGCTAAGTCGAGACTTCTTGAGCCTTATTATGAGTTCAGACTTGAAGTTCCGGAAGTTAATATTGGACGAGCAATGATGGATATTGAGAAGATGCATGGCAAGTTTGAGATGCCTGTAACTTCTAATGGAATGGCTGTTATAACAGGAAGTGCTCCGGTATCACTTATGCATGATTATCAGAATGAAGTGATAGCTTATTCAAAAGGTCATGGAAGACTTAATCTTACTCTTAAAGGGTATGACCTATGTCATAATGAAGATGAAGTTATTGCTAAGTATAATTATGATTCTGAAAGTGACATTGCAAATCCTACAGGATCAGTATTTTGTGCACATGGTTCGGGATATCTTGTACCATGGAATGAAGTATATTCATATATGCACGTTGAGAGTGTTCTTGCAGTTAAGAATAAGAATAATCTTGATATAATAGAGAATAATCCTCTTAACAGAGTGTCTGAGGGTGTTATAGATCTTGATGAGATAGATGATATCATTAATAAGACTTTTTTTGCCAACAGAGGAGCATCTAATGCCAAATGGCGAAGAAATAAGCGTGTTAAAGAAGATATGGAATTCGCTATATCAAGAGATTTTGGTGTTAAGAAGAATGTTAAGAATAATGCAGGCAAAGAGAAGTATCTTCTTATAGATGGCTATAATGTTATATTTGCATGGGACGAACTTAATGAGTTAGCTAAGACTAATATAGACGGAGCAAGAGACAGACTGCTTGATATTATGTGCAATTATCAGGGAGTTAAGAAGTGTAATCTTATTGTTGTATTTGATGCTTATAGAGTGGAGAATCATAAGACAGAGTTTTTTGATTATCATAATATTCATGTTGTATATACTAAGGAGGCAGAGACAGCAGACCAGTATATTGAGAAGTTCGCACATGAGAATGGAAGAAGATATGATGTAACTGTTGTAACGTCAGATGGACTAGAGCAGATAATTATTCAGGGGCAGGGATGTACACTTATCTCAGCAAGAGAATTTAAGGAGTATATTAAGGCTAATGATGAACTTATTAAAGAGAAGACATCACAGTCAGTAAGTCTTAAGAATGGCTTATTTACTGGGGCTTCAGATGAAGTTAAAAATTTTTTTCTTTTTTTGCAACATTTTGTATCTCTAGAAAGTGTTATATATGTAAGCACTTAAGAAACAGATATAAAAAGAGGGATGTAGTGTATTGATTAACCAGGACTTATCTGGATATTAAGAAGATTAGTTATTAAGATGACAATGCACTTATATAAAAGGAGAGATATAAAGATGAAAAAAAATTGGAAGAAAATGGTGGCACTTACATTGTGCCTTAGTATGGCAACAGGCTGCCAGAATGCAAAAGAGACAAAAGTTGATAATATTTTTGACAAAAAGACAGAAGTAGAAACAGAGATTGCAGAGAAAAAGACTGATGCTAAAAAGTCAGGAAATCAGACTGTACTTGATATCAAAGCTAATTATGCATCAAGTGAGCTTTATGAATATGCAGAGCCTGTATATAATGTACCTAAGGATTATGTATTTGAATATACAGATGTACCTGAAGGCTTTTGGGATGCAGGTGTTGTAGAGACATTTGCAGTCTTTACTGATCCTGACTTTAAAGATATTGGAAAAGTAAGTATTAATATTGATGATGATTATTCAGACAGAACAATAAAGATCAGTCCAACACTTGCTTTTGATCTCGTGAATGGAGAAAGTGAGTCTGCACAGGATGGAACATGGGGAGCTAAGAGTAAGTTCTATCTTGTACAGTATGTTTCATTAGAAGATGGAAGTAAGCTTGATAAACCAATAGTTACAGTATTTACAATTAAGAATGAGATGCAGACATCTACACTTACACAGTCAGTTGGTACAGATGGAGTATATTCACTTAGCTGGACAGCTGTTGATGGTGCTGATTCTTATGATGTATATTATTATGATATGGATTATGCAAGGCTTCAATATACAACAGATAAGACAGTATGTAATTACTATGACTTTCAGTCAGCTAAAGACAGACCTAATTCAGAATCTGCATTTGATAAAGGTAAATTAATGTCAATGAATACTACACTTATGACTGGCAGCGGCTATTTTGTAGTAGCTAAGAAAGCTGACGGAACATTATCTCCTATGAGTAATATTGTTGATATTGATGATATTGCTAATCAGATACCTGTAAGACATGATTTTTATTTTGAAAATAATTATACAATTCATAATGTGCTTGATCTTCCTGCTTATGTAACAGTTGAGATGCTTGATGGATCACTTGCAGAATATCCTATTGATTATCGTGACAAAGAGATAGTATTCTATCCAGCGGGTGGTGGTTATATTCAGCCTTCAATTGTTGGACTTAATATATCAATGTCGAGTATACGTTTTGACGGAATGGATGAAAATACATTCAGAGCACAGATGTCAGAACTTACAGACAGACAGGATGAGATAAGTGGTAAGTCAGGTGGCGTAACTCCAACTATTGATATACCTTATGTTCCAGGTAATGATGTAGATGATAATGGAACTTCTGATAATAAAGATGATGAAAAATATACAGAAGACGGTGAACCAGAGACAGATACTAAAGAAGATGTAACAGAGAAAGATACAGAAAAGTCAACAGATAAAGAAACAGAAGAAGTTACTAAAGAGAACGTAACAGAGAAAACTACAGAAAAAACTACAGAAAAAACAACAGATAAAGAAACAGAAAAAGATACTAAGGAAGACGAATCACAATCAGCATCTTCTAAAGATAATACTAAAGATACTAGTAGTACTAATTCATCAATACAGATGAATCATGATTTTAAAATAACTGCTAATAATGCATTAAGTGAGTGGCTTGCAGTTAATATGTTAAATCATGAAGAGAAGATTAGTCTTTCTGAATTCAATGAAGCTTCTGATAGTGATTATCTTCTTGATGCTTATCTTGAAGCATATAATCAGAATCCTCTTATAGGTATTATTGATGATGTAAGACTTGATTATGCTAATAATGATCTTCTTATAAGTTATGTTCTTGATGCAGATGCTACTGACAAGATGCAGGAAGATTCTCTTGCTAAAGCAAAAGAGATATCTGATTCAATAATAAAAGATGGAATGAGTGATTATGAGAAAGAGATAGCAATTAATGATTATCTGTGTGAGAATGCAGCTTATAATGATAAGATTTTAGAAGCAATAAGTGATGAAGGAACTATTGATGATAATGTTGTATATGAATATCCTAATTCATTCACACCTTATGGTATCTTATGTGAGAATGTAGGTGTATGTGAATCTTATGCAGAAGCATTTCTTCTTATAGCACAGGAATGTGGACTTGAAGCTATTATTGAGACTGGTAAGATGCAGAATGTTAATCATGAATGGAACAGAGTAAAACTTGACGGTGGCTGGTATATGTTAGATGTAACTAATAATGACAGCGATATGATTAAAAATATGTATGTTAACCTTCCAGATGATGTAGCATCATTATATGTACAGAAGAGTACAGAAGCATATATGGATAATGTAGCTTCAGAATATACTTCAGAAGGTATGGATTATGAATATTACAATGTTAATGGTCTTTATAGTGAAGATAAAACAAAAGTAGCTGATATTCTTGCTAATGAACTTACTAAAGGTGGAGATAGTATAGTTGTCCGTACAGCATCAGATTTAACACAGGATGATGTTGATGGTATCATATCAGATGCACTTACTAAAGCTAATATAGAATCATGTAAGTATATGTATGCACAGGACATGATATATGTGAAACTTAACTAATTAATTATATTATATGTATGATGTTTGATTAATTACATTGTATAAGATTTAACTAATTAGACATTAGAATGTATGTGATTAAATTAGAATTATTTATATTATATATCCCGTAATTAGTTGGGGAGTAGAGATGATAATTAGCAAAGTGGTTATAACAGAAAAGAACATTGTATAATTAAATCATATAAAATATTAAAAAAAACTTGATTTAATATTAAAAATTTATTATCCTAATGTGGTTGGATTTACAGATGCAGAGGTTACAATGATATTATTTTACAATATCTGTGAATATATTATTGTAACTACATCTGTAAGAATGGACGTTTTAGATACATTCAGATTACAAAGGTGGTATATAAGTGGACATACAATGTGGAAAAAGTACATATAGTTTTGAGAGTATTGTGGATAAATATTCAAATATGCTTATGCGACTTGCTATGATTAGAATGGGTAATAAAGAGGACGCTGAGGAAGTTGTCCAGGATACTTACTTAAAACTGATATATGAAGTTAATAAGGGTAATATATTTAATGATGAGGAACATTTAAAAGCATGGCTTCTTACTGTTGCGACTAACAGAGGTAAGTCTATACTTAATCTTATGTGGAACAGAAGAACACAGGGACTTGATGCATTAGAAGAAGCTTCATACGAAGATAAGCATAATGAGGGATATGCTTATGAATATGTTATGAAACTTCCAGAGAAGTATAGAGTAGCGATTAATCTGTTCTATTATGAACAGTTAAAGACTGATGAGATAGCGAAGATTATGAAGACTAAGGAAACGACAGTAAGATCCTATTTACATCGTGGACGTGAGAGATTAAAAGAGATGATGGAGGCTGATGCGTAATGTGGAACGAAGAAGAATTTTTTAAAGATTTTGCAAAAGCTTCAGATAAGATTACAGCTTCAGATGAGCTGACAGAACGTCTTAAGAGTCTTCCAACAGGAAGAAAAAGACCTAGAGTCTATTATGAGAGAATGGTGCTTGCGGCAGCAGCTGTTATATTGTGCGTGTCGCTTGGCGTATTTGGAATAAGTCGAATTAGTAATACAGGGGATAATATTACTGATAGCAAGGTTGAATTTGCAAGCAAAAGTGAATCTGATGATGATATGCAGAATATAGATATAAGTGGCAAGCTTGAACTTGCACGAAAATATGTTGATAATTATTCAGTTAAGATAACAGATGCTAATGGTAATGAGATATCACAGACAACTAGAAAAGTAATTACAGGTCAGCTTAAGAATGCTATAATTGTAAGTGAAGATACACAGGGAGAGTATACTTCATATTACTGTGAGGGTAAGAAGAATATAGAGATTAGAATATATTCTGCTGATAAGACGAATATTAAAGTTGCAGTGATTGAGAAGTAGCAGATTGATAGTATGATAGAAAAAGATGGTTAGCTATATGGCAAGCCATCTTTTTTTGTTATAAGTTAGAAGATTAGGGAAGACTTTAAGTCTATGTTTTTGCTATATGCAGGTAATTAGTTATGTAAATTAAATATAAGTTTGTAAAATGTGATATTGGTGTGGTAGTATATATATACGGTTGAATAGTAGAAGAGGTGGAGAGGATGAGACAGGTTGTAACGATAGGTAATCAGGATTTTGAAAAGCTAATTACAAATAATTATTTTTATATAGATAAGACTGGCCTGATTAAGGAATGGTGGGAGTCGGGTGATAGTGTAACTTTGATAACCAGACCGAGACGTTTTGGTAAGACTCTTAATATGGATATGCTAAAATGTTTTTTCTCTGTTGAATATTCAGAAAAAAGTGGACTTTTTAATAATCTTAATATATGGAGATATGTAAAATACAGAGAACTTCAGGGAACATATCCGGTTATATTCTTAAGTTTTGCAGGCGTTAAAGAAGGCAATTCTAATGATGTTAAGATGCATATAAAGGCACTTATAGCAAGACTTTATGAACAGAATAAAATGATTCTTTGGGATTTATTAAGTGATAATGAAAAAGAGCAATATAAGAGTGTTACTATGAATATGAGTGATGCTGAAGCTTCATTGTCGATTAATGCTTTGTGTATGTATCTTAATAGATATTATGGTAAGAAAGTAATAATACTTCTTGATGAATATGATACACCGATGCAGGAGGCTTATACTGGTGAATTCTGGGATGAATTTGCAGTATTTATAAGAAGTATTTTTAATGCAACATTTAAGAACAATCCATATCTTGAACGTGCACTTATGACAGGAATCACAAGAGTATCTAAAGAGTCGATATTCTCTGATCTTAATAATCTTAATGTAGTTACGACAACTTCTAAAGAGTATGAAGACTGTTTTGGATTCACAGAAGAAGAAGTATATAAGGCACTTGAAGTATATAATATGTCTGATGAAAAAGAAAAAGTTAAGAAGTGGTATGATGGATTTACATTCGGAGATATAAGTGGTATCTACAATCCATGGTCGATAACGAATTATCTTGATAAGAGAGAGTATCGTGCATATTGGGCATATACAAGTTCTAACAGTCTGATTAATAGAATAATAAGAACAGCATCATCTGATATAAAGTGTAAGATGGAAGATTTGCTAAATAGTAAAGAGATAGTAGTTAATTTTGACGAACAGATAGTATTTGACCAGTTAGGCAAGAATGACAGTGCAATATGGAGTCTTATGATGGCATCAGGATATCTTACAGCCAGTGAAGTTGAATACAGGGGTGAACTTAGAACACCATGGTATCATCTTAAGATAACCAACCTTGAGACAAGAGCGATGTTTAATCAGATGTTCATTGACTGGTTTGGAAGTGTGCAGGAATCTTATGGAAGATTGGTGCAGGCGCTTATAAAAGGTGATATAGAGAGTATGAATGCTTATATGAACAGAATAACACTATCGACATTCAGTTTTTTTGATGTTGGAGGAGAATATCAGGAACCAGAGAGATTCTATCATGGATTTGTGCTTGGGCTTATGGCAGAGCAGACAGAGAATTATATTCTAAGATCAAATAGAGAGAGTGGATTTGGAAGATATGATGTTATGATGATACCAAAAAGAGAAGAACTTCCTGGAATAATAATGGAATTTAAAGTAAGAAGCAGTCGTAAGGAGAGAACACTTGAAGAGACAGTAAAAGCGGCACTTACACAGATAGAAGAGAATAACTATGATGAGGAATTACTTACTTTTGGAGTAAAAAAGGAGAGAATACTACATTATGGATTCGCATTTGATGGCAAGAAAGTGCTTATAGGATGATATATAAGGAGAAAAAATATGTTGTACAGTATCGCATTAATATTAATAGTAGGAATGGCTTTTGGATGGATATGTAACAGGTGCAAATTGCCATCACTTCTTGGAATGTTACTTACGGGAATTATACTTGGCCCGTATGTACTTAATCTTATTGATGATTCCATACTTGGAATATCATCAGAACTTAGGAAGATTGCTCTTATAATTATACTTACAAGAGCAGGGCTTGGACTTGATATATCAGGACTTAAGAAGATTGGAAGACCGGCAGTTATGATGTGCTTTGTGCCAGCAACATTCGAACTTATTGGAATGTTAATATTAGCACCAAGACTTCTTGGCGTAAGTTATATGGAAGCAGCAGTTATGGGCGCTGTTCTTGCAGCAGTATCACCGGCAGTTGTAGTTCCAAGAATGGTAAAACTTATGGAAGAGGGGTATGGAACTGATAAAGGTATACCACAGGTTATTCTTGCCGGTGCATCAGTTGATGATGTATATGTAATTGTTCTTTTTACAACTTTTACAGGAATAATGCAGGGTAAAGGCATCTCTGTTATGAGTTTTATTAATATTCCGGTATCAATTATACTTGGAATACTTATAGGTCTTATTATAGGATATCTTTTTGCAAGATATTTTGAAAAAATGCATATAAGAGATACTATTAAAGTTGCACTTATTTTGTCGGTGTCATTTCTTCTTGTAACAGCAGAAGATGCACTTAATACTCCGATTACATTTTCTGCACTTATAGCAATTATGTTCATAGGTGTTGCACTTTCGAGATATCGCAAAGAAGTATCATTAAGAATCTCACAAAAATATAATAAACTTTGGGTGGTTGCAGAAGTATTTCTATTTGTTCTTGTAGGAGCAACAGTTAATATAGGATATCTGTCTAATGTAGGGCTTAGGGCAGTTATTCTTATAATATGTGCAATTATGTTCAGAATGGCAGGTGTATATGTAAGTCTTCTTGGAACAAAGCTAGATAGTAAGGAGCGTATGTTTACTATGATGGCATATACACCTAAGGCAACCGTTCAGGCGGCAATAGGTGGAATACCACTTAGTATGGGACTTGCATGTGGAGAGATAACACTTACTGTGGCGGTACTTGCAATAGTGCTTACTGCACCACTTGGAGCATTTGCGATAGATATGTCTTATAAAAGGTTATTAAATAAAGAGAAAGACTAAGTATATAGAGTTAGTAAAATCTTTGCACAAATTAGAGAAAATAGCTTATCAACCAATAACATTATAAAAATAATATGAAGAAATAGAAAAACTCCTTGACAATCATTTAAACGTATGTTTAAATGTTCATATAAGAAAAAGATATTTGAATAAAAATATATTAATGATTGGAGGAGTTATTATGACGAAGAAGCAGAAAAAGGTTCTATATAGAATTATTATTGCATTGGTACTTCTTGTAGTGATTGAATTCATACCTGCAGATGGTTATCTTAGTCTTTTACTATATATTATACCATATCTCGTTATAGGATATGATATTCTTAAGAAAGCGGGACTTGGAATTATTCATGGTCAGGTGTTTGATGAGAATTTCCTTATGGCGATTGCGACAGTTGGAGCTATGGCTCTTGGTGATTATAAGGAAGGTTCAGCAGTTATGTTATTCTATCAGATTGGTGAATTATTCCAGAGTTATGCAGTTGGTAAGAGTCGTAAGAATATAACAGAACTTATGGATATCAGACCAGATTATGCTAATATTGAAGAAGACGGCGAACTTGTAGAAGTTGATCCTGATGATGTTGAGATAGGAACAGTTATTGTTGTAAAACCGGGTGAGAAAGTGCCAATTGATGGTATTGTTGTAAGCGGTACATCAACACTTAATACAAGTGCTCTTACAGGTGAGAGTGTTCCAAGAGAAGTTAAGGAAGGCGATGAGATTATAAGCGGATGTGTTAATCTTACAGGTCTTCTAAAGATAGAGACTACAAAAGAATTCGGTGATTCAACAGTATCTAAGATACTTGATCTTGTTGAGAATTCAAGTATGAAAAAAGCGAGAACAGAGAATTTTATATCAAGATTTGCTAAATATTATACACCTTGTGTATGCATAGGTGCACTTGTACTTGCGATACTTCCACCAGTTGTAAGAATGATATTCATGGGCATATCGCCTATGTGGAGTGAGTGGATTATAAGAGCACTTACATTCCTTGTAATAAGCTGTCCATGTGCACTTGTAATATCAATACCACTTAGCTTTTTTGGAGGAATCGGAGGAGCTTCATCAAAAGGTATTCTTGTAAAAGGTTCTAATTATCTTGAACTCTTATCACAGACTAAGTATATCGTATTTGATAAGACAGGAACACTTACAAAAGGTGTATTTGAAGTTACAGATATTAGCCCTAATGGAATGAGTAAGGAAGAACTTCTAGAATATACAGCTTATGCAGAGAGTTATTCAGATCATCCAATCAGTAAAAGTCTTAAAATGGCTTATGGCAAAGATATTGATAAGACAAAAGTAAGTGATGTAGAGAATGTATCAGGTCATGGAATAATTGCATACGTTAATGGACATAGAGTATGTGCCGGTAATATAAAGCTTATGAAAAAAGAGAATGTATCTTATGAGATTCCATCAAAAACAGGTACAGAGGTTCATGTAGCGATTGATGGCAAATATGCAGGCTATGTTATTATATCAGATGTTATTAAGAGTAATTCAAAAATAGCAATTAGTGGTCTTAAGGCTGCAGGTGTTAAAAAGACAGTTATGCTTACAGGAGATTCAAAAAAAGTAGCCGAGTCTGTAGCAAAAGAGATAGGTATTGATGAAGTTAAGAGTGAACTTTTACCGGCAGATAAAGTCGCAGAAGTAGAGGCATTATTAGCAAAGAAAGGTGACAAAGAGAGACTTGCATTCGTTGGTGATGGTATTAATGATGCACCTGTTTTATCAAGAGCAGACATAGGTATTGCAATGGGAGCACTTGGTTCTGACGCAGCAATAGAAGCAGCGGATATTGTTCTTATGGATGATGATCCTGCTAAGATTGCACTTGCAATGAAGATATCAAGAAAGACACTTAGAATAGTATATGAGAATATTGTATTTGCTCTTTTAGTAAAAGCTATCTGTCTTATCCTTGGTGCAATAGGTGTTGCTAATATGTGGTGGGCAATATTTGCAGATGTTGGTGTAATGGTTATTGCAGTTCTTAATGCAACAAGAGCATTAAGAGTTGGCAAATAGAGTAAGAAAGGTGATTAATGGAATGAAACATTATAATATGCCACATGATCATGGACAGAATATAGATACAGTCTTAGAGAGAATGCCATGTATGGATTCTTTTACAAGTGTAGCTGCATTGTTTAAACAGATGTCAGATAGTACAAGACTTAGAATACTGTGGCTTTTGTGCCATTGTGAGGAATGTGTGAGTAATATATCAGCTGCTATGCAGATGAGCGATCCGGCAGTTTCACATCATCTTAGCGTACTTAAGAAGTCTGGGCTTATAACTAGCAGACGAGATGGCAAGGAAGTATACTATAAGATTGCAGATAATGAACAGACTAAGCTGCTTCATGAAGTTATGGATAGACTGTTTGAAGTAGAGTGTCCTTGCACAGAAAGTTAACTTTAAACCACCTAAAGGCAGTGTTTTTTCGCCTATGACAAACGAAAGATTTTATATATGAACGTGCTTAAAACCGAGAATTGTAAAATAAATAATAATAAATAACAATATAAAATATCAATGTAATTCTATATATCGACCTTGAAAAGTTAGAAATAAAAAGCTAACGATTTGAGGTCGGTATTTTTTTATAAAAAAATCTTGACACTTGTGTAAAATAAGTGTATCTTAAAGATACCCCTAGGGGGTATACAAAGCCCGATAAAAATGTATACCCGACCTAGGAGTGATAGAAATATTTCATGCATAGATGAGAAAAGGAATGATGTATATGAGTTGTAAATGTGGCAATGATAGTACGAGAGAAATATATAAGGAAGATGGGAAGCTGATAGATGCAAATACAGAGACAGAGGAAGGCGGTGTAAAACACAAGTTAAGAGCAGACAGTGAGAAAAAGGCACTTATGACAAGACTTGCCAAGATTGAAGGTCAGGTAAGAGGTGTTAAAGCGATGGTTGAGGATGACAGATATTGTGTAGATATTCTTACACAGGTATCAGCAATTCAGGCAGCACTTAATTCTTTTAACAAGGAATTGCTTGCAAGACATATTAAGTCATGTGTTGCAGATGATATCAGGGAAGGCAATGAAGAAGCTGTGGATGAATTATGTGAGTTACTTAAGAAGCTTATGAAGTAACATAGACTAAGAGGTGATTATTATGAAGGAGAAGTTTGATGTAACAGGTATGACATGTTCTGCGTGTTCATCACATGTAGAGAAGAGCGTATCGAAGGTAGACGGAGTTACAAAAGTTAGTGTTAATCTTCTTACTAATAGTATGCTGGTTGAATATGAAGAGGATAAGACTAATGCAGATAATATTATAGAAGCTGTAGAAGATGCAGGATATGGTGCAAGTGTGCAGAACGTGAGGGGAGATGCTAAAAATAGTGATGCAGGAAGTAATAGTGCGGAAGGTCGTAGAGAAAAAGATGCGATTGCTAACGAGAAGAAGAATATGAAGATGCGACTTATAGTATCAGTAGTATGTCTTATTCCACTTATGTATGTGTCGATGGGACATATGATATATAATGCACTTAATCTTCCGATGCCGGCATTTGATGAGAAGTTTATTCATGGTAACAGTAATGCGATAACACATGCATTTACACAATTTTTGCTATTACTTCCAATACTTGCTGTTAATAAGAAGTATTTTATTAATGGATTTAAGACACTTAAGAATAAGAGTCCTAATATGGACAGTCTTATAGCTATCGGAGCAAGTGCAGCAATTCTATATGGAATATATGCAATATATAGAATAGGATATGGACTTGGTTATGGTGATATGGAACTTGTTATGAAATATAATCATGACTTGTATTTTGAATCAGCAGGAACGATACTTACACTTATAACAGTAGGTAAGTACCTTGAGAGTCGTTCAAAAGGCAGAACAAGTGAAGCTATAACTAAGCTTATTGATATGGCACCTAAGAAAGCGACAGTTATAAGAGATGGCAAAGAGATGGTAATTGCAGCCGCAGATATAGTAAAAGATGATATTTTTATAGTAAAACCGGGAGAAGCAGCACCAGTCGATGGAATAATAACAGAAGGTAAATCATCTTTTGATGAGTCAGCTGTTACAGGAGAGAGTATACCAGTTCTAAAGAGCGAAGGCGATAATATTATCTCAGCTACTATTAATAAGTCAGGACTTATAAAAGCAAAAGCGACAAGAGTTGGTGAAGATACTACAATATCTCAGATTATAAAACTTGTTGAAGAAGCAAGTCAGAGCAAAGCTCCGATTGCAAAACTTGCAGATAAGATTGCCGGTGTATTTGTTCCGGTTGTAATAACAATAGCACTCATAACAGGAATTATCTGGCTTATAAGTGGTGCAACATTTGAATTCGCAATGTCAAGTGCGATAGCAGTTCTTGTAATATCATGTCCTTGTGCATTAGGACTTGCAACACCGGTTGCTATAATGGTAGGAACAGGCAAAGGTGCAGAGAATGGAATACTTATAAAGTCGGGTGAAGCACTTGAGACGGCACATCTTACAGATGTAGTAGTAATGGATAAGACAGGTACTATTACAAAAGGAAAGCCGGTAGTTACTGATATTACAGCAGATGGAATGAGTGACAGAGAACTTCTCTATATAGCAGGCACTCTTGAAAAAGGAAGTGAACATCCATTATCAGAAGCGATTGTAAACTGGTGTGTAGATAATGGTATCGAATTATCGAATGTAAAAGAATTTACCGCAGTATTTGGAAGAGGAATAAGTGGTAAAGTTGATGGAAAACAGTATTATGCCGGTAATATAAGATATATGGAAGAACTTAAAGTCCATCTTAAAGACAGTATTAAGAATGTAGCAGACAGATACTCAAGAAATGGTAAGACACCACTTATATTTGCCGATACTGATAAAGTGATAGGTATAATAGCAGTTGCTGATGTTGTAAAAGAAAGCTCTAAAGCTGCTATTAAGGAATTTAAGAATATGGGCATTGAAGTTGTTATGTTAACTGGTGATAATGAAGTTACAGCCAATGCCATAAAAGAGCAGGTCGGAATTGATAAAGTAATAGCAGGTGTACTTCCTGATGAGAAGGAAGCTGAGATTGCAAAACTTAAAGCAGCAGGACACAATGTTGCAATGATTGGTGATGGTGTTAATGATGCACCGGCACTTGCGTCAGCCGATACAGGAATAGCAATCGGAGCAGGTACAGATGTTGCAATAGAGAGTGCTGATATTGTGCTTATGCATAGTGATCTGTATGATGCTGTTAATGCAGTAAGACTTAGCAAAGCTGTAATAAAGAATATAAAGGAGAACTTATTCTGGGCATTTTTCTATAATTCAATAGGAATACCTGTTGCAGCAGGAGTATTATATCCGGCATTTGGAATAAAACTGAATCCGATGATTGGTGCAGCAGCCATGAGCCTTAGCAGTATATGCGTTGTAAGTAATGCATTAAGATTAAGACATCTTAAGTTTAAGAATAATAGAACTAATAATAGTAGAAATAATAATAGTACTGAGCAAAAAGATAATAAGAAGATAAGTAATAATGAATCATTTAAGGCATGTAATAACACAGTATCTAATAATGGATTATGTGATATTAGTAAAAAAACAGCCGGTGAGATAGATAATAATTATATAACAAGCACATCAAAAAGAGAATGTGCAGTTAAGAAAGAAGAGGTAGATAATATGAAGACTTTTACAATTAGTATCGAAGGAATGATGTGTGGACACTGTACAGGACGTGTCGAAAAGGCATTAAAGGGAGTAGCAGGTGTAAGTGAAGTAACTGTAAGCCTTGAGAATAAGAATGCAATAGTAAAAGCATCAGATGAAGTAACAGCTGATACATTAAGAGATGTTGTAGCTAATGAAGGTTACGAAGTAGTTAATGTAGAGTAAGATTATAATTAAATAGTAGTTGACAAATAATTAAATATATGTTTAAATGTTCATATAAACAAGAATTCAAATGATTACGATGTTAAACAGAATTATATTAATTAATGTTATTATAGAATATTAATATCGTTAATATCATTTGTAACATTGAAGGGCTCTTAATAAATAATAATATATAATATCGGAAGGAGTTTTTATTATGAAGAAAACATATAAGATTGAAGTTGATTGTGCAGCATGTGCATTAAAGATGGAAGAAGCTACTAAGAAGGTTACAGGTGTTAAGGATGCAACAGTTTCATTCATGACACAGAAGATGAAAGTTGAATTTGAAGATGGCGTTGAAGCACAGCCTGTAATGGATACAGTATTAAAAGAATGTAAGAAAGTTGAATCAGATTGTGAGATATTCTTCTAATTATGTGATTACATTATTATATTGGCAAGTTTTATTATATGATAGCAAAAGAGTGGATAACGATTAAGTTACCCACTCTTACTGTATAAAGACAGATACATATAATAGATATATACAATCTGTATTTATACGACTACAATTTGTTATTTTTTTGATTATGATACAATTAATAATAAGATTATTTATCTACATTTTTGACATGTTTTTTGATAGCGTCAAAGCTTTCTTTGCTAATAACGTGTTCGATCTTACAAGCGTCTTCAGCAGCAATAGCTTCATCAACACCAAGCATTACAAGACACTTTGTAAGAAGTTCATGTCTTTCGTAGATCATCTCTGCTATCTCTTTACCAGTTTCAGTAAGATATATGAAACCGGCATCAGTAACAGTAATATGGTTCTTCTCTTTAAGATTCTTCATTGCGATACTGACACTTGGTTTTTTGAATCCAAGCTCATTAGCAATATCTACAGAACGTACAACAGGAAGTTTTTTACTAAGTACAAGTATTGTTTCAAGATAGTTCTCTGCTGATTCATTAGTATGCATTGTTTTCACCTCATCAATCATTATAATCCGGTTAATTATAACTAATTAGAATAAGTTTAATATAATCACAAACTTAAGTTAGTTATATATAACTTATTCAAGTATAGCATAAACACTTATAAAACGCAATTAAAAAATAAAAACTAATGAGAAAAATTATCAATAACATATACAAAAAAATAGAAAAAGGTTCTTGACAACTATTATCAGTTAGACTATACTAACATTGAAAAAAGAGAAATGAAAATCATTATCAATAAGAAAAGAAAGAAGATGAGTATATGCCATTATCAATGATGAAGACAGGTGAGCCTGGAATTATTAAAAAAGTCGGTGGAAAAGAAGAAACTAGAAGATTTTTAGAGAACTTAGGCTTTGTAGAAGGCAGCGAAGTTACAGTTGTATCAGAAATCGGTGGCAATATGATAGTTAACATAAAAGACTCACGAGTGGCAATTGGAAAAGACATGGCTAATAAGATTCTGGTATAGATACCGGATTTTAAATAAAGGAGGATTATGATGAAGACATTAAAGGAAGTAGCTTGTGGCCAGACAGTTAAAGTCATTAAACTTACAGGCGAAGGACCAGTAAAAAGAAGAATTATGGATATGGGAATTACAAAGGGTGTAGAAGTATTTGTAAGAAAAGTAGCACCTCTTGGAGATCCGATAGAAGTAACTGTAAGAGGTTATGAGCTTTCACTTAGAAAAGCTGATGCAGAAATGATTGCAGTTGAATAAAGACATTTATTTCTGCATATTTTTTTACTATATAGTTAGCAAAGACTAATTATAAGTAGCGAAAGAAAATGTAAGATAGAACCACAAAATATAAAGTAGTAATACAAAATACTAGATAGCGATGCAAAATATAAAGTAGTGATACGAAATGCTAGATAGTAGTGCAAAATATCAAGTAGCGATATGAAATATCAAATAGCAGTATAAAACACTGAATAGTGATATGAAATGCGTTAAAGGTTCTATTGATTAAGGGTATTAAATTTTAAAACAATAAATAAAATTTGAGGAAGAAAAAGGAGAACATTATGTCGATTAAAATTGCATTAGCAGGTAATCCAAACTGCGGTAAAACAACTCTGTTTAATGCACTGACCGGTTCAAATCAGTTCGTTGGTAACTGGCCTGGTGTTACAGTTGAGAAAAAAGAAGGAAAATATAAGGGTAATAAAGATGTAATTATCATGGACTTACCTGGTATCTATTCATTATCACCTTATACACTTGAAGAAGTAGTTGCAAGAAATTACTTAATCGGTGAGAGACCGGATGCAATACTTAATATTGTTGATGGTACTAATATTGAGAGAAACTTATATCTGTCTACTCAGTTGATGGAACTTGGAATTCCAATTGTTATGGCTGTAAATATGATGGATCTTGTAGCTAAGAATGGAGATAAGATTCATATTGACAAATTATCTAAGAAACTTGGATGTGAAGTTGTTGAGATATCAGCTCTTAAAGGAACAGGTATTAAAGAAGCAGCAGAAAGAGCAATCAAAGTAGCAAAAGATAAGAATGTAAGACCTGCAGTTCATAAGTTTGCCAATGAAGTAGAGAGTATTATTGAATCAGTAGAAGCAAAACTTGGTGCAGATGTAAGAGCAGAACAGAGAAGATTCTTTGCAATCAAACTTCTTGAAAGAGATGACAAGATTGGAACTCAGTTAAAAGAGATTCCAGATGTTAAAACAGAGATAGATGCTCTTGAAAAAGAGATGGATGATGACACAGAAAGTATCATTACTAATGAGAGATATACATATATTGCTTCAATAATTAAAGATTGTTATACAAAGAACAGAAAAGAGAAGTTAACAACTTCAGATAAGATTGATAAAGTAGTTACTAACAGATGGGCAGCACTTCCAATCTTTGCATTAATTATGTTCATTGTATATTATGTATCAATAACAACAGTTGGTACAGCCGCAACAGACTGGGTTAATGATGGCGTATTTGGTGACGGTTTCCATCTTTTTGGAATAGGAACAAGTCAGTATGAAGAAGCAATCAATGAATATGCAGCAGAGAATGTATGGACAAATGATGTTGTTAAGACAATCGATGCAGCAGAAGAAGCAGGCGTTATCGGTGCTGAAGATATAAAAGGTGCTATTGAAGATGGCGATTATGCAGCTTTTGATGAAGCATTTGGTACATATGCAGATTCACTTGCAGAAGAAGGATTTGATGTATCAGAGCAGGTAGAAGCGTCACTTGAAGAGGCACCAGCAACAGAAGACTATGGCGTATGGGTTCCAAGTATCCCAGCTCTTGCAGAAAGCGGACTTGACGCAATCGGATGTGCTGACTGGTTAAAAGGATTAATCTTAGACGGTATCATCGGTGGTGTAGGTGCAGTACTTGGTTTCGTACCACAGATGCTTGTATTATTCATATTCCTTGCATTTCTTGAAGCATGTGGTTACATGGCACGAGTTGCATTCATTATGGATAGAATCTTCCGTAAATTCGGTCTTTCAGGTAAATCATTCATTCCAATGTTAATCGGTACTGGATGTGGTGTTCCAGGTATTATGGCATCAAGAACAATCGAAAATGATCGTGACCGTAAGATGACAATTATGACAACAACATTTATTCCTTGTGGAGCTAAGCTTCCAATTATAGCATTAATATCAGCAGCATTATTCAATAACACATGGTGGGTAGCACCAAGTGCTTATTTCTTAGGTATAGCAGCAATTATTATCTCAGGTATTATCTTAAAGAAGACTAAGATATTCGCAGGAGATCCAGCACCATTCGTTATGGAACTTCCAGCATACCACTGGCCAACAGTTGGTAACGTAGCAAGAAGTGTATGGGAACGTGGTTCATCATTTATAAAAAAAGCAGGAACAATTATCTTATTATCATCAATCATTATATGGGCTGGTTCAAGCTTTGGTGTTGTAGATGGCAAGTTCTTATTTGATACAGAGATGGAACTTGAATCAAGTGTACTTGGTATAATTGGTGGAGCTATTAAGTGGATATTTGCTCCTCTTGGATTTGATAATATTAAAGCAACAATCGCAACTATCATGGGACTTGTAGCAAAAGAAGAGGTAGTTGGTGTATTCGGTGTACTTGACTTTGAGAGCATGACACAGATAGCAGCTTATTCATTCCTTGCATTCAATCTTCTTTGCGCACCATGTTTTGCAGCTATGGGTGCTATTAAGAGAGAGATGAACAATGCAAAATGGTTCTGGATCGCAATCGGATATCAGACATTACTTGCATACGTTGTAGCACTTATCATCTTCCAGATTGGTTCACTTATCATCTATGGAACATTTGGATTTGGTACAGTTGTAGCATTCTTATTGGTAGCAGCAATAATCTACTTATTAGTAAGACCATACAAAGAGAGTAAGACACTTAGTGTTGATTTAAAAAATGTAGCAGGTGCTAAATAATATAATTATATGGGCTGTGGCAGAGTTGTCACAGCCTGCTATAAAAAGAATCAGACCTGCAACGAGAATATCTGCAGCCGGGTTTAAAAAATCAGGTGGTAATAATAAGCAAGATGAACTATATTAACTGTAAAGTATATTGTAGTAGAAAAGAGGTAGATATTATGGGAACAGCAGTAGTACTGATAATATTGATAGCAATAGTGGGAGTTATCATTAAGAGCATGATTCGTGATAAGAAAAATGGAAAGTCAATATCATGTGGTGGTGACTGTAAGAATTGTGGTGGACACTGCCATTAGTTAGTGATATTACATATTTGGCAAATGGGGATTAGAGATTAATATATGACAGTATTAATTACTGATTAGGACGATAGAGAGGAGAGGTTAAGGTGCAGGAATGTAAGTGTATTGATAGTAAAGCTGGTGAAGCAAGAGAATATCAGCGTACGAAGATGCAAAAAGATATAGTTATACAGAGACTTAAAGATGAAGGATGCAGAATTACAAAACAGAGATTAAGACTTTTAGATATCATACTTGAAGAAGACTGTTCAAGCTGCAAGGAGATATACTATAAAGCCTGCAAGATGGGATATGGAATAGGAACAGCAACAGTTTACAGAATGATTAATACGTTAGAGAGTATCGGTGCAATAAGCCGAAGAAATATGTATAAGATAGCATGCAATGAGAAGTGTGACATGGAGGCATGTACAATAGAATTTGATGATAGTACAGTATGTCACTTGTCAGCAAGTAAATTAAACACAGTAATTACAGAAGGACTTAGAGCCTGCGGTTATGATAAGAGCAGAAATATAAAAAGTGTGATTGTAAGAGAATGTGAGTGTGATGAAAAATGGGAACAGCAGTTATATGTGGAATAATAATAATATTGTGCTATATAGGGATTAAGAGTACAATGAAGAGAGTAAAAAGCGGATGTTGTGGCGGTGGAAGTGAAAAAGTAAAGTCCGTAAAAGTTACAGATAAGAATGAAAATAATTATAAATATAAATATAATATAGAGGTAGATGGTCTTGTATGTGATAATTGCAGAAAAAGACTTGAAAACGCATTTAATACTAATGAGGGAATGTATGCAAAAGTAGATTTACAGAAAAAAGTTGCAAGACTTAATGCCAAGCAAAGCATATCCGAAGAACAGATAAAAGATATTGTTGCAGGTAGTGGATATTTTATAAAATCAATACATACTGCATAATAGGAACAGCAGATTAATATATTATTATTTATAAAATATAATAATATACTTCGCAATGGTTAGAGAATATATAATGGATAGTTAAAATAATTAATATTGTTATTTATTAAAAAAGCAGTGATGTAAGTGACAGATAGTATAAAAATGTTGCGTATACCACTGCTTTAATGCGTTATTGATAAGATTTCTCAAAAAGTAAAATAATGCTTTTAAAATGTCGAAAAAAGGAATATGCTAAGTGAAAATAAAAATAATTGTCAAAAAAAAAGGAGGACATTTTTATGTTAGATTGTTTTAAAGGAGCTAATTTAAAAAAGACAGGATTATTTGCAGCAGGAGTATTATTTGGTACAGCAGGTATTAAAATTTTATCAAGCAAAGATGCAAAAAAACTTTATACTAATTGTACAGCAGCTGTTCTTCGTGCAAAAAAGACAGTTATGAAGACAGCAACAACTATTCAGGAGAATGCTGAAGATATTCTCGCAGATGCAAAAGCTATCAATGAAGAAAGAGAAGCTGCAGAAGATGTAGTTGTTGAAGATGAATCATGTGAATGTAAAAGTACACAAGAAGAACAGACATCATGTGGATGTGATTGTAGTTCAGTAGAAGAATAACAGCTAAAAGGTATTGTCTGTTAATATAATGAGAATATATAAGTGTCAAAGAAGTTAGCTTTTTTTGACACTTATATTGTAGTGAAGGTGATAGTATGCGATTTGTTATAAAACATGAATCAAAGGGACGAATAAGAGTCCATATGGTTCAAAATAGAATGTCATACAGACAGGCTGACATACTTTGCTATTATTTACAAAACATTAGTGGAGTTACGAGTGCGAAAGTATATGAGAATACATCTGACGCAATGATTACATATACTTGTAACAGAAGTGAAGTAATAAGTGCATTTAAGAAGTTTGCATATGACAAAGTTGATGTTCCGTCAGAGATACTTGATAATTCCGGTCGTGAACTTAATAGTACATACAGAGAAAAATTAATTAATAAAGTAGTATTAAGATATGCAAGAAAATTATTTTTACCATATCCTCTTAATGCATGGTACACATGTGCATGTTCGGTAAAATACATTTATGAAGGATTAAAATGTCTTAGAAAAGGTAAAATAGAAGTGCCGGTTCTTGATGCAACAGCAATTACGGTATCAGTTCTAAGAAATGATTATAATACAGCTGGAAGTGTTATGTTCTTACTTGGAATTGGAGAGATTCTTGAAGAATGGACACATAAGAAATCGGTAGATGATCTTGCAAGAAGTATGTCACTTAATATTAATAAAGTATGGTTAAAGAAAGGCGATACTCTTATTCAGGTTAAGACAAGTGAGATAAAAGAGAATGATATAGTTGTTGTACATATGGGCAATATGATTCCTTTTGATGGAATAGTGGCAGATGGAGAAGCGATGGTTAATCAGGCTTCACTTACAGGAGAGTCAATGCCGGTAAGAAAGATTAGTGGTAAGACTGTATATGCAGGAACGATAGTAGAAGAAGGCGAGATTACAATACGAGTAGCTGCAGCTTCCGGTAAGGGAAGATATGAGAAGATAGTTAAGATGATAGAAGAATCTGAGAAACTTAAATCAGGTGTCGAGAGTAAAGCAGAACATCTTGCAGATAAGCTTGTTCCATATACATTACTTGGTACAGGACTTACATATCTTATTACACGCAATGTTACAAAAGCAATATCAGTTCTTATGGTAGACTTTTCATGTGCACTCAAATTGTCAATGCCACTTGCAGTATTATCAGCAATTCGTGAAGCGAGTAATTATGATATAACTGTAAAAGGCGGTAAATATCTTGAAGCTGTGGCTGATGCAGATACAATCGTATTCGATAAGACAGGTACGCTTACAAAAGCAAGACCAAGAGTTGCAAGAGTTATATCTTTTGATGGAAGAAATGAAGATGAACTTCTAAGAATAGCAGCATGTATGGAAGAACATTTTCCACATTCTATTGCTAATGCTGTTGTTAATGCAGCTAAGGAGCGAGAACTTATACATGATGAGATGCATTCAAAAGTTGAATATATAGTAGCACATGGAATATCAACGACTATAGAAGGCAAAAAAGCGATAATAGGAAGCTATCATTTTATTTTTGAAGATGAGAGATGTGAGATACCATACGGAATGCAGAGTATATTTGACAATATTCCATTAGAATATTCACATCTGTATATGGCAATAGAAGGAAAATTGTCAGCTGTTATATGTATCGAAGATCCATTAAGAGAAGAAGCGATGGCTGTTATTAATTCACTTAAAAAGAGCGGAATTAAGAAAGTTGTAATGATGACAGGTGACAGTGAGAGAACTGCGAATGCCATAGCAGCTAAAGTTGGTGTAGATGAATATTATTCAGAAGTTCTTCCGGAAGATAAAGCAAGATTTGTTGAACTTGAGAAATCAAAAGGAAGAAAAGTAATTATGATAGGTGATGGAATTAATGATTCACCGGCACTTTCGGCAGCAGATGCAGGAATAGCGATAAGCGATGGTGCTGAGATTGCAAGAGAGATAGCAGACATAACAATAGGTCCTGATAATCTCTATGAGATAGTGACACTTAAAGCGATAAGTAATGGTCTGATGAAACGAATTAACCGTAATTACAAGAAGATAGTGTCATTTAATACATTGCTTATTGCACTTGGCGTATTAGGCATTATAGCACCGACAACATCAGCACTTTTACATAATTCATCAACACTTCTTATAAGCCTTAAGAGTATGGAAGATATACTATAAGTAATAATTTGGATTACAGAATATTACAAAAAAGAATATAAAAAATAGAATATTACAAAGTAAAAAGACTAACAGTATCAATAGAAACATAATGTTTTTATGAGATGGTTAGTCTTTTTTATAAAATATATAGTTAGTTTTTTTGTAAAATTATAGATTAAAAAATCTCACAAAGCAGTTTATGGGCAAAAAAGTATTGACATTTGAATTGTAAATAGTTATTATTAACTTGTGTTAGATACAGCTAACAAAAGATAGCAAAAACTATACATAAAAAATACAACAATAACTAAAAAGATCTGATAGTTGATTGGAGATTAGAAAATCTAATCTTGAAGGGAGATTGTATGAGCAGGGAAGTTCTTGATATTGTCAGGGGTACGGATATGGATGAATTCGACAGACAGATAGCTATGCAGTGTGCACCACTTATAGCCGGACTTGTAGTATCTAATATTCTTACAATTGATGAAGAATATACAGACAGAGTTAGAGAATTGTTTTTGGGGACGGATATAAGTCTTATAACACTCATTGCAAAGAGAGGAAGAATATCTTTCTTTTTGTATAGGGAAAAGAAACTTGCAGAATATCTTAAGGATGATGAGGTAGTAGAACTTTTGCATAATATAGACTTAAATTACATAACATCAGAGTGTGGGATGCTTGAGAATTTTATAAGAAGGTATAGAGAATATATGATACATGGTGGATATTTTCCACATGAGATGGGAGTATTTCTAGGTTATCCGATTGAGGATGTTAAAGGATTCATAGAGAATGAGGGGAGAGATAGTCTGTATACAGGATATTGGAAAGTATATAAGAATGTACCGGCTAAGATAAGACTTTTTGAAAGATTTGAACAGGTAAGAGAGAGCTTTATAACAATGATGTTCTACGGTGTAAGCATTGATGAAGCAGTTGAGCTTTTAGCAGTATAACAGCTAAGAGTTAAAGATGATAAGCGTTATAGCAAATAAAAAGAAAGAAGGATATAGATATGAGTAAAATTAATGTAGTATACTGGTCAATGACAGGTAATACAAAAGCAATGGCAGAAGCGATTGCAGATGGTGTTAAGAGTGCAGGAGCAGAAGTTAATGTATGCGAGATAAGTGCGATAACACCAGATGAACTTGCAGCTAATGAAGTATTTGCACTTGGATGTCCTGCAATGGGAGCTGAGAACCTTGAAGAAGGAGAAGTTGAGCCATTTGTAACCGAACTTGAAGGAAAAGTAAGTGGCAAGAAGATAGCATTGTTTGGTTCTTATGGATGGGGAGATGGAACATGGATGCGTGACTGGGTAGATAGAATGACAGGTGCAGGAGCAGAAGTTGTTAATGGAGAAGGAACTATATGCGAAGAAGCACCAGATGATACAACAATTAAGGAACTTAATGAACTTGGCAAGAAGTTGGCATCTTTGTAGGATATATTTTGAATAAATATATTAAAAGACTATATTTAAGCTATTTGAAGTAATATGTTTGGTGGAGAATATACTTAATATATTATATAGAGAACTTGTATTGTGAAAATCAGTGGTTGGTAATATATAAGAGTATATTATATAGATAGTTTGTAGCGAGAAGATTATAGATAATTAAGAAAGAGAAGATAATTAAGACTTTGGAATTATTATATATAAGGGTAATTCTAAAGTCTTTTTACATACTATGAATAGTATAATGCCTGTGTAGTAAGACATATAGATCATTGGTATTGACTTGAATTTGTTTGTGGATTATCCTATATCTGTTAAATAATCTTGGTATAATTCGAAAAAAATATTGGAGTTAAAAAATGATTATTGAGTATCGATTATCAATATATAAACATTATAACAAGATTGTTTTATACGAAATATAGTTTATATAACATTATATGAAAAAATACACAGGAGAGGAGTAATTCCTATGAAATTGAGTGAATTACAGATAGGAAAGACTGCAACGATAACTTTCGTTGGTGGAGAAGGCGCATTAAGACAGCATTTTCTTGATATGGGTGTAATTCCGGGTGTAGATATTACACTTGTCAAATATGCACCGATGGGCGATCCGATGGAGTTCTTAATCCATGGATATGAGTTGACATTAAGAGTTGATGATGCGAAGAAGATAGAGATAGAGGACATTGTTAATAGACAGAATATAGATAATACTGTTAAGAATGATAGTAAAGAATTTGACAAAAAGAGATTATCTGAAAGAAAAAAGAAAGCTGATATAAAAAAAGATGTAGAACATCCCGGACTTGGAGAAGAAGGAAAGTATCATAGAAAAAAAGAAGAACATCCACTTCCGGAAGGTACAGTACTTACTTTTGCACTTGCAGGTAATCAAAATTGTGGAAAGACAACACTTTTTAATCAGCTTACAGGCTCTAACCAGCATGTTGGTAACTTTCCCGGAGTAACCGTAGACAGAAAAGATGGTCAGATAAAAGGATATAAAGATACATTAATTACAGATCTTCCAGGCATATATTCTATGTCGCCATATTCAAGTGAAGAGATTGTTACAAGAGAGTTTGTATTAAAGCAGCATCCAAAAGGAATTATTAACATTGTTGATGCGTCAAATATTGAACGTAATCTTTATCTTACGATGCAGTTAATAGAACTTGATATACCAATGGTACTTGCACTTAATATGATGGATGAAGTAAGAGATAATGGTGGTTCAATCTTGGTTAATGAGATGGAGAGACTTCTTGGAATACCGGTAGTTCCAATATCAGCAGCGAAGAATGAAGGTATTGATGAACTTGTAAAGCATGCAGTTCATGTTGCTAAATATCAGGAGAAACCGGGAAGAGTTGATTTTTGCAATTCAGATAAGAATGGTGGTGCAGTGCACAGATGCCTTCATGGAATTATGCATCTTATAGAAGATCATGCTAAGAAATATGATATACCGGTTCGTTTTGCTGCAAGTAAGATTGCAGAAGGCGATAATATTATGTTAGAAGCACTTAATCTTGATCAGAATGAAAAAGAGATGATAGAGCATATTATTGTGCAGATGGAAAAAGAGAATGGCAGAGACAGAGCAGCAGCTATTGCTAATATGCGTTTTACATTTATAAAAGAGTTATGTGATAATACAGTTGTAAAACCAAAAGAGAGTAAAGAACATATAAGAAGCAGAAAGATTGATAAAGTCCTTACCGGAAAGTATACAGCAATTCCATCATTTATAGGAATTATTGCACTTGTATTCTGGCTTACGTTTAATGTAATAGGTGCCGGGCTTCAAAGACTTCTTGAGATAGGAATTGATAACTTGTGTAATCTGTGCGATAAAGCTATGACGGCAGGACATGTTAATGAAGCAGTACATTCGCTTGTAATTGATGGAATATTTAATGGTGTAGGAAGTGTATTAAGTTTCTTGCCGGTTATTGTAACACTATTTTTCTTTTTATCATTAATGGAAGACAGTGGATATATAGCAAGAGTTGCATTTGTGATGGACAAACTTCTTAGAAAAATAGGTCTGTCAGGAAGAAGTATTGTTCCACTTCTTATAGGATTTGGCTGTTCAGTTCCGGGTGTTATGGCAACTAGAACCTTACCATCAGCAAGAGATCGTAAGATGACAATATTACTTACACCATTTATGAGTTGTTCAGCAAAACTTCCGATATATGCTTTCTTTACAGCAGCATTTTTCCCGGGACATGGTGCACTTATAATGATTGGTTTGTATTTAACAGGAATTATAGTCGGAATAATAATGGCATTAATAATGAAAGAGACTACTTTTAAAGGTGAAGCAGTTCCATTTGTAATGGAGTTACCTAATTATCGTATGCCGGGAATTAAGAATGTAAGCCATCTTCTGTGGGATAAGGCAAAAGATTTCTTACAGAGAGCATTTACAGTTATATTTATAGCGACAATTGCTATATGGTTTTTCCAAAACTTTGATACGCATCTTAATATGGTTGATGATGCAAGTCGCAGTATGCTTGCGAAGATATCAGGTATTATAGCACCGATATTTACACCACTTGGATTTGGAGATTTTAGAATATCAACAGCATTAATTACAGGATTTATGGCAAAAGAAAGTGTTGTTGCAACAATATCTGTACTATTTGGAACAACAGCCAATCTTATGAATGTAATTACACCATTATCTGCACTTAGCCTTCTGGTATTCAGTCTGTTATATACACCATGTGTTGCAGCGATAGCAGCAGTTAAGCGTGAACTTGGTGGAAGATGGGCAGTAACAGTAGTTATATTACAATGTGTTATAGCATGGATTATGGCATTCCTTGTGAAGATTATAGGAACACTTATTGGATTTTAATCATAAGAGTTTGTGATGACTAATTGCGATTTATCATTATATATGATAGAATAATATTCGGAAAATTCGTGAATAAGGGAGGAATTGAGATGGCAGATGTTAATAGCATAGATGTCGAAGATGATCAGTTTGCATATCGTTATGATACACAGCTTCTTATTGATAGAAGAGATAAAGATCTTGATGAGGACGAGATAGCAGATTATATAACAGATCACTTTGAAGGTAACTGTCTTATTGCAGCAGGAGATGAAGATCTGATCAAGATACATTTCCATACTAATGAGCCTTGGAAAGTGCTTGAATATTGCAATACAATCGGTGAGATATATGATATAGTAGTAGAAGATATGATTCGTCAGTCAGCAGGATTACATGGCTGATATTATATGCTCATTGTTAAGAGTGGGATAAAGTCCCAAATTGAACACCTGATGCTTAATGTATCAGGTGTTTTTGCATGATTAATAATATTTGACATAGATGGAATATGGTATTCACTTGCAGTTGCAGAGATATGTGCAAGTATAATATCCGTTACATTCCTTATTGGAAAGAAGAAAAAATATAATTACTAATATAAAAATACCGGAATTTAATGATATTCGATTAAATTCCGGTATTCACATTTTTACGATAAACAAGTATAATTATCAGTGATGATATATTGAGTGATTATCAAAATCATTTTTATTAAATTATAATGTAAAAATCTGGTTTTACAGTTACTTAATAATATGCTTTCAATGATATACTTATAGAATGGAGAGTAATATATGAAGATTAATACTAAAAAGTGTATGATGACAGCAGTGCTGTTAATAGTTGGAATATTGTCATTTGCTGTAATAGCAGGCTATGCAGCATCACCTGACTATCATAAGAATACTATCGCATCACTTGATGATAAGAAGACAACAGTTCTTGAACTTACAGCAGCGACAACGACAACTTCGGCTCTTATAACACTTCTTCCTGGAGATACAGGGACTCCGATAGCAGATAAGGTTGCAGATCTTAGTCAATACCTGCTTATAGTATTGTGTGCAGTATTTCTTGAAAAATATCTTGTTACAATCACAGGTTATGTAGCCTTTAAGATCCTTATACCGGTAGCATGTATATTATTTATAATAACACTTGTATATGATAATGCTACAGTGAAGAAACTTGCAAGAAGACTTATTGTATTTGCAATTGCAGTATTCCTTGTTGTACCGGCTAGTATAAAAGTGTCAGATCTTATAGAGAATACTTATAGATCTCAGATAGATGCAGCTATTGAAGAAGCAGGTAATACAGATGGTCTTATAGATGATGATGACATTAAGAGTGATACTGACAGCAGTGCTGCTAAGGATGACAAAGGCTTTTGGAACAGCATAGCAGATAGTATTAAAAAAGCCGGAAGTTCAGTTACTAACAGTGTTGAGACAGTGCTTGTCTCACCAGATAAACTTGTTAACAAAGTTCAAAATTGCCTTAATAATTTTGTTGAAGCTATTGCAGTTATGATTATTACATCATGTGTAATACCAATACTTGTAATAATATTCTTTATATGGCTTGTTAAAGTATTACTTGATGTTGATTTGTCAAAAGTTAAGCTGCCTGAGAAGATAAGCAAAAAATAGTAATGAGTGTGGGCAACCTAGTAATTATTAAACGGTAATAATTAAGAAGTAATATTTAAGGAGTAATAAACAAAAAGTAATATTTAAGAAGTAATATTTAAGGAATAATAACAAGAAGTAATATTTAAAAAGTAATATTAAAGGAGTGAATAGTCATGAAGAAAAAAACATTAGTGAGAACTTTGACAGGAATAGCAGTTGCAGCAGTTGCGATTGGTGGAATTGTTATTCATGCGAATAAGAATAATAAAAATATAGCTGATGAGAAGGATATAGCTGATAAGAATGATATAACTACTGATGAAATGACATCAAAGACAGATGAAGAAGTTACGAATAATGAATCAATATCGGATGTTTATAATATATCAGATACAGAAGAATCAGTATCAGATATAGAAAAAGAATCATCGGATAATAGTATAGAATCAGAAGTTAATAATGAAGAGAATACAGATAAGTTATCAGCAGAAAAAGAATATATAGAGAATAGTTTCTATATATCAGAGATTCCTAATGAGATATTTGCTTTAATGCAAGGCAAATCATACAAAGATAATTGTACAGTTCCTTATGAAGATCTTAGATATGTTCATATTCTTCATAAGGATTTTGAAGGCAATACTAAGGAAGGTGAACTTGTAGTTAACAGACTTATAGCAGAAGATATTCTTGAGATATTTAGAGAATTATATAATCAGAGCTATCCTATTGAAAAAGTGAAACTTGTTGATGAATATAATGCAGATGATGAAGCTTCGATGAGTGATAATAATTCATCAGCATTTAATTTTAGATTCATATCATATACAACGACAATATCTAAGCATGGTCTTGGACTTGCAATTGATATTAATACACTTTACAATCCTTATGTAAAGACTGTTAATGGAGCACTTAACATAGAACCGGCTAATGCGACAGAATATGTAGATAGAGATAAAGAGTTTGAACATAAGATAGATCATAATGATCTATGCTACAGACTTTTTACAGAACATGGTTTTGAATGGGGTGGAGACTGGAGCAGTGCCAAAGATTACCAACATTTTGAAGTATCTGATGCAGTAAGTGAAGCATATGTTAATGGGCTAAAATAAACTTGTTAAAAAGGATATAAATGCCGAACAATTATATATGTTAAAATAAAAGTATTGATACAATGTATATAAGAGTAATATTGTTAGTTAGGATAGTTAGATAAGTATATATTCTGACTGTCAGTTGTATATGGAGGAAAGATATGCTAGAAAAACTTAAAGTGTTAATGCAAAAAGTATTTTCTAAAAAATCGGATTTTCAGGAAAAAGATGTGATGCAGAACATTTTTGTATGCAGATTTGCATTTGTTTGTGTGATCTTTTATACTGTTGAGACTATACTTAATCAGTTAAATATATTTATAATTGATAAAAAAATATTTTTGACTACATATATATTAGAAATTATATTTATATTTCTCTATGTTCTGGTGCTTGCGTATATGGGAATAGAGAACAGATATAGTAAGTATCTTAGTATAACTGCAATGGCACTTACAGTAACAATTACAGGAAGTGGACTTACATATCACATGTTTCCTCTTACATTAGTACCTATTGTTATTGCAAGTATGTATTCATCTAAGAAATTGTTTGGTTATGCATTTATACTATCTATTATATCGATTACAGTAACGACGTATGTAGGATATTATAAGGGAGTATGTGATGCTAATATGGTACTAATCACAACAACATCACTTGATAAACTTCAAAAAGATGGAGTATTCTTATTAAATAAAGTGAATGGACATCCTATATCAACACTTGCACTGTATTATGTTTTTCCAAGAAGTGTTATAGCAGTAGCATTTGCTTATCTAAGCAACAGTGTTAGTATTATGATTAGAAGAACTATGGAGAATGCAGTCATAATGGAGAGTAGAGCAGAAAGAGATGATATGACAGGACTCTATAATAAAAACAGGCTTATAAGTGATATAGCCAAAAATAGTAAGATAGACAGGTTTGTTGCAGTAGTATACTGGGATGTTAACAGACTAAAATATGTTAATGATAGTTATGGACATTATTATGGAGATTTGCTTATTACAAAGGTTGCAAAGTCAATAAAAAGTGTTGCTAAAAAAGATATGCCGATATACAGGTATGGCGGAGATGAGTTTATAATGTTAATACCGGATGCAACAGAGCAGGAAGTGTTGATAATTATAGACAGATGGAAAAAAGTTATAGAGCAGATGGCAAAAGACAGCGATATTCCATTGTCAGCTTCGGTAGGATATGCGATAGGCAAGTATGCCGGTTTGAAAAAGGTCATAGAAGAAGCGGATAAGAAGATGTATGAGAATAAAAAACAGAGAAGAAACTAAAAGCGCAGGTTTCTTCTCTGTTTTTTTATGAAAACTGAAACTTTGGATTTAAAGTATTTTACTTGAATGAAAATCCTGTATCAGCCAGATATTTAATAAAAGTTCTTGTAAGAATTGATATCTTATTAGAAGGAAGTGATGCAACACCTATTGTTCTGTGAGATTTAGGCATAAGTGGTCTTGCAACAAGATTAAGTTTAAAGTTCTGATATATGAGTTCAGGCATTATAGTTATGCCAAAGCCACCGGCGACCATGGACATTACAGAGAATTCATCATTTAATATATAGCGGGCATTAATGTTATGTTCCATAGATTTTAGAACAGCAAGAATATCATTATCTGAGCCTTTTGATGGAAGTATAAAAGATTCATTTTTTATGTCCTCTATACTTAGTGCCTCTTTAGCTGTAAGTGGATGTGAAGGTGGCATAAGTACAAGCATAGGATCGTCATATACTGGTGTAAATAGTAGTCCTTTGTCTACTGATGTTACGGAAGTGGACAGAAAACCGCAGTCGATTCTTCCGGATATAATATTGTCCGTTATATCATCATAATCACCAGAGAATAATTCAAATCTTGTATCAGGATATAGATTGTGGAATCCTTTCATAACAGATGGAAACCATGTAGATATACTTGTGAATATGCCAATCTTAAGTGTTCCTGCAACAACATTATTAATCTCATATATAGTCTGTGTAAGATTACGCTGTTCATTGACAAGTGCCTGAATAGGTGCGATAAGTCGTAAGCCATTATCTGTAAGAGTGACACCATTTGAACTTCGTATAAGCAGAGTAACACCGGCTTCTTTTTCAAGTGCGGATATAGCATGGCTTATTCCGGCCTGAGTGTAGTTAAGGATCTCAGCAGCTCTTGTTATATTGCCAATCTCAGCGACTTTTAAGAATATTTCATATCTATTAAGATTCATATATAATTCCCCCTGATAATATTAGATACCATAACTTTTCGGAATGGTATACATTCATAACATTCTCTTTTCAAATGCATATATCAGTATATAATAACTTTTTGGAATAGTAAATATATTCATGAATTATTAAGTGATAATAAATGTAGCGAGGGAGAAACAATATGAAATCTGGTAAAAAAATATCTTTATTGGGTGGCTGGTCGCAGACAAAAGCAGACTTTATGCTTGGAATTGTAGCTATGACATGGGGAAGCTCATATCTTCTTATGAAGATAGGGCTTGGTGGTATATCACCATATACTATAATAGCTTTAAGATTTGGAATAGCATTTATTGCAGTTGCTTTGTTATTTGCAAAAAGACTTAAGAATACGACGAAGAAGATTATTATGCATAGTGCATTATTAGGACTTATGCTATTTGGGCTATTTGCATTTTTGTTACATGGTATGCAGTCAACAACTGCTTCTAATGCCGGCTTTTTAACAAGTACGACAGTTGTATTTGTTCCAATATTCAATGCTCTTATAATTAAGAAGATGCCGGCACGTCCTGTTATAGCAGGCTGTCTTGTAACTCTTACAGGAATAGCACTTTTAAGTCTTCAGGGTTCACTTGTATTACACAGTGGAGATGCGTTATGTCTTATTGGTGCTGTATCATATGCTTTTTATATAATCTTAACAGATGTATATAGCAAGAAGGAAGAAGGTCTTTTACTAGGAATATGGCAGCTTGGATTTGCAGCTTTGTATGGATTTATCATGTCACTGATATTTGAGACACCATCACTTCCACAGAGTATGGCACAGTGGGGAGCAATTCTTGGACTTGCACTTATATGCAGTGGATTTGGATTTGTAGTACAGCCTGTAGCACAGAAGTATACAACACCAGAACATACAGGATTATTATTTGCACTTGAACCGGTATTCTCGGCTGTTCTTGCTTACATATTCATTGGAGAAAAATTAAGTACACAAGGATATACAGGAGCTGTTCTTGTAATGCTTGGTGTTGTGATTGCATCTGTATTATCAAAAGACAGAGATACAGATAATGAGTCACAGCTTAAAGTTCATGCTAAAGTGCTTAAAGGCGGAAAAGCAGCTGCACTTTTGCAACATGAATAATATGCAGTAATGTAATAAAAATAAGCCTCAGGAATATCTATATTAATATTCAATATGATATAGATATTCTTCGAGGCTTATTTTAATCCCGCATATTCTATTTAATATATCTCATTTTACTAATTAATTACTTAATCAGGTAAAATTAATCATCAAGATAAGAATCAAGGAATTCAGGGAACCACATTGAGATTTCTCTCTTTGCGTGTTCAACAGAATCAGAACCATGAACTGTATTATCTGTCTTGCCATGTCCATATTTATAACGGATAGTTCCTTCAGCTGCAGTCTTAGGATCAGTTGAACCATTGACGTGACGAACTGTATCAACTGCGTTCTCACCTTCAAGAATCATTGCAACAAGTGGACTTCTTGAGATAAAGTCTACAAGTTCCTGATAGAAAGGTTTATCTTTAAGATCAATATAGTGCTGTCGTGCAAATTCTTTATTGATTTTAATCATTTTAAGAGCCTTTATTTTTAAACCGGCCTTTTCGTACATATCAAGAATTTCTCCAACGTGATTTGCTTCTACCCCATCTGGTTTTACTAGAGCTAATGTTTTTTCAACCATAACTAGTGTACCTCCTCGTTTACATTAAGTATTATAAAGTTATTATACCATAAAATATTCGGCTTGTAACTAAAAATTATGCATATTTTTAGAAAAATATTATGGCTAATATTGAAAAATGGGAAAAGTACACAAATAAAAATACATAAGTTATCTAATTCGCACAAGTCAAAAAAGTATAATATTTGAACAAAATATTTAGATATTACTAATACTTATATATACATGTATATTTTTAAGTACAATTAATAAGAATAAAACGAACGACAGTCGTATGTTTATAGAATGAAAACATAGATATAGTCAGATGACTTTTTAAAAATAGATATTTAACATGCATATAGGAAAACAAAATTAGAAAACCTGTGGATTTGAGATAAAAACTAAAATACTCAAAATAGTGGTACTCGGCTAAAAGACTGTAAATGCGATAGATATGGAAACTGAATAGCTGTAGTGTCGGGAAACTGGAAAACTTAAAAAAGTGGGAAACTAATTATATAAAAATGGTACTATAGTCTCATTGATAAATTTGGAAACTAACTGTATAATAATCGTGTAGTAAGACCAAAAATTGAAATTTGGTTTCCACTATTCTGACTATTCGCAATATGTTTTTATCAAAAACCAGAAGTATTATGCTAATTAATAGAATATGATAATGACATGGATAGTTAAGAACCAAACAGGGAGGAAATAGGAATGAAGAAAATTCTTGGTATCGTCCTTGCATTTTTTATAACTGCAATGGCAATACTTACTTCGGCAGTATTTCTAAAACCGGTATTTGCAGCAACCGGATATAAGAAGACTGTTTCAACAGTAACAACTGTAGGTTCATCTAAGACAATATCAGAACTTACAGCAAAAGACGAGTACAAAGTAAGAGACAGCTTTTACAGCCTTACGGACAGCTCGGTTAACAGAATGGCATCAGAACACTTCCAGATTATCTGGGGTAATGGAGACACAACAGGAACTGTTAACACAGAATTTGTAAAAGGTAACCTTATTAATCTTGAGAATATCAGGGCATTTTATATTAATGAACTTGGAATGAAAGATGTTACAACATCAACAACAGGTGCTATATCAGGTAAATATAAATTGAACTTATATATCTCAGCGACAGGACTTACTCAGTTTACAGATGACTGGGCATATATGTCTGCAGATTATGAAGGATTCTCATATCTTTTTGTTGCGCCAGGTGCTATGAGAGTTGACGAACCAAGCTGGGTACTTCCTCATGAACTTGCACATGCATTCACATATCATCAGGGTGGACAGGTTCCTGGAACATGGTATGAATCAATGGCAAACTGGTTCAGAGATCAGTATCTTGGAAGTACATATTATGCTTATGGAGATAATGTGTATGGACCAACTTCAGACTTTTTTACACCATATATGACAAGTGCAGACTGTTATGTTCCGCATATGTTAAACTGGTATGATACATGGCCAATATTCTTATATATTACAGAGAATCCTGATAATATAGATGGACTTGGTCTTGACCTTATGCATAAGATTCTTGAAGAAGGAGATTCTTCAACATCAATGTATACAACAATTGAGAAGTTCTCAGGTGTATCAATCAAGACAATTCTTGCAGGAATGTCAAAGAGAATGGCAACAATGGACTTTGAAAGACAGGATTCATACCTTAAGCATCTTAATGAAGAAGCATTAACAGTAGATGGTAACTATGCTAAGATATATACAACACTTAATGCTGCAGATTCACAGGGATATCAGAGCGTACCATCAGATAGAGCACCAATGCAGACAGGATTCAATATTATTCCACTTACAGATGCAGATTTCTCTAAGGGAAGTATTAATATTGATTTTGTTAATACATCAACAGCTTCAGAAGCAGATTTCAGAGCTACAATCGTTACAGCGAATGCAGCTAATGAGACAAGATATTCTAATACAGTAAGTAATGGTACAGCGTCAATTAATCTAAAAGGTGATGAGACAAAAGCATACTTAGTAGTATGTGCAACACCAGATGAGATTAAAGATTTTACAGTAGATGCAAATAGTAAATCAACAGATGCAAGTACAAGATATACATATAAAGTTAAGATAACATACTCAGATAAGAAAGCTGAGACAATAACAGAAGCAACAACACAGACATCTACAGAAAAAGAGACAGAAGCACCAACAGAGAAAGCAACTGAAAAAGTTACAGAAAAAGCAACAGAAGGAACAGCTTCAGGTGCAATTAACATAACACAAGATACTATTACAGTAAAAGCAGGACAGACAGTATCATTTGATACAGTATCAGATGGCGATTATTATTTTGAACTGAATAATGCCGGATGGTGGTTTGAACCGGTTAATGGATTTGTCGATGTATGGAACAGTCATTATAATCATATTATGATAAATAATAAGACTAATACATTCTCAATTAATACATGGTGTGGACTTTCAGATGGTTACACATTTACAATTACTGCATATACAGCGGACGGTAAGAATAGTGATACAGTAAAAATTGTTGTGACAAAGTAGATACCATATAATATAGAATAAGATTAAGAATTATAATCTAAGATACAGGATATATAAATAGTAACTTAGATTATGATAATAATAGATAATAAGAATTAAGCGAACGTGATATGTTCTGACGGAAGAATTTGAAGGGTTTGAAAGTCAGAAGATGATAATCAATAATGATATAGACATCATATTTTAGATGACAGGATAATGATGAACGTGGCATCATCTAGAGATGTTAGAATAGAATTATTATAAAGTTAAATAAAGTAAAGAACACCAAAAATAAAAAATACCCAATTAAAAGCATTGCATCTAAGGACATTTATCTTAGATGCAATGTTTTTTGTCAATTATGCAATGTTTTTTAGTTAAAAACATTGTATAAGATAAAGAGTTCTTATAATAAAGAATATTATAAAATATATACTTATGCATACCAGATTTGATTATAGGCATAGTCTATTATAAAAGCTCACTTATCTCATCAAATATAGAACTGTTTTTATCAATTATGTCACTGTTACCAGATACTATAACGGATGCATTATTAATATAGTCATCCAATATATCAGCAAGATTTCTAATATCACTAAGCGTTGTATTTATAAGTTGTTTTCGTATATTAACAACAGATTCATGTGTTATATTGCAAAGTGTTTTTGATATATCTATGGCGGCAGATTCAACTGGATTTAATACCAGAGTCATATTGTTATATGCACCTATTATATATTGAGTTAATTCACGTTCTGTAAGTGACAGATTCCTTATGAATGTGCTTATGTTATGAAAGACATCAAGAGTTTCTTTTATATGTGGATCACGAACAGAAGCTATTGTTATAAATCCATCATAACGAAGATTAGCTGCACAATCATAAGCACCTCCCATTACTCTTACATTCTGCCATAGATATTCATAATTAAGTATCTGTTCAAGAACTATAAAGTGTCCTCGGTACTGTTGCATAATGTCAGGTGCAATTTTTCCTGCTAAAGTTACATTACATACAGTTGAATTAAGACAATATGCAAGATTTCTTTTTGGACTTAATTCATAGTAGCAGGCAATAGGATATGGTTCATTATTATTACCTAAGGGCAATTCATCTAAGAATTTTTTAAAGTATATTAAGCATTGTTCATAAGAACCTTTTTCACCAATGTAAGTTAGAATACAGTTTTGCCTTGTAAAAAGTTCATCCGCAGTCTCAGAAAGCAGATTGATGAATTCAGCATATCGTGCATCGAAGTCAGCAATAAGACTGTTAAGAAACTGGTAGTATGAATAGCCTGTAAACTGATCATTGAGTATGCCATATTTGGAATATTGATTTTCTCCGAATTCAGTGCATGCCATATATGGTGATGACTGATAATATTCACGCATTGAGTTGAGTGAACTAAGAAGAAGATCATATATATGCTCTTTATCATTGAACAATCTGCCATTGATGAATTCGAGATTGAGTTCCATATTTTTCTCACATGATTCATATAGAAATGAACTCTTTTGTATAAGATAGAATGGAAAATTCTCATTATCAAAGTCAGGAGTACAGCTTAGCTTATGATATATTCCACCGGTATGATAATTAATTAGGGAATTAAGTTCATCATAAGAATAGTTAATAGTATTAAGTGCACCAATTAATTCTCCAAGAAATCTTGCATATATGAGATGTTCTTTACTAACACCTGACAGATCAAACATAAGTGACAGATATCCTATTCCATTGGTTGTTACATTATCAAGAAGATATACAGTAGTTCCATTAATGTCTGTAATCTTTGGCTTTGTATAATCAAATTCAGGATCTAAGTCATCTTTAGTCAGAGTTTTAATAAGACTTAGAGCTTCTTCACTGTCTGGCGTTTTTTGAAATTCAAGCTGTTTTTTTATTGCAAGGTCAAGTTCATCTTTGTCACATGAATTATAATATGCAAGTGCTTTGTCAGTAATATAATCATTCTCGGCATCTATGGCATCAGTTACTGGTTTCATTACAACATTAGATTTGAATGTATTATTAATAAGTCTGTCTTCAATGAATCGTTCAAAATAATCTGTATCAGCCATTTCTTTTAGAAAATCGATAGCTTTAGTGACATCAAGGATCTCAAGAGGATTATCTTCATAATATAAAAGTGTATCAAGTAACTGTTCAGCCATAGAGATTCCTTTTGAAGTATAGTCAGATGAATCTTCACGACTATGAAAATCATAACTTTTTATAACTGAATGAAGGCGGTCTTTATCAATACCTTTTTTAACAACATTCTCTAGAGTATCTTCTATTGTCTTAAAGAACATTTTTTCATCATCTTCATGGCAGTTATAACACATGATGCTAAAGATTGGCTGCCTTAATTTGGTATTGATTATACCATCGGTAAGTTCTCCTATGCCTTCTTTTATAAGAGCTTCTTTTATATATGAACCTTGTGCTGAACATAGGCAATGATTGATGACTATCATAGTAATAAAATCTAATAAGTTGTGGTTGTCAGAATAGACAATATTGTAGGAGAAGCAGTAGCCATTATCAAGATAACTTTCGTCATCAATAGGATATACTTTTTCAAGCCGTACAGTGTTTTTATGAGGTTTTTGCATATCAATGTGATATGTTTTTTTGATATCATTAGCAATATAAGAATATTTTGACAGATAGTTTTTATCAAAGTATTCAAGCTTCTCTTCTATATCATTGTCACCATACATTATAAGGATACAGTTAGCAGGATGATAGTGTGAACAATAGAAGTCTTTCATCTCTTTATATGAAGCATTGATGATATCGCATGGAAGTCCACCAGATACATAGTTATAGCATGTATCTTCAAAGAGAGATTGAAGAATTGCATTATTATGAAGAAAATCACAATCATTGCTAAGTCCTCTCATCTCGTTAAATACAACGCCATTATATTGTAAGTTATTATCCGAATCATACTCATAATGCCAGCCTTCCTGACCGAATATAGCTGGTTCGTTAAGGATAGCCGGATTGAATATAGCATCAAGATATACATCAGTAAGATTGTCAAAATCTTTTTTATTAGTACTTGCAACCGGAAAAAGAGTCATGTCGCTGTATGTTATTGCATTTAAAAATGTATTAAGAGATCCTTTCATCAATTGAACAAATGGATCTTTTAATGGATATTTTTTAGAACCACAGAAAACAGAATGTTCAACGATATGAGGAATACCTCTGCTATTTTCAGGTGGTGTGCAAAATGCTGCTGTAAAAGCTCTGTGTTTGTCCTCGTTTTTAATAAAAACAACTCTTGCTCCTGTTTTATGTACCCATAAGCTTAAGTCGCTTTTGGGACGACTTAGAGTATAGCTTTCTTTTAAAATATAATTATTCATAAAAATGTATAGTCTCCTTAATATATTACATGATAAATAATTACAAATTCATTAACTGATATCTTTTGCATTATGAGAAATATTATATCAAAGAGTATGATAATTACAAATAGTAATATTCTAAAAATGCTTGTCATTTTACTTCTTTCAACTTATAATAGTATAAGTGTTCACCTTTTAGGTGATGAGAATTGATTATTAATAGAAGTATCATTATATAAAGATACGGGAGGATTGTATGAGTGAAGCAAAAGCAGCACCATTTGTAAAATGGGCAGGTGGAAAGAGACAGCTTCTGCCACAGATAAAAGAGAGACTGCCAGAACAATTTAATAACTATTATGAACCATTTGTTGGTGGTGGTGCAGTAATATTTGAGTTGCTTCCAGAGAATGCCCTGATTAATGATATTAACAGGGCTCTTATTAACACTTACAGGCAGATAAGAGATTATCCGGAAGAATTTATTGATAAAATAAAAGTGCTTGACGAGGGAATGGATAATAATATAGAGAAGCTTGATACTTATTACTATTCATTAAGAGAACAATATAATGACAAGCTTATGAAAGAAGAGTTTGACATGGAGATGGCAACACTTTTTGTATATATTAATAAGCATTGTTTTAATGGCCTTTACAGAGTTAATGGAAAAGGTCTTTTTAATGTTCCATGCAACAAAGCAAGAAGAGTATCATGTGATGAAGAATCATTAAGGCTTACAGCAGCTTACCTTAAGAATGTTACGATTATGGAAGGCGATTTTGAAGTAGCATGTAAGGAGGCAGGTAAAGGTGATTTTGTATTTATAGACAGTCCTTATGCACCGCTTAATCCGACTTCATTTGAGTCATATACTAAGGAAGGCTTTGATATAGAGAGTCATAAGAGAGTAGCAAGACTTTTTGATGAACTGACTAAGAGAGGATGTTATTGTATGCTTACTAATCATAATACTGAACTTATTAATGAACTGTACAGTAATAAAGGATATACAATAGATGTTGTAAGTGTAAGAAGAATGATTAATTCTGATGCAAGCAATAGAAAAGGCAAGGAAGTTATAATAAGAAATTATTAAAGCTGTTAGTCTAAGTCAGAGATAGATAATAAAAAGTATATTGAGAATGGGATGAGTATGAATAGAATTATTAAGAGCAGTGAGAAAGTAACTGCTTATTATGAGACAGACAATACAATATTGATTAAGGGTAACTGCTTTGATATATTAGAGAAGCTAGAACCTGAATCGGTGGATATGATATTTGCAGATCCACCTTATTTTTTGAGTAATAATGGGATAACCTGTAAGGGTGGCAAGATGGTATCTGTTAATAAAGGAGAATGGGATAAGCTTGGAGTTAACGAAGTTACTTCTGTATATGATAAGCACGAATTCAACAGAAAATGGATACGACTTTGTGGAAAACTTCTTAAAAAAAATGGAACTATGTGGATTAGTGGTACACTTCATAATATATATTCAATCGGAATGGCACTTGAAGAAGAAGGATTTAAGATAATTAATAATATAACATGGCAAAAGACTAATCCACCACCTAATCTTGCGTGTCGTTGTTTTACACACTCAACGGAGACGATATTGTGGGCTAAGAAGAATGATAAAAAAGCCAGACATTATTTTGACTATGCAAAGATGAAAGAGTTAAATGATGGCAAGCAGATGAAAGATGTATGGACAGGAAGTCTTACAAGAGCATCAGAGAAAAAGGAAGGAAAGCATCCTACACAGAAGCCGGAATATCTTCTTGAAAGGATTATATTAGCATCTACAAAAGAAAAAGATGTTATATTAGATCCATTCTGTGGTTCTGGAACAACAGGTGTAGTAGCAAAGAGATTTGGCAGATTCTTTGTAGGAATAGATCTGGAAGAAGAATATCTTGATATATCAAGAAAAAGGATTGATAAGACAGTGAATATAAGAGAGGAATAAGTATGAGCAGAGATTTTGATAAATGGTTAAGTGGGTTTCGGGCAAGTATATCCGGTTATGATTATTATATTGATTTTGAAAAAGTTATACGCAATGTTGATAGTATAAAGATAGAACTTAATATTCTTAATACACTTGTAGGTGCTAATAACATTGAAGATGAATTTGAGCATATAGTTAAGAGATATCCGGAGACACTTTCATGTATACCAATTCTTCTTGCAGTTCGTGGTGAGGAGATATATGCACAGGATGAAGATGGAGCATATCTGTATAATTTTAAGAATATGAATCATGATATTGACAGATATAAGATGTTTATGCGAAAGACAGGATTATTTGATATGTTGTCAAAACATATTGTTAATAATCTTGTCGATTATGTTCTTGGTGTTGAGACAGGTCTTGATTCTAATGGCCGTAAGAACAGAGGCGGACATCAGATGGAAGATCTTGTTGAGAATTATATAATTAAAGCCGGCTTTATAAGGGATGAGAATTATTACAAAGAGATGTATCTTAGAGAAGTAGAACAAAAATGGAATATAGATCTTAGTGCATTATCTAATCAGGGCAAAGCTGCCAAGAGATTTGATTATGTCATAAAGACAGAGAATATGATATATGGTATTGAGACTAATTTTTATGGAAGTGGTGGATCTAAACTAAATGAGACAGCCAGAAGTTATAAGATGTTAGCAACAGAAGCCGATACAATCAATGGATTTACATTTGTATGGTTTACTGACGGAATTGGATGGAAAAGCGCAAAAGGTAATCTTCGTGAGACTTTTGACATTATGGAACATATTTACAGTATAGAAGATCTTGAGAATGATATAATAAAAAAAGCAATAAAATAATAGATTTAATACTTTTTTTATTATTAAAAGATAGAGGATAATGCCTTTAGCGATAAAGAGTACTACACATCTTAAAATGTGTAGAAACCTTTCCTAGATGCTTGACTTTTAATATAAAAAAATGCAAAATAAAAAATGACGATTGGTCATTTACAAATGTTTATCAGTAAGTAATATTATATTTATTTGCTTAAGAAAGGCAGGTATTATTATGGCAAAAAAATCGAAATTAAAATTAGGTCTTATGGTAGCAGCTGCAGCAGGTGCAGGAGTTGTTGTAGCAAAGAGTAAAAAGAGTTCTCAGGCTAATGTAGAACGTGAGAATGCTAAGAAGCAGTCAGAAGAAGAGAGAAGTAACTATAGAAATACAGAGAGAGGAAAGAACCAGAAAAATAGTAAGGGAATATATTATAGTAATGGTAACTATGAAGCATTTGCACGTCCTGAAAAACCTGAAGGCGTTGATAATAAATATGCTTATCTTGTAGGAAGTGGTCTTGCATCATTAGCAGCTGCATGTTTCCTTGTAAGAGATGGTCAGATGCCTGGAGATCATATAACAATCCTTGAAGCTATGGATATAGCAGGTGGTGCATGTGATGGCATTAATGATCCAACAAGAGGATTTGTAATGCGTGGTGGACGTGAGATGGAGAACCATTTTGAATGTCTTTGGGATTTATTTAGAAGTATTCCATCAATTGAGACACCGGGTGTATCAGTACTTGATGAATATTATTGGCTTAATAAGCATGATCCTAACTATTCACTTTGTCGTGCAACAGAGAATCGTGGTGATGATGCACATACAGATGGCAAATTCAATCTTAGTCAGAAAGGCTGTATGGAGATTATGAAGCTCTTTATGACAAAAGATGAAGATCTATATGATAAGACAATTGAAGATGTATTTGATGAAGAAGTATTCGATTCAACATTCTGGTTATACTGGAGAACAATGTTTGCATTCGAGAACTGGCATTCAGCACTTGAGATGAAGTTATACTTCCAAAGATTTATTCATCATATTGGAGGACTTCCAGACTTTAGTGCTCTTAAGTTCACTAAATACAATCAGTATGATTCACTTATTCTTCCTATGAAGAGATATCTTGAAGCTGCAGGTGTAAAATTCCAGTTTAATACACAGGTAACTAATGTTGTATTTGAATTTGAAGGCGATAAGAAGATTGCAAAGACAATTGAGTGCAAGATAGATGGTGAGAAGAAAGAGATTCCACTTACAGAGAATGACCTTGTATTTGTAACAAATGGAAGTTGTACAGAAGGAACAATCTATGGAGATCAGACACATGCACCTGTTGGTAATGCAGAAGTAAGAAATAGTGGATGTTGGGATCTATGGAAGAACATAGCAAGACAGGATCCATCATTTGGACATCCTGAGAAGTTCTGTTCAGATATAGAGAAGACTAACTGGGAGTCAGCTACAGTTACAACACTTGATGATAAGATTATTCCATATATTGAGAGAATATGTAAGAGAGATCCAAGAAGTGGTAAAGTAGTAACAGGTGGTATTGTAAGCTGTAAAGATTCAAGCTGGTTACTTAGCTGGACAATCAACAGACAGGTACAGTTCAAAGAACAGAGTAAAGATCAGGTATGTGTATGGGTATATGGATTATTCACAGATGCAATCGGTGATTTCGTTAAGAAACCTATGAAAGAATGTACTGGTGAAGAGATTACACAGGAATGGTTATATCATCTTGGAGTACCTGTTAATGAGATAGCAGATCTTGCTAAGAATAGTGCAATATGTGTACCTACAATGATGCCATATATTACAGCATTCTTCATGCCAAGAAGAAAAGGTGACAGACCGGATGTAATTCCTGATGGATGTGTTAACTTTGCATTCCTTGGACAGTTTGCAGAGACACCAAGAGATACAATCTTTACAACAGAGTATTCAGTAAGAACAGGTATGGAAGCTGTATATGGCCTGTTAGGTGTAGACAGAGGTGTACCTGAAGTATGGGGAAGTGTATATGATGTACGAGAGCTTCTTGATAGTTCAGTTAAGTTAATGGATGGCAAATCACCATTAGAGATAGAACTTCCTGGACCACTTAATGCACTTAAAAAACCTGTAATTAAGGCGATAAAAGGAACTGTAATTGAAAAACTTTTAAGAGACCATGATGTTCTTAAAGACTATATGCTAAAATAGAGATAGAATTTATGATATTATAATAGCATAAATTTTATAAAATATATTAAAGTATCTTTAATAAATTATATAACTAATATGGAAACTACTGTCAGAGATGGCAGTAGTTTTTGTGTTGAGATGAATTAATGAAAAAATATTATGATATGACGGTCAAAAGGTATTTTGCCCGTCATTTATGATTCATCAGATTACTACATGCTACGCATTCCTGTAATCTGACTACACCTCGAAATCCGCTAATTTACTGCCTTTGAGCAGTAAATTGCTACTTTCTTGGTGTAGTGCGAGTCAATAAGGTATACATCGAAATACATGCAAGCATGTGTCGATGATACCTTTTGACTCTTGAATCATATTATCAATTGACATCTGCAAAGAATTGTGTTAAAACAAAATTCGCCAAATTATTAAAAGAATAATATTGACCGATGATTACAAAGAATGATAATTAATAATGATATGGAAAAGAGGAGAACTGATGAAGGAGAAAAAGAAATATGAAATGGACATGTGCAATGGTCCAATAATTAGTAAGATGCTTATATTTGCAATACCGCTTATGTGCTCTAGTATATTGCAGTTATTATTCAATGCGGCAGATATTGTTGTAGTAGGTAAGTTCGCTGGTGATAATTCACTTGGAGCAGTAGGTTCGACAACAGCGCTTATTAATCTGTTAGTTAATCTTTTTATGGGATTGTCTGTAGGAGCTAATGTTCTTGCAGCCAGAGATTATGGTGGCAATCGCAAGGATGAACTTAGTAAGACTGTTCATACATCTATGATGTTAAGTATAATAAGTGGAATTATACTTACATTTGTAGGGGTCTTGTTCTCAAGACAGATACTTATATTAATGAAATCACCAGATGAGATACTTCCGTTAGCGTCATTGTATCTTAAGATATATTTTATTGGTATGCCTGCATCTATGGCATATAATTTTGGAAGTGCTATATTAAGATCAGTTGGAGACACCAAACGACCATTATATTTTCTTTTTGCAGCGGGAATAGTTAATGTTATACTTAATCTTATATTTGTAATTGTGTTTAATATGGATGTTGCCGGAGTTGCACTTGCGACTATAATATCGCAATATATATCTGCTTTTCTTGTAATAAGATGTCTTATGAGAGAATCAGAAGGAATCAAACTTCATATATCAAAGCTTAAGATACACAAAGACAAACTTATGCCAATATTAAGAGTGGGTATCCCGGCAGGTTTTCAGGGCGTTATCTTCTCACTGTCTAATGTTGTAATTCAGTCATCAGTTAATATATTTGGTAATATCATTGTATCTGGTAATTCAGCAGCACAGAATATTGAAGGCTTTATATATGTAGGAATGAATGCATTCTATCAGGCAGCAATATCATTCACAAGCCAGAATATGGGAGCAGGTAAAAAAGAAAGAGTTAGAAAGATTGCAATATCAGCACAGATTCTTGTTATACTTACAGGACTTATACTTGGACTTACAGCATTATTTAGCGGAAGATGGCTTCTTAGAATATATACTAATAATCCTGAAGTAATAGAAGCAGGAATGAAGAGAATGATTGTTATAACAACTACATATTTTTTATGTGGAATGATGGACGTAATGGTTGGAATAATGAGAGGACTTGGATATTCAATAATTCCTATGATTGTATCACTTGTTGGTGCATGTGGATTAAGACTTATCTGGATAGCAACTGTATTTCAGATACCACAATATCATAATGTAACAACTGTATATGTTGCATATCCAATATCGTGGGCAATTACATTTACAATACATGTTATTACATATATAATAATCAGACAGAGGCTTGGTCTTGGTAAAAAGTAAAAGTGAGGAAAAAGAGGGAAAATGGAAAACAAAAAGAATACTAACGAAAAAGAAAATTTTCTACAAAAGACACTTGTAGTTGCATTGTTGGCAGCAATATGTACATTCCTGTGGGGAAGTGCATTTCCATGTATTAAGATAGGATATCGTCTTTTTGATATTCCGTCAGATAATACATATACGCAGATATTGTTTGCAGGAATCAGATTTACACTTGCAGGAATACTTACAATATTAATTGGAAGTGTACTAAACAGAGAATTGCTTGTTCCTAAGAAAAAGTCAATACCTAATATAATAAAATTGTCAATGTTTCAGACAGTTTTACAATATATATTTTTTTATATGGGACTTGCAAGAACAAGTGGCGTAAAATCTTCTATAATTGAAGGCTCTAATACATTCATAGCAATATTAATAGCTTGTCTAGTATTTAAACAGGAGAAACTTAATCTTAAGAAGATATTAGGCTGTGTTATAGGTTTTGCCGGAGTTGTACTTGTTAATATAACAAAAGATGGAATTGATATGAATATGACATTCATGGGTGAAGGTGCAATTCTTATGTCAGCCGTAGCTTATGCGATATCTTCAGGACTTATTAAGATATATTCAAAGGATGATAACCCTGTAATGTTAAGTGGATATCAGTTCTTATTTGGTGGAATCCTTCTTATGATAGCAGGTTTTGCAATGGGTGGAAGAATTACACAAGTAAATCCACAGGGAATAATGATGCTTATATATCTTGCATGTATATCAGCAGTTGCATATTCACTATGGGGAGTACTATTAAAATATAATCCGGTTTCTAAAGTCGCAGTATTTGGTTTTATGAATCCGGTATTTGGAGTAATCTTATCAGCATGGTGGCTTAATGAGACAGGTAATGACCTTGGTGTAAAAGCACTTATAGCACTTGTATTTGTATGTATTGGAATATATATAGTTAATCGAAAAGATAAGGTTACAGAATAAAATAAATTATAGCATTATATATGTTTTGCCGATAGATTGTGTATAACTTGTAAAAAATAGGAATACATATCTGGGGGAATGATATAATATGAAAAATATAATGTTTATATTTAAACGGGATATGAAGAATCTCGTTACTAATATTTTTGCACTCTTAATAGCGGGGGGATTATGTTTTATTCCCTCGCTATATGCATGGTTTAATATATACTCAAACTGGGATCCTTATGCTAATACTTCGGCAGTTAATATAGCAGTATTTTCAGAAGATGAAGGATATACAGATGAAGATGGTAATTATAGTAATATAGGAGAGCAGGTACTTGAAAGTGTGAAGAAAAGTACGAGTATCGGCTGGGTATTTACTGATACAAAAGATGATGCAATAGAGGGCGTAAAAAGTGGAAAATACTATGCGGCTGTTATTATAAATAACAGTTTTACTTATAATATATATAACATTTCTAAACAGGATTATAAGAATCCTACAATCACTTATTATGAGAATTCTAAGAAGAATGCTGTTGCAGCTAAGATAACAGATACAGCAGTGTCAACACTTAAGACAAGTATTAATGCAAGCCTTATTAAGACTATGGCGGGAACAGTATTTGACAAGACTAATGTAGTCGCTGATAAGCTTAATAACTCTGAATCAATAGATAATATGATATCAGAAGTAGAAGAGATAAGTGATAAGCTTACACAGATGAGTACAACAATTGATACATTTATATCTAATAATAATGAACTTGTACAGTCTATGTCAGATATGAAGTCACAGATTCCTCTTATTAATGACAGAATAGATTCAGGTATTAATAAGCTTAATCAGACAAAGACACAGTTTGGAACATCAACACAAGATGCAGATTTATTTGCAAGTGAATTATCAGCCATGACAGACAGCATATCACAATCAGCTGATACAATCAGGCAGACACTTAATAATGCAAAGATTGATGAAGGCTTAGATACTGTTAAGACAAGTATATCTATGGCTCTTAATGATACGAAGAATCTTGAGAATGATCTTAATACACTTGTAAAAGCGGTAATTAATGAAAATACAGGAATAGCTGCATCAGATACAATTCAGAATATAAAAAATTACATAAATCAGATAAATCAGATATTATCACAGATAGAAGTTAATCTTGACATAATACCTGATATTACAGGTGATTCAATAAAGAAGATCTTAGATAATAGCATAACACAGGTTGATAATCTGAAAAAAATATATAATAACAGTCTGAAGCCACAACTTTTGACACTTACTAATAATATGACGACAGTAATTGATGATGTTAATACATTTCTTACAGGAATAGCATCTACTGTCAATGGAGTGAGTGATGTGATTAATAGCGCAGATACTACAGTTAATAACATTAATGACAGCCTTATAGCGACTAAACAGGTTGTTGATGATGTTAATAATAAGCTGCAGTCAGCAATTAATGAGATGAGAGATAAAGATTATGATGAGAAAAAAGAGATACTTATTAATCTCTTATCAGGAGATCCAAAGACACTTTCAGAATTTTTCTCAGAGCCTGTTAAAGTACATACAGAGCTTATATATGAGATTGCAAATTATGGTTCAGGCGTTGCACCATTTTATACAGTACTTGCAATATGGGTTGGTGCACTTGTGCTTGTATCACTGATAAAAGTCGATGCAGATAAAAAAGGGCTTGATAATCCAAAGTTATATGAGCTGTTTTTTGGAAGATATCTTTTATTTTTCCTGCTTGGGCAGGTTCAGACAGTTATATGCGTACTTGGAGACATATATCTTATAAAATGTCAGGTAGTATATCCGGGACTGTTTTTACTAGCTTCATGTCTTACAAGCCTAACATTTACATTGTTAATCTATGCACTTACTATATCATTTGGTGATGTAGGTAAAGCAATATCGGTTGTAATGATAGTTCTTCAGATAGCAGGTTCAGGTGGAACATATCCGATAGAGATACTTCCGTCATTCTACCAGGCTGTATATATATTCTTCCCATTCCCGTATGCAATCAATGCATTAAGAGAAACTGTAGGAGGAATGTATGGAGATACATACGTTATGTCAATATTACAGCTTCTTATATTTGCAGTTGCATCACTCTTATTAGGGCTTGTAATACGAAAACCTTTTATAAAAGTTAATCACTTTATGGAGAAACGAATGAAGGATACTAAGATGATGTAGGAGGAATTAGTATGAGCAGAGAGAAGAAAAATAATCAAAAAACAGATGTTAGGGTTAATGATGAAGATACTATAAAATATAAAGAGATATATGATATGATATGATAATTGAATATGAGAGAAAAATTCATATTAAAAATGAGAAAAGAATTAAAATAGGACTTAGATGTATAATAATAATTCCTATGATATTTTTATTTTTACTTTTTGTTACAGAGAGTTCAAAGGTAATATTTTTGATACTATGGATAGTGTCGTTATTTGTAATAGCATCCTATCTTATTGCTGTTGAATATATGGATTATAATCTGCAAAAGAAGATTAAAGAGTTCACAGGTGATGAAGATGCAGAATTTGATGGACTTTTAGGTGATGATCTTATGCAGGTACATGAGACACTTAAGAGAATAAAGCAAAGAGAAGGTGATATGTAATGAAGATGATATTGCAGATATTTAGAAAAGATGCGAGAAGAATAAGTACTAATGTAGTTGCAGTTGTAGTAATAATGGGACTTTGTATATTACCATGTCTGTATGCGTGGTTTAATATTATATCTAACTGGGATCCGTATGGTGCAGATGCGACATCGAATATAAAAGTTGCTGTATATTCAGAGGATAAGGGAATAGACATAAGCGGAATAGAACTTAATGTAGGAGCATCTGTTGTATCAGCACTTGAGAGTAATACTACAATAGGCTGGGTATTTACACAAAGTGCATCAGATGGAATTAATGGTGTATATGCAGGAGATTATTATGCAGCACTCATTATACCTGAGAATTTTACAGAGAATATTATAAGTTTTGCAAAAGGCGAAGTTATTAATCCAGAGATTATATATTATGAGAATGATAAAAAGAATGCAATAGCACCAAAGATTACAGCTAAGGCAAAGACAGCGGTACAGAATCAGGTTAATGCCACATTCATTGGAACAATAGCAGAGACTGTAACTAAAATTGGAAGTGGTATAAGTAATATAACTGGTGGGACTGTTATGAGCGAATTAGATTCACAGTTAGCTAAGACTAATAGTAGCTTTGTGCAATATATTAATATAATTGATTCATTAATTACAGTTACTGAATCTGCAAAAGGTACAGTAGCATCGACAGATGCACTTACATCTAATTTTAATACTATAACATCAGCAGGAAGAAGTACTATATCAGGAATGCAGAGTATGCTTCTTACAGCGTCACAGACAACAGAGACTATGACAATGCTTGTTAATTATAGCCTTGATCTTATAGAAGATAATCTTACCGGAATATCTAAAAAGATTGAGAATACATTAACAGTACTGACGAATACAGGAGATTTTGTAGATATTAGTGTAGATGGTGTGACACAGGTAGTTCCTTATATGAGAGAGCTTTTTAATGGAACAATAACTAATACAGGTATTGATGAGAATAAATATGCAGGTGAGATTGCAGCGATTCGTGCAGATTTTGACAGATTAGAGAATGAGATTAATTCACTTAATTCTGGAAAAGAACTTACAATTTCAGAGATTAAGAAAGTCAAAGACAGCATTAAGAGCGAAACCGACAGATGCTTAATGGCAGTACAAAGTGTGAAAAATTCATACAATTATACAGTAAAACCAAAACTTAATGAGGATATGTATGGATTACAGGCATCACTTATGGATGCGTCAGAATTATTAGCTTCAATGTCTGGAGATTTTACAGATCTTACGATTGATATATCAAAATATTCAGATTCAATAACAAAAGGAACAGATAGTCTTAAAGCATCAAGAGCTGAAGCTGAAGAAGTGCTTAACAATATTAATATGATATCTGACAGACTAAAAGTTTTGTCTGACAGCGAATCATTTAACGAGATGATTAATATAATTACTTCAGATTCTGTTAATGCATCTGAGTTTGCAGAATCTCCGGTATATATGGAGACAGAGAAGATATATCCGATAGAAACGTATGGATCACAGATGGCAGCATTCTATACGATACTTGCAATATGGTTTGGTTCACTTATTCTTGTTGCGATTATACATGTAACAGTTCATGAAGGAGATGGCATTACAGGAGTAAAACCATGGCAGGCATATTTTGGAAGATATATAACATTCTTCCTTATTGGTCAGGTACAGGCATTATTAACAGTGCTCGGTAATGTATATTATATAGAGATACAGTGTATACATCCGTTTTTGTATTGGTTTGCAACTTCACAATGCAGCTTTATGTTTACAATCTTCATATATTCATTGACAGTAGCATTTGGTAATGTTGGTGAAGCATTAGCAGTAATAATTATGGTAATACAGGTTGCAGGAGCTGGTGGAACATTTCCTATAGAAGTATTACCAAAGGCATATCAGCTTATATATAATTATCTGCCATTCAAATTTGGAATGACAGCAATCAAAGAGACAATAGGTGGAATGTACAGACTAGATTATCTTAAGAGTATAATGTCTTTGTATGCTTATGTAGGAATTTCACTTATAATAGGAATTCTTGTAGCGATACCATTTAGAAGACTTAACAAGATGATTGAGCATAGTAAAGAGAAGACAGGATTTATGATATAATCTAATATTATATTTATACGAAAATGGTTCAACTTATTGAACTAATATTGAACTTAAATTGAACTTGTGCTATTCTAAACGGGTACAGACGGAATGTGGTATATATAATAAGCAGTATATATAATAAGTAGTATAAGAATGTCGTCTTTTATATATGCACAGATATAGATACAGTGTCTGTGAAACAAATATATTCAGAATAGAGATTAAGAAAGCGGTGACATTTATGGCAAAAGCTACAGTATCGCAGAGATTAAAAGAGATAATGGAGCTAAAAGGTCTTAAGCAGGTTGATATAATAAAGATGTCAGAACCTTATGGCAAGGAAGTTGGAATAAAACTTGGCAAGAGTCATATAAGTCAGTATATAAGTGGTAAGACAGAACCACGAATTGATGTGATAGCAGTGCTTGCTAAGACACTTGATGTAAGTGAATTATGGCTTATGGGTGAAGACGTAGATATGAAGAGCGGCAAAAAATATATGCCTGATACGATAGGAGAGAATGGTATGAGAGAATTTAAGAAATCAACAAAACTTGATAATGTATTATATGATGTAAGAGGACCGGTTGTAGATGAAGCAGCAAGAATGGAAGAAGCAGGGATGCATATTCTAAAACTCAATATAGGTAATCCTGCACCATTTGGATTTAGAGCACCGGAAGAAGTTATATATGATATGCGTCAGCAGCTTACAGACTGTGAAGGATATTCAGATTCAAGAGGACTTTTTGCAGCAAGAAAAGCGATCATGCAATATGCTCAGATAAAACATATACCTAATGTAGCAATAAGTGATATATATACAGGTAATGGCGTAAGTGAATTGATTAACTTATGTATGCAGGCACTTCTTAACGATGGAGATGAGATACTTATTCCTTCACCGGATTATCCATTATGGACAGCAACAGCTACATTAGCAGGCGGTAAAGCTGTACATTATATCTGTGATGAGAGTGCAGACTGGTATCCTGATATTGAAGATATTAAGAAAAAAGTTACAGACAGAACTAAAGCTATAGTAATCATTAATCCTAACAATCCAACAGGAGCAGTATATCCAAAAGAAGTTCTTGAAGAGATTGTAAAAGTAGCAAGAGAACATCAGCTTATAATATTCTCAGATGAGATATATGACAGATTATGTATGGATGGTGAGGAACATTGTTCAATAGCTTCACTTGCACCGGATCTGTTCTGTGTTACATTCAGTGGGCTTTCAAAGTCACATATGATAGCTGGATTTAGAGTTGGCTGGATGATATTAAGTGGTAATAAAGCAATGGCAAAAGATTATATGGCTGGAATTAATATGCTTTCTAATATGCGTCTATGTTCTAATGTACCGGCGCAGTCAATAGTACAGACAGCGCTTTGGGGTTATCAGAGTGTTAATAACTACATTCAGCCTGGTGGAAGAATATATGAACAAAGAGAGTTCATATACAAAGCACTTAATGATATACCGGGAATAAGTGCAGTTAAGCCAAAAGCAGCATTCTATATATTCCCTAAGATTGATATTAAGAAGTTCAATATATATAATGATGAGAAGTTTGCATTTGACTTCCTTAAAGAGAAAAAAGTATTGATTGTTCCTGGAAGTGGATTTAACTGGGCAGAGCCTGATCACTTTAGAGTAGTATATCTTCCAAGAATAGAAGTTCTTGATGAATCAATGAAGAATATGGCAGATTTCTTTGCACATTATCAGCAGAAATAGAAGATGCATATAAGCCTATAATACTGATTGCAAGATTGTATTTGTAGAAAAGATGATAATAAAAAGTTAAGCAATAAAATATAAGTCACTTTAAATAAAAACAGATGGATTTAAATTATATCTTAATCCATCTGTTTTTGCATTTTTATTTTAATGTTCTTATTGTAATGAATTATCTTTGAACTTCATTACCACTTGCTGAGAATGCAAGTCTATTAACTTCGTCAACTGTAACAAGGTTAAAGTCACCACTTACTGTATGTTTTAAACAGCTTGCTGCATTAGAGAATTCAACAGCTTTTTGAGGATCATATCCATGAATATAACTGTAGATGATACCTGCACAATAAGCATCACCTGCTCCGATATAATCAAGAATACTCATATAATACTCTTTGCTGTAGTAAGCTTTGCCCTTAGTATAGATCATAGACTGAAGCTTAAATGTTGTAATAGATGTCTCTGTACGCCATACAGAAGCTACTATTTTGAATGGGAACATCTTAAGAAGTTCTTTTGCAATATAAGCATTCTTTTCTTCACCGTTAGCCTGTGAAGGATCGATGGAGAAGATACCGATAGCATCATCTTCATTAGCAATACATATATCAACGTATGGGCAGATTTCAGACATAACTTTTTTAGCTTTTTCACTGCTCCATAATTTACTTCTATAGTTAAGATCACAGCTTATTGTAAGTCCTAGTTTTTTAGCAGCTTTACAGGCTTCAAGTGTGATTACAGCCATCTCATCGCTTAGTGCAGGAGTAATTCCTGAAAAATGAAACCATGTAGCATCTTTAAATATCTCGTTCCAGTTAAAATCATCTCTGCTTGCAAGAGCGATTGCAGAATCAGCACGGTTATATATAACATTAGAAGGTCTCTGGCTTGTCTTCTTCTCAAGGAAGTAGATACCTATCTGATCACCACCACGAACGATATTGCTTGTATCAACACCATACTGTCTTAATGCATTAACAGCACTCTGACCGATTGTATGCTTTGGAAGCTTTGTAACATAAGATGTATTAATACCAAAGTGAGATAATGAAACAGCAGTATTAGCTTCACCGCCGCCATATACAGCTTCGAATGAATGACACTGTGTAAAACGTTCATTGTTGTTAGGTGAAAGGCGAAGCATAATTTCGCCAAAAGTAATAATTTTGTTTTTCATTAAATTGCACCTCTCAAATAAATCTTTAAATAATTCCCACAAATTATATTATAGCATATTTTTAGTGGCTTGTACTAAAAATTGAATATTTTTTTTAACAACCTTTAGTATAGAAAAGCAAAAAACATCAGCAGCTTATATACATAAATATAAGAACTGCTGATATTTTTACCTGATATATTATTTTACAACAATATTATCTTTTACAATTTCAAGGGCTTTTTCGGCAATCATATTCTGCATAAGATAACTCTTGCCATAAGTCTCAACCATTGAAGTATAATCGTCTTCTGATTTACCTTGTTCTGTTAAGTATGCTTTATAATCATCTTCAGTAACAGATATGCCTTCTTTTTCAGCTATAGCCTGATAGAACAGATTAGTCTTAAGAGTCTTTAAAACAGAAGTATCAAGGCTCTTGTCATACTGTGATTCTGATTTTCCTACATAATCTTCAAAGCTTGAAAGTGATGTATACATTGATTTGTAGTAGTTATAATTAGATTCATCAACATATTTTTGTAATGATTTAAGGTGTGAGAAATATTTCTCAGGAACAGTATTAACTGTTATATTTTCATCAATGTATGTTGAAATCCAAGATTCAAGCTTCTGATTATAATTAGTCTCTTTTAGATATTCTCTATATCCGTCAGCAGTAGTTGCATAATCAGAGAGATTCTCTTTTACAAAATCATCAGTGAATTCAGGAATCTGATATACACTATTAATAGTAACTTCAAATACAGCATCTTTGCCTGAAAGTTCTGTATTAGTATCATAAGGATCTGGGAATGTTACATTAACTGTAACATGTTCGCCAGGTGCATGTCCGATTAATTGCTGTTCAAAATCATCTATATATGTACCAGAGCCAATCTCAAGATCTGCACCGGAACCATTAGTATTTCCACCACTGAATTCCTCGCCGTCTACTGTTCCGACATAATCAATATTAACAGTATCGCCATCTTTTATCTTAGTCTCGGTTGAAGTGTCTTCAGTCTTATGGCTTTTTAAGATAGACTGGATACTGGTCTCAACATCTTCATCTGTATATTCAACTTCACTTTGTGGTACTTCAAGACCTTTATAATCAAAAGTTCCTAAAACGTCAGTTGCATTAATACCTGATATGAATCCATTGTCATCAAGATAAGCACTGAAATCACTGCTAGGTTTGATTCTTGTAACTTCACGATAGATTTTAATACCTGCAACTGATGCAAAACCTACAATAACAACTGTTAAAAAGGTAATTTTTGCAGCTTTTAAAAGTATCCTGTTACGTTTCATTTTTTTAATTTCTTTTTCTCTCTGGATTTTACGCTGCTTACTAAGACTTAATCCAGAAGTATCAACTTTTTTTTCTTCCTTCATTAATATAACCTCTTCCTGTATAGTTTTGTACAACGTCGTTATTATAACATATATTTATGTTACTTTTGTGAAAAAAATTAAATTTTTTGAAACTTTTTATAATGGTTATGCGTCTATATATTGAGAAGATTATTTAGGAGAAAAAAAGACATGTTATTTTCAAGCCAGATATTTATATTTGCATTTTTACCGATCTTTATGATCATTTATTATATAGCAGGCAAAAAATACAGAAACGCAGTACTTTTTATTGGAAGTATAATATTCTATTCAATAGGAGAGTTAAAATATCTTCCACTTATGATAGGAATGCTTACTGTTAATTATTTTGCAGCAGAACTAATTGAAGATTCTAAGAGTAATATCAAGAAAAAAATTATACTTTCTATAATACTTTTTGTAGATTTTGGGATACTTATATATTACAAAGGATTCGCAAAACATATACCACTTGGAATAAGTTTTTATACGTTTCAGATAACTGCGTATGTTATTGATGTATATAAAACAGATGCTAAAGCACAGCATAATTATGTGAATCTTGGAACATATCTGTGTATGTTTCCACAGCTTATAGCAGGACCGATTATACTATACACTGATATAGATAAAGAGATAGAAAAACGAGAATATAATTTTGAAAATATAGAAGAAGGACTAAAGATATTTGTCATTGGACTTGCATCAAAAGTACTTGTGGCAGATGTTCTTGCAATGCTTGTTAATGAGATAAAAGTTACCGGATATGATAGTATAACAACGATAATGGCATGGATTGGTGCGATAGCTTATTCAATTGAGATCTATTTTGATTTTAATGGATATTCACTTATGGCAATTGGTCTTGGCAGAATGTTAGGATTTCATATTCCAAGAAATTTTGATAATCCATATATATCACGTTCAGTAAGTGAATTCTGGAGAAGGTGGCATATTACACTTGGAAGATGGTTTAAAGATTATGTATATATACCACTTGGAGGTAACCGAAAGGGCAGATTTAATACAATAAGAAATCTTCTTATAGTATGGATTCTTACAGGAATATGGCATGGATGTGGAGTAACATTCGTGTTATGGGGAATATCAACATTTCTATTAATAGCTTTAGAAAAAGTTTTTTTACACAAGATACTTGATAAGAGTAAGATTATATCATCCATCTATATGTTCTTATTTATTAATATAAGCTGGGTTATATTCTCATTAGAAGATTTAACGAGTGTTAAGACATATCTTTTAAGAATGTGTCCTGTGATAAAAGGTAGTGCATCGGCATATATTAACAGTTTGGATTATGTAAGTGCATTAAAAAGATATGGATTATTCCTTATTATTGGGATTATATTTAGCACACCAATAGGTGAAAAGTTATATAAAAAATATGGAAAAACATATATTTTGGCAGGAATTCTCCTTGTTGTATTCTGGTTATGTGTATATAGAATGGCAACAAGTGCCGCCAATCCATTTTTGTACTTTAGATTTTAAGGGAGAAAAAGATATGAATAAACGTATTAAATATCCATTTTTCTCAGCAATTGTATTAAGTAGTATTATATATGGAGAATTTAAGATGCTTAACAGTTATGTTGAGAAGAATGAGAATAAGATAAATGGCAGTATAGTTAGTGAAGAAGGAAAGAAAGAAGATAATGAGTATGCAACATATACTTTAAAAAGTGATGAACATATAAGCGAGAGTATATCAGTTACAGAAACAGATGAGAATACAAAAGAAGCAGATAATATTGAAGAAACACAAACTGAAGAAGCTACAGAGTCAGTAACACAAGCAAAAGCACCTGAGATTACTAATGAATCTGATAAGACATATGAATTCACACAGGTTGATATAAGCTATCTGGATGACGCACTTTTTATAGGAGATTCAAGAACTTCGACACTTTATGAGTATGCAGGATGGGATAATACAGATTTTTATGTTGAGTATGGACTTACAATATGGGATGTTCTTGATGCACCAATAGCTAGTGTTCCGGGAAGTAATGAAAAAATTTCAGTTTATGATGGATTATCAGCTAAAAAGTATGGTAAAATATATATTATGCTAGGAGTAAATGAATTAGGAACAGGAACAGCAGATACGTATTTTGAACAATTTAAGACAGTAATTTCAACGATAAGGGAATTACAGCCTGATGCAGTCATATTTATTCAGAGCATTATGCATGTTACAGATGAGATTGACCACAAAGGAACATACATCAATAATGATGAGATTAATGCCAGAAATGATAAAATAAAGACATTAGCAGACAATAAGAATGTATTTTATATAGACAACAACCAATTATTCGATGATCCACAGACAGGCAAGTTAAATCCGGACTATACAGCAGACGGAGTGCATATACTTGCAAGATATGTTGGGGACTGGCAGAATTTCTATCTGGAGCATGGTATTATAAAATAATAATATCGACAAATAGAAAGAGGTATTGCAATGAGTTACGAAACAGTACATCATGCGATTGAAGATATAATTCTTACATCTTATGAATCGATGTATCGCCTTGCATATACTTATGTGAAGAATGAGCAGGATGCACTTGATATAGTGCAGGAGAGTATATATAAGGCAATTAAGAACTCGGATCAGATAGACAATATAGAGTCAGCTAAAAGCTGGATTTGGAGAATCCTTGTTAATACAGCGATTGATTATGTAAGACAGAATAAAAGAGAAGTGATAATCTCTGATATCTCTGATAATGAAGAGATTATGGTTGACAAACCTTTTATTGATATATATGAAGATATAGATATGCTAAAAGCACTTGATATATTAAGTGACAGAGAAAAGGCAGTAGTTATACTTCGTTATTTTGAAGATATGAAGATTAGCGAAGTGGCACAATGCCTTGGAGAGAATATTAATACAGTTAAATCTGTTTTATATAGAAGTTTAAAAAAATTAAAAACAGAAATTACGGGAGGAGGCTCTTGAAATGAGTGAAGACGATATTTGGAATATTAAAGATGCATATATGAAGATTAATATTCCTGAGTGCCTGTTACACTGCATTGAAGAAGCAGTTGCGAAAGGGCAAGAGTCTTACAACAGTTCAAGAAAACCACAAAAAGAGGAACCTGTTAATATTAATAGTAAACTATAATTAAGAAACAGGTAATTTTTGGAGTTACTGTAGTAAAGATTACTATACTATTAATGCGACACGACCGAAAAATACTTTGGAGGTGGGCGCATGAAAAATAAAAAGAAAATTTTAAAAGCAACAGTCATAATAACATTTACAATGTCGATGTTATTATGTTTATTTTTTATGCGTGGCAGTGCCAAGGTTAGTGCAAAAGATGAAGAACATGCTAAGAATATTCTATATATAAGTTCATATTCGTATGATTGGGGAACAGTCCCATTACAGATGCAGGGCGTAGATGAAGTGCTGTCTGAATGTTATAGTATAATATATGAATTTATGGACACGAAGAGAGTCTCATACGATGTTGCATCAATAGAATTAAGCAACAAACTTAGAAATATGAGAAAAAATGGTTATGTATATGATGCAGTTATTGTAGGTGATGATGATGCACTTCATTTTATAGATGAATATAAAGATGAATTCTTTAAAAATATTCCAGTATCATATCTTGGAATTAATGATATAGAATTTGCTGAGAGAATGGCATCTGACAGTAAGATTACAGGAGTTGTAGAAGTTCTTCCGTATGAAGCTAATATTAATCTTATAAGATCTATTTTTCCTGAAGTTGATACAATTGTAGGAATTGTAGATTCAACTAATACTGGAATAGGCGAAAAAGGACAGTTTATCGAGGCATCAAAAAAATATCCACAATATACATTTGAAGAACTCAACGTTTCTGATTATGATAAAGATACAGTAAAAGAAAAATTATCAGAATATGGTAATAATACAGTAATATTCTATCTTATTATGTCATCTGACAAAGATGGCAATGTATATACATTAGATGAGAGAGAAGAGATATTTAAGAATTATTGTAATGTTCCAATATTCAGAATGAATCAGTGCGGAATAACAGACAGTGTATTTGGTGGTATGGTAGTATCACATTATGTATCAGGGAAACTTGCAGCAGGGATAATCAAATCAACATTGTCAGGATCTGATATAGAAAGCAGAACTAGGATTATGAGTACACCATGTGAGTATATATTCAATTACAAGATGATGGAAAAATATGGGATATCTGAAGTTATGCTACCACAAGACAGTACAATACTTAATAGAGAATCGTTGATAAGCGGACGTGAATTAAAGATAATACTTCCATTTATAATACTAAGTATAGTATTTGCAGTTCTATTTGTGCTTATATTACTCAAAGAAGTTAAAAATAAGCAAAGACTTAATGAATCAATAAGAATAGAACAGGAGTCAAAAGAGAAAACACAGATGCTTGAAAAAGATATAAATGTATTTAGAAATATTGTATATTTTACTGTAAAACAGGAATTTAGTAAGGTAATACTTATAGATGTTAATACAAGAGAAGGTTTTATGTATTTTGAATATGGAAAATATAGTAACAGAAAATATCTTCATGATTATGAAGAAGCTTTTTTGGTTGGAATAGATTCCGTTGTAGAAGAAGACAGAGAACGTTATAAGAAAGATATAAAACTTGAGAATATAAAAAAACAGATTGTTGATAATGACGGTAAATATATCATGGAATTTCGAAGAATATCAGATGGAAATGTACTGTGGTATGAATATGAATTTACATATTTTGATGAAGATAAGAATACAATACTTCTCCTCAAACGTAACATAGATGATTTTATGGTTCGTGAAGTTGAGAATAAAAACAGGCTAGAGAATGCACTTATGAATGCACAGAATAGAAATAATGAGAAACAAAAGTATATGTCAAGCTTGTCACATGAGATAAGAACACCGGTTAATGGAGTAAAAGGACTGCTTGAGATTATAAAAGATGAACCGGACAAAGTTGAAAAATATATAGACAAAGCTATTATGGCAACGAATAACCTTATTGCACTCATTAATGATTTTCTTGATTATTCAAAGATTGAGAGTGGTAATATGGAATTACAAAAAGAAATGACACATTTTGATGAACTTGAAGAATATATTAAGACGGTAATTGAACCACTTACAGCAAAAAAACATCAGACACTTGAATGTAATCATTATAATAGAATCTATGAATGTGTTGTATGTGATGATAAAAAACTTAAACAGATACTTCTTAATATACTTTCAAATGCAGTGAAATATACACCTGAGAATGGAAAGATAATCTTTAATATTGAGGAGAGAAGTTTAGAAAAAGATAATCTTGTAGAAGTGAGTTTTCAGGTTATTGATAATGGTATAGGTATGAGCGAAGAATTTTTGGCACATGCCTTTGAACCATTCAAACAGGAACATCAGGGCAAATCAGATAGTACAGGACTTGGACTTGCGATAACTAAGAAACTTGTAGATCTTATGAATGGCAAGATAAAGATAGACAGCAAACAAGAAGAAGGAACAAAAGTTACAATACTTATGATATTTAATGGAATTACAGATATTAGATTTGTTGAAAAGAAGAGGTTAGAAGAGAAGAAAGCAAATAATATAAGATTTAAGAATATGACAGTTCTTGTGGCAGAAGATAATGATATTAATATGGAGATAGCTGAGAATATGTTTGCCAAACTTGGCATGAGAGTTGTCAAAGCATCAGATGGAAGTGAGGCTGTTGAGAAATTTAAACAAAATGAAGATATAGATCTTATTGTTATGGATGTGCTTATGCCAGTGATAGATGGAATAACAGCATCTAAGATAATCAGGCAGACAGAACGAGGAAAGAATATTGTGATAATAATGATGACAGCTAATTCATACATAGAAGATGAAGAAGGAATTGAAGAAGCAGCTATTAATTATCATATAACTAAACCATTTGAGAGAAGAGAAGTGGTAGACATTCTTGTAAAAGAGTTTTATAATAAGATAGTTTAAATTTTACAAATGTAAAATTGAGTTTTATATGAGAAAAAAGGAGTAAGACGAAAGTGAAGATAAGAGTTCCTGATTATTATAAAGATTTTAAATGTATAGCAGATAAATGTGAAGATACATGCTGTGCCGGATGGGAAGTTGATGTTGATGATGATTCCTATGAATATTATAAGACTGTAACAGGTCCATTTGGTGATAGAATCAAGTCTGTAATGGTACCACCTACAGAAGAAGAGGAAGCATGTTTTACACTTAATAATGGAAGATGTCCATTCCTTAACGATAATAACTTATGTGATCTGTATACTGAACTTGGAGAAGATAAATTATGTGATACATGTACTAATTATCCAAGATTTATAGAAGAATATGGAAGTCTTAGAGAGATAGGAATTGCACTTTCATGTAAGACTGCCGGTGAGCTTATATTAAAGTCAGATAAAAAAGTTACGTTTGAACTTACAGAAAATGATGAGATGGTAAGTACATATAATGATATAGATCCTGAACTATATATGATGTTAATGGCATCAAGAAAGACAGCATTTGACATAGCACAGAATAGAGATTTTGATATTGTAATGAGATACTGTCTTGTACTTGAATATGCTAAAGATATCCAGGAGATGATAGACAAAGGTACTTTATCAAAGATAATGAATATTAAGAATAATTATAGCAATGAAGAATATCTTAGAGAGAGAACTAAGACATTTAATATTTTACATAATGAGGAATATACAAGATATTCATATATATATGAATATTTAAAAATATTTGACGATTTTGAGATAATTAACAAATCATGGACTGATATGGTTAATCATGAAAAAGAATATATGTATGAACAATCTTCAAATGAAGAATATAAGTCAAGATATAACAGATTTGAACAATATTATCATGAAAAAGAATATGAGTATGAGCAGCTTTTAGTATATTTTATATTCAGATATTATCTGAAGGCTGTTAATGATGATGATGTATTCTCGAAAGTTAAGATGGCAGTAGTGAGCTTTCTTATTATAAAGGATCTTGATGTGCTAAGATTCTGTGACAATGAAGGAAGTCTTTCTTTTGAAGAGCAGGTTGATATAATGCATATTTATTCAAGAGAGATAGAACATTCTTATGAGAATTTTGAAAAGTTATCACTTATGCTATCTGAAGATGAGAGATTCTCATATCATGTTCTTATAAGTCTTCTTATAGACAGTTTGTAGTTTATAAGGAAATAAAATGGTCTATTAGGTAGTACTGATATTATATAAAATAATATAATATTTTAGTAGACAGCATTTAGCATATATATGATAAGGTGCTGTCTATAATTTGTGACTAAAAGTTTGTCAAATGAACACACTCTTTTCATATTTTGAACGTCTAAATTTCACATATTTGCCATAATATGGACATAGACGCAGATATGAAAGGAGTTTTTATTTTGATTGAAATTAATCATCTTGTTAAAAAATATGGCAATCATGTTGCTGTAAATGATTTATCACTCAAGGTTGAAGATGGAAAAATCTATGGATTTTTAGGACCTAATGGTGCAGGTAAATCAACAACTATGAATATTATAACTGGTTATCTTGCCGCTACAAGTGGTGAAGTAAAAGTTAATGGTTATGATGTACTTAAGAATCCTGAAGAAGCGAAGAAGAGTATAGGTTATCTCCCTGAATTGCCACCGGTATATATGGATATGACAGTTATGGAGTATCTGAAATTTGTTGCTGAACTTAAGAAGATACCTAAAAAAGATACAAAAGCACATATTGATGAGATAATTGATATGACAAAACTTAATGATGTATCAGGCAGAATGATACGTAATCTGTCAAAAGGTTACAGACAGAGAGTTGGGCTTGCACAGGCACTTATCGGATATCCGGATGTAATTATTCTTGATGAACCAACAGTAGGCCTTGATCCAAAGCAGATTATCGAAATACGAGAACTTATTAAAAGTCTTAAGAAAAAACATACAGTAATATTAAGTTCACATATTATGCAGGAGATTAATGCTGTATGTGATTATGTATTTATTATATCAAAAGGAAAACTCGTAGCTTCTGATAACATTGAAAATATAGGAAACTATGCTTCTCAAAAAGGTGTTATAGAAGCGGTTATAAAGGGTGAAGAGACTGATATTAATATGGCACTACAAGGCATAGATGCTATTACGTCAAGCAATATGGAAAAGACTGATGATGGAATGTGGAAAGTTGTTATTAATACCAGTGGCGACAGAGATATAAGAGAAGAACTGTTCTATGCATTAAGTGAGAGAAAGCTTCCGATTATGTACCTTAATAAGAAAGAAAGTTCACTTGAGGAGATCTTCCTTGAACTTACAGAGAGTCAGAATGACGAAAAAGAGAGTAATAAGGAGGAAGAAGAGAATGTCAGCAATTTATAAAAAAGAACTAAAATCTTATTTTAACACAGGTATTGGCTGGCTGTTCCTCGCAGCAACACTTTGCCTTGTAGGACTTTATTTTACAATATATTGTCTGTTATATGGATATCCATATATATCGTATGCATTGACTAGTGTATCATTTTTGTATTTTATAACAATACCTGTACTTACAATGAAGATTCTTGCAGAAGAGCGAAAACAAAAGACTGACCAGCTTATTCTTACAGCACCGGTATCAATTGGTAAGATAGTACTTGGTAAATATCTTGCGATGTTATCAATTCTTGCAATAGCAATGGTAGTTATATGTATTTATCCACTTGTATTATCAAGATTTGGAACAGTACCAATGCTTCAGTCGTATGTTGCGATACTTGGATATTTTGCACTTGGTGCAGTATCAATAGCTATTGGTATGTTTATCTCATCTATAACAGAGAGCCAGGTAATAGCAGCAGTATTATCATTTGGTGTGTTATTCCTTGGATATATGATGAAGAATATATGTAGTCTTATATCTGCTAATGGTAATTTTATAACTAAGATATTAGGCGTATTTGACCTTGATTCACCACTTGAGAATTTTCTTAATGGTATCTTTGATGTGTCAAGTCTTGTATATTATGTAACGCTTATATTACTTTTTATCTTTCTTACATGTCAAAGCATTGAGAAAAGAAGATGGAGTGTATCATCAAAGAGTTTAAAAACAGGTGCATATAGTGTAGGTCTTATAATCATAGGAATTGTAGCAACAGTTCTTGTCAATCTTGTTATCAAGGAAGTACCTATTGAATATACACAGTTTGATATAACATCACAGAAATTATATTCACTTACAAGTGATACTAAGAATTATATAAAAGGACTTACAAAAGATGTTAATATATATGTAATATCATCAAAAGATGAGCAGGATGATGCCATTAATAAGAGTCTTGAGAGGTATGCTGATATGTCATCACATATAAATGTTGAATACAAAGATCCAACAGTATATCCAACATTTTACAAAGAATATTCATCATCAATGACTAAGAAGAGTATAGTTGTTGTATGTGGTGAAAAATCAAAAGTTATAAATTATAGTGATATGTATGAGTATAGTGTTGATTATACAACATATACACAGACAACAACAGGATATGACGGTGAAGGAAGACTTACAAGTGCAATATCTTATGTAACAACAGATGATATGCCTGTTATATATCAGGTAAAAGGACATGATGAAGTCGAACTTGAAGATACATTTACAGATGCAGCAGAGAAACTAAATATGGAAGTTAAGTCTCTTAATCTTATGGAGAATGATGCAGTTCCAGAAGATGCTGAATGTATTACAATACTTGCACCATCATCAGATTTTTCAGAAGATGATGCTAATAAAGTTATAGATTATATTAACGGTGGTGGAAAAGTTATACTGTCAACAGCTTATACAGATAAGGAATTACCTAATTTTGATAAGATACTTAGCACACTTGGTATAACTAATACTTATGCAATGATTGCCGAAGGAAACTCATCTAACTATTATCAGTCACCTTTCTTTACATTACCAACAGTACAGTCAAGTGACTATACATCAGCAGTAAGCAGTAGTAAATATATCTTTTCACCATATTCAGTAGCACTTACATTTGATACAGATAATACAGATTACACATATACTAAACTGCTTGAGACATCGGATGCTGCTTATGCTAAGAAGAATGTATCACAGATGACAGATTATACAAAAACAGATAGTGATATAACAGGACCATTCACAGAAGGTATGCTTGTTGAAAAAACTATTTCAGGTTCAGAGGACACTAAAGCAACAGTAGCAGTGTTCGCATCATCATATCTCTTTACATCAAGTGCAGATAGTATGGTATCAGGTAATAACTTAAGTCTGTTCTCAGGACTTCTTGGAAAACTTGTCAATACAGACGATAACGCAGCAGCATTTACAATTCCTGTTAAGAAATATACTCTTGCACAGATGACAATACCTTCAAAGAGCGTTGTAATAATTGGTGCACTTGTAACTGTTATAATACCGCTTGCTCTGCTAATTACAGGTCTTGTAATATGGCTTAAGAGGAGGAGAAGATAATGGAAAAGAAACAGAAACATCTGATTATAGGGATAATATGCCTGGTTGTTCTTGTTATTATGTATTTTGGCGTAAAAGTTCTTGCAGATAAGAAACAGGCAAAAGATGAAGCCGAAAGTGAAGCAGATAAGATATATGTGACAGATTATGAAGTAAGTGATGTAAAAAAAGTATCATATACATGTAATGGTGAAGAGATAGAACTTGTAAAAGATAATGATACATGGTCAAGTGCATCAGATGCATCACTTAATCTTAGCACATCAGATATAGAAGCATTTCTTGAGACTTTTAATCATCTTGAAGCAAAAAGCAGATTAGATGGTGAAAAAGATAATGAAGAATATGAGATGAGTACACCTACAAATGTACTTACAGTAACTCTTTTAGATGATACAGTTTACACTTATACTATTGGTGGATATAATAGTGTATCATCAATCTATTATATGACACTTAATGATAGTGATGATGTGTATGCAATAAGTTCTGTAGCAGTTCAGAAACTTGACAAGACACTTGATGATTTTGTTGAGGAGACGACACAGGAAGAGACTACAACAGAGGAGACAACAATGGAAGAGACTACAGCAGAATAGACTACAGTAGAATAGACTACAGTAGAAAAGACAACTAATTGCCTGCTTGGTATTATTATCAATTAATAAATACCAGACAGGCATTTAGTTGTCTTCTTTTGAATAGAATAAAAATATCTATATTATAGATAATCAAAATTAGTATATGTATGTTAAATTAAGCATTGTTATGAATTAGTGGCAAATTCCATAGGCAAGTCTACATATTATCTTCTTATGCATCCTGGGATATATGTCTTTCATAATTCGTGAATACGCAGTCCTATGATACGATTGCTTATCGTAGTTGCAAGTCTTTCGTGAGCTGCACGTCCTGGATGTTCTCTTGAACCAAAATCATCTTCACTTATTGGTTCGATAGGAAGGTAGTATACTTTTTTATCATTAGTTTCTCTGATATAGTCAGCAATACCATCACTTATAACAGATTCAAGTGAATCATCTAATATACCATATGCCCATAGTATAGAAGCATTAGGCTGATTTTTTCTTACCATTGCAATAAAATCACTTACAGCATGAGTAAGATTGTTAATTCGTTCCATATCAAAACTACCATTCATTGCGGTAAAATCGTTAGTGCCAAGATTAATTACTACATAATCAGCAGGGAATGATGAAAAATCATATTTTTCCTGGCTACCATTTTGGACATTGCGTTCATCAGTTAATGGTGGACATACATATTCATATATTGCAGGAACTCGATTATCAGTTATATTATCCCATGATGACATAACACCCCAGCCACTTTGTGAGATTATATTAAAGTCTGCATCAAGCATATCTGCAGTCAGTTTGGCATAATTGCCATCGATATCAAAATACATAGGAAGCCATTCCATATCTTCTTTTGCACCACAAAGTCCTTCGCCTGAAGTGATGCTGTCACCTATAAATTCTATTTTAAATACAGCTTCATTAATAGGAAGAAATTCACCATCTGAATCAAAACCTGTGATTGCGAGATAATTAACAGGATCACAACCAAAAGCCTGTGTTGCTTTAAGAATTTTTACATTTTTAATACTAGAAGAATCCATGCCTCTGAATATACAGATTCTTTCATGGCAGTTATCAATCATTCTACGCTGGATAAGAGCGTTATTAATATATATACATATATAGTTTTCATTAGTAGAAAAACTACTATCAAATTCAACATAAAGTTCGCTGCCTTTAACATTAAGTTCAACACCACTTCCGGTATAAAATAGCGGATAACAATGTGTTATGGCAGATTTGCCGGCGTTTCTGCCAAGTAGTTTAATGTGTTCAATTTCGTCAAATAAGTATTTCATATATATCCTCCACCAAAACTGTGATGACACATATAATCCAGTTAGTGTATTTGAGTAAAGAAGAAGTTATATATACTTCTTCATATAAATATTGAATGAAGTAAATTATAATAGTTAGGAAACTCTATCTTAAAATAGAGTGTTTTTAACGGCTTTTTTTACATTCATTTTGTGTCATCAAAAATTATTACAGTACTTAGAATAGCAGATAAATAGTAATCTGCAAAGACCTAAATTAAAAAAATAGTTTTTTGATATAAAAAAATATATAGGAAACTCGAGGACCAGATACGTTACTGTTATGTAGTATCTAAAGACATATATATGTGTATAAAAATATAAAATAAGCAGAAAATATTAATATGTTTTAGCATATATTCGATTAATAAGTAGATGCAAAATTTACAATGTTTGTGAAACTGATAGTCACAGATCAGTTTTTAGAAGTTCCCAAATATAAAAGTGTAAATTAATATGGAGGTAATATAGTATGAAGGATATTAGTGGAAGTAAGACGGAAAATAATCTTAGAGCTGCATTTTCAGGTGAATCACAGGCGAGAAATAAGTATACTTATTTTGCGTCAAAAGCAAGAAAAGACGGTTATGTGCAGATAGCAGAGATATTTGAAGAAACAGCAGAGAATGAAAAAGAACATGCTAAGATATGGTATAAACTTTTAAATGGTGGTATTAATGACACAAAAGAGAATCTAAAAAATGCTGCCAGTGGAGAGAACTTTGAGTTCACAGATATGTATGCTACCTTTGCAAGGGAGGCTAGAATGGAAGGCTTTGATGAGATTGCTGAGTTGTTTGAAGACGTAGCTAAGATAGAAGAAGAACATGAAAAACGTTTCCTAAAACTTCTTGATAATATTGAAAAGAAAGTTGTGTTTAGTAAAGATGAGGAAACTGTTTGGCAATGTAGTAATTGTGGACATATATGTATTGGCAAGGAAGCACCTGAAATATGCCCGGTTTGTGCACATCCTCAGAGCTATTTTAGAGTAAAAGCAGAAAACTATTAGTACAAAAGCACTAGGTATAGGTTTTGAGATGGTTTTGACAAAACCTATCGAAAAAAATAAATTTCAAAAAATTTGAATATACTAAAAGATAAAAAAGAGTGTCGGCTAGGGTGAAAAATGAAAGCCAAAATGGCTCTAAAGCCCATAAAATGGGCATGGAAACTAATTCATCCAAAACCGACACGTTTATGTGCGAAACTAACAGAAAAAAAATTGTTTCTTGAAAAAGTGGCATAAATCGGTCCTTTTTCATCAAAAAATAGGAAAGTAGTAATAGGTTTTTTTTAAAACTAGGACTTAATACCTATTGAGTTTGGAAACTAAAATTGATATAAATGTATTGTAAGTAATAAATAACAAAAATAAATTGCCTAAGAGTTTGGAGACAGATAATTATGAGACATAGTAATAAGAAAATATTAGCAGGTATCCTTGGTTTAACATTATTATTATCAACAACAGGATGTAGCGCAAAGATTACATCAAGAGATGCTGTTGAAGCTAACAGCCAGGTATATGAAGCATTTGACGTAAACTTAAAAGATGACGCAGAGATTGTTAGTCATGACATTCAGGTTGTGGCAGCAGCACCAGATGAAGTAGAAACTGTTCTTGTAACAGAAGCCCCTACACCATTAACTACTGAAGCACAGACAGAGGCTCAGACAGAACCACAGACAGAAGCCCCTACACCTGTAGCTACTGAGCCACAGACAGAAGCAGAGACTGAGCCTGAACCAATAGCTGTAGCAGAGCCTGAAGCAGTTAATGCAGCACCTTCTTATAATGATTTATATTCTCAGGGAAGTGCACTAGCAGGACAGAACAGCTCAATGATTAATGAAGTATATAATCTTACTAATTCAGTAAGAGCTAATGCCGGAAAGTGGTCATTATCACTTGACAGTGAACTTACTAATATAGCTTGTGCAAGAGCGTATGAGATAGCAAGTAATAATTGCTTTTCACATACAAGACCAGATGGAAGATCATGTTTCTCAATTCTTGATGATTACAGTGTAGTATATATGTGTGCTGGAGAGAATTTAGCATACGGTCAGGAATCACCACAGGAAGTAGTTGACGCATGGGTTGCATCATCAGGTCATTACAATACAATGATTGGTGATTATAATAAGATTGGTATCGGTGTATGTGTTGCAGGAGATGGAACAATATATTGGGTACAGTGTTTTACAAACTAATAATACAGGCAGTATTATAATATATAAAAAGTTGTAGTATGAATGAATACAACAGGTAATATGTCGATAGACATAGATTTAAGATAATGATAAATTACATATTTTGTTAATGATATAAATTAGAAGAAAGTGTCATGGGTGATTCGAAAGAGAACGCTCATGGCATTTTATTTTTTAAAAGGATACGTTTAAAAATCTCACTAGCTACTCTGTGAGCTACGCCAGGATTAATATGTATCAACAAAAACACGCTTGCGCTAAGTGTCCATCGTAACGGTACTAAGTTCGCCATACATCTTAGATGTATAGCTTACTAAGTGCCGACGATTACCACATTGTTTTCTTTTGATACATATTAATTCGTGCGTAGCTAATATACGTTTTTCAGAGATTTTTAAACGAATTATCGGCATACGATATACGATTATACGGAATATCATTATTTTATTATATCTTGCAAGTGTTATAGACGTGGTATTTTGGTTTTAATGATAGAATTTTTAGCACTTTAAATAGATATTATTATGTGAATACCATGCGAAAACGTAGCTGCGAAACTCATCGAAACGAAAATTGGATTACCGGAGTATATATGGCATCAAAAGAAAACATTGTGGTAATCGTCGGCACTTAGTGCGTTGGAAGGCAAAGACTTCCAACAAACTTAGTACCGCTACGATGGACACTTAGCGAGAGCGTGTTTTTGTTGATGCCATATATACTCCGGTAATCTTAGATATCTATATATGAGTTTCGCATAAGTACATATTAAAAAAAATCCATCCGTATAAGTAAACTTATGCGAATGGATTTTTGCTTATTTAAGAAGAATATTGTATGAGATACAATTATTTTTTATTCTTTAATGCCGCTTCAATGAATCCTTTGAATAATGGATGTGGGCGGTTAGGTCTTGATTTAAGTTCTGGATGAGCCTGTGTTGCAAGGAACCAAGGATGATCTTTTAACTCAATCATCTCAACAATTCTTCCATCAGGTGACATACCTGATAACATCATTCCGTTAGATGTAAGAAGAGATCTATAATCATTATTTACTTCATATCTGTGACGATGTCTCTCATGAATCTCTTCTGAGCCATATAATGCGTATGCCTTAGAATCTTTAGAGAGAATACAAGGATATGAACCAAGTCTTAATGTACCACCGATATCGTCTATACCTTCCTGTTCTGGCATAAGGTGAATTACAGGATGTGTTGTATCTGGCTTAAGTTCAACACTGTGTGCATCACTATAACCAATTACATCTCTTGCGAATTCAACAATTGCAAGCTGCATACCAAGACATAGACCAAGGAATGGTACGTTGTTTTCACGAGCATATTTGATAGCAGTGATCTTACCTTCAATACCTCTGTCGCCAAAACCACCAGGAACAAGAATACCTGATACGTCTGACAGCATCTCACCTACGTTATCATTATTAAGGAGTTCTGAATCTATCCATTTAATTTCAACATCAGCTGAATTAGCAACACCACCATGTTTGAGTGCTTCAACAACACTGATATAAGCATCATGGAGCTGAATATATTTACCAACAAGTGCAACTTTTACAGTTGTCTTTGGATGTTTCCATGCATCACACATAGCTCTCCATTCAGTAAGATCTGGTTCAGGACAATCAAGATTAAGACATTCACAAGCAACCTGTGCAAGATGTTCTTCTTCCATTGCTAGTGGTGCTTCATAGAGAATATCTACATCAAGATTCTGCAATACATGTGAACTTGGAACATTACAGAATAATGCAATTTTTTCTTTTAACTGCTTGTCAACAGGATGTTCAGAACGACATACTATAATATCTGGCTGAATACCCATACCCTGAAGCTCTTTAACACTTGCCTGAGTAGGTTTAGTCTTCATCTCACCTGATGATTTAAGGTAAGGAATAAGTGTTACATGAATAAGAATTGCATTTTCTCTTCCGATGTCATGCTGGAATTGTCTGATTGATTCAAGAAATGGCTGGCTTTCGATATCTCCGACTGTACCACCAACCTCAATAATTGCTATCTGTGTTTCGTCAGTTGTATAATTACGATAAAAACGGCTCTTAATTTCATTAGTGATGTGAGGAATTACCTGAACAGTACCTCCACCGAAATCACCTCTACGTTCTTTTTGTAATACTGACCAGTAGATTTTACCAGTTGTAACATTGGAGTTCTTATTAAGACTCTCGTCGATGAATCTTTCATAATGTCCAAGGTCTAAGTCAGTCTCAGCACCATCATCAGTTACGAAAACCTCACCGTGCTGAATTGGATTCATTGTACCCGGGTCAATGTTAATGTATGGGTCGAATTTCTGCATAGTAACTTTATAACCTCTGGCTTTTAAAAGTCTTCCAAGTGAGGCTGCAGTTATTCCTTTTCCTAAACCGGAAACAACACCGCCTGTTACAAATACATATTTTACTGGCATAAAAAATTTCCTCCTTAATTATTAATTCACTAATTCACCATTATACAACGTAAATCGAAATAATTCTACTACTATTTAACCAAAATAAAAAAAACATTTTTTATATTTGTGAACAGTTTAGAAAATTATATTTTTTTCATATTATAAATATTGATTTTAAATGGAAGGACATTTATAATAGAAAGGAGACGATTTTTATCGCTAACTTAAGGAGGACATTATGGAAAATCCAAACGAAAATAATAATTCAAATGGCGGGCCAAAAGGACCTAAGTTGTCACAAACTATAATGGTTCTTATAACAGCAGCTATACTTGTATTTGTATGTATGAGCTGTGTTAATTCTATGCTGGAGAATTCAACTTCAGATGAGATTCGATATGATAAATTTATTAGTATGGTAAAAGAAGGCTCAATTGATTATGTTGAATTTGATGGTAGCAGAATATATGTTATTCCTAAGGAACAGGGGATTCCTGGTGTAACACTCAAATATTATACAGGTGTTATTAATCATGATGAACTAGTTGATATACTTCTTGAGAATAATGTTGGTATTAAAGTTGACACTGATAATCAGAATTCAGCTATAATGGACTTCATATTTATATATGTTCTTCCATTTTTGATATTTTATATACTTATAAGCTTCCTTTTCAAACGTATATCAAAAGGCGGCGGTGGTATGATGGGTGTAGGAAAGAGTACTGCCAAAGTATATGTTGAAAAACAGACAGGTGTAACATTCAAAGATGTTGCAGGTCAGGATGAAGCTAAAGAGTCAGTTACAGAGATTGTAGATTTTCTTCATAATCCTGGTAAGTATACTAAGATTGGTGCAAAACTTCCAAAAGGAGCACTTCTTGTTGGACCACCGGGAACTGGTAAGACACTTCTTGCAAAAGCTGTTGCAGGAGAAGCGAAAGTACCATTTTTCTCATTATCAGGTTCTGATTTTGTAGAGATGTTCGTTGGTGTCGGTGCATCACGAGTTAGAGATTTGTTTAAACAGGCACAACAGTCAGCACCATGTATTATATTTATCGATGAGATAGATGCTATTGGTAAATCAAGAGATTCAAGATATGGCGGCGGCAATGATGAGCGAGAACAGACACTTAACCAGCTTCTATCAGAGATGGACGGATTTGATACTTCAAAAGGACTTTTAGTACTCGCTGCGACTAACAGACCAGAAGTACTTGACCAGGCACTTTTAAGACCAGGACGTTTTGACAGAAGAATTATAGTTGACAAACCTGATCTTAAAGGAAGAGTTGATATTCTTAAAGTACATGCAAAAGATGTTCTTATGGACAGTACAGTTGATCTTGAAGCGATAGCACTTGCAACATCGGGTGCAGTAGGTTCAGATCTTGCCAATATAATTAATGAAGCTGCAATTAATGCTGTAAAAGAAGGTAGAAGTGTGGTAACACAAAAAGACCTATTTGAGTCGGTAGAAGTTGTTGTTGCAGGTAAAGAGAAGAAAGACAGAATCCTTAATAAGGAAGAAAAACGTATTGTTGCATATCATGAAGTTGGGCATGCACTTGTTACAGCTCTTAAGAAAGAGGCAGAGCCAGTTCAAAAGATTACTATTGTTCCAAGAACTATGGGCTCCCTTGGATATGTAATGCAAGTACCAGAAGAAGAGAAGTATCTTATGTCAAAAGATGAACTTCATACAAGACTTGTTACACTTCTTGGAGGACGAGCTTCAGAAGAAATTGTATTTAACTCGATAACAACAGGTGCATCTAATGATATTGAAAAAGCAACTAAGATTGCAAGAGCAATGATTGCACAGTATGGTATGTCAGATAAATTTGGACTTATGAGTCTTGAGACAGTAGAGAATCAGTATCTTGGCGGAAGTACAAGACTTAATTGTGCAGATACAACAGCCGCACAGATAGATGAAGAAGTAAAAGTACTTCTAAAGGATTGTTATGAAGAAGCTAAGTCACTTCTTAGAGATAACAGAGAGATACTTGATAAGATTGCTGATTATCTATATGAAAAAGAGACAATTACAGGCAAACAGTTTATGGAGATACTTAATAAGATTAAGAATCCAGAGACAGAAGAGACTAATATAGAAGAAGCAATTGATGATACTAATACTGAAAGTGAAGTTACAGATAGCAATATACAGACAGAAGCAACGAAAGATGAACATAAGTTGTCATTAACAAAAGAAGAAAAGTAAAATGTAATGAAATAGATTTTTACTAAAAATTTTAAGGTTTGATTTAATGGTACAATATAATATTTTATGAGTTTAGAGACTCCTCCTGAATAACAATTTTGGGAGGAGTTTCGTGAATATAAATATTAAAAATAAAAATTATGAAAGAGAGAATGTTGAAGTGTTTAATATAGAAGAGGAACTTAAAAAATTGCCGGATAAACCGGGTGTATATATTATGCATGGTGAAGATGATGAAATTATCTATGTTGGCAAAGCAGTTGTGCTTAAAAATAGAGTAAGACAATATTTTCAAAATAGTAGGAATCATACTAATAAGATAAAAAAGATGGTATCGCATATACGAAGATTTGAATATATTATAACTGATTCTGAACTTGAGGCACTTGTGCTTGAATGTAATCTTATTAAGGAACACAGACCAAGATATAATACAATGTTAAAAGATGATAAAGCATATCCTTTTATAAGAGTTACAGTTAATGAAGCATATCCAAGAATACAGTTTTCAAGAACGATGAAAAAGGACAAAAGTAAATATTTTGGTCCATATACAAGCGTTAATGCAGTCAAAGATACAATAGAACTTTTAAGAAAAATATATCATATAAGAAGCTGTAACAGAGTACTTCCAAGAGATTGTGGCAAGGACAGACCATGTCTGTATCATCATATTCATCAATGTGATGCACCATGCCAGAATTATATTTCAAAGGAAGAATATAATAAGAATGTGGAAGGCGTGCTTGATTTCCTTAGCGGTAAATATGCTGATGTTCTTAATATGCTTGAAAAGAAGATGTATGAAGCATCTGAACTTATGGAATTTGAAAAAGCAGCGGAGTATAGAGATCTCATAAATAGTGTTAAGCAGGTAGCACAGAAACAGAAGATCACAGATTCACAGATGTTAGACAGAGACATCATTGCATGTGCAAAAGATTATGAAGATGCAGTAATTCAGGTGTTTTTTGTAAGAGATGGAAGACTTATAGGAAGAGAACATTTTCATATTGAGATAGGGGCTAATGATACAAGAACACAGATTATACAAGAATTTATTAAGCAGTATTATAGCGGAACACCATTCATACCTAAAGAACTTATGATTCAGGAAGAGATTGAAGAAAAAGATATTATATCATCGTGGCTTACTGAAAAGAGAGGACAGAAAGTTAGTATAAGAGTGCCTAAAATAGGTGAAAAAGAAAAACTTGTAGAACTTGCATATAAGAATGCAGCGATGGTTCTTGATCAGGATAAAGAGAGAATAAAGAGAGAAGAACTAAAGACGACAGGAGCAATGAATGAGATAAAGGAACTTCTTGGTATTGATAGTGCATATAGAATGGAAGCCTATGATATATCCAATATTAGCGGATTTGATTCAGTAGGCTCAATGATTGTATATGAAGGTGGAAGACCAAAACGTAATGATTATAGAAAGTTTAAGATAAAATGGGTAAAAGGTGCGAATGATTATAAGAGTATGGAAGAAGTTCTTACAAGAAGATTTAGTCATGGACTTAATGAGATTGAAGAACTTAAAAAGAAGGGAATGGATACAACAGATGGCAGTTTTACAAGGTTTCCTGATATTATTATGATGGATGGTGGACGAGGTCAGGTTAACGTTGCATTAAAAGTTCTTGAAGAGCTTAAGATTAATATACCGGTATGTGGTATGGTTAAGGACGATAACCATAGGACAAGAGGACTTTATTATAATAATATTGAGATACCGATAGATACAAGGAGTGAAGCATTTAAACTTATAACAAGAATTCAGGATGAAGCACACAGATTTGCTATTGAATTCCATAAGGATTTGAGAAGTAAGGGACAGATACATTCTGTGCTTGATGATATTGAAGGAATAGGACCGACAAGAAGAAAGGCTCTTCTTAGAAAATTCAAGACAGTTGAGAATATAAGAGATGCGTCACTTACAGACCTTATTAATACTGAATATATGAATGAAAATGCTGCAAATAATGTATATAATTTCTTTCATTGATGCAAATAATGTGATACAATTAATTAAATGGACCAGGTGTATAATAAAGTGTTTATTGCCTGAATAAATATAAAGGAGAAAAACTATGGATAGCGTAAAAGTTTCAAGTATAATTGAAAAAATGAACCTTTTAAACCTTACTCCGGATATATCAACAGATGATATTCTTGTAACACATCCTGATATTAACAGACCGGCATTACAGCTCGCTGATTTTTATGATTATTTTGACAGAGAGCGTGTACAGATAATAGGATATGTAGAGAATGCATATCTTAACTCACTAGACAGAGAGACAAGAATACAAAGATATAAGAGATTATTTGAAAGCAAGATACCATGTCTTGTATTTTGTCGTGGAATACAGCCGGAAGAAGAAGTTATAGAGATAGCGAATGAGTGTGGTGTTCCACTTTTAAAGAGTGAGGCATCTACATCTTCTTTTATGGCAGAGATTATTAGATGGCTCAAAGTTCAGCTTGCACCAACAATCTCAATTCATGGTGTACTTGTTGACGTATATGGTGAAGGTGTACTTATTATGGGTGAGAGTGGTATAGGTAAGAGTGAAGCTGCACTTGAACTTATAAAGAGAGGACACAGACTTGTTACAGATGATGTTGTACAGATTAGCAAAGTAAGTGATGAGACACTTGTAGGTACAGCACCGGATATAACAAGACATTTCATTGAACTTAGAGGAATTGGAATTATTAATGTTAAAACTCTGTTTGGTGTTGAAAGTGTTAAAGAGACCCAGACAATTGATATGGTTATAAAACTTGAAGATTGGAATAAGGACAAAGAATATGATAGATTCGGCCTTACAGAAGAATATACAGAAATCCTTGGTAACAAGATTGTATGTCATTCAATACCTATAAGACCGGGACGTAATCTTGCGATTATTGTAGAATCAGCAGCAGTTAACTACAGACAGAAAAAGATGGGTTATAATGCAGCACAGGAACTATATAACAGAGTTCAGAATAATCTCAATAAGAGAATGGAAGAAGAAAAATAAGAAAGAATAAAAAGGAGAAATTTTGGTAATGGAAAAATTATGTTTTGGAGTTGATGTTGGAGGCACAACTATTAAGATGGGACTATTTACAACAGAAGGAAAACTTGTTGATAAATGGGAAATAGTTACAAGAAAAGAAGATAATGGAAGTCATATTCCAGATGATATAACTCTTAGCATCAATAACAAAATACAGGAGAAAAATATTGACAGAAGTAATGTAAGTGGTATAGGAATTGGTGTACCAGGACCTGTAAAAGAAGATGGCACAGTATTAAAATGTGTTAATCTTGGATGGGGAATAATTAATATATCACAGATATTACATGAAAAGACAGGCTTTAATATAAAGGCAGGTAATGATGCTAATGTTGCTGCACTTGGTGAGATGTGGCAAGGTGGTGGAAAAGGCTACAAAAACCTTGTTATGATAACTCTTGGAACAGGAGTTGGTGGTGGAATTATTCTTAATGAGAATATTTTAACCGGAGTTAATGGAGCAGCAGGTGAGATTGGACATATGCCAGTAGTATATGATGAGACAGAGACATGTGGATGTGGTAAAAAAGGATGTCTTGAACAGGTAGCATCTGCAACAGGTATTGTAAAAGAAGCAAAGAAGATTCTTACAAGTACAGATGAACCATCATCATTAAAAAATATGGAAAATATATCAGCAAAGAATATATTTGATGAAGCTAAAAAAGGTGATAAACTGGCATGCGAAGCAGTAGACAGATTATGTACATACCTTGGAATAGCATCAGCTCATATTGCATGTGTAGTAGATCCTGAAGTATTTGTAATCGGCGGTGGAGTATCAAAAGCCGGTGAGATACTTACAGAAAATATTCAGAAGAAATATGTAGAAAAAGCATTTCCAGCCTGCCGTGAAGCAAAATTCGAACTTGCAAAACTTGGTAATGATGCTGGAATATATGGCGCAGCAAAGCTTGTATTATAGTAACTGATTATAGTGAGGAATTTATGGGAAAATTAATAGAACAGCTTGTAGACATATCAGGCGAACAGAATGTTTTACAAAATGAGCCAATGAAGAGACATACAACTTTTAGAATTGGCGGTCCATGTGATATATTTATAAAACCTGGAAGTATTGAAGAAATTAGACAGATTATAGAAGTGGTTAAGGAGAACAAAGTACCATATTATGTTGTCGGTAACGGAAGCAATCTTTTAGTATCTGATGACGGATACAGAGGAGTTATTATTAATCTTTTTAATAACTTTTCAGACATTACAGTAGAAGGTAATACAATAACAGCATCAGCAGGTGCACTTCTTGGAAAGATTGGATATACAGCATTAAAGAACAGTTTAACAGGCTTCGAATTTGCAACAGGAATTCCGGGAACACTTGGTGGTGCTGTTGTGATGAACGCAGGTGCTTATGGCGGAGAGATGAAAGATGTATTAAGTGAAGTTACAGTACTTACAAAAGAAGGTGAACTACTTACACTTAAAGCTGATGAACTGGAACTTGGATATAGAACAAGTATAATAGCTAAGAAAGATTATATAGTTCTTGAAGGCAAGATACAGCTTAAGCCTGGAGAACCTGACAAGATAAAGGCAGTTATAGATGATCTTGCTTTTAGAAGAAGAGATAAACAGCCGCTTGAATATCCAAGTGCAGGAAGTACATTTAAAAGACCGAAAGATAATTTTGCAGGAAAACTGATAATGGATGCAGGTCTTAGAGGATATACATCAGGTGGAGCTATGGTATCGGATAAGCATTGTGGATTTGTAATTAACAAAGGCGATGCAACATGTGAAGATGTGATAAAACTTACAGACCATGTAAAAGAAGAAGTTAAGAATCAGTTTGGCATAGAATTAGAACTTGAAGTTAAAAAACTGATATAATATATGACAGCGCAGCATCTTATTGACTATTATATATGACAGTAGATATGTCTTATATAAATTAAAAGCTAAGATGCTGTGCTGTATACTCATAAGGAGGAACAGAACATGAGATTTGTGATAATTACTGGAATGTCAGGTGCTGGAAAGAGTACCACATTAAAATTTTTGGAAGATGCAGGATATTATTGTGTTGATAATATGCCAATTGCACTTATAACTAAGTTTGCAGACCTTGCAAATACACAGCAGTCAGATATAACTAAGGTAGCAGTTGGAGTTGATATAAGAAGTGGAGAATCTCTTCCAGAATTGGAGTCAGTACTAGAACAGTTTAAAGCAAAAAGTTTCCCATGTGAGATACTGTTTCTTGAGGCAACAGATGAAGTACTTGTTAAGAGATACAAAGAAACAAGGCGTGCACATCCACTTGCAGGAGCAGACAGAGTAGATAAAGGAATAAGTGAAGAAAGAAAAAAACTTGAATTCTTAAAGAAACAGGCAGACTATATTCTTGATACAAGTCAGCTTCTTACAAGAGAACTCAAGATAGAGATAGAGAAGATATTTGTTAATAATGAACAGTTTAACAGTCTGTATGTTACAATACTTTCATTTGGATTTAAGTATGGAATACCGAGTGATTCGGATCTTGTATTTGATGTACGATTTTTACCAAATCCGTACTATATCCCTGAATTAAAGGCTCTTACTGGTAATGATAAAGCCATTCAGGATTATGTAATGGGATTTGATGCGGCACATGAATTCCTTAATAAACTTACAGATATGGTTAATTTCCTTATACCTAATTATATAGCTGAAGGAAAGAACAGGTTGGTTATAAGTATTGGATGTACTGGTGGAAAACATCGTTCAGTTACCCTGGCGAACGAGTTATACAGACAGCTAAGTGATAAAGATTATGGATTAAAAGTTGAGCACAGGGATATATTAAAAGATTCATTAAGAAAAAAGTAGTTATGAGGTGTTTAGATGTCGTTCTCAAGTGAAGCAAAAGACGAGATGTCTAGGGTTATTAATAGTGGCAGGCATTGTCAGATAGCAGAAATAGCGGCCATAATAAGTTTGTGTGGTAATGTTCATATATCAAAAGATGATAAATATATGATAAGAGTGCATACAGAAAATGTTGCTGTTGCGAGAAAATTTTTCCTTTTAATTAAGAAGACTTTCAATATTAATACAGAGATTTCAATAAAAAGAAATACTTATCTTAAGAAAAGTATTACATATACAATTACTATTAAGAATAATGATGATGCACTAAAGATTCTTCATACAACACATCTTATGGATGAAGATATGGAGATTGGTGAGGAGATGTCACTTGTTAATAATATTATTATTCACAATACATGCTGTAAGAGAGCTTTTATAAGAGGAGCATTCCTTGCTACAGGCTCGATAAGTGATCCAGAGAAATTCTATCATTTTGAGATAGTATGTCCTACGGAGGATAAAGCGAGACAGTTACAGGGCATAATTAATACATTTGATATAGATTCTAAGATAGTTAAGCGTAAGAAACATTATATTGTATATGTAAAAGAAGGTGCACAGATAGTAGACTTACTCAATGTAATGGAAGCACATGTAGCACTTATGAAACTAGAGAATATAAGAATACTTAAAGAGATGCGTAATAGTGTTAATAGAAAAGTTAATTGCGAAACAGCGAATATCAATAAGACAGTTTCGGCAGCTGTAAAACAGTTAGAAGATATAAAAATAGTGAGTGAAAAGATTGGATTTGATAATATCAATGAGAATCTTGCTGAGATAGCAAAAGTCAGGCTTGATAATCCTGATGCAACACTTAAAGAACTTGGCGAACTTTTAGATCCGCCTGTAGGTAAATCTGGAGTTAATCACAGGCTTAGAAAACTTAGTGATCTTGCAGATACATTAAGAGACAGGGACTAATAGAAGATTGAAAAAATAATATAAGGAGGTAGAAATGGAATTTACACATTTGCATGTTCATACAGAGTATAGTCTGTTAGATGGTTCAAGCAAGATAAAAGAGATAGTAAAACGTGCAAAAGAACTTGGGATGGATAGTCTTGCGATTACTGATCATGGTGTAATGTATGGTGTAATTGAGTTTTATAAAGCAGCTAAAGAAGAAGGCATAAAACCAATAATTGGATGTGAAGTATATGTTGCACCTGGTTCAAGATTTGATAAAGAAGTGTCACATGGAGATGACAGATATTATCATCTTGTTCTTCTCGCAGAGAATGATACAGGATATAGCAATCTTATGAAAATCGTATCCAAGGGATTTATAGATGGCTTCTATTACAAGCCACGAGTTGATTATGAAGTATTAAGACAATATAGTGAAGGTATTATCTGCCTTAGTGCATGTCTTGCAGGTGAAGTGCAAAGATATCTTGCAAGAGGTATGTATGAAGAAGGCATGAAAGCTGCACTTAAATATCAGGAGATATTTGGCGAGGGTAACTATTTTCTCGAGATGCAGGATCATGGAATACCAGATCAGAAGCTTGTTAATCAACAACTTTTAAGACTCAGCAAAGAGACAGGAATAAAACTTGTAGTAACTAATGATGTTCATTATACTTTTGCAGATGATGCACAGGCACATGATATATTATTGTGTATTCAGACAGGTAAGACTGTTGCAGATGAAGACAGAATGAGATATGAAGGTGGGCAGTATTATCTAAAATCACCTGAAGAGATGGAAAGTCTTTTTCCTTATGCAAAGGAAGCTTTAAAGAATACACATGACATAGCGGATAGGTGTAATGTAAATATTGAATTTGGTGTTACAAAACTTCCTAAATATGAAGTGCCAGAAGGTTATGATTCATGGACATATCTTAATTATCTATGTGATAAAGGATTTAAAAAGAGATATCCGGATGAACCATTAGAACTTAGAGAAAGACTTAAGTATGAACTTGATACGATTAAGACAATGGGATATGTTGATTACTTTTTGATAGTATGGGATTTTATTAATTTTGCTAAAGAACATAATATAATGGTAGGTCCGGGACGAGGTTCAGCAGCAGGAAGTATAGTATCATATTGTCTTGAGATAACTAATATAGATCCTATAAGATACAGCTTAATCTTTGAACGATTCCTTAATCCGGAACGAGTATCTATGCCCGATATTGACGTTGACTTTTGTTATGTCAACAGACAAAGAGTAATAGATTATGTTGTTGAAAAATATGGTAAAGACAGAGTTGTACAGATTGTAACATTTGGTACAATGGCAGCAAAAGGTGTTATAAGAGATGTTGGACGAGCACTTGATTTTCCATATAGTTTGAGAGATTCTATAGCAAAGATGATACCATTTGAACTTGGAATGACAATAGAAAAGGCATTAAAGATTAATCCTGAACTTAGAGGACTATATGAGAGTGATGAACAGGTAAAATATCTTATTGATATGTCAATGAGACTTGAAGGGCTTCCAAGACATACATCAATGCATGCAGCAGGTGTAGTAATAAGTCAGAAATCAGTAGATGAATATGTTCCATTATCAAGATCATCAGATGGATCAGTTACAACACAATATGTAATGACAGAACTTGAAGAGCTTGGACTTCTTAAGATGGATTTCCTTGGACTTAGAACACTTACAGTAATTCAGGATGCACAGAAACTTATTAATAAAAGAGAAGATTCTAAAGATTTTTCAATAGATAATATAGATTATGATGATGAAAAAGTATTTGAACTTATTGGAAGTGGCAAGACAGAAGGTGTATTCCAGCTTGAAAGTCAGGGTATGAAGAACTTCATGAAAGAATTAAAGCCACATAATCTTGAAGATGTAATAGCCGGAATATCGCTATATAGGCCGGGTCCTATGGATTTTATCCCACAATATCTAAAAGGTAAGAAAGATCCTGACAGTATAGTATATGACTGTCCACAATTAGAGCCAATATTAAAGCCAACGCATGGATGTATTGTATATCAGGAGCAGGTAATGCAGATAGTACGAGATCTTGCAGGATATACACTTGGTCGAAGCGATCTTGTACGAAGAGCAATGGCGAAGAAGAAAAGTGCTGTTATGGAGAAAGAGAGACAGAACTTTGTATATGGTAATGAGGAAGAGAATGTTCCAGGATGTATAAGCAGTGGAATAGATGAGAAAACAGCCAATAAGATATATGATGAGATGATAGACTTTGCAAAATATGCGTTTAATAAGTCACATGCGGCAGGATATGCAGTTGTATCATATCAGACAGCATATTTAAAATATCATTATCCTGTGGAATTCATGGCAGCATTAATGACATCAGTGCTTGATAATGCATCAAAAGTATCAGAATATATAATGACATGCAGGAGTATGGGAATATCAATACTTCCGCCGGATATTAATGAAGGAGAAAGTGAATTCTCTGTAGATAATGGTGGAATAAGATATGGACTATCTGCAATTAAGAATCTTGGCAGACCTGTAATAGAAGCTATAGTACATGAACGCAATGATAGAGGAAGATTCAAAGATATTAATGACTTTATAGAGAGAATGAGTGGTAAAGAAGTTAATAAGCGAACAATGGAGAGCTTTATAAAAGCAGGAGCATTTGACAGTTTTAATGCTAACAGACGACAAATGATGATGGTATATTCAGGAATAATGGATAATATAGCAAGCAATCGTAAGAAAAACTTTGCAGGTCAGATGTCATTATTTGATATAGCAGATGAAGAGACAAAGCAGGATTTTGAGATAAAACTGCCTAATGTGTCAGAATATAGCAAGTCAGAGATACTTTCATTTGAAAAGGAAGTGCTTGGCGTATATGTAAGCGGACATCCGTTAGAAGAATATGCAGGTCTTATTGAGAAAAATGTAACAGCATATACAAAAGATTTTGTAATAGATGAGGATACAGGTATAGCAAAAGTTGTCGATAAAAGTTATGCAGTTATAGGTGGAATGATAACAGGTAAAAAAGTCAAAACTACAAAAAGTGGTAAGATGATGGCATTTGTAACTATAGAAGATCTTTATGGTACAATGGAAGTTATTATTTTTCCAAAAGATTACGAAATTAATTCAAAGCTTCTTATAGAAGACAGTAAAGTTTTTATATGTGGAAGAGTATCTATTGGTGATGAAGATATGGGAAGAGTAATATGTGAAAAAATTATCCCATTCGAAAAAGTACCAAGAGAATGTTGGATTCGCTTTGAAAATAAACAAGAATATATGGATAAATGCGATAAAATCGACGAAATAATTCGTGAATCAGATGGCAATGATTCGATCGTAATTTATTTGAATACAGAAAAAGCAAAGAAAAAATATCCAATAAGCAAAAACTTTATGGCAACACCAATAATTATCGAAAAACTATCGAATATATTTGGTGAAAAAAATGTCAAACTTATCGAAAAGACTATTGAAAAAGATGTTAAAATGCATTAAAATAAGTGTATGTGAAAAAAAAGACAAATTCTACAAGTTATGTTGGAGGTAACGTTATGGCAAAGGAAATTAAAACTATAGGTATCTTAACAAGTGGTGGTGATGCACCAGGAATGAATGCTGCAACAAGAGCAGTAGTCAGAAATGCAATCGCACATGGCTTAAAAGTAAAAGGTATAATGAAAGGATACCAGGGACTCCTTAATGAAGAGATCATAGATATGGATGCACGTAGTGTATCAGATACTATTCAAAAAGGTGGTACAATACTTTATACAGCAAGATGTGCAGAATTCAGAACACCTGAAGGTCAGAAAAAAGGTGCTGATATATGTAAAAAACATGGAATAGAAGGACTTGTTGTAATTGGTGGTGATGGTTCTTTCCAGGGTGCACAGAAGTTAGCAGCTCTTGGAATTAATACAATTGGTCTTCCAGGTACAATTGACCTTGATATTGCATGTACAGATTATACAATTGGTTTTGATACTGCCGTTAACACAGCTATGGAAGCAATTGACAAAGTTAGAGATACTTCAACATCACACGAAAGATGTAGTATTATAGAAGTAATGGGAAGAAATGCCGGATATATCGCTTTATGGTGTGGTATCGCTAATGGTGCAGAAGATATTCTTCTTCCTGAGAGATATGATAATGATGAGCAGAAGCTTATCAATAATATCATTCAGAATAGAAAGAAAGGTAAAAAACATCATATTATTATCAATGCAGAAGGTATTGGTCATTCAACAAGCATGGCAAAGAGAATTGAAGCTGCAACAGGAATTGAGACAAGAGCTACAATACTTGGACATATGCAAAGAGGTGGAAGCCCAACATGTAAAGATAGAGTATATGCATCAATCATGGGAGCTTATGCAGTAGATCTTCTTAGAGAAGGTAAGTCAAATAGAGTAGTTGCTTACAAGAATGGTAAGTTCGTAGACTTCGATATTGATGAAGCACTTGCAATGAAGAAAGATATTGATGAATATCAGTATACAATCAGCAAGAATCTTGCAAGATAGTGACAAGAGATATAATACTCGATATATAGAAAATACTTTGCAAGTAGTGAATATGAATATATATCAATTAGCTTTGTAAGTAGAAAATGTAATATATAACAATTGGCTTTATTAGTAGAAGCTGTTAATATATAACAATTAGCTTTATTAGTAGAGAATGTTAATATATAATAATTAGCTTTATTAATAGAGAATGTTAATATATAACAATTAGCTTTATTAATAGAGAATGTTAATATATAACAATTCACTTTATGAGTTAAAAAGTTAAGAGATAGGAGTAATCGTGTAAGAGGATTACTCCTATTTTTAATATATATATTTTACTGTCTATTTTTTTGCATATCTTTTAGAAATTTGACAATATGCTCTTTGTTTTTAGCTATTTTTATATATAAAATCCTTTCGTTTGTCATAGGCTCCGCTCACTACCTTTAGGTAGCGGGTAGTTTAGCACAACATTGACAAAAGCAGGAAGATGGTCTGATTATAATAATCTTAATCCAATTATAATCAAAAGTATATTTTATGGAAATATAGAGAGTTATACAATCAATTAAAAATAGTATAAGGAATAATAGTTGATAATTGATTGGAAATCTAAAACTACTATAAACATAGTAGATTTACAATAGATAACGTGATAAAATACATAGACGATGCAAAAAAATACGGAAGCATTAACACTAGTGGGTCTAGTATGTACAATATGTAATACGCAAAATATGTAATAAGCAAAGTATACAATAAGTAAAGCATGTAATACGTAAAGTATACAATAAGCAAAGTATATAGATAAGAAAGGTAAATAGCAAAAATGATCACAAGTATTAAGAACCAGAAGATAAAAAATGTAATGAAACTTATGACTTCGGCAAAAGCGAGAAAAGAACAGGATGTTTTTATTGTTGAAGGAATAAGAATGTTTAGAGAAATAGATAAAAATGACTATGTTGAAGGCTTTGTATCGTCTGACTTTTACGAGAACAATCGTGAATATCTGAATAATTGCGAATGTTCATACGAAATAGTGGATAATAAAGTGTTTGAACAGATGAGTGGAACACTTACACCACAGGGAATTATGGCAGTTGTAAAACAGAAGCATTATACAATAGATGATATACTTCCAAAAGATAGACCGGCACATATAATTATAAGCGAAGGAATCCAGGATCCAGGCAATCTGGGTACAATAATAAGATGTGGTGAAGGTGCAGGAATAACAGGTGTACTTATGTCAAAAAATACTGTTGATATATATAACCCAAAGACAATAAGATCAACCATGGGTTCAATTTTCAGAATTCCATTTTTATATACAGATAATTTAGAAAAAAGTATAAATTATTTGAAAGAAAAAAAAGTAAAATTGTATGCAGCTCATCTTAAAGGTGAAAAAAATTATGATGAAGTAAACTACAAAGAATCAATTGGTTTCTTGATCGGAAATGAAGGTAATGGACTTACAGATAGAACAGCAGATATGGCTGATAGCTATATTCTGATACCTATGGAGGGAAAAGTTGAATCTTTAAATGCAGCAATAGCCGCATCAATTTTAATGTATGAAGTCAATAGACAGAGACGTAAGTAAATTTTAAAAGTTTTTTAATAAATTAACACAATTCAATATGCGAAAAAACTTGATTTAGTGATAGAGTTTCTTTGGGGTTGACAAAGAAAACATATTTTGGTACAATAGCAACCGTAACAAATTCGTAACAATTATAACAGATTGGTAATAATTGTTTAGGAGGTAAAATATGGAGTCGAAAAGTAGAAAGGCTATCGCTTACGTGCTTGTGGCTATAATAGCATTAACACAGACAGCATTCACAAACGTATTCGATATAGATACTACTATGACTGTCACTGAAGGACATGAAGAATTGACGGTATTTAGTAATAATATAGTAGATCTTCTTGATTTAGCCGTAGTTGATGTTTCAGGCAGTGGAATATCAATAGCAGCGAGTGATAATTCAGCAGTTACAGCAATGGAAGATGAAGATAACACTGTTGCCGCTGAAGACGAATCACAAAAGTCTGCAAAGGAAACTGAAGAAAATAAGGAGCAGCCGGCAGCATCACCATTTGATGGCAAGATTGTTGTTAACGTTGATGACTATCTCACAATGAGAGCAGAACCAACAACAGATGCAGCAATAGTTGGTAAGTTATTCGCCGGTTCAGCAGCCGATATAGTTGGTTATGCTGATGGATGGACACTTGTTACATCAGGTTCCGTAACAGGTTATGTATGCAATGGATATTTTGAGACAGGTGCAGCAGCAGAGGCGCTTGCTAACCAGGTCGGACAGAGAATTGCTACAGTAACAACAGATACATTAAGAATTCGTAGTGAAGCTAATACAGAATCAGATATAATTGATTTAGCAGCACTCGGACAGCAGTTTACAGTTGTTGGACAGATTGATGGATGGTATCAGATATTATATTCATCAGATGTTGTAGGCTGGGTATCAGCTGAATTCGTATCAGTTGAACTTACACTTGGCCAGGCATTATCAAGAGAAGATGAACTTGCAGAGATAGCAAGAAAAGCTGAAGAAGAAGCAAGACAGGCAGAAAAAGAACGCCAGGAAGCTGAGGCAAAAGCAGCAGCAGAGAAGGCAGAAAAAGAAAAAGCTGCCAAGAAGGCAGAGGCATCTTCATCAAGCCAGTCATCATCTAATCAGACAACACCAACAACAACACAGACAGCAGCAACAGAAGCATCATATGATGATGCATACTTATTAGCATGTCTGGTATCAATGGAAGCACAGGGTGAATCCTATGAAGGTAAACTCGCAGTTGCAAGTGTTGTATTAAACAGAGTAAATAGCTCATATTACCCTAACTCAATAAGTGGTGTAATATATCAGAGTGGACAGTTTACAGGAGCTAACACAGGTAAGTTAGCTAATATATTAGCAAGTGGACCAGCTAATGGTGAATGCTATCAGGCAGCTAATGATGCTTTAGCAGGAATCAATAATGCAGGTGGATATACTAACTTTATATCCTTATGGAAAGCTAATACAGATAACTACTCAGAATATATGATTATTGGTAATCATTGTTTCTATCGTAGATAATGTTATGAATTTGCAGAAGCCAATAGGGCGGGCTTCGTAATATAAGGCGGTTGCTTAAGCAACCGTCTTTTTTATAGCTAAAATAGTATAATGTGCACTTTTGAAAATGTTAAAATGTCATATTAACTCTTGTATACTAAAATTAAATAATGTAAAATAGATATGAAACTTTAATAAAATAAGTTTTAAGCTTTAAAACCAGGAAGGGGGTATGTTTATGCCTACAATAATCTGGCTTATAGTATTTGTTGTACTTGTACTGTTTGAGATACAGACACTTGCTTTGACTACGATATGGTTTGCAGGTGGAGCACTTGTAGGATTTGTGCTTTCGTTATTTGATATAGCGGTATTAACACAGATCAGAGTATTCCTAGTAGTCTCATTTGTACTTCTTATCTGTACACGACCATTTGCAATCAAATACATAAACAGGAAGAATGTAAAGACTAATACAGAAAGTCTTGTAGGAAAACATGCAAAGGTTATAGAACCGATAAGTAATATTAATAATACAGGGGCAGCTATAATCGAAGGACTTGAATGGACTGCAAGAGCAGAAAATGAGAGCATGGTAATACCGGTTAATACAATCGTTACAGTAGTTAGAATTGAAGGTGTAAAACTGATTGTACAGCCAATATCTAATATCCAAGGAGGAATATAATTATGTTAGCAGCATTACTAGAAGCAAATGTTGGTACAATAGCAGGAATCGTTCTTGTAATAGTATTACTTGTGATTTTTGCATCATGTATCCAGGTAGTTCCACAGGCACAGGCAAGAGTTCTTGAGAGACTCGGCGGTTATAAGGACACATGGAACGTAGGTGTTCATATTAAGATGCCATTTATCGATAAAGTGGCTAAAAAAGTTATATTAAAAGAGCAGGTAGTAGATTTTGCTCCACAGCCGGTTATCACTAAAGATAACGTAACAATGAGAATTGATACAGTAGTATTTTATCAGATAACAGATCCAAAGTTATATGCTTATGGTGTAGATAATCCAATTATGGCTATTGAGAACCTTACAGCAACAACTTTAAGAAATATCATCGGTGATCTTGAACTTGACCAGACTCTTACATCAAGAGAGATAATTAATGCCAAGATGAGAGCATCACTTGATTCAGCAACTGACCCATGGGGAATTAAAGTTAACAGAGTAGAACTTAAGAATATTATTCCACCGGCAGCAATTCAGGACTCAATGGAGAAACAGATGAAAGCTGAACGTGAAAGACGAGAAGCAATCCTTAGAGCAGAAGGTGAGAAGAAGTCAACAATCCTTGTTGCAGAAGGTAAAAAAGAATCAGCAATTCTTGATGCTGAAGCAGAGAAACAGGCAGCAATCCTTAGAGCAGAAGCTCGTAAGGAAGCAATGATTCGTGAAGCAGAAGGTCAGGCACAGGCTATTTTAAAAGTGCAGCAGGCTAATGCTGATGGTATCAGATTTATAAAAGAAGCAGGAGCAGATGAATCAGTATTAAGACTTAAGAGCCTTGAAGCATTTGCAAAAGCAGCAGATGGAAAAGCAACTAAGATTATAATTCCTTCAGAGATTCAGTCAATGGCAGGACTTGCAAAATCAGTAGTTGAAATAGCAAAAGACGCACAATAATAGAATAAGATGATAAGTAAAAGCCTAGAAAGTTATGTATTTATATGCATAAACTTTCTGGGCTTTTGATATATGGAAGATTAAGTCTTATATTACTATCGCTGATTATATATGTACCAGGTATATAGTATGCAAAGAAAATATATTATCAGTGCATAAATATAAGAAGAGTCTTGTATCACATTTAAAATCTTATTAGTGGTTGACATGTATAAAAATATATGATAATGTATAAATATTAAAAGGAGCTTATAAATATTAATAGAATACAGTGAGAATATGAATTGGAGGCAGATATTATGAATTTAAAAGGACGCAGTTTTTTAACACTTAAAGATTTTACACCACTTGAGATTGAGTATCTTATTGATTTGGCAGCAGATCTTAAAGCCAAGAAGAAAAAAGGAATAACAGGCGAGAGCCTTAAAGGCAAAAATATTGCACTCATATTTGAAAAACCATCAACAAGAACAAGATGTTCATTTACAATTGGTTGCGTTGATGAAGGAGGTCATCCGGAATATCTTGGAACTAATGATATCCAGCTTGGCCATAAAGAGAGTGTTGAAGATACAGCAAGAGTTCTTGGAAGAATGTTTGATGGAATTGAATTCAGAGGTTTTAAGCAGGATACAGTTGAGAAACTTGCCAAATATAGTGGAGTGCCTGTATGGAACGGATTAACAGATGAATATCATCCAACACAGATTCTTGCAGATATGCTTACACTTAAGGAACATTTTGGAACATTAAAAGGTCTTAATTTTGTATATGTTGGTGATGGCCGTAATAATATGGCTAACAGTCTTATGATTGGAACAAGCAAGCTTGGTGTTAATTTTACAATTATAGCACCTAAGGAATTGTGGCCAGGCGAAGAACTTGTACAATTATGTAAAGCTTATGCAGCAGAATCTGGAAGTACGATTACAATATCAGATTCAGTTGATGCTGTAAAAGGTGCAGATGCAATATATACAGATGTATGGTGCTCAATGGGTGAGGAAGATAAAGCAGCTGAGAGAATTGCACTTTTATCACCATATCAGGTTAATAAAGATATGATGGATAAGACTGGCAAAGATACAACAATATTCATGCATTGTCTTCCAGCTGTAAAAGGCAAAGAAGTAACCGAAGAAGTCTTTGAAAGTGCCAAATCAGTAGTATTTGATGAAGCAGAGAACAGAATGCATACAATAAAGGCAGTTATGGTAGCAACACTTGGCAATTAACATTTATATAGCAGTTTTTTTCTGAGTGATTATTAATATACATAGGCAATAATATAAAATAATATGATAGATAACAGACTTCTTAATAGAGTGGAGTCTGTTATTTTTCTTAGAATAGTGTTGATAAATCAGAAAAAAAATGTTAATATGAATAGTGATTTGAAGAGATTATGTGCAGTAATCTCTTTTTTAGATAAATATAATTATGTGACTTGTAGTTAATTTGAAAAGCGAAAAAGTGTGCTTTTTATAACTATGGTTATGGTTAATAGGAGATATCAACAGTTTGATATAACTTATAAAAAACTATATCAAACTGTTGACCTTTATAACTTTTGTTGATGGAACAAAGTATAACCATTATAAGGAGATTTATTATGAGCAAATATTATTCTATCAATGAATTTTCAAAAATTTTAGGAGTATCAGCACAAACATTACGAAATTGGGATAAGAATTGAAAACTTCACTCACATCATACTTCAAGTAATGGATACAGATATTATTTACATGAACAATTACAGCAAGAAAACTTGTAAAGGAACTAATTGAAGAAGGTGGTGAAGATAATGATAAAAACAATTCGAGTGATGTTGCTCCCAAATAACAAACAAAAAACTAAATTATTCCAATATGCCAATACTTCTCGTTTTGCTTATAACTGGGCTTTAGGAAGAGAACAAGAAAATTATAAGACAGATGGAAAATTTATCTCTGATTGTGATTTAAGAAAAGAGTTTACACAGCTAAAGAAAACAGATGAATATTCTTGGTTGAATAATATATCTAATAATGTAACAAAACAAGCTATTAAAGATGCTTGTGAAGCATACAAGAGATTTTTCAAAGGATATTCAAAGTTTCCGAATTTTAAAAGTCGTAAACATTCTATCCCATCATTTTATCAGGATAACGTAAAAATTCAATTTACAGGTACTCATGTAAAAGTAGAAGGATTTTCTTCCTCAAAAAAGAAGAATAAACAGAAATTGAATTGGATTCGATTGGGAGAACATGGATGTATTCCTACTGACTGCAAGTATGTGAATCCACGTATTAAGTATGATGGTATAAATTGGTATATTACAGTTGGGATTGAAGATGAAAGCCACATTGGTCTTCCATCAAATGATGGCATTGGTATTGATTTAGGAATCAAAGATTTGGCAATATGCTCTGATAATAATAAATATCAGAACATTAACAAAACACAAAAAGTTAAAAAACTAGAAAAAAGAAAACGCAGATTACAGCGTTCCATATCAAGAAGATATGAGAATAACAAGAAAGGAGTAAGTTACTGCAAAACAAGTAATATTGTAAAGAGTGAAAAAGAACTTTTAAAAATAAATCACAGACTAACGAATATTCGTCAGAGCTATTTACATCAGATAACATCAGAGATCATAAAGCGAGAACCAAGTTCTAAATTATGTAGCTGTTGTGGAAATATCAAAAAAGATTTGAAGTTATCAGACCGTATTTACAGGTGTAAATGTGGAAATGTAATTGACAGAGATTATCAAGCTGCTTTAAATCTAAAAAGATATGGAGAAAATGTGATAAAACAATCTGTAGCATAACACTTTCAAGTTATTGCAGATATGTACTGATACGTTAGTCAGGAATTTACGCCTATGGAGTATACAAGAGCTTGTGAGTAGTATCTGTTTCGGCAGTATGAAAGCATATACAATGAAGTAGGAATGAAACATAAAAGTCTATAACTTTTTATAAGTTTTCAGTAACGGATAAGAATATTATGTATATTGATTTAAGTCAGAAAAAACATACGAGAAATAACCTTATAATAGAGATAATCAATGTTATATTAGGAATAGCAATTATTACCCTGGCAATTTTGACATTTTTGAATACTGAAGAATATGCCTTTTTGTTTCCAGTGATATTTTTGCTTGGAGCTATAATGAATGGAGCAACAGCCTTAAAAGATTTTCTTGGCAGTAATAGAGGAATGGGAATTGTTGTATCGATAGTTACGTTACTATTCTTTGTAATATTTATTGCAAGTGCTGTTGTTATTTGGAGGTAATATTTTGAAAGAAAAAATATTAAGAATGTTAAAAGAAACTGAAGGCTATGTGTCTGGACAGGAGATATGTGAACTGCTTGGTGTATCAAGGACAGCAGTATGGAAGAATATTAATCAGCTAAAAGAAGAAGGATATGAGATTGAAGCTGTTCAAAACAGAGGCTATATTCTGAAACAGACGGCAGACAGTTTATCAGAATTTGAGATAAAAAGTGAGATTAATGGGTGTGAATGGTTTGCGGGAGATATATATTTCTATCATGAGATAGGTTCTACTAATGATGAATGTAAAAAACTTGCAGAAGAAGGTGCAAAACATGGTACACTTGTTGTAGCTGAGAAACAGACTAAAGGCAAAGGAAGAAGAGGACGAAGCTGGGAATCACCAAAAGGAACAGGAATCTGGATGACACTTCTTCTAAGACCTGACATTGAACCATATAATTCGTCAGGTCTTACACTTGTCACAGCAATGGCAATAAATAAAGCTGTTCAAGAGATAACAGGACTTGATGCTAAGATTAAGTGGCCTAATGATATAGTTGTTAATGGTAAAAAAGTGACAGGAATACTTACAGAGATGAGTGCACAGCCAGAGATGATCAACTATATTGTGATTGGAATAGGAATTAATGTTAATACAGAAGAATTTCCTGAAGATATAGCTAAGACAGCATCGTCACTTAAGATTGAATCAGGTAAGACTATTAAGAGAAGTAGTATAATTGCATTATTTGGTAAATATTTTGAACAGTATTATGCTAAATATATTAAGACACAGGATATGTCACTTCTTATAGATGAGTATAATAAAGAACTTATTAATGTTGATAGGCAGATAAAAGTTCTTGCAAAAGAAAATTCATATACAGGAATAGCAAAAGGAATTAATAGACATGGTGAACTTATAGTTGAGACAGAGAATAAAGAACTTAAAAATGTTGTTGCAGGTGAAGTATCGGTACGAGGACTTTATGGATATGTATAATATGGGTTAGTCGGTTACTTTTATGTAGTATGAGAGACTAGGCGATATTGTACGGTTAGTAATAGTGACTGGTCAATTGCTTTTAGAATTGCAATATGTAATTGTAAGATTTAATGTATATATTTAATGTACATAGCTAGTGTTTTTGCAATTATATATTTTGTTTTTATTGTATAGAAAGGAATATGTATGAATGATACGATGTTACTATAACATATATTAGTACTATTCATACAAAGGTGTTTGATATGTACGGTGAAGGAATATTATGTGCATCTAATGCGTATGAGAAGAAGTTTTATTTAAATCCTGAATTTACAAGGCTTCCTGAAGATATTAAGAATGAACTTAAGATAATGTGTGTATTATATACAGAAGATGTAGGTGGAATCTTTACAATATCATTTGATGATAAAGGTGAATTATTTCTTAATACAGAAGCAGCAGAAGAAGATCTTCTCTATGATGAGATAGGAGCAGGCCTTAAGATAAAACAGATAAGACGAGATAAAGCTGAGCTTTTATATCAGTTATCAATGTTTGTAAAGATCTTTATATTAGGCCAGGATGTGGAGTAAGTAATGGAATTAAAGATAGGAAATGTAATTATACCTAATAATATAGCACTTGCGCCAATGGCAGGTGTTACAGATTTACCATTCAGACTTTTGTGTAAGGAGCAAGGAGCAGGACTCCTATATACAGAGATGGTAAGTGCAAAAGCAATTCTCTATAATAATAAGAATACTAAAGAACTTCTAAAAGTAGAGAAAGGCGAGAATCCTATTGCTGTTCAATTATTCGGCTCTGACCCGGAGATTATGGGAGAGATTGCAAAAAGAGTTGAGGAGCTTCCATTTGATATCATTGATGTTAATATGGGATGTCCGGTACCTAAAGTTGTTAATAATGGTGAAGGTTCTGCACTTATGAAGAATCCGGTGCTTGTTGGAAAGATTGTTGAAGCAATGGTAAAATCAGTAAAAAAGCCTGTTACAGTAAAGATTAGAAAGGGCTTTAATGATGAATGTATTAACGCACCTGAGATTGCACATGTTATTGAAGAATCCGGTGGTGCAGCAGTTGCAGTTCATGGAAGAACAAGAGAAGAATATTATAGGGGACATGCTGATTGGGATATTATAAGACAAGTGCATGACAGAGTTAATATTCCTGTTATTGGTAATGGCGATATAACAGAGCCTGAAGATGCTATTAATATGATGAAGCAGACTGGATGTGAAGGTATTATGATAGGCAGAGGAGCACAGGGTAATCCATGGATATTTAGAAGAATTAATCATTATCTTGCCACTGGCGAGATGTTAGATAAGCCTAACCCTATAGAGATAAAACAGATGATTATTAAGCATGCCAGACTTCAATATGAGATAAAAGGTGAATATACAGGTGTTAGAGAGATGAGAAAACATATCGCATGGTATACACAAGGACTTAAGAATTCTGCAGCATTAAGAAATGATGTTAATAAAATAGAGACTATGGACGAACTTATAAGATTTATTAATGAGAATCCTTGCTTGACAATGTAGGGTAGTTAAGCTATAATACTTTGAATGTTGATAGAATAACAAATTTTAATTTTGGGAAGGGTGTAAATATAATGGCAGAAAAAACAGAAGTAAAGAAAAATGTATTAACCTATACAGGGTTAAAAAAATTAGAAGATGAATTACAGGATCTTAAAGTAGTAAGACGTAAGGAAGTTGCTGCTAAGATTAAGGAAGCAAGAGAACAAGGTGACTTATCTGAGAATGCTGAATATGATGCAGCAAAAGATGAGCAGAGAGATATAGAAGCAAGAATTGAAGAAATCGAGAAGATTCTTAAGAATGCAGAAGTTGTTGATGAAGATGAAGTAGATCTTGGTAAAATCAGTGTTGGATGTATTGTAAAACTTTATGACATTGAATTTGATGAAGAGATTGAATATATGATCGTCGGTTCAACAGAAGCTAACAGCTTACAGAATAAGATTTCTAATGAATCTCCAGTTGGTAAAGCTCTAATCGGAGCATCAGAAGGAGATACAATTACAGTTGAGACTCAGGCTGGAGATATCCAGTATAAAGTTCTTGACATTAAGAGAGCTAATTAATTATTTTTATTATACAAAAAGGAGTGAATTACCTTGGCTGAACAGAATAATGGACAGGCAAAAGACGAAAATGAACTTTTAAAAGTTCGTAGAACAAAATTAGATGACCTTAAGGAACGTGGAAAAAATCCATTTGAGATTACAAAATTCGATGTTACACATCATAGTAAAGAAATAAAAGATAATTTTGACGCTTTAGAAGGTCAGGATGTAACAATTGCTGGCCGTATGATGTTCAAACGTGTCATGGGAAAGGCATCTTTCTGTAATATTCAGGATCTTAAAGGTCGTATCCAGGCATATGTTGCAAGGGATGAGATAGGAGAAGAAGATTACGCAGACTTCAAGAAATATGATGTTGGTGATATTCTTGGAATTACAGGTCGTGTGTTCAAGACTAAGACAGGTGAGATCTCAATTCATGCATCAAGTGTAACACTTCTCTCAAAGAGTTTACAGATATTACCAGAGAAGTTCCATGGACTTACAGATACAGATGTGAGATATCGTCAGAGATATGTTGACTTAATCATGAACGAGGATGTTAAAGAGACATTTATTAAGCGTTCACAGATTATCAGCAGTATCCGTCGTTTCCTTGATGCACAGGGATTCATGGAAGTTGAGACACCAATGCTTGTATCTAATGCAGGTGGTGCAGCAGCAAGACCTTTTGAGACACACTTTAATGCACTTGATGAAGATGTTAAACTTCGTATTTCACTTGAATTATACTTAAAGAGACTTATCGTAGGTGGTATGGAGAGAGTATACGAGATAGGACGTGTATTCCGTAATGAAGGTACAGATACAAGACATAATCCTGAATTTACATTAATGGAATTATATCAGGCATATACAGATTATTATGGAATGATGGATCTTACAGAGAATATGTTCCGTACAGTAGCTAAAGAAGTATGTGGAACAACTAACATCCCATATGCTGAAGAGATGATAGATCTTGGTAAGCCATTTGAACGTATTACAATGGTTGATGCAGTTAAAAAATATGCTGGTGTTGATTTTAATGAGATTAAAACAACAGAAGAAGCTAAAGCTATTGCAACAGAGAAACATGTTGAGTTTGAAGAACGTCATACAAAGGGTGATATCTTAAACTTATTCTTTGAAGAATTTGTTGAAGAACATTTAATTCAGCCAACATTTGTCATGGATCATCCAGTTGAGATCTCACCTCTTACAAAGAGAAAACCTGAGAATCCAGATTATGTTGAGAGATTTGAATTATTCATCTATGGACGTGAGATGTGTAATGCATATTCAGAGTTGAATGATCCAATTGATCAGAGAGAGCGTTTTGCAGCTCAGGAGGCAGCTTTTGCAGCAGGTGATGAAGAAGCTAACCATACAGACGAAGATTTCTTAAATGCTTTATCAATTGGTATGCCACCAACAGGCGGTATCGGATATGGTATTGACAGACTTGTAATGTTACTTACTAATTCACCAGCAATCAGGGATGTATTATTATTCCCGACTATGAAGTCTATTGATAAGTAGGAATGCAGGAAAATCAAGGGTTTCAGAGCGTGGATGTACTAAAATATATAGTTGGTCAAGGGGTTTTGACCAAGATTTGACCAATTTTTGGCATAGTCAAAAAAAGATTAGTACAGGTTAGTACAGATTGCTTAGTCTGAAAAATTAAAGATTGTATTACTTAGAGGACATTTTCTAAAGAAATTTAGAAGATGTCCTCTTTTTGCGTTATAGGAACAATTGAAATACCGAAAGGAGAATAGCATGGAACACACAAAGGCATATCAGGAATTTAAGAAGAATGGTAATACAAAGTTTGTAAGATATAGCGAAGGAGCAGAAATGTATCATATGAGCGTATCAAAGTTTATGCAAATGGCTAAGGATGCCAAAGCAATCTATAAGTTAGGACAGTTAGTACTTGTGAATTTAAAAATATTTGATGAGTACATTGAGACATTCCATATAGTTGATGATGAATTTTATAAGTAGGTGAAAAGGATGGTAACACAATTACAGCCGGATGTTAGGGCTTATCTTCATGGTGGGGAGGTAATAAAAAGATACATAAGGGTCGAAGAGGTGGCTCATGAATATGGATTTAGTGTTGAGGAAACTGAATATATAGCTAAGGCTGCAAGTTCTTTATACAAGCTTACCCGTATTCATTTGGTAAAAAAGGAAAGGTTTGATGAGTTTATGAAACACATATATAAAGTGCCGGGAACAAATAAGCAGATAATCAAAAAGTTTGCGAGAATTGGAGAAGCTTCAATTATATACAGTATTGGAAGGCATAGGTTTATCGAGCTGGCTAGAGCAGCAGGTGCTACATATAAAATAAATGAGGGGACAGGAGGGACTGTACTGGTTAATTTAGAAATATTTGATAATTACATGGAGCAATTCAGACAACCTGTAAGACCTTTGAAAGAGCCGTTATACGGACAGGAAGAAGGTGAATTGAATGAGTAACTCATATAAGTTCTATTCAGATACAAAAGACATTATGAAAAAATATGTAAATGCTACTGAGGGAGCCATTATTTATGGCATAAGTAAATCAAGGATTATGGTTTTGGCTTCAGAAGCAGGGGCAGTATATAAGGTTGGAAATTCAGCATTGATTAATACAGATATTTTTGAAATGTATTTGGAGAAATTTAAGGAACCAACAAGACCATTGCCCAAACATATTTGGAATAAATTGTCAAGCGAAGATAAAAAAGACCACAATAGTACCTGTTTTGATAAAAAAGACCCGTGATTGTCACTTTCGGCATTATAGAAACTAATGTAATATATGGACATTCCAAGAAAAACTTGGGATGAACAATTTAATAATCAGTTACAGATTTGCAAAGTAGTTTGCACTGCAGAGTATCTGTAGGTAGTAAATTTACGGGGCATGTACCTGGAAGATGAAAGTCACAGCTATCATATTAGTAGCCTGATGGATCGAAAGATGAAGGGTGAGAAGTTGGATGGAAATCTGGAAAAAGGATTCGGCATGTTGCGTAAGGATAATCAACCACAGAGGGCGAGAAGTTTGTCCTTATCCTCAAAAGGCTAAAAGAGGAGATAGTGCTTCTGATAATTCAGAAGGGCGTCGTGAAACACATTTTGTGGCTCGTCTGTAACTCCCGGAGGTGAGAACACCTCTTTGTACACGGGGCGATATAGGAGTCTAGAAGACTGGCGTGTACCTACATGCTTAGCATTAAGCATAGCCATGTAGACTATATCACTTCCAAATTCAAATTTTGTCTATATGGCAACTAATTTGAAGGAGGATAAAGTGATGATGGGATTTAGCATAGCATTTATAATTATTGTTCTTATTGTATTGTATTCATTAGCAAGGACAGCAGGTGAGTCGGACAGGATATTGGAAAATATAAGAGAGCAATCACTCCTTGGAAGGGAGGAGAGCTCTGGTGGGAACAGTTGAAAAAAGAGATAAGCATAAGAAACGCAGATTTGTATCTCCAGAAGAAAAGCTTGAAAGAGAATTAAAAGATTGTATGCATTGTAGATTCTTCTGGGGACATAACAACAGATGTGCCAATGGAACATGTTGTAAACCATCTAAGAAAAAAGAACAGAAGCTTCCAGCGGAATGTGTCGGATGTCCATATTATCAAGGGAATGGTTATTGTTTTCCTTGTATGCGAAAGCTGATAGGAAAGTAGGTGGTTAAGATGTTCAAGTGGCTGTTTAAGAAGAAAGGATGTGCAAAACATATGAATAACAAGTTAGAAGTAATCGGCATTGATCATGGTTGGTCAATGATGAAAACAATTTCTCAGGTATTTGTCACAGGAGTTAAGGAGATTACAACAACTCCGGCACTTTTCGGCGATGTACTTGAGTATGAAGGAAAGTTCTATAAGGTTGGAACTGTGAGGCAGGAAGTAAAGGATACAAAGGTCGAAGATGACAGCTTTTATCTTCTCACTCTTGCAGCAGTTGCTAAGGAACTTAAAAGAAGAGGTCTTGCAGAGGCAAAGGTATTCCTTGCCGTAGGACTACCACTTACAAGGTTTGGAGCAGAGAAGAATGATTTTATCAAGTACCTGACAAAGAATAAGCGTGTAAGCTTCAAATATGAGAATGAGCCGTATTATATTGAAATGGATGATGTGGCAGTATTCCCTCAGTGTTATGCAGCAGTAGTGGACAAGATTCCTACAATGGCAAAGAAAACGCTGATAGTAGATATCGGTAGCTGGACAATCGACATTATGCCGGTAATCAACAAGTCACCGGATGAATCAAAGTGTGTGACGATACCAAAAGGTCTTATTACCTGTATGCGTTCTATCAATGAACAGTGTGTAAGACAACTTAACGGAGAGGTAGACGAGTCAGAGATACAGAATATCATGCGATATGGCAGGTCAGATATTGATGATGAATACTTTGCCATTATCAAGGCAGAGATAGAGGATTTTGTTGATAAGGTATATAACTCAATCCGTGAGTTTGGGTATAACTTAAAGACTACACCGATTGTATTTGTCGGTGGCGGGGCAGTTGTGATGAAGAATTTTGGTAGTCATGATGCTAAGAACATTTCCTATAACCTTGATGTAAAGGCAAATGCAAGAGGATATGAGCAGCTTGCCACAATGGGACTTAAAAGCACTAAGCGATTATCATAAGGAGGCAGATGATGGGAAGAAGACTTGAATATGAAGTAAAAACTTCTGTCCGCCTCAACATGAGCAATCCCCAGCATGTGAAAATCAATGATGTGATTCAGAACCTTGATCCGAAGATTTTCAAATCTAAGAACCAGTTCATTATAGATGCGATTCAGTTCTACATTGATAATTATGGAAAGGAAACCTTTGTTATCAAGAAGAAGGAAAAAGAGAGGGCTGAATATATCCGGTCAGAAGATATTGATGACATTAAGGAAGAAGTCATTGAAGCAGCAACCAATGAGGCTAGAAAAGAGGTAATAAAGCTGTTAGGCGGAGTGATATCCGGGATGAATGTTGGTCAGCCGGTAATTATGCAGGCAGCCAATAGTGAAGCACAAGAACTTACAGAAGATGTTATGGACGATGCAGATGTTGCAGGTCTTGCAATGGGATGGATGTCGAAAGGAGACTGATTATTATGAGAAGAGTTATGGGAGCCGTAGGAACAGTGATTTTAGAGATACTCAAGTGGATATTAAGGATAATTCTTGGAGCTTTGAAGCTGGTCTTAGGACTTGCCAGAATAATTCTTCTTCTATTCGCAATGGTGGCAAGGGTATTTCTTTCATTCGTAAGAATGGGCACATTCTGAGAGGAGGTGAGCGTATGCAGGTAAAGGGTTTATTCTTAAATTATAAGAAAAACAGAAGACTTATGCAGTATTTCTTTAAAATAAGAGAGCTGGTATAATGAAAGGAGTTTAAGATGCACAGAATACGGGACAGTCCTATGTGTCCCGTGCATTACAGATAAATAGTTCACTGCAAGGGTGGATGGCACGGAACACAAAGCCCGTCCCTCTTGCGGAGAAGGGATGGGTGATTACTATGAAGAAGATAAGTATTATCTTATTATCCGCAGTACTGGTCTTTTCAATGGCTGCCTGTAATGGTGGTAAGGAAAAGGCTGATAATCAGACAGAGAAACAGACGGAAAGCGTAAAGCCAACTGAAGAAGTAGCAATGGCAACGGAAGCTGTCACAGAGGTCACAACCGAAGCTGGAAGTGAAGAGACAGAGAAAGATATTGCCGAGGCTAAAGATTCAGAAGAGAAGACTGATAAGGAAGATAACCAGTCCGCTGATAATGAAACTGCTTCAAAGCAGGAAGAAAAGCCAAAGCAGAATGACGAGCCGGAACAGAAAGCTCCTGAAAATGATAATGAGGAAGCTGGCGGAAATCAGAGTAATGCAGGTAATGGTGGTCAGACTACAGACAGTCCGAAAGACAATGTGAGCAATCCACAGCCTGCATCCGTGGTATACAGTCCACAGAATGTTGTGTCACTTGCAACAGCAAAGTGTCAGGCAGGAGGGATGATTACCACACAGCAGAATTTACAGAACCATTTGAATGATGGCAGTATCACGCAGGAAGAGTACAATGAGTATTATCCTTACGATGGTATGGAAGGCTCTTATTATAGTGTGTTTGTAGAGACAGACCTCAACAAAGCAAGTACCATTGATGGACAACGGTTATCATCTGAGGATGCAATCGCAGAATATATTGCAAGTATGTTACTTTTGGAAACAGATCCGGTATTCTACATCAGTTATGATGGAGTTTACACGACAGGCGGCACAGACTATTACGAGTTTCGATGTCACAGATAAATAAAAACGAATAGAAGCAGAAGGAAGAAAGATGTAAGCCATAAACTTATGTCTTTCTTTTTTATGCGTAAATTAAGGAGGAAAAAGCACATGAAACAGAAACTAAAGCGTTTTATGGCAGCATTTATGGCTATGCTCACACTGGTTGGAACACTCTTTACGAATGGAACAACAGCATTTGCAGCCAGTCCGCAGGCAAATATTGCGTTCTGGAATGCGTCAGTCAAAAATTCCGGAGAAGTAAGTGAGTTGAAGCCCGGATATAATCATGGCAAGATTCTGTATTCAATTCTTGACGGAAATTCTGCATATTGTATGAATTTCGGATTAAGAGCAGATGGCGGTCAGCTTATGAACAGCTACGATGATGCGAGCACATCAATGTCAGTACAGCAGAGAAAGCTTTTAAGTTACTGCCTTTATTATGGGTTTAACAGTACACAAAAGGCGGCACCAAGCAACAGTCAGTGCGATGAGTATATCGCAACTCAGGCAATGGTATGGGTTATTGTAGCAGATATCTTTGGAACCGGAAGTGGTGATTCGGCAGCGAGAAAGCTCTGCAACACAGCACCAAGTCCGGCTTCTTCATACAGCTATTATGAGAGACTCAGGGACAATATCAGCAGCTCCTACAATGCAACACTTCCAAGTTTTGCATCACGCAGAACCAGTGAGGCACCAACTTATGAATTAAAGTGGAATGATGGAAGTCAGAGATTTGAAACAACATTATCTGACAGCAATGGTGTTTTATCGGATTTTGATTTTGGCATCAGCGGATATTCTGTTGATAAGAATGGCAACAGTATTACCATATCTTCAACGAGTGTGAATACTACAGCTACAACAGGAACATTCACATCCAATGCAGGCAAGGTTGAGACAACATCAAGCTGTGTATTCTGGCTTACAGGAAAAAGCGGATATCAGGAGTTTATTTCTGAAAGACCGACAGCAGATCCTGTCAAAGCCTATATCAAGGTCAAGACAGAGAACATCGGATATGGTGAGCTTACAAAGACAGATGAGTCAAGCGGAGTGAAGCTTTCCGGTGCAGTTTATGGAATCTATTCTGACAGCGGATGCACAAACAGAGTACAGACCATGACAACAGATGGAAACGGATATGCAAAGTCAGCTGCACTTGTTGCAGGCACTTATTATGTAAAAGAAATTACCGCACCAAAGGGATATGTCCTTTCCGGTAAGGTTCATACACTTACTGTAAAAGCAGGACAGACAACGGGAATCTCTGCAACAGATAAAGAGCAGCTTGGAGCAATCACAATCTACAAAGAGGGTGAGGTGCTTAGCTCATGGAATGGAAGCAATTTCACCTATGAGAAAAAGAAGCTTTCCGGAGCAGCATTCAAGGTAACTGCCGGGGCAGATATCTACAAGGCAGATGGTACAAAGGTGTATAGTGCTGGCGATGTTGTAGCAGAAAGCCTAACAACAGGAACTGACGGACAGGTGGTATTATCTGACCTTCATCTTGGAACTTATGTGATTACTGAGATTAAGAGCATTGACGGATATACAATCAATACCACACCTCAGACAGTAGCAGTTGAGTATAAGGACCAGACTGTGACAGTCCAGTATGAATCAACTACGATTGAGAATACAAGACAGAAAGCGGATGTATCTGTCGTAATATAAAGTTATACTTAAATATGTACAATAAATATTAAATAAGAATGTACAAATGTTATGATATATGGGTTATAAGGAGGAACTCATGATGATATTAAAGAATCAAATCATAACAAACAT
>NZ_JAHLQC010000007.1 GCF_018918265.1 Falcatimonas sp. MSJ-15
CCGTAACTTTGAGAATTTTAGAAATAGAATTTTGCTATCAACGACTTAGTTATATTAAAGAAACCTGATGCTTATGCACCAGGTTTCCAATATGGGATTTTACCCCCGCTCTTGACAAAGAGCCATTAAAAAACTCCTCATCGATAAACAGTATACCAACATTAGAAATCTAAAATCATTGGTATCTGTATGTCGATGGGGAGTTTTTGGTTAACCGTATCTGAATGATTAATCGTAATTATTCTTCAAATAGCATTAATTATTCTTAGTTAATATTAATTACTCTTAGTTAACATTAATTACTCTTAGTTAACATTAATTACTCTTCAACATATATCTCGAATAGGTTAAGTCCATTATTCTGTGAGTATATAGTAAGTTGTCCGGCATTACCAGTATAATTAAAAGTCTCAGAAGAACCGGAAGCTGTAAAATGTAATGTATTAATTATGGTACCACTTGCATCACATATACATAATGTTCTCTCTGCAGCACCTGAACTTGCAGCTGTAATAGTGATAGTTGATGGACCTGATACATCGAATGATACAGAACGTGAGTTAATATCACCAGTTCCATTAAGTGCAAGAGCAGTAGCATAAGTTGTATCACCAATGTTCTTATTAAGGTGCTTAACAGTAAGATATTCAGAAGAAGATGCATTAAGTGTTAAACCATCTATCTCTGTAGTCTCTTTAATCTTCTTATATGAAGCAAAAGCATCTGTATCAAATGTCCATATAGATGGATCATAACTTCCCTCATCATCAGAAGAACTTTCGTCACTCATTGATTCATCATTATTAGAATCAGAACTGCTATCATTATCTGATTCCGATGTCTCAGGAATAATTACTTCGCTTGAAGATTCATTGTATTCTTCGGAAGAATCTTCAGATGGTATTGTTGAACCATCGTAACCGAATAACTGCCACTGAATAATACCGGTTGAATATGTATCATTAGAAGTCATACTTAATCTTACAGCTTTAGCAGATACAGGCTTGAAGTTGGCAGTATTAAAAGTATCTTTTTCTGTATCAACAGTTGCAAGTGAAACCCAGTTGCCTTTTGCATCCTGATATTGAAGTTCGGCAGATGAAGGAAGATCAATACCTGCACCATCATAGAACCAATATACACTTGTGCCGCTTATAGTATACTCTTCATCGAATGTATACTGAACCCATTGAGTTCCGGTATAAGGCCAGTTACCATATACAAGACTTCCACGATCTTCAGATGAAGTTGGTGTATATCCATTATTAAGAGCATCCATAGTCTCCCAAGGTGAGCAGTATGAACTTGAAGTTGTTGCAAGTCCTGCAATATTAGTAAAATCAGAATTAGTTTGGTTAGAATTATCTGTAGTATCCTCAGAAGAACTGCTTTCTTCGTAAGTAGTGTCATTATCAGAAGAATTAGTATCATTGATGTTAAAACGTCCACTTTCTGATTTGATCTGTGACCATATATATCTTAACATCCAGCCGTCCCAGTCAGTAAGAGTCTGTGAATTGCCTGCCCACATGATAGTACTGTCAGGAAATCCCATAGGTGGTCTGTCATCTTCTTCATAAAAATCAGGAAGACCAAAGCCATGTCCTATCTCATGTTCTATAACATGTGCTTCATCATCATTAAGACATTGAAGAATATACTGGTCAGAAACTCGTTGTCCCCAGTCACCTCCGGCACCACCTTCGAATCCACTTGTACCCCACAGATACATATCAAATCTGTTAGAATAATCACCGTCATAAGAATATGAACTGTCAGAAAAATGTTCTGCTCGTGACAGAGTAGAAGGTGCACAAGGAAGAAGTTCTGGTATATTCTGATTAGATTCATATAATCCATCAGTAATAGTATCAGTATAGATAATCTCATCAGGCTGAGGATCTTCAATAATAGCTTCATTATTAACAGCCCATCCGGTTATATTCACATCTATACTGTCATAAGGCCATTCGTCATATCCTGCAAGATAATTATTCCAATTGTTGATCTGACGATTTAACATCTCTTTTATCTGTTGTCTTACAGATAGTGTAAGAGGTTCATCAGATTGCCATCGTATTACATAGTTAAGTGATCCATTACCTGCGAATATCTGATCGAATATAAGATTACGTCTAGAAATAGAATCTTCAACGAGAATTCTGTTATTATATACCCATTCAATTGAATCTTTATATTCAGAAGGCATATCAGAAAGTGTTATATTCTGGCTGCTTGCAGCAAATATATTATTAGTATCAAAAAAAGTTGTCAAAGCAACATGACCAACGACAGCAGTTACAGCAAGTGATACAGCAACTGTTCCTGATATAAGAATGCCTTTAAATTTTTTACTCATAAAAATGTCTCTCTTTCTAAAAACTTTGTAGTCTATATATATCCTGATAATGCGATATCTGATTACGATATTAGGATATATTTGTATTCTTTAAATCATTTTATAATAGGTCGAAAGTCTTCTCAATGGTATAAAAGTATTATTAAATTAGCGGGCATAGTACCAAAGTCACAAAAATAGTATCCTGATATGATAGTCACATATTGAATATGCTTTCAATATAATAATGTAACAATAAAATAAAATGGAGGATTAATAATGTCAGGAAAATTAAAGGATGCAAAAGATAAAATATTAGGCAAAGATAGCAGCATGAGTGATAAAAATAACAAAGAGTCTTCAGATATAAAAGATATGGAGATTGAATCTTTGGCATGTGGTGGATGTGGCTGTGGTAATAATGGCAGGTGTCCGGTTAGAATATTTGGTACAGTTGACTTGGCACCTGGAAGTGAAGTGGGATTAAGCTATGGCAGTTTTGTTAATCTTGTACCGGGAACTACAATAGGGCTTACACCTGGAAGCACAGTGAGTCTAGATCCTAACACAACAGTATACCTTAATCCGGATGCAACAGTAGGCCTCACACCCGGAACAACAGTAGGAGTAACAGGAACAGTAGGACTTAATACAGGAACAACAGTAGGCCTCACACCCGGAACAACAGTAGGACTTAATACAGGAACAACAGTAGGCCTCACACCCGGAACGACAGTAGGAGTAACAGGAACAGTAGGACTTAATACAGGAACAACAGTAGGCCTCACACCTGGAACAACAGTAGGAGTAACAGGAACAGTGGGACTCACACCAGGGACAACAGTAGGGATTACACCTAACAGTGTGGTTACAACAGCTAATAATTTTAGCACAACAGATATATTTACACCGACAGCGACACCTCTTACTCCATATACAATAACAGCAGATGGAACATATTATTCACAGCCATTTGATGTAAGTAATTATAAAGATTATACATGGTATATAGAGAATGCTACACAGAGTGATGCAGGTATAACAGTGTCACCACAGTTTGCACCAGTTAATACAACAGGTGTAATCTGGACTCCGGTCTATGTGCCGGAACCTTCAATAGATGGAACAGCAGCACAGACAACAGTTAATGTAGCACCTGGAACAGCAGCAGTACTTGGCGGTGGCAAACAGATACAATATACAAGACTTGCGATAACAGTAACAGGTCTTACTGCAGGTCAGAGTATTGTTGTAAGAGGAAGTATACAGGGAAGCCAATATTAGAATAGGGATATAATAATTACCTGCAATACCATAATTAACCACTAATTGAGCTAAGCCAATACTAGAACAGTGATATAATAATGAATATTTAGATACTTGCACCTATTTTTTATACAAAGTAGGTGTAAGTATTTTTATCTGTGATAATTGAATTATTTATAGTGTATCATTTCATTTACAAGAATCTTTCATCATGCTTGAGTGGATATATCATACAGCTCATAGTATCTGATAATAATGAAGATTTCTTCGTAAAATGAAGAATCATCAACAATATCATTAAGCAGTTCTTTAACTTTTTTGATTCTGTATCTTACAGTATTAGGATGTTGGAATAGTGTTTTTGCAGTTATATTAATCTCTCCATTATTATTGACATAAGCTATAAGTGTATCAAGAAGAGAAGAAGAATATTGATTGTCATATTCAGTAATTATATTAATTATCTTATTATAGAGTATCTTAAAGCTTTCATTAGTATTATAAGCAAATATATACTTATAAAAACCACAATTATCATAATACATATATTGAATATCTTTATTATGACAGATCATATTGGCATTTACAGATTCAGTTATACAGAGATTAAGCTCTGAAAGAGAAGAATGAATACTACTTATGCCTATATGAAAAAGTTCAGGATTGATATCAAGCTTTTTAAGGATGTTAAGAAATATACCAGCACAGTCTCTAATAGTTTCCTCATTCTTAAAAGAGTATATTAATACCATGCCATTTTTATACTTGACATAAGAATAATTGTAGGATGATAATTGCTGATATTTTTTATATAAAAGCCTGTTAAAACAAGATATAACCCAATTATAGTCTTTGGTGAGTTCTTTTTTTGTAATATAAGCAGATACAATATTATTACTAAAATGTGGATTAATCTCATAAGCTGTATGCTCAACAGTATGTTTAGACGGTGTTGTATTAATGATACTGTTAAGATGTTCTTCTGCAATAAGATATTGCTGCTTGCCTTTTAGAAGATCATTAACGCATACAATAAGATCTTCCATATATGCGTTATTAAAAGTAAAGACAGGTATGTTTGAAGCATTGCACATATTAATAACATCATCAGGGATTGTATCGAAGAATATAGTCTTAACAGCTATTGCAGCAACATTAAGTTCTACAAGATGATGAAATGCTTCACGAATAAGAGATTCGTTATCTTTTGCAAAAAAGAGTGATGAGATAACAAAGTCACCCTCACAAAATCCGGCATAGTTGTTAATAATGCTCTCGTATTCAAGAATAACAATATTACCTACATCTTTTGAAAGTCCATCATTTTTATTAATAAGTCTGAAGTTTGAAAAAAGATCAAGATTAAGGATCTCATTAACTTTAACCATATATACCACCTTGCTAATTTATAAATTAAAAATAAAAACAGTGTAACACTATTTATTATAAAAGTAAAGGTCAACTCTCCACCACCTAAAGGTAGTAGTTTTCTGCCTATGACAAACGAAAGAATTTTATATATGAAAATGGTTCTATGAGCAACCTTTATGAAAAAGCTGAACATAAGATTGATAGCTGTGATAGATTATAGATAAGAGACTATATCACGAATTAGAAAATTGTAATATAATATATAGTACTAAAAAATTCGATGTATATAAGTAGGAGGATATTATGTAAATTTGAAGAGTGCAATAAAACATCTTCAAAGATTGATATGATGAAGAAAATTATGATAAAGAGAACTATGATAGAGAGAATGTTCCATGTTGGAGGTAAGTTATGAAGTATATTATACATTATGATATAGCGGCATTGATTGTATTTATATCGATAGGAATAGGATATTATATGTCGCAGAAGTTCCCGTCAAGGCAGGCTAAGAGATATGAGAAGCTTCTTGTAGTATCTGCAGTGTCAGTTGTTCTTGATCTTATTACAGTACAGTGCATTGCATACGCAGCTGTAGTACCTGTATGGTTTAATTATATTATAAACATACTTTTTTATCTTACATTTAATAGTGTACCACTTTTATATTGTCTCTATATAAAAGAGATAGTTGATGGCAAACAGACAAAGAGTGGATTTGAACCAATGATAATACCATATATATGTATTGCTTTAATGATTGCGACTAATGGTATTCACAAGCAGGTATTTTATTTTGATGCAGAGCATAACTATTGCCATGGTTATGGATATTATGTTGTATATGTAGTTACATTCGTATATCTTATACTTAGCCTTGTGTTAACGATTCGTAACAGAAAAAAATTAATAGCGATACAGAAGATAGCAACAATAATATATAATATATCTTCTATATGTGTTGTATTATTACAATGTATATATGATAACCTGCTTATATCAGAATTTGCAGTTGCCATATCGGTTCTTCTTATGTATATGACTTTACAGAATCCACTTGAATTCTCTGATGCGAGAACGGGAACATTTAACAGAGAAGCATTTACAAAGGCTGTAACTGAGAGAATGTTTGGAAGAAAAAGACAGACAATAATAGGTGTACAGCTTGAAGGAACACAGAAGATAAGAGAATTTATGGATAGTAGTAATGAACTTAAGATATTAGATGAATTCGGAAAGTTCCTTAAGGATATTGCAGGATATAAGCGAGTATACAAGATTGCAGATGTGCAGTTTGCAATAGTTGTTGAGAAAGATGTTGAAGATATAAAAAATGCAATACTAAGATGGGTAGATGCACCATTTGAGATAGATGATCTTAAGATTAATCTGTGGGTAAGCCTGTGCATTGTTGAAAATACCAAAAAAGCTGAGCAAAATGGAGACTTTTTAAAACTTATGGATTACTGGGGTGCAAGAGAGAGCAACATAGAAGCAAGCAGGATTATAGATAATGATAAATCAGTACTTGAAGAGATAGAGTATGAATATAAGTTAAAACATGTACTTGAAAAATCTATCTCAGAGCAGTCATTTGAAGTATATTATCAACCTATATATGATTGGAAGAATAAAAAATTTGCGGTTGTAGAAGCACTTGCTAGAATGTATGATAAGAATATGGGCTTTATCTCACCGGATGAATTCATAATAATGGCAGAGAAGAGTGGACAGATTATTAAGATTGGTGAGATGATATTAAGAAAAGTATGCTCAATGATAAAAGAAGATAATCCTATGCAGTATGGAGTTGAGAAGATACATATTAATCTGTCAGTAATTCAATGTATGCAGGAGAATCTTGCAAAAGACTTTACAAAGATAATTGACAGCTACAATATCTCACATGACAATATATGTTTCGAGATAACAGAGACAATATCTTCTGATATGACAGACAGTATTAAGAAGAATCTGGATTATTTTATTAATAATGGTTTTGAGATGTCTATGGATGATTATGGAACAGGTTATACTAATATAATGAGTATAGCTAATTACCGCTATAACAGTGTTAAGATGGATAAGAGTATGGTATGGACTTCGATGGAGAGCGATACAGTTAGAGTACTTCTTGAACAAAGCATATCTATGTTCAAGATGCTTGATAAGAAAATTGTAGCGGAAGGTGTTGAGACAAAAGAACAGATAGAGATGCTAAAGCAATTTGGATGTGATTATTTTCAGGGATATTATTATTCAAAACCACTTAAGAGAGAAGATTACATATCATTTATGAAAAAATATGGAAATGTAAAATGAAAAAAATATGGAAATATAAAAGAGGTTGACAAAAATTAAAAAATGATGTAAAATTAATGTACTTTATAGGTTTAAAGCGTAACACTTTAAAGCAGATTTTAAAAACAGGAGGACAAAGATAATGACAATAGATAATCAGAAAAACCAGCGTAATAGAGGAACATTAATTTCATATCGCCCAGATATAAAAGTAGTTGACTGTACATTAAGAGATGGAGGATTAGTTAATAACTTTTATTTTGATGATGAATTTGTAAAAGCATTATATAAAGCTAATATAGAAGCTGGTGTTGATTATATGGAGTTTGGATATAAAGCATCAACAGAATTATTTAATGAAGCAGAATTTGGAAAATGGAAATTCGCAAAAGAAGAAGATATAAGAGCAATAGTTGGTGAGAATAATTCACCTCTTAAGATATCAGTTATGGCAGATGTTGGAAGATGCGATTATAAGAAAGACATAATTAATAAGAAAGACAGTGTTATAGATCTTATTCGTGTTGCTACTTATATTCATCAGATTCCAACAGCAATTGAGATGATTAAGGATGCCAAGAAAAAAGGCTATGAAGTAAGTGTCAATATTATGGCAATCTCTAAAGTGAATGATGAAGATCTTACTAATGGACTTGAACTTCTTGCTAAGACAGATGTTGATGTGATCTATCTTGTAGACAGTTTTGGAGCTTTTTATCCTGAACAGATAAGAAAACTTACAGATAAGTATCTTACAATAGCTGAGAAGACAGGTAAAAAAGTTGGTATTCATGCACATAATAATCAGCAGCTTGCATTTGCTAATACTATTGAAGCTGCAGCAGGTGGTGCAAGCTATCTTGATTCAACATTAAGCGGAATGGGAAGAGGTGCAGGCAACTGTTTTACAGAGACATTGTTAGCATTCCTTAAGAATCCAAAATATAATCTGATTCCGGTTATGAATCTTGTAGCAGAATATATGCCAAAGATAAAGGCATCAGGTGCTGTATGGGGATATGATATACCATATCTTCTTACTGGTGTATTAAATAGTCATCCTTCATCAGCGATTAAGTTTATCAAAGATAATAGAAATGATTATGCCAAATTTAATCAGGAGATACTTGATTTGGAATAATTACAAATTTGTTAAAAATAACAGTTGACAAATCATTCAAAAGTAATATTATTATACTAATAAGAAACTGAAGATAAGTTTAATGATAAACAGAATAAAAGTGAAAGGTAAGCGATAGTATGTTGCGGATGAGATTTCACAATAGAATAGAGAGTATATTAAAGAGTCAGACCATTTGATGGTCTGGCTCTTATTTATTTTGTGCTTTACTATGATAACAAGATAAAAGAAATTGTTAATACTAATACAATTGTTAAGAATATTTATAGGAGGAGAAGAATATGGAAAAAAGAAAAACTTTATTTCGATTATTAATGATAATAATCGGAAACACTATCTATGCACTGGCGGTGGCATTATTTATTATGCCTAATGGATTAATAACCGGTGGAACAACAGGACTGGCTCTTTTTGTAAATCATATAACTAATATTCCGGTGTCAGCTTTTGTTGCAGTATGGAATATTGTAATGTTTATAATTGGAGCAGTGATACTTGGCAAAGCATTTGCTATGAAGACACTTCTTAGTACATTCTATTATCCGGTTGCACTTGAGATTATACAGAAGATAACAGGTAATTATAAAGTTACAGAAGATGTTATGTTAGCAACAGTATGTGCCGGACTTATGATTGGTTTCGCAATAGGACTTGTAATACTCGCAGGTGCAAGCACAGGAGGAATGGATATACCACCACTTGTTCTCAATAAGAAGTTTAAGATGTCAGTATCAGTAACAATGTATGCAATCGATTTTGTGGTTCTTATATTACAGATGGCATTTACAAGTGTTGACAAGATACTATATGGAATTATCCTTGTATTGCTATATACAGTTACACTTGGCAAGATACTTGCGTATGGTGAGAATATGAAAAAGGCTGAAGTTCAGTTACATAATCAGAATCTTCAAAAAGCATAAAGTGATAAAAATTTGCAAATCCCGTCATAGACTATGGCGGGATTTATGTTATAATATAGACTGTGTCGGTTTTTTAGCTATATAAGATTAAAAAAATGAAGAATTAATATATATAGTAAGGACAGACATATAGAATAAGAAAAGAGGTAGCAGTATGAAGGTGGAGAAAAGCGTTCTTTTAGAGAAGAAAAGACCATTACTAAAGAGATTACTGTCAATACTTACTGACAGTTATGAATATGTTTCAATACTTGCCTGCGATACAGTAGGTAAAGGATATTCGATATCAAAAAGCGGAATAGTTGTTCAGGAACAGCAGCTTTTTACAGACAAAGGTTATGTTGTAAAAGTATATGATGGCGAGAGTTATGGAGAATATTCATTTAATAACATAACAGAGAATAATATTGATGAGATAAAAGAAGCTGTAAGTGAATCACTTATGCCATGGAAAGATAGTCTTAGAGAAGAACTCTCAGTTAAAAAGTATAAAAAGATGACAGAAGAGAAGATTTCATTTGAAAAAAGTACAGAATATGAAAAAGATCCGTCAGAGATGGGAGATGAAGCTATAATAGATGCTTTATCAGCAATAAGACAAAATACACTTGATAAAGAATCAAAACTTATAGATGCAGCTGTAAGTTTTTCATACCAGAAATATCACAAACTGTTCTTATCTGATAATAAAGAACTTGAGCAGAATGTAATGTGGTCAACAGCAGCACTTTCAGCGAGGTCAGCAAAGGGACAGGAAGTAAAATCTGCATTCTCTACAGCTTCAGGAATAAAAGGTGCTGAAGTAATAGATGAGATAAGAGAGAAGATAGATGAAGTTATAGAAAAGGTTAACCTTCTTCTTATTAGCGAGCCTATGATACAGGGAGAGTATGATTGTATATGTGCACCTGATGTAACAGGAATGATTGTACATGAAGCATTTGGACATGGCGTTGAGATGGATATGTTTGTCAAAGATCGTGCACTTGCAAAACAATATATCGGAGAATATGTTGCATCACCACTTGTTACAATGCATGATGGAGCATCTGCATATACACAGACAGCTACATATTTCTTTGATGATGAAGGAACACTTGCTCATGATACTGTTATAATAGAAAAAGGTATCTTAAAACAGGGTATATGTGATGCACAGGCAGGTATGGCACTTGGCTTTGAACCTACAGGTAACGGAAGAAGACAGAGTACAGAGAGAAAAGCATATACAAGAATGACTAATACATATTTTGAAGAAGGAACAGATAAAGTAGAAGATATGATAGCTTCAATAGAATATGGATTCCTTCTTGAGAATGCAAGCAGTGGAATGGAAGATCCTAAGAACTGGGGAATTCAGTGCCTTGTAGATTGTGCAAGAGAGATTAAAGATGGTAAATTTACAGGAAGAGTATTCTCACCAATAGTACTTACAGGATATGTTCCAGACCTCTTAAAATCTATAACAATGATGTCTGATGCAAAAGAATTAAGCGGAAGTGGTATGTGTGGAAAAGGTTACAAAGAATGGGTTAAAGTATCAGATGGCGGTCCATATATAAAAGCTAGAATCAGATTAGGATAATTAAGAGAGGATGGTTGCAGGATGATAGATATAATATTAAAAGCTATTAAGAATAACTCTATAGAGAAATATCTTATAGAAGAAAAAGTTACAAAAAGTGCTGAACTCTTTTTTGTAAAAAAAGAGCTTGATATGAGAAGAATGAAGAATGTAGCTCATTATACTGTTACAGTATTCAGAGATTTTGAAGAAAATGATATTAAATACAGAGGAAGCAGCATTGTTAATATCGTTCCGGAGATGGATGAAGATATGATTGAAAAAGCCATATCAGAAGCATATTATGCAGCACAATTTGTCAAGAACAAGTACTATGAACTTATAAAAGGTGAGAAAAAAGAGATGAAAGTTATGCCATCATCTTTTGAAAATTATACACTTAATGAGGCATGTAATGCATTTGTAGAAGCATTATATAAAGAAGATGTAAGAAAAGAATCTTTTATTAATTCAGCAGAATTTTTTGTTAATAAGAATGTTGTAAGAATTATTAATTCAGAAGGAATAGATGTATCATATACAAGATATAATGCTAATGGTGAGTTTGTAGTTCAGTGTATAGAACCACAGGATGTAGAATTATATCAGAACTTTGAATATACTGATCTTGATACAGAAGCTTTGTCAAGACAAGTAAGAGAAGCATTAGATACAGTATGTGCAAGAGCTAATGCAAAGACAGCACCAAAAAAAGGTGAATATACAGTAATATTGTCTGGTAAGAATCTGTCACAGTTATTTGAATATTATGCAGCAAGAACAAGTGTAGGATATATCTATGCAGGAATATCAGATCTAAAACCTGGTGATAATGTTCAACGTGAAGATGCCAGTGGAGAGAAAGTTAATGTTACACTAAAAAGTACTATTCCATATTCACTTGAAGGAATTGAGATGAAAGATGTAGAGATTGTACAGGAAGGTATAGTTAAGAATATCTATGGTAATGCAAGGATATCATATTATCTGGGCGTAGAACCAACAGGTATGCCTGATGCAGTTAGTGTAGATAATGGAACAGTTACATTTGAAGAGATGAAAAAAGAACCATATCTTTATGTGGTTAATTTCTCAGATTTTAGTGTCAATCCATTGACAGGATTCTTTGGTGGTGAGATAAGACTTGGATATCTGTTTGACGGTGAGAACGTAACACCGGTTACAGGTGGCTCAATTAGTGGTAATTTTATTGAATTACAAAATAATCTTGTATTTTCAAAAGAAAGATACAAAGATAGCAAATATGAAGGACCATTTGCAGTAAGAATTAAGAATGTTCAGGTTGCAGGTGAGTAGATAATTAATATAGGTAAAGGTGAAGATATGGAGTTAAGAAGACTTAGTGTTGAACAGATTGTGGAATTATATGACAGACATCTTAAGTATGATTTTCTAGAAGACGAGTTAAAGCCAATAGGCAGGATTACAGATATGTATGACAGAGGTGTCTATTTTGCGGCTGGAATGTATGATGAAGAGAATGTACTTAGAGCATATGCCTATTTTGTACATGATGCAAAGGAAAAGACAGTTCTTCTTGATTATTTTGCAGTTGTAAGAGGTAATAGAGATAAAGGATATGGAAGTAAGTTTTGGGAAAATGCAGGTGCATTTCTTAAAGAATATGATATAGACAGGCTTTATCTTGAAACTGAGAATATTCATTTTGCAAAAGATGATGAAGATATGAACACAAGGATTAGACGAATTGCATTTTATAAGAAGAATGGTCTTACAATGACAGATGTAAGAAGTATGCTATTTGGTGTTAATTATAATATTATGACGTTAGAACTTAATAAAGATAATGTTGCAACAGGTATATGCGATACTGATACAGCAAGACAACAGTTAAAGAATATATACAATATTATGTTTGAAGAAGAAAAATTCAAGGATAAAGTGATAATTTATGAATAAATATGAGATATTAAAGAAGTATTTTGGTTATGACAGTTTTAGAGAAGGGCAGGAAGTACTAATTGATGGTATATTAAGTGGACATGATACACTTGGAATAATGCCAACCGGTGCCGGTAAGTCATTATGTTATCAGGTTCCGGCACTCATGCTTGATGGCATTACACTTGTAATATCTCCACTCATATCACTTATGACAGATCAGGTTATGGCACTTAACCAGGCAGGTGTACATGCAGCTTATATTAATAGTTCGCTTACACCTAATCAGACACGACTTGCACTTATGTATGCAAAAGAAGGAAGATATAAGATAATATATGTCGCACCAGAGAGGTTGCTTTTACCGGAATTCATTGATTTTGCGTCATCAGTTAATATATCAATGATTACAGTTGATGAAGCACATTGTATATCACAATGGGGACAGGATTTTAGACCAAGTTATCTTAAGATTCTTGATTTTATCAATCTTTTGCCAAAACGTCCGGTTGTAAGTGCATTTACAGCAACTGCAACGCATGAAGTAAAAGATGATATTATTAATATAATGAAACTTATAGATCCTTGTATCCTTGTAACGGGATTTGACAGGAAGAATCTTAAGTTTGTTGTAAAAAAACCAAAAGACAAATATGCACAGGTTATAGATTATATTAATGAACATCGCAATGAATCAGGCATAATATATTGTCAGACCAGAAAAAATGTAGAAGAAGTATGCGAAAAACTTTGTCAGGATGGCATAAATGCGACAAGATATCATGCAGGACTATCTGACACAGAGCGAAAACAGAACCAGGAAGATTTTATATATGATACCAGACCGGTGATGGTTGCAACTAATGCATTTGGAATGGGTATAGATAAATCCAATGTAAGATATGTTATTCATTATAATATGCCTAAGAATATTGAAAGTTATTATCAGGAAGCAGGAAGAGCAGGTCGAGATGGACTGCCTTCCGAATGTATATTGCTTTATAGTGGTCAGGATGTTGCGACTAACCAATATATGATAGATTATGTAAGCGAGAATAATGAGCTTGATTATGATACACTTAAAATTATAAAAGAACGTGAGAGAAACAGGCTTAAGAAGATGACTTATTATTGCTTTACCAATGATTGCTTAAGGACATATATATTGAGATATTTTGGCGAAAATGCAGAGAATTACTGTGGGAATTGTTCTAATTGTCTCACACAATATGAAAATGAAGATGTAACAGAAGTTGCAAAGGGTATTCTTATATGTATGAAGGAATCAAAAATGAGATATGGAATAGCAGTAATTCTTGATACACTTAGAGGAAGCAAGAGTCAAAAAGTCTTAAAATATTCGCTTGATAAGAGCAGTCAGTATGGAAAGTATCAGACTATGACTATACATAAACTTCGTAATATATTCAATCATCTTCTTGTGAATGACTATGTATATCAGACTGATGATGAATATCAGATAGCCAAGATATCAGAAAAAGGAAGAGATTTTCTTGACAGTGATACCGAGAGCATTATAATAAAGCTGCCAAAAGAGATAGAAAAAGTGGATACTGATAAAAAAGCAAAGAAGCAGACGTCAAAGAATAGCAGCAATGTATCCGGTGCTATGTCAGGAATGTTTGAAGAACTTAGAAGTCTTAGAAAACAGATAGCATCAGAACAGCAAGTGCCACCATATCTTATTTTTGCTGATAAGACACTAATCGATATGTGTGATAAAGTACCACATACCAAAGATGAGATGTTAATGGTATCTGGTGTAGGTGAGAAGAAGTATGAGAAGTATGGTGAAACATTCTTAAAGGCAATAAAAGAATACGAGATTAATAATATGTAAAAATAAGGGAGATGTTTTGGATGGGCGACAGACTTATGAAGAGTGATGTTGAGAAGATAAAACAGGAGATTGAACATAGAAAACTTGTAGAAAGACCAAAACTTATAGAAGCTGTTAAAGAAGCAAGAGCACAGGGAGATCTCAGTGAGAATTTTGAATATCACGCAGCTAAAAAAGATAAGAATCGTAATGAGAGCAGAATCAGATATCTTGAGAGAATGTTAAAGAATGCAGAAGTAATCGAAGACAATTCTAAAGAAGATGAAGTTGGACTTAATAATACTGTTGAAGTCTATTTTGAAGATGATGATGAGACAGAGACTTACAAGATAGTAACTTCAGTAAGAGGTAACTCACTTGGCGGTTATATAAGTATAGAATCACCTATAGGTAAAGCAGTTATGGGTAAGAAAGAAGGCGACAGAGTATACGTTGAAGTCAATGAAAAAGTCGGATATTATGTTGTAATCAAGAAAATTACCAAGACTGTTGATGATTCACAAGACCATATCAGAGGATATTAGACATTTTAAAAAGTAAAAAATAGTTGTCTTGCCACCGATAAAGAATATGGATCTATATTTTTTATCAGGTGGTGAGAGAATGGCGGAATTAATATATATAATACAAGTAATAGCTGTAATAACGTCTTTTATGGGGTTTTTGCTTGTATATAAACAAAGATCTTCAAAGACACAGAAACTGATGATGGCAGTTATGCTGTGTCTTTTTATATATAGTTATGGTTATCTGCTTGAGATTATGAGCGGAAGCCTTCTTGAAGCACTTATGGCAATAAGGATGGAATATCTTGGAATAGCATATATAGCTACATTCTATTTATTGTTTCTGGCATCATATCTTAACATACAATTTAATAGAATAATAGAAATGTGTCTCTTTTTTCATGATACATTGATAGTTCTTTTGGTTTTTTTGGTTAAATATAATAATATCTATTATAGAAATGTGCAATATGTATATACAGGTGTAATGCCACATATAAAACTTGTTCCAGGAATTATATATACATATAACTGCATTATTAATTTTGTACTTATGGGAACCGGACTTGGCTTTATAATATTTAAATATGTAAAAGCTGAGACTGATAAGAAGAAGAAATCACTTAGAACTATGTTATATGCGTCATGTATACCAATAATTGCATATATAATCGGAATACATAAGATGCTTGGTGATTATGATATAGTACCAGTTGGAATACTTGTGTCGATGATTATATTCATTGGAATTATTATGAAAGAGAGAATGTTCAGTATAACAGAGATGGCTTATGAACAGATAGTTCTTGATATGAACGAGCCTATAATAATAGCTGATAATGAATTCAATATAGTGCATAAGAATCATGAAGCAAAAAGAATATCATACAATTTTTCACAAGAATATGAAGAAGAACTTATAGAGAATATATGTACAACAGATTCACAGGAATATAGACTTAATGACAGATATTATCACAAACACATAACACGTATAGGAAGTGGTGACAGTACAGATGCATATGTAATAGTTCTTTTAGATATAACAAAGAGTAAAGAAGACTATGTAAAGATGGAGGAACTTCGCAATAAAGCTGATGCTGCGAATAGAGCAAAGAGCATATTTCTTGCTAATATGAGTCATGAGATTAGAACACCACTTAATGGAATTATTGGATATTGTGAGCTGCTTATGAATGATAATATAGATATGAGAGTAAGAGAGAGAGCACAAGGAATAGATGCTTCTGCTAAGATGCTCCTTACAATTTTTAATGAAGTTCTTGATATATCAAAGATTGAGCAGGGAACAGTTGAACTTAATGAAGAAGTATATAATACACAGTCTTTAATCAATGACATAATAAGTAATGCTATGTTTTTCATTAAGAATAATGGAATAGATATGAATTGCAATATATCCGAGAATATAGCATATAAGATGTATGGAGATATTGGTAAGATAAGACAGATTGTTAACAATACGCTTATAGGAGTGCAACAATATATAAATAAAGGAAAGATTGAGTTTAATGTATCACAGGAAAAAGTCGATGTGGATATATGTATATTGTGTTTTGAGATAGTTATTGAAGGAACATATATTAATTGTGATGAGATAATAAGAATCTATAATACACTTACAAGAAAAAACAATGTAGACAGTGAATTGTTAGATGAGACTAACATAGGTTTTTCAATATCAAAAGCATACGCAAAAGTTATGAAAGCAAGGATAAGACTTGAAATTCCGACAGAGAATGAGATAATAATAAAAATTGCCTTTAGACAGAAGATAAAAGATGAGCGTGAAATTGGTAGAATGCTATATGGAAGTGAACTAGATAGAACGGGCAAGAAGATAAGAGTAGAGAAAGCAGATATTCTGGTAGTTGATGACAACAGAGTTAATCTTGATGTTATGAGTGGATACTTTAGAACTTTTAACGTAGAACCAGACCTTGCATGCAGTGGTAAGGAAGCGATTGAATATACGCATAAGAAGAGATATGATATTATATTTCTTGACCAGATGATGCCTGTAATGGATGGACTCGAAACAGAGAGAGCGATTAGAAGAGAAGAAACTGATAGTGAAAATCATACGATAATAATAGCATTTACAGCTAATGCAATCAGTGGCGAGAGAGAAAAACTTCTTGCATCAGGGTTTGATGACTTTATATCAAAGCCAATAAGGATGTCAGAACTTAGTAATATTCTTGTTAAGTATCTTGATAAAAGTGTGATTACATATTGTGCTGGTAATGATAATGTTAGTGAAAAAGCCAAAGATAAGACTTTTGATATTCTAAAAGAACTAGGTATAGACGTAGAAAAAGCTTTGTCACTGTGTGATGAGAGTGTAATAGAATATGTGAACACACTAAAGATTAATGAGAAGTATAGTAAAGAAAAAATAATGCAGCTGACAGATTCGTATGAGAATAATAACATAGAAGATTATACAATTATAGTACATTCAGTGAAGAGTACACTTTATATGATAGGTGCCAAAGAATTGGGGGATGAAGCTAAAAGACTTGAGATGTCAGGTAAAGAAGGAAGAATAGAATATATAGATAATAATACAAAATCATTCATTGTGCGTTATGATGAACTTATGAATGGCATCAGAGAGTTTATTAAAGAATATGAGAATGACAAAGACAATGAAGCATATATAGATATACAGACGGATACACAAGATATGCATAGCAAAATAGATGTACAAGAGGATATAGAAACTGTGCATAGTGATGAAGACACGCAGGATGATGAAAAAGAGATGAAAAAGAACATATCAGATATGCTGGCACATGACAATTATGATGATGCAATTAATATGATCGAAGTACTTAAGATGTATACAAAAAAGGAGTGAAAATGTATGATTAATATTCTATCAATTGGTGATAATGCAATAATAGACGGCGAAGTAAGATATATGAATAACACGCTTTTATTTGTAACAGTAACAGAGCCACTTAAAGCGTTTAATTCTATAATAAAAAGTCCACCGGATATAATAATAATTGATATGACAGATGAGAAGCTTGATTCGCAGATGGTATTTGAGAGAATACGAAGAATACAGGCATCGAAGACAATGCCTGTAGTCCTTATAACAAGGAATGAAGATGATCCGGAATTTCGAAGATTACTTCAGGATGGAGTGACAAAAGCACTTAGAAGACCATATAAGATGGACGAATTGTATTATAAGATATTGCGTATACTTAATATTCATGCCGGAGATGTTAAGAAAAAGGTTCTGATAGTTGATGATGATCCTGCAATACTTGACACAGCAAGAATGTATCTTGATGCACAGTATGAAGTTATAACTAAATTAAGTGGAAAAGAGTGCCTTGAATATCTAAAAGACAATCTGGTAGATCTTATGATACTTGATATAGTTATGCCTGGCATGGATGGAATTGAACTTCTAAAAGAGATAAGAAAAGATAACAGACTTAAGAAGATTCCAGTATTATTTCAGACAGGTATGTGTGATAACAAGACAGTTACAGACTGTATGGAACTTCATCCACAGGGCTATACAGTAAAACCGATTGTAAAAAAAGATCTTATGTCTGTAGTAGGATCAATATTTCAGAAAAAAAGAGAGATTAGTATATGCTACATAGATGCAGATGCCACTAACAGAGCAGTTTTTAAAAAAATACTAAAAGCACCATATATACCTAATATAATGGAAGGAAGCATAATGACAGTTAATGCTGTTAATATAGAAAAGACATCATGTATTATTATCAATTATGATAATTCAATGTTTTGCCTGCCACCTATTAGGAGCAAACTTGCAAAGACAAGAATACCTGTTATACTTGTATCTAAGAATACAGCCAATTCGGCATTGCAAAAAGAATTATTAGAATATAAGACTTATGCATTGCCATTTCCAATAGATGCAGAAGCACTTAATAGAAAACTTGATGAACTAAAACTCTGATATGTGAGAATAAGTATAAGTATATGTTATAAAGTACTATATCAAGTTATAAGGCTGTAAGTAAAATACAGGTAGTAGTAATGCAATATATTATATATTGTAGATAAAATACAAGTGAAACAGATGGAGATAGACAGAATATGATTAAAATTATGGATATGCAGGGAATATATAAAGATATGGACTTTTATCGAGAATATCAATATACGATTAGTGATTGCACACAGATAGAAGGAACTAACTGTTATTGTGATGATGAAGCAAGACATGTACTTAGACAAATAATAGAAAGCGATACAGCTAAGATACGTTTTAGCGATTCAGGCAATTACCATTACCTTACAGCAATATATCTTGAGATGATACGAGAACCATTTTCTCTTATTGTATTTGATCATCATCCTGATATGCAATTATCAGCTTTTTCTGAGATATTGTCATGTGGGGGCTGGGTATGTGATGTATTGCTGAATAATAAGTATATACAGGATGTTATAATAATAGGTGTAAAGGATGAACTTATAGAACTTGCGGACGAAAGACTTAGAGACAGAGTGAGATTTATAAAAGAATCTGAACTTGAGACAGGGATAAAAGAGATACAAAAACTTAAGTCAGAGTATCCTATATACATATCAATAGACAAAGATGTTATGGATACAGAGAGCGTTATAACAAACTGGGATCAGGGAAGCCTTACAATAGATGGACAGATCAGATGCCTTGAAGCACTCATAGATAACAATAGCATAATCGGAGCTGATGTCTGTGGTGAACTTATGGCAGAAAATGGTATATATAACGATGCTGACGCAATTAAGAATAATGAATGTAACAAAAAGATACTTAAGGCGTTATACAGCGCATTTATATAAAAAAGGAGATGACATATGTGCTTGTTCTTAAAGCTAATAGTGAATTAAAAAAGACATATAATAAACTTGTAGCATCAACTAAGTCAAGGGTTGAATGGAGTGGTACATTTGTTGTTAATAATGATAATGTAATACTTCTTGGAACAGAGAAAAGTCTGGTATTTAGTATGGAGAAGAGAAAAGTCTTTGGCGATGTAGTTGAGATGCATATTGATGATAGTAAAGCATACATTGTAAATAGTGCAAAGCCTGGAATTGTCAGTTATTTAACTATTCCTTTATATGTTCTTGGTAAATGGGGTGCACTTAAAGGGCTTGTAGTAAACCACGATTATAAAAAACTTACGGAGATGTTTACTGCTATAGTTAAGAGCGTTGGAATAGAAGTAGATTTTACAGATAAGCATCTCTATTTTTATAAAAATGGGATAAGATTTGACTATGAAGACGTACTTAGTGAACTTATAAGAAATATAGAAGAGATGGAATCAGGCAATAGTAAAGAAACAGATGGACATAATGAATATAAGATGGGACTGTGGCGTAAGATAAAATGGATATCTGCAAGGGATAATTTTGCAAAAATGCCAAAACAAAACAGAGTTGAAGTATGTGATATTGGAAAGAACTTTTTCAGCGTTCCTTTTAAATGTCCATATTGTAGTAACAAATTATATATGGTAGTATTTGAAAAAAATAAGGAATATATAATAGAGACAGATGTGCAAAGAGTATATCTTGCAAGAGCATATACCTGTCCACATTGTCATAGTATGTTCACACCAAAACCTGATAAACTTTTGTCAGAAGGAGATATTTTTAAGATTGATTTTGAAGATGATGCAGTAGCATATGAGGATTATGCTTCACTTCTTAGCGATGCCGGTTCAAGAACGACTAATTATAATTTTAACAGATATGAGAATCAGCCAAAGAAAGAAGAAAACAAAGCAAAATCACATATAGAAGATTATGCAGATAATGACTATGACGAAGATAAGATTATAGAGATGATGGACAACAGCTTCTTTGATGAAGAAGATGTTAAAAAGAACAGAGATAAGATGCTTGATAAAGCAAAGAAGAAAAAAGGCATCTTAAGTGGAATAAAAAATAAAATGTCCCGTGATAATGATGAAGACTATGAAGAAGACAGTGATAACGAATTCACTTATGATTCAGAGTCAGATAATGACACTTATGATTACAAGTCGAATAATGCTTCTTATGATGGTGAGTCAGATAATGAAAAATCTTATGAAGATAACCAGGATTCTAATTATAGAAGCAACAATAATATAGAAGGTAAAAAGAACGACAATAAGAATGTTAATGGAAATAGACAAGATACAGACTCATATAATAATAATGACAATAACAATAAGAATACAAAAAGAGATAGCAACACAAGAATGGATAGCGATGTAACAGACAATAAGACTAAAAAAAATACACAACAAAGAAGAGTGTTATACAGAGGAACAGTATTAGAAGAGCCAGAAGAACTTATATACAAAGACGATGATAGTGATGAATTAAGAGTGCGGACACCTCGTACAGAAAGTGAGATTAGACAGCTTGTTGGTGTAGTTAAAGCTCTTAACTATGATGATACAAAAAAGATATTAGATGCGATATCAAAGAGTCCTGTTGAATATTTTAAACGACAACCTTATGTTGATGCAATTAAAAAAGCAGCAAAACTTAAAGCTGAAACAGAGATTAGAAAGAAGATGTCTGGCAGCGATAAGATGAATGCAAAGCAGATAACAGAACTTAAGAACCATACTGCAAAATATAGAGAAGATGCACCACATATAGTAAAACAGATAAAGTTTGCAGCAGATAATGTAAAACAGAATGAAAAAGCACAGATTGACAAGATAATGTCAAACTTCAAAGGAAGAAAAAGAGAAGATCTGAAAAAACTTAAAAAAGATCTTAAGGACAGAGGTTTTTCTGATGAATCATTAGAGCCATATATAAAGAGAATAGACGATTCTATACGAAAAAATGATGAAAAAGAGATAGACAAGCTGTGTCCTGATATTGCTAATATGTCATATGATGATGCACTATATGCTTATGATAAGATATCAAATGGAATGTATCTTCCGGAACTTAAAGACAATGCACTTATGATGCTTGACAAACGTCTTAGTATGATTAAAATTAATGAGAGTGATCTTTTAGTTAAAAAACTTAAGAAGATGATAGAACAAAAAGTAATAGATACTTCGCAGATACATTATTGTAATGCAAGACAGATTGCACTTGAAAGAGATAAAAAAACAATACTTAAGAGAAAAGACTATGAAAATGCAGATGATATAGAAGATATATCGCATAGAACTTTATCATCAGAAAGCTTATCACATGATACAAGAAACGATGATATAGATAAAAGCGAGATATCAGATATAATAATAAATAATGCACTTAAGAATTATGGATTTATTAAGAATAAGTATGAATATCCAATAGTTGTTTTTGATTCAAGCAGACAGTCAAATGGTAAGTCAGGCTTTATAATAACACCAGAGCATATATTTTATAAGAATGTAATTAATCCTGATAAGATATATATTGCAAATATTGCAAAAGTTGAAGCGGAGAAGAAGCTCTTTGGGAAAGGTCTTATAGTAGAGCTTATTAACAAAAATAAGATAAAACTTCCATCAGGAGCAGGTTCAAAGAATATGACAGAACTTGCAGGCGTACTTACAGAATTCATCAATTATCTGAAAGAAAAGCCTGAATCAAGAGATCTTAAGTATATGGCAAGAACTGATCACAAAGTAAAATGCTGTTACAGGTGTGGATATACTTTCACTGAAGGTAACGTATGTCCAAAATGTGGTAATGTGCAGAGATAAAAATAGTGTAGTTAATTGCGAAAATATATTTTAACCGAAAGTACGCCCTATTAACTTTACTATATTACCGCAGTAGGCACTCTCGCTTCATTGCAAACGTAGCAGTACTAAGCTCACTATACATCTTAAGATGTATAGTGAGCTTAGTACTGACGATTGCAAAGACTACTGCTTGCAATATAGTAAAGTTATAGGGCTGTTTGCAAATATAGTTTCGCAATTAAAAATAATGCAGAGATAAGGAGAAAATATAATGTTTGTAAAAAATAGTGAATGTAGAATAACTGATTGTGAACCTGGAGTAACAAGAAAGATTTTAGCATATTCGGATGAACTTATGATGTGTGAGATTACATTTGAAAAAGGTGCAAGAGGTAATGTACATAGTCATGAACATCTTCAGATAACATATATAGCTGAAGGAAGTTTTGAATTCACAATAGATGGAGAGACTAAGATAGTTAATAAAGGTGACAGTGTATATATGCCATCTAACAGTGTTCATGGAGTAGTATGTCTTGAAGCGGGTAAACTTGTAGATGTATTCAATCCTATGAGAAAGGATTTTTTGAAATAGTATGAGACAAGAAGATTTTAAGATGGAGAGACCCGGTCTTGTTAATGTCGGTGACAGAGTTGAGATAACAGAAGGAAAACTTCCTAATGCATGGTACTATACAGTTGAGCCGGCCGTTGCTATGTCAGGAAACTATACTTTTAGAGAAAAGATAAAATCAAAAGAAGGAATAGTAAAGGATATAAAAGAGACTGACAGAGGTTTCTATATAACTGTTGCGTTTGATGAATAGTACTTATATAACAATATATGTAAATGTATAAAAATATACACATGCAGATACATAGACATGTATATGCTATGAAAGGACTGTGTATTTAATGATATTTGTATTATGGAATATTGCGACAAATATTACTATAAAAAATGCACAAATCATACCTAAAAGAATAATGATGTTATAGACAAGTTTAACAAAATTAAGAAAAATGATAAAAAAGTTAACACAAATGACAATCACTAGTTTATAATATACAAAGATGCTTTAATGCATTAAAAAATTGATATAACATAGCAGGTTACATTGCAGAGCAGCAGGTAACATCGAAGCTTTGCGATATCAAAATATATTAATATTATATCTAGGGGGAAACTGATATATGTCATACACAGACGAGATTTATAACAGGGTTGTTGAGCAGAACCCAGGCGAACCAGAATTTCATCAGGCAGTTAAAGAAGTATTAGATTCTTTAAAAGTAGTAATTGATGCCAATGAAGAAAAATACCGTAAATTAGGAGTTCTTGAACGTATTGTAGAACCTGAGAGAATTATCTCTTTCAGAGTACCTTGGGTTGATGACAACGGACAGGTACAGGTTAACAAAGGATACCGTGTACAGTTTAACAGTGCAATCGGACCATACAAGGGTGGTTTAAGACTTCATCCATCAGTTAACCAGGGAATTTTAAAATTCTTAGGATTTGAACAGATCTTCAAAAACTCACTTACAGGACTTCCAATCGGTGGTGGTAAAGGTGGTTCAAACTTCGATCCTAAGGGTAAATCAGACAGAGAAGTAATGGCATTCTGCCAGAGCTTTATGACTGAATTATCTAAGTACATCGGAGCTGATCAGGACGTTCCAGCCGGAGATATCGGTGTTGGTGCAAGAGAAATCGGATATCTTTACGGACAGTACAAGAGACTTACAGGATTATATGAAGGTGTATTAACAGGTAAAGGACTTTCATATGGCGGTTCTTTAATCCGTACACAGGCTACAGGATATGGTCTTGTATACATCTTAAAAGAGATGTTAGAGCATAACAATCAGTCACTTGAAGGTAAGACAGTAGTCGTATCTGGTTCAGGTAACGTTGCTATCTATGCTACAGAAAAAGCTCAGCAGTTAGGTGCAAAAGTAGTAGCATTAAGTGATTCAAACGGATTCGTATATGACGAAAACGGAATCAACCTTGACGTAGTTAAAGAGATCAAAGAAGTACGTCGTGGAAGAATCAAAGAATATGTTGAAAAAGTTCCAACAGCTAAATATACAGAAGGAAAAGGAATCTTTAAGATCAAATGTGATATCGCATTACCATGTGCTACACAGAATGAACTTGACTTAGAAGATGCTAAAGCTCTTAAAGCTAATGGCTGTTTCGCAGTTGCAGAAGGTGCTAATATGCCTTCAACAAGAGAAGCTACAGATTTCTTCCTTGCTAATGATATGTTATTCATGCCTGGTAAAGCTGCTAATGCAGGTGGTGTTGCAACAAGCGCACTTGAGATGAGCCAGAACAGCATGAGACTTAGCTGGACAAGCGAAGAAGTTGATGAGAAACTTAAAGGTATCATGAAAGGTATCTTTGCAAAAGTTGACGCAGCTTCAAAGAAATACAACTTAGAAGGCAACTATGTAGCAGGTGCTAATATTGCTGGTTTCGAAAAAGTTGTAGATGCTATGCTTGCACAGGGAATTTGCTAATATAAATTTTCCTGAATAGCTATGCTTACATACAGTATAGATATATAATATAACAAAGAGGTTCACATTAGACTATTTTTGTTGCAGATTTAAGTTTATATTTATATGCTTAGTATCTGTGATGACTATTGGATAATGTGAACCTTTGTTAATATGTGCAATATTTTTTATATGTGCAACTGCTAAAATATGTACTGTTTTTATTATATATGCAACTTACATAGTTCAGAATGCAACTTACCCTGATTAATTTGATATAGTGAATAACTTTTATTATGCTGAATATAAGATAGATATTGGAAACATATAAGACAAATATCAAAGATTGAAAGAACATTGTTATTAAGAGAATATTGGTGTTAGACAAATATTAATAAAGTGGAGGAAGAATATATGGAAGATATAATAAAAGTTCAGCATTTAAAAAAATATTTTAAAGGAGTAAGAGCTGTTAATGATGTAAGCTTTAATGTAAAATCAGGCGAGCTTTTTGGTTTTCTTGGTGTTAATGGAGCTGGAAAGTCAACTGTCATTAATATGATGTGTACGCTGTTTAAACCGACTTCGGGTGATATCGAAATATGTGGATATAAAGTTGGCAAAGATGATGCAGAGATTAGAAAAGAGATAGGCGTTGTCTGGCAGAATAACTGTCTTGACGGCAGACTTACAGTTAAAGAGAATATATGTGTGAGAAGTGCACTTTATGATATGGAAGAAAAGGTTGATAAAGTGTGTGAAATTATGGAACTTACGGAGGTATGGAATAGAAGATACAAGGATTTGTCTGGTGGACAAAAGAGAAGATGTGAGATAGCAGCAGCACTTGTTAATTCACCAAAAATACTTTTTCTTGATGAACCAACAACAGGGCTTGATCCGGCTACTAGAAAAATAGTATGGAATAATATTAACCGTCTTAGAAAGGAGAATAAAGTAACAGTATTTCTGACAACACATTATATGGAAGAAGCTAATGAGGCAGACAGAATAGTAATAATTGATGCAGGTAGAATAAAAGCGCAGGGAACTCCTTTTGAACTAAAAGAAAAATATACAACAGATGTTCTTAGAATTATTACAAGAATGGAAAGAAATAAAGAATTTGAAGATTATCTTGTAAAGAAAAATGGAGAATATAAGTATAAGCGAAAAGATAATATATATGAGATAGATATTAATAAAAGTACAGATGCAATAGAACTGCTATATGTTATGAAAGATAGCATCGAAGGTTTTGAGATGATGAATGGAACACTTGATGATGCATTTCTTAATATAACAGGAAAGGTGGTAAACGATTATGAATAAAATATTTTATCTCACAAAAAGAAATTGTCTTGTATATTTAAGAGACAGGAGTGCAGTTTTTTTCTCAGTAATGTCAACACTTATTGCGTTAGGACTTATGGTAGTATTCTTAGGTAAAATGAATAGTGAAAATGTCATATATATTTTGGAAGATTATTCTAGTATGGTAATAACAGAAACAGACAGAATGAATGTGTCATATCTTATACAGATGTGGACGCTTGCAAGTATGCTATCTATTAATACTGTTACAGTAGCTTTTACAGTTATAGGTACAATGATTAATGATGAAACAGCAGGAAAGATAATGGCATTTTATATAACACCGGTAAAAAGACTGTATCTGGCACTTGGATATATAATGTCAGCATGGATTATATCAGCAGGAATGAGTGTATTTACGCTTGTGATTGGGGAGATATATTTTGTAATGCAGGGATATGAACTACTTACAGTTAAAATTTTACTAAAGATTATAATGGAAGTTACTGTAAGTGCATTCACATTTTCAGCTATTGGTTATGTTATGGCATTATGTGTGCACAGTAACAGTGGTTGGAGTGGAGTGCTTACAATTACTGGCACACTTGTTGGATTTGCAAGTGGGATATACATACCAATATCACAGTTTTCACATACAATACAAGCAATAGTAAAAGTTACACCTTTTTTACATAGTGCAGCAATTCTTAGAAAAACAGCAACAGCAGATATTATTGTCAAAACCTTTAAGAATGTTCCTGATGAGGTTATGCAGGCATATTGTGATAAGATGTCAATAGATGTTATAATTAATGAGGAAATATGGAATGAGAGGCAACAGATTATTCTGATTCTTGTGTATTCAGTAGCAGCTATTTTGATAGCGGTGACTATTACTAAAAAAAGAAAGTTAAAAGACAGATAGAAAGGTGTGAACAGCGTGAAGATCACAATACAGGATTGTGAGAGTAGTGAGGAAGAAGAGATAATTATAAAGTGTCATTCTGTGGATGAACAGTTATTAAAGATGATTTATGCAATTAAAAATGGCAGAGATAAGATAACTGTATATAAGGAAGATAAGTTTTTTCGCATTAGTCCAAAAGATATATATTATTTTGAAGCAGTTGATAATAAAGTTTTTGCATATATGGAAAAAGAAGTATATGAGACGAAGTATAGGCTTTATGAGTTGGAGGAAAAATTTGCAAATACAGATTTTTTCAGGGCAACGAAGTCGACTATAATTAATCTTGTACATGTAAAAAATTTCGCACCGTCATTAGGGGGCAGATACGAGGCATATATGAAAAATAGCGAAAAACTTATTATCTCACGACAGTATGTAGCAGACCTTAAGAGTAAGCTTGGAATAAAAAATTGATACTAATACTGATATATGGTGAATGAGACATGGTTATAAGACTAAGGAGGCAATAATGAAAAAATTTTGCTATATAATGAAAAAATTTACTGAGATTACAACAGGAGAGCTTATTGCAGTTACAGTATTTACAAATATTATATATAAAGTCGATGTGATAGAGTCAGATATGCTTTGGCAGATTCTTGTAACTTCGTTATTATGTGCGCTAAGTATAGTTATATATCCGGATGTTGTTGTGAGCAGAAGAAAAGCGATAACCCTAAGTATAGTGCATTATTTAATAATTGTATTGATAGTTATGTTAAGTGGCTATGAGTATAATTGGTATGCTATTAACTCAGCGAGAAGTATTACATATATTTTAACAACCATAACAATAGTATTTGTAATAATATCTGCAATATCATGGAAAAAATCTGCAATAGAAGCCGATAAAATGAATAAGAAACTAGAAGAATATCATAATGATAATTTTAATGCAGAATAAAAGTATTAGAATGATACTGATTGATAGAATTTAGATAATTTATACGGTTAATGATAATGGTGTACGTTGGAGGCGTTTTATATGGTAAAATCGTCAGATGTAAAGCAGTTTTATGAAAAATATATGGATAACATAGAACGGGAGAATAAGATTCAGGCAGATATGCGTGATTTTAGCATACCGGAAGAAGAATGGAAGATTAGACTAAGAGAGAATTCCATTGAGAGAAGAAAGATATATCTTGAAAACGAAAATCTGATATATAGTATCATGAAGCCATTCATAGATGGAGAAGAAGAATTCACAGATGAACTTGGTGATGCAATACTAAAATATATGGATCTGCTTTCAAGAGCTGATGTTCAGAATATTAATATTACAATAGGTATTCTTGACAAGATTATAGATTACTATAAAAAAAGAGATAATCTTCATTCATATATGAAAGCGTGTTATTATAAGGCATTTTTTGAGCAGAAATGTGGAGATATATCTAACTATTATACAGCCTATGAATATTTTACCAAAGTTACAATTCATAAGGATGAGTTTGAAAAATCAGATTATGATATAAAAGAGATAATAGTATATTCATTCGTAAACAGAGTATACTGTTCAGCACTTAGCATAAGAAAAGGCGATGATAATAAAGAAGCTCTTTTGGCACTTGATGAAGCAGAAGAATTTTTTTCCAAAAAAGAAGTTATTGAATGTGGTGAAGAATTTGATTTTGACAGAATGCTTATAAGAGCAAAGAGAGTATTTGTATCAGTTGCTAATGATCTTTTTTTTGATAATGAAGATGATATTGACAAGAATAGACAGTATATCAACAGAGCATTCGAAAAAGCAACAGAACTCTTTGATTATGAGACAGAAGTTAATCCGGATAATATATCAATAAAACTTGTGGCAGACTATACTTATCTTAAATATCTTATAGGATTGTATGGAAAACATGAATTTTTTAATGAGATATATACATTTTATATAAAAAAGAGAAAAAAAGCATTGTCAGAGCCTGGAATGGTAAAATCATTAGTAATCAACGTTGCACCGTTAGTTGTAAGATTCTGCGACTGTTCGGATATGACATGGCAGGGAAGACAGGAAGTAAAATTTGATATACTTAATGATCTGTGCGATGTATATGCCAATCATGAGATAAAGACACAGAATTATTATGTGAATCAAAAAGTCTGGAAAGTACTTGATAGTATCCTTAGGACAACTTCGGAAAATGATTTTGCCAAACATTGCATTATAGATATAGCGGTTATGTCGGATGCTGAATCTGCGATACATGCAGTTATGGTAAGAAAGATAGCGATGGCACTGGCAGAGAAAATATTTGAATTAAGACCGGAGATATTAGTGGATAATAATTATACTACTGTAGAAAGTGTGCTAAAAGAACATAAGAATATAATGAATTATATAAATGATGCAGCAGTTCTACATGATATAGGTAAAAGTCTGTGCTTTGAGAAAGTTAATAATTACTTCAGAAAGATTACAGAAGCAGAATTTGAGATAATAAAGAGACATCCTGTAGATGGAGCAATGCTTCTTGATAAAGTACCATTAATGTCAAAATACAGAGATATATGTTATTATCATCATAAATACTATAATGGAAAAGGTGGTTATCCAGAGGATGCAGATAATACCAGGTCGGATAAAAAAATATATGTTGATTTAATTACAATTGCTGATACAATAGACTCAGCGACTGATAGTATAGGAAGAAGTTATAATGCTTCAAAGAGTCTTAAAGTTGTTCTTTGTGAACTCAAAGATGGCAAAGGAACAAGATATAACCCCGATATTGTTGAGCTTATCGAAGAGAATAGAGAGTTGTTTGAAGTACTTAAGAGAATAACATTGAGAGAAAGAGAAGATATATATTATCAGATATACAAAAGATTTTCTTAGTATATGCTTTACAAAATGGATAATATGCTAAGCTGATTAGATAAACTAAGCAGGTATATAATCAATACAAAGTAATAAAGGAGAGAGATATGAGAGAACTATTATATAAGTATGGGCGAGGGGATTTTAGAACATTTGACGAGGGCATAGAGCGAGAATGGCTTATGACTAATGGAATAGGTGGATTTGCGAATCAGTCTATAATAGGGGCGAATCAGAGAATATTCAGTGGATATCTTATAGCTTCACTTAATCCACCTATAGACAGATATACAGTATTCTCTTCAACACACGAATGTCTGCGTATTAACGGAAGAGAATTTGATTTTACGTCACAGGAATATCCGGGATATATAAAAGAAGGACAAAGATATATGGTATCTTTTGAATATAATGGTGTTCCAACATACACATACAAAGTTCATGATGTAACTGTTAAGAAGACAGTATCATTAGTATATGGAAGAAATAAAGCAGTTGTATGTTATGACATAAAGGGTGGTAATGCAAAAAGTGAACTTACAATAACACCATTATTTACAATACGACCATTTGACAAACCGGCACTTGCTAATGAAGTCAAACTTGGATATGAGATCCATGATGACCATAGTATAAGCCTTACATCTGATATATATAAGGATATCACAACTAATGTATATGTATCATCAGGAAGAATAGTAGAACGCAATACTTATAAGACATCAATGGCAGAACCGGACTTTACTATTGATGCTAATGAATATTATAGAATTGATGGACGTAATGGTTTTCTTGGAGTTGACAATCAGTTTACACCGATAGATATTGTAAGAACTGTAGAACCACATGAGAATGTGAAATTGTATATAAGCTGCAAGGTAGCAGATGGAATATCATGGGATGAAGAATTAGATGGATTTACAGAACGAGATGAGTATATTAACAGGATAAATCATCTTATGGCATCAGTTGACAATTCAGATACATTTGTGAGAAAATTAAGTGCAGCAGCTGATAATTTTATAGTTGACAGAAAGTCAACCGGACTAAAGACAATACTTGCAGGTTTCCCATGGTTTGCGGACTGGGGAAGAGATACAATGATTGCACTTACAGGACTTACACTTTGTACTGGAAGATATAATGATTGCGCACAGATACTTGAATCATTTTCAAAATATGAGAAAAATGGACTTATACCTAATGTATTTCCAAATACGCAGTCAGAAGAACCAATGTATAATACAATAGATGGTTCGATGTGGTATTTTTATGCAGTATATAAGTATCTTAAATATACAGATACATTTGAAAGTTTTGAATTTGTAAAAGATAAGATATATTCAGTACTTAAGAATATAATAAGAGCATATGAGAACGGAACAGAATATGGCATTCACATGGATGATGATTATATGATTATGGGTGGAAGTGATCTTGATCAGCTTACATGGATGGATGTAAGAGTTGGTGAGATAGTTGTAACACCAAGGCACGGTAAAGCTGTTGAGATTAATGCACTGTGGTATAATGCCCTTAAGATAATGGAATGGCTGTCAGAGCGATTCGAAGATATCGAAGGACATGAACACTATGAACATCTTGCAATGAGAGTAAAAGAGAATTATACAAAAGTTTTCTGGAATGAGAAAAAAAGCTGCCTTAATGATGTTATTGATGAATATGGCGTTGCAGATGATTCAATAAGACCTAATCAGATATTTGCAGTATCACTTCCTTTTGAACTCCTTGATGGCGAGAAAGCACATAAGGTTGTTGATAAAGTATATGAAGAACTTTATACACCATATGGACTTAGAAGTCTTGGACGTAATGAGAAGGGATACAAAAAAGAATATATCGGAAAACTTTTTGACAGAGATATGGCTTATCACATGGGTACAGTATGGGCATATCTATTTGGACCATTTATAACAGCATATACTAAAGTTAATGATCACGCAGACTGGGCGGTTATGGAGGCTTATGATATGTGCCAGATATTCGGCCTTCATCTTAATGATGGATGTATAAATGGTGTCAGTGAGATATTTGATGGAGACTTTCCATCAACAGGACGTGGCTGTTATTCACAGGCATGGAGTGTTGGTGAATTGATAAGATGTTACTATGAAGATGTACTTCCATATATGTAGAATATTCAATTAGAATGTACAGGTATTTAGTTGAATTGATATACTAATATATGTTATAAAGTTTTTATATGGTATTAACAGAGCTATGAGTGGTTAGTAATGTATATAATATTGATATAGACAAGGAAACTGATATTAGTAAAATAGTACTATGATGAGTGAATAAAGTACACTAGGAAGCAAAATACATAGGATAAAAGACCTAGAATGGTTGGATAAAAGCAGGGCTAAAAACAGGATTTAGTGCAAAAAAAGCACGAAAAAACTTGTTTTTAGCTCTTGTTTATTTTTTTGAAGTGTGATAGAATTAAGAAAAACCGAAAAACGAATTAAAGTTTTCAAGTTTCCACAAATGTAAAGGAGTAATTATGGACGTAAAAGAGAGAATAATAGGAGCAACAATAGAAGAATTTAACGAGAAAGGAATTAAATTTACAATGGACAGTCTTGCAAAGAGACTTTCTATGAGTAAAAAAACTTTATATTCAGTATTTGCCAACAAGGAGACACTTTTAAGAGAAACTGTTAGTTGTGGATTTGGAGATATAAAAGCTGCAGAGAGAAAGATTTTAGAAGATGATACACTTGATGTAGTAGATAAGTTAAGAAGAATTATTATCGTACTTCCTGATAAATATCAGGCTATTGATTTTAGAAAATTATCAACTTTAAAAGGAAAATACCCTGACATATATTATGAGATAGCATCAAAGATTGAAGGTGGCTGGGAACCTGTATTTGAACTTTTCAATCAGGCAATCGCAGAAGGAAAAGTAAAAAATGTTAACTTATATGTAATTAAATCAATTATAAGTGGTGCAATGGAGAATTTTATTAGTACAGAAGAACTTTCAGAACATCAGGTTGAGTATGGTGAGGCACTTGAGATCCTTATCAACGTAGTTATGGATGGAATTGTAGTTAAGGGGGAATAGTGTAATGGAGTCACTTTTTTATATTAATAATGACTGGAAGTTCGCTTTCACTTATGAAGAGGGAATGACAGAAGATGATTACGATGAGAGTAAGATGGAGGATGTCCGAATCCCACATACAGTAAAAGTGACGCCATATAATTGTTTTGATGAAAGCTGCTATCAGACGATAGCAGCCTATAGAAGATGGATAGATGCACCAAAAGACTGGCAGAACAAGAGAGTATTCTTAAGATTTGAAGCTATTGCACATATATCACAGGTATATGTAAATGGCCAGTTGTGTGCAGAACATAGATGTGGATATACAGAATTTAAAGCTGAGATAAGCGAATATCTTAATTTTGGAGAGAAGAACCTTATAGCGGTTGTTGTTAATACAAGAGAAGACAGTAATGTTCCACCTTTTGGTAATGTAATTGATTATATGACATACGGTGGTATATATAGAGATGTTAGTATTGAAGTTAAGAACAGACATTATATTGATGATGTATTTGTTAAGACGTCAGGTAAGAAGATTGAAGCAGAACTTTCATTTGATGAAGAATTAAAAGAGATTATAACAGTCAAGACATACATTAGAAGATGGAATCCACAGTCAGAAGAAGAGTTTGAACAACTTACAGTTGGCAATGTGGATATAATAGGAATAAGCAGAATAGAATGCGAGTATGACAAGGCTGAATTATGGGATATAGATACTCCTAACCTATATGAGTTCAAGACAGAACTTTGTATGGAAGGAGAATTAATTGATAGTAAGATAGTAAGATTTGGTTTTAGAAAATGTGAATTTAAGTCAGATGGTTTTTATCTTAATGACAGAAAAGTAAAATTAAGAGGATTAAATAGACATCAGTCTTATGCTTATGTAGGTTATGCGATGCCGAAAAGAGCACAGGTTAATGATGCAGATATATTAAAATATGAATTGAGTGTTAATGCTGTAAGAACATCACATTATCCTCAGTCACACTATTTTATAGATCGTTGTGATGAACTTGGACTTTTAGTATTCACAGAGATTCCGGGCTGGCAGTACCTTGGTGATAAAGAATGGAAAAAACAGGTTGTTCAAAATACTATAGATATGGTAAAATACTATAGAAATCATCCGTCAATTATCATTTGGGGCGTTAGAGTTAATGAGTCACAGGATGATGATGAATTATATAGGGAAACAAATCGTATTGCACATACAATGGATCCAACAAGGAGTACAGGAGGTGTAAGATTTTTACAAAAGAGCAGCCTTCTTGAGGATGTGTATACATATAACGATTTTGTACATAATGGTACAAATAGAGGACTTGATGATAAAAAAACAGTAACATCTGATTTAGATAAGGCATATCTTGTTACGGAATATAATGGTCATATGTTCCCAACTAAGATGTTTGATTGTGAAGAACATAAGACAGAGCATTGTAAGAGACATGCAACAGTACTTAATGCATTATATCATAATGAAGATATAGCAGGTGGTTTTGGATGGTGTATGTTTGATTATAATACTCATAAAGATTTTGGTAGTGGAGACAGAATATGCTATCATGGTGTACTTGATATGTTCCGTAATAAGAAACCTGCAGCCGAAGTATATGCAAGTCAGGGAGATACAGATAATATTCTCTTTGTATCTTCATCAATGGATATCGGTGAGCATCCTGCAGGCTATATAGGAGATGTGTTCATATATACTAATGCTGATTCTGTAAGAGTATATAAGAACGATGAATTCGTAAAAGAATTCACACCAGATAAAGAGACTTTTGGTGCAATGCCACATCCACCTGTAATCGTTAATGATTTTGTTGGTGAACTTATGGCTAAGCATGAGAATATGAGTGATAAGAATGCTGAAGCAATAAAAGAAGTTTTATTTGCGATAGCAAAATATGGACAGAATGACTTACCTTTTAAGATAAAGACTAAGATGCTTAAATTGATGATGACAGAGCACCTTACTTTTGAATATGGCCTAAATCTCTATTATAAATATATAGGTAACTGGGGTGCTAATGTTACTACATATAGATTTGAGGCAGTCAAAAACGGAGAGGTAGTTAAGTCTGTTGTGAAAAAACCGGGTACCAGAGCGGATCTTATCTGTACAGTTGATACTAATGTATTATGTGAGGATAACACATATGATGTTGCATCAGTGAGAATTGTTGCAATAGATGAGAATGGTAATCATCTTCCATTCTATATGCAGCCGGTAAAACTTGAAGTTCAGGGACCAATTGAGATAATAGGACCTGATGTAATTAATATGGTAGGAGGAGCATTTGGTACATATGTAAAGACTATAGGTGAGAAGGGAGATGCAAAGCTCACACTTACAACTCCATCTGGTATTACAAAGACTATAGATTTTGTAGTCAGATAACAATGGAGGAAAAAATGGGATGGACAACAAATTAACTAAGAAGACCAAATTTAGTTTTGGTATTGGTGCAATTGGTAAAGACATGGTCTATATGATTGTATCGGCGTTTTTACTTTACTATTACAACACAGTGCTTGGGATAAGTGCTACATTTATTGGTGTTGTATTCATGGCGGCGAGAATATTTGATGCTTTTAACGATCCGATTATGGGAATTATCGTCGAGAAGACTAATACTAAGATGGGTAAATTCAGACCATGGATTTTAACAGGTACAATACTTAATGCATTTGTACTATATGCTATGTTTAATGTTCCTGAATCATTACATGGTAAAGGGCTTCTTATATATGCGTCACTTGCGTATGTACTATGGGGTGTAACATATACAATTATGGATATACCTTATTGGTCAATGATACCTGCAATAACTGATAATGCCAAAGATAGAGAAGATGTATCAGTAATAGCGAGAATGTTTGCTGGATTTGGTTCAGCAATACCAACAGTTCTCACAACAATAATCGTTCCTATCCTTGGTAAAGGCAATGAGAGAGCAGGATATGGAAGATTTGCACTTTTAATAGCTATTATATTCGTTATAGCTATAATCATAACAGTGCTTAATGTAAAAGAAGTTGCTAAAGTATCTAACAAGACAAATAGTGTAAAAGATATGGTAAGTGCGCTTGTAAGAAATGATCAGGCACTTATAGTTGTTGTTGCAATTATAGTATTCAATGCATCATTGTATCTTACACAGCAGCTTGCATTATATTTTTTCAAATTTGATATTGGACATGAGAACTATTATAGTATATTTGCTGCAGTCGGTGGTGCCATACAGCTTATAGCGATGAGTACATTCACTGTATTAAGAAAAAAATTTAGTAGAATACAGATATTTACAGGTGCAGTAGCATCATCATTCTTTGGATATATGTGTATGTTCTTATTAAGTTGTATTGGTATAACACATATTGTAGCACTTTTAATAGCAGCAGCATTTATATTCTTTGGATTTGGGCTTGTTACAGTACTTACAACAATATTCTTATCAGATACTGTAGATTATGGTGAATATAAGAATGGAAGAAGAGATGAGAGTGTTGTATTCTCATTACAGACTTTTGTTGTCAAGTTAGCATCAGCAATTTCAGGACTTATCGCAGGTGTTGGAATTGATATTATAGGATTTGATAAAGATGCCACAGTTCAGTCAACAGCAACGCTATTTGGATTAAGATGTATAATGCTTATAATACCTTTAGCAGGAATTCTTGTAACAATGTTGTATTTTAGAGCAAAATATAAACTTACTGAACAGAGAGTTGAAGAGATCAAAGAACAGTTAAAAGAGCAGACAGTTGAAGAACTAAAAGAACAGAGATAATAAAATATATAATGCAGGATAGAGGGGTCAAAATAATTTTGGCCCTTCTGCTGTTATGGAGGTAATAAACATGATATTCAATAAAGAAAAATTATATGTTATTAGTACAGATACAACATCATATGCATTAGAAGTTATGGAGACAGGACATCTTGAACATCTGTTTTATGGAGGTAGGATAGAAGTATGCGATGCTCTTCCACTTAGAGAGAAGAGAGAATTTCCAGAAGGTAATGCTGTGTCATATAGTAAAGATTATTCTGGATTATGTATGGAGAATGCTAATCTTGAGATTGGAACAACGGGTAAAGGTGATATAAGAGAACCTTTTATAGTAATAGAATATGCAGATGGAACATATACATCTGATTTTTGCTTTGAAAAAGCAGAGATTATGAAAAAAACAGCAATTAGAGGACTCCCATCTTCATACGATGAGAATGGAGAAACAGAGAGTCTTGTAATTACACTTAAAGAGAAGAATCATGATGTAGAATTAGTACTTACATATTCGGCATTTGAGCAGGCTGATTGTATAGTAAAACAGGCAACAGTAGTTAATAATAGTAAAGACAATATAAAGCTTAAAAAACTTATGAGTAATCAGATAGATTTTGATGATAATGGATATATTATTACTAACTTTACAGGAGCATGGGCAAGAGAGATGAACAGAACAGATACACCTTTGTATAGTGGAAAGTTTGTAAATGAATCAAAATGTGGATTTTCAAGTAATAGAAATAATCCATTTGTAATGATGGCAGACGCAAATACAAGTGATTATGCAGGGGAATGTTATGGATTCAATCTTATATATAGTGGTAATCATTATTCATGTGCGGAAGTTAATGCTTATGGCAAGACAAGATTTGTAAGTGGAATTAATCCGTTTTTATTCGAGTATATAATAGAACCGGAACAGAGCTTTGATGCACCAGAATCGGTAATGACTTATTCGGAACAAGGATATATGCGATTAAGTCATAATATGCATAAGTTTGTAAGAGAGCATATTGTAAGAGGTAAGTATAAGAGAGAAGAAAGACCGGTTCTTATTAACAGTTGGGAGACAGCTTACTTCAAATTCAATGAGGCAAAACTTTTAAAACTTGCCAAAGCGTCTAAGAATGTAGGTATTGAATTATTCGTTCTTGATGATGGATGGTTCGGAAAGAGAGATTCAGATAATTGTTCACTTGGCGATTGGAAGGAGAATCTTAAGAAACTTCCACAAGGATTAAAGGGACTTTCGGAGAAGATTAATGAACTTGGAATGAAATTTGGTATATGGGTAGAACCGGAGATGATTAATGAGGACAGCGAATTGTATAGAAGACATCCTGAATATGCAGTTAAGATTCCTCTAAGGCAACATTCAGAAGGCCGTAATCAGATGATGTTAGATCTTACAAGACAGGAAGTAAGAGATTATATCATTAATGAGATGAGATATGTATTCTCACAGGGCAATATTGAATATGTAAAATGGGATATGAACAGAGTATTCTCTGATATATATTCTGAGAGTCTTGCAGGAAGAAGTCAGGGCGAATTTATGCACAGATATATTCTTGGATTATATTATATATTAGATATTCTTACAAAAGAGTTCCCTGATATTCTCTTTGAAAGTTGTGCATCGGGTGGTAACAGGTTTGATCTTGGCATGATGTGTTATATGCCACAGGTATGGGCAAGTGATAATACAGATCCTATATGCAGAACAACGATACAGAATGGAATTAGTTATGGATATCCTATGTCTGTTGTATCAGCACATGTCTCATCAAGTCCTAATCACCAGACATTAAGAAGAACTCCGCTTGAGACAAGATATAACGTTGCAGCAGCAGGAATTCTTGGCTATGAACTTAATATTGCAGAGATGGGCAAGGAAGAGACAGAAGCAGTTAAAGTTCAGATAGATACATATAAGAGATATAGACAGACACTTCAATATGGAGATTATTACAGACTTGATGAGAGTGATGGCGCAATTAAGTGGATAACTGTATCAAAGGATAAAAAGACAGCAATAGGGATGTGTATTAATACAATGACTAATCCTAATAAAGCATATCTTAAGTTCAGAACCAGAGGACTTAAAGATGAATTAACATATAGAGTTAAGAATTGTAAAGTGCCAGTTGACATAAGAGATTTTGGAAGTCTTGTTAATACAGTTTCGCCAATACATTTAAAAGAAGATTCGTTGTTAATAGATGTTGCAGCACGATTTGTTAATTTTAACTGTGAGAATGATGAATTTATTGCAAAAGGAAGTCTTCTTAATAATGCCGGAATGAAATTGTCACAAGGTTATGCAGGAACAGGATTCAACGATAAGACAAGAATATTCAAAGATTATGCATCAAGAATGTATATATTTGAGGCATAGGTATATTAAGTGCTGTTATATTTAAGCAAGAATTGATGAAAAAGCTAGTAAGCAAAAGTTAATATAAAGAGCGATAGAAAAAAGTAATAGGAAAAATTAATAGAAAAGACAATAGAAAAGACAATAGAAAAAGCTCCGGTAGACTAAGAATTGCTCTACCAGAGCTTTTCTTATGCTCTAAACTCTATTCAAAAGTATAGTTTAGAACCTTTTTGTATGCAAAAATTACATTAAAAAAATATGACAAGAAAAGTTGTCAAAAAGTATTGACAAGAAAAGTTGTCATGTATATAATAAGAGTATAGAAAATGACAAGTAAAGTTGTCAAAAAATGAATTGCGCAATAAGTTAATAAAAAATCTATGAAAGGAAGTGTTAAGATGCCATTGTACAATCGACTGAAAGAATACAGAAGCAAGATTGATGTTAATCAGCAGCAGATGGGAGCACTTGTAGGAGTATCAAGACAGACTATAAGTCAGATAGAGCGAGGAGATTATTCGCCATCAGTTACTTTGGCATTGAAGATTGCCAAAGTGTTTGGAGTAAATGTTGAAGAGATTTTCTGGTATGAAGAGGAGAGTGTTGATAATGAGTAATAATATTAATGAAAGCAATGTTAAAAAGAAAATTGAAGCAGATGATAAGAAAGCATTTAAGCCTTTTATAATACTAATGATAATATGTATTATAGGCGGTGGTTTTGTTGGTTTCTTCTCAGCAATGTTAGCAGATAATGCTGATATGAGCATATTAGTATCATATATAAAAGACGGTGTTCAAAATGGTGCACCAGTAATAGCACTTATCACAACTATGATATTAGTAATATATGCAGGAATTGTGCTTAAAAAAGTTAAGAAAGAGTATAATACATCTTTAATCGAAGAAGGTAACGATGAGCAGATTGAAGAATCTGAACGTAAGATGGCATATGTTATGCTGTTTTCGGGAATAGATCTTGTAGTAGTTATGTTCTCATTAGCAGCAGCAACAGAAGGTCTGCTTGTAAGTGATGAGATAGTAATGCCACTTATAAGAGCTGCAATAAGTGTATTTGATATATTTTTTGCAATGTTTGTTATAACTAAGATTCAGAAACAGTGTGTTAATATGATTCGAGAAGTTAATCCTGAGAAAAAAGGAAGTGTATATGATAGAAATTTCCCAAAAGAATGGTTTGCAAGTTGTGATGAAGCGGAAAAACAGCAGATATATGAAGCATCATGGAGTTCATACAAAGCAATGTCAAAAGCAATAAATATAATTTGGCTTGTATGTATTATTGGTGGTGGATTATTTGGATGGGGGATTATGCCATCATTCGTAGTATCTGTATTATGGCTTGTACAGATTATATCATATAGTGCAAACAGCCTTAAGAAGAGTAAGAAGAAATAGATTGTAATTTAACTGATTTTTACTGGTTGAAGATTCTTTACATTAGAGTATAAACAATATTTTATAAATACTTTACTTAGTTAAAAACAAGTCATTTTTATGGGTAAAATTAGCGAGTATTTCATATATGGTAAAGATAAGATAAAGGAATTGTGCATATTATCCAAACATTACAGTGGAAATTATTAATAATAACTATTCCAAATATATAAAAATACGGGCTGATATTGTTAAAATTTTGATTTGCAAAAAGAACATAGTATGGTTATAATGACAGCGTAAATAGAGATATGTAAAAGGTTTTAATAATAAGGAGTATGATTATTATGTTAAGAAAATTTATCCAGTGTAGAAGTAATGAACAAAGATTAGAATTTGTTAAAGAGTCAAATGTTAAAGACTGGACATCTTCACAGCTTGAGACAGCACTTGAAATCGTTGGATTTAATAAAGATATATCAAATTTTTCAGATGAAGAGAAGAAAGTAACATTAGCAAATGTTATTGCTGATAATATGAAAGCAGAAGGATCAGAAGATCAGATCTTTACAGATAATATGAAAGATGACAAGATGGTAGAAGATGAGACTGTATATGGAACAAAAACAGATGAAGAGAAGTTCAGACAAACAGTTGCATATGCTTTTGTTAGTCAGGCTACAATGAGATTATAATAAAGATTATAAAATAAGTAATTTGTAATACATCGATACCTCAATTTATAATAGATAATCATATTTAATATGTGATTTCAATGAATATCGCCAGTTACGACATATTAAGACGTAACTGGCGATATTTTTTTGCATAAAAATCGTACTAATGCAGATTATATATATCAATACGATTAATAATATTAAATTTTATGATTGTAGTACAGGATGAAGACCTTGGAGAGGGTCTATAAACACTACTACTTTATAATACGAGGATGTGTGCAGGCAGAATGATGATATCGTCAAGAATTGATGAGAATATATTGTATTTTGACAGAGAGCTTAGATTAGATACTAATTTTGATATTATAAGGAGAGATATTGAGATAGGTGAGAAAAGAGCATCTTTTTATTTTATTGATGGCTTTATCAAAGATGAGGTTATGCAAAAACTGATGGATGCACTTTTTAAGATAACAAAAGATGAATGGCCCACAGATATTAAGACATTTATAGAGACAAAAATATCATACGTAGAAGTTGAAGAGTCAGAAGAAGTTGAAGATATAATCATTCAGATTCTGTCAGGCGTGTTATGTATGTTTATTGATGGTTATGACAAAGCGATTAAGTTAGATGTAAGAACTTATCCGGCGAGAGGAGTTGAAGAACCTTGGAAAGACAAAGTTATGAGAGGTTCAAGAGATGGTTTTGTTGAGACTTTGATATTTAATACTGCACTTATAAGGAGAAGAATAAGAGATAGGGAACTATGCGTTGAGATGCTTAATATGGGGAGTAGTTCTAAGACAGATATTGCAATGTGTTATATGGAGAACAGAGCAGATTTAGATCTTGTTAAAGATCTTAAAGAACGTATTATGAATACAAAAGTTGATGCACTTACGATGAATCAGGAGAGTCTTGCCGAGTGTCTGTTTGGAGGAAAGATGCTTAATCCATTTCCAAAATTCAAATTCTCAGAAAGACCTGATACGTCAGCAGCGGCACTTCTTGATGGCAACATCATAATACTTGTAGATAACTCTCCATCAGCCATGATACTTCCAACATCAGTATTTGATGTTATTGAAGAAGCAGATGAATTCTATTTTCCACCAGTTACAGGAACTTATATAAGAATAAGCAGATTTGTTATAACTTTCATTGCATTGTTTCTTACACCGGTATGGCTATTGTATACCAAAAATCCACAGTGGCTTCCTGATACTCTTAGATTTACACTAATGAAGGAGACTGTGAATGTTCCAGTTATTCTTCAATTATTGATTCTTGAACTTGCAATAGATGGGTTAAGGCTTGCTGCTATTAATACTCCGACATCGTTAAGTACTCCACTTAGTGTTACAGCAGGTCTTGTTATAGGAGAATTTACGGTAAAATCAGGTTGGTTTAATGCTGAGACAATGCTTTATATGTCATTTGTTGCACTTGCTACTTATACACAAGCAAGTTTTGAATTTGGATATGCATTAAAATTCATGCGTATAATTATGCTTTTGTTAACAGAGATTTTTAGTATATATGGTCTTATTGCAGGCATAATACTTACTTTTGCAACGATTATATTCAATAAGACAATATCAGGTAAGAGTTATATATATCCTATATATCCATGGAATAAAGAGAAGTTTATAAGAAAAGTTCTAAGAGTAAGATTACCTCATAAGAGAAAAGAGTAAAAAAAGTCGTTACACAAATTGAAAGATGAGGTGACACCTCAAAATTAATCTGTGTAGCGACTTATTTGTCTATTGACTGATATGGTTGCGTATAAAACTCATAATGTGACATAATGGTTTGAATAGGATAAGCGCTGTAAAGAAATTACCAATACAGTGTATTATATCAAAAGGTATTCCTGAAATAAACCATGCAATTCCGGAATTAATACCATAAAAAGCTACCCATAATATAGTACATAAGAATCCGAATGACAGACCATAAAAACCATTTAATATTGCCCAAAATAAAGGATTAGTCTGTTTTTTAAATATCTTGGCAAGAAAGAATAAAACAAGCCATACATACATATATGTAAGAACCCACATTCCAAAACCGTATGTTATTCCTTCGAGTAAGACAAAGGTATATAATGGAAAAAGTGCTTCTACGCCAAAATATATTGTATATACAATTAATAAAACAGATACAACTTCAACATTAGGAAGAAAAGCAAGTGCAACCTGTCCTACATATAAAAGTGCACCTAAAAAACCATATAAGACCAGCCTTTTGATGTTCATAATTAATAACCTGTTGTAAGAGTTAATTCAAACTTGTCATTATCAGCGATAGGTGTCTGTGAAGCACCTGTTTCAAGCATCTGACCATCTTTTGTAATGCACCACCATTCCTGTTTTGAATCATCAGCAGTGATTCCATTAACAGTAGTGATGAAAAGACCATATTCGCTGTCAGAACCTTCAACAAGTTTCTCGTCAACAAGAACATCAGCAAGATATTCAGCATCTGTCTTGTAAGTAAAAGAAGCTGTGTCATCAGGTGTTACAACTTCAACAGTGATTGTTTTTGAGCCTTCAGTTGTCTTTGGCTTATTGCAGAAATATACAGTTGCAAGAACAGCAATAACAACAACTAAAGCACCAAGAGCTGCAAAGAGTTTCTTATTATTCTTCATTTTAAATCTCCTTTAAATAAGTATTGATTAATAGTAGATAAAATTCTGTGCCATAGACACAAATTACTTATCGTAATTAATTTATCAGTTGTTCATTATTATGTCAAGAAAAGTATGAAGAAAATGTGAAAAAAATGTGAACAAAAATATTTGCATTTATGGAGATAATCTATTTAATCTTGCACAAAATTGTGTTACAATAAAATGTATTTTAGAATGAAAGATTATAAGGGTGAGATAATGAAAAAAGAGAGAATACATCTTTTAGATACAGTGAGAGGGATACTTATACTTGGAGTTGTTATATATCATTTTTTATTTGATGTAGCAGTGTTTACAGATATAGATATGACATGGTTTGATGACTGGTGGGTTAATCTTATAAGAGATATAGGAGCAGGAACATTTATATTCATATCAGGAATATCATGCCACTTATCACACAATAATATGAAGAGGGGTATTAAAGCGGCAATAGTTGCAATACTTATAAGTGTTGTGACATATTTTTTTGTACCTGATGAATTTATACTGTTTGGAATAATACATCTTCTTGCATTATGTATGTTATTATATGAACCGGTTCTTAGAATATTTAATAGAGTTCCGGCAGCATTTGGAGCACTTATGGCACTTTCATGCTATCTCTTAACATCGAATGTATATTATGGATATATTGGAATAGCAGGCTTTTTAGAGATACATCTTCCATTAGAGCTGTATGGCAATGTACTTGGCTATATAATAGGCTTTGGCATGTACTCTCCGGTTAGTTCGGCAGATTATTTTCCTGTGATACCATGGATATTTCTATTTATAGCAGGAATAATGGCAGGAGAATATTTTGAGCGAGATAATATAAATGGCATATTTTATAAGAATATGATTCCACCGGTTACATGGCTTGGAACTAAGACAATGATTATATATATATTACATCAGCCAATTATATATGGAATATTTGAACTTATATATGTGCAGTCTTAGTCATCGGATATAGAGTTTGTTTTGATGACTATCTGTTTAGATAGATTAAAAAGGAGAATGGGTATGACATTATATGAAATAGTGAAAAAAGCAGCATCTAAAGTACCAAAAGATGTTGCGTATGAGTACTTTGATTATGAGAGAACTTATGAAGATTTCATAGAAGATATAGATAAGATGGCTTATGCGCTTAGTGTATATGGGATAAGCAGAGCTGATAAAGTCGGAATATGTATGGTTAATTCGCCCAAGCTTCTTACACTTTTATATGCAGTTAATAAGATAGGAGCAGTAGCAGTTATGCTTAATCCTAAGTCAAAAGGTAAGGAACTGTATACTGAACTTACTATGACAGATTGTGCTATATTATTTTTTTCAGATGTAGCAATAAAGAATATATATGAATATGCAATACTTGCACAGCAGAATAAGATTATACCTGTTATAAAGATAGATACTAAAGAGAATCTTCCTATTATGTTCAAATTGGGAATTATGAAAAAATTATATCCTTTTGGTTGGGATAGCAGGATTATATCCTGTATAGGAAGAGAATACTATTATTCATATAAAGATTTTTTTGAAAAATATAACACTTTGGTTATAGAGAAAGCAGATAGCAGATATAACGTGCATAATGCATCTGCAAAACAGGACAATAATGTTAATGAGTATAATGATAAAGAGCCGGCGATAATATTATTCAGTGGTGGGACAACCGGAGAGATTAAAGCTATCGTACATTCATCAGATTCTTTTAATCAGTCGGCAAAGTATTGTCTTAAGACGGAAGAACCATTACCGGATAAGATTACAATGCTTGCAATTTTACCTGCATTTCATATATTTGGGCTTAGTGTTGCGATACATCTTCCTTTTGTTGCTATGGGAAAAGTTATTCTTATGCCATTTTTTCATGCAGATACATTGTGCAGACGCTTTATTAAGGAAGCACCATCATTCATGCCCGGTGTACCAACGGTATTTGAGCGAATGTTAAAAAATGATATTTTTAAGAAAGCAGCAATGAATCATACAATTAATGCAAAGTCATTCAGACATGGATTTGTCGGAGGAGATCATCTGACAGAAGAAGTACGTAATGAATTTAATAATATTCTTAGAGAGAATGGCAGTGATGGATATATATCTATGGGATATGGAATGACGGAATGTTGTCCGATAGCTGTATGTGACAGAGATATTGATGAAGAGGCATGTATAGGTTATGCGTTTCCAGGTAATATAATTAAGATATGTACACCTGGTACAGATATAGAATTAGAAGATGGTGAAAAAGGCGAGATATGTGTTATATCTCCTGCAATGATGCTATATGCATATACAGAAAAAGGCAGAATAATAAAGCCATACGGTGAGAATGTTAAGATGCTTCATACAGAAGATATTGGTTATATAAGAGATGGCAGGATATATTTTGAATGTAGAATCAGACGAATAATAAAAGTATCAGGCCATACAATATTCGCAACGGCTGTTGAAAGCGTGATAGAGAGTAATGAGAATGTTGAAAAAGCGTATGTTGTGCCGGTACATCATTCAGTGAGAGGTCAGGGAGTCTTTGCTTATATTGTAGTAAAAAAATCAGAGAGCGAAGCAGAATATAGACATATTCGTGAAGATATAAGCCGAATGTGTAAAGAAGAATTGATTCCTTATGCAGTACCTGTTGGTTATAGGTTCATAGAAGAGAAGGATGTTCCTAAGACTTCGCTTATGAAGATAGCATGGGGAGAATTAGAGAAGATGGCGGCATTGGAATATTAATACAGATGGAGGAATTAAAGTAATGGAGAATTATGAGTTATTATTAGAGGTAGCATCATTAGCCGGTGAAATAATGCTCAAAAATGGTGCAGAGACATATCGGGTTGAAGATACCATTAATAGAATACTTAAGATGTCAAATCTGGAGACAGTAGCATCATTTGTAGTAACTACGGGAATTGTAGCATCACTTTCTGGTAAGGATGCTCCTACACTTACAGTCGTAAAGAGAGTTAATAGTCGTTCTAACCATCTTGCAAAAGTGTGTGATGTTAATGAGATATCAAGAAAATTCTGTAGTGGAATGATAACGCTTGAAGAAGCGTATGCCAAGTTAAATGAGATTGATAAAAGAACACAGTATCCTGACTGGTTAAAGAATATATGTTATGTTGTGGTAGCAGTATTTTTTACAATTATGCTTGGAGGAAGGATGAATGATAGTATTATATCTTGTATGAATGGTATTATACTTGCCACTCTTTTGTATATTGGCGATAAGATAAAATCGACAGAATTTCTTATGGATGTATTTATATCAATGGTGGTTGCTATTATGACTATAATATATTCAAAGATATTACATATAGCGATTAACATAGATATAGTAATCATCGGCTCGATTATGGCATTATTCCCTGGAGTAGCACTTACTAATGCAATAAGAGATACACTTTCAGGCGATTATGCTTCAGGTGGTGCCAGAATGCTTGAAGCAATAGTAAAAGCAATAGGAATAGGGCTTGGAGTAGGTGCAGGAATAGGATTTATGCAACTATGTATAGGAGGTGTATTATTATGATAAGCAAGGCATTGGCAGCATTTATGGCGGTACTTGCTTTTTGTGTTGTTATAGATGTTCCAAAGAGATATGTACCACAGGCTAGTTTTGTTGGAGGAATAGGCTGGTTTTTATATCTGTATACTTATAATCTATATGATAAAGTATGGGTAGCAACATTTGTATCGGGCTTTATAATAGCACTTATTTCACATATTTTTGCAAAAGTATATAAAGCACCAGTAACTATATTCCTTATAGCAGGAATAATACCTATAGTACCGGGTGGACAGATGTATCGTTCAGTATATTATATACTAATGTCTAATGCAGATAAGGCAGAATACTATATAAGAGAGAGTATACAGGTAGCAGGAGCTATGGCACTTGCAATATTTGTAACAGATTCTATATTTAAGTATATAAGAATGAGTTTTAAAAAAGAAAAAAAATATAAAGTTCCAAAAAGTAGTAAATAATATGTGATAAATATTCGAAAAAATTTCCGAAGATGTAAAAAGCATATTTTGGAGGTAAATTCAGATGAAAGAAATGCATAAGGTCAATATTATTATTACATGGGCATGCGTAGCAGTGCTTATAGTGACGACAATATTAAGCTATGGTAACTTACCAAAGACATATTATGGTTTAGGAGTAATGCTTCTAACTGGAATAATAGTAACAATTCTATATTATTCGAAAGTTGATGAGTATAAAAAAGCACTTGGAATTGTATTAATTCCGTCATATGCAGTACTTATATATTCAGCAAGTGTCAATGGTAATACAGTAGCGTTTATGGCATCATATATAACGCTTGGAATGGCAGTTAGGTATTTTAACAAAAAACTTATTAAATGATATGCAATCCCATATATAATAACAGCTGTTATATGTGGAATAGTATATCCACCGATAATAGATGGAAGTCCTTATGATGCAATGTCCATTATATCCAAAATATCAATATATACAGCAACATGCATTCTTATGTATTCAGGAACAGCTTATGGTGAGAAGATGGTCAATAATGCAAAAGAGATGCTTAATATAGTCGAGAATAATAAAAATGTTGTAGTTGATATAGCTAAGAAACTTAATACTGATATAGTCGCATGTGCAGATGAAGTTGGAACAGTTAATGCACAAGCGGCAGCAGTAAAAGAATCAACAGGTCAGATGGAAGACGTTGTTGAAGAGACAAGTAAAGCGATAATACGTGTTAATGATAAGATTGTTGCATCCACAGAGCAGATTAATAAGAACTATGAATATGCAGCGGACCTTGGAGCAAGATTTAAAGATGTTAATGTGGCAGTTGAAAAAGGCGATAACGAAGCTAAGATTATAGGAAAATCAATGGTGGATATGTCAGATACAGTAAGTGGGGCGAAGGAAGCTACACTTGGGCTTCTTGGCGAGATGGATAAGATAACAGAGATTCTTGATGAGATTAATTCGATAGCATCCCAGACTAACCTATTATCACTTAATGCATCGATAGAAGCTGCAAGAGCAGGTGAACATGGTAAGGGCTTTGCAGTAGTAGCAGATGAGATTAGAAGCCTTTCGGAAGAGAGCAAGGAAGCAGCTAATAATATTCATGGTATAATAAAATCATTAGCAGCAACAACCCAGTCTGTATCAGATAAGATAAATGAAGGAGCTAATGCAGCAACTAAAAGTGCTGAGAAAGTTGAGAATCTTCTTGAACTTCTTGGTGATATAATGAATACAACAACACAAGCATCTGAGATTGTAGATGAAGAATTTAAGATAATTGAAGGCATAAAGCAGAAATATGATGAAATTCAGGACGAACTAGAAACAGTAGTTGCAACATCAGAAGAGAATTCAGCAATGATAGTTACGATTACAGAGAGTATTACATCCCAGACAGAAGCAGTATTCAGTCTTAATGATTCAATAGGTAATCTTAAAAAAGCGTCAGAAGAACTTCATGAACATTTCAATGAATAACGAGAAGAGTAAAGATATTAGCGAAGATTAGTCAGATATAGAGAATAAGAAAATGCATTAAATGATAACATATAAGTTGTCTTTAATGCATTTTTTATATATGCAATGAACTAAAAGAGGCATAAGCAGAAATTACCTTGATAATTATAGAAGATGGATAGGAAAATTTAATGATAATTGGATAATTGGAAGTAATATAGATTTAGAGTGTCAAATGAAAGTTGACTTGACAATATATAGCGTATATGAAATAATTTTCAGATGTGGAATTAAGATAATGTCAGCAAATTATACCGAAAGAATACTAATAGAATATTAATAGGATAATAAGGATATATTTGCTGTATATAATAAAAGGTGAATGATATGGAGATAAATCAAGGTCAGAAAAAAGCTATAGAACATTATAAAGGTCCAATGCTTGTCCTTGCCGGACCGGGTTCAGGTAAGACTTTTGTTATAACGAGAAGAACTCTTAATCTTATAGAGCATTATGGAGTTAATCCGGGGAATATTCTTGTGATAACATTTACAAAAGCAGCAGCTATAGAGATGAAAGAGCGATTTATAAAACTTGCAGGTGGACCTATGCCAGTTACATTTGGTACATTTCATGCTATATATTTTAATATACTTAGATATGCATATAATTATAATGCGTCCAATATAGTAAGAGAAGAGCAGCGAATAGCGAATGTAAGAGAAACCGTTCAGAAACTCAATATGGATATAGAAGACGAAACAGAGTTTGTTAACGATGTGTTGAGCGAGATAGGCCGTGTTAAGAATGAAGGAATAGATATTAATAACTATTATTCGTCTAATTGTGCAGATGATACATTTAAGAAGATATATAACTCTTATGAAAATTATCTGATAAGTAATAATCTGTTGGATTTTGATGATATGCTTGTAATGTGCTATGAACTTTTAAAAGAGCGTAAAGATATACTTGCAGCATGGCAGAACAAATATAAATATATACTTATTGATGAGTTTCAGGACATCAATAAGATACAATATGATGTGATAAAGATGATAGCGGCTCCCACAGATAATATATTCGCAGTTGGTGATGATGATCAGTCGATATATGGCTTTAGAGGCGCAAAACCTGAGATTATGCTTAATTTTGAAAAAGATTATGATAATGCAAAGAGAGTTTTGCTAGATACTAATTATCGTTCAGTAGAGACTGTTGTTGAGTGTGCAAAGAGAGTTATTGGTCATAATAGAGTACGATTTGATAAGAATATAATTGCAGGCAATACGAATCGAATTCCTGTTGATATTATGGAATTTGCCGATTCGAAGGAAGAGAATGAGTATATTCTGTCTAAGATAAAAGAATATAAGAAGAATGGACATAATTACAGTGATATGGCAGTTCTGTTCAGGACTAATATCGGACCACGGCTTCTTATACAGAAGTTTATGGAATATAATATTCCATTTAAGACGAGAGATTCGATACCTAATATATTTGAACACTTTATAGCTAAGAATATTATCTCATATATAAAAGTAGCACTTGGCGATACCAGCAGAGCACAGTTTTTACAGATTATGAATAAGCCAAAGAGATATATAAGCAGGGACAGTCTCCCTGATGTGGAAGTTAATTTTGATGAACTGTGCTATTATTATAGAGATAAAGACTGGATGGTAGAGCGAATCAACAAACTGATATATGATCTTAGAATGTTAAGGAAGATGGCACCGTATGCAGCTATCAATTATATAAGACATGCAATTGGATATGAAGATTATCTTAAAGAGTATGCAGAATATAGAAGAATGAAATATGAAGATCTTCTTGATACACTTGATGAGATAATGGAGACAGCAAGAGGGTTTGCTACATACGAAGAGTGGTTTGAACACATGGATGAGTATTCAAAAGAACTTATAGAACAAGTGAGAAAGCAGAGAGAGAATGTTGATGGTGTATCTCTTGCAACATTTCATTCGAGTAAAGGTCTTGAATATAGAGATGTATTCATAATAGATGCGAATGAAGGAATAACCCCACATAACAAAGCAGTTCTTGATGCTGATATCGAAGAAGAGAGAAGAATGTTCTATGTTGCAATAACAAGAGCTAAAGAGAATCTATGTGTAGCTTATGTTAATGAGAGATATAATAAGAAGCTTGTTCCGTCACGTTTTGTAGGAGAGATGAGTATTGGAGATAATGAACTTAAGGAAGGTACTCATATTGAACATGTAAAATATGGTGAAGGTATAATTCGTAAAAAGGAAGATACTAAACTGTATATATTTTTTAAAAATTCAGGTAAGGAACTGGTTATGGATGCAGAGTTTCTTATTACCAATAGAATAATTAAGATTAAGGAGAATTAGAGGTATGGCTAAACTATATTTTAGATATGGTGCAATGGGAAGTTCTAAGACTGCTAATGCACTTATGGTTGACTATAATTATAAAGAGAGAGGTAAGACAAGCTGTCTTGTAAAACCTAAGATAGATTCTCGTGATGGCGATAAGATTGTGCGTTCAAGAATCGGACTTGAAAGCGAATGTGAATATCTTGAAGAATTAGTAAGATTAAGTGATGATGAACTTAAAAAATATGATTGTATAATTGTAGATGAAGCTCAGTTTGCAACCAGATCACAGGTTGAATTCATGGTTCATATTGTAGATGATCTTGGAATTCCGGTAATATGTTACGGATTAAGAGCAGATTTTCAAAATGAACTTTTTGAGGGGAGCAAATGGCTTCTTGCATGGGCAGATAAGATTGAAGAGATTAAGACGGTATGCTGGTGTGGAAGTGGTGCAAGATGCAATGCGAGAGTTAATGAAAAAGGTGAGATAGTAAGAGTCGGTGAGCAGGTTGTACTTGGCGCTAATGACAAATATATATCACTTTGTAGAAAACACTTCAATCTTGGAATGGTAAAACCCGAAGATTAATATAGCCCCTAGAATACATATAAGTTAAGATTAGCTATATATGTATTCTGGGGGCTATTGTTTTTATGATTGCGAATTATAGATTATTCTTCATCGTCAGCATCAACTAATTCATCAAATTCCTGAGAATCAAGGAATTCATCAAAAGCATCAGATACGATATCATATTCTTCATCGCTTTCAATATTATCAAGAACTGGTTCACCATTATCAGTTTCACTATAACGATATAAGAATACTTCACCTTCATCAGCTTCTTCACCTTCTAAAGGAAGTAATGCTATATAATCATTGTCACCTGCTTCAAAGATTGTGATAACTGCACATTCAAGTTCTTCGCCATTATCAAGACTAAGTGTTACAGTGAATTCACCATCATTTTCATTTTCAAATTCTTTTGACATTATATACCTCTTTTCATAGACTATATTGTGTGATTAACCACATAATCACTCTAACAGAAATAAATATAAAAATCAAGGAAATAAAGTATAAAGAAAAGCTGAAATAAAAACGATATAAAAAACGATCAAAAACAATGAAAAAATGGTTGACTTGTGGGAAAAATATTATAAAATAGAACATAGGTCGTAAGTACCATTTATACTATATTTGGAAGGAGAAGCTTTCGTGGTTACAAGTAATGCAGGTGAAAACCGCAGCAAAGAATTTAAATCAAACAACAGAAATAACACAGAACGTTATCAAAATCAAAAGGATAACAGACCAAGGAAAAATTCAGGGAAAGGAAATAATGGTGCAGGCTACGAAGCTAGAGACGCAAAGCCACACTTTAAAGGTCAAAAAGATAGCAACGGTAATGGCGGATTTAAGAGAGATAATAACCGTGATAACAACCGTGACAATGCAAACAGAGACCGTAATAACAGAGATGGTGGCGGATTTAAAAACCGTAACTTTGTTCCAAGAGACAAGGATAAGGATTTAGACAGAGAGATGCGTCAGTCCGAGAGAAGAAACCAGTCTTCAAAAGAGAGTAAAGTCAAGGAACAGCAGCCAGACAAGATGGAGATTGTAAAACGCCTTGAGAGAGAGAAGAAAGCTGTTATGCGTAAAGAGAATGACAATCGAAAAGCAAAGACAGCCAAGCCTCAGATGAAGCCAAAAAGAGCTAACAATATCGATTGGACCAGAGAATATGAGAATGATTCATATGATGATGATGAATTCGATATGTATTATTAAGATATAGAGATGTTTAACAGAATATTTTTTATAAGAAAGATATTGTAATTGTTTTAACGAATGACATATAAAGCCTCATTTATTGAATGATAGATGAGGCTTTTGTTGATACATTCTTAATACAGACAGGATTATTAATCAGTATATAGAAAAAAATACTTGTGTTTTTTTAACATATATTGTAAAATAATTTTTGAAAGTTAATTTTCTTTAAAATAACAGCTTCAGAGTTAATATAATTAAGCTGAGAAGTAAAGAAGTAGAAGATGTCGAAGAAGACAATTTTTGTAGTAATACAAAGGTTGTCTTTTTTTTACGCAAACAGTATCATATTAGATAAGTATCTAATATATAAGGAAAAGAGGAATATATATGGATAAAATTGATAAAAAATTAGTAATACTATTACAGCAGAATGCAAGAATGCCTTTAAAAGCATTGGCAGAACAGGTATTTTTGTCATCGCCGGCAGTATCAGCAAGACTTGAGAGACTTGAAAAAGAGAATATAATAGTTGGATATGAAGCTAAGGTTAATCCATTGAAGTTAGGTTATCATATAACAGCATTTATTAATCTTGAGATAGTGCCTGCACAGAAACCGGAATTCTATCCTTTTGTAAGAGATTGTCATAATGTAATAGAATGTAACTGTGTAACAGGTGATTATTCAATGCTATTAAAAGTAGCATTTGCAAGTACTATAGACCTTGATACATTCATAGGTCAGCTTCAGAAATTTGGAAGAACAAGTACACAGATAGTATTCTCAACACCGGTTGAGACAAGAGGAATAGACGTTAATAAAGATGTTATTTCAATGGATGAGATGTAGCAAAAATAAGGGGAATGTAGTATAATACAGTTATGATAGACAGAGAGGAAGGTATTGCGTATGAAGGTAAAGACAATTATGATTCCATTTCCAGAATTAAAGAGTGTATCTGTTGATAATACACTTCGTGAGGCATTACAGATTATTGAAGATAATCAGCTCTTTTCAATGCCGGTAGTCGATGGAAAGAAGTTTATAGGTGTTCTTTCAAAACGATATGTTTATGAAACTTACTTTAAAGAGTTTGAAGGAACCAAGGAAGAATTCCTTGACAAAAAAGTTATCGAACTTATGAAGACAAGATTAGAGACAATAAGCGTAGAAAAGCCTATAGAAGAAGCAGCACTTATGTTTATTAATTCTAAGGTAAGATTTATACCTGTAACGAATGAAAAAGAAGAACTTGTTGGAATAGTAACACAGCAGGCAATATTCAAGCAGTATCAGAAGATATTTGGTTCTAAAAAGGATACATTTGTTGTTGTTACTTATGATTTCAAAGGTGTTCTTGCAAGAATATCAGAGATAATAGCAAGACATGGCGGTAACATTAAGAATATAGTCCAGATTGATACAGAGACAATTGGTCTTCAGGAGATATTTATAACTGTTGAGGGCAAAGATTTTGATAAAGTAGTAAAAGCTCTTATCAAGAATGGATTTGATGTCAGATTAAGTGAAGCTAAATAAGATGAATGTAACTGTAATATAGAGTTCACAAAAACTAAGTAAGGAAGTAATAATGAGAATAATACTAGCATCAGGTTCACCGAGAAGAAAAGAGATTCTTCATAATGCCGGATATGAATTTGAGATAATAAAAAGTGAAAAAGAAGAGATAATAACTAAGACTATACCTGCAGATGTTGTAAAAGAACTGTCAATAGTAAAAGCAAAAGATGTGGAGACAAAAGTATCAGATAATGAAGATTATATGATAATTGGTGCGGATACGGTTGTATCAGTTGATAATCAGATACTTGGTAAACCACATAGTAGAGATGATGCTTACAATATGATATCAGGATTGGTAGGGAGAGAACATAGAGTATATACAGGTGTAACTGTTATTATTAATGAAAATAATGTTAAAAAAGAACTTGTATTTGCAGCTGAGACTAAAGTCAGAGTAGCAGATATGTCAGAGCGAGAGATACAGGAGTATATAAGTCTTGATGAACCTTATGATAAAGCAGGTGCGTATGCTATACAGGGACGTTTTGCCAAATATATAACTTCCATAGAAGGAGAATATAACAATGTTGTTGGTTTCCCAATTGCAACATTTCACAAGACGTTAAAAGAGAATGATATATTACTGTAATAGTAAAATAAAATGAACTGGCATGGTCAAAAAAATGCAAAGTGGTAGTTTTAAAACAACCAGACTAATGATAGAATTTCCTACAAAAGTTATAGACATTCTTATAAATGAATAAAAATTCATTAAAGAAATTCTCTAGTACTATTTGGGAGGAAGATATTATGGAAAAAGATAAGAAAATATCAGTTATTGTAAGTGCTATTATAACAGTATTAGGACTTGTAGCAAGTATAGTTACAATAGCAAAACGTAATGCAGTAGAAGAACCAGGTGACAATCTTAATCTTTTATTTGCACTTTCATTAGTTGTATTTATCATAGGTGTGGTTGCTCTTATTACAGCACTTACATCAAAGAATGATAAGAAGAAGACAGACATAAAAGTTCTTACACAGGCAGCACTTTGTGCAGCATTATGCTATATTGGCTTTGCATATTTTAAGATTGATATACCTGTAGGAACAGAGAAGACAGCAATCCATTTTGGTAATGCATTCTGCGTACTTGCAGCATTATTAATCGGAGGTCTCTGGGGCGGAATGGCAGGAGCAGTTGGTATGACTCTTGCAGATTTAACATCAGGTTATGTTACAAGTGCACCAAAGACATTTTTATTAAAGTTATGCATCGGCTTAATTGTAGGACTTGTTGCTCATAAGATATTTAACGTATCAGAAGAAAAGAACAAAGGTAAAGTTGTAGGCGTAACAATTGGAGCATGTATAGCAGGTATGTTATTCAATGTAATTGCAGATCCACTTGTAGGATATTTTTATAAGTCATATATTCTTGGAGTTCCACAGGATATAGCAGCTGTATGGGCTAAGATTGGTGCTATGGCAACATTGGTTAATGCAGCAACATCAATTGCAATTGCATCAGTATTATATATTGCATTAAGACCGGCAATGAGAAAAGCAGGACTTTTGGTAATGCAGTCAGATAATAAGAAACTTGCAGCATAATATGTATGGACTAGAATGATATATAATCATAGAAGATATGCATAAATGATATGTATGGACTAGAGTGATATATAATCATAGAAGATATATATAGATGATGTGTATGGACTAGAGTATATAGTCGTGGAAAATATATGAATGATAACAGTATAGATAATATGGCAGTATAGAATGAACTAATAAGTATAGAAAAGATTATAATTATACATATATACATAACCAGATTATCTACAAGATAAATGGCAAAGAGACATAATTAAGAAGTCTCTTTGCCATTTGTTGTATATATGATGTATAATAGATTTAAAGTCTCTTTGGTAAGATTGAAGATAAAACTTGGAGGCTATTAAGTTTCTAACAAGAACATACGAATCTTAGATGGAAACCTAACTAACTTATAAGAATATGAACTTAATATAAGTTAATTAAGTTTACATAAGTTCATTAATTCCACATAAGTTAATTAATTTCATATAAGTTAATTAATTTCATATAAGTTCATTAATTTTATATAAGTTAATTAATTTCACATAAGTTCATTAACTTCATATAAGTTCATTAACTTTATGTGAAGTTCATTAGCTTTACGTGATAGAGAAGTTATACTATAAAAAGATATTATGAAAGTGCAGGGTAAGAAGATGATAAAATTAATAGCAAGCGATCTTGATGGAACAATTTTAAGAAATGGAGCACAGGACTGTGATGAGAGATTATTCCCACTTGTGAAAGCATTAAAAGAGCGAGGGGTAATATTTGCACCAGCGAGTGGTAGACAGTATCCTAATCTAAAAAGACTATTTGCACCGGTAAGTGATGATCTGATGTATATATGTGAGAATGGTGCATTAGTTATATATAAGGATGAGATAATATATGAAAAACCAATGGATAGAGAACTTGGAATTGAGATTATGAGAGATATATATGATTATGAAGATTGTGAGATACTCTTATCAGGACGTAATACTTCATATCTTATGCCAAAATCCAAAGAATATGTACATAGGATGAAATATATAGTTAAAAATAATGTTACAATAGTGGATAATATATATGAAGTGGAAGAAGATTTGCTAAAGATATCTGTATACAATCCTACTGATATTGAATTATGCAGAGAACATTTTATGAATAAATGGTCAGATAAAGTACAGGCAGTCATATCAGGTAAGCAATGGCTTGACTTTACGGCATTTGGAGTGAATAAAGGTAATGCGATAAAGGCGATTCAGGAAAAACTTGGAATTGACAAAACAGAATGTATTGCATTTGGCGATAATTATAATGATATTGAGATGTTTGAAGCAGTTGGAAGAAGTTTCGGAATGAGTAGTGCTGCAGAAGATATACAGAGAAGATGCACTGATATAACAGATTGTGTGGAAACGGAACTTGACAGAATATTACAGGAAATGTAGTAACAAATATATATGAGCATATATGTATTGTACAAAAAGACTACTAAAAACATAAAAATAGGTCAATAGTACATTGAAAATAGGTCGTATTTCCTATTGTTCATAAAACTACTATTTGGTAAAATATAATTACGTTAAGGAACATTAGACCTTACGCAAAAGCAATTTTTATAAAATTTAATACCTTCAAAATAATAGAAATGCTGTTTATTCATCCTAGACAGCATTTCTATTTTTTTACTTCAGAATTAATATATTTGTGAGCATTTATTCTGTAAAAATCCAACTTAGTAAAAAACCAATTCAGTAAAAATCTAATTCTGCAAAAAACCAATTCTATAAAAAGCCAATTCTGCAGAAATTCAATTCTATAAAAGTCCAATTTTCAAATATCATAAAAATAGCTTTAGTGATGATTGAGAAGATTATTAATTATAGGAGAAAATGTAAAATATAATTGCCGATGAATAATATATATGGTATTATTTTATAAGCTAGAACGTAAAACCCACTACCTTTAGGTGATGGGCAGTTCACAGTAAAATATATATCTGTTAAAAACAGAATTTTGGAGGTAGAATTTATGGATATTACTATGTGTGCTGAGGTTTTTTTAAAGGAGCAGACTAAACTTTTTGATGAACCGGTTGCAGAGACTGTTGAAGAAGCAGAAGAATTTCTTGAGGATGTATTTGCACAGGAATTTGATTCTCTTGAAGATATAAGAGAATATTGGAAAGAAGAAGGAGTTGACGTTGAAGGAATGTCAATTGAAGATATAGAAGAATCATTAGAAGTATTTAAACTTCCTAATGGTAAGTTTCTAGTTGTTGAAGCATAATTGATGATTGAACTGTTTGTATATAGTAAAGATAATATACTGCTTTTGAAAATGCAGTTTTAAAACTTTACTTATGGTGATATAGTAAATAAACGATAACAGATGGGAGAATAGGGTGTGTCTTACAGGATGGATAAGATAAAAAAGAATTTTATTGTTATTGTAATGTCAATTTGTTTCATCTTTTCTGGGTGTAAAAGTAATGACGGAATATTTATATCAACAGGACTTAAGAATGATGAAATGTTTAAGATTGGTGGCAGTGTCTGCACTGTTAAGGAAGCAGAATTATTCCTATATACAGTCCGTAATCAATATGAAGCAGTATATGGTAAGGATATATGGAATGTAAAAGTTAATGATAATGACCAGACTATGCAAGAATATGTTAAGGATGTAGTTAAACAGCAATTAGCAAGGATAAAGTGCATGTATCTTCTTGCAAAGAATAAAGGCATAGAACTTGAAGCATCAGAAGAGCAGCAGATAGAGCTTGCAGCAGATGAATACTATAATGCACTGTCAGATGAAGAAAAGACAGGTCTTAAGATGGATATTGAATCTGTAAAAGAAATATATAGAGAGTATCTATATGCAGAGAAGATATATGAAGAACTTACAGGAAGCGTTAATGTAGAGATAAGTGATGATGATGCGAGAATTATTACGATCCAATATATACGAATTGAGAAGAATGAGCAGAATAGAGATGATAAGTTGTCTGCTATCAATGCGATTGCGACACAAGTAAAAGACGGTGGTGATTTTGCATCGCTTGCGGTAGAACATAGTGATGATGATATATATGAGAAGATGGTAAAACGTGGCGATATGCCAACACAGGTAGACGATGAGATATTTGAACTTGTGAATAATGAAGTATCAAAAGTTATAGAGACTTCAGATAGTTATTATCTTGCAAAGTGTATATCTGATTATAATAAAGATGAGACAGCTAAGAATAAGATAGATCTGCTTAGAAATGCAAAAGAAGAGGCATTTAATACAGAATATGATTCTTATATTAATACACTTCCTTCAGAATTTAATGATGATGTATGGGATAAAATTGATTTCACTGAAGAATCAGTAGGAACAAGTACGAATTTCTTTGATGTATATAATTCGCATTTTGGAAGCTAGAAGCAATAAAAGGGTTATAGTTGATTTAACTATAACCCTTTATATCGTTAAAAACTGGTTATCTTAAAAGAGCGGATAACCCTTTTAAGATAACCAGTTTAAAGAGAGGCTATTTCTTTTAAAGATAAGATATCTTACCTATTTGATAAGTTCAAACTCAGGTGAATAGATAAAGATTGCTTTTGCAAGAATCTTATCTTTGGATACAAACTTGTTATTCCAATAACGTGAGTCTTTAGAGTTAAGTCTGTTATCACCCATCATAAAGTAACTGTCATCAGGAACAACAGTAGCCGGAAAATCTTCCATATATGGATGAGCCGGAAGATATGATTCATCGAGAGCTTCACCATTGATATAGACTATTCCATTAGTTATCTCGATAATATCACCAGGTAATCCTATAATACGCTTAATATAGTTTTCCTCTTCATTATCAGGAAATTTGAATATAATAATGTCTCCACGTTCTGGTTCTGAGAACTTATATGAGAGACGGTTACCGATTATCTTGTCACCTTTCATAATAGTAGATTCCATCGAAGAAGATGGAACACTGGCATTAACAATTATGAAATTGTTAAATACAAGTGCTATAACTATTGCACATAATATAATCTTGATATAACTAAAGATTTCTTTTTTCAAATCAAAAGGTTCTTCATCTTTTGTACGTTTTTTCTTACTTTTTTTTGTAATATCTGAAGACGATGCTGTATAACCATTATCAGCGATAGAATCTCCGGATAGATTTTTATCCTCTTTTGCATTATTTACGGTTTCTTCATCATATAGATTGATATACTCAAAACCACTCTTTTTTTCGTTATCGTTTGCCATATACTAACCACCTATCATATTTTTTATACTGACATAGCCCCATTGCATTATAGCCTATTTTACCATAATTTACAACTATTTTAAAAGCTGGAAATGTGGATAATATACTACAATAGCTTTCGCAATAATGGTATCACGCTCAACAAATGGATTATTCCAAAAACGTGAATCAACAGAATCTTCTCTGTTATCACCAAGAACAAAGTAACATCCATCAGGAATTACAGTTTTTGGGTAATCATCCATACGAGGAGCTTTCGGAAGGTAACTTTCAAAGTATTCAGTACCATTTATATAAACAGCATTGTTCTTAATCTCTAAGGTATCACCAGGCATACCAACAATACGCTTGATATATGTTTTTTCTGGATTATCGGGGAAAGGAAATATAATAATATCCCCACGCTTTGGCTCTGAAAAGCAGTAACTTAATCGATTGCCAATAACTTTATCATTAGTCATAATAGTTGTCTCCATTGAACCGGAGGGTATATTTGCATTCATGATAATATATTTATTAAAACAAAAAGCAATGATGGCTGCAATCAGGATAATGACTATATAACTTATTATTTCTTTGAAGATTGTAGACTTTTTGGAGGATGAATTTATTCCACTATAAGCCTGTTCATTTTCTGCCACAATAATTCCGCCTTTCCTTTTTGTAACTTTGATATATTTATTATCTTACTATTGTACCTTATTCAGTAAAGAATAACAAGATATATGAAAGAGTATTGTAAAATTTACCTCGGCATATTTACAAAAAATATTAACAGGTTGAAATGAAATAAATAGAAAAACGCCAGATTTTTTGAAAAAACTGGCGTTTTTATCTATATGAATAATAAGTTCAAAGCCTGAGATTATAAAGCACTAAATATTTTACATATTAGTAAGGAGAGTCATAATCTCATTGCTTCGTGCAATGAATTTAGTCATTTCATCTGGTTTAAGCTGTGAATGACTTAATAAAGCAAGGTCATAAAGCTGTTCACAGAATAATGATATGTTATCAGCATCTTTATGATCTGCAACATATTTAACAAGACTATTGTTAGCATTAAGAACTAAAGTCTTTGATTCGCCAAACATTGAAGGATCCATTCCATACATATTATACATCTTCATCATATCCTGCATACGGCGATTTTGTTCATTAACAGTAATCATTGATGATATGTTTTCATTCTTTAATTTCTCAACTTTGATGTCGAGTTTGTCATTATTAAGAGCTTTCTTGAAGACATCTGTAAGTGTAGTAGTAAGAGTTTCAAGAGCTTCTTTATCTTCTTCTTTAGTCTCTTCCTTGAATGTATCAGTAAGATCTGAGTCTATACGAAGGAATTTGACATGTTCATTCTTCTGTTCAAGATGTGTTATGAATGGCTGATCAATGTTATGTTTAAGGATTATAGCATCAATGCCTTCTTCCTTGAACATATTGATATACTGGCTTTGTTCATTTTCATCAGTAACATAGAATACTGTATTCTCGTGTTTCTCTTTGTTCTCTTCAAGACATTCAGGAAGAGTAAGATATTTATTATCAAGATTTTTAAAGAGAATATAATCATTCATCTTTTCAGAGAATTTCTCATCTTTTAAGCATCCAAATTTGATGAATGGATTGATATCATCCCAATATTTCTCATAATTTTCTTTATCTGTCTTGCACATTCCTGATAACTTGTCAGCAACTTTCTTAGTTATATAATCACTAATCTTTTTAACAAAGCCATCATTTTGAAGAGCTGAACGTGATACGTTAAGAGGAAGATCAGGGCAGTCAATTACACCTTTTAAGAGAAGAAGGAATTCTGGGATAACTTCTTTAATGTTATCTGCGATGAATACCTGATTATTATATAATTTGATAGTTCCTTCAACTGTATCATATTCTGTATTAAGTTTAGGGAAGTAGAGAATACCTTTTAAGTTAAATGGATAATCCATGTTAAGGTGTATCCAGAATAAAGGTTCTTTATAATCTTTGAATACTTTCTGATAGAATTCTTTGTATTCTTCTTCTGTACAGTCATTAGGATGTTTTGTCCAAAGAGGAGAAGTCTCATTCATAAGAGTAGGTCTCTTTGCAATCTTAATGGAATCTTTAGCAGGTGATACTTCAACAGTCTCTTTAGTTCCGTCTTCTTTATCAACTTCTTTTGTCTTGGCATCTTCGTGGATTCTCTCAATGATTGTATCAGAGTCTTTGAGTTCGCTTTCATCTATTGTCTCATAAGCAGGTTCGCCACCTTCTCTTGAGAAGAAGATCTCAACAGGCATGAATGAACAATATTTCTCAATTACTTCTCTTGCTCTATATTCATTAGCGAATTCATAGCTGTCTTCATTTAAGAATAATGTAATCTCAGTACCATGTGTAGTCTTAGTTCCATCTGACATATCGAATTCAGTACCGCCGTCACAATCCCAATGAACGCTCTTAGAACCTTCTTTATAAGAGAGAGTATCGATAGTAACTCTGTCAGCAACCATGAATGCTGAGTAAAAACCAAGACCAAAGTGTCCAATTATCTGGTCTTCATTAGTCTTATCTTTGTATTTTTCAAGAAAATCAGCTGCACCTGAGAATGCGATCTGATTAATATATTCGTTAACTTCATCTTCTGTCATACCAATACCATTATCGATGAATTTGAGAGTCTTTTCATCTGGATTAGCGATAACAGAGATTTTGTAAACTGTATCATCTTTTGGTTCATATTCACCCATAATCTCAAGTTTTTTCAGTTTTGTAATAGCATCACAGCCATTAGAGATTAATTCTCTGAAGAATATATCATGATCAGAGTATAACCATTTCTTTATAATAGGAAAAATATTGTCACTGTTAATTGATAGATTGCCATGTGTATTTGCCATAATAAAAATCACTCCTTAATCGATTCTGTCAGTAATCTGACCTTTGTATCTTATAATAATACTGCTTATTATGAATGTCAAGGAAAAATTAGCACTCATTTTAAAAGAGTGCTAACAATGAAAATGGCGAAATGTTTATACATTGGTAAAAGGTATACCGCTTGCTTTTAGAAATTCGCTAAAAGTACTATCCCAGGCATGCTCTAGAGATTTATCCATAGTGAATATTTTAAGACTTGTTCCAGTTACAATAGATACAGTTTCATTTTCGTATTTTATAGTTATAAAAAGACCGGCTACATCTTCAGGATTAATATTCACACCACTATTATGTATTATTCTTGCAGCATTATCAGGTAACATTGATAGTACTATCTTGAATGAATGGGGAAGTTTGTTGCCTTTGATAAGTTCATACATTATAGGCTTTATCTTATCCCATAGAGCATAGTCATTGTCACGAAGTGCCATAAGTTCATCTGAATCATAAAAATCACTGTTTAATTTGCCATCAATATTAAATGTTGCGAATGTTGTAAGTGAAACTTCATGAGTGCGAAATGCATTAAAAGTATCTTTAATAAGTAATTTAGACATAAAAGATTTTGTGTCTTCTATTTTTATTCCTAACATATATCCTCCAATAGTTATCCATTCCAGATAATTGCATAACTTCCATCTATATAGTAAACACAATGAGAGTTTAGAAACACAATTATCTATTGCATAATGATATTTTGAATAATTATAACATAAATAATTATTGTGAGCAATGTAATGAGGTATGTAATAATCACATTGCAGTATCCGATAAATTGAGATATACTAAAAATAACTGTCAGTGGACAATTATAAAACTAAAAATTAAAAGGGAGAATTGAAATGGATTTTAGAAAAACAGCAGAACGATTAATAGATACATGTAATGCATCTACATGTTCATTTACTTCAGCTAGATATGCAATGAAGAGACTTTCAGAGGCAGGCTTTGAGAGCCTTGATTTGACTGGAGATTTTAATGTTCAATTTGGTGGCAGATACTATGTTAATGTGTTTGACTCATCAGTTATAGCATTTACAATAGGTAAGAAGTTTGCAGATAATAACAATATAAGAATAGCAGCATCACATACGGATCACCCATGTCTTGCGATTAAGCCTAATCCAGAGATGTTGGTTAAGGAATATGGAAGAATCAATGTAGAAGTATATGGTGGACCAATTCTTAATACATGGCTTGACAGACCTCTCTCAGTAGCAGGAAGAGTGTCACTTAAGAGTGATAATGTATTTGCACCTGAGAAGAAGATTGTTGATTTTGACAGACCGGTATTTACAATTCCAAACCTCGCTATTCATATGAATCGTAAGATTAATGAAGGAATTGAACTTAACAGACAGACAGATATGATACCACTTGCTACAGTTATAGAAGATGAACTTAATAAGAATGATTTCTTTATGGAATATCTTGCAAAGGAATTATCAGTAGCAAAAGATGATATTCTTGATTTTGAATTATATGTATATAATTATGATAAAGGTCAGTTTGTAGGTCTTAATGAAGAATTTATATCATGTCCAAGACTTGATAATACAACATCTGTTGAGAGCTGTGTGCAGGGAATTATTAATGCAGGCAGAGAAGAAGGATTTAATATTGCAGCTATGTTTGATAATGAAGAAGTTGGTAATAGAACTAAACAGGGAGCAGCATCTTCAGTTCTTACAATAATAATGGAAAGAGTATATGCAAAACTTGGATTTGACAGAGATAGATATCTTAGAGATCTTACAGATGGTTTCCTTCTCTCAATTGATGTTGCACATGCATGTCATCCAAATAGAAGTGAGAAAGCAGATCCTACTAATGTTAATATACTGAATCAGGGCGTTATTATTAAGAGAGCAGCTTCACAGACTTATGCAACAGATTGTGAATCAGTAGGAATAATAGAACAGTTATGTCATAAATATGATGTAAAATATCAGAAGTTTGCTAATAGATCTGATGGAACAACAGGAAGTACTCTTGGTTCACCGGCTTCAACACTTATGGCTATGAAAGCAGTTGATATTGGTATTCCAATGCTTGCTATGCATTCTGCAAGAGAGATGATGGGAGTAAAAGACCAGGTATATCTTGAACAGCTTGTTAATGCATTTTTTACAGAATAATTTTGGCAAAATGTGGCATATATAGAATGTCGAATTGTGAAATTTTAAAAATCATATTTAGAGAAATGTAAGATATTGAGATGAAGCTAAAAAATAAACTTTACAGAATATTGAGGCATAATGAATTGATTATACAAAAAAACTTCTTAATGTTATGGCATAGTTAGAATATAATGTTGAAAGATGTAGAAAAAAAGAACTGTTTGATGTAGAAATAGATATTTTCAAAACTGATATTAGGTGTTATAATAAGTAGTAATGGAAACCATATGAGATTGAGAGGGATAATATATGAACTACAGAATAGTTGTAGATAGTTGTTGTGATCTACCTGATGAATATAGAAAAAATGAACATTTCGTTTTTGTACCATTAACACTTGAAGTTGATGGTGAGAATATTGTTGATGATGAGAATTTTAATCAGATTGAATTCATTGAGAAGATGAAGAAGAGTGATAGTTGTCCAAAGTCAGCATGTCCATCACCGGATGCGTATGTTAAAGCTTATGAGTCAGATGAGATGACAGATGTCTATGTTGTAACATTATCATCTAAGTTAAGTGGCTCTTATAATAGTGCTGAACTTGGAAGGAATATATATATAGAAGAAGATGGCAAGAATAATGTCTATGTATGTGATTCAAAGTCTGCATCAGCAGGAGAAGGAGTTATTGCACTTAAGATATTAGAATTATGCGAGAGTGGAAAAAGTTTCGAAGAAGTAGTTGATGAGATTAGTAGATTTAGAGATGGAATGTGTACATATTTCATACTTGAGAGTCTTGATAATCTTAGAAAGAATGGACGACTTTCTAATGTTAAGGCATTCATTGCACAGGCACTTCATATTAAACCTATCATGGGAGCTGATGACGGAGATATTGTTCAGCTTGATCAGGTTCGTGGAATGAATAAAGCACTTAAGAGACTTGTAGAGATTGTTAATTCTGATGTGAAAGACTCTAAGAATAAAGTATTATCAATAGCTCATTGTAACTGCCCTGACAGAGCAGCAGTTCTTAAGGAGGCATTCTTAAAGTCTTGTGAGTACAAAGATATCATTGTAGTTAATACAAGAGGTGTAAGTACATTATATGCTAATGATGGTGGAGTAGTTATAAGTGTATAAAAGTATAATATAGGTAGTCAGGTCCTTATATTTTATACAATATGAAGATATAATATTTTGTAAATACAATGTAAGTACAATGTATTTACATGAGTAAATAGTATGTTTAAAAATAATAAAAAGACTGCAACTTGAAGTTACGGTCTTTTTATTATTGAACAAGCCTATAATTGAAATTCGTAAAGGAGATTTTATTGTAAGTAAAATCTTAATATAAATATGTTTTACTTAAACACATTTTTCATAAGTCTGGCTTGATATAGCGAGATTGTGTTCATGGATCATATTAAGAAAATATTCATGAACAGATGTATCATCATCAAGTTCAGGATGAAAAGCTGTTATAAGCTGGTTGTTATATCTTGCGGCAGTTATATTGCCGTCAGTAACAGCGAGAATTTCAACATCATCTGATAAAACTTCACTTATATATGGTGCTCTTATGTAAGTCATAGGTATAACTTTACCGGCAAAATTATCATCAGTATAAAAACTTCCAAGCTGTCTTCCGTAAGCATTTCTCTTAACACTTACAGGAAAAGTTGCGAGATGAGTTCTGCTATCATTATCTATAGATTGAGCAAGAAGAATCATGCCTGCACATGTTCCATATACAGGAAGTCCATTGTCGATAAGTTCTTTTAATGGTTCAAACATTCCGATAGTCTTAAGAAGTCTTCCAATAACAGTACTCTCACCACCTGGTATAATAATTCCATCCATAGGTCTGTGAATATCTTTTAATTCTCGTATTTCAAATGAATCAACACCGAGACGGTCAAGCATCTGGCGGTGTTCTATAAAAGCACCCTGAAGTGCCAGTACACCAACAGTATACATTACAATCCCTCCTATTTACCACGTTCAGCCATTAATAACTGAATCTCAGATTCGTTGATACCAACCATTGCTTCACCAAGATCTGTTGATAATTCGGCAAGAATTGCAGGATTGTTATAATTAGTAACAGCCTGAACAATAGCTCTTGCACGTTTTGCAGGATCGCCTGATTTGAAGATACCAGATCCTACGAATACACCTTCAGCACCAAGCTGCATCATAAGAGCTGCATCAGCAGGAGTAGCAACACCACCGGCAGCAAAGTTAACAACAGGAAGTTTTTTATTGTCATGAACATATTTTACAAGATCGTATGGTACCTGTAATTCTTTAGCTGCGTTGAAAAGTTCATGATCTTCAAGAGATGCAATTCTTCTGATCTCACTGTTCATCTTTCTCATATGGCGAACAGCCTGTACAATATCACCTGTTCCAGGTTCACCTTTTGTTCTGATCATTGAGGCACCTTCGTTAATTCTTCTGAGTGCTTCGCCAAGATCTTTTGCACCACATACAAAAGGTACTTTAAAAGCAGTTTTATCTATATGATATATGTCATCTGCAGGAGAGAGAACTTCACTCTCATCAATATAATCTATCTCGATTGCTTCAAGAATCTGAGCTTCTGCGAAGTGACCAATTCTTACTTTGGCCATAACAGGAATTGATACAGCTTCCTGAATTCCACGGATCATCTTAGGATCACTCATTCTTGATACACCACCGGCAGCTCTTATATCAGCCGGAATTCTCTCAAGTGCCATAACTGCACATGCACCTGCTTCTTCAGCAATCTTAGCCTGTTCAGGAGTTGTAACGTCCATAATAACGCCGCCTTTTAACATCTGGGCAAGTTCTTTATTTAATGAATATCTGTTATCTTTCATAATTGTAATCATCCTTATAATATAATATTATTCGCGAATTGAGTGAATTATAATACGCATATGGCTTGATAGGAATAGCCACTTTTGATTAATTTGACCATACCAGTTGCTTTTTCACTATAAAACAGCCTATTTGTACAGTAAAAAAATATTTTTAAAAGATAGATTTTGTAAGTACCGCAGTACAAGTATAATAGGCTGTTAGTACATGCAATTAGGAAAATATTACCATAGAAGATAAAGTGAGAAGAGTATATAATGTGTTGAGTGTTAGCGTCAATAGTAGATAATAGAGCATAATAATAAAATAATATTAATAATATATGGTATGATAAGAATATACCAATAACATATGAAGAATATATATATGCACATTCATTAGATTTATGGATTGTAAGACCGATACTATATGAGAATAGAAGAGTGTTAATGCATTGTGCCAGAGCCTTAATTCAAAAAAAGGGAGAGTTGAATTGAGACAGAGGAAGGAGTAAATAATGGCCGATTTTAAAGATATATTAAAGAATATAAGTGGGAACAAGATATATATACAGACACATAATTTTCCAGATCCGGATGCGATATCAAGTGCATTTGGTCTTCAAAGATTATTACAATATGAGAACATAGAAGCAAAGATAATCTATACAGGGGAGATAGACAGGTTATCTACTATTAGTATGATTAAGAAACTTAATATAGATATACATCGTATAGATTCGCTTCCGGAGATATTAAAGGATGATGAGATTATTCTTGTTGATGCACAAAGAGGTAATTCTAATATTACTGATACATGTTCAGACAGAGTATTATGTATAGATCATCATAGAATATTTGGGCAGTCACAGTATGGATATTCAGATATACGTCCTGATGTTGGAGCTTGTGCATCTATTATTGCTGAATACTATAAAGAAGCTGGAATTGCACCAGATCCTGATGTATGTACAGCACTTTTATATGGAATTAAGATAGATACAGCTAATCTTACAAGAAGTGTGTCAAAACTTGATTTGGATATGTTTTATGATTTATATTATAAAGCTGATTTGGAACTTATAAGTAAGCTTGAGACAAGTACATTACAACTATCTGATTTGCATGCTTATGCTAATGCGATTAACAGTATTAAAGTTATAGATACAACAAGTTTTGCTAATACAGGGCATAATTGTCCGGAAGCATTAATAGCAACAATTTCAGATTTTATGCTCGATATATCCGAAGTATCAATATCAATAGTATATTCATACAAAAAAGAAGGTATAAGATTATCAGTACGTTGTGATAGAGGTATATATGATGCAGGACTTATAACCAATGAAGCTTTAAAAGGAATTGGAAAAGGTGGCGGTCATGCAGTAATGGCAGGTGGACTTATACCATTTCGTGAAGGAATGTCAGAGATAAAGTCGGAAGACGTTGAGAGATATTTTCTTAATGCAATACGAAGATTATATCCGGTATAAAGCAGATTATATTGATAATATAGCAATATTATAATAAACAATTTGATAGAATATATAATAACAGCCGAGAATGTATATTTTCGGCTGTTATTGCATAATGAGTATTTGTTAATGATAGATTTATTAATGTTTTTAAGATTAACAATATTTTTAAGTATTAACAAAGTTTTTAAGTATTAGCAAAGTTTTTAAGTATTAGCAAAGTTTTTAAGTATTAGCAAAGTTTTTAAGTATTAACAAAGTTTTTTAAGTATTAACAAAGTTTTTAAGTATTAACAATTTTTTCCAAGATTAATATAGATATCAATAAGTCCGAATAGCATAAATGCTAAGAATGACACAGATGTAAAAGCAATTCTTGGCAGAATATGTATAGCAATACCATCTGCATATGCTATTGCAATGCTTAATATAAATCCTGGAATTGTATATAAAAGTGAAGCTATAAGAAGCTGTTTAATAGTTTTTTGTCTATATGCTGTAAAATCAGCTGGCATATAGGCGAATTTCTTAGCGAAAGATATCTTCCTTGAATTATAAGTAATGACTGTTCTGTAAGCTGTAATCTGATCAATTCCAAGAAGCGATAGTCCAAAATATGAGAAGATTATAGCTTTCTCACCATAAGCAACTGCAGATACCATTATACTTGCCGCAGAGAGCATGATAATTACAAATCTTTTCATAAGATAATCATATTTTTTTTGTGATTTTATTAATTCAAATACCTGTTCCATTATAGGACCTCCATATTATAAGTATTGTCTGCATTTACAATGATTCCATTATTAAAAGTGATTATATAATCAGCCCGTTCTCTTAATTCTGATATATTCTCTGCAACAAAAATAGCAGCAATATTATCAGTGTCAATAAGTGATGATACAATTTTAAGAAGCTCTTTTCTAAATACAATATCAAGTCCTGCTAAAGCTTCATCAAAAAGTAATATTTCTGAGTTGTGTGCGATAGCAATAGCAAGTTGAAATTTAATGAATTCACCTCTTGACAATGCACTTATTAATGTATTCTGATTAATAGCAAATGTTCGCATCCAACTGTTAAAAAGTTCAGTGTTAAAATCAGAATATATCATTGAACATATCTGCATATTCATATCAACTGACATATCATCAAAGAATATATTTTTCTCAGAGATATAACCAAGTCTGTTAAGCCACATAGAAGAGTTGTCTGTAATATCACAACCATTGTAGCATATATTGCCATTATAGATTGATTTTTTTGATACTAATGCAGTGCAGATTGAAGCAATGTCAGTTGAGGTATCACCTGTTATAAGCGTTATATAACCTCTTTGAATAGAGTAGTTCATATTGGTTATATGATAAGACTTGCCATTAGGAATATGACCTTTATCGGTTTGGTTGGTAAGTGTTACATTATTAAATTCTAATGTTGCTAGAGTATTCATATATTTAGTCTCCTTTTACAATAATTAAATAGTTTAGGCAATTAGATAATTGCAAAACGAACAATGAAAGTTAGTCATAGAGTTCGCTAATCATATCAATGAGTTCACTTTTTGATACACCTGAATTCTTAGCTTCGGTTACAAGTTCTGTAGCAATCTTTTCAACGAATACAAGCTGTTTTTCTTTTAGATAGCCTTTATTAATGTCATTGACGTAGAAACCTTTGCCTGCAACAGAACGAATTATTCCTTCTTTTTCAAGTTCTTCATAAGCTCTTTTAGTAGTGATTACACTTATCTCAAGTGACGATGCAAGACCTCTTATTGATGGCAGAGCTTCATCTGCTTTAATCTGTCCGGAAGCAATAGCGGACTTGATTTGTATTGCAATCTGTTCATAGATAGAATAATTGCTCTTGGGATCTATTATTATTCTCATAAATTACCTCCATTAAGTTGATGTATAAGCTGTTTTAACACTATTGATTATTCAGAAAGCAGACTAGTTATTGTTTCATAATCAGCTTGTACAAATACAGCGTTTCTAAAGTATTTTTTAAAATACACAATAGTCAATATGACAGACATTATACAGAATATTGCAATAATAATGAACTCATAGAAGTCACTATTGTTATGTCTAAGATCATATAATGCACTTACTGCAGATGAAGCTATTATCATATTTAGATATGAGATAATTAAACGATATATAATAAAACTCATAGCAGATATTTTCTTAAGTGCAGTCGAACTTACTGTTGACATTGGAGTATTAAATACACATATTGAAGCTGTATATATTACTCCTTCAATAATAAGATATACCAGCAGACTGTTATCATAAATAGATAATATAATCGCACCAACTATATAGAATAACAGAGATATAATAATTCGTGTAGAGTAATTGTGTATTACAATCCGTTCTCTTCCTTTGTGGCTAAGTGGCAACAGATAGAACTGTTTTACAAACATGCCATTATACATAGATGTAAAGAAAATAGAGATTGTCATACTAATAAAAAACCATACAAAAGCATATTGTGATTTGACTGAATTAATAGCTGGATATAGGAATGATAAGACCATAACTAATTCAGCCTGAGGATAGAGTTTACATTTTTGCATTTTGAGATTTTGCAGTTGATTAAGCATGATTATAGCCTCCTTTTATCACATAAAACAGAATATCTTCGATGGCAGGTCGGATTATTTTTACCGCACCATCTGCAAAGCTTTTAGAACATGTTCTGGTACGTTCGTTGTTTTTTATGAACACAGTTGTGCCATATTCATTAGATTCACAGAAGATGATATCCTGCTTGTCATATTTGTGTCGTATTATGCGGTCACCTTTTATAATAAAATAATTATCAAGAAGTGTTTCGATATCTTTTGAAAAAACAATATTTCCATTGTTAATCATAGTGATGTAATCAGCAATATTGTCAAGTTCTTCTGTTATATGTGTAGCAATAATAGCACATGCCATATGTTCGTTAATATATTTGCGAAGAATATGTGCAAACTTACGATTGAGTTTGTCATCAAAGCTTCCATTAGGTTCATCGAGAATAAGAAGTCTGGCATTATGAGACATTGCAAATGCAAACTCAAAGCGAATAAGCTCACTGTCAGAACAATCAAATACATCTTTGTTAATGTTAAGCTCAAGATCTTTTGCATATTGCAAAAATGTCTGATGGTCATATTCATTATAGAATTTGCCAAAAAAATGTGCATTTTTATCAAGAGACATCTTATCAAAAAAGCCATGATCACGACCACTTGCAACATAACCGATATTCTGCTTATAGGAATCTTCATTAAGCTCTGAATGAAGATTGTCAAAGGCTATGCTGCCAGAATCACTTTTTGTGAGTCCGCATAGCAGTCTGATAAGTGATGTTTTACCGGAACCATTAGCTCCGATAAGTCCCATTATATAACCATCTTCGAGTGTTAAATTGATATTATTTAATCTAAAATCGCCAAGTTGTTTATTAACATTAGTGACGTTTAGCATATAATCCCTCCTTTTAAGTTGTCTGCTTAAGTAATTGAAAAAACGGATTACTGGTAAGCATATAATATCCATTAGTAATAGTAAGCGTATAATGGTATGGTACTGCCATTAGCTATATTTTACATATTGCCATGTATTACTGTACATATCATTCATGCATATACTGTGCATATCACTTGTGTATATACTGTACTGTCATTCGTGCATATATTGTACATATCGTTTGTGTATATACTGTATATATCAACATACACAGTATATACACAAACGATGTGCTATGTCAAGAGTAATTTGCAATATAAGAATAATTATTTTAAAAATAAAAAATTGTAGAATATTAAAAAAACATTGAAAATATATAAAATATATAGTAAAATGGATTCTGCAAGCCGGTATAGTTAAATGGTATAACGGTTCACTCGTAATGAATTATTGGGAGTTCGATTCTCCCTACCGGCTTATAAGCAGCACATTGTAGTGTATTGAACAATCAAGACATTTCAGTGTGCTTTTTTTGTTGTATATAAAAAGAAAAGTTGATATAATAGACAAAAATATGACAAATGTAAATAAGATAAATAAGCTGTATATATGCAGCTTGTGAGGAGGAAAATAATGGGAAAGAAGAAATTTAAAAATCCTGAAATTGTATGGCAATGCAGAAGCAGGAACAAATTCGGATTGCCATTTACCCGTACTAAGTATATTCTCTATGAGAATAAACTTGTTATAAGACGTGGAATAATCAATGTTGTAGAAGATGAAGTTGAACTATATAAGATAAAAGATAAACAGGTTCATATTAATTTTCTTGGAAGAATATTCAATTATGGAACAATCTATATCAGTGCAAGTGCAGTATATAATCAGGAAAACTGTATAAAAAATGTTAAAAATGTCCGTGAAGTAATGAGCATATTTGAACATTATATTGATGCAGAAAGAGATAAATATCATGTAAGAGGCAGAGATATGGTTGGAGAAGCTGAGAATCATAATCCTGACTTCGAAAGAGATTATGACGAGATGGAAGTTGATGTTGAAGATGTAGACAATGACTTCGATCATGAAGACGATAATTAATAAAATTAACTTTTTTTTGAAAAAATATTAAAAAAAGATTGCATTTATCTCTGAGTTAGTATAATATACAATGTATAAAAGACAAATGTACGCGAGGGAAAGACAATATTGACTGAATGTACACATTATCTAATTAGTCTTAAATATTATGTATGAGGTGAATGAAAAATGAGTCAGAAATTGAGAGTTGGAATTTTAGGAGCTACAGGAATGGTAGGACAGCGTTTTATAGCATTGCTTGAGAACCATCCATGGTTTGAGGTTGTTGCTGTTGCAGCAAGCCCAAGATCAGCAGGCAAAGCATATGAGGACGCAGTTGGTGGAAGATGGAAGATGGATACACCAATGCCAGAAGCAGTTAAGAAACTTGTAGTACTTGATGTTAATGATGTTGAACATGTATCATCACAGGTGGATTTTGTATTTAGTGCAGTTGATATGACTAAGGACGAGATTAAAGCTATTGAAGAAGCATATGCTAAGACAGAGACACCAGTTGTATCTAACAATAGTGCACACAGATGGACACCAGATGTACCAATGGTAGTACCAGAACTTAATCCAGAGCATCTTGAAGTAATCAAATATCAGAAAGAACGTCTTGGTACTAAAAAAGGATTTATCGTTGTAAAACCTAACTGTTCAATCCAGAGTTATACACCAGCGCTTCATGCGTTAAAAGAATTTGGACCAAAACTTGTTGTTGCTACAACATATCAGGCAATCTCAGGAGCTGGTAAGACATTCAAAGAATGGCCAGAGATGGTTGGAAATATTATTCCATACATCGGTGGAGAAGAAGAGAAGAGTGAACAGGAACCATTAAGAATCTGGGGACATGTTGAAGACGGTAAGATTGTTAAAGCTGAAGGACCTGTAATAACAACACAGTGTATCAGAGTACCAGTACTTAATGGACATACAGCAGCAGTATTTGTAAACTTTGAGAAGAAACCTTCAAAAGAAGAGATTATAGAGAGATGGAGAGCATTCAAAGGCTTACCACAGGAACTTGAACTTCCAAGTGCTCCAAAGCATTTCATTCAGTATCTTGAAGAAGATAACCGTCCACAGGTAACACTTGATGTTAACTATGAGAATGGATTTGGTGTATCATTAGGACGTTTAAGAGAAGATACAGTATTTGATTACAAATTCGTTGGCTTGTCACATAATACAGTAAGAGGTGCAGCAGGCGGTGCAGTATTAATCGCAGAATTATTAAAAGCTCAGGGATATATAACAGCTAAATAATTGACATAATAGTTGATTATGATATATTAATATAAGAAGTAATTATGACGGAGTAATTTCACTCCGTCATTTTTTTAACATAAAAAATAAAAATGATGTTTCTCAACCTACAACATTGTGATAGAATGTTATAATGTAGATAGAAAATAATATATATAAGGAGAGAATGGTATGTCTATCGTAAAAACAGAATTTGGGAAATCACAAAATGGGGAAAGTGTATATTTATACACAGTAACTAATGAAAATGGAACAATAATGAAGATGACAAACTATGGAGCAATACTTCAGTCAGTAATTGTAAAGGACAAAAATGGTAATATGACAGATGTTGTACTTGGCTGTGATAATGTTGAAGAATATTATGATAATGGTCCTTCGCTTGGAGCTGTTGTTGGACGTAATGCTAATAGAATTGGTGGGGCTAAAGTTGTAATCAATGGTATAACATACGAACTTGCGAAGAATGATAATGGTAAGAACAATCTTCATAGTGGTCCGGATCTTTTTCAGAACAGAGTATGGGATGCTGAAGAATTTGCACAGGATGGACAGGGAGTTGAATTCACACTTGTAAGTCCGGAGATGGATCAGGGATATCCAGGTAACTTTAGTGTATCAGTAAAATATACACTTACAGATGATGATGCAGTGATGATTACATATAATGCAACTTCAGATGCAGATACAATTGCTAATATGACTAATCATTCATATTTTAATCTTGAAGGACATGATGCAGGCAGTGTGCTTGATAATGAAGTATATATTAATTCAGATGCATTTACACTTACAGACAGTGAATTAATACCTACAGGAGAATTATGTGATGTAACAGGAACACCTATGGATTTTAGAGAGATGAAGAAGCTTGGCAGAGATATTGATGCTTCATACGAACCACTAATTCTTGCAGGCGGTTACGATCATAATTATGTACTTAAGAATGAAGGCGATAATGAACTTGTAGCTAAGTTACATAGTGAAAAAACAGGTATAACAATGGAAGTATATACAGATCTTCCGGGAATTCAGCTATATACAGGTAATTTCCTTGGAGGAGATAAAAAAGGCAAAGGCGGACATTATTACAAAAAGAGAGATGGTGTATGCTTTGAATCACAGTATTTTCCAGATGCTAATAACCATGAGAACTTTGCTTCAACAATTCTTAAAGCAGGAGAAGTATATAATACAACAACTGTATATAAGTTTGTAACAGAGTAGATTAATATATGCAAAAGTAATGATTTGGTAAGGAATTGACATTATGCAAAAAATTGAAAGTTTAGATAAAAAAGAAGCATTAAGATATCTTGGATATGGTAATAATGAGCCGGATGAACAGGTAAAAAAGATACTTGATGAATGTGAAAAACAGATAACAGATATAGCAAAACCCGCATTTGCCTATAAGATATTTGATATCGAATGGAAAGATGACGGAATATATATACCCGGTACAACACTTGTGTTTACGGGGGAGTCAATTAGAGAGCATCTTGAAGGCTGCGAAAAAGTAATTCTTATGTGTGCGACATCCGGACAGGAAGTTGACAGACTTATAAGGACGACGCAGATTCGAGGAATGGCAAAAGCAGTTATTATGGATGCACTTGCAAGTGTATCTGTAGAGTATGTCTGTAATGAAGCAGAGAGGCTTATAAGAGATAATGTAAAAGATTACTATTTTACATGGAGATTCAGTCCTGGATATGGAGATCTTCCAATTGAGATACAGGGCAGTTTCCTTAATGTGCTTGATGCACCAAAAACAATGGGCGTATCAGTAACAGCAGGTGATATGTTAACACCTACCAAATCAGTAACAGCGATAATCGGTTTGTCAAAAGAACCACTTAAAGCCAAAACAAGAGGTTGTATAAGCTGTAGTATGAACGAAAGATGCAAATTCAGGGCAGGAGGAACACATTGTGGATTTTAAAAAATTATTAGAAAAAGAATGCGTCATATTAGATGGCGGAATGGGAACAATGCTTCAGGCAGCAGGAATGCAGCTTGGAGAGATACCAGAAGTATTAGGATTTACCAGTCCTGAGATATTATATGATATACACAGAGCTTATGCCTTAAGTGGTTCTGATATAATATATGCCAATACATTCGGTGCAAACAGGCATAAATTAAAAGATTCAGAATATACAGTAAGTGAAGTTATAAAAAAAGGACTTGCTAATGCAAAAGAGGCAGTAAAAGATCTTGGTACATACGTTGCACTTGATGTAGGACCGATAGGACAGCTACTTGAACCTACAGGAACACTTACATTTGAAGAAGCCTATGATATATTTAAGGAGATTGTTGTAGCAGGAAGAGATGATGCAGATGTTATAGTATTTGAGACAATGACAGATCTGTATGAATTAAAAGCAGCAGTGCTTGCAGCTAAAGAAAATTCAGATCTTCCAATTATGTGTACAATGACATTTGAAGAGAATTACAGAACATTCACAGGATGTAGTGTATCAGCTATGGCACTTACTATGGAAGGACTTGGAGTTGATGCAATAGGAATGAACTGCTCACTTGGTCCAAAAGAGATGTATCCAATAGTTGAAGAACTTGCAAGATGGACAACACTGCCTATGATAGTTAAGCCTAACGCAGGGCTTCCGGATCCTGAGACTAATCTTTATAATGTAACAGCTAAGGAATTTGCTGAATATATGGCAAGGCTTGCTGATATAGGAGTTAAGATATATGGAGGATGCTGTGGTACAACACCTGAATTTATAAAAGAGTTGAAAAATGCACTTGAAGGAGTAAAACCTGCAATCAATAAAGTTGTAGCAAAAAGTGCAATATGTACACCATGTAATACAGTTGTTATAGACAGACCAAGAATTATTGGTGAACGAATTAATCCTACAGGAAAAAAACTTTTTAAAGAAGCACTTAAGAATAATGATATAGATTATATATTAGGAAAAGCTTTAGAACAGATAGACGCAGGTGCTGATATTCTGGATGTTAATGTTGGACTTCCGGAGATTAATGAAAAAGATATGATGGTTCGTGTAGTCAAAGCAATTCAGGCAATAACAGATGTTCCATTACAGCTTGATTCGACAATGCCAGAAGTACTTGAAGCAGGACTTCGAGTATATAATGGTAAGCCAATAGTCAATTCAGTTAATGGTGAAGAACAGATAATGGAGAATATACTTCCATTAGTCAAAAAATATGGTGCATCAGTAGTCGGACTTACGCTTGATAATGGCGGTATACCTAAGAAGGCAGAAAAACGTTTTGAGATTGCAAAGAAGATACAAAAACATGCAAAAGAATATGGAATATCAAAGGAAAATGTATTCATTGACTGTCTTACATTAACAGCATCTGCAGAACAGGATGGTGTAATGGAGACACTTAATGCACTTAAGATGGTAAAAGATGAATTAGGATTAAGAACAGTTCTTGGTGTATCTAATATATCATTCGGACTTCCAAACAGAGAACTGATTAATCACAATTTCCTTACAATGGCACTTACTTATGGACTTGATCTTCCTATTATTAATCCTAATGTAGAATCTATGACAGGAGCTGTAAGATCATATAATCTGTTAACAGGCATAGATAAGAATTCGGTTGAATATATTGAAGCATACAACCAGGCAAATGGTGATATTAGGAAAAATGTATCAGGCGAGACAAAGCAGATGGATATAAAACAGGCGATACTAAGTGGACTAAAAGGTGAGACAAAGAGACTTACTGAGAAGATGCTAAATGAAGGAGCAGAAGCACTTAAGATAGTTGATGATATGTTAATACCGGCACTTGATGTAACAGGAGCAGAATTTGAAAAAGGCAAAATCTTTCTTCCACAGCTAATAATGTCAGCAGAAGCTGCACAGGCTGCATTTGAAGCAATAAAAGAAGATATGGTTAAGAAAAATAATGCACCGGTAAGCAAAGGCAAGATAATAATTGCTACTGTAAAAGGTGATATACATGATATTGGCAAGAATATAGTAAAAGTACTTCTTGAGAATTATGGATATAATGTAATAGACCTTGGCAGAGATGTTCCTTATGAGACAGTAGTTGAGACTGCAATAAAGGAAGATGTAAAACTTGTAGGGCTTAGCGCACTTATGACAACCACACTTGTAAGTATGGAGAAGACAATAGAGTTGCTTAGAAAAAGTGGACACGAATGTAAAGTAATGGTCGGCGGAGCAGTTCTTACTCCGGACTATGCACTTAAGATTGGTGCAGATTATTATGCAAAAGATGCAAAAGAGTCTGTAGATATTGCAAAAAAAGTATTAGGATAGTGACAAAAATGCAATACATTGGCAAGTATTTTAAGAATTATGTTTTGGTGGAAATACTAGAATAAGTGTGCTATAATCTAAAAGAAATTTGAGAGCAGGAGGCATGTTATGTTACTTGGAAGAAATACAGAGTTACAATCATTAGAAGACAGATATAACAGTAAAGAGAATACAATTACAGTCCTATATGGCAGAAAATATATAGGAAAAACGCATCTGTTAAAAGAGTTTGTAAGTAATAAGTCATGTCTCTATTATCATGCAAGACCAGCTTCTAAGATTGAGCAGATTAATCAGCTTAAGAGAGAAGTCAATGAATTGTTAGAGAGCAATATAGAAGATAATACATATGAAGATATATTTATAGAGACGGCTAAGATACCATCACCAGTGAAGCTTATTATAATAGAAGAATTTCAGAATATAGCCAAATATGATGATGAATTCATGGAAGCTGTTATAGCACTTAAGAATAACAGATTATATGAGGGACATATAATGATAATCTTAACAAGTTCGTCAATAGGATGGGTTGAGAATAATATGATCTCTCATATAGGTGTTAATGCACTTGAGATTAATGCATTTACTAAGCTTAAGTCACTTGAATTCATAGAAGTTGTACGTATGTTCCCTAAATATACAGTAGAACAGACTGTTGAAGTATATGCGATAACAGGAGGAATACCAGGTTATCTTGCACAGTGGGATAAAGACAGAACAGTTATAGACAATATAGCTGAGAATTATCTTGCAGACAGTTCTATGATGAAATATGAAGGACATTCATTTGTAAAAGAAGAACTTAGAGAGACTTCTGTATACAGTACTATATTAGGTGCAATTGCCCAGGGAATGTACAAGCTTAATGAATTGCATAACTATACAGGATTTGGAAGAGATAAGATAAGTGTATATATTAAGAATCTTATAGAACTTGAGATTGTTGAAAAAGTATTCTCTTATGACAGTGAAGGAAAAGAACATACGAAAAAAGGAATATATAGAATTAAAGATAACTATGTATATTTCTGGTATAGATATATATATCCTAATATGTCAAGACTTGAGATGCTTACAGGAAAAGAGTTTTATGATAGATATATATCTTCAACAATAGATGCATTTGTTGAAGAGACATTCGTAAATGTAGCACTTGAATATTTAGAACTTATGAACCGTATTAACAAATTGCCAGTTAAGATAAAAAGAAAAGGCAGCTGGTGGGGAAAAAGTGGCAATATAGACATAGTAATAGAAGGTGAGGATGGCAAACATATAGTTGCTATATGTAACTGGAAAGAAGAAGTTATGACATCTGCTATGTATGAAGAATTTCTTGATACAGTGGCACTCTCTGAGATATCACCTGATTATATATATGTCTTTTCAAAAGGTGCATTTGATGCACAGATTAAGAGGATAGAACAAGACAATGATAATGTTGTACTTGTAAGTATTAATGAATTATAGACAATATAGGGAGAAATAAGGTTTATATATGAATAAGCCAGATGAAAAGGAAAGTTGGAAATAAATGGGAAAATCTCTGTTTATAGCTGAAAAACCAAGTGTGGCACAGGAATTTGCCAAAGCACTTAAAGTAACAGGACCAAAGAAAGATGGTTATATAGAATCGCAGGATACGATAGTTACATGGTGTGTCGGTCATCTTGTCACAATGAGTTATCCGGAAGTATATGACATGAAGTACAAAAAGTGGTCATATGATACACTTCCATTCTTACCGAAGGAATTCTTATATGAAGTTATTCCGGCAGTAAGCAAACAATTTAATATAGTAAAAGGTCTCCTTACAAGAGAAGACGTTGATACAATATATGTATGTACTGACTCAGGACGAGAAGGAGAATATATATATCGCCTTGTCGAACAACTTGCAGGAGTTAAAGATAAACAAAGAAAAAGAGTCTGGATAGATTCACAGACAGAAGAAGAGATATTAAGAGGTGTAAAAGAAGCGAAAGATTTGTCTGAATACGATAATCTTTCAGATGCAGCTTATCTTAGAGCTAAGGAAGATTATCTTATGGGGATTAATTTTTCAAGACTTCTTACACTCAAATACGGGAATGCAATCTCAAGATATCTAAAGACTGATTATACAGTTATATCTGTAGGAAGAGTTATGACTTGTGTACTTGGGATGATAGTTCGAAGAGAGCGTGAGATTCGTTCATTTGTAAAGACACCATTCTACAGAGTGCTTGGTAAATTCGCACTTGATACAAGAGAGATAGAAGCAGAATGGAGAGCTGTTGAAGGCTCAATATTCTATGCTTCACCACATCTGTATAAAGAGAATGGTTTTAAGAAAAAAGAAGTAGCAGAAAAGTTCATCAAATGGTTTAATGAAGAACCAGGTAATGCAACTGTTATGAGTATTGAAAAGAAAAAAGAGAATAAGAATCCACCATTATTATACAATCTGGCAGAACTTCAGAATGAATGTTCAAGAATGTTCAAGATAAGTCCTGATCAGACACTTAATATTGTTCAGGAGTTATACGAGAAAAAGCTTGTAACATATCCAAGAACAGATGCCAGAGTATTATCAACTGCAGTTGCAAAAGAGATATCAAGAAATATAAAAGGACTTCTTGGTTATGGAATTGCAAAAGAATATGCAGGTGACATACTTAATGGTACTTCTTATAAAAATATAGCAAAGACAAGATATGTTAATGATAAGCAGATAACAGATCATTATGCAATAATACCTACAGGGCAGGGACTTAGAGAACTTAATAATCTCTCAGTTGCATCACAGAATGTGTATGAGACGATAGTAAGACGATTCTTAAGTATATTCTATCCACCTGCAGTATATCAGAAGATAAGTCTTAAGATAAAACTTAGGGATGAGCTGTTTTTTGCAAGTTTTAAAGTACTTGTAAGTGAAGGATATCTTAAAGTTACTGGTAATTCTTTTGATAAAAAGAAGAATGATACAGATCAGACAGAAGATGTAAAATGTGATAATGAGTTTCTTCAGGCACTTTCGACACTTAAAAAAGGAACTGAATTGCCTATTAATACATTATTCATAAAAGAGGGTGAGACATCACCTCCTAAAAGGTATAATTCAGGTAATCTTATTCTCGCAATGGAGAATGCAGGTCAGCTTATAGAAGATGAAGAACTTAGAGCACAGATAAAAGGAAGTGGCATTGGAACAAGTGCAACAAGAGCTGAGATTCTTAAAAAACTTGTTAATATAAAATATATTAATCTTAACAAAAAGACTCAGATAATTACACCCTCACAATTAGGTGAGATGATATATGATGTTGTAGCTAATTCAATAAAACATCTTCTTAATCCTGAACTTACAGCAAGTTGGGAAAAAGGACTTACAATGGTGGCAGAAGGAACAATAACATCAGATGAATATATGGCAAAACTTGAAGGGTTTGTCTCAAGACGAACGTCATATGTGATGAGTCTTAACAATCAATATGGTCTGAAGATATTTTTTGATCAGACAGCAGATAATTATAAATAGACAGATGGAGGTAAAAATATGTGCGGAATAGTTGGATATATAGGTAATCAGGAGGCAGCACCAATTCTGCTTGACGGATTAACAAAACTTGAATATAGAGGATATGATTCAGCAGGACTTGCTGTTTTTGACGGTGAGAATATTAATATAGTAAAAGCAAAAGGAAGACTTCAGGTACTTCGTGAACTTACAGGAGATGGAAAAGCATTAAAAGGATGCATAGGAATCGGACATACAAGATGGGCTACTCATGGAGCACCATCTGTTACTAATTCTCATCCACATCATAATGCTAAAGAGACAATAGCTGTTGTTCATAATGGTATTATTGAGAATTATATGAAGTTAAAAGAGAAGCTTATTAAAAAAGGCTATACATTCATATCTGAGACAGATACAGAGGTTGTAGCTCATTTACTTGACTATTATTATAATGGCAACCCGGTTGAGACAATAGCAAAAGTTATGCATAGAGTTGAAGGTTCATATGCATTAGGTATAATCTTTAAAGATCATCCAGACAAATTATATGCAGTAAGAAAAGATAGTCCGCTTATTGTAGGTGTAGGTGAGCATGAGAACTTTATTGCATCAGATGTACCGGCAATATTGAAATATACACGTAATGTATATTTTATTGAGAATGAAGAGATTGTTGAGCTTAGCAAAAAAGATGTACATTTCTACAATTCAGATGTTGAAGAGATTGAAAAAGAGATGTCAGAAGTAAAATGGGATATATCAGCAGCAGAAAAATCAGGATATGAACATTTTATGTTAAAAGAGATATATGAACAGCCAAAAGCATTAAGAGATACAATCAGTCCTAGAGTAAAAAATGGAGAGATAGTAATTGATGAACTTACAATGACAGAAGAAGATATTAAGAATATCAAAAAAATATTCATCGTTGCATGTGGTTCTGCTTATCATGCAGGTGTTAATGGCAAATATGTAATAGAAGGTGCTGCAAGAATTCCAGTAGAAGTAGATCTTGCATCTGAATTCAGATATCGTAACCCTATTCTTGAAGAAGGAACACTTGTAATTATAATAAGCCAGTCAGGTGAAACTGCAGATTCAATCGCAGCATTACGAGAAGCTAAATCAAGAGGAATAAAAGTGTTAGGTATTGTTAATGTAGTAGGAAGTACAATAGCAAGAGAATCAGATAATGTTATGTATACATGGGCAGGACCTGAGATAGCTGTAGCTACTACTAAGGCATATTCAACACAGTTATCAGCATTATATCTTCTTGCAATGTATTTTGGAAAAGTTAAAGGAACACTTGCAAAAGAGGAATATTCCGATATGTTAAAAGAACTTATGTTATTACCTGATAAAGTTCAGACAATACTTGGAGATAAAGAGAACATACAGTTCTTCGCTAACAGATATGTGGGAGCAAAAGATGTATTCTTCATCGGAAGAGGTCAGGATTATGCAGTATCACTTGAAGGCTCATTGAAGTTAAAAGAGATATCATATATTCATTCAGAAGCCTATGCTGCAGGTGAATTAAAACATGGAACAATATCACTTATAGAAGAAGGAACACTTGTAACAGCAGTATTAACTAATGAAGAACTTTACAAGAAGACAATAAGCAATATAGTAGAAGTTCGTACAAGAGGAGCATTTGTTCTTGCTGTAACTAATGAAGATAATATTCTTGATAAAGAGACAGCAGATTATGTAATATACATACCAAAGACTCATAAATATTTTACATCATCACTTGCAGTAGTTCCACTTCAGTTATTTGGATATTATGTATCAGTAGGCAGAGGATGTGATGTTGATAAACCTCGTAACCTTGCAAAATCAGTAACTGTTGAGTAATAAGTATAGATAGTTATAAGATAATAAAATTGTAAGAACATATAAGCAGGATGACAATCCCGCGATATGCGAATACTCAGTGGAATTGTGGGAGTGCGTAGCACGGAGCAATTCGTAGGCATCAAAGTTGGGGCTTTTGACCCCAACATCATATACATTAGTCTGGTAGCTGATAAGAGAATATAGAAAGAGGTATAGATAGGAATGGAAGAGTTAAAGATTAAGAATCTGTATAACCTTGATGAGACAATAGCAAAAGATATATTTGCAGGAAAAGAATATCCATGGGAAGTGTTGCCATATATAGGTGAGTATATTAAGGAGCTTGGAAGTACACTTCCTACAGATGAATATGACAAAGTCGGAGAAGATATATGGATTGCAAAAAGTGCAAAAGTAGCAAAGACAGCATATATTAATGGACCATGTATTATAGGTAAGAATACAGAAGTACGTCATTGTGCTTTTATAAGAGGTAATGCACTTGTTGGTGAAGGCTGTGTAGTTGGTAATTCAACAGAACTTAAGAACGTAATAATATTTAACTGTGTGCAGGTACCACATTATAATTATGTAGGCGACTCAGTACTCGGATACAAATCACACATGGGTGCAGGCTCTATAACATCTAATGTAAAACAGGATAAGACACTAGTAACAGTTAATATTAATGGAATAAAAGTTGATACAGGACTTAAGAAATTTGGTGCTATGTTAGGTGATAATGTTGAAGTCGGATGTAATTCCGTACTTAATCCGGGAACAGTTGTTGGCCGTCACAGTAACATATATCCATTATCAATGGTAAGAGGATACATAGCAGCAGATAGTATATACAAGAAGTCAGGGGAAATTGTAGCAAAAAACTGTTAGAATAGAATCTTTTGTAGTTACAATGTTAATAAGTAATACCAGTACATAAGAGATGAGGTGACATAATTGGGAAAAACGATAGTAGTAGTAGATGATGAAAAAGAGATAGCAGATTTTATAGAGATGTATCTTGTTAATGAGGATTTTGAAGTTAAGAAGTTCTACGATGGAACTTCAGCACTTGAATATATTGAAAAATACAATGTAGATCTTGCACTTCTTGATGTAATGCTTCCTGATACTGATGGATTTAAGATGCTAAAGGAGATTAGAGAAAAATTCAATTTTCCAGTAATTATGTTAACTGCGAAGACTGATTACATGGATAAGATTACAGGGCTTACACTTGGAGCAGATGATTATATTCCAAAGCCTTTCAATCCATTAGAACTTGTGGCAAGAGTTAAAGCTCAGATTAGACGTTATACAAGTTATAATGAAGCATACAAAGGCGATACAGAATATATAGAATATAGAGGACTTGAACTATGTAAAGACACGCATAGAGCAGTATATAATGGAGAAGAACTAGTACTTACACCGATAGAATTCTCCATTCTTTGGATTTTGTGTGATAACAGAGGTAAGGTAATAAGCTCAGAACAGTTGTTTGAGACTATCTGGGGCGAAAAATATTTTAAAAATAGTAACAATACAGTGATGGTTCATATAAGACATATCAGAGAGAAGATGCACGAACCCGCCGGAAAAGCAGAGTTTGTTAAGACGATATGGGGTGTAGGATACAAAGTTGAGTAAGCAGACAAAATATAATGAATTAAAGATTAAAATATTCAGAAATACACTTTTAATGACAGTGCTTGCAGGGATTACAATATTTTTTATATTTAATCTTCTTATTGATGGAATATTACAAGATCCATTTGCAGAATTTTTTATAAGAACATTAAGACATATGTTTGGAATGACAAGAGATGAAGCGATAGAATGGTACAAAGTTATATTTAGAAGAAATAAGACATTATATGTGCTATTTGGCTTTATATCTATGTTTGCCGTATATTTCTATATAGGAATGTCCAAGTTTAGTAAGTACTTTGATGAAGTTGGTAATGGAATTGACAGCATAATAGATCCGGCTTCAGGAAGAATTGTGCTGTCGCATGAACTTGAACCAATAGAGAAGAAACTTAATAGAATTCAGGATACAATAGAACTTAAAGAAAAACAGGCGAAGCTTAGTGAAGAGAGAAAGAACGATCTTGTACTCTATCTGGCACATGATCTTAAGACACCGCTCACTTCGATAATAGCATATCTTACAATGCTTAGAGATAACCCTGATATGGATACAGAGAAACGTGCAAAATGTGTTAATATATCACTTGAAAAAGCAAACAGACTTAACGAACTTATAAAAGAATTTTTTGAGATAACATGTTATAATGTGGCTGACATGAAGATAGAGAAACAGGAGATTAATCTATCTATGATGTTAAGTCAGATTACAGATGAATTCTATCCTCTTTTGTATCCTAAGAATATGACATTCGAGACAGATATAGAAGATGATATAATTATAAATGCAGATCCGGACAGGCTTGCAAGAGTATTCGACAACCTGTTGAGAAATGCAATAGCATACAGTTATGAGAACACAGCCATTATAGTCAAGGCGGTTCATATAGGCGGTCGAGTAATGATAACTTTCTCTAATAAAGGTGATGATATTAAAAAAGAACAGTTAGATTCGCTTTTTGATAAGTTCTTCAGACTCGATTCATCAAGATCATCAGCAACAGGTGGCTCTGGTCTTGGACTTGCAATCGCTAAAGAGATAGTTAACCGACACGATGGGACAATAACAGCATCGTGTGTCGATGGTCAGACTACATTTTTAGTGGTTATTCCTGTAGCTTAGACCAATTTTTTCATAAAAAATGAATAAATTTGAAAAAAACTATGGACTAATTTAAAAGGATGTGAGAGAATAACTTCGGATGTGGTTAAAGTTTTATCAATCATATAGACCACATATTACACAAGTCAGTAAGTACGTCTTTTAATCTGCAAAGAAGAAGTATTTATTATGTGCCTACAATTTGAAATTCAAATTTTGAAAGGAGAAATACAATGATTTATTCACATGAAGTAGAAAAAATGTGTACAGTAGCACAGGGTGTTAAACATGGTGCTGCTCCAATCCCAGAAGAAGCAAAATGGGTAAAAGCAAAAGAAATTAAAGACATTTCAGGTCTTACACACGGTATTGGCTGGTGTGCTCCACAGCAGGGTGCCTGCAAACTTACTCTTAACGTTAAAGAGGGCATTATCCAGGAAGCATTAGTTGAAACTATTGGATGTTCAGGTATGACTCATTCAGCAGCTATGGCATCAGAAATCTTACCAGGAAGAACAATTCTTGAAGCATTAAATACAGACTTAGTATGTGATGCTATCAATACAGCTATGAGAGAATTATTCTTACAGATCGTATACGGAAGAACACAGTCAGCTTTCTCAGAAGAAGGACTTCCAATTGGTGCTGGTCTTGAAGATTTAGGTAAAGGATTAAGAAGCCAGGTTGGTACTATGTATGGTACACTTAAGAAAGGTCCTCGTTACCTTGAGATGGCAGAAGGTTATGTAACAGGAATCGCTCTTGACGAAGAAGATCAGATTATCGGATACCAGTTCGTATCACTTGGTAAGATGACAGACTTCATCAAAAAAGGTGACGATCCTAACACAGCTTGGGAAAAAGCTAAAGGTCAGTATGGTAGAGTAGCAGATGCTGTTAAGATTATTGACCCAAGAAACGAATAATCAAGGAGGTAACGAAAATGTCTTTATTTGAATCATATGAAAGAAGAATAGATAAAATCAATGCTGTATTAAACAGCTATGGTATTTCTTCAATTGAAGAAGCAGAAAAAATTACAAAAGATGCTGGATTAGATGTTTACAGCCAGGTAAAAGGTATTCAGCCAATTTGTTTTGAAAATGCATGTTGGGCTTACACAGTAGGTGCAGCTATCGCAATCAAAAAAGGATGCAGAAGAGCAGCTGATGCAGCAGCAGCAATCGGTGAAGGTCTTCAGGCATTCTGTATTCCAGGTTCAGTTGCTGACCAGAGAAAAGTTGGTTTAGGACATGGTAACCTTGGTAAGATGTTACTTGAAGAAGATACAGATTGTTTCTGTTTCTTAGCTGGTCATGAATCATTCGCAGCAGCTGAAGGTGCAATCGGTATTGCAGAAAAAGCTAACAAAGTTCGTCAGAAACCTTTAAGAGTTATCTTAAATGGTCTTGGCAAAGATGCAGCTCAAGTTATCTCAAGAATTAATGGTTTCACATACGTTGAAACAGAGATGAACTACTATACAGGCGAAGTTAAAGAAGTATTCAGAAAATCATATTCAACAGGTCTTCGTGCAAAAGTTAATTGCTACGGTGCTAATGATGTAACAGAAGGTGTTGCAATCATGCATAAAGAAGGTGTTGACGTATCTATCACAGGTAACTCAACAAACCCAACACGTTTCCAGCATCCAGTAGCAGGTACATATAAGAAAGAATGTATCGAACAGGGTAAGAAATACTTCTCAGTTGCTTCAGGTGGTGGTACAGGACGTACACTTCACCCAGATAACATGGCAGCAGGTCCTGCTTCATATGGTATGACAGATACTATGGGACGTATGCATTCAGATGCTCAGTTCGCAGGTTCATCATCAGTTCCAGCTCATGTTGAGATGATGGGTCTTATCGGAATGGGTAACAACCCAATGGTTGGTGCTACAGTTGCAGTTGCTGTTTCTATCGAGGAAGCCGCTAAAGCTGGTAAATTCTAATTAAAAAACACGGAAAGCCTTGAAATATCAATGTTTCAAGGCTTTTTTTGTGTCCCGAAAATCAAGTAAAAATCGTGTAAAATAGGTCGATTTTTAAGAGGTATGACACACGTATGACACACGTATGACACACGCACATGACACAAGTATGACACACAAGAAAGTTAGTAAAAAAGCCACTTTCCAATGGAAAATGGCTGATGGTTGGTGCGCTTTTTAATTATATTATTGGATCTTTTCTATCTCTGCTCTCATATCGTCAATAGTTCTGTGAGTATATACCGATTCGGTAACGTCTTGTATCGCATGGCCAGCGATTAATTTGAGGACGTATTCATTTACTTCATATCTCTTAGCGAGAGTTATAAAAGTATGCCTGGTATCGTGTGGACGATGCTCCATGTTAAATCTCTTCATTACTTTTGTAAAACGTCCACGATATTTATCGTATGTCAGATTAGTTCCTTGTTGTCCATTCTCATCGTTAAATAAAGTGTCAGCCCCCATATCCAAAGCTTTCTTATAATTGTCTTTAACGATACCTTTAATCTTTGAATGAACTGGGACTATTCTGTTACGTCCTGCATCTGTTTTAAGACCCCCTTTTATTATCCAGTCGTTAATATCAACATCTGTAATTTTAAGGATTGCAAGCTCCTGTGGTCTGAATCCGGTATAGATACCTATAAGAATCATATCAACAAATGGAAAGTCGATATTATCCCATAATGTCTGTATCTCATCATCTGAAAATGGAACTCTTACAATCTGCGCTTTAGGTTTTTTGATACTGTCACACAGAGCTGCATAATCTGTATTAGTGATTTCATGCTTAATCGCCCATCTATACATTAAATTGAAAAGTGACTTCATTCTACCCTTGGTATTATCACCAACTTTGGCATTTTTAATTGTCTGCTCCAGGTGATAAGTTCTGATGTCTTTAAAACGCATACCATAAAGTGGAGTACAGTAACTGTATGCTGATTTCCACGTTCTTACTGCCGATGGTACAATATTATTAAAATGCTCATCGGACCATTTATCATAAACATCTGCAAATGTGAGATTGGAACGTTCCAAATCATAAGGATCATCATTATATTCTGCAAGAACCTTTATCGCTTCGGTCCTGGTAGCATAACATCCTAAAGTCGAATATACCTGTTTTTGCTTAACTTCTCCAGATATAAGCTGCTCTTGGGTGGGATTAGTTATCTGCTCCCCCGATTCATTGACATATACCCATCCTTTTGTTATACGAACTCGCCAAGGCTTACGTCTGTTACCACTCAATTTGCTTATGTTACCATAACTGTTTGGATTTTTCATAAAAATAACCTCCTAATGTTACCATTACCACCGTAGTGGTGTATTATAAAAGTGCCATTGATGTATACCGAACCCCCGATGTGTGTATAACAATTGGTATTGAATTTTTCATTAGTAATAATTATCCTTTCTAAGAAAGAGTACTCAACCCCCTTCGCTTATGAGTACTCTTTCTTTGTGTCTATAATACAGAACATATATTTGAAAATTACACTTTTTACACTTCAATTACACTTTGATTACACTTTCAAAACAAAAGTGTAATCGCTGTAGCCCTTGCCACAAGCGGGATTGCGAGATTTGATTACACTTATTACAAAAAAATGCCCCTATATATAATTATTTTTTATTATAATATATAATATATATACTATATAAATATAATTAAAATATATAAGAAATAGATAAAAAGTGTAATAAGTGTAATTTTTTATCAAGAATGTAGTAATTAAGCTACTTACAGAGATTACACTTATACTCAAAAAAGTGTAATAAAGTGTAATTCTTAATAAAAAAGTGTAATCTTGGGGCTAAAAAAATAACTCAATGTTGAGTTCTAATTGAGTTATTTCAGTCTGATAACCCCCAAGCAAGGACAAAAGTAAATGATGTAATGATTGAACATGGTATAAGTACCATATTTTTTAGTATAACAATCAATGGCATCTTGTAGATATTCATCTGTCACATCAAGATATTCAGCAACTTCACTGGAAGTTTTACAACCATGTTCAAATGCTTTCACAAGTCCCATAAGTCCGATTTTCATATTATAACCATACAATCTTGCTCTGTATTCCTGTTTTCTATTCGCCACGTCTTCCTGATTAAGAATATCACCAGAAGTAGTGTGGTAGTGTCCTAACTCTTCAGCAAGAACACAAGACTTTTCAACTTGTGTTTCAATGTCTTTACGAATAGCGATTCTATTACCATTTACACGTCCGTCACTCGCTTGAAGTGGCTTTTCTTTTATAATCAGATTGTATTTATCTGATTCAATCAACATCTCTTCATAGAGCATATATAACACCTGCCTAATTAGAAATTATCATCATCCATGATATCATCATCATGCTTAATCATGTCTGCTGTTACTTCTATGTCGGTTCGCTCATGAGCTGCAACAGCTTGTAGATAGTTGTCGTTGTAAAGCGGGTTGCATGCCATTTCACGAGCAGTATCAATTAATTTAATCTTTCCATTATCATTTAAATTCTGAATTTCAGAGATTAACTTATTCTCATAACTGCTTTTCTGAATTGTTACTGTGTCTTTATTAGTATGTTCTTCTACGAGGTCGGCTTTGGTTATGCCGAAGTAGTTCGCCATTAATTCAATCTTATCAATACGAGGATAAGTTTTCGCATGAATCCAATCAGAAAAAGTTGGCATCTTAATACCTAAAGTATTACATAATTCTGTTTGAGATACATTTGATAATGACATATAGTATTTAATGTTTTTAGCCATTATTTCTTTATTGCCTAAAGCACTCATTAGACCACCTCCATGTCTTTATTATATGGTAAAACCGTAAAAAAATCAATATTTTAAGAAAAAAATTAGAAAAAACCGTTGACATTTCGGTAAAACCGAAGTATAATAAGAGAGTAGCAAGGAAACAGTCATAAGAGAAAGGAGGAAGAAACGGTGGATGAAATGATAAGGAAAATAAAAAAAGCCAGAAAAGTGGTAACAGCACTCATCTGGCTCGCCTTGGAAATAGGCACTCTACTCTCAGTCATAAAAATGATAGTAGAGTCATTATTTTAGAGGGAGGGGCGAAAGCCCCAACCCGCTTTTACCTTATCATGGATTCACTGATAAATCAATATGAAAAAGTTAATTTATGAATTGATTAAGTTAATTTTGGCGATTGTAATTCTTATTTGTACAGTAGTAGGCCTTTACTTGTTGCTGTTCTGATAAGAAAGAGCTGTCCTATCGGCGATACGGGGAGAAAGGTTGATACATGAGAACGATTAATAAGATACCTGAAACAATGAGAACTACATTAAAACAAGCAAGAGAATTGTGCGGATATACACAAATTGAAGCTGCTAAATATCTGGGGATTAGTGTAGATACTTTAAGCAATTATGAAAGAGGAAAAAGCTATCCGGATATACCAATTTTAAAGAAGATAGAACACTTATATGGTGTGCCTTATAACAGGCTTATTTTTTTACCTTTAGACTTCGGTTTAACCGAAATAGAAAGCTGAATAGTTAGGTTGTTCCAAAATGGAACGCCCTATTTAAATGGTTGATGAAATTATTTAAGGTTTTCTCTCATAATAGTATCGTAAGTAGATTAATGTTGAATATTAGGAGGATTTAATTAAGAATTTTAACTGCTATACGGAGACAAGTTTTTTAAATTTTTTCTACCATAATATATGTGAAACAAGAAAATCCATACGGAGAGAAAATATTTTACTCAAAACTCCCATAATAGGAGTATGAAAGGAGAAAATGAAATATGAACAATTTACAGATTTTTAAGAGTACAGAATTTGGAACAATAAGAACAGTAATGACAAATAACGAGCCTTGGTTCGTGGGAAAAGATGTGGCAACAGTATTGGGATATGAGAGAGCAACGAAAGCCATTAGAGACCATGTAGATGAGGATGATGTAGATGAAATCCCAATTCAGGACTCCATAGGTAGAATGCAGAATACACCTATCATTAACGAGTCAGGCTTATACAGTCTAATCCTAGGAAGTAAACTTCCATCAGCCAAAAGATTTAAGCACTGGGTAACAAGCGAAGTTCTTCCAAGCATCAGAAAAACAGGACACTATGAGATGTCAGGATATACACCAAAAGCGACAAGCCTTGGTGAGGTGGTTAATCTCATTAAAGTAACAAGAGAAACAATGAAAGCACAAAAGGCATCACCGACAGAGATTGCAACAGCAGTCAAGAAGATATGTGAGCAGTTCGGTGTTGAACTTCCAGAATGTTTTATTAAACCAGAGCGAATGACAATGGCTGATGCAATGGATATGGTAGATTTTATCTACTCACAACCAAAAGGTAAAAAGCAACCAACGTATGAAGATTACATCATATATAGGGCAAATAAGAAGAGATTAAATGGTTGATGAAATTATTTGAGGTTTTCTACCATAATAGTATCGTAAGAAATTAATGTTGAATAGTAGGAGGAATTAATTATGAATTTTACCAGTTATATGGAGACAAGTTTTTAAAATTTTTTCTCCCATAATATAAGAGAAACAAGTACAGGAACAATAGGAGGTAATGGAATGAAAGGATTCAAAGTATTCAATCCAGACTGGACTTGCAGAGGGTTTCAGTTTGAAGTGGGAAAAACATTCACAGAAGATGTCACACCAAAATGTTGTGACAGGGGATTTCATTTCTGCACAAAAGTAGCAGATTGTTTCAATTATTATTCGTTTAATCCTGATAACAAGGTTGCAGAAGTGGAAGCACTTGGTGACATTGACACCAACAATGATAACAGCAAGTGCAGCACCAACAAAATTCATATTATCAGGGAAATCACCTGGCAGGAAGTGCTTGACCTGGTGAACCTTGGAAAAGCCTGCACTGGTCTTTGCAACAGTGGACATTACAACAGTGGAAATTGGAACAGTGGAAATTGGAACAGTGGAAATTGGAACAGTGGAAATTGGAACAGTGGACATTACAACAGTGGCGATTGGAGCAGTGGAAATTACAACAGTGGAAATTGCAACAGTGGACATTACAACAGTGGAAATTACAACAGTGGACATTACAACAGTGGAAATTACAACAGTGGAAATTGGAACAGTGGCGATTGGAACAAGACTTGCTGTTCAAATGGTTGTTTCAACACAGAATCACCAAAGATTTTCCTGTTTAATAAACCTTCTGATTGGACATATCAGGATTGGTTGAAGTCGGACGCAAGAGATATTCTAACAAAATGTCCTTTAAATGTGTTTACTTGGATAAATAAAGAGGTTATGACAGATGAAGAGAAGAGACTTCATCCAGAATATTCAACAACAGGTGGATTCTTGAAGTACATTAAAAAAGAATCAAAAAGACAAGAGTGGTGGAATAATTTATCCTCATCTGATAAAGATGCTGTAATGAGTCTTCCAAACTTTGATAAAGAGATTTTTAGAGAAATTACAGGAATTGATGTTGAGATATAAAAACAACCGAAACTTTTAAATTTTTTCTCCCATAATATAAGAGAAGATGAAAGGATGATGACTAATGAGTAAGAACAGATTAACAGTCAAAGAAGCAGCTGAACTTATGAACTGTACACAGCAATTCATCAGAGTAGGGTTACAGAGAAACATCTTCACATTTGGATACGCAATTAAGACATCAACGAGATGGAGTTATTACATAAGTCGTCAGAAGTTTGAAGAAGTGACAGGAATAAAGATTGAAGAGGAGAAATGACAATGACAAGAGCAGAAGAAGAAGAATTATTGAAATTACTGATTGAGTACAGAAATGATAACAAGAGAATTGCAAACACGATAGATGATGAAGTATTAAGTAGTATCATACTATCTCATAATCTGACTGTTGAGAGTGTCATATTAATGATATCAACAGGGTTAAATATTGATTAGACAAGACTGCAGGTTTAAAAGGTAGGTGATTAAAAATGACAAGTTGCGAATTTGAGAAAGTTGCAAAAAATGCAGTAATTCAGACATTAAGTGAGAATATCAGTGTTGACCAGTTGGATCTTGTGTGGTTTGCGCATGAGTTAGGTTATAAGAAGTGTACTATTTGGGGGCAACCAATGGGTAATAAGTATGCAGAAGTTACTTATAACAGAGATAAAGATGAAGTGTATGTAGATATTTATCAGAAGATTATCAACAATAAGATTTCATCTGATGAGTTTAATTTTGAAATGTAAAGGAGAACAAATTATGGAATTATTTAAAACAGTAGACAAAAAATTAGCAGATATTGGATTTGTTAAAATCAAAGAAGATAAGTATGGTGTAAGATACGAGAGAAAAAATAGTAAATATAATTTTACTCAATCTGTAGATATTTTACATAAAGCTTCTGGCAAACATATTTTACAGTCTTATGATAGTGAGTTAATGGACAAAAAGAAGATTGGTAATACTTGTGTTGGTCTTACAGGATACGAGATGAAGTTATTTCTTAAAAAAATGAAACAAATTGATTTGTACAGTAAATAAATTACTGTTTCTTGTGGATTTTAAGGAGGTGATTGAAATGTTAAAGTTATATCCACATCAGATAAAAGCATTAGACAAGACTGCAGGTTTAAATAGATGTGCATATTATCTTGATATGGGTCTTGGAAAAACTTTTGTTGGTGCTGAAAAAATGATACAGCTTGGTAACAAAATAAATCTCGTGATATGTCAGAAATCAAAAATTGACGATTGGGTAGAGCATTTTAGGACAGTACCAAACACGGATGGATTTTTAATTGATGATGTTTTTGACTTAACAGATAAAAAACAATTTGAACTGTTTATTAAAATGACTTCTATGAAAGTTTTTCCACCAAGATATATGTTTGTTGGTGTCATCAATTATGAACTTGCATGGAGACGCAAGGAACTGTTAACTCTTAAGGACTTCACATTAATGCTTGATGAGAGCTCACTCATTCAGAATGAGAAAGCCAAACAGAGCAAGTTTATTCTGAAATTAACACCGGAAAATGTGATTCTGCTATCAGGTACTCCGGTCGCAGGCAAGTATGAGAATATGTGGTCGCAGTGCCAATTACTTGGATGGAACATTAAGCGTGAGATATATGACAGGCAGTATATAAATTGGACAACTATTGATGTCGCTGGAGTACCACACAAGATTGTTGATAAGTCAGATCCTTATAAGAATGTTGACAGATTGAAACGTAAGCTCCGGGAACATGGTGCAGTATTTATGAAGACAGAGGAATGTTTTGAACTTCCAGAACAGACATTCATTAAGAACTATGTATCAATACCAAAAGAATATAAGAGATTTAAACAAACAGGTTATGTATGCGTTGATGATGTTGAATTGATTGCTGATACATCGCTGACCAAGAGATTATATATGCGTCAGTTATGTAGTACATACAGCAGAGAGAAGTTAAAAGCATTTGAGGATTTATTGGAATCTACCAATGACAGACTTATAGTTTTCTACAATTTCACATGTGAATTAGAAGAATTATTAGCTATTGTATGTGAGCGTGAAATACCACACAGCATAGTGAATGGTATAGATAAGGATTTATATTCTTATGGGAGATATGACAATTCCGTCACGTTTATTCAATACCAAGCTGGCGCCATGGGACTTAATTTACAGAAAGCCAATAAAATTATTTATTACAGTCTTCCGGAAAGGTCAGATTTATTTGAACAGAGCAAGAAAAGGATCCATCGAATTGGACAGACACAGTCGTGTTTCTACTATGTGATGTTATGCAGAAACAGTATAGAAGAGGACATATACAAGGCACTAGAAGAAAAGAGGGATTATACAGATGAGTTATTCAGAAAAGGATTCACTAATTAGGATAATTCATAATAGAAGTAACAGCACAGGTGATAAATTGATTGAATTTATGAATATGTATGAACTCGACCGCCTGAAAGATGCGACAGTTAAACAGTTACGAGAATATGTTGATATGAGAGGATATGGAGATGGCAGGAGAAAAGCTATTTGAAAACAAGATTAAAGACTATCTGAAATACAGTGGAGCATGGGAGATTAAATACTGGGGCGGTGGACAGTTCACCAAAGCAGGTATTCCGGATCTGCTTATATGTCACATGGGTATGTTTATTGCAGTTGAGATTAAAGCTGATGAAGGTAGACCATCGGCAGTGCAACTTGTGACATTAAGAGAGATAGATAAGTCCGGTGGATATGCGATACTGCTGTATCCGGATATGTTTGAAACATTTAAATTGTTTATTGACTCCATTACACATGGAGATTTGATAAAGGCTAATGAATATTACGCAATAATGCAAAGGAGAAGATTAACATGGAACAAAAAATTGAAAATCAGACAGTAGTGTCTGAAAACACAACTAAAAGCAAAAAAGAAGAGATGGAAACAACAGTGATAGTTAATGAGGTATCAGATTCAGTTGAGAAAACTAAAAGACACATAATCAGTGAGTTATTGAGAACTGGACGAGATGGAATGGAGAGTCTTGTTGATTACATGGATGAGATAGGGTTCTTTACAGCTCCGGCAAGTGGAGGTAATCACATGGCACAGCCGGGAGGACTCGCTGAACATAGTTTGAATGTATATACAACAGCGATGTCAATAGCAGGTATATTGAAATTTGACACTGACATGGCAAACAGTGTAATTATTGCATCATTACTCCATGATCTTGGTAAATGTGGAGATTATGGTAAGCAGATGTATGTACCAAATGTACTGAAGAGTGGAAAACTTTCAGCAGCCAAACCATATAAACGCAATCCGGATCTTTTACCAATAGACCACGCTACAAGAAGTATCAAGTTAGCAAGTCTGTTTATTGATTTAACTGAAGAAGAGGAATTTGCAATCAGATACCACGATGGGTTATATGAGACAGCTAACTACGGTGTTAAAGGTAACGAGACACCACTGTATATGATATTACACTTTGCTGATTTATGGTCAAGCAGAGTTATAGAACACGCAACAATAGAAAGTGAGGAAGAATAATAATGGCACAGATGGTTTTAATTATGGGTGAATCAGGTACAGGAAAGAGTACAAGTATAAGAAATTGTGATCCAAAGACAACAGCAATAATAAATCCGGTTGGTAAACCATTACCATTCAAGGGTAAGTTCACAATGCTTAATAGTGAAACTGAAGCAGGTAAAATTTGTAAGTTTATGAGAGAAGAGGTTAATGCAGGTAAGAAGTTATTAGTAGTTGATGACTTCCAGTACATTCTTTCAGTTCCATATATGAACCGTATTAAGGAAGCAGGCTGGGATAAATGGAATGATTTCGGTTCGAATTATTTTGAGATTATTGAGATATGCAAAGAACTTCCTGATGATGTTGTAGTCGCTTATATGACTCATACAGAGACACTTGAAAATGGTATAACCACAATCAAATTAATTGGAAAATTACTTCGTGAGAAGATTACAATTGAAGGACTTTTTACTATCGTTTTAAGAACTGGTGTGAATGAAGGTAAATATTACTTCTACACACAGAACAGTGGTAAAGATACAGTAAAGTCACCTATGGGGATGTTCCCAACTTATGCAGTTGATAATGATTTGAATTATGTTGTTGATAAGATCCGTAATTTCTATGAAATTGGTGATTATAAGAGTGACACAGCAATGGAGCGGGCAGATGAACAGGTTGCATCTGACATTGAAAAACCGGATGCAAATGGCAGACGCACAAGAAAACGTGCATCACAGTCTGAGGAAGAGACAGCAGAAAAACCAAAGCGTACAAGAGGAAGAGCAAAAGCAGAAGAAGAGTTAAAAGATACTCTTGAAGCTGTTGATAAGATTGCAGAAGAGGAAAATACAGAAGCTGTTGACTTCGACAGAATCGGTGAAGAGTCTGCAGATATAAAGGAAGAACAGCAGACAGTAACAGCAGAGACAGCATGGTTCAGAACAGCAGATAATAATTACATAGTTAAACATAAAGGTGACATCATAGAGTCTGACTGGGTGGAAGTAACACAGGAAGAATTTACAAAAGGTGCAACTGAGATTGCAACAACCCGCCGTGGAAGAACACGCAAGGTGAGAGCATAGATAAAATAACAATCATAGAATAGGAGAAAATAAGACATGAACAGAGAACAGTTAATGGAAGAATGGAACAAAAAGATTGGAACAGAAGATTTTGAGAAAGAACCTGAACATGGTAACAGAGAACCTTTACCAGATGGTAAATATGTATGTGAAGTTAATAATATTGAATTGAAAGCAACTAAGTCAAATAAGTTAATGACATCAATATGGTTCAAGGTTATAGAGGGTCAGTATAAGAATAAGATGATATTCAGTAACCAGGTAGTAGAACATAAATGGCAGATTAACATTGTATTAGAGATGTTAAGACAGTTATCTGTTGAAACAGATGTTGAATTTGAAGATTACAACCAATTTGCAGATATGCTACAGGATGTACTCGAAGAAGTAGGTGGGAATGTTGCTTGTGAAGTTGAATATTCAACCAATGATAAAGGATACAGTAAAATTGAAATAGGTGACGTATGGGATAAATAATTAATAACTAGAAATCACATCCTGCAGCATAGTTATTATTCCTGCAGGATGTGTGAGAGGTGACATGATGATTATTTATGATTATGAAGTTTTTAAATATGACTGGCTTGTAGTTGCGGTTGATATGAATACAGGTGAAGAATACCATATACACAATGATACGGAAAGACTTAAAAAGCTGCATGACAGTAATGCTAATGGTGTATGGGTAGGATTTAATAACAGACATTATGATATGTATATCCACAAAGCAATACTGTTGGGACTTAATCCAAAGAAAGTGAACGACTGGATAATAAAAGAAGGTCGTGAGGGATGGCAGTACACAACGGCATTTAATCAGATACAGATGATTAATTATGATGTGATGACTGCAACAGGAAGAATAGGATTAAAGACTGTAGAAGCTTTTTTATATGATGATATAACAGAGACAGAAGTACCATTTGATATTGACAGACCACTTACAGATGAAGAGATTCAGATGACATTCAAATACTGTCACATGGATGTCATGCAGACAATAAGAATTATGTTATTAACAAGTGATGTGTGGGATGCAACAATAGGGATTATTAAAGCATTCCCAGACATGGTATCAATAAAAGATGTCGGAGATACTGAATCAAGACTTACAGCGAAAGTCCTTGGATGTATAAGACGTGAGTACAAAGATGAGTTTGATTTTGCCATATTACCATGTATACAGCTTAAGAAATACAAATTTGTTGCAGATTGGTTTGTGCAGATTATGTCAGAAGCCAAAGCACTTAACTTTGAAAATGAAAATGAAAAAAGAGCATGGTATAAATCAAAATCACTCACAGTTGAGATTGCAGGTATACCACATACATTCGGTTTCGGTGGTCTGCATGGAGCAGAGAATAAACCTGTACACATGTCACATAAAGATGGTGCAGGATATCATGTCGATGTTAACAACTATTATCCATCGATGTTACTCGCATGGGAACTTGTTACAAGAGCAGCAACTAATGATAATTACAAGATTGTATACGACACACGTAAGGAACTTAAGAAAAAACAGAAAGCCGCAAAGGATAAAGAAGAAGTAAAGAAGTGGAAAAAAGCACAGTTGCCATATAAAAAAATGCTTAATGCACTATCAGGAGCAATGAAAGATATAACAAACCCTGCATATGATCCTCGTAACAATAATCTGATGTGCATCAATGGACAGTTAATGTTACTTGATTTAATTGAACATCTTGAAGTGATACCAGGGTTCAGATTAATTCAATCAAATACTGATGGTTTGATTATATGGTTGCCTGATACAGATGAAGCATTCGAATTACTGGATGATATATGTTATGAGTGGGAGCAGAGATGTAGTACAGATAATTGTGATATACGACTTGCTCTTGACTGCATAGATGAGATTTATCAGAGAGATGTTAATAATTATCTGTGGATTGATGTAAACAGCGAGGTTGAGCGAATAGGCGCAGTAAAACCACTGTCACCGATAGATAACGATTTACCAATAGTGAATAAAGCTGTTGTTGATTATATGGTACATAAGACACCTGTTAAGGATACTGTATATAACTGTAATGAATTTGGAATGTTCCAGAAGATAGTGAAACTTTCATCACTTTATAATCATGTTGAACATGAACATTGTGAACCAAGAGTAGTGACAACAGGTGTAAGAGTTAAGAAAACAAATTATGTATATGACAGTACAGATAAATATGTTAATAAATCATACAGAGTGTTTGCAAGTACTGATATGTCAGATGGAAGAATACTAAAAATCAGAGATGGAGAACGTAGTAAGTTTGCCAATACACCTGACCACTGTTTTATACATAATGAATCAGTTGAGGGTATGACGGTGCCGCAGAAACTTGACAGACAATATTACATAGATAAAGCGAATAAGATATTAGCTGGATTTGGAGAGAGGAGATAGGTAAATATGAATTACATAAAAATACAGCAGGAAGTGCTTAAGACGAATATAAAGGCGATAGAGAATAAGACATTTGGTAGAAAGTGGAAATATGGATGCATGGATAATGAAATCGGACTTATAGACCCACTCGGATACTACATGATCCTTATACCGGTCGATAAATTTTATCTTGACCTTAAGATATTCGATATGACTCCAGTGAAAATAAAGCCTATGTTTGACGTAGACACAACACCAGCGACAAAAACAAATGTATTCAGAATGAGTAACGATGGCAAGACAACATTAGTGGAATTTAAAATCAGCGATGATGCAATGGTGTATGTTGATGCAAAATTATTAAAACAGTTCGACAGCTGCAATACATTCAGAGGGCGCGATGGTCATTCACCTATATTCTGTTATGAAGATGATAAGTTATGCGGTATGATACTTCCATTTTATTTAAAATAAATTAGACAGGACGGTGATTGAAAATGCAGTATTTCAGAGGATATGTTCTCACAAATGGTAAAAAGTGTATAGAGAAGTTTAAGGACCGTACAGATTTAAAGACATATGATGATGTTAAAAATGCTGAGAGTTTTGCCGGAGTACTTGCTGATAATACTGTACTCATTGATATTGATGATACTGTGCAGGCAGATATACTGTACAGAATCGTCACAGACAGACATATCAACTGTCGTATATATCAGACAACAAGAGGTAAACACTTTCTATTTAAAGATGATGGTAAGATAAAACAGTGTGCAACCAATGTACCCTTGGCATGTGGATTGAGAGCAGATATAAAAGTTGGTAAAAAGAACAGTTACTCAATACTTAAGATACATGGTACTGAACGTCAGATGATACAGGATTCAGAAGAACCGGACAAAGTACCATATTTCTTAAGACCTGTAGCATCAGCAAAAGAGATGGTTAATCTGAAGGAACATGATGCACGAAACAGTGCGCTGTTTGGTTATATATTGTCACTTCAGACAGCTGGAATGTCAACAGAAGATGCAAGAGACACAATAAAGATAATTAACAGTTATGTATTTGCTGAACCCCTTGCAGATGAAGAACTTGAAGTAATATTAAGGGATGAAGCATTTCAGACAACACTATTTTTTGATGAAGATAACAAGTTCCAATTTGATGTATTTGCAGAGTTTATTAAGAATAAAGAGCATGTAATCAGGTTAAATGGACAGTTACACACATATAAAGATGGTATATATGTAACAGGTACAGATGTAATAGAAGCCGCAATGATTAAATATCTTCCAAAATTATCAAGGTCAAGAAGGCAGGAAGTACTTGAATACATAAAACTGATTGTACCTGATGATGTACAGCCTGCACCACCTAATATCATAGGATTTAGAAACGGTCTTTATGACGTGCTGACGGACGAATTTAGCAGTTTTACACCGGAAGTCGTAATAACTAACCTTATACCATGGAACTACTCTGAAAACGCACACAGCGATGCGATAGACACAATGCTTAATAATGTGTCATGTAACGACATTGGAGTGAGAGCGGTACTTGAAGAAGTCGCTGGTTCATGTATGTACAGATCCAATACACTTGCAGGTGGTAAGGCTGTAATGCTTACAGGAAGTGGTGCAAATGGAAAGAGTACATATTTAAAAACAGTATCAAACATGCTGTCGGAAAAAAATACATCAGCTCTTGATTTAAAGAGATTGGATGACAGATTTTCAACAGTTATGATGTATAACAAACTTGCCAATATCGGTGATGATATATCAGGTGAATTTATAGTTGATACGGCAACATTCAAGAAGATTGTCACAGGTGAGACGATTGACGCAGAGCAGAAAGGACAGCCGAAGTTCAATTTTAAACCGTTCTGTAAGCTGTTATTTTCAGCAAACGCAATCCCAAGGCTTGGTAAAGGTGCAGATGCTCAGGCAATCTTAAGAAGATTAATAATCGTACCTTTTAAAGCTAATTTTAAAACATCTGATGTAGCATTTAATCCAAACATTGAATATGAACTTAAGACGGATGAGAGTATGGAGTATATGATCCAGCTTGCATTAAAAGGATTAAAACGCTTGCTTAAAGTAAACAATTATACAACCTGTGCTGCAGTTGAAACAGAACTTGATGAATACAGTGTAATTAATAATCCGGTCCTTGGATTTTTAAGACATTGTGAAGAAGAAAACATTAACATAAATGGGGAACTGACACGCAGAGTGTATGAAAAATATGAAGGATTCTGTGTATCGGAAAACCTTAAACCATTAAGCCTTGCAGCATTTACCAGACAGTTAAAAGGCTATGATTATGAAGTTAAAGTCGCAAATATTAATAAAAAATCAGTAAGAATATATATAAGAAGTGGAGAATAGATGTATGAGCAAGGAAAAAGAAATGATTAACCACCCAGAGCACTATAATGTGCCTGGGAGAAAAGAATGTATTGTAGAGATGGAAGAACTTTTTTCACCACAGATTGTATTTGGTTTCTGTATTGGCAACGAGTATAAATATACCTATCGTGCAGGACATAAAGGTGATATAGAGCAAGATGCAAAAAAAGCAGTATGGTATCAGCAAAAAGCAAAAGAATTATCAGAAAAATATTATTATCCGGCCATTAAAAAAGCCACAGATACTAAGACACCTGAGAGTGTGATAGCCATGCTTTATGATTATTATGGTGCGTATACTTTAGCAGACATTTTGGGAGATATTTTTAATGATAAAGATGCAGAGATTGAAGAACTTAAAGCAGAGCTTGATGATTTCAAAGAGCAGATATGTGACTTAATGGAAGAATTGGAGGGAGATTGATAATGAGCAAAAGAGCATCTAAGCAACACAACAGTTACAAGAATCTAAAAAAATCAGCATGGAAGGCAATAACAAGGGGGATAAGAAATGGGCAAGAGAGCAAAGAGATACTACACAGTGTATTTATGCAAGACAGACGAGGTGATAGCACAGGGAACAGCAGAAGAGTGTGCAAAACAGATGGGATTTAGTCAGGCTAATTCGTTTTTCTCATCTTTGGTTAAGCATAAAAATGGCAAAGCACATAAATATATATTTGTGTCTGATGCAGATGAACTTGAAGAAGTACCAGGACGTGTAGAACTTAAACGACAGATTTATAAGGATTTCTTAAAAGGTGTCACATGGGAAGAAATGTCGCATAAATATGGATACAGTACATCCATGTTAAAAAAATGCGTCAGCAGCATGCGTCCAACTGCAGCACAGGTATTAAAAGAGTGGGATATGATACATGAAAAATATGGACGGAGGTAGAAATGAACATATTAAAATTTTATATTTTCTGTGGACTTATGTTTGTCTTATGTGTCAAGCTGGAGCAGAAAATCAGTAGAAAAAAGTAATAACTATAAAAGTACATAATTAAAAATGAGTTTTGAAGAAAAAGTCGCTGAAACGTAGTAACAGTGCGGTGTTTACAGTTTTTGGTGCTTGACTGAAAAAAAGTGTAATTTTGGCTGTGGATAAAATGTGGATAACTCGTGTAATGTAGTAATACCAATGGCTACAGCGATTACACTTTTTGAGGGGCAAAAGTGTAATTAAGTGTAATAAAAGTGTAATTTTTATGGTCATAAAATAAAATTTTACAGTACTAAAGAAAATGTCAGAAAACAAAAGTGTAACCTTAACGCAATAAAGTGTAATCGCTACAGACAGCACCAATGCTTAATTACAACAGTTTTGGTATAAAAAACTGATTACACTTTATTACACTTTTAAAATAAAAAGTGTAATCGCTACAAGTCGCATAGATACTAGGTTTCTAAGAAAAAATTACACTTATTACACTTTTTTCTCTATTTTTATATATTTTAAAGAGAAATCGCAGATTTAGACTAATAAATAAAATATATATAATATAATAAAAAAGTGTAATCTATAAAAGGAGTTAACACACTGACAATATAGAAATACATTGACGATATAGCAGAGGGAGGACAGATGAGGATGAACGCAAAAACTTATCTATCACAGGTGAGGTTACTTGAGATAAAAATTAGACAGAAGAAACAGGAATGTGAAAGTCTTAAAGAACTTGCAATGTCATCAGGCGGACTTGATTATTCCAAAGACAGAGTACAGACAGGTTTTGTGTCAAACGAAAGTCTGAGTAAGAGTGTTATTAAATATACAGAGCTGGAACATGAGATAGAACTTGATATTAATGCACTGATAGAACTGAAGCATACAAGAATAAATGAGATACATAAACTTGATGATGTCAGAGACATTGAGATTCTGTATAAACGATACATTGAGTATAAGAGCCTGGAACTGATAGCTGTTGAAATGTCATTTAGTTATGAACATGTAAGGCATCTGCATGGAAGAGCATTACAGCATTTCGCATCAAGAATGACACAACTTAACACACAATAACACATTCAGATATGGTATACTGATATTGTGAAAAATTAAAGTTAACACACAATAACACATTTTGATGTGCTATAATAGTATTATCAAAGAGCATCCAAAAGAGGACGCTCTTTTTTATGTTTAAGAGAAAGGCAGGTGACAGGTAATGACAGACAAACAAAGAAAGTTTTGTGATGAATATTTAATTGATTGCAATGGAACCAGAGCATATAAGGCTGCATATCCAAATGTGAAAAAAGATAGTTCTGCTGCAGTATGTGCTAATAAATTGCTAAAAATTACTAAGATTCAGGAGTATATCAATAAACAGCTCAATAAAATCAGTTCTGAAAAGACTGCTGATGCAAAAGAAGTCATGGAATACCTGACATCTGTTTTGCGCGGTGAATCCCAGGCAGAAATAGTGGTCATTGAGGGGACAGGTGACGGCTGTTCAGATGCAAGAAAAATGAAAAAAGCACCTGATGAAAAAGAAAGACTAAGAGCAGCTGAATTACTTGGTAAACGTTATGGTTTATTTAAAGAATCAGTGAGTATGGAAGTCGAACCGGTTGTTATCGTAAATGACCTAAAAGAGTAGGTGAGCCGGTATGAAATTATCATTACAGGAAGTAGTCGGTAAAGGTTATTCAGAATATTGGAATACCAAAAAACGATATAGGGTCTGTAAAGGTTCACGAGCAAGTAAAAAATCAAAAACAACAGCTCTTTGGTACATCGTGAATATGATGAAGTATCCACAGGCGAACACTCTTGTTGTCAGGAAGACATACAGAACACTTAAAGACTCATGTTTTACAGAACTTAAGTGGGCAATTCACCGACTTGGTGCTGATGTTTACTGGGATGTAAAACAGTCACCACTTGAAATGACATACATACCAACAGGACAGAAGATATATTTCAGAGGCTTGGATGATCCTTTGAAAGTCACATCTATTACAGTTGATAATGGATGCCTATGTTGGATGTGGGTAGAGGAGTCATATGAGCTGATGAATGAATCAGATTTTGATGTACTTGATGAATCAATCCGAGGTGAAGTACCAGGTGAACTTTTCAAACAAGTTACATTAACGTTCAATCCATGGAATGAGCATCACTGGATAAAAAAACGATTCTTTGATAATCCGGATGATGATACACTTGCAATTACAACAAATTATAAGTGTAATGAGTGGCTTGATAAAGCCGATTTAAGAGTATTTGAACGAATGAAGGTGAATAATCCGAGACGTTATCAGGTCGCAGGTCTCGGAAATTGGGGTATTGTAGATGGTTTGGTGTATGAGAACTGGAAAGAACAGTCATTTACACTTGAAGAAATAAAACATTGTAAAACTGTAGCAGGTTTGGACTTTGGTTATACGAATGATCCGACTGCTTTTTTTATTGGATTCATTGATACAGATAATGAAAAATTATATGTGTGGGATGAAGTTTATCAGAAAGGTATGTCAAACAAGATGATTTATAACAGTATTGCTGACGCTGGTTATAGCAAAGAGAGAATAACGGCTGATTCAGCAGAACCAAAATCGATAGATGAGTTAAAAGGTTATGGACTCAGAATAAAAGGTGCAGAAAAAGGTAAAGACAGCATTAATAACGGTATTCAGTTTATACAGAATTTTGAAATTATCATACATCCAAGATGTGTAAACTTTCTGACAGAGATAAGCAATTACACATGGGATAAGGATAAATTTGGTCAGATGATGAACAGACCTATTGATGATTTTAACCATCTTATGGATGCGATGAGGTATGCAGTTGAAGCATATACAAAAAACAGAAAGTGGGTGATGTAGAGTGTTAACGGTTAATGAGATACAACAGTTTATTGGAGATGATATTGCATCGCAGTTAAAACATGATGCCAGAGAGGGAGAAAGATATTACGATGGACTGAATGATATACTGCAGTACAGAATGTTTTATTACAATGCAGATGGTGAGATAGTAGAGGATAAGACAAGAAGTAACATGAAAATACCACATCTGTTTTATCGTGAACTTGTAGACCAGGGTACACAGTACATGTTATCTGATACAGACATGATTAAGTCTGATATACCTGAGCTGCAGGATATACTTGATGAGTATTTTAATAATAATCAGGATTTTATAGCAGAGCTGACAGAAGCAGTTACAGGATGTCAGAGAAGTGGTTACAGTTATATGTATGCGTACCGTAACGCAGATAATAAAATATCATTCCAGTGTGCTGACTCAATCGGTGTAGTAGAAGTCAGAGCAAACGATACAGACAGTGATGCCGACCACGTCATCTACTGGTATAATGACAGACTTGCAAAGTCAAATAAAATAATAAAACGAATACAAGTATGGGACGCTCAGAACGTCTATTTTTATGTTCAGGATAACGAGGGTGTAATTGTTCCCGATGATAGCGAAAAACTCAATCCTAGACCCCACACGCTGTATAAAAGGGATAAGAAAGTTTTATATAAAGGTTTTGGATTCATTCCTTTCTTTAGATTGGATAACAACAAAAAGAAATTATCAAACTTAAAGCCTATAAAAGCCCTGATTGATGATTATGATTTAATGGCATCAAGCTTATCCAATAATCTCGTAGATTTTGATACACCACTGCATGTAGTCAAGGGTTTTGAGGGTGATAACTTCGATGAATTGCAGACAAACCTTAAGACAAAGAAGATTATTGGAGTCGGTGATGAAGGTGATGTTGATGTAAAAACAGTAAATGTACCTTATGAGGCGAGAGTTGCGAAACTTGAACTTGATGAGAAGAATATATACAGATTTGGTATGGGACTTAATACAGCAGGACTTAAAGACACATCAGCGACAACGAACATAGCAATCAAAGCAGCATATTCATTACTTGATTTAAGATGTTCACAGCTTGAAATCAGATTAAAACAGTTCCTGAATAAACTTGTAAAGGTTGTGCTTGATGATGTCAATCAAACAGAAGTAAAAGATTACCAGCTGAAAGATGTGTATTACAGTTTTACACATAACATAATGAGTAACGCAGTGGAAAATGCACAGATTGAATTAACCAATGCACAGAAACAGCAGACTGCAATTACAACACTGCTTAATATTGCACAGCGACTTGATAATGAGACACTGATGCAGTTAATCTGTGAACAGCTTGACATATCGTATGAAGATATCAAAGATAAATTACCTGATATAAACGAAGCAGACAACAGTATCAACAGTGCAATGCAGACATTAAAGGATGTGAACATAGATGAATAAGAGGGAAAAAGAAGTACTTGAAGAGACACTGAAAAATGAGAAAAAAGTACTAAAAGAACTTGATAAAGTCTATGCAGAAGCACTTACAGAGATAGATGATAAAATATCACAATTGTTAGCAAGAGACGATGGTAATATGCAAAATGTCATCTATCAGGTGGAATATCAGAAAGCATTAAAACAGCAGATTGAGAGTGCGATTGATACACTTCACTCAAAAGAGTTTACCTCAGTCAGCGAATATCTGACAGACTGTTATAATACAGGATTCATAGGTACCATGTATAATCTGCATGGTCAGAATATACCACTTATGATACCAATTGACCAGGAGCAGGTGGTACAGGCAATAACCAAAGATACGAAACTATCCGAATCGCTGTATAACAGACTTGGTAAAGATATTAAAACTCTTAAAAAGCAGATAGCATCCGAATTATCAGTTGGAATAGCAACAGCACAGTCATATGCAGATATACATCGTAACATAGCAACAGTCGCAGGAATAAGCAAAAACAAAGCAATGCGAATTGCAAGAACGGAAGGACACAGGATACAGCAGACAGCATCTTATGATGCACAGAAAAAAGCCAAGGAGAAAGGTGCTGACATAGTAAAACAATGGTCTGCTGCTTTGGATGGAAGAACTAGAGAAAGTCACAGACGAGTAGACGGTGAGATAAGGGAACTTGATGAACCATTCAGTAATGGACTTATGATACCAGGTGACCATGAAGCACCAGCGAGTGAAGTTGTCAATTGTCGGTGTGCATTGTTGCAAAGGGCAAGATGGGCATTGGATGAATCAGAACTTGAAACACTTCGTAAAAGAGCATCTTTTCATGGATTGCTTGTTGATGATTCGAAGAAATTTGGACATGAGAAGGCAATTGACTTTTCAGATTTCAAAGCAAAGTATTTGAAGGCTTCTCATGAAGAAAACGCAAAGGAAGCATTCAAGAAGAAATATGGTATAACTGAAAAGGATGAAAAAGCAATATATGATTATGTGTCTTTTAAGTCATATGTAGTTAATGATAAATTAAGACGAAAACAACCCTTGACACATGATGAAGAACGGTTCACAATGGAACTGAACAATGCACTTGACAAAATGCCAACTTATAGTGGAAATCTTCAAAGGTCATTATTACTCAGAGATGAAAAAGCTGTACAAGACTTCTTGAAAGAATATAAAATTGGTAAAACTATCGCATATAAAGAATTTCTTTCTACAACAAAAGGTGATACATACAACCCTGATGGTCAAATACAGATATTTATTCAAGATGCAAAGAATGGTAAAGATATTTCTGTATTTAATGAACAAGAACAAGAAGTGTTATATAAAAATGATTTAGAATTTAATGTTATTTATATGACAGAAAATGAAGGAAAATACTATATTTTATTGGAGGAAAGTAAATGAGTGAAGAATTAAGACGTGGTATACCAAAAGCAATTCCGACAGGTAAAGAAGTTATCTTTACAGAAGAAGAAAAAAGAAAGCATGAAGAAGATTTTGAAAAAATCCTTAAGCAATTTGGAGTATTGAAGGAAAATGAATCAATAAAAGATTGGAAAAAAAGGACTTAACTGCATTTCATAAAAAACAAGGTTATGATATAAAAACCTTGAATGAATTTTTTAGTCAATTCGTTGAAAGCAGACTATGAAACAGGATTGAGGGAAGATGGATTGATGTAATTTATTGATTGAAAGCACTGTCAAATGACGGTGCTTTTTTCGTACCCTAACAAAGTCATCAATGAATTGATTTTCATTGCTATATGACGATTATATGAGGTCAGAAAGGAAGTGTAAACACTATGAAGAAGTTATTTATTAGTCAGCCAATGAAAGATAAGACTAACGAACAGATTCTTGCAGAAAGAGAAAAGGCAATTCGGGTAGCAAAGGAACGTGTTGCCGATGATGTGGAAGTCATTGATTCATTTTTCAAGGATGCACCACATGATGCAAGACCACTTTGGTTTCTTGGCAAGTCACTTGAACTTTTATCAACCGCAGATGTCGCATACTTTGCAGAAGGTTGGGATAAGTACAGGGGTTGCAAGATAGAACACACTTGTGCAGTGGAATATGGTATTGACTGCATAGAAGCATAGAAAGACGGTGGTCTTTTTTTTTATACCAGGAGTTGATAAACTTGGGATTGTACATCAGAAAGTCACAACAAAAAGATGAGTGGATTCTTTATAATCCTGATTCTTTTGAAACTTGTCATACTCATTGCAGACACAAACGTGTTGCAGTCAAAATTAAATATCTTGTAGAACATCATATAGTGCCACAGAGCCACGATATACGATTTGTCGACAGTTGTATAAGGGTGACTAAAAATAAACGCTATTTGAGTGAATTACGAGCATACAGAGACACTTTGATTTAATAAGTGTCTTTTTTATTGTCCGATGGCATGTGATGACGATTAAAAGCATCTGTCAGAAATTAAAGTCGGTGAGACATTTAAAATCACAATAAGGGAGAGATTATATATGGATTTTTTAAAAGAATTACTTGGTGATGAGCTATTTGCAACAGTTCAGAAAAAGATTGAGGAACATAATGCAGATGAGAAAAATAAAGACAATCAGATAAAGATTGGAAATCTCGGACGTGGTGATTATGTAGCGCGTGGTAAGTTTTTAACAGAAACAGAAAAACTTAATAACATGATTGCAAATAAAGACCTTGAAATTGGTGAAGCAAATAAACTGATTACCACGTTAAAATCAGCAACTAAGGACAATGAGAGTTTACAGGGTAAAATCAGTGACTATGAGAAACAAGTCAGCGATTTACAGACTCAGCTTGAAGATGTCAAATTGAAAGCTGCATTAAAGGTTGCACTTATGGCTGAAAAAGCGGTTGATGTTGATTATCTCACATACAAGCTGAAAGAAAAAGGTGAACCACTTAAACTCGATGAAAATGGACATATTGAGAACTGGAGTGATAAAGCACAGGCATTAAAAATACAGTTTCCAAGTATGTTTGAAAGTATGTCATCGGACGGACTGCAGGTCCTTGGTGATAATCGACTTCCTGATGCAAACACCAAAAAATCATTAACAAGACAGGAACTATTAAACAAACCATACGCAGAACGCATGAAGATATTCAGTGAAACACCTGATGTTTACAATGCGGCGATGCATAATTAGGAGGTAAAAGTTATGGGATTTACAAAAATATCAGATGTTATTAATCCAGAAGTTATGGGAGATATGATTGAAGCAAAAATTAATGCTTTAGCAAAACTCACACCATACGCAAAAGTAGATACAACACTTGTCGGTGTAGCTGGCGATACAAAGACAGTACCATCATGGAATTACATTGGTGATGCAGAAGATTTTGACCCTGAATCAGGTGAAGAAGTCGCAACAGCAAAACTTACAGCAACATCAGCAACATTTAAAATTAAATGTGCGATAAAGTCAGTCGGCATCTCACAGACAGCAATTAACAGCGGCCTTGGTAATCCGGTAGGACAGGCAGAGACACAGCTTGCAAAATCAATCATAGGTAAAGTGGATAATGATTTATTAGATGCAGCATATACAGCAAAAAATGTATATGTAGGTGATTCGCTTGCAAAAATCGGTTACGATGGAATTGTTGATGCATGTGCAAAATTTGAAGATGAAGAAGATGGAATTGAAAAAGTGATGTTTATCAATCCATTACAGGAATCATCATTACTTAAAGAGGATAATTTTAAGTCAGCAGATAAGTTTGACAAATCTGTAATAGTTAAAGGCTCAATCGGTAAGATTGGTTCATGCTGGGTTAAGAAGTCAAAGAAAGTCAAATTAATTCAATATGAAGCAAACGCAGGCGGTTCAATTACAATTGTTGAAGATGGTACAGATGAAACAGCAACAGCAAGGCATTTATCAACAGTACAGTCATATTGTCAGGCAGTATTAAAAGTCGGTGATAAGGTTAATAGTGTGACTGCTGCTAATCAGTATTATTTAAATCCAATTATTAAGATTGAACCTGATTCAGCTGAGACAGATTATACAGAGGATGAACTTCCAGCATTAACAATTTACTTAAAGAAAGATGTACAGGTTGATCACGAGTGGTTCCCTAAGAAACAGCGTCACGATGTGACAGCATCAAAATATTATGGTACTGCATTAACCAATGCCGCAAAAGTTGTACTTGCAAAATTTAAAAAATAATTGAAAGGGTGTGAACTGTTATGATAATGTCAGTTGCTGAACTTAAACAGTTCATCACTACAGATAAAACAGATTCAGAATTAGAGGGTCTTTTACAGGCCCTCGAGCTGATGATAAGAAGTTATACAAATAATAACTTCCAACAGCGAACATATAGAATTGTATGTAATATACGCAATGGAGTTATTGATGGTATAACTCAGTTGTTTAAGACAGGAGATACCGTTGAAGTCTCAAATAGCGCATATAATAATGGTATCTATACAATTAACCATATAGATACAGAAAACGTCTGTATGAGCCTAAATGACCCCTTAATCGATGAGTTACAGATAACATTAACCAAAATTAAATATCCCGCTGATGTGAAAATGGGAGTTGTAAATCTAATCAAATGGGATATAGATAAACGTTCAAAGGTTGGGGTGCAGTCTGAGACATTAAGCAGACATTCAGTAACATATTTCAATATGGACGGTGATAATTCTGTTATGGGTTATCCAAAGTCATTACTTGGCTTTTTAAAGCCTTATATCAAAGCAAGGTTTTAATATGAGAGGTGGAAGATGGAAGATGATTGATGGTAATACAATAGCACAGATACAGAGGAAGAAAGTCACAACAGGTATTATAGGTGAACAGATTACTGAATGGGAGAATGTTGATACAATAAGTGGTTATCTTGACTTGGCAACAGGTAACAGTAAATATACAGAGCAGAATGTCAAAACACAGGAGTCAACACATATATTCATTGCAGAGTATAAACACATAAACATTACAGCACAGGACGGAAGACTTGTTATAAACAATCAGCCGTATGACATAATGTATATTGATGACGTTATGGGACTGCATCAGCATTATGAGATATATCTTAAATATGTGGATGGTGATAAGAATGTCAGTGATGTTTAAAAATAATACCATGAATGTTAAAAATGCACTCAATGAGAAAGCTATAGCATATCTGTATGAAGCATCAGGAGAACTGCTACATGAAGTACAGGCAAATACAAGAGTTGACACAGGACAGTTAAAAGGATCATGGAGATATAAAGTCAATGAAGGTGACCTTGAATCAGTAATAGGTTCCCCACTTGAAAATGCAATCTGGGAGGAATTTGGTACAGGTGAGTATGCTGTAGGCGGTAATGGCCGTAAAGGCGGTTGGTTCTATGTGGATGCTAAAGGTAAAGGACATTTTACAAGAGGTAAAAAGCCACAGCATGGATTTAAAAATGCTTTTGACAGTATAAAAGATGTACTTATCAGACGTGCTGAGAGTATCCTTGGGGAGATGGGAGAGGAATGACAACAGAGGTATTAAGCTATATTGATAGCAGATTAAAACAACTTAATATAAATTATGCGTTTATGCGTCATGAAAATCATCCGGGTTATCCATACTGTGTAGGTGAATACAGAGAAGTTGATAATAATTGTGAAGATAAATCAAGCGAGAGTGTATTTACTCTTGCTTTTTTTACGCGTAATACGTGGATTGAATTATTAACAATGAATGAACTCATAAAAAGCAGATTTGATAATAAAATTGTTAGACTGTCAGATGGACATACAGCGGCTTTTTATTATGAGGGTCATAATCTTATTGATGATGAAGATCCAAACCTTAAACGCATGGAATTAACAATCAGAATAAAAGAATGGAGTGAATAGCATGAGAAAATCAGGCATTAATAGTAATACACCAAATGATTTTTTACTTGGTGCAGGTGTAGTATTTAAGAATTTTAAATATGTATACTCAAAAGTGGAAGATGAGACAGCAGGAGCATTACAGATAGTTGCAGATGGTACTGTTGAAACAGATAAAACTATTCAGTTGTCAAAAGTAAAATCAGATAAATCATTTATCGGATTAGCACAGACTTACGCAAGTCCTGCCGTTGGCGACTACGTTATCGGAGCATGGACAGATGATGAAGAACATGTACTTGGAACCACGAATGGCGGTAATAAGTTGTCAATTGTGCCAGAGATTACATCTATTGAAGTCGATGGTGCAACTGTTGAGATTAAAGGACTTAGCCAGAAAACAGGTGAGAGTGGTACACTTGAAGTCAACCTCGCTCAGCATACAGTTGAGTCACTCAAAAGAGCAATCGTTGGTAAAGAGGTTGACACACTTATCAAAGGTTATACACAGATCCAAACAAAGTCATTAATTGAATTAAGTGATTATCTTGATAATCTTGCATTTGTTGGTACGAAAACAGATGGTACAGAGATTATTATAATCATGGAGAATGTCATCTGTTCAAGTGGTCTTGAACTTGATAACAAGAATAAAGAGACATCAGTAACAACGGCAACATTTAAAGCTACTGCTGATTTTGCAAGTGGTGTTTATGATACTTTACCAATTTACATTTTTTATCCTAAAAAATCAGCATAATAAGGAGAGATGACCATGAAAGACAACGTAAAACGCGCGTATACGTTAAGAAATTTGAAAGACAGTGATTTATTCCCATTATTAAAAATAATGCGTAAAATCGGCATTAAGGACTTAGAACAGGTATTTACTATTGACCGTACAGATAAAACAGACGAGGATGCAGGTAAACTTGTAGTCCTTGGAATAGCTGATATTGTAATTGGTAATCTGGACAGAGCAGAAACAGAGATATATGAATTTTGGTCAAATCTTAGTGGAATGACAGTTGACGAACTTAAAGACAGTGAATTTGGTACACTTCCACTTATGATTTTTGATACATTTTCAGGAGTAAAGAATACTGATTTTTTCAAGGTGCTTTCCAAATTGCTGTAATTGGTGATTTTGAGTTCATGGATTTGCTGTACAGCCGTTACAGCAATCCAATGGAACTTATGCAGATGTACATTAATGATGGACGGTTTGGAGAGTTTATTATAAAAACAATGCAGAAATGTGATGATGCAAAAATGTGGCAGTTATATTTACATAGTCAATCTGACAAGTCATTTAATGAATGGCGTGAACTTGTAACAAATACAGTCAGTGAGAATAATACAGACAGACTTGCAATGAATGATAAACAGGTCACAAAGCAGATTGATGTCGCACATGACATATTAAAGAGATTTAATCCGGGAAGAGGTGAGACATAGTGGAACTGTTTAAACTATTAGGACGTATAGTTGTGGATAACGAAGATGCAAACAAAGCATTGAAGCAGACATCAGATACAGCAGAGGAGACACACAGTAAGTTTTCAGGTGCAATGAGTAAGATTGGTTCGACTGCTAAAATAGCAGGTGCTACAGTGATAGCAGGAATCGGTTCAGCAGTTACAGCAGTAGCAGGCCTTGGTAAAGCAGCAATCAGTAGTTATGCAGATTATGAACAGTTGTGTGGTGGTGTTGAGACGTTATTCGGTGCAGGTGGTCAGTCTATTGAAGAATATGCAGAATCAGTCGGTAGGTCAGTTGATGAAGCAAGAGATGATTATAACAGACTCATGTCTGCACAGGATAAAGTATTTGGATATGCAAAAACAGCATACAAAGACGCTGGAATGTCAGCGAATGAGTATATGGAGACTGTAACAGGCTTTGCAGCATCTCTTGTTGCATCATTAGGTGGAGATACTGAAGCTGCAGCAGAAAAAGCGAATATGGCACTCGTAGATATGTCTGATAATGCCAATAAGATGGGTTCAGACATGGAATCAATTAAAAATGCTTATGGTGGTTTTGCAAAACAAAACTACACCATGTTAGATAATTTGAAACTCGGTTATGGCGGTACAAAAGAAGAAATGGAACGATTACTCGCTGATGCTGAGAAGTTATCAGGAATTAAATATGATGTATCATCTTATGCTGATATAGTTGATGCAATTCACGTGGTACAGACTGAAATGGGTATAACAGGCACAACTGCAAAGGAAGCAGCATCAACAATCAGTGGTTCAATTGGTATGATGAAATCATCATGGCAGAACTTACTTACAGGTTTTGCAGACGGCAATCAGGACATGACGGAATTAATTGCTGAATTATGGAATAGTATACAGGCTGTAGCTGATAATGTATTACCAAGGATACAGGAGACAATGGCAGGTATCAGTAGATTTATAGTCAGAGCTGTACCAATGTTATTAAAAAAGATTCCACCTATGTTAGGACAGATATTACCACAGATGTTAAGTGCGTCAATGACTCTATTACAGACGGTTATTAAGACTCTTATTGAAGCATTACCATCGTTGTTATCAGAGTTAAGTGGTGCGATAACATCGGTTATAAATAATGCAGTATCAAATGTAAGTGGTGCGCTCGGTGGTGTATTTAGTAGCAGTTTTACATCATATCTATCATATTTTCAGATGGCTTTTGGTAATCTGTCAGAGATGCTTATGCAGTCTGTAATACCGATGTTTACAGCTCAGTTTGAAGGACTCAAGACAATATTTGCTGATGTTTATAATGCAATGCTACCGGTCATAGAGATGATTGGTATGCTTACAGGTGACATTGTATTAAATGCGATAGAATTTACATCAAGTGTAGTAATACCAGTGATAACAGATGTTGTTACTGCATTTACACAGATAGCTAATACAATAATAACTGCAGTCACACCAGCGATAACACAGATATGCGATGCATTTAATACTTTGCAAAGTATAATCAATGAAGCAATATCAGATTACATTATTCCAACTCTGCAGATGTTCATTGATATGATTGAGCAATTATGGGTTGAAAATCAAGATAAAATTACAGCTGTAGGTGAATTATTCAAGACAGTATTTAATGACATTGCAATAGTGGTACAGTGGTTTGTAGGAGTTGTTGAGCAATATATTTATCCATTATTTATAAACCTTGTTAACTGGACTCAGGAGAACATGAGTCAGATAAAAACCGTATTTCAATCTGTATTTGATATAATCGGTGGAATAGTGAATACATTTACAGCAATGTTTAAAGGCGACTGGAGTGGAATGTGGGAAGGTATTAAACAGATTATGAGTGGAGCTGTCGGAGTAATTAAAAATCTGTTTATATTATTAAATGATTTCTTCCAAAGCATATGGAATAGAATAATTTCAATGATGAGCAGTGCAGTTAACAGAGTTAAGGATACCCTTGTTAATACATTTACAACAATCAAGAATAAAGTAACAGAAATATTCAAAGGAATGTGGGATGGAATCAAGAGTGTGCTTAATTCAATTATTGGTGGTGTTGAGGGTATGGTCAATGGAGTTATCAGAGGTATTAATAAACTAATTGACGGACTTAATACAGTAGTTGAGGGTACAGGCGATTTACTTGGTCTTGACTGGTCTGTTAAGACACTGGATACTGTTTCGTTACCACGTCTCGAAAAGGGTGGTATACTCGAAAAAGGACAGGTTGGTTTACTTGAAGGTAACGGTGCTGAGGCAGTTGTACCACTTGAAAATAATAAAAAGTGGATTAAAGCAGTTGCAGACAGTATGAGAGAAGAAAATAGTACTTTATCAGATAAGATGGCTGAAAAAATGATTGATTTATTACAGCAGCTTGTTGACAGTAATTCAGAACTATATGACAATATAGCATCGTTAAAATTTGAAGTTGGACACAGAGAATTTGCAAGGTTGGTGAGAAGTGTATGATAGAGCAGATAGAATATATTAATCACTTAGGTGAAAAACTGAATTTTGGTAAAAATGGACTATATGCTCAGTCGAATGATTTACATGATTTTGCATATGAGCTTGTCAGCTATAATAATAAAATTAGTCGTTTCAAAAAAGGTATCGTGAGTAAGTCATTACCTGTGATTGTGTTTGCCGACTCTGATAATGAAGCTACAATGATAAAAAATAAACTGTATGAAGTGGCAGAAAAAGATATTCTGTCATTACAGGCAGGTAAATTATACATTAATGGATATTATTTAAAATGTTATATTACTGCAAGTAAGAAAACAGAATATCTTAAGGATAAGAAATATCTGACAGCTACACTCACAATACAGACAGATGAGCCAAATTGGATAAAAGAAACAACATATACATATGTTGACGAGTCACACAGAGTTAATGAACCAGGGTATAATTTAGATTTCAATAATGATTTTCCATATGACTATACTTGTATTAACAGTGCAGTAACAAATTACAATTTTTCTGAATGTGATTTTAGGTTAAAAATCTTCGGACCTGTGACAGATCCGGAGATTAAAATTGCAGGTCATAGGTATAAAGTCACATGTACACTCAGAGCAACGGAACATCTGATTATAGACAGTCTCAATAAAACAATAATTAAATATGACAGACAAGGTAACACCACTAATCTGTTTAATAACAGAGATAAAGAAAGTTATATATTTGAAAAAATAATGTCAGGCGGTAATGCTATTACCTGGTCTGAAGCTTTTAAATTTGAATTAACGCTTTTAGAAAAGCGAGGTGAACCACTGTGGATCTGATATATATGACAGATACGAAAGAAGATATCGGAGTATTAAGTGATTATACACTAGACCTTGCTTATGGTGCAGATGAGAACGATTTTGAGTTAACTACTTCAATTAATTCAAAGCTTATGCATCCCGGTTATATAATTTATATTGAGGGTACAGAGTACGGTGGAATTATTGATAGTATTGAAGTGGATACCAAAAATGAGTTACTTATATATCGTGGTCGTACATGGCACGGTATTCTTAATGCTAAGGTTATATCACCACCTGATGGACAAGATTATCTGATAGTAAATGGAGAACTTAACAGTATTATAGGGTTATTAATATCTGAAATGTCACTCAACACATTATTTACTGCTGCTACAGCGGATAGTGGTATTACAGTAACCAATTATAAAATCCCAAGGTATATCAAAGGGTACACAGCATTAAAAAAGTTAGTTAAGTTGAAAAATTGTAAGTTATTAATCACATTCAAAAATGGTATGGTTATGTTATCAGCTGATAAAATTACAGATTATAGTAAAATAGGGCAAATAGATAATGACATGGTTAATTTTGATATTACAAAATATTATAAACCAATTAATCATGTAATATGCCTGGGAGCTGGTCAGTTAAAAGATAGAAAAGTATTACATGTATACAGCGATGCAGATGGTAATTACAGTGAAACAGAGCAGACATTCACAGGTCTTGATGAAGTTATGGATGTGTATGAAGACACCAATGCAGAAGATGATAGTGATTTAATTGATGGTGGAAAACAGATAATACAGGATAGCAGAACACAAAATGCAATGGATGTCACATTTGACGCAATTAATGGACAGTATGATATTGGTGATATTGTTGAAGCAAAAGAGAATGTAACAGGTCTTACGGTTAAAGAGTATATAACCAAGAAGATAGTTAAAATTGAAGATGACACAGTAAAAATAACATACGAGGTAGGTGGTACAGAATGATTACACTTGTAACAGGATATGCAGGAGCACAGCATATAACATCAGATGATGCAGGTAGTTTTAACGCTGCTATGATGGGCAATGGTGAATTTGTGATGGACAGAGGTAATAAATTCACTGCTACAATTGAGGATAACAATATTATAAAAATCGCAGATGGGGATATTCTGATGCAGGGACGTCACATCAGAATAAAACCGGATGACTATGAGGAACTTGATATTGAAGAGGGTATAACAGGTTGTAAACGTCAGGATTTAATTGTTGTTACATATGAGAAGAATGAAGTAACATCAGTAGAAACGGCTAAGCTTGAAGTATTAACCGGTATACCTGTAGCAGATGGTAGTGAGATGGATCCTGAATATGAAACAGGTGATTTATTAGCAGGAGCAATTAAAAATCAGATGCCACTTTATAGAGTGAATATTGACGGACTTACAATCAAATCAATTGACGCACTATTTAAGACTACATCGAATTTTAAGAATATATCTGACAGTCTTAATAAGCAAGTTGCAGATGAAAAAGCGAAGTGGAACCTGCAGGTAAATACAGCAATCACAAATTATGAAAAACAATTTAATGATGCTTATGAAGAGATTACAGATAAGAACATACTTGTTTCATTAGACAACAGGGAAGTATCAATACATAACATAGTTATTGCTACTTCCGATTGGAACAGTGGTTCATATACAATAACATCATCATACATTAAGCAGAATAGTATAATAGATGTTTATTATGCATCTGGTACTGAGATTACACCAGCTTATACCCAAGCAGATGGAAAATTAACAATAACAGTCGAAACAGTACCTGCAGTAGATATCACAATAGATGCTATATTAATAGTTAACTCAAAGGTGGTGAGTGAATAATGGCAGTTAGGGATAACTTAGGTGGTGGATTGAATATTGAAAATCCGACACGAATAACAACATGGAGTGCAAAAACAGATATGAAGAAGAACACTATAGTTGAAGCAGTGTCAGATGGTACAAGTTTCGGTAATTCACTCACATCACAAACATTAACAGGGTACTTGTATACACCTGTTAGAAATGTAAGTGCATATCATCCATATATGTACAGACATTATAGGGATACTACTGACTTAACCAAATTAATTATAGAGTATGGTTATTTAGATAGTGATTGCGTTTTTCATGTAACTGCTTCATCAGTGATTGAAAACGCACATGCGTCATCGTCAGGCGGTTATATTACACCTAAACTGTATAAACTTTATGGTAATTATTATGTTTACACATATTCAAAAACAACAGCTGTGTTTGAAGTTATGATATTACAGGAAAATACATCAACACATACATTTACAGCAGTATCGACATTAACTGAACTATCACGATACAACTATGAATCATACGGAAGTTCCACGTTACTGAGTGCAAGTTATGTAAGTTATACATCTAATGTGTTAACATTTGTATTACAAGTCTTATGTACAACAAGTTCATCATTTTTATATTATTATCAATACACATTCACTTACAATACATCAACCAAAGTACTTGCATGGTCTTCAGTAGCAACAGATACTAAAGATACCAGTAGTAGTACATATGTCTCATCGTATACTGATTTTGACGGTACATTATATAATGTCGTATGGAATGCAAGTAACTGTTCATTACATGTTATGAAGGGGTCTGGTGGTACGCATCATAATAATTTAATAACACTTACATCCTCAGGTAGTAATGCACCTAGTTTAAGTATGAAATCAAGATTTATGAATGGCTTTTTATATGCATATACGACTTCATCGAGAAGTTATTTTTCGGCCGGTGGATTTTCATATACCGCAGGTGGTTCAGCACCGGTTATGTATCCATATAGCACGGATGCTGCAATAAACACATCGACGGCAGGTACCAATAATCGTTATGAAGCGAGAATGTCAAGTAGTTCTACAGTTCTAACTAATTTTAAATCACCACCTTATAATTCAATACAACCCGGTTATGATTATACTGTTAAAACTGCTCCAACGAGTATGATTGGTAAAAATATTATATTGGCGATTGCAAATGATCCGTCATGCTCTAAATACAGAATAATAGCATTTGATAATAACACTAATGTTATTTATAAGAGTGGATTAAATACTGGTGTTCAGGTATCGCAAGTTGGACACACTACTGCAGGTGGTTCTGTCGGTATATTAAAGAGTGCTGCGAGTGCTAATAGTAATGCAAAAGTAGATTTTATATAGAGGAGTGATGTAAAAATGTTTTTAATAACAAATGGAAATGATGTGATTTATTATATTACATCAAGTTGTAACAAGGAATCAGATGGCAGTTATATAATTGATAATGGTATATTAAGAGTATTAGTACCGGAGAGTTTTATAGTGCATGAAGTGGATTCGCTGAAGGATGACATTGAGCCATACAAGCACTGTTACAGTGAGTCTAAAGGATTCTATGCAAATTCAGATTATGTAGAGCCTGTACCAGAGCCTACTATGGCAGATTTACAGGAACAGATAGCAGAGCTATCGGCAAACTTAGACTATATGTCAATGGTTGCTAGTGTAGATTTACCAAACAGTGAGGAGGAATAGACATGAGTAAAAAGTACAATAAAGTGAAAAATTACTATGACAAAGGTTATTGGAATAAAAAGATGGTGTATAACGCAGTGGGTCGCTGGATTACAGCTGACGAATACAAAGAGATTACAGGTGAAGAATACACAAGTAAATAATGTAAAAAAGGGTGGCATAAACATGTCACCTTTTTTAATAAAATTAAGGGAGATGTGAGGATGGAAACTATCATATCATCAGCAATAACAGGTGGACTTGCGTTAGTTGGTATTATATTAACCAATTTATCAAGTAACAAAAAAATTGAGCAACAACTCGACAAAGCACAGGCAGTAACTGATTGTAAAATTGACACATTAACAAGAGAAGTTCGTGAACATAACAATTTTGCGAAACGAATGCCTGTTGTTGAGGAGCAGATTAAAGTAATTAATCACAGAATATCAGATTTGGAGGTAAAAATTAATGACAGATAAGCAGATTAAATGGTTAAAAGCTGCAGGTATAAGAGCAGTTAAGACAGTAGCTCAGACAGCAGTAGCCACAATAGGTACAAGTGTAGCTATGTCAACAGTAGATTGGAGAATGGTATTAAGTGCATCTCTCCTATCAGGTATTTTATCGGTCCTTACATCAGTAGCAGGACTTCCAGAAGTAAAAGAAGGTGAATAATATGGTAATTAATGTACACGCAGGTCATAATGTCAATGGTGGAGCAGTAGGATATGTGAGTGAGTCAGTAGAAGACAGACACATTAAAGATGCTGTAATTAAATATTTAAGACAAAACGGACACACTGTATATGATTGTACTGTTGATAATGCAGGCAGTCAAAACGCAAATCTAACTCAGATTGTTGCTAAGTGTAATGCACATCACGTTGATTTAGATGTCAGCATACATCTTAACGCTGGTGCGGCTGATAAAGATGAACACACGACAGGTACAGAAGTATATATCTACAATCCATTTGATGTAACTAATGCGATTGCTAACAGAATATGCAAGAAAATCGAAGCACTTGGATATTGTAACAGAGGTGTTAAAGTCAATAGGTCGCTGTATGTTTTAAGAAAAACAAAAGCACCAGCTTTATTGATTGAATGTTTTTTCGTAGACGATGAGAATGATGTTGATGTATATAAAAGAACAGGTGCTGACACATTCGGAAAGACGATTGCAGAGGCTATTGTTAATAAGACGATAACTTCACAGACTACAAATAAAAAACCGTTAGAAGTGGCAAATACAAAGTCAGACGGTAATAATACATTTATGGTAAAAGTAATTGTTGATGCACTTAACATCAGACGAGGACCAAGTATTAATAATTCTATTGTTGGATGCATTACCGATAAGGGGGCATATACAATAGTCGATACTAATGGTTCATGGGGAAGACTTAAATCAGGTGCAGGATGGATTAATACATCATCAGCATATTGTAAGAGAATATAAGTAATAAAAAGAGAGTCGGTGAAATATTCCGACTCTTTTTTTATTTGACATATAACGCACTTATGATAAAATATAAATATATAATAATCGATTGGTGAGGTGTGTAATGATGGTAGATTTAAAGACAACAGAGGCACAGAGAAAAGCTGTAAGAACGTATGAAAAGAATAACTATAGATTGAATATAGTTTTTCCAAAAGGGACAAAAGAAAGAATAGAAAGACTAAATTTAGGAAAGACTAATTCGGCATTTATAAGAGATGCAGTATTGAGCAAACTGGATGAATTAGAAAAAATATCAAAATAACGCACTTATATCTTGACTATATAACGCACATATATTATACTGTTGTTATAATCATTAAGAAATGGGGGTAAAAAGATGATAATTAAATATAGCAACAGTGCAAAAAAGTATATTGAATCATTAGATTCAAAAACAAAGAGAAGAATAAAACAGGCGATTGATGGATTACCGAATGGAGATGTAAAAGTGCTTAAAGGATATGACGATAAGCGTAAGAGATTGAGAGTTGGTAAGTACAGGATAATATATAATTATATTACTGAGAGAGAAGTTGAAATATTATATATTATGGATGTTGATTCAAGAGGAGACATATATAAGTAATTTTGACGAAAAGGAGTGATAAACATGAATGCAACAGTAGAAAAAGCAAGAGATTTATTAGAAGTGTTACCAGATGATGAACAGAAATTTGCATTAGAATTCATTAAGAAACTTGTTCTTGCATGGGACCCTGATTATACAAAGGTTACAAAAAGTGAAGCAGAAAGATTAGACAGAGCTATGGAAGAATTTAAAAATGGAGAAGTAGTAGATAGCGAAGATATCAATTGGGATTAAAAGAGATGAACAAAAAGAGAGCTGGAATAATTTACCAACTCTCTTTTTGCGTATGTGCTACCAACTATATCTAAGGAGACCTAAAATGTAAGCAAAGAAGAAAAATAAAGAATACTTACATTAATATAATAAATCCATTTATTGAAAAAAGTCACAAAGAGTGGTAAAATTTGAAAAAAGATATACCGATATTAAATAAATAATATTATAAGTCAAAATAAAGGTATATGACACACGTATGACACACAAAAGGCATAGAACCCTTGAAAATCAAAGATTGCTGTTTCTATCGAGGAAGCCGCTAAAGCTGGTAAATTCTAATTAAAAAATACGGAAAGCCTTGAAATATCAATGTTTCAAGGCTTTTTTTTAGAAGCTTGTAAGGATACGAGAGGGTAAAAGTATGAAAGTTAAAGACGCGTATAATATTATAAAAGCAAAGAATAATAGTGATAAAGAGTTAGTGGAATGTCTTGAATTTGACGGCTTTTTTGCTTTCGCATTTGCTGAAAAAAGTAAAATCAATGAAACTGTAGGTGGTGGATATGATACTGTAGACAAGAAAAGCGGTCAGATATCGGTATTCAATCCAACCGAGAATTTAGAATTATTCATAAGCGCTAAAAAAATACCTGTACCAAACATAATTTAGAAGTAAATGGTACAAGATTATAATTCATACAACTTAATACTATTACAATTCAGACCATGATAAAAACATGGTCTTTTTTATTGTCCGATGGCATGTGATGACGATTAAAAGCATCAGCCAAATATACATTTAAAGTGGGTGAGACATTTAAAATCACAATAAGGGAGAGATTATATATGGATTTTTTAAAAGAATTACTTGGTGATGAGCTATTTGCAACAGTTCAAAAAAAGATTGAGGAACATAACGCAGATGAGAAAAAAGTACTAAAAGAACTTGATAAAGTCTATGCAGAAGCACTTACAGAGATAGATGATAAAATATTACAGCTGTTGGCAAGAGACGATGGTAATATGCAAAATGTCATCTATCAGGTGGAATATCAGAAAGCATTAAAACAGCAGATTGAGAGTGCGATTGATACGCTCCACTCAAAAGAGTTTACATCAGTCAGCGAATATCTGACAGACTGTTATAATACAGGATTCATAGGTACCATGTATAATCTGCATGGTCAGGATATACCACTTATGATATCAATTGACCAGGAGCAGGTGGTACAGGCAACAACCAAAGATACGAAACTATCCGAATTGCTGTATAACAGACTTGGTAAAGAATTAAAACACTTAAGAAGCAGATAGCATCCGAATTATCAGTCGGAATAGCAACAGCACAAACATATGCTGATATCCACCGTAACATTGCAACAGTCGCAGGAATAAATAAAAATAAGGCGATGCGAATTGCAAGAACAGAAGGTCACAGAATACAACAGACTGCTGCCGTAAATGCATGCAATAAGGCTGTTGAAAAAGGTGCTGATATAGTAAAACAGTGGTCAGCAGCATTGGATGGAAGAACACGAGACAGTCACAGATGAGTAGATGGTGAGATAAGGGAACTTGATAAACCATTCAGTAATGGGCTTATGTATCCCGGTGATCCAAATGGTCCTGCTGCTGAAGTTGTAAACTGTCGATGTACAATCTCACAGAGAGCTAAGTGGCGACTTGATAATGAAGAACTTGAAAGACTTAAAGTACGAGCCGGATATTTTGGACTTGACAAAACAGAGAATTTTAACGATTATAAGAGTAAGTATTTAAAATTCAACACTAAGATTTTGAAATCACCATCAATCGGTAATGTCAAGATAGAGCAGGTAAGAGAAGAATTCAGAAAAATTCTTAGTAATTCGAAAGGTGCAGATTTACATGTAACAAAAATGGGAATGTATGCTGATTATACAGATTATATTGAAGATGTAAAATTAGATGCACCATTTGCATATGATAGTAATGCTGATGTAATACGATATAATCCAAAAGCCAGCAGATTCAGTGAGTATGATTTGAATTATGTTCAGACCCATGAGTTGTCTCATAGGATGGATTGTAACGAATATGAAAGCTATAAAAATTCGAAATTTCTAAAAGCAATAGATGGATGCAGTGAAAGGGTACTTGAGAATAAATCTGAAATTCAGCAATGGTTTGATGAAGGGGGAAAATATGAAAATAGCTTTGCTATATGTGATATTATAAACGCCTTAAGCAAGGGTGAGATAAAAACTGGAATAGGACACCCCGATAGTTATTGGAAAGAGAGTATTGACAATATACCGTTGGAAGTGTTTGCTGATATCAGTAGTATTGATGTATTAGACGATAAATCAAAGGTTGAATTCGAATCATTATTGAAAGAATTATATGAATCATATATGGAGATGGTAGAATGAATTTAATTCAAAGACTTAATAGAGACGAGGAAATAAAGGAACTAAAGGCGATTTATAAAAAAAAGTATGGCAAACCTGCCTCGCCTTATTGTATTGATATTGACGGTGGGATTGAAAAATATAAGCAGAGACTCCGAGAAATGATTGACGGAACATATGTGTATAAGGAATCACAATGGGTTGAATATTTTAGGAGACAAAGAGAAAAAGAGGCTGCATTAAAGGAAAAAGAGAACAAATAATAATACTTAGACCATGATAAAAACATGGTCTTTTTTAATACCAGGAGTTGATGAACTTGGGGTTATACATCAGAAAGTCACAGCAAAAAGATGAGTGTCTTTTTTTATCAATGTTTCAAGGCTTTTTTGTGTCCTGAAAATCAAGCAAAAATTGTGTAAAATAGGTCAATTTTTAAGAGGTATGACACACAAGAAAATTAGTAAAAAAGCCACTTTCCAATGGAAAATGGTTGATGGTTGGTGCGCTGAATACAAGGAGCTTGACGGGAAAGTATCTAAAACGACAGATGTGCAGGTTGGAGTAAACTTTCCTCCAATGCATCCTTGGTGTAGGTCTGTAACGATTGCAAATATAGATGATGATACCCTAAAGACACTTGACAGACGAGCGGGGAAAGAGAAAGTTCTTGCGAATATGACTTATTATTTTGTATATTAATTCAGGAATATTGAATACCGATAAATTAATTGAATTACAAAGAAAAATGACTTGTCCAAATAATCCAATGAGTACATATGTGCATGAGCTTATTTATTGGAGAGATGCACAGGAATATAAAAAATACAACACATTGGATAATCAAGGCGAATACTTAAAAAGTTTGAGAAAAAAGAGTAAAAAAAGGCTTGATAAATTGAAAAAGCAAGGGTATGATATAGCAAAGATAAGTGATTATGCTTTAGAAGCATATAATATAGGCAAATATAATGAAACTTGGACAGAGTATAGGACACAAAAAATATTAAGGGAGAGTGAATAATAATGACATTACCAATTTTACCAGAAGTAAGTGAGTTATTAGATAAAGTTCATCCATATTTAAATGAAAAACATGAATTGCCTGAAGATGCACCAGAAGAGATAAAGGCTGCATTAGAAGAAGCAAGAAGATTATCAAGGGAACAGGAAGAATTTGAGCTAAGCTTATAAAAATTAATGAGGTTATTTGATTCTTTCAAGGGTTGTAGTATCGAGATACCACCAGTCAGAGATGGCTTGGTGGTATTTTTTATAAGGAACATAAGAAAAGGAGATTTTACATTTCCACTTGATTTTTTACACTATTATAGAAAATATGATATAGGTATTCCATTAGATTATGAAGAATACATTTGTTCAAAGATGCAATGGAATTATACATTAAGGAGATAGATGATGATTGAAATTATAAAATGTAATTATTGTGAACACAAAAAAATAAAGGATTCAAAATGACATGCGATGCTTTTCCGGATGGAATTCCATTTTCATTTGATTATGATAATGTTGAAAAATTGGAAGAATGTAATAATGGGATAAAATATAAAGAAAAAAGTCAGCAATAAGCATTCTTAGTGCGACATTCCCCATTTTACTTATGTGCGACAAACTATATCTAAAACTATATCTAAGGAGAAAGAATAATGAGAAAACTAACTTATCTAGCAATATTAGAGCCAAGCAAAAGTGGATATGGAATCTATTTTCCAGATGTTCAAGGTTGTATTAGCTGTTGCTCTAATATAAATGAAGCACAAAAATATGCACAGGAGGCTTTAGGGTTACATATTTACGGAATGGAGAAGGATAACGAAGAAATTCCTAGAGCATCAGATAGCGTGGAAGTCCCAGATAATTGTCTTGCGATGCCAGTAACAATCTATCCAGATGTTGTTAAAAACAAACTTGACAATTAAAGGGTAAAAACTAATTGCACAATACCTTATTGGCTAAAAGTACTTGGAGAAACTGACAATGTTAATTTCTCACAATTATTGCAAGAGGCTCTTATTAAAAAAAGGACATGTAAAAATAAGGGGCTGCAAAAACAGCCCTAGAAGAAATTACGAAAGAATAGTTAATAATGCCTCTTGAAGAACTTTAGAACAGTTAATACCACGTTTATCAGCAAGGTTGACCATCCATGCAGGAAGAGATACATTCTTTCTAACTGCTTTGGTATCAGTAGCACTACGATATTTAATCGTATCAGCCTGAACAATAGTCAAGATGTCAGAAGATTCATGAGGTATATCAGATTGTGAAGTTGGTTCTTTTGGTTTGATGTTCTCGTCTTCAAGAGTAACAAGGCAAAGATTAAGCGCATCAGTTATAAGAGTAATGGCTTCTGCAAGAGTAGTACCGGTTGTAATACATCCGTTTATATCTGGAACTTTTGCATAATATGTACCATTAGATTCTGTAATAACTGCGGTATAGGTATATAGCATATAAAAAACCTCCTGTTTTTGCAATAAGTAGAGAGAGTCCCCCTACATCTTTTTATTTTGATTATATTTTTTGTAGGCTTATATTTCTTATTTTTTAATTATACATAAGAATACACAATTTTACTAGTACAAGTGATTATAGAATGAGCAAAAGAGCATCTAAGTAATATAACAGTTACAAGCATCTAAAAAATCAGTATGGAAAACACTAATAAATTTAATTAGGGTAGGTAGAAGAATTACTTATATTAGAAAATGTAAGACCAAAGTAAATATTTGAAATAAAGTATTGATTTTTGTAACCACATTATAATAAACTTATAGTTAAGGAAAAACTTAACGAATAAAACAGGCTAGTAGCCAGAAAGGAGTAACTAATGGAAGACGATATGAATATTGGAGAATTATTAAAAGAGACAGCAGAAGAAAATCAGACAAGAAAAATTCTTGCAATACTTAATGAATGTAAAGATATTGAAGAAGCCAGAGTAAAAGTAAAAGACTTACTTAATAAATAGGCAAGGCTAATCAATTAAACTCGGAAGGCACTTGCCATCACTTGATACTAAGAAAATAATATCATTTATTTGATTCTAAGGCATGAGATGATTAAGGTGGAAAAGGAAAAATGAAACCAAAGAATGATAGCAAAAATTAAGATGAGTATTCGACTTATGTGAGGAGTGTTTTTATCATAAGGATAGCAATAATCAAGTGAAAGATATTAGTTCATCGATAGATGAAATGAGGTGAAGGGTTATGATGTTACAACCGACAGAAGAAGAGTTAAAATTACAAAAGAAAGTGGATGAAGCGAAGACAGAGGAAGAAAGAAAAAAAGCAGAAGAGAAACTGAAAGAATATCTTATAAAGTTCTTTGAAAAAAATAAAGACTTCCCATTTGTATAGAGATACTGCAACCTATAACAAGATACCATTAGTAAAAACAAACTTTTTAAAAAGAATATTGTATATTAAAACTATTAAAGGAGAGTGAATAATAATGACATTACTAATTTTACCAGAGGTAGCTGAGCTATTAGATAAAGTTGAACCATATTTAAATGAAAAACATGAATTGCCTGAAGATGCACCAGAAGAGATAAAAGCAGCATTAGAAGAAGCAAGAAGATTATCTAGGGAACAGGAAGAAGCTTTTTTAGCATTATAAAAATTAATAAGGTGATTAAGCTTAAAAAAAGAAAACGGGTAGACTGACATAAAGTTCAAAGGCTATTACAAAAGGAGCAAAGATGCCAGGGGGAGATGATAGATAATGATGCTACAGATGAGTGAAGAAGAAGGTATTATTTTTGAGAAATTAAAAAAAGAGAAAGATGAAAAGCAAAAAGAAGAACTGTATGACGAACTTCATAGATTAAGAAAAATAAGAGAAGAAAAAGAATTAAAAGATTGCCCATTTGCCCATTAGAAAATACCATTAGTAATGTGCTTGTGGTATCTGAAAAACGATTGGGAGGACAAATTTATGAGTTTAAAAGAGGATTTTTTAAAAATTAAGACATATGAAGAGTATGATGTGCAAAGAGAAAAATTTAGGAAATTAGATTTTAAGGAAAAAGAAATAAAAGAACATTTTTGCTCATTATTTCCAAAACTAGATAATAGTGCCTGGGAAAATGGAATAATAGAAGAAGTATATTCATATCTTCCAGACGGACGAAGAGTTTTAGGTGGAAAAGGAAATACAAAGCCGCCGAAAAAGAAATAGACAAAGAAGGAACACAACAGTTAAAGTAAACATTTCTACTCAAGCAAAGGAATAATGGAACTTCCCCATATACTAATGAGTTTTTCAAGAGAATAAGCAGCATTAGCAGGGCTTGTAGAAGGAAGAACCTCGGCAGGCATATTAAGAGTAACGGATTGATATTTTTTATAATACTTACCTGAAGTAGCACCATTACAGAATATTTTGCTAATATTTGAATTTTCGATAATAGGAGTAAGGTTAGTTGGAGTGACATTTTTAATACTGCTGTCACTTGAACCGATGATGTCACAACTATATATAGCATCCCATAGAGCAATATGATGTTTATGAAGCATATTGCTTTTTTCTTCGATATTATTAGGTAGCTTTTCATCAAGAATACTTGCTAATACTTTCCAGAATCGGTTCTGTGGATGACCATAGAAGAACATCTGCTCTCTTGATTTTACAGATGGAAGACTTCCAAGAATAAGTATCTTGGACTCATTGTCATACAATGGTGGAAATGGATGGATTACATGTGTGGATGTTTTACTGTTGGTATTATTAATCATTATTTAAACTCTCCTTAATTATTCTTAGTAAATTACAATTATTCTTAGTAAATTATATTATAACAAAAAATAGAAGTAATGTAAAAATTCTATTAGTAAATTGCCTTTTATAAAAAATAATTATTTGTTACAATATATTAGAAAATGGGAAAAACTATTAAAGAAAGGTAACAAACGGTGTAGGCGATGAATAACAGATTAATAATGTATAATATCAATAATATAGCAAAAGAAAAACAATTAAAAGAACTGTGCAATAGATTAAATATACAGACAAAACGATTAAATGGCAAGGATACAGATAAGGCACTTGCAATTCTTGCTGGAGTTAATGCGAAAGCAGGCAATGGTATGCATGCTAATATTAAAAACGGTAATATAAAAACATGTAGTAATCTAAGTGCAAAGTCAGGTAATATGCCTATGATACTGCCAGAGATAATAATATTCTCAGGCATTACTGATGAGGAACTTGATACATTTTTAAAAGAATACAAATCAATGAATATTGAACCCGTTAGACTTAAAGCAATATTGACAATATATAATATTAACTGGACACTTGGTGAGCTTATTACTGAGTTGATAAAAGAGAGCAATAGTTTCTAATATTTTTATAAAATCTAGCAAATAAGATAGAAATGTAATGCTTAGTAATAGTTTTTGATATTCGATGTAAAGTTTTAGAATAGTTAAAGAATATTCATAGAAAGTTTCGAAAATAGCATATAGCTTTTTGAAAGTTGTAATATCATGTGACGATACATTTTTCGAAAATAACTAGTCAGACTAATATAAAAACATGGAAACTTTTTTATATAATTCAGTACATAAATTAAACAAAAATGTCATGAAAATGGTTGCATAATATTATATATTATGACATAATGGCACTTGGGTATAAAACTTATCATAGTAATATGCGGAATATTTAAACAGCGTAATGTATAAAATGTGTGGTCAGGAGAAGCATATTTGATATATGAGATGTCAAGAATATGAAGCAGATTATATAATACGTAATATTAGGGGAAAAGCTATGTTAATGCGAAGATAGAGTAATGTTGATAATTATTAAACTATCTTAATATATGCAATAACGTATGTAAGAGTTTGTTACGGGGAAGTAAGTAATGGTGTTATATGGATATGATAAGGAGGAAATGGTAATGGGTTCAAAAAAACACATTAAAAGGTACGCTGCAGTAGGCGCACTTTCACTTTTGGCGTTGTCGGGTATAGCTGTCTATAATAGTCAGCATAATGTATCGGCGGCAACAGCATCTTATAAGAATGTTCAGGAGAGCAATCCGATAGCAACACAGAGGTATACAGCAGATCCAGGAGTTATGGTATATAATGATGAGGTATATATCTATACTACTAATGATGTGTTAGAGTATAAGAATGGAGCTGTATCAGAGAATACTTTTAGTAAAGTAACAACACTTAATTGCTATTCATCTAAGGATATGGTTAACTGGACTGATCATGGAACAATTCAGGTAGCGGGAAGTAATGGCGCAGCAAAATGGGCAGGATGCTCATGGGCACCGGCAGCAGCACATAAGACAATTAATGGAAAAGAAAAGTTTTTCTTATATTTTGCTAATAATGCTAATGGAATAGGTGTACTTGTAGCAGATTCACCAACAGGACCTTGGACAGATCCTATTGGAGGACCACTTGTATCACGTTCAACAGCTAATTGTTCAGGTGTAACCTGGTTATTTGATCCAGCTGTATTTGTAGATGATGATGGTAATGGATATCTGTACTTTGGAGGAGGAATACCTGGAACTAATTATTCTAATCCTAAGACAGCAAGAGTTGTAAAACTTGGAAGTGATATGACAAGCCTTGCAGGAAGTCCTGTTACAATTGATGCACCATATCTTTTTGAAGATTCAGGTATTAATAAGATAGATGGAAAATATTATTATTCATATTGTTCTAACTGGAATGTATCAGGTGGGATGAATAATGCAGCAATAGAATATATGGTATCAGATTCACCTATGGGACCATTTACATATGCTGGAGAGATTATGAAAAATCCTGGTAATTATTTTGGCGTATATGGCAATAATCATCATTCAATATTCAATTTTAAGGGTAAATATTATATGGCATATCATGCAAGAGCTGTTGAGACGAAAGCTATAGGTAAGAGCCTTGGATATAGAAGTACACAGATTGATGAACTTAAAGTTAATAATGGCAAGATAAGTCAGTTAACTCCTACAATGAAAGGTGTAAATCAGGTGTCATATGTTAATCCATATGAGACACAGCAGGCTGAGACAATGTTTATTCAAGCAGGTCTTAATGTAGAAGGAAGCGGAGATACTTATCTGTCAGATGTAAGTAATGGTGATTATACAGGAGTAAAAGGAGTTAATTTTACAGATGGTATGTCATCAATGTCAATAAAAGTTAAATCAACAGGAAGTGGCAGTATTGAAGTTAGAAGTGGCAGTGCTACAGGAACACTTCTTGGAACTATAAAAGTAAGTAATACTAATGGTTCATTTAAAGATTTTTCAGCAAATATGAAGAATATTACAGGCGTTAATGATATTTATTTTGTTATGAAAGGAAACTTTAATGTTGATAGTTGGAAAGCTGTATCTACTAAGGGCAGCTCATCTGCTGGTTCATCAACAGGTTCTAATTCACAGACAGCAAAAGAGAAGAATCTTTTAACAACATATGGTGAGACATTTACAAGACAGGGTACTTGTATTAACTTATATCAGTTAAAAGATGCTAATACACTTGCGCAGGTTAAGAAACAGTATAATAGTATAACACTTGAGAATGAGATGAAACCGGATGCATTATTAGGAAGGAATCCATCACTTATAAGCGTTGATGAAGCTAAGAAGTTAGGATATTATATTCCTGATGGAATGAATGAAGAATATGTACCTAAGATTGATTTTTCAAAAATTGATGAGACACTTAAGATATGTTCTGAGAATGGAATTGGAGTAAGAGCACATACACTTGTATGGCATAGTCAGACACCTGACTGGTTATTCAGAATTGGTTATAGTACTAAATATAATTATGTAACATCACAGCAGATGGATAAGAGACTTGAATATTATGTAAAGACAGTTATGAACCATGTGTGTCTAAGTGAATATGGAAGTTGTGTATATGCGTGGGATGTTACTAATGAGTATCTTCATGCGACTAATTCAAGTTGGGAAAAAGTATATGGTAAAGGTGGTACAAGTCCTGAATTTGTAAAAAAAGCATTTACTTATGCACATCAGTGTCTTGAATATTTCAAATTAACAGATTCAGTAAGTCTGTTCTATAATGATTATAATACATATATGGAAGTTAATGATGTAATTGCACTTGTAAACTTTATTAATTCATCAGGTAAAGTATGTGATGGTGTAGGTATGCAATCACACCTTGGAACTAACTATCCAAGTGTTGATTATTATACAGCAGCATTAAAATCATTCATTAATGCCGGATTTGAAGTACAGATTACAGAGCTTGATGTTACTAATAAGTCAGATGCAGATCAGGCTGATTATATGTATAAGCTTATGAAAAATGTATGTGAACTTAAGAAAAATGGTGCTAATATTACAGGTGTTACATACTGGGGATTATCAGATAAAGTAACTTGGATTAAGAATGCGACACCACTTATATTCTCAGATCTTGGAACACCTAAGGAAGCATATAATAAAGTATTACAGGCATATACAGATGTATTTGGATGGAATGATAATTCAGGTTCTGGAAGTTCAACAGATCAGGGAAACACAGGTAATCAGGGTAATACAGGTAACCAGGGTAATACAGGTAACCAGGGTAATACAGGTAGCAACACAGGTTCTAGTGTGACACAGGCTACACTTTCAGATGGATGGTATTATATTAAGAATACTAATGCACAGAAGTATCTACAAGTAAAAGACAACAAAGGAAGTAACGGAGCCAATGTTGAGATAGGAACAGGCACAGGAGTTGCAGGACAGAAGTGGTATCTGACTAATAAAGGCAACGGATATTTTACACTTAAAAATGCAACAGGATATATGCTTGATATAGTATATGGTAAAGATGAAGATGGAACTAATATACAGTTATATCAGGATAATAGTGCAGATGCACAGCAGTTTAAGGCAGTTGCAACTAAGAAGAATGGTGTATATGGTATTGTAACAAAAGTATCAAAAGATAAGAAGTCGCTTGATGTATATAACTTTGGAACAAGTGATGGTTCTAATGTATGTCAGTGGACATATTATGAGAATTCTTGTCAGACTTGGGTATTTGAACCAACAGATTATAATACAGGTAATAGCAATAATAGTAACACTAACAACAATACAAATGGTAATACTAATACATCAGACAAGAATAATACAACAACTGATAAAAATAATAATCAGACAACAGAAGCAGATAAAGACAACACAGGTAATGAAATAGTAGTTAGTATGAATGGTTCCTCACTTGATCTTACTAAAGTTACAGGAAAGCAGATTACAGGCTTGAAAGTTACATTTAGTGCTAAAGGTTCAGGAAATGGTTCAGCACATTGTAGAACTGCTAATGGCGATTGGCTTGGAACAGGTGATTATTCATTTGAAAACAGCGATACAGTAACAATAGATTTATCAAAGATGTCGAATATAGGCGTGATTGATTTATATTCATGGTGGAATTCATCAGGAGCATCTATCAAAGAAGTAAAAGTTATTGTCAAATAAAAATTAAAAAAATTATTGACACTAGTTAACAATTTAATAATTAAACTAAATATATATATTGACCAGACAACCGGAGGCTATGTTATCACCTTAACAAGCCTCCGGTCTTTTATTTGCTAAACCACATATTTAGAAAATGATAAAATATTATATTGACATATATGATATAGAGTTCTATAATCAACTTAGTTATAAGACGTGTGCGCACACGAAAAATATTTTTTATAAAAGAAAGGTATTATTTGCTATAAAAAAGCAGAAAGGGATAGGATGATGGCATGTACGATAAGAGATATTGCAAAAGCATGCAATGTATCAGAAGGAACGGTTGACAGAGCACTTAATAATAGATCTGGAATAAGTGCTAAGACTAAGGAGAAGATACTAAGGATAGCTAAGGAGATGAATTATGAACCTAATCATCTTGCAAGATGTCTGGCAACAGGAAGTACCAAGACTATAGGTGTTATATGTGCATCGATAACAAGCAACTTTTTCTCGGCACTTGTTGAATCTATAGAATATTGGGCAGGACAGAATGGGTATTTTATTAATCTCATTGTGTCAAGAGGCGATAGAAGCAGAGAATTAGAAGGAGTTCATTATATGATCAATAGAAGAATTGATGGACTTATAATATTCCCGGCGAAGCAAGGTGAGGACTATGTTAATGAGTTTAAAAAACTTAATGTGCCAATTGTGACTATATATAACAGGATATCAGAGGAATTCACTCACGTTGATGTGGATTGTAGAACTATAATGCGTAATGCAGTTAAGATGATGTCAAGAAGAGGTTATAACAGAATTATATATGTGGATTTTTACAGAAATAAAAGTGGAAAAGATAATAATACTTTTTCAATCGATGAGCGAATGAATGGGTATAAAGAGGGTGTTAAACTGCTTGGTATGCCACAGAAGATATATAATGAGTGTCAGGGCGAAGATATAGTTGAGGAGATTATTCTTAATAATGAGAATCAAGGATATAAGATGGCAGTGTTGTGCGTTAATGATATGGTTGCGATAAAACTTCTTAATCTATTTAGAATAAGAGGATTAAGAGTTCCTGATGATGTGGGAATTATGGGATTTGATAATATAGATATGCTTGATGTTATAATCCCAAAGATTAATTCAGTGGATTGTCACATTCGTAACATAGGAAGAACAGCCGTAGATATTCTTATATCAAAGATTAATGGAGAAGAGAACTTAAAAGATGTAGTATTAGATTATTCTTTTACGGAAGGGGATACATTATAAGATGGATGTTATGAGATTTGGTTACAGATACTGGAGAAGGAATATGCCTATGGCAGTATTTGCACAGATTCTTAGTTTTATTGCACTTTTGGCAGAACTTTTTATTCCAATAGTACAGGAGATGCTTGTAGATTATGTAATATTTGATGATGTTGCAAAGACAGACGGAGTATTCTCATTCATGCTTAATGGCAGATATGGAGATATCCATACATTCAGATTGTTTATAAGTCTGTCAGTATTATTCATTATATTATTATCAGTGAGAATTGTGTTTGTATATGTAAGAAATGTAATTAATCAGAGACTTGGACTAAGACTTGAAACAGATCTCAGGATGGCTACATTTGACAAACTAATGGAGCTTGACAGTAGTTCAATATCAGATATTAATACAGGTGAACTTCTTACAACTATTAATTCAGATACAATTATGTATAAGGAACTTTTTTCAAGAATAATATCTAACTGTATTGATAGTATATTTGTAATAATATTGTCAAGCGTGATACTTGCTTCAATTAACATATATCTATTGCTTGTACCAGTATGTATTATGCCATTTTTTATAGTATCGCTTATGAGATTTAAGCGACTTGCAATGACTAATTATCAGGCAATAAGAGATAATAACAGTACTATGAATCTTACAGTTCAGGAGAATATAGAAGCAGTAAGGCTTGTGCGTTCTTTTACTAATGAAAGACTTGAAAAAGATAAGTTTGACACAGCTAACACAAAACTTAAAGATTCATATATTGGACAGATAAAACTTTCAGCAAAATTTGAGGTAATATTCAGTTCAATCAGACAGTTTGCATATATAGGCAGTATTGCAGTCAGTGCAGTTCTTGTAATGAAAGGATATATGCAGGTGGGATTTTTGGTAGCAGCTACAAGTTATGTACTTAAGATTATGAATTTTATTACACTTATTAATAATTGTATATTCCAGATGCAGCAGCAGTTAGTATCAGGCAAAAAGATGATGGAATTTATGAATCTTGAGAGTAAGATAAAAGATGGTGATATCGTGGCTGATGATACTAAAAAAGTTGACATTAAGATAGAAAATGCATCTATGGTTATTGATGGCAAACAGGTATTAAAGAATATTAATCTTGATATTCCTTATGGTAAGAAAGTTGGTATTATAGGCGGAACAGGAAGTGGTAAGAGCGTATTGCTTGAATCATTTGTGCGAATTCATGATATGACTTCAGGCAGGATAACACTTAATGGTATTGATATAAGAGATTATACGATAGAATCTTTAAGAGAACAGTATTCGTATGTATTTCAGGATGTATTTTTGTTCTCTAATACGATTGATTCGAATATAGCTTATTCAGAGCCACATGCAGCTAAAGAGCAGATAATAAAAGCCGCAAAGCATGCTCAGGCTCATAGTTTTATAGAAGAGTTGCAAGATGGGTATGAGACAATAGTAGGCGAGAGAGGTCTTGGAATATCCGGAGGTCAAAAGCAAAGAGTGTCAATAGCCAGGGCATTACTAAAAGATGCACCGGTACTTATAATGGATGATTCAACAAGTGCACTTGATATTAATACAGAGAAGAAACTTCTTAATATGATCAAAGAAAAGTATCCTAAGAAGACTATCCTTATATCAGCACATAGAATATCCTCGGTTGTTAACTGTGATGAGATTATATATCTTCAGGACGGCGAGATAGTAGAGAGAGGAACATTTGATGAGCTTATGAAGATTAATGGACACTTTGCAGCAGTATATAACATACAGGAAGCACAAAAAGCAAAAGCTATTAACTATGATAAAGTTAAGAGTGTGGAGGTGTAATGATGGCATCTAGAAATACATATTTTAAAGACGAAGAGATTGAGAAAAAAGTGGATATTAAGCAATTTGGACGAATAATAAAATATATTATTCCATATAAGAATATGTTCATTCTTGTGTCAGTGCTTATGTTAATTGGAGCTGTTGCTTCAACAGTATCACCACTTCTTCTAAAAGAGATAATCAATAAGACAGTTATAACAGAGGATTACAGACAATTGGTTCTTATAATTACAGGATTAATAGTGCTTTCGGCAATAGAGATTGCAATAACATATATTCATCAGGTGCTTATGGGAAGTGCAGGACATAATATAATTGCCAGAATAAGAGAAGAAGTATTCTACAAGTTGCAGGAACTTCCATTTGACTATTTTGATTCTAAGCCGGATGGCAAGATAGTTGTAAGAGTAACAGATTATGTCAATGATCTTGCTAACTTTTTTACCAACTATGTTGTATTGTTCGTAGTATATATAGTGAAGATAATAGTAGTAACAATATTTATGTTAATGATAAGCCCACAGCTTACACTTGTAGTATTGATAACAGTTGTACCAATGATGATATGTGTATTTGCACTTAGAAAAGTGATAAGAAAGCTTTTTACATTACAAAGAGTTAAGAATTCAAATCGTTCAGCTTTTCTTGTTGAATCGATAATGGGTGAGAAGATTGCTAAGAATTATAATCGTACACAGGAGAACAAGTCAATCTATGAGAGAATACATAATGACAGTGTGCAATATTGGCTTAAGATATTCTACCGTAATGAACTTAATACACCAATAGTTGAGATATTCTGGAATATAGGAACACTTCTGCTATATGGAACAGCACTTTTTCTTATGCTTCATGGAGATACGAATGTGAATGCCGGTGTTGTTGTTGCATTTACAAGTTATATGAGTCTGTTCAGCGGACCAATTACTCAGATAGCAGTTATAATACAGCAGCTTGCACAGGTAAGTTCTAATCTTGAACAGGTATTTGATACAATCGATTATCCGGTAGATATAAGAGATAAAAAAGACAGTATAGTTCTACAGAATGTGAAAGGTCAGGTTGATTTTGACAATATAGATTTTGCTTATGAGGAAGGAATTAATATTCTTGAGAATTTTAATCTTCATGTAAAACCCGGTGAGACAATAGCACTTGTCGGACCTACAGGTGCAGGAAAGACAACAGTAATTAATATGATTACAAGGTTTTATGATGTAAAAAAAGGCAGCGTTAAGATAGATGGAATTGATGTAAGAGATGTTACCATGGAGTCATTAAGACGTGAAGTTGGAGTACTTATGCAAGATCCATTTATTTTTAAAGGAACTATAATGGATAATATAAGATATGGAAGACCAGATGCGACTGATGAAGAATGTATAGAAGCAAGTAAGACGATATTCGCAGATAAGTTTATAAGCAGACTTTCTGATGGATATTATCATGTACTTGAAGAGAGAGGTAATGGTCTGTCAGCCGGAGAGAAGCAGTTACTTAGCTTTGCAAGAATAATACTTAAGAATCCGTCAGTAATAATACTTGATGAAGCGACAAGTTCGATTGATACAGAGACAGAGAATCTCATACAGCAGGCATTAGATATTATTCTAAGAGGTAAGACTGCATTCATTGTTGCACATAGATTATCAACTATAAGGAATGCAGATAGAATTCTATATATAGCGAATAAAGGTATTGCAGAAGAAGGCAGCCATGCAGAACTTATGGCAAAAAAAGGACTGTATTATGCTCTTAATTAGAAGTATAGAATAATATTTTGATTTATTTTACATGAGAAAGGTTGGTAATGGAAATCATACTTTTTTTAGATAGATTCATTAGATGAGAGATATGATATAAGATAAAAATGTAGAAAAACAACGAATTTTGTCAAAAAGATCTTTTGAAATGTTAATCCGTTTTTATTTACAATTAACAATTTTAATAGTAGAATTGAAAGGTACATAGAGATATGTACCTTTCATTAATAATGATAAGTATTCGAGGAGATAATACTTAATATGTAATTCGAGGAGATAATATTCTTATATATATAATATGATGTCCGCTCAAAAAGGTCTAAATTCACCTATGAGTAGGCTCACATGGGTTTAGACCTTGGAACCCGCCACGATAGAGCATAAAAGCGGGCTGATAATTCTACGATATGCGAATATCTGGTAGAATTGTGGGAGTGCATAACATGGAATAATTCATAGGCATCATATAATAAACAGGGGGATAAAAACGATGATGATTGATATAGATGAAGATAATAATTATAAACTTAGAGATGTTCTTGTAATTACTGACCACAATACACAAAGCGGCGGAAGGGCAGCTAATGATAGATATTGGACTGTTACAAAAGGGATTGTAGCAAGATATGAATATCAGTCAGATAAAGTAATAGAAGAAAAAGCTACGATAATCTGGAGGGAAGAAGGGAGCAGCAATAATTGGAAGATTGAATTAAAGCCAGAGACAATATATCGTCTTAAAGTTCGAAGTCTTAAAAAGAATGAATATGGTTATCCTGATATGTCTAAAGATGTTATGAGACTTTATGATGTGCTTGATTGTTATGATGAGAATGAAAGTCTTATGATTCTGTTTAATGAATATATAGGAGAGACTGTTATTGAAGATGAAGAACTTGGAACATTCAGCTATAAGAATGGTTCAGAATGTTATATTAGGAATCAGCTTGAATGGCTTGGATATGATATAGATGTGAAGCTTGAGAGCAGAGATGGAGATAAAGATGAAGGACTTATAGCACTTTCGCATTTTAAGGATATATACAATAACAGAGAAGAGTATGACATAATAGTTAGAGAATATGCAGCTAAGAATACAACAGATGTAGTTAATGAACTTAATTACAGGACTTATGCTGAATATACGGAATATGAAGAGATTAGTATACAGGAATTCTATAATAGAATTATTCTCAAGATGATAAGTATCAGAGCAGATGGAAGATATAGATTTTATTTTGATGATGATGATATGTTTTGGGGACGACTTATTATGGTTGAAGGAGATATGGAGAATGGTATAACAGGAACAGATGTTGTGGTTGCATAAAAAGAATATTAAAAAAATGAAAACAGATTAAAATTGACATAAATATTTTGTAATAGTAGAATGTTTATAAGATTTTAATCTGTTTTTTGGTGAGAGAACTAATAATGCAGACCAGATAAAAAATCACAAGGGATAAGGAGAAAAAATATGAATATTAATGAGGCATTTGCTATACTTGATATAGCAGTAACGAAAGATGAAAACGCAATAAGAGATGCATATCACAAACTTCTTGCAGTTAATAATCCGGAAGATAATCCAGAAGGATTCAAAAGACTTAGAGAGGCATACGAAGTTGCATGCGAATATGCCAGAACACCAGATGAAGAGAGTGGAGATAAGCAAGGAGAATATGATCTGTCAACGCCTATGGGGAGATGGGCTAATGATATAATGCAGATATATAATAGTATATCAAGAAGATGCAATATTGAAGAGTGGAGACAGCTTTTAAAATCTGATATATGTTATGATCTTGATTATTGTGAAGAAGCAAAATGGGAACTTTTTAGAATACTTGCGAGATATTTTAGAGTTCCTAATGAAGTATATAAATTGTTAGATGATACTTATGGAATAGTAGAGAATGAACAGGAATTCAATGAACATCTTCCGGTAGAATTCGTTAATTATATGAAAGACTGTCTTGAACAAAAAGGCTTTGATTTTCAATTTTTTGAAGGTCCGGATGATGCAGATTATGATACATTCAGAGAATATCTCTATCAGATGGAGAATGCAGTATATTCAGGAAGTATAGAGAATGTTGAAGATTATATAAAAGTGATTGAATCAACAGGTATATATCATCCACAGTATACAGAAGTGTTAGCAAGATATTATGCTCTTGCAGGTGACAATGAGAAAGCGATAGAATGTGCAAATAAAGTTATTAATGATGAACGACTTGCAAAAGGCGAAGATACAGAAGGATATATGGTTATATCAGCAGAAGTTCTTATGATGGCTGGAGATAAAGAGAGGGCAAGAGATATTCTTGAAGAATATTCAAAAAAAGGAAGATATTATGTATGTGAGAGATGTCTTACTAAATATTATCTTGAAAAAGATATGCTTAATGAAGCGATTCTTCATATTGATAAAGCTATGGATATTGCAAGTACAGAAGAGATACATGAGATAGCACAAGAGATAGATGCAAGATATATTGACAAATATGAAAAAGAAGCAGAGGAAGGCAGTCTTAATGAAGAGTACTTTTCTAATCTGATGTATGCATATCTTCATATGGAACAGCCAAAAAAAGCACTTGAACTTATTGCTGCTAACAAAGAATTCATGGATAATATAGATAAACACTATAAGATACTTATCTCACTTAACTTGTCTAATGAAGATTGTCCTAAAGCTATGGAATATGCTAAGTGTTATGCCAAAAAGTTAGAAAACGAACTTGAAAAAGGAATATATGAAGAAGATGAGACAGAAGAAGATAAGAAACGAAATCTTGTATATGCATACGGTTCAATGGCTAATATTCTTGTAGAACAAGGACAGAATGAATATGAACAATCTGACAAAGAGGCAGAGCATGAATGTTACTTACAGGCATACGACAAGTGTAAGATAGCAAGAAAATATGGCAAGGATAATATGCAGATGATGTCATTAGAAGCGGATATTCTCTATCTGCTTAATGAATTTGAGAAGTCATGTGATATATGTGATGAGATTCTTGAGATTAATGAGAATGTATTTGAAGCTGTTACGAAGAAACAGAGAGGTTGTTTTAGACTTGGAAGATCCCAGGAGGTTATTGATCTGTTCTACAGAGCAAAAGCTATGTATTCAAAGCGACCAATTATCTATGCGTATGCAGCAAGAGAATTCTTAAAATATAATCAGATTGAAGATGCACGTTCAATCTTAGAGCAGGCGTATGAAGAAGATATTAAGGAAGAATATGCAATAAGAGCAGTAGATCAGCTTGTTAAATATAGTGAGACACAGGATATAAAAGAAAAGATAAATATTATTAACAGCCTTCCTGATTATATAGAAGAAGGTGAGAAAGAACGCTATGATGAACTTGCGGCATATCTTTCATATTTTTATGTAATTGAAGTATATGAGCATAGAGCTGCATTCAAAGTAGAAGATGATGAACTTATAAAATATATTAATAAGGCATTAGACTTTGATGACAGGAGTCCGGCATATCTATCAATGGCAGGAACATTAAATAAGAGTTTTGGCAAGTATGATGAAGCCATGGAATATTATAAGAGAATTAAAGAGATATATGGAGATTCAAGAAATGTAGAACTTGATTTTGCAGATCTGTATATAGAACAGGATAAGAGTGATGAAGCAGTAGAAGCTATTAAGAAAGCAGAAGAACTTGGAGCAGAAGAACCATATACACATAGATTTATCGCATATAGATATGACAGACTTGCAGAGAATATTCATAATGCTAAGTGGTGCAGAGATTCAATCAGACATTATATGAAGCAGATTGAAGAGACACCTGATGATAGTAATTATTATTACTACAGGATTGCGATAAGCTATATGTATCTTGAAGAATATGATGTCGCTTATGATATGATAACTAAGGCAATAGATGCTTCTAACAGGAAACCAACAGATGATATGATGTATATTAAGGCAAAAATATTACTGTTAAAAGGAGAATACCAGAAGTCGGTTGAGATCTTTGGAATGGCAATGAACAGAAGAGCAACACCTTATGCAGATGAGAATGCTAATAGAACTTATGATATTATTAAGATGAAGACAATAGCATATCGAAAGATGGGAGCTTATGACAGAGCTATTAATACAGCGATTGATGCATTTAATGGATTCTATACTAATGAAGACCTTCAGGATTCAGTAGGAAGAATTCTGATTAATACATATATAGAGTGTGGAAGATTTGAGAGAGCAAGACAGTTCCTTGATGAACATCTAAAACGCATAATCTCAGATTATGATTATTCAGAATACAAGGTAAGAATACTTGAAGAAGAGACCTATAAGAAAATGGGAGATCTCAGAACATTATATAATGTATCAGTAGAAGAATATAGAAAGTACAAGAATGAATGGGCATCTTATGTTGCCGGTGTTACTTCTTTGATACTTAATGCATCTGACAGAGAAGGTGTTATGTATCTTGAAGAGACACTTGGTAAGACAACAGATTCAGCAAGAGATAAGATGGACTGGCTTATGGATACAATTCTTATATTAAAACATCTTGGACATGAAGATAAAGCTAATTATTATATAGATATATTTGAACAGATAATATTGGAATGTTATCCTGCAGAGAAAGACTATATACCAATATCTAAATATGTTGATGAATCATATGAGCATCTGTCACACTTAAGTATGGCAATAATGTATTGGTGTATAAAAGGACATGTGGATGTTGCTTCAAAATATATAGACATATTAATGAAAACAGGAGATGAACCATTAAGATGTATATGGAGAAATGATATAAGAAAACAGGCACTTGCTGTATATTATGAAGCTTCAGGAGATAGAGCAAAAGCACTTGAACTTCTAAGAGAACTCTCAGATAACTATGCAAGTTATTATGCAATTGTAAGAATGAGAAGAATGTATGGAGCAGTATTTAAATCATCAGACAGTAATAGTGCTTCTAAGAATGTTAACAGTAATGCTAATAATACGAGTGATAATGCAAAGGAGAATAATACTGGAAAATGGAGTCTTTTGGAACAGTTAAAGAAGCACTTAAAAAAATAGCAGGTCATGGAGTAATGACAGCATATTATTGCGTGGCTGCATCGGGAATTATATTAACAGCAATATGTACAGTTATGAGCTTAACCGGTGTAGTGTCAAAAAATAGAATGGCAATAGTAGTACATATAGCATATTGCATTATGGGAGTAATAATATATTACATAATTGCAAGATGCATTAATTACAAAAAGTGCGATAAGCTATATATGATGGCGACAACGTCAAAGTATATAGACATATTAAATAAAGAAAACTATGCAGCAGATGTTGAATATAGTCTTAAGAACGAAGTTATGCTTGTTAATAAGAGAATGATAGTAACGAGAACATATATCATTGGAAGACTCTACAATAGAGGAAATGATTTTGTAGCAATATCAGCATCGGATATAACTAACTTTAGTTATACAACACATACATACAGAGGCAGACACTCTAGCACCAGAAAGGGCAGTCTTGATATAACACTTAAAAATGGAAAGGAGTTAAGTCTTATTCTTGGTGTGCAGGGGGAGATTGAAAAAAATGTTGATGCACTTGAAGAAGTAGGAATATGGTGTTAACATAATAGTGTGATGTTGGTATAGTAATAGGAAATTAGTATAATAATATGCAATATAAAGCACTGATATTATCAGATGAAAGATAATGTCAGTGCTTCTTTGTGTCACAGCGTATTTTTATGTCAGAATATATTTTTTATGTCATACAATATCTAAAATTTTTTATTCGACATCATTACATGAAGGTGTATTATTAATATAGCACATAGCATTGTCAAGAGAAGTAGTTGCAATGGCTTCAAGCGCCTCTCTTGTGAAGAAACCCTGATGAGAAGTGATCATAACATTAGGGAAAGAGAGAAGTCTTGCTGTTGTAGAGTGATTAAGGATCTCATCAGAGCGATCCTCGAATACATTGTCGCCTTCTTCTTCATATACATCAAGACCGACACCGAAGAACTTATGGGCACGAATACCTTCTATAAGATCAGTGGTATTGACAAGAGCACCTCTTGAAGTATTGATGAGAATTGTACCTGTCTTCATAATAGCTATACTGTCTTTATTGACGAGATGGTATGTGTCATCTGTAAGTGGACAGTGAAGAGATATAAGATCAGATTTGCTGAATAGTTCAGGTAGCTCAACATAAGTTACAAAGTCAGCAAGCTCCGGATTATGATATACGTCATAAGCGAGAATATTCATGCCAAAGCCTCTGCATATTCTTGCCATTGCAACACCAATCTTACCTGTACCGACAATTCCGGCAGTTTTGCCATAGAAGTTAAAGCCCATAAGTCCTGACAGACTAAAATCATTTTCACGAACTTTAACATAAGCTTTGTGAATACGCCTGTTGACTGTAAGAGCAAGAGCCATTGCATGCTCAGCAACAGTTTCAGGTGAATAACCGGGAACACGCATTACTCTTATACCGGCTTTTTTGGCAGCATCAAGATCAACATTGTTAAAACCAGCACATCTTAGAAGAATAAGTTTTATACCACAATCTTTTAGAACTTTAACAACAGGTGCAGATACATCAGAACTTACAAAAGCACATACAGCATCATAACCATGTGATAAGGCAGCAGAATGCATATCAAGATCATCTTTTAAAAAAGTGATTTCTATATCAGGATAAGAAGGTAACTGGTCATTAAAAGACAATTCATCATAAGATTTAGCATCATAAAATAATATTTTCATAAAAAACTCCTTTCATTGATTTGTTTAAATAGGTAATTGCGAAAATATGCTTTGAAAGATTTCGCAATTATTTGATTTGCTTCAAGCAGTATATCGGCGAATTTGGATGATTTGGCATATTAATATTTTTATCAGAAATGAATAAAAATATGTATAAAATGGTGCTTTTGGCATTCTTGAAGATAGAGTATAAGTGTGATAGAATAGATAAGGCATTGTGCAAGAATAGGATTGTATATAGATGTATAGGTGCTTATAAAAACAGGATTGTTTACAGATGTAAACTATTTTTAGACATAAGTGTTTAGGATATATAAGTGACGATGGATTTGTAATAACCTATAAATATATAGTTACATATAAAAATAGAGGGAGAAAAAATGAAAGTAAATATACAGCCTGAGAAAAAGCTCGGAAGACTTGTATGCAAGACAAGGCGAAGTGTGATTAGAGTAGTGACTATTGTTATGACATTACTTATAATAATAGAACTTGTTATGGCTATTGGTGCAGATGCATCTGATAGAGCATTTGCATACGGACTCACAGTAGAGTGTCTTATATTTATAGCTGTCTTATATATTATTCTTGCAATACAGGTACACTCTAAGTGCAGTAAGAATAAGATAGCAGCGAATATATCTACATATCTTAAGGCATCGGATGCAGTGAGTAATGTATCTGATAATATAACAGATAATTCATTAAATAGTATATTAGAAGATGATATAGCTAAGAAGATATATACAGAGCAGCTTTTTGCTAGTATAAGAGATGAACTGCTTATTGCTAATAGCGAGCTAATAGTGACAAAACAGTTTGTTATAGGAACACTTTATTCGGATACAGGTAGTAGTATAATTATTGCATTAAGAAGAGATATGATTAAGAATATTGTCTGTGAGATAAAGTATGTCGGACTTTTGCGTGGAAGAAAAAAGAACAGAGGATATATGACTATTATACTTACTAATGGTAATAGTATACAGCTTAATATTGGAGACACAGGAATGGCAGAATATAATATCAGCCTTTTGAAAAAATGTGGATTAATATATTAACAATAAATAGATAATGAGGAATGAGGTAGAAGTAATGATAATTGGAATTGATTTAGGAACAACTAATAGTCTTGTGGCATATTTTGATGGGGAGAGATCAAGAATTATACCTAACAGACTTGGTAAACCACTTACACCGTCAATAGTAAGTATAGATGAGAATAATAATATTATGGTCGGTGAGACAGCAGGAGAATACGGAATAATACATCCTGACAATGTAGCAAAAGTATTTAAGAGAACAATGGGTACAGAACAGAAGTACAAGCTTGCTAACAGAGAATATACAGCAGAAGATCTTTCATCATTTGTATTAAGAGCACTTAAAGAAGATGCAGAAGCATATCTTAAGGAAGAAGTTACAGAAGCTGTTATAAGTGTACCAGCATATTTTGATGATAAGAGAAGAAAAGCAACTAAGAGAGCAGGCGAGCTTGCAGGACTTAAAGTTGAACGAATTATAAGTGAACCAACAGCAGCAGCTATTGCTTATGGATTATATGAGAAAAAAGAGAGTACAAGATTCCTTGTATTTGACCTTGGTGGAGGTACATTTGACGTATCAATTCTTGAGTTATTTGACAATATACTTGAAGTAAGAGCAGTAGCCGGAGATAACTATCTTGGTGGTGAAGATTTTACAAGAGTGATTATAGAGAAGTTCTACGAAGATAATGAGCTTAAGGAAACAGAACTTAAGGAAAAACAGATTGTAAGAATAAGAGAAGCAGCAGAGTATGCCAAGAAACAGTTCGCAACAGAGAGTAGTGTTACAGTTAAAGCTGTGATAAATGATGAAGAAAAAGAGCTTGTTCTTACAGACAGTGAATATGAGAAATTGTGTGAACCATTACTTGATAAGATTCGTAAACCAGTTCAGAGAAGTCTTTCGGATGCACATATAAAGCTTGCTGATATCAATGAAGTTGTTCTTGTAGGAGGCGCAACAAGACTCCCAATAGTACAGAACTTTATAGTTAAGATGTTCCATAAGTTCCCTGACAGAACAGTTAATCCTGATGAAGCAGTAGCAATAGGTGCAGCAATTCAGGCAGCTATGAAAGAGAGAAAAGAAGCTGTTAAAGAAGTTATTCTTACAGATGTATGTTCATTTACACTTGGAACAGAAGTAAGTGTCGAGAGAGCACAGGGTAACTATGAGCCAGGACACTTCTTCCCTATAATAGATCGTAATACAGTAATTCCTGCGAGCAGAACAGAAAGATTGTATACATGTCATGATGAACAGGATAAGATAGAAGTAAAAGTACTTCAGGGAGAGAGCCGATTTGCATCCAATAATCTTTTACTTGGTTCACTTGTTGTAGATGTGCCTAAGAATAAAGCAGGTAAAGAAGCTATTGATATTACATATACTTATGATATTAACTCACTGCTTGAAGTGGAAGTTAAGATTATATCAACAGGTGAAGTTAAGAAACAGATTATAAAAGGCAAAGAGAATAATATGACACCTGAAGAGATTGCAAAGAGAATGGAAGAACTCTCATATCTTAAGATTCAGCCAAGAGATCAGGAAGAGAACAGACTTCTGTTACTTAAGGGTGAGAGAATGTACGAAGAATGTGCAGGCAAGTACAGAGGAACAATAGATATGTGGCTTAGAAATTTTGAAGACGTATTGTCACGTCAGGATAGAGATGAGATAGCACAGGCAAGACAGGAATTAAAAGATAATCTTGAAGAACTTGAAGAACATATGAAGTGGGATTAGTGGATTGCAAAGCAGTCTTTTCGTATTATATATATCTGGTAATAGTAATATATTGCCAGATTATTTAATATAGAATTGAATTTTGTAATTATATAATGATTAATATTAATATGGAGAGAAAGACGGATGATTGATAACCTTACAGATTTATATACTTATTATAATATACTCAATTATATACTTAATTATGGCATAGATGCGCAGTTCGATGACAGAATATATTCATTATTTGCGGCAAAGAGCAGAGCAGCAGATGTTAAGAATGTATATAATATAATAAGAGAACCATATAGATTGGCTAATAATAAAAAAGTAAAGGTTAGTAAGAGCAGAAATTCTAAGAGAGAAATAGATGCAGTCATAGATTATGAGAATAATGACAGATGGACTAATTATATGTATACCTGGTATGGTGCAAGTAAGATGACATCAGATGGAGAAGATGTTAATAATGGAAGAATTGATACATATTCACTGTATGAGAGTGCACTTGATATGTTGCTTAACAGTGATTCAGAGTATAGATATAGTGAAGATGATATTATTCCCGGAATAGCAGAAGAAGTTATAGAAGATAATTCGAATATTAATAAAATATCTACTTTTGTTAAGGAATGTTTTAACAAAGGTATCTTTGAATATTGTGATGGAAGTATAAAGCTTTGTCACAATATTTTTGATGAATTCAATGAGAATAATCTAATAGATGAAGTATATAGTATAGCAGATATATTCAGCAACATAGCTTCATTAAGTCCGATAGGATATTTTTTAAAGAGAAATATAAAGATGTATCTTAATAATATTGAGAATAGTGATACATACTTAGAAGATACAAGCAAAAAGAGTATTAATAAACAGTCAGAAGATATTAATGAAAGTAATAATACTAAGAGAAATTCATATAACAAGTTGAATACAAATTACATATATATAAAAGGCAATTCAATGTATTATTCATTCTGTAATGAACTTATATATAGAGCATTATATGCAGCAGCAAAGAAAAGATATGTTGTAATTAGAGGTATGAATTATATTGTAGACAAGATATATCTAAAATCTGATGGAATGTTTGGTACAGGAGAATATCCATATCTAAAAGCATATAATCAGAAGACAGGATTGCCTGAAGATATAGCACTTGATGAAGAATATCTTGAAGTTGGAGATAAGATAAAAGAAGATATTCATATAAAGTTGGATATGAATACAAAAGATCTAATAAGTAATAATAATCAATATGATATAGAGGACAATATAATTACAGATACAGTTGCTTTTTATATTAATCAAAGAGAATGTGAGCTAGATGAAGTTAATAACATAAGATGCAATAAATCACATTATCATACAAAAGATTATATACAGGAACGTATAGACAGATCAGCTTATAAGTGTATATTTTCACATAATGCGGAAACAGTAGAATGCTATGATGTATATAAAGGCAGAAATATGATATATGATAAAGCAATCTATAATGTAGAATACAAGGCTTCTCTTAAAAATGATTTTATAAAGTGGGTTAATTCATTTGGTAATTATGCAGAATATAAGGCAGATTCAGTATATATATTCGATGAATCAGAGAAGAAAATAAGTGTCAATAAGAGAGAGAATAGTAACTTCGATAAAAGTCTGTTTGAACCATGGAACTCTATATATCTTGATGAATATAAGAAGAGACATAATATGTTCATTCCGTCAGTGACAGAATTATTCTGGCTTCAGAACATACTTAACAGATATCGTAACGTATGTAAGATATTCGTTGAAGAGAATAGGCTTAATAAGATAGAGAGTATATTGTTAGAATATATATCAAGACATAGATGTGATTATGATGATAGATTTAAAGAAGAGGAGGTGTTCAATCCATTTACATGTGGCTCTTTAGCGGCATTAAAGACAGATACAGAGAATGATTGTGATATAGTGGTAAAGACAGATACAGAGAGTAATTGTGATATAGTGGCATTGCAGATTGATGAGAAGATAGAATTAAGTGAATCTGATATTGCTATTATGCATGAGATAACAGAGTGGATTAAGAATAAGAATATTATCGAATATGAATATAAGGATTATTATGGCAATTATATATCAGGAGTTATCTATCCGTACAGAATGGAGATAGATCTGTTAAATCAAAAGAATGGACTTATGGCATATGATCTTATTAATGAGAAGAACGTCTATATACTCATTAACAGAATAGGAACATTTGAGAATATTAGGAGATATGATAATATCTCTGAATATTATGATTCAAGAAAATATAATACAGATGAGAAATTTTTAAAAGAGATCTTTTATTTTAATAATATGTTCTGTAGAAGCGATGAGTGTGACAGAGTTATAGGACTCTTAAGTCTGTTTAAGACATGGGATTATGAGCGTGATACAGGGAGTAATGAGATTAATTTAAGTCATTCACTTGTAAAAAGAGATGCATCAAAGTTCAAGAATGATTATTACAATATTCTATCTAACGTAAGAAAAGCTACACTTGCTATACAAAATAGTGAAGAAGTTCCTGTAGCTATACTTTGTAAGACATATGAGCAGATAATGAACAGTGGAAGATATAATGATTGTGAGAATATTGATTTTTTTAGAATTGAGATAAAGCAAAAGTATGGATATTATTACAATTATGTAATAAAGAACATTCCGTATGAAGATGGTTACATATCAAGATATGACATACAGAAGAAAGATTATATTCAATTTGATATAACACCTGCAGAGATAAGATATATGACTACAACACTTAAGATGTATCAGTATATATATGAATATCTTATAGGTTATACAGATAGTAATAAGAAGATAAGCCAGAAGAAAAAAGAACGGTGTCATGAGATATTAGTAAGCAGATATTCTGATGTGCTAAGAGAAGAGATTATATATAGAAGCGAGACACTAAAACTTATGAAAGCCAGTATAAGGATAAAGAAGAGATTAAGTATAGCTCTTGCTAATAAGATAAGAAATGATTTAAGAGAATTTGCAGTTAGGATACTGCCTGATGAGACCGATCTAACATTTATAGTAGAGATAATGTATGAAAGTTATAAATACAGAAAAATCCATATGATAATTCTGTCATGGGGAGATAATGTAGAAGTTATAGAGCCAGAAGGATTAAAAAAAGTTATAGAGCAACGAAAAAAATAAAAAAATCCATTTTTTTACTACTTTTTGCACTTTAACAATTAGAAAAGATAAGAAAAATTAAATATAATAATGACATAAACGAAGCACATACAGATGCTTAGATACAGATGAACTAAGACATTGGAAAACTGTTAGAAACTGTAAGACTTCGCATAAGTTGAGAAAGGTTGGTACTATGAGTGAGATACTTGCAAGAATTGATATGCAGATAGAGATAAAGGAGAAAGCAGACTACAATATCTCGTCTGTACTTCAGGGCGTAATGATGGAGAAGATAGAACCAGAATATGCCGGAAAACTTCATGATACGGCAGTTAATCCGTACAGCATGATATTTTTTAAGGAAGGTGATAAATATATATGGCGAATTAATACATTCAATAATGAAGCCAAAGAGAAGATAATAGATGTATTTATGAATCCTGAACTAAAAGATTTTACAATAAAACACAGAAACAATGAGACTGTAAAGATACTTGAAAAGACACTTAAGATGACAACGTATGATGACCTCGTTGAGAAATATTATCTTACAGATTCAAAAAGATATATCAATATTAATTTTAGAACACCAGCTTCCTTCAAAAGCAATGGTAAATACATGATATATCCAACTACGAGGACAATATTTCAGAGTCTTATTAACAGATTTAGCGCATATTCAGACAAGATATCACTTGATGTTAACGACCTTTTAGAAAACTTTGAGAATTACAGTGAGATAACAGATTACAGAATGAGAAGTACAAGATTTCACCTTGAAGGAATAACAATCCCCTCATTCATCGGTGAAGTTACAATTAAGATAACAGGTCCACAGATGATGGTTAATCTCGCTAATATGTTAGCGGCATTTGGAGAATATGCAGGCATAGGAATCAAGACATCAATCGGAATGGGAGCTGTAGAGATTAATAGAGAGAGAAGAGGAGTTAAGAATGCGTGAGAGAGATACTAAGGTAATAATTGGCGCACTTACTCATGACATTGGTAAGCCACTTAACAGATTTGATGATGGCAGAAGTCACAGCAAGAGTGGTTACGAATTCATGAAAGATGAAGTGGGCATAACAGACAAAGAGATACTTAATCAGATACGATATCATCATGGCAAAGAACTTGCCGGAGCAAAGATAGACGATGGTGACTTAGCTTATATTACATATTTTGCAGATAACATATCGGCGGCAATAGACAGAAGAGATATCGAAGACGGAGAAAAAGGATGGGATAAGACAACACCACTTGGAAGTGTATTTAACATTCTTAATGGCAACAGTGAGAAGAAAAAATACAAGCCGGTAATGTTAGACATTAATAGTGTTACATCTGCTTCGGATACAGAATATCCGTACAGTGAGGCATTCTATGGACAGGTAAAAGATAATATAAGAGATTCATTAAAACAGCTTACGATAGATGACAGTTATGTCAATTCACTATTAGAGATTCTTGAAGCGAACCTGTCATTCGTTCCATCATCAACAAGCAAGGAACAGTTAGCAGATATATCATTATATGATCATGTAAAACTGACAGCAGCATTTGCTATATGTATATTAAGATACTTTGAAGCAAACAGAATAACTAATTATAAGAAAGAATTGTTCATAAAAGGTGAATCTGAGAAGTTCTATGATAAAAGAGTATTCCTTATGTATGGAATAGATATATCAGGAATACAGGACTTCATATATACAATAACATCAGCAGGAGCACTTAAGACACTTAGGGCTAAGTCATTCTATCTTGAGATGTTCATGGAGAACATTGTAGATGAATTATTTACAGAACTTGGTCTTTGCAGAACTAATCTTATGTACACCGGTGGCGGACATGCATATATGATATTACCTAATACAGAAGAGACAAAAGCTGTACTAAAAAGATTTGAAAAAGATACCAACAGATGGCTTATGGACAGATTTCAGACAGAGCTATACATAGCAACAGGAATATGTGAATGTAGTTCTAATGACTTCAACAATGAGCCGGCAGGAGCATATAAGAAGATATTCGATACCGTATCACTTATGATATCAGAGAAGAAGATGCGAAGATATGATGCGGATGATATAAGATGGCTGAACAAAGCGACAGTTCCTGATGGAAGTCGTGAATGTAAGATATGTCACAGAACAGACAGACTAGATAAAGACAATATATGTGATATATGTTCAGCACTTGTTAATGGTTCAGATGAGATAGTTAATGCTAAGTTTTTTACAATACTTAAGAAGAAACCAGAGGAGAGAACATCGCTTCCACTTATTAATAACAGCTATCTTGTATTCGATAGCAAAGAAGACCTTATAGAGACTATGAAGAATGAAGAAGGATATACAAGATCCTATGTTAAGAATGAACTGTATTCAGGTTACAACATATCAACTAAACTCTGGGTTGGTGATTACAAAAAAGAAGATACATTTACGTCACTTGTAGATAATGCAACGGGAATAAGAAGACTTGGAGTATTAAGAGCCGATGTTGATAATCTCGGAAGTACATTCGTTGAAGGACTTAAGAGTAAGCAGTATGGGGACAGATTTGTGACAATATCAAGAACATCAACACTCTCGAGAAAACTGTCACTTTTCTTCAAACAGTATGTTAACGTGATACTTAATGATGGAGAATTCTATCTGTATAAAAAAGAATGTGAAGACAACAGAAGAAATGCAATGATTGTATATTCAGGTGGAGATGATGTATTTGTAATAGGAAGCTGGGATGACATAATTGGATTTGCAGTGGATCTGCATAATAATCTCGAAGAATATGCACAGGGAACACTTACAATATCAGCAGGAATTGGTATATTCCCAGACAAGACACCGGTTAACCACATGGCAAGGGTAACAGGAGAACTTGAAGATGCAGCTAAGTCAAGACAGATTAATGGTCAGACAGTTAAGAATGGAATATGCCTATTTGATGCAAGCCAGGTATTTGGCTGGGATGAATTCATAGATGAAGTATGCGGCGAGAAACTTGAATTACTTGAACGATATCTTAATCTTAATCCTGAAAAAGGTAAGAACTTCATCTACAACATGCTTGAACTTATAAGAAATAGTGATGATAAGATTAATATAGCAAGATTTGCATACACACTTGCAAGGATTGAACCTGATGAAAAAGCGGAACAGAAAGTAAAAGATGTATATGCCGAATTCAGAACTAAGATATATGAGTGGTATAAGAATGATAACGGCAAAGACAGACAACAGTTAATAACAGCGATATACATATATGTATATCTGACAAGAAAGGATGAGCGATAGTTATGGAGATAATTAATAGTGAAAATTATGTTGATGTGGCAGAAAAAGTGATAAAGAGTATGAAAACTACTGATAAATGGGGCAATGAAAAAATAGCTCTTTCTACATCAAAGATAAGAAATATACTGTCAATGATATCAGGACTGTATAATGATGTTGTAATGTTAGGAACAGACAAACTTTCAGCAGAATATGTATCAAGAATTAAATACATAAAGATGAGATTTGCTTATGAAGCAGGACGTGAAAAGACAGTAAAAGAATTCATTGACAAAGCAAATATATTCAAGATTATGGACAGTATTAAAGACAGTACAGATAATCTTATCTTATTCTGTAACTATATGGAAGCACTTGTTGCATACCATAAATTCTATGGTGGTTCAGATAAATAGTAAGCGGTAATAAAACAGATAAAATATTAATTAGAACAATATCAGGAGGAAAAGTTATGTATACAAAGATAGAGATAACAGGAACATTAGAAGTAGTAACAGGAATGCATATTGGTGGTTCAGCACAGTTCGCAGCAATTGGAGCAATCGATTCACCAGTAATCACAGATTCATACACAAGACAGCCTATGATACCGGGAAGCAGTCTGAAAGGCAAGATGAGAACACTTCTTGCAAGACAGAAATCAGAGACACTAGTACTTCCTGAACATGATAAAGATGATGAAGTTATATTAAGACTGTTTGGAAGTGCCAAAAAAGGAAGCAATGACAGAGGAATGCAGGGAAGATTAATATTCAGCGATATGTTTTGGAGTAACAAAGAAGAACTTAACAGCATAAGAATTAACAATCCTACAGAAGTAAAATTCGAGAATACAATAAACAGAGCAACAGCAGTTGCCAATCCAAGACAGATAGAACGAGTAATAAGAGGAACTAAGTTCGAATTCAGATTAATCTATGATGCTACTGATATGGATCAGATAGAAGAAGACTTTGAGACAATCAGAGAAGGACTAAAACTTCTTGAATATGATTATCTTGGAGGACATGGTTCAAGAGGATATGGTAAAGTAAAATTCGAAGAACTTGAAGCAGAAGCAGTAGTTGGAGAAATTGACGAGACAATAATAGACAGATGCAATGATATATTAAAGGAAGTGTAGAGAATGAAATATACAATATATAAGATGAGATTTCTCTCAGGTGTACATTTTGGCAAAAGCAGACTTGATAATGGGGATATCACCTGCATGGCAGATACACTTTTCTCGGCTATGTGCATAGAAGCACTTAAGATGGGTGGCGAAGAGAAACTCGAAGAACTGGTTGAACTCTTTAGAACTGGAAACGCACTTATATCAGATACTTTTCCATATTCAGGTGAAACATACTATCTTCCAAAACCATGTGTAAGAGTAGAACGAAATGATACAGACAGAAATGCTAAAAAACAGTTTAAAAAGATGACATATATACCACTTGAGCAACTCGATACATACGTTAAAGGTAATACAGAACCTGAACGCATTAACGAAGACCTTAAGACACTTAGTACAAGAGAATTAAGAACCAGAGTATCCATAGAGGGGATGGATTCAGCACCTTATAATGTAGAAGTTGTAAAATATGGGGAAAACAACGGAATATACATAATTCTTGGATATGAAGAAGACAGCATAAAAGACAAGATAGAAGATATTCTTATATCTCTGTCATATACAGGAATTGGTGGAAAGACATCATCAGGACTCGGTAAATTCGAACTTGTGAACAGAAAAGTTCCAGAAAATCTCACCAGAATGTTAGAAGCGAATGCAGATGTCTATATGACATTATCTGTATCACTTCCAACAGATGATGAACTTGAAGGTGTAATAACAGATGGTCGCTATGTAATAATTAAGAGAAGTGGATTCGTTAATTCGGCAACATATTCGGATAATTACAGCAGGAAGAAAGATATCTATATGATGAAAGCAGGTTCGTGCTTCAGAAAGAGATATTCAGGTGACATATATGATGTATCTGCAGGTGGAAGACATGCAGTATACAGATATGGCAAACCACTGATGATGGGAGTGAAATAGAATGCTTGAGAGATATAATATAAGACTTAAGGTTGCAGGACCTGTATGTATAGGTTCAGGTAAACAGATTAATAAGAAAGATTATATATATAACAAAGCTAAAGATACAGTAGATGTAATAGATATTGATGCGATGTTCATGGATGTAATCACAATGGGCAAAGAAAAAGACTTTGAAAGATTTCTTCTTAATAGAAATGAGACACTTGAATACTGGTTTAAGAGTAATAATATAACAAGGCAGCAGTACTCAAAGTGGATTAAATATTCACTAGCAGCAGGAGATGCAGTAGTGGAAGACAAGTCACTTAAGGAAGTTCAGACATTCGTAAGAGACGCTTATGGACAACCATACATTCCCGGAAGTTCATTAAAAGGTGCATTAAGAACAGTAATACTTGGTTCAACAGCCAAAGTGAGAATAGCCAGTGAACAAAGCGGCAAAAGACCTGGAGATACATATACAACAATACAGAGGAATCTCACTAGAACGAGAATAGAAAAGTCAAAAGATTATAGGCTGATTGAGACAGAGATGAAAAAACTTGAAACATGTGTATTCAATGCTCTAAACAGAGATCCGGAAATAAAGAAGGACAATGCTGTTAATGACTTTATGAGTGGAATAATCATAAGCGACAGCAAACCATTTGGCAATGACCGACTTGTATTATGCCAGCAGATAGATAAGCTTACAACAGGAGCGAAGAACTCGATTATGTTAAGAGAATGTATACAGCCTGGAACGGTAATAGAATTTGAACTTACGGTTGATACAGTAGTATCTAAGATAAAAGTAGCTAATATATCAAGCTGTATCAAGAATTTTATCAAAAGCTATTATGATACATTTGCATATAAGTTTGATAAGACTAACAATTATCCTGATAATACAATATTCCTCGGAGCTGGAACAGGATATCCTACGAAGACGGTTATGTATCAGGTACTTGGCAAAGATGCGGTAAAACAGGTAGCAGATATATTACATGCAAAAGCACCTAAGCATGGACATAAAAAAGATGCTGAAAAAGGAGTATCTCCACATACCAAAAAAGTGACATCCTACAGAGGAATGGAATATAATATGGGTCAGTGTGAGATTGAATTTGAGAAGATTGGATAGATAACTAATAACATGTTTTGTGGTAGAAAGAAGGATGCATATGAGTTATTTGTACGTTAATGAAAGCGGAGCATTAATTTATATAGAACAGGGATATTTTATAGTAAAACATCTTGATAGTAGCATTACAAAGATTCCACAGGAGACGTTAGACTCAATTATACTTGCAGGTAATGTAAGTATGACAACACCATGTGTAAGAGAATGTCTTATAAAAGGAATACCAGTCAGTTATTACAGCCAAAACGGAGCATATTTTGGAAGACTTGATACTACAAAACATGTAAAAATTGACAGACAGAGACAACAGTTTCATGCAACAGAAGATAAGAGATTCTGCCTTGAGATGACAAAAAAAGTTATAGAAGCCAAGATTAATAATCAGCTTGTTGTTATAAAAAGATATACAAGAGGACTTGATGAGACAGAAAAAGAAGTAAAACAAATAAAAATAGCAAGAGAGAAGATTGAAAGTTGTTCAGATATTGAGACTATAATGGGCTATGAAGGAATTGCAGCAAAAAGTTACTTCAAAGCTATATCAACGGTAATTCATGATGAATTCAGATTCGATGGAAGAAGCAAACAGCCACCAAAAGATCCATTCAATGCCATGATTAGTTATGGATATACAATATTATTCCATGAGATATATGGTGAGATTGAGAACAGAGGATTGTGTCCTTATGCAGGATTCATGCATAAAGATAAAGAGAATCATGCAGCACTTGCAAGTGATCTTATAGAAGAGTGGAGAGCACCAATTGTAGATTCAGTAGTACTTAGCCTGATACAGGGCAATGAGATAAGTTATGATAACTTCAATATGGACTTTGAGAATGGTGGAGTATATATGGATTCTACAGCACGTAAGAAGTTCATCAATAAGTTAGAGAGCAAGATGCGAAGTGAGATGTCATATCTAAGGCAGGTATCATATAGAATGAGCTTTAGAAAAGCTGTATGGTATCAGGTAGGAGAACTTGTAAAAGCGATAGAAGGTAATGATACATCATTGTACAACCCGGTTGTTATAAGATAAACTTATAATACAGAAAGTGTAAGTTATTGCAGACTATAAAAACTTAACCCTTGCGCAAAAAGTCTGCGATACAGTTAAGAGAGGTGAACGTTATGATGGAAAATGAAAAATTCATTGAATGTGTAGCTGATACAGAAGTAAGAGAGAGAGATACCAGATATCTTATACTTGTAATATACGATATAGTAGACAACAAAAGAAGAACACAGTTCTGCAAATATGTCTCAAGCTTTGGATTCAGAGTTCAAAAATCATGTTTTGAAGCAGTAATAGACAAACATCGATACAGAAGGCTCGTGGAAGGGATAACACCATTTATAAAAGTGGAAGATAGCATAAGAGTCTATAAGATACGAAGCAGAGATGATGTTATGAACTTTGGTGAATTCATGTCATATACGGAAGAAGATGTTATTGTGATATAATAAAATATATTATATAGCAAATTCTGGAAAAATGGAATTGAAGTATTAGACAGAATGTGATAGAATATTAGATATAATTGTTACATAAATGTTAAATTAATCGAAATTGCCACGATGCCCGTATATACTGGCGTTGAGGCACATATCTGATAACTTCATATATATAATCCAGTTAAAAAACTGTTTTGAGACGCAAACCATGTTTTAAATATAGATAACATGTGGCGTCCCAAGGACAGGATTAAATAAAATAAGTCCCCGATAGGGGACGGAAATAACAAGCCTATGTACTATCATAGTTTAGTTATTTATTAAATAAAATAAGTCCCCGATAGGGGACGGAAATCTTCGTCCTCTGATAACTGTTCACAGATTTTAATAGGATTAAATAAAATAAGTCCCCGATAGGGGACGGAAATGGAAGTAAACCGGCAATGAATAAACGTGTATTTTATTAAATAAAATAAGTCCCCGATAGGGGACGGAAATAATCGTGAACTCGTGGCGGTTACCACGTCAATTCATATTAAATAAAATAAGTCCCCGATAGGGGACGGAAATATCGCTTGACTTATTTGAAGTATATCATGTTACTTATTAAATAAAATAAGTCCCCGATAGGGGACGGAAATTATAAGGTAGGCTGCATAGTTAGCCGTGAAGGTTTTCATTAAATAAAATAAGTCCCCGATAGGGGACGGAAATAAAATATAGCCTTCAAACGCTTCTTTATTTTCATTAAATAAAATAAGTCCCCGATAGGGGACGGAAATGAAATAATGCTTTCTATCAAAAGAATTATTTATTAAATAAAATAAGTCCCCGATAGGGGACGGAAATCAACCGACTTGTCGTGTTGTAGTGTCCCGCCTTCAATTAAATAAAATAAGTCCCCGATAGGGGACGGAAATTCTACCCCATCCTTCTTACAAAATTCTTTTTCATTATCAATGTTTACGCCGATAGGGGACGGAAATTCTACCCCATCCTTCTTAGACTTAGATTGTTCACGTATTAAATAAAATAAGTCCCCGATAGGGGACGGAAAGTCCTACCTCTCAGACACTGACGTGGGTTATATGCATTAAATAAAATAAGTCCCCGATAGGGGACGGAAAGCAAGTATCCTCTTTATATTCGCTATAATCGTTAATAGATTAAATAAAATAAGTCCCCGATAGGGGACGGAAAATAGACTTGCTACAGTGCTAGAATATCTTTTCTAGTATTAAATAAAATAAGTCCCCGATAGGGGACGGAAAGTTGTGAAAACTTTTTTGAAATATTTTTTTGTGTTTATTAAATAAAATAAGTCCCCGATAGGGGACGGAAACGATATTTCCCTTAAGTCTGTAGTCTGATTTTCAAGATTAAATAAAATAAGTCCCCGATAGGGGACGGAAACAAAGCAGGAGCAACACGATACAGGTTGCTGACGTTGTATTAAATAGAAATAACTCCCCATCAGGGGACGAGAACGACTTTTGTTCTGCGTCATCCGATTTCCAAACGAATATTAAATAGAATAATCCCAAAATAGAAAACAATTTATCTTGTCTAACTGGTAAACCATGTTAGAATGAATATATAAGGATACGAGGTGATGTGTATGCAGAATGTGTTATGGTATTCAAGACATATAATGACGATTGAGCAGAGACGTGCTGTAGAGCAGGAGCTTAACACAGATATTAATATAGTACATCTAAGTTGTAGAGATATGAATGCAGAGCAGATTGTTGAATTTGCAAGAGATAATAATATCTTCCTTCTTTTGGTTGTATTGCCTGACAGTATACTTAGTAGACTTCTAACTGTGAAAGATGATAATATGCAGGTATGGTGTTGCGAATCGGAGATTGATAATGGAATATTTATCTTTAGAAACTGGTATGAAGTAGAGACTTTTTCGTATAGAACTGAGTCGCTTTGCAACAGTGGTGAAGACAGAACTTATGATACAGTTAGTAGATATAATCAGAGAAAGTTAAGGCTGTTATGGATATCTGATAGACTACTTACTTATGAGCAGCTAATTTTACTTAGAAAAGTATATGGCGATAATCTGGATATAACCAGACTTTCAAGTGGTTGTACAGTAGATATATCTAATGAATATAATATGAATTATGATATCATTGCTACTAATCTTCCGTTGAGAATATTTTTGAACAGATTTAAGATAGATCTTAGTGCGAGAATTCTTCTTATAGCAGAGTATGAGAGAAGTACAGGTGATGCAGTTATAGATGAGAATACAGAATATAGAATTAAGTATACCGGTTGGCAGAGAGTCCTTGAATATTCGATGAATTATAGGCGAATTGGCTGAATTGGAACAGAGCTTTTAATACAGTACTTTTGTCCACCTTGACCAGATATTTTCTCTATTTTACAATTATCTAAGATAGAAAGGTTAATAAGAGGAATAAGGACAATGAGACGAAGATATATATATGCACTTGCACTTCTTACAATGTTGTCAGGTTGTAACAGAGCAGGTGATGATTATGATGAGATTGTTAATCAGGGTGGATTTCTGATTGAATTCGCATCTAATAGTGATAATGAAGATAACGAAGACAATGACTATGAAGAAGACTCTACGAGTGAAGACAGCGAGAATGATGATATGAGCGATGAACTTAATGATGAAGACAATGAAGAGAAAGAATCTGATAGCGAAGATAGTGATGAAGATGAGTTAGAAGATTCAGATGAAGATAACGAAGATACAGAAGATACAGGGAATATAGACTATGCAAGTGGTGACTATGAAGAAGATGAACTTATGACAGAAGTTGGTGATACAGTTTATGATATATATCATAATGAGAACTTTGGCTATGCTTTAATATATCCTGATACATTTACACAGAGTGATGAATCAGGCAGTGGAGATGGAGTTACTATGAGCGATGATAATGGTTCAACACTTAGAATGTGGGGAGCATATAATGCAGCCGGTTCAACAGGAAGTGAAGCCCTTGACCAGTATATTGCATCATCATCGAATGTAGCATATAGTTCAGCACAGGATAATTATTGGTGTTATACTTGCAGGACTGATGAAGGTAAGATTGAATATAGAGCAGGATATATTGATTCTGATTATGAAGCCGGATTTGAACTTATATATGATGAAGGATTGCAAGAGAATTATGGAGAAGCTGTTAATGCGATGATGGAACATCTTCTTAACGGTAACGTATTTTAACATTTTACTAAAAGTTTATACTTTTTTAGAAAATAATTATAAGACACAAGTATAAAAAGAGAGTATAATTTGTATCATTGATACAATTATACTCTTATGTCAATTATATAGATACGGGAGATAAGAGAATAAAAATTCAAAAATTATATCTAAAGAAAGGGTTGATTACATGAGAGAGATTAAAAAACCTAAGAAGCCCCTTTTGTTCTATTACACAATAGCGATTGTGGTATTGCTTCTACTCAATATTTTTCTTGTTCCAAGATGGAATTCACCAAAAGTTGAGAATGTAGATTATGGAACATTTCTTAACATGTTAGAGGATAAGAGCGTCTCAGAAGTTCAAAAGAAAGGTGAATATATATATTTCACAAAGACAGATGAAAAAGATAAGATATATCAGACACCGGCATTTGATGATGATAAGCTTGTAGACAGACTTGAAGAAAGTGGATGTAAGTTTACAAAAGTGATACAGGAAGAGACATCACCATTTATAACATTCCTGTTAACATGGGTAATTCCAATTCTTATATTTATAGCTCTTGGACAGTTATTAAGTAAACAGCTTATGAAGAAGATGGGCGGTGGAATGGGCGGACCTTCGATGTCTTTTGGTAAGAGCAATGCGAAAGTCTATGTTCAGTCAACAACAGGAATTAAGTTCAAAGATGTAGCCGGTGAAGATGAAGCTAAGGAAGTACTTACAGAGATAGTTGATTTTCTTCATAATCCTAAGAAATATCAGGAGATTGGTGCTGTAATGCCAAAAGGTGCACTTCTTGTAGGTCCTCCGGGAACAGGTAAGACATTACTTGCCAAGGCAGTAGCAGGTGAAGCTAATGTACCATTTTTCTCAATATCAGGTTCTGAATTCGTTGAGATGTTCGTAGGTATGGGTGCAGCCAAAGTCAGAGATCTATTCAAGCAGGCAGCCGAGAAAGCTCCATGTATTGTATTCATAGATGAGATTGATACAATAGGTAAGAAGAGAGATGGAAGTGGTATGAATGGTAATGATGAGCGAGAGCAGACACTTAATCAGCTTCTTACAGAGATGGATGGTTTTGATGGTTCTAAAGGTGTTATTATTCTTGCCGCTACTAACAGACCGGATTCTCTTGATCCAGCACTTCTTAGACCAGGCCGATTTGACAGACGTGTGCCTGTTGAACTTCCGGATCTAAAAGGAAGAGAAGATATATTAAAAGTTCATGCCAAGAAGATAAAGTTAAGTGACAATATAGATTTTAATGCCATTGCAAGAGCAGCATCAGGTGCATCAGGTGCAGAACTTGCCAATATGATTAATGAAGGTGCATTAAGAGCTGTAAGAGATGGAAGAAAGTTCGTTACACAGGCGGATCTTGAAGAGAGTATAGAAGTGGTTATTGCAGGATATCAGAAGAAGAATAAAGTTCTTTCTGATAAAGAGAAACTTATTGTGTCATATCATGAAGTTGGTCATGCACTTGTCGCAGCACTTCAGACACATTCAGCACCAGTAACTAAGATTACTATTATTCCAAGAACTTCAGGTGCATTAGGTTATACAATGCAGGTAGACGAAGGCGAGAGAAATCTTATGAGTAAGGAAGAGATAGAGAATAAGATTGCTACATTCACAGGCGGAAGATGTGCTGAGGACATAATATTCCATTCAATTACAACAGGTGCTTCTAATGATATTGAACAGGCAACTAAGCTTGCAAGAGCTATGATAACAAGATATGGTATGAGCGATGAGTTTGGTATGGTTGCACTTGAGACAGTAGCTAACCAGTATCTTGGTGGAGATACCTCTCTTGCATGTGCACCTGATACAGCCAAAGACATAGATGAACAGGTTGTTGCACTTGTTAAGAAACAGTATGACAAAGCATATAATCTTCTGACTGAGAATATAGGTAAACTTCATGAATTGGCTAAATACTTGTATGAGAAAGAGACTATTACCGGAGATGAATTCATGAACATACTTAATTCCAAGGTAAGCCTTGAGAAGATTGAGGATACACAGGAGTAATTAAGAAGCAACTGCTTTTGCTAACATTATAAAGTATCCCCTTTGATAAGATAGAAGATGTGTAAGAGTAATTAAGGCTGATTTAATGTATAAGATAACAGTATAAAGGTGTTCATTTCGATTAGAATAAGAGCATTTTTACAGAAAAATAGAATACAAGAGATGATAAAATACCTTCGCAGATGTTATTAAGATGTCTAACGAAGGTATTTTTTGCATAATAAAATCATAAATATTACTGTAAAAACTGAAATTAGTGCCGATATAGAAAGCAAGTAATATTGTGAAAATGTTATAAACAACTCTGAAATTTATATGGAAATTTAGTTAAAATTCTGGTAATATTATTAATATAAAATGTTATGATATTAATATAATCAGAGTACATGAACATATTGATGCAGATGTGCTTATATGTGTAGATAAAAATACGAGAAGGGGTATTGGATATGACAAGAGATGAGAGAAGATATTATGGTTCAATGGTTTCGTTGGTATGCATACTGATAATAGCAATTATATTCTTAGGGATTAATGTATATGATAAGAATAAGAAGCCTGATGAAGCGATTGCAGCAGATATAACGTCTAACATGGATGATGCAGAGAAGGTATCAGAAGAAGTAGCAGGAGATCTTATCACTGCTGAGATTCCAAGTGAGCTTAGTGAACTGCTTGAGCGTAATCCTGAAGTTAAAGAGTTCGTTGAATCATATCCTGACAGGGAGATATATATGGGAGATATTGATATATCACAAGACTATAAGAAAGGTGAGATTCCTCTATTCATACAATGGGATAAGAGATGGGGCTATCAGACTTATGGTGACGGGATAATGGCACTTGAGGGCTGTGGACCTACATGTCTGTCTATGGTAGTTGTAGGACTTACAGGTGATACTAAGTATAATCCAAAATATATCGCTGATTTTAGCTATGAGAATGGTTTTTATGCAGATGGATCTTCTAAATGGGAACTTATGACATATGGAGCACAGAAGTTAGGTCTTGAAGTTAAAGAACTTCCACTGTGGAAGAATTCAATAGATCAGGAACTTAGAGATGGTAATCCTATTATATGTATAATGGGTCCGGGAGATTTTACAGATGATGGACACTTTATAGTAATAACAGATGTTGATGATGAAGATATGTATACACTTAATGATCCTAATAGCAGGATAAAAAGTGAGAAGAAGTGGAGTTATGACGAACTTAAGGAACAGATTAAGAATATATGGGCGTATTCAGTGAAAAAATAATAAAAGCCGTAATTACCTGATTTATTATGCCGAGGAGGTGATATTGTGCTTGCATTTGTATTGTGGTGTATAAGATATATAAGCAGAGATGAGCAGACTCTTACATTCTAGATACAGTGAAAGTCACAGTAATTATTGTAATTAGGTATTAAATGATAGATAGCATCATAAGAAAACAGGAGTATGTTTCTTATGATGCTATTTTGTTAGTGTATTAAAAAATGAAGATTATCCTGGTTTATTTTATCTTTAAACAGATTAAGATATTCAAGTTCTCTTTTCTCGGTATTATTAGTACATGCAAGGAGCATCGCATATCCGACAGCAACAAAATTCAGATAAAAAGCTCCATAATATAACTATGCCTACGGATATAGATACTATAAAATTGTGAATAGAATAAAAAATTAATTTTCAGAAAATTTTTTATTAAAAAAGAATTATTCATAATAAAATCACAAAAATTGCCATCATATATGTTATAATTCTACAAGTAAGGGCTTAGAATTAATTACAGAAAAGAGGTAATAACATGAAGAAGAGCATAATTAATCAGATAGAAAACAGTCTTGAAGAAGATGATGATGAAGAAGAGAGAAAAGAAAGCGATGATTACATAGAGATAATTCTTGATGAAACTAAGGAAGAGATATATCTTCCTTCGACAGTAGATTTTCAGGATGTGTCAGCAAAATATCAGCAGATAATGTTCTTCTACGAATCAGGAATTAATCAGGTTATAGCTAAGTTACAGATACTTGTCAATGAGTTTAAGTTCTGTAATGACCGTAATCCGATAGATAATATATCAAGCAGAGTAAAATCGCTTGAGAGTATTACTAATAAGATGAAGAGAAAAGGGCTCCCACTTACTATGAACTATATGGTAAAAGAATTACATGATATAGCTGGCGTAAGAGTTGTATGCCCATTTATATCAGATGTGTATTATGTTGCGAATATACTTGTCAATCAGCATGATGTTGAAGTATTAGAGATAAAAGACTATATTAAGAACCCAAAACCTAATGGATATAGAAGTCTTCATCTCATAATTATGGTTGATGTATATTTCTCGGATCATAAGAGTCAGGTTCCGGTAGAGATTCAGTTAAGAACTATTGCGATGAATTTCTGGGCAAGCACTGAGCATCAGTTAAGGTACAAGAAAGACAGAAAGTTCACTCCAGCTATGCAGGAAGAACTTTTAGATTGTTCAAGACTTATGGCAGAGGCAGATGCCAAGATGCAGAAACTGGCAGAACAGTTTTCGGTGACTGATGAATAAGTATAAATATAATACAATTTTTCAGATTTTTTAAAAAACCGAGAAATATGATACAATTATTTTTTGCATATTTATAAAAAAAACACTAGACGTGAGCTTGTTTTTTTGGTATCTTGATATTGTATGGAAAGCTTACGACAGAGTATTTACTTTTTAAAGTGTAAAAGTTATAGTATGCTTTTAAGATACAGTATATATAATATGGATAGTATTATGTGAGATAAAACCTTATAGACATGATTATTCACAAGTGAAATCAATATTACAAAATAATGTTGGTTAGAGCATTATAAAGTTTTATGGATATGAATATCTATAGTGAATAAGCGGGTTGATACACTGTAAAATAGATACCCTTCTATATATAGTTAAGTATATAATAGTTAAATATATAACGATTAATTGTACAAAGATATATAATAGGATACAGAGTGCTTCTGATATGAACAGAGTATTCATTTTACAGTGTACCAGACGCTGTGATAAATATTAAAGAAGAGAGGTCAATAGAATATGAGCAAAATTGATTTAAGTAAGTATGGCATTACTGGAACAACAGAAATTGTATACAACCCTTCTTATGAACTTTTATTTGAAGAGGAAACAAAGGCTGGACTTGAAGGTTACGAAGTTGGTAAAGTTAGTGAACTTGGTGCAGTTAACGTTATGACTGGTGTATATACAGGACGTTCACCTAAGGACAAATATATTGTAGTTGATGAGAATTCAAAAGATACAGTATGGTGGACATCAGATGAATATAAAAATGATAACCATCCAATGACAGAAGATACATGGTCAGCTGTTAAAGAAATTGCTAAAAAAGAACTTTCAAACAAGAGACTTTTTGTAGTAGATGCATTCTGCGGTGCTAACAAAGATACTCGTATGGCAGTTCGTTTCATCGTTGAAGTAGCTTGGCAGGCACATTTCGTAAAGAATATGTTTATCCAGCCAACAGAAGAAGAATTAAAAGAATTCGAACCAAACTTCGTTGTATATAATGCTTCAAAAGCTAAAGTTGAAAACTACAAAGAATTAGGTCTTAATTCAGAGACATGTGTTGCATTCAACATCACAAGCCATGAACAGGTAATTATTAATACATGGTACGGCGGAGAGATGAAGAAAGGTATGTTCTCAATGATGAACTACTATCTTCCATTACAGGGAATAGCTTCAATGCACTGTTCAGCTAATACAGATAAGAATGGTGAAAACACAGCTATATTCTTTGGTCTTTCAGGAACAGGTAAGACAACACTTTCAACAGATCCAAAACGTCTTCTTATCGGTGATGACGAACATGGCTGGGATGACAATGGTGTATTCAACTTTGAAGGTGGATGTTATGCTAAAGTTATCAACCTTGATAAAGAATCAGAACCAGATATCTACAATGCAATCAAACGTAATGCATTATTAGAGAATGTTACACTTGATGAGAGTGGTAAGATTGATTTCGCTGATAAGAGTGTAACAGAGAATACTCGTGTATCATATCCAATCAACCATATTGAGAATATTGTACGTCCAATATCATCAGCTCCAGCTGCTAAGAACGTAATCTTCTTATCAGCAGATGCATTTGGTGTACTTCCACCTGTATCTATTCTTACACCAGAACAGACACAGTACTACTTCCTTTCAGGATTCACAGCTAAACTTGCTGGTACAGAACGTGGTATTACAGAACCAACACCTACATTCTCAGCATGCTTTGGACAGGCATTCCTTGAATTACATCCAACAAAATACGCTGAAGAACTTGTTAAGAAGATGGAAAAGAGCGGTGCTAAAGCATATCTTGTTAATACAGGATGGAACGGAACAGGAAAGAGAATCTCAATCAAAGATACTCGTGGTATCATTGATGCAATCCTTAATGGAGATATCAAGAATGCTCCAACTAAGAAGATTCCATACTTCAACTTTGAAGTACCAACAGAACTTCCAGGTGTAGATCCAGCAATCCTTGATCCTCGTGATACATATGCAGATGCTTCAGAATGGGAAGTAAAAGCAAAAGACTTAGCTGACAGATTTGTTAAGAACTTCGCTAAATACGAAGGTAATGAAGCTGGTAAAGCATTAGTTTCAGCAGGTCCACAGAAATAAGCAATTATTAGCTGTTATAAAAAATTGTAATATATAGTATTATATAAAAAAACCGTCGACATTGCGTATGCCGGCGGTTTTTTGTAAAAAGGGGGAATTTTATTGGAGATAATCCTATTACTATGTGCAGTCGTAATAGCACTTTGCATATTTACAAACAGATTTACAACAAAGATTGGGATACCGGCAGTATTGGTATTCATGGCAATAGGAATGATATTTGGTAGTGAAGGTATATTGAAGATACCTTTTGATAATTTTAATCAGACAGAGATGATATGCTCTGCGGCACTTATATTTATAATGTTCTACGGTGGATTTGGTACGAATTTTAAAACGGCAAAACCGGTTCTTGCACCGGCTGTATGTCTTGCAACACTTGGTGTGCTTCTAACTGCAGTATTAACTGGTGTGTTCTGTATAGTTGTTCTTAAGATGAAAGTAATGGAAGGACTTTTACTTGGCTCTGTTGTAGCGTCTACAGATGCGGCATCTGTATTCTCAATTCTAAGATCGAAACAATTAAATTTGAAAAATAAAACAGCTTCATTGCTTGAACTTGAAAGTGGTAGTAATGATCCGGCGGCATATATGCTGACTATGATTATACTTGGAATAATGTCGGATAATGTTAATAATATTGCTATTATGCTATTTAAACAAGTAGTGTTTGGAATAATATTCGGACTTGGCAGTGGTTATATAGCTTATAAATCACTTAAAAATATAGACTTTGAAATAGAAGGCAGTGATACAATTCTAATGATAGCGATGGTACTGTTCTCTTATGCAGCACCGTCATTACTTGGCGGCAATGGTTATCTTAGCGTATATTTGTTTGGGCTGTATATAGGTAATAAGAATTTTGATAATAAGATTACAATGGTTCATTTCTTTGATGAGATTAATCAGCTTGCACAGATACTTATATTCTTTTTATTAGGTCTTCTTGTATATCCGTCAAGACTTATACCAATGGCAGGAACAGCTTTATTAGTATTTGTCGGACTTACTTTTATAGCAAGGCCATTAGCAGTTTTTCTGATAATGACACCGTTTAAGGCAGAGTTTAGGCAGCAAGTGCTTATTGCATTTTCAGGACTTAGAGGTGCGGCTTCTATAGTATTTGCAATAATGGTAACAGTTAGTCCTGTATATTCGAAGATAGATGTATTTAATATAGTATTCTGTGTAGCACTTATATCAGTAGCATTTCAGGGACTTCTGCTTCCAAAAGTTGCACATATTCTTGATATGGTTGATGAAGAACAGGATGTAATGAAGACATTTAATGATTATAATGCAGATGATGATATAAGACTTATACAGATGAATATGGAACCTGGACATAAATATATAGGAAAGAGAATTAATGAATTAAGAATTAAAAATATGCTTATAATTCTCATTGAGCGTGGTAATGATACACTTATGCCAAGAAGTGATGTTGTAATAGAAGAAGGAGATATTCTGGTACTTAGTGCAAAATCATACAAAGGTAATATAAAAACTGTATTGAATGAGGAGAGAATTGGATTAGATGATATAAGAGTGGGTAAGAAGATACAGGAACTTGCTAATGAAGACGATAACAGATTCATTGTTATTATAAAGAGAATGGATGGCTCTAACATAATTCCAAAAGGAAATACGACTATAAAAGGTGGAGATATTCTTATATATAGCAAGATAAATTAGAAAATAAATTAAAAAACAATAGTAAACAGCAATAAGGCGAAAGTTGGATTAGCAACTCTCGCCTTATTGTATTACACAAATTCGGTATTTGCGAAACACCTAAATAACTAAAATAAAAGAAAGGAGATATTCCAGATAGAGGTCATAAGTCTCTATCTGCTTAATAAAAAAGTTAAGTAATAACATAAAAACAAACATGATTAAAAATGCGTGTTTTGGGAGTAGTGGTATTAGAATATTACAATATCTGCGCACTTTGTAATATTCAAATGATTTATCGGACAATAATAAAAATATATAATAGCAAAATAAAAAATAAATAAACTTTGTTAAAAAGATACAAAAAAACATTGAAAAAATCTACACAATAAAAGTTTTTTCAGGTTGAAAACAGATATGAAACAAGACTATAATTAGATTATAAAAACAGTACTGTTAAAAAAACTTAAAATAAGGAGGGGGAAACTATGATTAGTTTTTTCTTATGTTTATGTTTACTAATAGGTGGATACTTTGTATATGGTAAGATTGTAGATAATACATTTGCACCAGATGACAGAGAAACTCCTGCTGTCAAGATTAATGATGGCGTTGATTATGTCGTTATGCCACAATGGAAACTTTTTCTTGTACAGCTACTTAATATTGCAGGCCTTGGACCAATATTTGGTGCAATGCAGGGCGCACTTTGGGGACCAATAGTATTCTTATGGATAACATTTGGTACAATATTTGCAGGTGGTGTACATGACTATTTCTCAGGTATGCTTTCAGAACGTAATGATGGAGCATCAATCTCTGAAGTCTGTGGTATATATCTGGGTGGATTCATGAAGAATGTTATGCGAGTATTCAGTGTAGTATTGCTTGTAATGGTTGGTACTGTATTTGCAGTAGGACCTGCAGGACTTATAGTTACATTATTTAAGAATGGTAATGTAACAGGTATAGTTACAAATACAGAATTTTGGTTATGGATTATTCTTGCATATTATTTTATTGCAACATTCATATCAATTGATAAGATAATCGGACGTATCTATCCATTATTTGGTATCTGTCTTATAATAATGGCAATCGGCGTTGCAATAGGTATCTTTACTCATTCAGAATATCAGATACCAGAGATATGGAATAATTTTACTAATATGCATCCTTCAGGCACACCAATATGGAGCGTTATGTTCATTACAGTTGCATGTGGTGCTATATCAGGATTCCATGCAACACAGTCACCTCTTATGGCACGTTGTATGAAGTCAGAGAGACAGGGACATTTTGTATTCTATGGTGCAATGGTATCAGAAGGTGTTATTGCACTTATATGGGCAGCAGCAGGATGTTCTATCTACAAAGTAACTGATGGATTAAGCACAGGACTTAGTGAGATACTTGCTAATGGACAGTCAGCAGCAATCTATGATGTATGTTCTAAGACAATGGGTGGTATCGGTGTAGCACTTGCTATGATTGGTGTTATTGTATGTCCTATCACATCAGGTGATACAGCATTTAGAAGTGCAAGACTTGTTCTTGCAGACTGGTTCAAGATTGATCAGGCGAAGTTTACAAAGAGATTATTATTATGTGTTCCACTTCTTGCAGTTGGTGCATTTGTAGGACATCTTGATTATACAATTGTATGGAGATATTTTAGCTGGACTAACCAGACACTTGCTATGATAGTATTATGGACAGCAAGCATGTTCTTATTCAAAGAGAAGAAGAATTACTGGATCACAGCAGTTCCTGCAACATTTATGAGTGCAGTATCAATGACATATTTCTTCTATGCAAAAGAATGTCTTAACCTTGGAACTAAAGTTGCATATCCTGCAGGTATAATTCTTGCAGCAGTATTCTTTGGAATATTTATGTATGCAACCAAAAAACAGACTAAAAACCAGACTAAAAAAGAAAATTTATAAGCTAGAGCGTAAAACCCACTACCTTTAGGTGATGGGTAGTTCACAAAGAAAATTAAGAAGTAATATGCAGGATGATGATATTATTATATTGTCATTCTGCATATATAAGAATCAGACAAGTGTAGATACATATTCGAGTATTGAATATGTGAATAGATAAGTCTGCAGTTCGTATTTATTGCTTGAATAGGAATGTAACAGGGAGGCGGCAGTTATGATATTAGCACCAAGATGTCTTAGCAATAAGACTTTAGAGAGTAATGAACTTAAGGAAGATAAGAAGAATAGTAAGAAGTTTGGACCATGTGCAGTAGGTGAAAAGGCAGTATATCTTAATAGCTTTTATATAGATAGAATGTATTATATACCTTTAGAATCCGTAAAGAGAATATATAAGAGAATAGCAATGAGCAAAGGTGGATTTAGTGGAAAAGGTATATTTGCGACAATTCCATATCTTGTAGTAGAGTATGATAATGGCGAAGAAAAACAATGCAATTTTAAAATAGAAGAAAATGTTGATTCAATGCTTGCGTATGTAAGAAAGAATCATCCTGAGATAAAGACACATAGTGAAGAAGCAGAGAAAAGACTTAGAGAAAAAGAAGAAGCAAAGAGACTTAAGAAAGTGAAAAATCTTACAAAGGAAGCACTTGATAATATAAGTGTACTTAGGAAATCTATGAATTATCTCACTACAAATGAGGAACTTAGTATTGAACTTAGTGCAAGTGCAAAGAAAAAAAGAGTATATGAAAGAAGTAATCCTGCATATAAATGGGTTGCTTTATTCATAACACTTATGGGTGTTGTATCAAGTATATATGGAATATATGCGGTTATGACACATGCGGGATTTGCAATGTATTTTCTACTGTTTGGTCTAGCAGCGATATTCTTATTCTCAAGTGCGAATGTACTTCCAACAGCTAGAAATAATAGACAATATATAGAGAAGAATCTTGAAAAAGCAGTTTCAAGTATGCAAAGATACATAGAGAGATATCCTGAATTCCCACTTCCGGCACATTATGCACATCCTGTGGTACTTAAGAGAATGATAGACATAATAGAAGAAGGAAGAGCAGAGAATATTACAGGGGCACTTAATGTACTTAAGGAGGATCTTAGAGCTCTTAATTCAAGTGTTTCAGTCGAACAAGAAGAATATGATGAGATAATGGCTATAAAACCAATGTTTTTGATTCGTGATTATGAATAGAGTATAGTTCATATAAAGAGAGTATAATTTGTATACATGACATGTATAATGATAGTGGTATAGAAGTTGTTATTATGGGTAAGGGAATTGGATTTCAAAAGAAGTCAGGAGATATTATTGATAAAGATAAGATAGAGAAGATATTCTCATTATCAAAAAAGCATACAGATGTATTTGAGAAACTTGTAGCCAGTGCAAAAGTTGTAAAACTTGCTCATGATAAGTATCCACAGTTTAAGATGGGTAATATGAGTATTATGGCTACATTATACGCATATACGTGTAATCCGGATGATATTATAGCTAATCAGAAGAATATGCAGATTAATAACTGGTATTGTGCAGATGTTCAGGTTCGTGGTGCATATCCATATTTTGCAAAGAGATATTGGGAAGAAAAAGGAATAGATATTAAGATGGAACCTGACGATGAGAAAACACTTAGAGAAGGAAAAGTTGCGAAGTATATACTAAAGATAAATGAAATAATACAGAATTATTAATACATAAATATATTGAAGTATAGAGAACGCCTGGCAGTTCGACTATATTATTGCAAAGATAACTGCTTTTAATATAGTCAGATTGTCAGGTTGTTGTATTACTAAAATTGTTTTAATAATTCAAAGTAACATCTTTATATTTGTATAGGAAGACGCACAATATCGTCTTATATCAACACTTTCGTGACACAATATCCTTTACATTAATGAAGGAAGATGATTTAATAGACATATTAGTAAGGATATTAGCTAAGATTTGTTGTATAGGCAGATATACAATAGTTTGATTGTTAACTAAAGGAAAATAGATAAGATATAAGGAGAATAAGATGAAAAAATATATATTTTTTGATATTGATGGAACATTAATTGATTTTAGAGGGGAGATTCCAGAGTCAACTATTAACGCACTTAATGCAGTGAGAGAAGCAGGGCATAAGATATTCTTATGTACAGGAAGAAGTGTATGCCAGATGCAAAAGGAACTTAATAGAGTTACATTTGACGGAATGGTTGCGGCTTCAGGGGCTTATGTAGAATGTGATGGTAAGGAAGTATATCATCATTATATGCCAAAAGAAGATGTTATGGCTGTTATTGATGAATTTCATAAAGAGGGAACAATGTTCTGCTGTCAGACTAAGGAACATTCATTAAGAGAAGAAGACAGCCGTATCAAATTCTTAGATCTGTTTAAAAGACGTGGAATGTCAGAGAAGAATCTTGAATCGATATTTAATGGTGAAGATAAAGAAATAACAATAGAAGACAATATAGATAAGGTTGAAAAAATAATATACAATGAGAGTACACATACAGTAGATGAGTTAAAATCAATATTTTGCAAGAATATAGAAGTTGTAAGAATGAGTTATGATTCAATGGATATATATAGTGGCGAGATAAGTACTTATGGTATTAATAAGGCATTGGGAATAGAAAAAGTACTTGAATATTATGGTGGAAGTATAGAAGATACGATGGCATTTGGAGATGGTCCGAATGATTTTGAGATGATAGAATATGTTAATACCGGCATTGTAATGGGGAATGGCATAGATGAACTTAAGAAAAAAGCAGACTATGTCACAAAAGATATACTAGACCATGGAATTGAATCAGCACTTAAACATTTTGGGCTAATCTAACATAATAAAAGCATATTTGCTCATTGGAATATAAGTATATCGTAAGTCAGTAGGTGTTAAGCATCTGGAAAATATAAATATTTAAAGAGTGTTTAAATACTTAGCGAATATATGGATTATTAGTGAGTGTTTAAATATTTAAAGATTATTTAAATATGCAAAGGTTAGATGAAAATATGCAGAATGATAGATGAAAAATATTCAGAAAGATAGATTGTTTTTAATGTTGGTGAATAAAATGATAACGTAACACATGAATGATAGAAAAGAGAGGTCGAATCGTTATGAGTAAGATTATATTCTTAGATGTAGATGGAACACTGGTAGATTATGAAGGAAGAATTCCACAGTCGGCGGTTGATGCTATAAGACAGGCAAGAGAGAATGGACATAGAGTATACATATGCACCGGAAGAAGTAAAGCAGAAGTATATGATGATATCTGGAATATTGGAATTGATGGAATGATTGGTGGTAATGGCAGTTATGTTGAAGATAATGGCGAAGTCATAATGCATAGGCATATTACTAAAGAACAGGCAATAAGAATAGTAGATTGGCTTAATGATAATAATCTTGATTTTTATCTTGAGAGTAATTCAGGTCTGTATGCAAGCAGTGGATTTGAAGAAGGAGCAAAAAAAGCAATAGCTGAGTATAGCAGACGTAAAGGAAGAAAAGGAGATATGACTGTAAAAGAAGCATATCCTGATATGATATATGGTGGTGAACTATACAGAGATGATATTAATAAAATAAGTTATGTTCTAAAGTCTTATGATGACTATATCAGGACAAGCAAACAGTTTCCTGATATGCAGAATGGAACATGGGGTGGTGTTAATGAGACAGCACTTTTTGGAGATATCGGGTTAAAGAATATAACAAAAGCGTCAGCGATAGAAGCATTACTTAAACATGTTAATATGACAGTAGAAGATACAATAGCATTCGGAGATGCCAAAATTGATATATCAATGCTTGAATATTGTAATGTAGGTGTTGCTATGGGTAATGGCGGAGAAGAGATTAAGAAGATAGCAGATTATATCACAGATGATATTAATGCGAATGGACTTAAAAATGCATTTGTATACTTGAAACTTATATAATTAATAAATTAACTTATATAACTGATAATCCAAAATTTATATAATTGATAATCTAAGTTAATTTATTAGTGAAGTTTAGGATGGCTACTAATATAATGAGATATAAAATATCATATCATTAATATCAATATATACTTATTGCATCTTAATATTAATTACTAACCTTACAACAGATGTAAGTGTTCAATCTGAATATGAGATGTTATTATAATTGAAGAACAGATAATTATATATTACAACATATTTTAATAAAAAAATGTTGGTATACAATTATTAATCAATTATATATAAAAAGGGGAATAATATATGAAAGACAACATATTACAGATTGATTCTTTAAAAAAATATTATGGAAAGGCTGACAGTGAGACAAAAGCACTTGATGGCATATCCTTTCAGGTTATTCAGGGTGAATTCCTTGGAATAATGGGAAGCAGTGGTTCAGGTAAATCCACTCTTCTTAACTGTATAGCCACAGTTATAAAACCAACACAAGGAAGAATATTGTTAAAAGGTAAAGAGATAAGTAAGATGAATGGCAGAGAATTAGCTTCTTACAGAGGCAATGTAATAGGATATCTGTTTCAGAATTTTGAACTTTTGGATAATCTTACAGGAAGAGAGAATATAATGCTTCCACTCTCAATGCATAATGTATCAGAAAAAGAAAGTGAAGAAAGACTGTTAAAACTCGCTTCATATCTTGAGATAGAACAAGTGCTTGATAAGTTCCCAACTCAGATGTCTGGTGGACAGAAACAGAGAATAGCAGCGGCAAGAGCACTTATATTAAAGCCGGAGATAGTTCTTGCAGATGAACCAACAGGCGCACTTGATTCTAAGAACGCAAGACAGCTTATGGCAAAGCTTGAAGGACTTAATAGAGATGAACGTTCAACGATTCTTATGGTAACACATGATTCGAATGCAGCGAGTTATTGCCAGAGAATATTGTTTATTCAGGACGGCAAGATATTCCATGAATTAAGAAGAGATTATCCTGAAGAGACAAGAGAACAGTTCTATGAGAGAATACTTAATGTTATGGCAAGACTGGGAGGAGGAAGTAACAATGTTCTTTGATTTGGTATCTAAAAATAGTAAAAGAGACAGAAAAGAAAATGGACTCCTTTTTTCAACACTTGTTATATCAATAGTAGCATTTTATCTGATATTATCACTTTCACATCAGGATGTTATGATATTCCTTAAGAAGATGGAGAGCGATGCAGTTAACAAACTTATGATGATGATACCATTATTTTATGGAATGACATTATTTATATTATTTTTCCTTGTATATTTTGCAAGCAGGTATCAGATAGAGCGCAGAAGTCATGAGTTTGGTGTATATCTTATGATGGGAATGAGAAGATACAGATTATTTATGCTTCTTTTGTTTGAAGATGTCAGAAATACATTTTTTGCACTTATAACGGGAATTCCAATAGGAATTGCATTAGCAGAGATAATAAGTCTTGTTACAGTTAAGATGGTAGGAATAGGGATAGTTGAACATAGTTTTAGCATATCGTTAGAAGCTATAATATTTACAATAATAGGATTCGTTATTATCAAATTTATGGCATTTGCAATTCTTAGTGGTAAAGTCATTCACAGACAGATAGGAGAGCTTCTTAATCCAAGACCTGCAGGAAGCAAAAAACAGCATAATCGTATAGTATATATATTAAGTTTTATCTTTGGTATGATAATGCTTGGATATGCTTATGTTATGGCTATAAGAGGTCTGTCATGGTACAATGTAAGAAATATGTTATTAACATATATGGCAGGATTTGTAGGAATAATATGTATATTCTATGGACTTAGATCATTGATGAATACAATAGCTAAGAAGAATAGAAGAAAACAGACTCTTCACACATTTACTTTTAGACAGTTAGAAGAAGCAGTAATTCAAAAATCAGCTTCACTTGCTATAAGTTCAATTCTTATGCTTGCCGGACTTTGTTGTTTTGGAAGTGGTATAGCGATAGCCAAATATTATGGAACTATAGATGAGCATATAATTGATTATACTTTTGCTGCATATCAGAATGATGAAGCAGATAATATAAGAGAAACTCTCGAGAATAGCGATTATGCCAGACTTTTTGATACAATATTCGATATTGAGATTGGTTATATCAGAAAAAGTGAAGATTATGATAATGCATATCTTATGCCAACTGTTATAGATGAACTTAATGCTATTAGCAAGACTGCTAATAATACTAAAAGAGAAGATATAGATATACTTCTTAATAATTTTTCATATACATCATATCCATATCTTATATCGCAGTCAGGATATAATGAACTTCTTAAGCTAAAAGGAGAAGAAGAGTTATCTCTTAAAGATAATGAAGTATGTATGTATATCGGAAGAGGTTTTAATAATGAGAATACAAGAGAGATACTTAATGGGATTATAGCTAAGAGGCCTGAAGTATCGATTGATGGTGAGCCATTTGTATTAACAGGCAGATTATATGCTGATAATATAGTCGTGGATCGTTCAATTACATTATCTTTTGCACTTATAGTTAATGATAGAGTATTTGAAGAGATGACACTAGGAGAGACAGAGATATATACTAATGCAACTCTTTCATCATCTTTAAAAAAAGAAAAGAGCCTTATAAGAACTGTTATGGATGCAAATGAAGAACTTAATGGAAGTGGGCTTGTATATGAGAGCTATCTTCAGAATATGGGAAGAACATTATTTTATAGAGTTGCTGCAAGTTATATAACTATATATCTTGCGATAGTATTCATTATAGTAGCCAATACGATAATAGGTGTACAGTTCCTTACTAATCTTAGAAAAACAGGAAGGCGATATCAGACACTTATTAAGATAGGAGCATCATACGAAGCATTATGTTATTCGGCAGACAAGCAGATTAATTGGTATTTTGGAATTCCAGTAATTATGGCAGCTATAAATAGCATATTTGGAGTCAGAGCATTATTCACAGGAATATTAAGTGGCAGAACTGCGGAAGATACACTGTCTCTTATGATAATATCTTTGGCTATGATTCTTGTCATGTGTGTGATAGAATTAATCTATATAATAGTAGTTAGAAAAGCAGGAGAGAGTTATATTCTCTCACTTATGACACTAGAACGTGAGGAATAGGAGTGTAGACATTGAAGAAGATAATTCTTGTTGAAGATGAGACATATATAAGGGAAGAGATGATACAGATGCTTATAGATGCAGAGTATGATGCGTATGCTATTACAGACTTTGTGAATGTAAGTGAACAGATTCTTGCTAAAGATGCAGATCTTATAATGTTAGATATTAATCTTCCTAATGCAAGTGGTTTTGAGATATGCAGAGATATAAAACATAAAAGTTCTGTGCCGGTTCTTGTATTAACTTCTAGAGATGAGATGTCAGATGAACTTAAGGCACTTAATCTTGGTGCAGATGAATATCTTACAAAGCCATGCAGAAAAGAGAGGATTCTCGCAAGAATTGCTAATGTGTTAAAGAGATATGAAGGGCGTAACAATATGCTTGAAGGAGAAGGAATACTTCTTGATAGAAATACTTATACATTATATATAGACGGTAATTCTGTCATACTTCCAAAGAATCAAGGTAAGATGCTTGAAGTATTCCTGCTGCATTCAGATAATATTGTTACTAAGGAAGAACTTAGCATGGCAATCTGGGGGACAACTGAATATATAGATGAGAATGCACTTCAGGTCAATATTGTAAGGCTTCGTAAGAATCTTAAGAATCTTAATATGAAACAGAGAATAGAAGCAGTGGCAGGTAAAGGATATGTGATGAGAGATGATTAGAGAGATATTTAAGATAATTAGAAAATACAGTGCGATACCTGTTGTAATCGTAATATATACATTGATATTTACGCTGTATCTGTGGATTACAGATTCTAAGAAGTTTTTATTGATTGCGTGTAGTATGTATCTTACTGTATTTATAATAATGCTTTTTATAATGTTTTTTATTATAAAGAGAGAGCTTCGAAGAAAAAAAGTTTTTATGGAATATATTGACAATCTGGATGATAAGAGTGAAGAAAGGCTTCTATATCTGTGTAGTGAAGCTGATAAGGATGCTATATCTGCGATGATAGACATGATAAAGCGAAAAGATTATGAGAATAAAGAGCTTAATGCAAAAAAAACAGACTATGAGGAATATGTAGAGAACTGGGCACATGAGATTAAGATTCCTCTCGCACTTCTTACTATGATAATTGATAATCATTCGGATAAACTTCCGGGTCAGATAACAGATAAGCTTGATTATATAAGAAAACAGATAAAAGAATATGTTGAGCAGATGATGTTATGTTCTAAGATAAACTGTGGTAGAAAAGATTATTTTTTTGAAAATGTTGATATAAAAGATTGTATAGATGAGATAATTGAAGATAGTACAGCTATGCTTGATGAAAAGGGAGTTATTGTAAAGACTAATATAAGTGATGGTACAGTTTTTACAGATAAGCGAGGTATAAAATATATAATAAGTCAGGCTATATCTAATTCTGTAAAATATGCGAAAGACAGTGACGTGATACCGGAGATATCTATAACATTTAGAAAAAATATGCCAAAGAATGATAAGAATGATACTAATATCATCGATAAGAAAGATATGAATCTGGTTGACATTATTGAGATTAAAGATAATGGAATTGGAGTGAAAGAAACAGAACTGCCATTCATATTTGAAAAAGGCTTTACGGGAAATAGTGGCAATGCCAGAAAACATGCTACCGGAATGGGACTATATATTGTAAAGAAGATAAGTGATGATCTTAATATAGATATAGATGTAACTTCTAAGTGGCAACATGGATTTGAGATGAAAATAGCGATTCCGGTAATTAAAACTTTAAAACCACTTTAAAGTTTGATAGAATAAATAAAACAGTCAGGTATATATACATAATATGTGGATAAAAGTATATATAGCCTGACTGTTTATATTTTTGTGATTTAATAATCTTTATGTACTAGTTTATATTAAGTTAATCATAATTACTATTCTTGGATTAAAGTATATATTCTCAATTAAGCTAATTATAACTAATCTTTTTGATTAAAGTATATATTCTCAATTAAGCTGATTATAACTAATCTTTTTGATTAAAGTATATATTTTCAATTAAGCTGATTATAACTAATCTTTTTGATTAAAGTATATATTCTCAATTAAGTTGATTATAACTAATCTTTTTGATTAAATTTTATAATTAAAATTATATTAGAATTATATATAATCATCTATATTACATAAGATATCTTAACAAGTCAATAAATGGAGATATCAGATTAATTCTTTGTTTTCTTTTGCCGGATAAAGTTGAAGGAGTCTGATTATCTCTAAGTTCATAACTGCCATCAGAATTAACACTAAGCGCATCTGCTTCGTATGTAGCCATATATGTCTGCATAGAAGTGTTAAGTTCATTACTGTCAATTACTAGCATAAGTTCTGTATCAAGATAAGCACTTCTCATATCCCAGTTAAATGAACCTACACCGGTTAGTCTGTCACCTATTGTAAAACATTTGCCATGATATGATACACCACTATCATATTCGAGAATGTGGACACCGGTTTTAAGAAGATTATTTTTATGTGCTTTATAATCGGCTGCTCCAAAGGGATTACCATTATTAGCAACTGAATTAGTCATCATAGTTACGTCTTTATCTGAATCACATATCATCTTAAGTCTGCTAGTCATATAATTATTAGCTATTATATATGGCGTATGAAAGTTAATATCACCATCAGCTTCAAGCATTAATTCAGTCATATTATAGAATAGCACAGGCTCTTTGACAGAAGAATTAATAGGATTAGAGAGAAGTTTTATATTATTAGTCTTGTAAGTTATGGAATTATAATCAATAGCATTATACCAGTCTTCGTTATTATTAATACTATTTGAATATAATGTATCTAATTCTTTGCGGGCTTTTTCAACTTTAGATTTGTTAAAGACATCAGTTGAATTACATTTTATTTTACAATCTTTTAGATTCCATACACTTTTATAATATTCTCTAATCTGGTAGATGGAAGAATTGTTACTGTCAGTAGAATTATATACAAGAACATCCCAGTCATAATTCTTATATCCATTGCCTTCACCAAGAAAATAATCATAAGTATTACGTCCACCAAGTATATAGCAGGAATTATCTGCTATAAGATATTTGTCATGCATTCTAGCCATCCCTTTATGTGGTTTTAATGCATTAAGCGGATTGTAGATTTTGATAGTTGCATTATCCATTGAGCCAAGTGCAGTAAAATATGCTCTATTTTTGGAGTTGGTAAAATATGATACACCATCAATCAGCACATTAACTTTAACACCTCGATTAGCAGCATCTATAAGTGAAGCAAGAACTAATTTTCCACTTTTGTCAGCATGAAAATCAAAAGATGACAATATAATCTCATCTTTTGCATTGTTAATAAGACGCAATCGCTCAGTAAGAGCATCTTCATTAGAAAAGAGTATGCAGGCTCTGTCACAAGAAGTATTATCGCTATAATAATCAGCTATTGAAAAAGAATTTATAGTAGCTTTAGAAGCTTTGCCTTGTTGTATATAAGGAAGACATGCAGCAAGTACATAGCTGATTATTAAAAGTGCTATTATAATCCCTTTATGGGACTTAATGAATCTTAATAATATAGATAAAAATTTTGTCATTATTATAAGCCTCCTGTAAATATTAATCTATGCAAAAAAATAATCTAATGTGTAATGAATATCCGGATATTCTCATACATATCAAGGTAATATATGTCAATAATTGTAATAAGTAGAATAACAGATATATAAATATTACAACATATACAATATGCTACAAGAAGCATTGTATGATATAATGAGATAAAAAGCTATTAAAAAAATATTAAAAGTTAAGATAATTATGCAGGATAATTACATATTGTTTTATATGTTTTATATGAAAAAATATGATTATACAATTATCTAGCTAAAAACTGTTAAAGAAAGCGAGGAAAATATGAATACAAAAGAAAGCCTTATCAAGGATCTTATTAATATGGGACTTACCGGAGAAGAGACTATATTGATTCATTCATCAATGAAAGCTATTGGTGAGACTTTAGGTGGAGCAGATACTGTGCTTGACGCACTTATGGAATTTTTTAAAGATGGACTTTTACTGTTGCCAACACATACATGGAAGAACATTAATGAAGATAATCCGGTATATAACCCTGATGTCGAGCCTTCGTGCGTTGGGCTTCTAACTAATATGTTCATGAGACGTGAAGAAGTTATACGTTCACTTCATCCTACACATAGTATGGCTGGATGGGGAAAAGGTGCTGAGGAATATCTAAAAGGTGAAGAGAATAATAATACTCCATGTACACCACATGGCTGTTATGACCGATTAAGAGAGTGTGGTGGTAAGATACTTCTAATTGGAGTAGGACATGAGAGAAATACTTTTATTCATAGTGTTGAGGAAGTGTTAAATGTTCCAAACAGGCTCTCAGATAAGCCTATGCACCTTAAGATAGTGATGCCGGATGGAAGCAAGAAGGATGCGTGGGTTAGAAAACACTATAATAAGAATCAGCCACATATATCAGAAGATTTTGTGAAGTTAGAAGAGGCTTTTTATGACTGTAATGCTGCTATAAAAGTTAAGTTTGGTAATGCAGACAGTATACTTTGTGATGCCAAGCGTATATTTGAGACAGTAAGGCATGTAATAGCACCGGATCCTGAATGTATAGTTACAGCTAAGAGTATAGATGCTGACAGATGGAAAAACGCATAGCAAGAATAATAAAGAATTAGCAATATTATTAAAAAACAGTGGCTTAAATACTTGAACTTAGCAGAGAATAATAGTATAATCAAAAAGGTTGATAAAAAATAAACAAACTTTTAAAAGAAGAGAATTAGGAGGAGTTAACCATGGTTAATTGGAACAATTTAGATACCCTTGCTTCATTTAAAGAACTTTTAAATGTAGAAAAAGTTGATCTTACAAAAGTAATGTCAGGTGAAGAAGGAGCAGAGCGTGTTAAGAATTACAGCGTAAAGATGGCTGGAGATATGACATATAATTATGCAGCTAAACAGGTTAATGATAAAGTTCTTGAAGCACTTGTAAAGTTAGCAAAAGAAGCACAGCTTTCAGAGAAATTTGAAGCACTCTATAATGGCGAAGTTGTTAATACAGGTGAAAAACGTCTTGTACTTCACCAGCTTACAAGAGGACAGCTTGGTAATGCTGTAGAAGCAGATAATACAGATAAACGTAGTTTTTATGTAGAACAGCAGGAGAGAATTGCAGATTTTGCTAATAAAGTACACAATGGTGAGATTACTAATGCAGCAGGAGAAAAGTTTACAACTGTTGTACAGATTGGTATCGGTGGTAGTGACCTTGGTCCTCGTGCAATGTATCTTGCACTTGAAAACTGGGCTAAGAAGAATAATACATTTAAGATGGAAGCTAAATTCATCAGTAATGTAGATCCTGATGATGCAGCAGCTGTACTTAATTCAGTAGATGTAGCACATTCAATCTTCATTCTTGTATCTAAATCAGGTACAACACTTGAGACACTTACTAATGAATCATTTGTAAAAGATGCATTAAAGAAAGCCGGATTAGATCCTTCAAAACACATGATAGCAGTTACAAGTGAGACATCACCACTTGCTAAGAGTGATGATTATCTTGCAGCATTCTTCATGGATGATTATATTGGTGGCCGTTTCTCATCAACATCAGCAGTTGGTGGTGCAGTATTATCACTTGCATTCGGACCAGAAGTATTTGCTGAATTCTTAAAAGGCGCAGCAGAAGAAGACAAACTCGCATTAAATGAAGATGTATTAAATAACCCATCAATGCTTGATGCATTAATTGGTGTATATGAACGTAATGTACTTGGATATCCAGCAACAGCAGTATTACCATATTCACAGGCTTTAAGCCGTTTCCCAGCTCATCTTCAGCAGCTTGATATGGAATCTAATGGTAAATCAGTTAACCGTTTTGGAGAACCAGTTGATTATGTTACAGGACCTATTATATTTGGAGAACCAGGAACTAATGGACAGCATTCATTCTATCAGTTACTTCATCAGGGAACAGATATTGTACCTCTTCAGTTCATTGGATATAAGAACAGCCAGATTGGAACAGATGTAGTAATTCAGGATAGTACAAGCCAGCAGAAACTTTGTGCTAATGTAGCAGCACAGATTGTAGCATTTGCATGTGGTAAAGCTGATGAGAATAAGAATAAGAACTTTAAAGGTGGCCGTCCATCAAGTATCATCATCGGAGAGCAGGTTAATCCAGAATCACTCGGTGCATTATTAGCACATTTTGAGAATAAAGTTATGTTCCAGGGATTCTTATGGAATGTAAATAGCTTTGACCAGGAAGGCGTACAGCTTGGTAAAGTACTTGCAAAACGTGTACTTGTACATGAGACAGACGGAGCATTAAAAGTATATAGTGATCTTTTAAATATATAATATTGAAACCAATATATTATGATATGAGGGGAGTAATAGTATGAATATTTTAGTAGTTATTGATATGCAGAATGATTTTATCGATGGTTCACTTGGAACAAAAGAAGCAGTAGCTATTGTTCAGGCAGTAGTTGATAAGATTAAGAATTTTGAAGGGACTGTACTTGCAACAAGAGATACACATGAGGAGAATTATCTTGATACGCAGGAAGGACGCAATCTGCCGGTTAAGCACTGTATAAGGGGAACAGATGGCTGGCAGATAAGAGAAGAGATTGCAGAACTTATTAAGGAAGAGCCAATAGATAAACCAACATTTGGAAGTATAGAACTTGGTAAGAAGATATATGAGCTTTCACAGACAGAAGATATAGAGAGTATAACACTTATAGGATTATGTACAGATATCTGTGTTATATCTAATGCTATGGTTATCAAGGCATATCTTCCGGAAGTTAAGATAATTGTTGATAGCAGATGTTGTGCAGGTGTGACACCAGAGAGTCATATAAGAGCACTTGAAGCTATGAAAGTATGTCAGGTAGAAGTGCAATAATTATTAGAAAGCATATCATAAGAATATAATATAATTAGATATTGATAATATTAATAGAATTCCTGTTAGATAAGAACATATTAAGATATAGTATGTTTAACTAACAGGAATTTTGTTTTTAGGCTCTTTGTCAAGAGCGGGGGTAAAATCCCATATTGGAAACCTGGTGCATAAGCATCAGGTTTCTTTAATATAACTAAGTCGTTGATAGCAAAATTCTATTTCTAAAATTCTCAAAGTTACGG
>NZ_JAHLQC010000008.1 GCF_018918265.1 Falcatimonas sp. MSJ-15
AGTCTCAATGATAGATTACTACACCGAAAGGTGTGTTACTTGTTAAGTTGATTGAACCGCCGTATACGGAACCGTACGTACGGTGGTGTGAGAGGTCGGGAAAATTTATTTAATTTTCCCTCCTACTCGATTTCAAATAATAGTTTACATAAGAAACCTAAAATATCTCCTCCTTAGCTAAAATACATACTATAAGTTGTTATAAACACAGTTTATAAAAATTTATTTAATAAACAAAAAATAGTAAACAGCGAGGAAAGGAGAGAGAAGATACTATGAGAAAAAGAATTAAATCTTTAATAGTTACAGCAGTAGCTACAGTAATGGCGATTAGTTCCTTAAGTGCAGTAGGAACACTAAGCAAAACAAGTGTATATGCTGCTAGTGGTGGAGCTAATGGTTCTAGTGATGATATCGGACATAATAGTGGTGCGTCTGGAAGTGGACAAGGCACTGCTAGTGGTAACAGTGTACAGCGTAGTGGTGGTGGTTGGAAGATAAGCCTAGTTTATACAGGACAGGGTTTATACGCACCGGAAGATGAGAGTACACAACCATTATACGGAGTAAACGGAATAACACCATTATCAATTAGTGGGGCAAGTGGAGTTCCAAGTGGATAACACAACAAACACACAGGAAAAAATAAACAGCCTAGTAAGTGCAACAACAACAGACCTAGGAGCAAGTGCATTAAGAAAATGAAGACTAAAATCTATACAAGAGTTAATTCTATAGATATGGAATTAACTCTTGCAAGGTAGAATTAAAAAATACATTTGACCACCATATGAGGAAAGTAAAGTAAAAAGAGTAAAGTAGAAATTGAAAAAGCGAAAATATGTTTGCGTTTTATTATTGTATATGATATACTAATAGTACTAGTAATAGCTAATAGTGTTATTAGTACTATTAGTATATCATATACAGTAATGGCTGATAGCAAGTATTAACATACTGACAAGAAACATACAGTTAAGAGAGGATTTTTAATGGCATCAACTAATGAAAACGTAGGTATTAACCGTACTTACAAGGACAGACTTTTCAGATTAAGATTCGGTTCCGAAGAGTATAAAGAGGATATGTTATCACTTTATAATGCACTTAACGGAACTGATTACAGCAACACAGAAGATATCAGGATAACAACACTTGATGATGTAATATACATGAAGATGAAGAATGATATATCAATTCTTCTAGACAGCAACATGGTCTTGTGGGAACAGCAGAGTTCGATTAATCCGAATATGCCGGCAAGAGGACTTATGTATTATGCGAATCTTTTAAGCCAGTATATTAAGACAGAACGTTATGGAATATATAATAAGAAGTTAATACCTATTCCGACACCACAGTATGTAGTTTTTTATAATGGAACAGAAGAATATGAAGCAAGAGTTAAGCTGAGATTATCCGATGCATTTATAAATAAAGATGACAGTGGGGATTTTGAATGGACAGCAATGGTATATAATCTTAATACCGGTAAGAATGATGAACTGTTAGAAAAGTGTAGACCACTTAAGGAATATATGATATTTATAAATAAAGTAAGAGAATACTCAGATGACAAAGGCGTAGATATCAAGACAGCAATAACCAAGGCAATAGATTACTGCATAGAAGAAAATATTATGAGAGAATTTTTGATAAAGCATAAGGCGGAGGTGTTTAGTGTGTGTATAACAGAATTTGATGAAAAGATATATGAAGCAGAGTTAAAGCAAGAGGTCCGAGAAGAAGAACGAGAAAAGAATATCTTAACAACGATATCAATATTAAGAGGACTTGGACTAGATGACAGCACGATAGCCCAGCAGATTTCAGAGAAGTTTGAGCTTACACCTTTGGAGATTGATAGATACTTTGATAAAGTTCTTAAAGGATTAGATAAAAGTAATTGATAGATACTTTGATAAAGCACTTAAAGGATTAGACAGAAGTAATTCAAAGTGTTGACCACAACAAACCGTACTTACAAGGACAGACTTTTCAGATTAAAATTCGGTTCCGAAGAGTATAAAGAGGATATGTTATCACTTTATAATGCACTTAACGGAACAGAATACAACAACACAGAAGATATCAGGATAACAACACTTGATGATGTAATATACATGAAGATGAAGAATGATATATCAATTCTTCTAGACAGCAACATGGTCTTGTGGGAACAGCAGAGTTCGATTAACCCTAATATGCCGGCAAGAGGACTTATGTATTATGCGAATCTTTTAAGCCAGTATATTAAGACAGAACGTTATGGAATATATAATAAGAAGTTAATACCTATTCCAACACCACAGTATGTAGTTTTTTATAATGGAATAGAAGAATATGAAGCAAGAGTTAAACTGAGGTTATCTGATGCATTTATAAATAAAGATGACAGTGGAGATTTTGAATGGACAGCAATGGTATATAATCTTAATACCGGTAAAAATGATGAACTGTTAGAAAAATGTAGACCACTTAAGGAATATATGATATTTATAAATAAAGTAAGAGAATACTCAGATGACAAAGGCATAGATATCAAGACAGCAATAACCAAGGCAATAGATTACTGCATAGAAGAAAATATTATGAGAGAATTTTTGATAAAGCATAAGGCGGAGGTGTTTAGTGTGTGTATAACAGAATTTGATGAAAAGATATATGAAGCAGAGTTAAGACAGGAGGCTCGTGAAGAATGACGTACTTTGGGATTAGAAGAAGGACGCAATTTGGGACGTGAGGAAGGACTTACTTTAGGGCGTGAAGAAGGACGTGAAGAGGAACGCATCAAGAATATTCGAAAAACCATCTTTCTTTTACACAGACTTAATTTTAAAAATGAAGATATAATCAGGGAAATTTCTCAAACATTTGAAATTTCTTCAGAAACAGCAGGCAAATATATAGAAGACTATTACAACGAAGTGTCAAAGAAGAACTAATCGTTGCAAGTAATTATATAAAAAGGTCTCTTTTCAAACAACATAATTAATGTTTTAAGACTTTAAAAAACTTTTTGGTTAAGAAAGTGTTATGTTATAAAAAAGCTCCCTGATATCGTTGATATTGCTAGGGACAGAGATAACTTATCGGATAACATGTGTGCATTTCTTAATTACCTGCAAGGAAAAAACGTAGAAAGAATAGCTGATAGTAAGTATTAACATACGGACGAGAAACATACAGACAAGAGAGGATTTTCTTGGCCTTTGCTACCAATTATTTTGGCTTTTAAGATAGGAGAAAACGAATGAAATTAATTGTCATAGATATACAAAAAGGAATAACAGATAGTAGACTTTTTAATTTTGATGAATTTATTAAAAATACTACAAGAATTATACAAGCAGCTAGAGATAATCAAATAGAGGTTATATATTTTCAGCATGATGATGGACCGGGAACGGGATTTTCAATCGGCGATGAAGAATTCGAGATTGCAGAACAGGTGACTCCAAGGGAAGATGAAAAGATATTTATAAAAAATATCAATAGTTGTTTTGGAAATAAGGATTTTACAGATTATGTTAAAGATGAAAATACATTAATGCTAGTTGGGCTACAGACAAACTTCTGTATAGACGCAACTGTGAAATCTGCGTTTGAAAGAGGATATAAAGTTATTGTTCCACAAGGTACAAATTCAACGTTTGATAATGACTATATGACTGGAGAAGTAACCTATAAATATTACAATGATATGATGTGGCCAGATAGATTTGTTACATGTGTATCTGTTGATGAAGCAATTAAATTGATGGAAAAGAAGAAATAATTTGATAACTTGTTGGTAATAGACCAGATACTTTGATAAAGCCCTTTGATTGTATTTTCTTAAGTACGAATAATTTAAATAAAATTTGTCAATAAAAAGTACTTGACAAACATTGAAAGCTATTATAGAATAGCAGAGGTGACTTGATTATGGAAAAAATAGTTTGGCAGTCATTGCTTTATGATTTCTATGGTGAACTGCTTACTGAACATCAAAAGTCAATATATGAAGAGGTCATTTTTAACGACTATTCAATAAGTGAAGTAGCCAAAGATGAAGGAATCAGTAGACAAGGTGTTCATGATTTGATAAAGCGATGCAATAAGATACTTGAAGAATATGAAGGAAAGCTACACCTTGTAGAGAAGTTTCTTCATATCAAAGACAAAGTTGATAAGATTAATACATTAACACATGACTATATCGATAATAGAGATATAGAACTGATTGGTCAGATACAGAACATATCGAATGAGATACTTGAAGAATTATAGAACGTGGAGGTTATAAGATGGCATTTGACAGCTTGGCAGATAAATTGCAAAACGTTTTTAAAAACCTTAGAAGTAAGGGACGTCTGACTGAGGCAGATGTAAAAACAGCACTTAAAGAAGTTAAGATGGCACTTCTTGAGGCAGATGTTAGCTTTAAAGTTGTAAAACAGTTTATTAATTCTGTTACTGAGAGAGCGGTTGGACAGGATGTTATGCAGAGTCTTACCCCAGGACAGATGGTAATAAAGATTGTAAACGAAGAGATGGTAAAGCTCATGGGTTCTGAGACAACTGAGCTTGCTTTCAAACCTGGTAATGAGATTACTGTTATTATGATGGTAGGTCTTCAAGGTGCTGGTAAGACAACTACTACAGCAAAGATTGCTGGTAAGTTAAAGTCAAAAGGTAAGAGACCACTTCTTGTTGCCTGTGACGTATATAGACCTGCTGCTGTTGAACAGCTTCAGGTTAATGGTAAAAAACAGGATGTTCCAGTATTTAGCATGGGAACTAATAATAGACCTGTTGATATTGCAAAAGCTGCTATTGAGCATGCACAGAAGAATGATAATAACGTTGTAATACTTGATACTGCTGGTCGTCTTCATGTAGATGAAGATATGATGAATGAGCTTGTAGAGATTAAAGAAAATGTGGATGTATTCCAGACAATTCTTACAGTTGATTCAATGACAGGTCAGGATGCAGTCAATGTAGCTACAATGTTTAATGATAAAATAGGTATTGATGGTGTTATTCTTACAAAACTTGATGGTGACACTAGAGGTGGTGCAGCACTTTCAATCAGGGCTGTAACTGGTAAGCCTATATTATATGTAGGTATGGGTGAGAAACTTTCTGATTTGGAACAGTTCTATCCAGACCGTATGGCATCAAGAATTCTAGGTATGGGTGATGTACTTACACTCATTGAGAAAGCTGAAGCACAGATTGATGCTGATAAAGCCAAGGAGATGGAGAAAAAAATCAAAAAAGCTGAATTTGATTTTAATGATTTCCTTGAGAGTATGAACCAGGTTAAGAATATGGGTGGCATTAACGAGATTATGGGAATGCTTCCTGGAATGGGTATTAACATGAAGAATGTAGATGCTCAGGTAGATGAGAGCCGAATAGGTCGAATCGAAGCAATAATTCTCTCAATGACACCTGAAGAGAGAAAGAGACCTGATATACTTAATCCTTCAAGAAAGACAAGAATTGCGAAGGGTGCAGGTGTTGATATAAGTGAAGTTAACAGATTGGTAAAACAGTTTGACCAACAGAAGAAGATGATGAAGCAGATGTCATCACTTATGTCAGGTAAAGTTGGTAAAAGAGGTAAGTTTAAACTTCCTTTTTAACATATAATTTTTTTAAAATCACTAAGGAGGTGAAATTGTAATGGCAGTAAAGATTAGATTAAGAAGAATGGGACAGAAAAAAGCTCCTTTCTATAGAGTAATAGTTGCTGATTCTAGATCTCCAAGAGATGGTAGATTTATCGAGGAAATCGGAACATATGACCCAAACACAGATCCAAGTACTTACAAAATCAACGAGGAATTAGCTAAAAAATGGTTAGCTAATGGTGCTCAGCCAACAGAAGTTGTTAGTAAGATTTTCAAACTTGCTGGAATCGAAAAATAATTAAACTGGTGGAGGTGGATTTTAATGAAAGAACTAGTTGAGGTAATTGCAAAATCATTAGTTGATTGTCCAAATGAAGTTCAAGTTACAGAAACTACGAAGGACGATGCCACTGTTATCGAATTAAAAGTTGCTCCGTCAGATATGGGAAAAGTTATAGGCAAACAGGGAAGAATTGCAAAAGCAATTCGTTCCGTTGTTAAAGCCGCAGCTTCAAAGGATGACAAGAAAGTCATTGTTGAGATTGTTTAATTATAATTTTTCAAAACGAACCGTCATACCATATATGGTATTGGCGGTTTTTTAATGGCTCTTTGGGCTAATTGTGAGTGTACAAAAACTTGTATATTCGCTTTTTTTTTGCTATAATATGCTAGATAAATACTTGATTATTCGTAGAATATGGATGGAGGTATACATGGAGAATTTATTAAGAGTTGGTGTTATATCATCAACACATGGAATACGAGGAGAAGTAAAGGTATTTCCAACAACAGATGATGCTAATCGATTTAAAAAATTGAAAGAAGTAATTCTTGACACAGGCAAGGAACAGTTAACACTTCATATAGAGTCAGTTAAGTTCTTTAAACAATTTGTAATTTTGAAATTTAAGGAATATAATAATATTAATGATGTAGAGATCTACAAGAATAAGGATTTACTGGTAACTCGTGAGAATGCAGTACCACTTGCAGAAGGTGAATATTTTATTACTGATATGATAGGACTTAAGGTCGTAAGTGATGAAGGCGAAGAACTTGGAACACTTAGCGATGTGTTACAGACAGGAGCTAATGATGTATATGTTGTCAAGATGGCTAATGGCAAAGAAGCATTGTTTCCGGCAATTGATGAGTGTGTTCTTAATGTAGATCTTAATGAAGGAACAGTTACAGTACATATAATGGAAGGATTATTAGACTAATGAATTATCATGTTTTAACATTATTTCCAGAGATGATAATGGATGGACTTAATACAAGTATCATAGGCAGGGCTATGAATAAATCACTTATATCGCTTGAGGCAATCAATATAAGAGATTTTGCAACTAATAAACATATGAAGGTGGATGATTATCCATATGGTGGCGGAGCAGGTATGGTTATGCAGGCAGAACCGGTATATCTTGCTTATAAGAGTATAGAAGAGAGAATTAATAAAAAACCAAGAGTTATATATCTTACACCACAGGGAAAAGTCTTTAATCAGAGTATGGCAGAAGATTTTGCAAAAGAAGAAGATCTGGTATTTTTGTGTGGACATTATGAAGGAATTGATGAACGTGTTCTTGATATGATTGTAACAGATAATGTATCAATTGGTGATTATGTATTAACCGGTGGCGAACTTCCGGCTATGGTAATGATTGATTCGATATCAAGACTTGTAAAAGGTGTTCTCAATAATGAAGATTCAGCTGAATATGAATCATTTAATAATAATCTTCTTGAACATCCACAGTATACAAGACCAGAAGTATTTGAAGGAAGGCATGTTCCACCGGTACTTCTTACAGGACATCATAAGAACATTGAAAAATGGAGACGTGAGGAATCACTTAAGAGAACTTATGAGAGAAGACCAGAACTATTAAAGGATGCTATTCTTGATAAAAAAGATATTGCATATCTTAATCAACTAAGAGAAGCCGATAATTAAGAATAGAATAAGAATATTATTTATATGACAAGGGGGAAGATAAATGGAATTTATAATTTTTTTAATTATTGTAGGTTTTGTTATAAAGAGAAGTAAAGAAAAGGTTCAGGTTGAATCTAACCAGAAGCAGAATATTAATAAGAATAATTCAGCTTTTAATAATAATTCTGTGAATAATACAACAGGTAACAAGGCAGGAAAGTATACTACAACTACTACTATGGGAACAGTTAATAACCAGAGTACTACACGAACTGTAAGTAGAACAACCAGTGTATCATCTAATAGTAAGTATGATAATAATATGACAATGTATGCATCTAAAAACAATGATGATAATAAAAATAGAGCTAAAGATTATGAAAATTGTTTTAAGACATACAAATATACCGAGATAAGAGATATAGCAGCATTACTTAATGTATCAGAGAGCAGAGTTATTAAGGATATCAAAAAATATCAACAGATGGGATATTTTAAAGACATAAAAGTAGACATCAAAAATCGTCAGATTATATATAATTCTGCGAATACAGTTGCTTTGAATAAAAAGAGTCAGACTGTTGATGAAGACAGATATGAATATATCAATAAAGAGCCGAATGAGACTTACAATTATGTTAACAAAGATTATAAAGAAGATTATAACTATGTTAATAAGACTCGAAAAGAAGATTATAATTATGTTAACAAGCAACAAAAAGAAGATTATAACTACATCAATAAGAAAAAAGCAGAATATAATGCTGATAAAGAATATGTTCGTAAACAACATGAATTACATACAGAAGAAGATAAGCATTGGGAGAAGGATTCTGTAGAAGAAGAGGCTATTAATCTTGATGTAGAATTTGGAACATTCTCATCTTATGATTTTAACTCATTTGACTTCATTCCATCATTTAATTCATTTGACTATTTAACGGGTATGTACGATGAACTCGATATAGAGAAGATGATAGAAGAAATATAGAAGTTTGAAAGTGATTAAGATTATAAGTATTATTGAATTAAGAATAAAAGCATAAGTAATAAGTAAAGTAAAATAAAATGAAACTCCATATACTACATTATGTAGTAAGTGGAGTTTTTTATTCGGGTTCGTCACTTTTGGCTTTTTTGCTGAAGTCTTTAGGTGTTGTGCCATACATTTTTCTAAAACTTCTTAGAAAACTTGAGTAATCGATAAAACCACATTTTTCAGAGACTTTCATTACACTTTCATTATTTAAAAGTAATTCTTTTGCAAGAATAAGTCTCTTTTGAGATATATAATTATGAAGAGTATATCCTGTTTGTTCTTTAAAACGATGCATTAGATAATATCTGCTAATATAGAATCTGTTTGCAATATCATCAACTGTCAAAGGCTCATTAAGATTGGCATTGATATATTTTAGAATCTCATTTATCTGATTATCATATATACTATCACATTCGTTAGCTTCAATGATATTGTTGTTGCCAAGAATAAGTCTGTTAATATATACAAGAAATTCTATAAGATAAGCATTGCTTAGAATCCTGCTGCCAAATTCCTGTGAATTAATTGAAGCTTCAAGTTTGGTTAATAGTGATATTAATTCGTTTTGAAGATCTGGTTTTAAACGTATTAGATTAATATCATTTTTAATAGCATATTTAAAACATTCTTCAAGATTACAATTATCGTCACTATGTTCTTTTACAAAATTAGTATCAGCCCATATAACAATTCGTTCATAAGTTGAATTGGAATCTATTATAGGTTTGTGAATATCATGATTATTAACCAGAAGAATATCATAAGGCTTTAAGTGATATGTTCGACCTTCTATAATATAAGTTACATTACCTGATAAGAATATAATTATCTTATTGAATTCATGATAATGATAGTCAAATTCTTTTTTTGTCTTATCTTTAAGATGAAAAAGCCTAAAATCTGAATTAAGATAACCTGAACGTATACCGTCTTTGTGCATAATACTCCTCCATATATTAAGAAAGATTTAGTAATTTTAAAGTTAAATACATTAAAAATTTATTGGCATCTATATTAAAACTGATATCTATAATAAGTAATAATAAGTCATATTAAGTAATAATAAGTCGTATTAACCAACTGTGATAAAAATTATAAAAATCATACCTATAAAAATCACATATTGCTTATTTGAGATGGTAATAGATTATGAAGTCTGATTATATACAAATTATAATCAGACTTCATGATATTCCAAATGAGAACAATCAGTTTGGTATTATCTAATATACTATTTATTATATTATTTTATAGTATATAGTATATTACCTATTGTAATACGAGTTCTATTATAGATTAATCTTAGACAGTGCTTTTAACTATTTTGTAAGTTCAAGGAACTTATCAATAGATTCTTCAATTGTCTTAAGACTCTGTTTCCAGAATGATTTATCTGTAAGATCGATATCTGCCATCTTAGCAACGTCTTCAACTGTTGAAACTGTTGTCGCATGAAGGAGTGCATTATATTTTGGTATAAATGCTGAACCTTCTTCTAAGTATCTGGCATATAATCCTCTTGCGAACAGACCACCGAATGCATAAGGGAAGTTATAGAAACTTAATCCTGATGAATAGTAGTGTCCTTTACATACCCACATATATGGATGAAGATATTCAGGATCAAGACCTGTACCGTATGCTTTTTTCTGTGAATCGAGCATCATCTGTTCTAATTCGTCAGCAAACATGAAAGAATCTTCTCTTTTAGCAAATACAGCAGATTCGAATAAATATCTTGAATAGATATCACAGATAATCTGTGTATCGTCTTGAAGACGACTTTCTATAAGAGCAAGCTTTTCTTCACCTTCGGCTTCATTAATAGCAGCATTCATAATTACAACTTCATTAAAAGTTGAAGCTGTCTCAGCAACAGGCATTGTATAATCCTGGTTAAGAATTCTATGTGTCTCAATTTGCTGTCCATGATAAGCATGTCCAAGTTCATGAGCAAGAGTTACGATATCACCAAGTTGTCCATCATAGTTAGTTAAGACACGACTCTGCTTGAAATATGGTATATTGCTGCAGAATGCTCCACCGACTTTACCATCATGTGGATAAAAATCTATCCAACTCTCATCAAAAGCACGTTCGATCATGTCAGCAAGCTCCGGATTAAATGGTCTAAAGTGTTCTAAGAGATATTCTTTAGCTTCTTCTATAGTATATTTTTTCTCAAGTTTACCCATTGGTGCAAAGAGATCATACCAAGGAAGTCCATTTTTATGTCCTAATAATTCGCCTTTTCTTCTAAGATATGCATGGAATTTTGGAAGTGATTCATCAATTGCAGCAAACATAGCATCAAGAGTTCCTTTTTTCATTCTTGATTTAGAAAGTGCCTGCATAAGAGGTGATTCAAAGCCTCTTAGTTTGCTCATAGTATTAACCTGACCTTTGATATTATTAAGAGCAAATGCGATAGAATCTTTAATCTTGTCATAACATGCAAGTTCAGCTTCATAAGCTTCTTTTCTCTCAGTAGCATCAGGGCTGTAAGCTATATTACGAATAGCTGATAAGTTAGTAACATCGCCTTTATAGTCAACTTTTACTCTTGAAGTAAGATAACTTTGAAGATCAGCCCATGAACTTCCACCTGTTATGTCAAGCTTGTCAGCAAGATCTTCAACTTCATCACTTAGAAGATGTTTGGAATTCTCTTTTATTGAGTTAAGAAGAAAACTATAATCTTTTAATATATCACTGTCTTTGATGAGACTGTCTATATCATCGATTGAAGCAACGAATCGTTCAAACTGTGTCTGTGCAATAGTTATATTATTTAATAATTGCATAAGTTTGTTGATGTAAGTTGCACAGTTTGGATTAGAAGTATCTGTAGACTGTGTAAGAGAACAGAACTGGTATAATTTGGATACTAAGAGTTCAATCTTTTCTTTTACAACAATAACATCTTCCATTGATTTTAATGGATTAGTATTGTCGATTGCTTTAACAGCATTATTATAATCTTCGATAGCATATTTTGCTTTTTCAAAATCTTTTGCAAAGTTTTCATCATCAAAACCTTTGTAAAAGATATCTAATGACCATTCAGTATTCATATTGTATAAATCTCCTTGTGTTAAATATTAGTGCATATACCATGCCTCTAATTAATGTATCACATATATAATAAGATTTCCATAATTATTTTGGTGTCACATATCTGTTTAGCACAACAATCATAAAAATTATAAAAATCATACCTATAAAAAACATATATTGCTTATTGGAGATAGTAATAGATCATAAAATACTATGCTTAATTAAAATGTCATAGTAATATATTATAAAATGTTGTGCTAATTAAAATGTTATGGTATTATAAGTGGGATATTAAGATTATCTTATAGGCAATTGGAAAATTATATTTCTATATACAACTGATGATAGATGTGAATTTTGCAATAGTCTAATTATTTTAGAAAAGAGGGAAAAGGTATGAGGAGAAAAAATTTCTGCATAATGATGGGAGTATGTATATTGTCTACGGTACTATATGCGTGTAAAAGTGGTGAGAGTAAAGATGATAGTAATTCTGCTGCCAATGATGTCGCTATTACCGAAGCAGCAGAGAATGTGTCTGAGAATGTAACAGAGAATGTAACAGATAATACTGTCGATAGCGATAATTCAGTTAGTGATGATTATATATATGAAGATGAACTGCCATCTGATGCTAAGTTCATATATGAGTCGGCACAGTATGAACTTGGAACAGTGAATATTAAGTATCCGGTAATATTAGTGGAAGGACAGGAGCAAGTTGCATATACCAGTATACATGCAATTAATGAGATTATTAAAGATGATGCTTTGTCAATTCTTACTAATTATAGTATTAATGATGGAACAGATTCAGTTAACGTAGATTATAGTATATTTATAGATGGTGATGGCAATATATCTGTAAAGTTCAGCGGTGATGCTATGTATAGTAACGCAGCACATCCATCAGTTCTAGAATATACATCTAATGTTAATGTATATTCTGGAACACGATTTAAACCAATTAGTGATGACAAACTGTCGCAGATAACTGAACATTTTGAAGTCGGCAAAGATTATGAAGTATGTAGTGATGAAACTGATATAAAAGAAGCTGTTGAAGATTATCTTAGAGAATATGATATGTCTATGCTGGCATCAGAACTTAATAATATGGATTTTGATGATGACAGACAGACTCCTTATACATATTCATATCAGGATGAAGATGGAGTATATATAATAATAAGCGTACCAACAGCAATAGGTCAGTATGCAATTCTTAAGATAATTGAATAGGAAAAAATATGATGGGTATGGATTTTAGAAAAAAAGACTTTATAGAATATACAGAAAAAAGCAGTCCGGCTAATTGTCTGGCATTCATATTACTTGGAATAGTTGCACAAAATCTGCTTATTAAAGTTTTTGTAATGTTAGCAGGAATAGGAAATGATGAAAGTAAAATGTTATATAGTATGCCTATTCAGTTGTTTTCAACATTAGGAATGATAGTAGTACTTATTATCTATTGTCGCAAAGTAGAAAAAAGAAGTATAAGAGGTACTGGTGTTGAATGTAATGCAAAGAGTGGACTAGGTTATATAAAAGGACTTATTATAGGAATGATTATGTTCTCGGCATGTATGATAATAGCTTATCTTACACACTCGGCAATATATGTTGGCAAACATTATAAAGGACATGAGACATATCTTCTTATTATGTTTGTTGGTTTTCTTATACAGGGAATGAGTGAAGAGATTATGGTAAGAGGAACACTTATGCCAACTATTGCCTCAAAAAAAGGAATTTTAAAAGCCATTATTATGAGTTCTTTATTTTTTGCAATTCTACATCTTGGCAATAATGGAATTACACTTCTTGCTTTTATAAATCTTACATTATTTGGAATATTTGCAGCATTATATTATTATCATGAAGGAAGTCTGTTTGGAATTGGTGCATTTCATGGAATGTGGAATTTTGTGCAAGGTAATCTATATGGACTTAGCGTGAGTGGTATCAATTCAGGTGCCAGCATATTAAAGTTCCTTATGTCAGCTAAATCTTCTAGAAAAATTATAACAGGTGGAATATTTGGAATAGAAGGAAGTATTGAATGTACAATCGTAATGTGCATTGGCATTGCATATCTGTTTGTAAAAGAGCGTCATAATCTTATAAGTGACGTCAAATAAGTTTTTGACATCATAAAATACATTGTGCAAAATTATATTTTATTAAATTTTTGAAAACTTATATGATTTATTGCTTACACATGTTATAATGAAGAGTATGTTTTTGATTAGGCGATTGTTGAACTTAAAATAAGAATTTTTGCGATTGCCTACATTTAATAATTCACATAAGGAGATATGCAAAATGGAAAGAAAAGAAATTCATCAGGAATATTTAACAGGAGAGAGAGCATTATTCCAGGGAAATAATCTGAATATATATGATACTATTTTTGATGACGGAGAATCACCACTTAAGGAAAGTCACGATATATCATTATATGGAAGTATGTTCAAATGGAAATATCCTCTTTGGTATTCAAAAAATATATATACAGAGAATTGCAGCTGGTTTGATATGGCAAGAGCCGGTGTATGGTATACAGACAATATGACTGTTAAGAATGCACTTATTGAAGCACCTAAGAATTTTAGAAGATGCGATGGACTTGTATTCGATAATGTAACACTTACTAATGCCGAAGAGACATTATGGAGCTGTAAGAATGTAGAGATGAATAATGTAACAGCAAGAGGTAATTATTTTGCGATGAACAGTGAGAATATGAAACTTAATAACTTCCAGCTTGTTGGCAATTATTCATTTGACGGCTGTAAGAATGTAGAGATTCATAATTCAAAACTTATGTCAAAAGATGCATTCTGGAATACAGATAATGTAACAGTATATGATTCAGTTATATCAGGAGAATACCTTGGATGGAATGCTAAGAATCTTACACTTATTAATTGTACGATCGAAAGTCTGCAGGGAATGTGCTATATAGAGAATCTTGTTATGAAGGATTGTAGACTTGTTAATACAACACTTGCTTTTGAATATTCAAGCGTTGATGTCAGTATTATAGGTGGAATAGATAGCGTTATGAATCCAAAAGAAGGAACAATTAAAGCAGATTTTATTAAAGAACTTATATTAGATAAAGATAAGATAGATCCATCAAAGACTACAATTATTAATATGCATTAATGCGAAAGGTGAGTGTGATTGATATATGAAATATGATTTTGACAAAATTATAGACAGACATAATACTGGTTCACTAAAATGGGATGTTGCCTACAATGAACTTCCTATGTGGGTTGCTGATATGGACTTTGAGACTGCACCTGAGATAATAGATGCTTTAAAAAAGAGAGTAGAACATGGAGTATTTGGATATTCAATTCTTCCAAAAGAATGGGAAGATGCATATATTACATGGTGGAGAGACAGACACAATTTTGAGATTGAGCCAGAGTGGCTTACATTCTGTACAGGAGTTGTGCCTGCAATATCAAGTATTGTCCGTAAGATAACAACACCAGCAGAAAAGGTTCTTATACAGACACCTGTATATAATATCTTTTTTAATTCAATTCTTAATAACGGAAGAAATGTAATTGAAAGTGAACTTGTATATGATGGCAAAGATTATCATATAGATTTTGAAGATCTTGAAGAGAAACTTGCCGATCCACAGACAAACCTTATGATTCTATGCAATCCACACAATCCTGTTGGAAAGATATGGGATAAGGATACACTTAGTAAGATTGGTGAACTTTGTTATAAGCATAATGTTGTCGTATTATCAGATGAGATACATTGTGATATAACAGATCCAGACAGTAATTATGTACCTTTTGCATCTGTATCAGATATATGTAAGAACAATTCTATAACATGTGTAGCACCAACCAAAGCATTTAATATTGCCGGGCTTCAGACAGCAGCTGTTGTAATTCCTAATAAGAATCTTCATCATAAAGTATGGAGAGGCCTTAATACAGATGAAGTAGCAGAACCAAACGCATTTGCGGTAGCTGCAACAGTAGCAGCTTTTAATGAAGGTGGAGAATGGCTTAACGAACTTAAGAGATATATTACAGATAATAAGGCTTATGTAAGAGAGTTCATTGAGCGTGAACTTCCAATGCTTAATCTTACACCATCTAAGGCAACTTATCTTTTGTGGCTTGATTGCAGCAATGTGACAGATGATGCTACTGTATTCGCAGATCAGATAAGAGAATATAATGGACTCTATCTGTCAGCAGGAAGACAGTTTGGTGAATGTGGTAAGTGCTTCTTAAGACTTAATACAGCATGTCCACGTTCGGTCCTTGAAGATGGAATGAATAGATTTAAAGATGCACTTCTTGCTATTGGCAGTAATAAGCAATAAGTTTTTGATGTTGACTATTGTTAGCAATAGCGAATAATTAAAGTAGAGAGAATACAATAAAAATAAGTAGAATTAAGATAAAAACAGAATATCTGCTTCGTAAAATAATTATGAACGCAGGTGTTCTGTTTTTTGATATGAATGGAGAAAAATATATAATGGAACAATACTATTATAATCATATGACTAAGACAGAGCAGGAAGTATATTATGGAATAATGAATGGTGTTACTAATTATGATACATCAATATTATTGCCGGCACTTGATATAAAAGATGTCCAGAATGTGTTCTTTCTTATGAGACTTGATCATCCGGAGATTTTTTATGTAACAGGTTTTAAATATAGTTATTATAGAGATTCACCAAATATAATATTCACGCCGGAATATCTGTTTGAAAAAGCTAAGATAAAAGAGCATCAGAAGGCTTTAAAAGCACGAATTGATAAGCTTGCATTAAAAGCTAAAAACGAGTGCAAAACGGAACTTGAAAAAGAACTTTTTATACATGATTTTATATGTGAAAATATTACCTATGATAAACTAAAAAAGCCATATTCTCACGAAATAATAGGACCATTAGGACATGGCGTTGGAGTATGTGAAGGAATTGCCAAATCAGTAAAAGCACTTTGTGATGCACTTGGAATCTGGTGTGTAATTGCAATCTGTGGCAATAATCCCCAAAAAGGAATAAAATACAGACATACATGGAATATTGTAAAGATTAATAATATATATTACCATCTTGATGCCACATTCGATAATACTGTTGGAAGAAATTCTAACCATTATCTTGAACTTAACAGTAGCAGTATGAAATCAGTTAATAATAAAAATAAAAAAAGTGAAGCTAATTCGCTTATAAGATATGATTATTTTAATCTTGATGATAAAGCAATATTTAGAGATCACGAACCGCTTATAGCATCTGCACCAAAGTGTAATGACGCAAATCATTATTATTATAAAGAGAAAAAATTATCTTTTACAAAGATGGATGAAGTGCTAAACAGAGCTACACAGGCAGCCAAAAAAGGAAAGATACTTACTTTTAACTGGCGTGGTGGATATCTTACAAAGGAAGTCTTGAAAGAGATTGTTGATACATTAAAAAAAGCTGGCGAGGAGAGAAAAAAAGAGCCATATATAAGCCTTAACTGGTCACAGGCTGTTATAAGAGTAATATATACAGATGCAGTAATAGTAAAAGAAGCTGTTAATATAGAAGAAGTTAATGAAGGCGAAAATGATTGTGAATAGTATATGTGAAGATGATTATGAATAGTATATGCGAAAATAACTATGTAGGTTGACGAATTATAAATTTGGATGTAGTATAAAAAAGTGAATATAAATACATTATAATTAATAATAATAAATAAAAGTAGAAGGAAATGATATTTAGAATATCATGGGAGTTCCTTCGGAACGGAGATAATAATGCCAGTATTTGATTTTAATTCAAGTGCATCTGATAAAAAAGAAGCAGAATGCACTTATGAAGTTTTTTATACTAATGCACAGACAGCAACACCACAACAGCCAATTCTTCTTATTGATAATACATATAAGAGATGGGAACATCATTCATCAGGAATCTTTACTAATCCGGTAAAGAGAACAACTTTCGAATTTCGTGATGAAAAAGATAATGAAGGCAAAACGCTCAAAGCTGATATTCTTAAGATAGATGCAAGATTTGTAAATCTTCTTAAATGGCTTGGCGAAAATCATATAAATGTACAGCTTTCCGGCGAAAATCGTGAAGATGGATATGCTGTATACAAGATAAGAGAAGTTGCTTTTGGTGGTGGAACAAAATTATCTGCAGAAGATGGCTTTTTGCAATTTATGATAGAAAGACTGTTCGAGAGTGATGCACCATCTGATGTAGATGAAGAATATGAGAATGATGAATCCTGTGATGACATGAAGCTTACAAGTCTTCAGAGCATAACAGATTTTATAAATTGTGCAGGCAAGACACTGCCTGATAATATAAGATTGTGGGCAAGACGTAATCTTGCAGTTGCAAAATCTAATGAAGTATCACAAGAAGAGAGAAGACATGCACAACATGCACTTTCTGTAATGATGAATATAAAATGGAAAAGTGATTACTTTGAACCAATAGATATAGATGAAGCCAGGAGAATTCTTGATGAAGAATTATATGGAATGGAAAAAGTCAAGCAGCGTATTATAGAGACAATAGTTCAGATAAATCGCACACATACACTTCCGGCATACGGAATACTTCTTATAGGTCCGGCAGGAACTGGTAAATCCCAAGTGGCATATGCAGTTGCAAAGATATTAAAGCTACCATGGACAACTCTTGATATGAGCTCAATTAACGATCCGGAACAGCTTACAGGAAGTTCAAGAATCTATTCTAATGCAAAGCCGGGAATTATAATAGATGCATTCTCTGTGGCAGGTCAGTCTAATCTTGTATTTATCATTAATGAGCTTGATAAAGCATCATCAGGAAAAGGTAATGGTAATCCTGCAGATGTTCTTCTTACTCTGCTTGATAATATTGGATTTACAGATAATTATCTTGAATGTATGGTACCAACTAATGGTGTATATCCAATTGCAACAGCTAATGATAAGAGTATGATAAGTGCACCTTTGATGTCAAGATTTGCAGTAATTGAACTTCCGGATTATACTTTAGAAGAGAAGAAAGTGATCTTTTCAAAATATGCATTAAAGAAGGTACTAAAAAGAATGAGTGTTAAGCCGGAAGAATGTATAGTTACTGATGAAGCAGTTGACTGCGTTATTGAACACATGAAGAATACATCCGGTATCAGGGATCTTGAACAGGTAGCAGAACATATTGTAGCTAATGCACTCTATCAGATAGAAGCATATCACAAAAAGAGTGTAATATATACACCACAGATGGTAGATGCACTGTTTGACTAAGATTCATATATATATGTGTACTAAAAAAATATATATTAAAAATTGCAGGTTAAAATGTAAGAAGTACTTTACATTTTGACTATTTGAATATAAACTAGATGTATTACTATTATAAAGTGTCGCAGATATAAAGCGACAATAAATATATGGAGGCAATAACTGATATGAAAAACTATTCAATCAATACAAAATGTGTACAAGGTGGATATACACCTGGCAATGGAGAACCAAGACAGATACCAATCTATCAGTCAACAACATTCAAATATAATACAAGCGAAGATATGGGAAAACTTTTTGACCTTGAAGCGAGTGGATATTTCTATTCAAGACTTCAGAATCCTACTAATGATCTTGTGGCAGCTAAGATTACAGAACTTGAAGGTGGTACAGCAGGTATGCTTACATCATCAGGACAGGCAGCTAATTTCTTCGCATTATTCAATATATGTGAAGCAGGAAGCCATATTGTAGCATCTTCATCAATATATGGTGGAACTTTCAATCTTATATCAGTAACAATGAAGAAGATGGGAATAGATGTAACATTTGTTGATCCTGACTGCACAGAAGATGAGTTAAATGCTGCATTTAAAGAGAATACAAAAGTTGTATTCGGAGAATCAATAGCTAATCCTGCACTTACAGTTCTTGATATAGAGAAATTCGCTAATGCTGCACATGCACATGGCGTACCACTTGTAGTTGATAATACATTTCCAACACCTGTTAACTTAAGACCACTTGAATGGGGAGCAGATATTGTAACTCATTCTACAACAAAATATATGGATGGTCATGGTTCTGCTGTAGGTGGTGCAATTATTGACGGAGGTAAGTTTGACTGGATGGCTCATGCTGACAAATTCCCTGGACTTTGTACTCCTGATGATTCATATCATGGAATTACATATGCTGAGAAATTTGGCAAAGAAGGTGCTTTTATAACTAAATGCACAGCACAGCTTATGAGAGATTTTGGTTGTACTCAGTCACCACAAAGTGCATTCATACTTAATCTTGGACTCGAATCATTACATGTGAGAATGCCTAGACATGTTGAGAACGGACAGGCAGTAGCTGAATTCTTAGAAGCACATGATAAAGTTGCGTATGTTAATTACCCATCACTTCCATCTAATAAGTATTATGAGATTGCTAAAAAATATATGCCAAATGGTGGATGTGGTGTAGTATCTTTTGAATTAAAAGGTGGAAGAGCTGCTGCAGAGAAGTTTATGAAAGCATTAAAACTTGCAGCAATCGAGACACATGTTGCAGATGCGAGAACATGTTGCCTTAACCCTGCAACATCAACACATCGTCAGATGAATGATGAACAGTTAAGAGCAGCAGGTGTACCAGCCGGACTTATAAGAATATCATGTGGACTTGAAGATAAAAATGACTTAATTGCAGATATTGCACAGGCACTTGAAGCAATCTAAGATATAACTAAAAAACTAACTAAAACTTTAGTTTGAATAACTTGGCTTAAAAAATTTGAATTGTTAAAAATGCTTTGACATAGTTTTAATAATTCAATAATAGCATTGAATAAATACCATTTTTGTTACTATCATGTCCTTGATTATAGGAATGTAACAGAAATGGTATTTTAGTTTTTATACACAAAATGAAAATTGTAAGAAAAAACTAATATTTCTTAAGGTCTTCTTCCTTGACTTTGCCTTGTTAATATTATATGATACCAAAGTCAATATCAAAACGAAAGCAATATGACATACTCTTACTTATATAAATTAGATAATTGTGAAAACTAAAAAGAAATAGATATTTTATAATGATATATTCTCATAATTATCTGGTATATAGATGTAAATGGGGTGTAAGCTAAGAGAATGTCCAAATAAACTAAAAAAAGATAAAGAGGCGAATGTAATGAAAGCAAAAAAAATCATAATAGGAGTGGCTGCAGGACTTATTACACTTATAGCAGCCGGTGCAATAGTGGTTAATGCAAAACTTTCCAAGATTCATTATACTAACGATCTTCCAGAGAATGAAGTAGTTACTAATGATATGGATAAAGAAACTGAGAAAAAACTGAGTGGATATACTAATGTAGCTCTTTTTGGACTTGATAACAGAAGTAATGGTGATCTTAACACCGGACGAAGCGATACAATGATTGTTGCAAGTATTAACAATGATACCAAAGAGATAAAGCTTCTGTCTGTATATAGAGATTCATATCTTGATACCGATGGAGATATGACATTACAAAAATGTAATGCTGCTTATGAAAAAGGTGGAGTAAAGCAGGCAGTTAATATGCTAAACCGTAATCTTGATCTTAATATAAGCAACTATGTATCAGTTGACTTTAATGCACTTATAGATATCGTTGATGCACTTGGAGGAATTGATCTTGATATTACAGAAGAAGAAGAAGTATTGATAAATGGATATGCAGAAGAGATTACCAATGTTACAGGCAAAAAGTCAGATGTAATCGAGATATATGGCCCGGTTACACTCAATGGTGTCCAGGCAACAGCATATTGCCGAATAAGATATACAGCAGGTTCAGACTTCAAACGAACAGAGAGACAGAGACTTGTTCTTGAGAAGATATTTGATAAAGTTAAGAAAAGCGATATACTTACTCTTAATAAGATAGTTGATACAGTTCTTGATGAAGTATATACTAACTTCTCAAAAACAGAGATTTTAAAACTTATCTCAGCACTTATGGATTACAAACTTGGTGATACTTCTGGTTTCCCATTTGCTATGTATACAGAGACACTTGGAAGTAAAGGTTCAGTTGTAATACCTGCAACACTATCAGATAATGTAACAGCACTTCACAAATTCCTATTTGATGATGATAATTATAAGCCATCTAATCAGGTAGTTAAGATAAGTAAAGCTATTGTATCAGATACAGGTGTAACTGCAGATATGGCTGTAAGCTATTCTAACGATTATAAAGTAGAAAAACACAATAATGATTCCGGAGATGGTTCAGATTATAATGGTAAGTATCAAAAAGAATCAACAGAAGCTAATACAGAAGAGACACAGGTAGTTGAGACAGAGACATATACACAACAAGCTACAGAAGCTGTAACAGAAGCAGTTACAGAGACAGTACCACAAGAGACAACCGAAGAAGTTACAACCGAGGAAGAGACAACTGTGGAAGAGACAACCGAAGAAGTTACAACTACGGAAGAGACAACTGCGGAAGTTCCTTCAGAAGCAGCATCAGAGACAAAAGCAGAGTAATAAGCATTTATAAGATAAGAGAAGATATATAATTTTATTCCAGTTATATATCTTCTCTTCTTATATGAACACAATGTTGCTTACATAATATAAAACAATCTAACAAGACATTATCATATTGAATCTAAGACACTTATTGAAAAAATGAAAGTTAATATTTTAACAAATATTGACAATATTAAGAATTTGAATAATAAAGTCTCTATATTTAACTTGTTAAAAAAACAAAAGTTGTATATAATTAAAATTGATTGTGCATATTGTGCATCATATTTTAATTAAAGTTATATATCGAAATGGGGAAAGAGTTGTGAAAATAGCATTTGTTTTAATACTTGTAATGATATGCGTAGCCATGATTGTTAATGCAGTATATATTTCAAAAAAAGAAGGCAGTGTTGCTGCATATTGCCGTAATTTTTTATATGCAGGAGCATTTTCGATAATTTTATATTCAATTTTTCTTATGTGTAATGAACTCGCAATGGCAACATTTTTTTATGGATTATTTATATGTATGCTTGAATGGCTGCTATTGTATTTTCTTAGATACACTCTTGTATATACATGCCTTTTTACGAACAATAAGCTGCTTAAGAAAACAGAGATGCTTTTTAATATTTTGACTGTACTATCTAATACATCAATTATCCTTAATAATGTATTACATCATATGTTTAGACTTGATACAGTAGTATTTACAGAATGTGGTGAATATTGGTATGTTACAGGCTTTACAGTATTTTATTACATACATTTGATATATTGCTATGGGCTTGTTGTACTTATAATGCTTGTATTATTATATAAGATACTAAAAGCAGCAAGCTCTTATCGCAATAGATATACGTCTATATTAGCGAGCTTTTGTATGTTGATTGTAAGTGATGCTTTTTGTCTTTTCCTTGCATATCCGGTTAATGTATCACTTGTGTTCTATGGCATAATAGCAATGTTTCTTAGCTATTTTAGTCTGTATCATGTGCCAAATACAGTAATAGCCAAGATATTATCACTATCAATACAGGATATGAGTTCGGCTATGATATGTTTTGATGAAAACAAAGAGTGTATATATTATAATAATAATGCGAAAGATGTATTCAAACTTCAGGACAAAGAACATATAGATTATGCATTTGCCAAGTGGTTTAAGAAGCATAAAGATGATATCAAGGTGGATAATATCTGGCATTCCAAAGAGATACGTGAGAATGGTGAAACATTGTATTTTGATATGGAATACCATAATATGAAAGATGAAAAAGGGAGACAGATAGGATATTATTTTGTTCTTAATGATACAACCGATTCCACTCTTGCATATATAAAAGAGTGTTACAATGCCCGTCATGATAATCTTACAGGATTATATAATCGCGATTACTTTTTTGAGAAAACAGCAAAGATGTTAAAAAATAATCCGGATATAACATATTATATGCTATGTTCGGACATCAAAGATTTTAAGCTTGTTAATAATCTGTTTGGATTTGAAAGTGGTAATGAAGTTCTTATTGCAGAAGCTGATATTCTTAGACAAAGATTAGGAAAAAATGTTACTTATGGAAGGCTTAGTGCTGATAGATTTGCTATATGTATGCCAAAATCCAAGTACAGGGAAGAAGATTTTACAGATTGTATAAAAGAACTTCGTAACAAATATACAAGTGATGTATACCGTATGCATATCTATATGGGAGTATATGAGATAACAGATATTAATGAAGAGATCTCAAGTATGATTGACAAAGCAACTCTTGCAATTTCTTCGATATGGGGTGATTATGATAAGATAGTCGCATATTTTGGTGAAGAACTTATGGAGAAGACATTATTGTGGGAACGCATGTGTGGTGAATTTGACAACGCTCTTGCTAATAATGAATTTAAGATGTATCTTCAGCCACAGTTTGACACCAGTGGAACACTAAAAGGTTCAGAAGCTCTTGTTCGCTGGATTCATCCGGAACATGGAATTATACCACCTATAAGTTTTATTGAAGCATTTGAGAATGCGGGACTTATATATCAGCTTGATCAATATATGTGGGAAGAAGCAGCAAAGACACTAGCTAAGTGGAAAGCTATTGGTAAAGAGGATTATTGTATATCAGTTAACATATCAACTAAAGATTTTTATTATTGTGATATATATTCAATATTTATAAATCTGATTCAAAAATATGACATTAATCCACATAATCTTAAGATTGAGATTACAGAAAGTGTATTCATGAATGATGTTGACAAGAGTATTGAGATACTTGATAAACTGAAAAATAAAGGCTTTGAGATAGAGATAGATGATTTTGGAAGCGGATTTTCTTCTCTTAATATGTTAAAGGATATTCATGCTGATGTAGTTAAGATTGATATGGGATTCTTAAAAGAAACCGAGAATGGTGAGAGAAGTCGTATAATACTTGCTAATACAATCAATCTGATAAAAGAACTTGGAATGCATTCAATTACAGAAGGCGTTGAGAATAAGTCTCAGGTGGATATGCTTACAAAAATGGGATGTGATATGTTCCAGGGATATTATTATTCAAAACCGATATCAGTTAAAGAATTTGAGAGTAAATATTTTTAAATAAAAAGTCGGAGATAAAATGTTAGCTATTAGAGAGCGGTATTTTTGTACTATCTTGTTACTAGCTGATATTATGATATCCGACTTTTATTTTTACAAGTTATATTATTGATAAGTATTTTTAATAAAAGAGTTGATAAAATAGGTTGATTTATAAGTAAATATGATATATACTTTCCTTAGATTTAAAAAGCTGATTCGATAACTGCTGGTAGTTATAATACATTGTACTTATGGTTCGAAGATGCTTGCAATAATTTATTAAATGATAAAATGTATTTTAAGGAAAGAGGATAAGATTATGGCAGAGTTAAAATTACTTTACGAAGGAAAAGTAAGAGAAGTTTATGATAACGGAGACAGTATCATTATGGTTGCTACAGACCGTATATCAGCATTCGACCACATTTTAAAAAATAAAATTACAGATAAGGGCGCTGTATTAACACAGATGTCAAAGTTCTGGTTTGACTATACAAAGAATATCGTACCTAATCATATGCTTTCAGTAGATGTTAAAGATATGCCTGAATTCTTCCACAAAGATGAATATACAGGTAACAGCATGAAAGTTAAAAAATTAAAGATGCTTCCAATTGAATGTATCGTAAGAGGATATATAACAGGAAGTGGTTGGGCAAGCTATAAAGAAAATGGTACAGTATGTGGTATTAAATTACCTGAAGGTCTTGTAGAATCAGATAAACTTCCTGAGCCAATATATACACCAAGTACAAAGGCAGAGATAGGTGATCACGATGAGAATATCTCATTTGAGAGAAGTATCGAAGTTCTTGAAAAGCAGTTCCCTGGAAAAGGTGAAGAATATGCTACAAAACTTAGAGATTATACAATCACTCTTTACAAAAAATGTGCTGAATATGCACTTTCAAAAGGTATCATAATTGCTGATACAAAGTTTGAATTCGGTCTTGATGAGAATGGTGAGATTGTTATCGGCGATGAGATGCTTACACCTGACAGTTCAAGATTCTGGCCACTTGAAGGATATGTTCCAGGCAAAGGACAGCCATCATTTGATAAACAGTTTGTAAGAGACTGGTTAAAAGCTAACCCTGACAATGATTTATTACTTCCACAGGATGTAATTGATAAGACTATTGCAAAATATAAAGAAGCTTACAAATTATTAACTGGTAACGATTTCGCCAGAAAATAATTTAATCTATATTTACAGTATGCAGTGGTTCTTTATCTTTTAATATATTTTTTCCTTGCAATATAATTTCATTTGAACACTGCCAAAAAAAGGGACCTGCTTAGTAGGTCTCTTTTTTGGCTCGCAATAAGATATCAAGAACTATTATGGCAGGCTCACAAGCTAAGATGTGATATCAAAAACTATTATGATAGACTCACAAGTTAAAATGTGATATCATAAATTGCGGTAGATAAATTATTGTGAACTACCCACTACCTTTAGGTGATGGGTAGTTCACTTCAGTGATAAAGGACAATACAGAGTATTGGATCTATAATTAAAAGATGGTGGTGATTTAAGTGTTTTTTAAAGAAGATAATACATACAATGATATCCTTGGCAAATCAGTAAAACAATGGCTTGATGATATGAGCAAGCATGATGATATTGCTGTAAGATGTGGTGTAAAGGCTACTAATGAATATATAGACAGCCTTAAGAAACAGATAAGAGTATTAGAAGAGAAAAATGAATTGAAAGACACATATTTAAAGAAAGTGAGAGAAAAATAATGAAGAGTACATTAATAAAAGATACAACCAAGATGGAGAGAATTGAGCTTGTAAAACAGTGGGAAGAAGAAGAAGGCTGTGAAAATTGCGGAATGGATCTTTTGGAATATTTTAGAGATTATATTGATGGTAAAAAAGAAATAGCAGAAGTGAATGCAGAATATACAGCACATTATATCTCAGAGATTCCAGATGATACAGTTCCTGGATGTGGTTTCTCAAAATAACAGAAAAAACTGATATAGGGTAGCTTAGAACAGGATTATACAGAGCAACTAAGAGTATAATTATATAGAATAACTTAGAATGCGATTATATAGTTAACACTATGTATAAAAACATATATAAGGCATAGATAATAAGACGCTACATACAATGCAGGCAGAATCTTAACAGTGCAATTTAATATTATAAAGCAGAATTTCGGCAAAATGTAAAAAAATGTTGAAATTCTGCTTTTTAATAATATTTTTTATTGACATATACTTTAGTATGTTTTACAATTAAATCCGACATATGACGGAAAGGAGTGTTAAAATGTCAAGACCTCAGCGAAGCAGGCGAGTATGTGCCGAACCGGCGCACAGGATATTTAAGCCAGTGGGAATGACAGATGCAAAGTCAGAGATATTAACAGTTGATGAATATGAGACAATCAGACTGATTGATTATCTTAATATGACTCAGGCCCAGTGTGCAGAACAGATGAATATATCGAGAACAACCGTAACCGAGATTTATGAACGTGCGAGATTCAAGATTGCCGACTGTATAGTTAATGGTAAGCAGTTTAGCATATCCGGTGGTAATTACAATGTATGTAATGGTGAAGCAAGCAGTTCGTGCAGCTGCATATTAAAAAAATAAAATGCACATATTTTTTTACAAATAAAGTATACTAAAATGGTAGGATATAGTAACTATGAGGAATTAAGATAGTTACATTTATATAATTAGGAGGAAATAAAATGAGCAACAACGTATTGGAAGTCAAAAACCTGTCTGCAGGAATAGAAGAAAGAGAGATTCTTCATGATGTTAATTTTACTATAAAAAAAGGTGAAGTACATGTTCTTATGGGACCAAATGGTGCAGGTAAATCAACAATTGGTAACGTAATAATGGGTAATCCAAGATATCAGGTAACAGGTGGTAATATTATATTTAATGGTGAAGATGTTACAGAATATTCAGCAGATAAACGTGCAAAAGCCGGCATATTCCTATCATTCCAGGAACCACTTGAAGTACCAGGACTTCCACTTGATGGTTTTATCAAGAATGCGCTTGAACAGAAGACTGGCGAGAGAGTCAGAATATGGGATTTTAAAAAGGAATTAAAAAAAGCAATGGATGTGCTCTCAATGAATGAGTCATACGGAAAGAGAAATCTTAATGTTGGTTTCTCAGGTGGCGAGAAGAAGAAAGCTGAGATATTACAGTTACTTATGTTAAAACCAGATCTTGCAATATTAGATGAGACTGATTCAGGACTTGATGTTGATGCTGTAAGAATTGTATCAAAAGGTATTGAAGAATATATGAGAGAGACTAATGGATCACTTCTTATTATTACACATAGTACAAGAATTCTTGATAATCTTAACGTTGACTATACTCATGTATGTGTTAATGGACATATTATCGAAACTGGTGATGGTTCACTTGTTGAGAAGATTAATGAAGGCGGATATGAATCTTTCCTTGAAGAAAGAAAATAATAATAGAATACAAATAACGAGTAAAGGAAAGGATTAAGTATGAGTGAAAAAACATATGTAGAAGATATAGACAGAAGTATGTATGACTTCCGTAATGAAGATAAAGATGCTTATAGAATATCTGCCGGTCTTACTGCAGATATAGTTGAACAGATTTCAAATGAAAAAGATGACCCTGAATGGATGAGAGAGTTCAGATTAAAGTCACTTGAAGTATATAACAGATTACAGGTTCCGGAGTGGGGACCTGATATATCAGAACTTAATATTGATAATATTGCAACTTATGTTACTAAAAAGTCTGGTATGAAAGAAAGCTGGGAAGATGTTCCTGATGAGATAAAAGATACGTTTGATAAACTTGGAATTCCACAGGCAGAGAGAACATCACTTGCAGGTGTTGGTGCTCAGTATGATTCAGAGATGGTATATCATAATGTACAAAAAGAAGTTGAAGAACTTGGTGTTGTATATACAGATATTGAGAGTGCTCTAAAAGGTGAGTATGCAGATATGATAAAAGAACATTTTATGCATCTTGTACCTCCGACAGATCATAAATTTGCAGCACTTCATGGTGCAGTATGGTCAGGTGGTTCTTTTGTATATGTTCCAAAGGGAGTAAAACTTGAGATTCCACTTCAGTCATATTTTAGATTAAATGCAGCAGGAGCAGGTCAGTTTGAACATACATTAATAATACTTGAAGAAGATTCATATCTTCATTTTATTGAAGGATGTTCAGCACCTAAATATAATGTTGCCAACCTTCATGCAGGTTGTGTTGAATTATATGTAGGTAAGAATGCCAAGTTAAGATATTCAACTATTGAGAACTGGTCAAAGAATATGTACAATCTTAATACAAAGAGAGCAATTGTTGAAGAGGGTGGTACAGTTGAATGGGTATCAGGTTCATTCGGTTCACATGTATCTTATCTGTATCCAATGAGTATCTTAAAAGGAAAAGGTTCTAAGATGGAATTCACAGGTGTTACATTCGCAGGTAAAGGACAGAATCTTGATACAGGTGCAAAAGTTGTACATGCAGCTCCTGATACATCATCATATATCAATACGAAGTCAATCTCAAAGAGTGGCGGATGTAGTACGTTTAGAAGTTCAGTCGTTATTAATAAAAATGCAAAACATAGTAAGGCTTCTGTATCATGTGAATCTCTTATGCTTGATGATATCTCAAGGTCAGATACAATTCCGGCAATGGATATCAGAACAGCAGATGCAGATGTCGGACATGAAGCTAAGATAGGAAGAATTAGCGATGATGCAGTGTTCTATCTTATGTCAAGAGGTATAAGTGAAGAGAATGCAAAAGCTATGATTGTAAGTGGATTTGCAGATAATGTTTCAAAGGAACTTCCTCTTGAATATGCAATGGAGATGAATAACCTGATTAAGCTTGAGATGTCAGGAAGTATTGGTTAATCATAAGAAAGGACGTGAGATGATGCAGGAATTAAATAATATTACTGTAAATAGCCTTCCTGTCAAGACATGGAATTTTCTTCGCATGAATGAATCGAAGGTTGAACATATAGAAGTTGATAAAAGTGCAGTTGTATCAATGAATAGAGAAGATTTTAAAGGAGATATTGAATTCTACAGTAATGTAGATAATTCTAAATTAGCTGATTTTTCGGAAGTTACAACTGGAATTGGTAATTCTCTTGAAGATATTGATGCTGATAACGAATTGATCGTGATTAAAGATAATATTAAGGCTGATAAGCCTCTTATAATAAAATATAAGTATAATGATAATACAAAATGTGCCAACAGATTATTTTTTGTATCAAACCAAAATTCAAGTCTTGATGTAATTGTATTATTTGAAGCAGAGAATAGTACAGCCGGTGTATCTGTACATGAGATTAAATCAATTGTAAAAGAAAATGCTAATCTTAATATATATACAGCTAATCTTTTAGCAGATGGTTATGTCACATTACATAATTGTGGCGCAAGATGTGCAGATAATGCAACTTTTTCATTAGTACAGGTAATAACAGGAAGCGAGAAGACATATTATGGTGGATATACTAAGCTTGAAGGCAAGAATTCATCATTCTTATCTGATATTGCTTATTATGCCAATAAAGAACAGATACTTGATATGAATTATGTTGCAAAGCATACCGGAAGAAAGACTAATTGTGATATGAGTGCAACAGGTGTTCTTGATGATGATGCGAAGAAGATATTCAGAGGAACTATTGACTTTGTAAAGGGATGTAGTGGTGCAAAAGGCAACGAGAGAGAAGATGTCCTTCTTCTGTCAGATAATAATGTTAATCAGACTATTCCTCTTATTCTCTGTGATGAAGAAGATGTAGAAGGTAATCATGGTGCAACTATTGGTAAGATAGATGACGAAGTTATATTCTACCTTGGAAGTAGAGGAATATCAAGAAAAGAAGCTGAACGAATGATGGCAAAAGCGAGAATTAAAGCTGTATGCGACAAATTCCCTTCAGACGAGATTAGAGATCAGATTACAACATATATGGAAGGAAGGATTTAGATGAACTATAAGAAAGATTTTCCTATTTTTTCAAATATAGACATGACATATCTTGATAATGCAGCAACTACACAGCGACCATTATGTGTTCTTGAAGCTGAAAAAAAGTTTTATGAGACTGCTAATGCCAATCCATTAAGAGGTCTTTACAGTCTTGCAATAGCTGCAACGGATGCGTATGAAGAAGCTCGTGAAAAAGTTAAAAATTTCATAAATGCAAAGAGTATAAAAGAGATTATATTTACAAGAAATGCAACAGAGGCTCTTAATCTTGTTGCTTATAGCTATGGACTTAATAATCTTAAAGCCGGTGATGAGATTGTCGTATCAATTACAGCACATCACAGTAATCTCTTACCATGGCAGATGGTTGCAAGACAGACAGGTGCAGTATTAAGATTTATTGATTGTGAATCAGATGGAAGTTTTGATAAAGATAAGATTAGAGATATTATCAATGACAAGACTAAGATTGCTGCTATTGAGATGGTATCTAATGTTACAGGACGTGAACATGAATATGATCTGATTATTGAACTTGTTCACAAAGTTGGTGGAATTGTTGTTCTTGACGGAGCACAGGGAGTTCCTCACATGCCAGTTGATGTTCAAAAGACAGAGGCTGATTTTGTTGCTTTTTCAGGACACAAGATGATGGCAGCGATGGGAATAGGCTGCCTATATGGCAAAGAGAGTATTCTTGAGAATATGCAACCTTTCTTATCAGGTGGCGAGATGATAGAATATGTTACAAGAGAATCAGCAACTTATGCTGAACTTCCTCATAAGTTTGAAGCAGGTACAGTTAATGCAGGTGGTGCAGTATCACTTGGAGCTGCTATAGATTATATGAACAGTGTTGGTTTTGATTATATTGTAAAACAGGAAGAGATGCTTACTAAGATGTGTTTTGATGAACTGTCAAAATTACCGGAAGTTCATATAATTGGTGGTAAGACAGCCGAGGAACACATGGGAATTATCAGTTTTACAGTTGATGGTGTACATCCACATGATATTGCATCAATTCTTGATACACAGAATGTATTTATAAGAGCTGGACATCATTGTGCACAACCACTTTTAAAACATCTTGGAGTTATGTCTTCAGCAAGAGCAAGTTTTGCTTTTTATAATACAGAAGAAGATGTAATGCGATTTGTAGATAGTATTAGAAATGTTAGGAGTCAGATGGGATATGGAAAATAAATTATTTTATAATGAGATCCTCACAGAACATAATATGTTCCCTGAGAATAAAAGAGAGATAGAGGGAGCTAATCTTGTGTTAGAAGGCGTTAATCCAAGTTGTGGTGATGACATAATTGTATCTTTAAAAGTTGATGATAATAATGTAATTACAGATGGTGCATTCACAGGAAGTGGATGTGCAATATCACAGGCTTCAGCAGATATTATGCTTAGTATGCTTATTGGCAGAGATAAGGATGAAGCATTACATCTAGCAGACCTTTTCTTCAAGATGATAAAAGGTGAAGCGAGCGAAGATGAGATAGATGAACTTGAAGAGGCAGGTGCACTTAGAGATATATCTCATATGCCTGCAAGAGTAAAATGTGCTTTACTCGGATGGAGAACAGTGAGAGAAATGTTCGGCGTTCAGGCATAAGTATTATAAATCGATTGATTAATAGACTAAAAGAATATATTAGAAATTAGGCTAAAAAGAATATACTAAAAATGAGCTAAAAAGAATATATTAAAATATGCTAAAAGGAATATACTAAAAATGAGCTAAAAAGAATATTCTTGAAAATATGCTAAAAGTATATTCTGAAAAAATAGTCTAAAAAAGAATCAGACTAACATAAAGAAATATTAAAAAGACTTCTTATAGCTACTTGATGGTAGTTTGAAAGAAGTCTTTTTGTTTTGAAAATTATTTAATTAAAAGATTAATTTAAAAATATATTACTATTAATTGAATTAGTTCTTATACCTAATTGCATTAGTTCGTATGCCTAATTGCAGTGGTTCTTATACCTAATTGCATTAGTTTTTATGCCTAATTGCATTAATTCTTATATCTAAGCATTAGATATAAGAATTAAATTATATAAAAATCTTTATACCACTTAGCAAATTCATGTAGTCCGTCTCTTAGTGAAGTGTTTGGTTTAAAGCCAAAGTCTCTTTCAAAAGCAGTAGTGTCTGCATAAGTTACAGGAACATCACCTGGCTGCATTGGTACAAGTTTTTTATGTTCATCGAAGTTATAATCAGTTGGAAGGATACCTGCATTTACAAGTTCTTCACTTAATATGTTAACAAAGTCAAGAAGATTCTCAGGATGATTATTGCCTATATTATATACTGCATAAGGTGGAAGTGGAAGTCCATCTTCACCATTGGCACGTTCTGGAGCAGCTTGCATTACTCTTTTGACGCCTTCAACAATATCATCAACATAAGTAAAGTCACGTTTACATTTTCCATAGTTGAATATCTCGATAGTCTTACCTTCACGAAGTTTGTTAGTGAATCCAAAATATGCCATATCAGGTCTTCCTGCCGGACCATATACAGTGAAAAAGCGTAATCCTGTAGATGGAATATTATATAATTTACTATATGCATGTGCCATAAGCTCATTAGATTTTTTAGTGGCAGCATATAGAGATACAGGATTATCAACTTTATCATCTGTTGAATATGGAATTTTTTTGTTACTTCCATATACAGATGAAGATGACGCATATACTAGATGTTTTACACCACTATAATTATCATAAGAATGGCGGCAGGCTTCAAGAATATTATAAAAACCAATGATATTAGATTCTATATATACATCTGGATTGGTTATAGAATATCTTACACCTGCCTGAGCTGCAAGATTAACAACTATATCAGGCTTGAATTCTGAGAATATTCTATCTATAATATTTTTGTTAGCGATTGAATCTTTGATAAAAGTCCAATTAGAGCTAGAATGTTTTACAACCTCTTCTTCAATCTTTTTAAGACGATATTCTTTAATTGATATATCATAATAATCATTCATATTATCAATTCCAAGAATCTCTATGTTGTCAACAGTTCTTAGTAATTTGAGTACAAGATTAGAACCTATAAATCCTGCTGCACCGGTAATAAGAACTTTGCTATTTGCTAAATTAACATTTTGTTGTTTCATTATATAATCATCCGTTACTGAAAACTTATAAAACTTATAAAACTTATAAAACTTATAAAACTTATAACTTTTATGCTTCATTCCTGCTTCAAGAGTAGCTTTTGTACTGTCGAAACAGATACTACTCATAAGTTCTTTGTTAATCTATGATTTACTTTAAGTAAAAGTTTTTCGTTTTTAACTATATTATAAGTTTTACAGTATTTTCCTTTCTCTTTATTTTGCTCATATTTACGAGAAACTCTGAGTTGTAACCTACGTTTGCGTTTCTCAAGTTTTTTAACTACTTGGCTTTTATTGATATTTTTGTATGTGTTACTATCAGAACAAATAGCCAACTAGTCTTTATAAAAAAGATCTCTTGTATATACTTTGTCATATACATCATCAAGACAGGAATCGTACCTGTTTGCAATAATACACTGACTTATTGATTTAAAATGTTCAAGATTATTAACAACTTCACTTCCAAAGAAAGTTGTTCCGTCTGCAAGTGTTGGTTCATAGACTATAACTTTTGCACCTTTTGCTTTTATTCGTTTCATAACGCCTTGAATACTGCTATGTCTGAAATTATCTGAATTACTCTTCATTGTAAGCCTGTATACACCAATAATAACTTCTTTTTCACTATTGATATTCCATGTACTGTTAGCACTGTATGCACCTGCTTTTTCAAGAACACGATCAGCTATGAAGTCTTTTCTTGTACGATTACTCTCAACAATAGCACTGATCATATTCTGCGGAACACTGTCATAATTGGCGAGAAGCTGTTTGGTATCTTTTGGAAGACAATAACCGCCATATCCAAATGATGGATTGTTGTAGAACATACCTATTCTTGGATCTAAGCATACACCGGCTATAATGTCTTTGGTATTAAGATTTTTTATCTCAGCATAGGTATCAAGTTCATTAAAATATGAAATTCGCAGAGCGAGATAAGTGTTCGAAAACAGTTTTACAGCTTCCGCTTCAGTAAAGCCCATAAATAATGTTGGAATATCTTCTTTTAGTGCAGCTTCCTGTAAAAGTGCAGCAAAGTTGTGAGACATAGTAGAAGTCTCAATACTGCTTGAATCAGTTCCAACGATTATTCTTGATGGATAGAGATTATCATATAATGCTTTTGATTCTCTTAAAAATTCCGGACTGAATATTATCTTCGCAGAGTTATATCTGGCTCTTACCAATTCGGTATATCCTACTGGAATAGTTGATTTTATTACCATTATTGCATTAGGATTAATGTCTATAACCTGTTTGATTACATCTTCAACAGCTGAAGTGTCAAAATAATTTTTTTTACTATCATAATTAGTAGGAGTTGCAATTATGACATAATCAGCATCTTTGTATGCACTAACAGCATCACAGGTGGCTGTGAGATCTAACTGTTCATTTTTGAAAAAAAGTTCTATATAGTCATCTTTTATAGGAGACTTTCTTTGGTTAATAAGATTAACTCTTTCTTCATTAATATCTACAGCAGTTACATGATTATAGCGTGAGAGAAGCAGTGCCATTGAAAGTCCGACATAACCTGCCCCTGCAACAGCAATATTGAGTGGTGAGACAGGTGGCAAGTGTGTGTCTGAAGTATCAATAAAAAGTTCTGTTATGTCAAAGCCAAGAACTTCACTAAGACTTTCTAGTTGTTCTATTGACGGCATAAAATCCTGTTGTTCTATTCTTGAGATTATAGCTCTGTTGATTTTGGTTTTTTCAGACAGCTGTTGTTGAGTCATATTCAATTTTCTTCTTAGACTGCTTACTGTCTCTGATAATTTAAGCTTTGAAAGTTTCTTCATATATGAAATATCCCCCTTCGTATATGCAACCGGTTATTGAAAATATAAGAAAATCGCATATTGTTAATTCAAGTAACAAGTCGCAATATTTATATATCAAAAATCGCTTTTTATACTTAAAATCATATCAGAAAAACGTATAAAAAGCAACTTTTTTGTCGAAAAAGGAGTTCTTTGAAATCTAAAGAAACAAAGCAATGTTAATAATAATAACAGAGAAATCATCGACTTTGATGCCTATAGTGATGATGAAACTATTTTTTGTATGAATAGATCTCATTACGGGACATAGTAGTTATCTTATCGAGTTCATTTATTTTACCTTCCTTTATATATTCGTTTATTATATTCTTGACAAGCTCTATACCTTCATCAATACCAGAGTCCGCTTTAGAGATAAGTGACTGAACCTTTTCAACTGCTGCAATATATTTATTCTGGTATTCACTTGTTTTGCTTTCTGCACGTTCGAGCTTTTCTTCGCATATTTTTTTTAATTCGTCTAATTTCTCGCCATATTCACGTTCTGTTTCCATAACTGCTTTTTGGAGGTTGAATTCGGATGTTTTATTGTTGTTATCTAATTGTAACTTTAACATCTCGTTTTCATGATGTATATTGGCAAGTTCTTTTTGATATTCATCATTTTTTGAAGTAAGCTGTTTAATATCTTCATTATACTGTTCCTTGGCATTAGTAAGTGAATTACATGTGGCTTGTAAGTCATTGCATTTTAACTTTAATGAATCTAATGAATCAGAAAGAGCTGTATTAAGCTGTTCTTTGGCATCTAATTTATCTTTAAGAACTTTTATTGATGCTTCATAGTTGCTTTTTGCATCATCAGCCTCTTTCTTTATATTATTTACAATCTCAAGAGATTCCTTTTCTTTTATAGCAATTTCTTTAGATTTTGCATCAAGAACTTCTATTTGTTTTTGCAAATCAATTATTATTGCATCTTTGGATTTTAATTGTGCGTCAAATTCAGCTTTCACCAGATTCTTCATATTCTGTTGGCTTTCAATAGCAGTCATAAACATTCTGTTTAATGCTATTGTATAACCTTCGAATTGTTCAATCTCAGCTCTTGTATCAGTAAATGCAGCTTTGCCTGCCTGCATCTCATAATTCTCAATAAGCTTTGCGAGAGTTTCTTGCTGGTTGCCACCTATTGTAGCAGCGATTTCTTTGAATTTCTCAGCTGTATCATCTGTTATTCTAAATGATTTTACTTTTGTTTCCTGTTCTTCTATTTTTTCACTCATATTAAATATCCTTTCTATATGGTATGTTTTGGTATCACATTCATGTTTTTGATATCACATTCATGCTTTTAGTGTTACATTCATACTTTTAAGATCACATTCATACTTTTAGCATCATATTCATGCTTTTAGTATTACATATATACTTTTGGTATCGCATTCATGCTTTTAGCATCACATTCATACTTTTGATATCACATTTATGCTCTGTATATCAATATGCATAGTTACTTAGATGGTATATGCTTACTGAACTTGCATATCACTTTTTATGCGAGCTATCGCTATTGCGAAAGGTAGTTACACAGCACTTACCAATATTCAATGTAATTATACCATTTTTTGTATGCTTCTGTATGCTTTTTTTGTATTTTATAGTGACTTATTATACCTTTGTAATATATAATCATGTCATACAAGATATGTATTACAAATACAATGTATTACAATGTAATACAAAAATTCTATCATACAAAGTCAAAAATGTAAAGTATGTATAAAAAATAGGTTTTTGAGCCATAAAAGGTGCTGAATGTAACACAATATGTATTGTGTTACATTAGATAAAAAAGCATCTAAAAGCCCACAAACCCAGTATTTATGCGGGCTTAGACGGCTTTACATTGCAAAATATATCATAAAAACAACGGGAGAAAAAGCAAAATATGATATACCAAAAGCCATAATACCCAGATGCATCACCAGAATGCGAAGATTAGAAGTACAAAAGGTATAATTACAGGTTGAGATAGATAAAAACGTCATACAGAGGACGTTATCAAAAAGGTAAAAAACATCCTAAAAATGCTATGTATTACATAAGAAAAAGAGTATTGGATGAGATGGAAGTAAAAAAAGCAAGTAATTAGTCTAAAAAAAGGTTAAGTCTAAAGTAAGAAAAAAGATAGAAAGGTTTTTATGATATTCGATATAACTATAATATGCTTTGCAATAAGATTCTTGTAGTTATGTTTTACTAAAATTACTTATTCAAATTGTAATTGTATTACTTACTTTGAAAAATATACCTATTTTACAGATAATGCTTGACTCGTACCTTAAGGTACGATTTATAATAATTAAAAAGAAAGAGATAGTAAGAGTGAAGTAGCAGATATCAAATAATATCAAGTGAGAATTATATTGAGAGCCTGCTATTGATTAAATTCACACTATTAGACAGCAAGAGTAAGAATGTACAAGCAATATGAATACAATTAGAGAAATGGGGGTTTTTCTTATGAGTAAGAGATATGCTATTAGAAAATGTATCGCAGTAGTAGTTGCGATAGTAATGACACTTGTAATGATACCGGCTAGTGGACGTGAGATTGTGGCTTGGGCAGAGGATGATACTAGTAATACATCTGAACGTATACTTGATGAAATAGTGAATCCGGAACCTCAATATTTAAAAAACGGGACACCTCTTGATGAAATAATCAAGAAATTACCTGGTACTATAAAGGTTAGATATAAAAATGTTAGCAATTCAGAATATGTTCCTGTCACTTGGATTCCAATACCTAAAAATGGAATTTCAGATGGATACGATCCAAATGTTAGTGAACTTCAAACTTTTTATATATATGGAGAATTGGAATTGACTAATACTAATACCGATGAATATATGACTAAAAATAATATCGAAAATGTTTTGGCAAATGTATATATTACAGTGGATGATAAAACGCACGTAGTAAAACCAATAATCACAGCTCAACCAGAAGATCAAACCATCACTTCAGACAAAAAAACAGTCACATTTGACATTGTAGCAATTGGAGATAATCTTACTTATAAATGGCAGGTTGATAAAAATGATGGAAATGGATTTGTAGATTGTATAAGTGATAATGAAGCAACATACCAAGGTGAGGCAAGAGATACTTTGATTATTTCTAATGTCTTAGACAAGATGGTTGGCTGGAAATATCACTGTATAGTAAGTAATGACGCAGGTAATAATACAAGTAATCCAGTAAAGATATGTTACAGTAAAAAAGCATATAGAATAAATATTACTTGCAATAATGGTGGAAGTATTAAAGCTACAAAAGAGCCTGTTAATGGTATTATCACTGCTTTAGAAGGTGACGAAGTAACAATTGAATGTCAGCCAGATAATGGTTATACAGTTGATGCGTTAAAAGTTGACGGAGTGCTAATTAATAGTACAGTTTATACTTTTTCTAATATTGATTCAGAACATACAGTAGAAGTAACATTCAAAGAAGAAACAAAAGAAGAACTTCCTGTTATTACTAAAAATCCTAGTAAGACAAATATGATTAATTATAATGAGGGCATTACATTACATGTCGAAGCAAAAGGCGATAATCTTACTTATCAGTGGCAGATCAGTTCATACGGAAGAGATTATGTAGATTGTGCTAGTGGACATATTACATATGGTGGTGAAAATACAGATACGCTAACTATAGTCAGAGGCTGTTCCTGTATGAATGGTTGGAAATACCGTTGTAAAGTAAGTAATAGTAATGGTTATGTATATAGTGAATACGGAACAGTGACTTATGATTATAGTTATAGCAGCAAAAAATATAGAATAGACTTAGACATTGGCGATGGTGGCGATGTATCACCTAAGAGCAATCTTGGCAATTATTTATATATATCATTGAATGATACTCAGACATTTACAATTACACCTAATGAAGGATATGTAATTGAATCTTTGATTATAGATGGTGAATCAGTTGATGAGACTAGTAGTTATACATTTGCAAATGTTACAACTAACCATACATTAAAAGTAATCTTTAAGAAAGCATCATCAACACCGACTCCTACGCCAACACCGACTCCAATTCCAACACCAGAGCCTGAACCTGACACAGAACCAGAGACAACAGCTAAGACTTATGAGATTCTTGATGGTGCAGACAGTAAATGGGTATATAATCCATCTGATGATAATAAAGAAGGCTTATCAATTCGAGGTGCCGGATCGTATGCCAAATTCAAGAATATCAAAGTTGATGGTAAGATTGTTAATAAACGTTATTATACTGTAAAAGAGGGTTCAACTATCATCACATTAACACCAGATTATCTTGAGACTATCGCTGATGGTGATCATTCATTTGAGATGATATGGACAGACGGACATGCAGCTACAGAATTCACAATCGCTAAGAGTAGTGATGATAACAAAGATGATACTAATAAAGACGATAAGAAAGACAATAAAGATGATAGCAACAAAGACGACAATAATCAAAAAGACAATAAAGATAATAGTAACAAAGACGATAAGAAAGACAATAAAGATGATAGCAGCAAAGCCAACAATAATCAGACAGATAATAACAAAAATAGCAACAACACTAATACCACTGACAACAATCAGTCATCTGATAACAAATCAAATGATAATAATACTCAGACTACCGAACCTGTAATCAAGCCTGATAAAGTATCAACAGAAGGTAATAAGAATGTTAAAAGTGCTAATAATGCAAAAAATAACATATTTACAGCACCAAAGACAGGTGATATAAGAAATACATCAGCTATATTATATATAACACTTCTTCTTATATCTGCAATAGCGGCAATTATGGCTATGTTGAAAAAACAGAACGATGCTAATTAAGCTGACCATGCTATCTATATAAGCGATTAAGAGAGATATGCAATATGTGAATTACAATAACATGTAATACAATACCCCGTCATAGAGAAGAGAAGTCTATAATCTGTCAGAACAGACAATTCTCTACATGACGGGGTATTACTTTTATTAAAAAATAATATTGAAGTTGTTAGAATTCTATTGGAAATTCTACAGGAACAGCAACCTGCGTTATATAATCAGCAGAATTAGCACCACAATTTGGAGGTCCCTGAAGGTATGTAGAACGAAAGTCACCCATTTTTTTAATATGATGTTCTTTTATATATTTAGTGAGTATTTGAATAACTTCAGCTATCTTATCGTATGGTCCACGATGATATATACATAATGCCTGTGTCTCAGCAAATTCAACTCTGCCAGGTCCATTATAGTCAGCTCTTACAGGTATACAACCCATCAGATTAAGGATAGAATCAGAAGTATCATTATTAACAATTTCCAATTTACTGGTAAATGGAACATTAGCATATATATTGTCAGCATCTGTAATATCCGAGGAAACTTTTTCACCAGTATCAGTTGTATGAATAATATCCGAAGAATCTTTTTCACCAGTATCAGTTGTATGAATAATATCCGAAGAATCTTTTTCACTAATATCAGTTGTATGAATAATATTCGAAGAATACTTTTCATTGCTATCAGTTATACGAACAGTGAATATCTTAGAATCCATAAGCATATATCCTGTTTTTACAGCTGCTATATAAGTATCACGAAGCAGATCAGCTGCTTTAACTGTATCAAGACATTGATATCTGTGACAATAGCATACCTGATGAGACAGATATATCCTGTGAATAGTTGAATCACCGGCTTTTATAGAACAAAGCTGTAACATCTGGATATTCTGATCCAAAGTCTTACGGAATTCCATAAGTCTTTCAATGTTGCTTGTATCGGAATAATATTCTTTTATCTCATTAAGAGATAGCCCTAGCTTTTGCAATGAACGTATCGAACGAATCTGAGTCATATTGTCAGCTGTATAATAACGGTAGCCACTCTCGTTATCTTTAAATGCAGGAGTGATCAGCCCCATCTCTTCATACAGAAGAATAGCTTTTCGTGTGACACCAAGAGTCTTTGATATTTCACCTATCTTAAATAAGTTTTCGCTTTGTTTTTTCATTATTACACCACACCTTTTATAATTGTAGTATTGTTTTTGAAAATCTATTTATTTATTCGACAATACTTGACTCGTACCTTAAGGTACGATTTATAATTAATAATAAAAGTTAACATAACAGTATGTTGTAATATGTAATATGTCAGATGTCAGATGTAAGTGATATCAATACATTTTTAAAGAAATGGGGGTTTTCTTATGAGTAAGAGAGATATTATCAGAAAATGTATCGCAGTAGTGGTGGCGATCGCAATGACACTTGTTATGATGCAGGTTAATGGACGTGAGATTGTGGCTTGGGCAGAAGATGGTAGTAACGAAGGTAGTACTGATAAATATATAGACACAATCGAACTAACTATAAATGAACCAGAAGCTGGTATTACACCTAATAATATTATATTTAGATGTTCAACAGAAGGGATTAATATTATGAATCATACTAAAGAATGGACCCCTTCGCTGGATAAAAATGGATGTTTTAAATATGATACTACTTATACTTTAGATTTTGGAATTTCAGCAGCAATAGGTTATGCAATTGATTACAAGACAAAAGTTATGATAAATGGTATTAAAGCAGATAGATACGAAGATAGTACTTATAAAACACAATATGTTAGAATCTCTTATGTTATACCAAAAGCTAAATTTGAGTATATTGTCAAGTCTTGTGAGATATTTGAATTTCCATTCGGAACATCCTATGATACTATTAGGAATTATAGCGATTTTCCAAAGAATGTAAGTGTAAATTATGGGTCATATAATTATGAGCGATTGCCGGTTAAATGGGATACATCTAATATAGAAGCTTTATATGATCCAAATATTACAACAGAGCAGAATTTTAAGCTAAAAGGAATTGTAGAATTACCTGATTATGTAGAAAATGTTTCAAGAACAGTTGATACTTATATTGATGTTAGAATAGATAAAGAAGAATTACCTAAAGAAGAATTACCTAAGATCATTACACAGCCAAATAATCAATGGATATATTATGGAGAATCTGCTACATTTAGCATTGAAGCAAGCGGAGAAAATCTTACTTATCAGTGGCAAGTTAATAAAAATGGTGTTAATGACTTTGAAAATTGTACAGGTAGTGATAAAGATTATGAAGGAAATGACATTATATATACAGGAGCAAATGAAAATACTTTAACGATTTCATCAGTATATTATGCAATGAACGATTGGAAGTATCGCTGTGTTGTAACTAACAGTGCAGGAAGTGTTGAGAGTGATTCTGCAACTTTAAGAGTAGAATATTATACACCACCAACACCTGAATATGGAATAGAACTTGATATTGGCACTGGTGGAACTGTAAAAGCAGAATATGCATATATATATGACGATTATGCTTATGTATATATGGGTAATGAACCAACTTTATCAATAATTCCAGATAAAGGATATGAGATTGATTCTTTATATGTTGATGAAAAGCCGGTTGAGATAGATAATAGAAAACAATTTAATTATACATTTGAACCAATTTATGAGAATCATAAATTAAAAGTAACTTTTAGAAAAACAGATAATACTCAATCAATATATAAGATAAAACTTGATATTGGTAGAGGTGGAACATTAACAATCAATACTAATTATGATCCTAAAACTAAGACTACTACAGTATTAGCAGGGGACGATGTAACTTTTAAATTATATCCGTCAGATGGATATATTATGGAATCACTTAGTATTGATGGAGAGCCTGTTGCATTAACTGATGTCTATACATTTACAAATGTACAGACAGATCATACACTAAAAGCAACATATAAGAAAATCTCTGAAGAATCAGAGACTAAGCCAACACCAACACCAGCCCCAACACCAACAGAACCAGATAATGAACCTGAGACTAAGCCAACACCAAAGCCGACTGAACCTGAGACTGAAGCTAAAGTATATGATATTCTTGATGGAGCTGATAGCAAATGGACATATAATGCATCTTCTGATAATGAAGAAGGATTATCAATTAGAGGAGCAGGTTCATATGCTAACTTTAAGAATATAAAAGTTGATGGCAAGATTGTTGATAAGAGCAATTATACTGTAAGAGAAGGCTCAACTATCATTACATTAAAACCGGATTATCTTGAGAGTATATCAGATGGTAATCATTCATTTGAGATGATATGGACAGATGGACATGCAACTACGGAATTTACAGTTGATAAGAGTAACGATAATAAAGATGATAGTAAAGATAATAACAATAATACAGATGACTCTAATAACGATAGCAATACAGGTGATTCTAATAATAAAGACAATAATACAGCCGACTCTAATAATAAGGATAACAATGCAGAAGATTCAGGAAATAATAAAGTAACTGCTGCTGATAAGACTAGTAATAACCAGACAGATAATACAGAAAATAGTACAATAACACAAGATCCTGTAATTAAACCAGATAAAGTATCAACAGATAATAAAAATGTCAAGAGTACAGATAGCAATAAGAATAGTACTATAATAGCACCACAGACAAGTGACACAAGAAACACATCAGCCGTAATATACCTGACACTTCTCATTACATCATTCGTAACAGCACTTATAGCCAGATTTAAGAAAAACTAGGAAAAGAACAACTCAATTACAAAAACAGAGTTGACATACTTACGTTAAACAGATAAAATATATCCTATCATACCAGTAGGAAATGAGGCGTTAATTATGACAATATCACAACTTAAGTATGTTCTTGCTATTGCAGGTTCATCTTCAATACGAGAAGCGGCCGGAAAGCTCTTTATATCACAACCTGCACTTTCAGCTGCGATACGTGAACTTGAAGAGGAACTTGGAATCAAGCTATTTAAGAGAACTAACAAGGGAATTACACTTTCTGAACCCGGAAGAGAATTTCTTACGTATGCCAAACAGGCAGTCAGTCAATATGAACTTATTGAAGATAGATATATTGCCAAAAACAGAGATAAGAAACACTTTTCAGTGTCGATGCAGCACTATGTATTTGCAGTTCATGCATTTGTTAATACAGTTAAACAGTTTGATTCAGACAGATATGTATACTCAGTGCATGAGACGAGAACAGATGAAGTTCTTAGTAATGTAAGAGATCTGACAAGTGAGATAGGAATAATTGCATATTCAAAGAGCAACAAGAATATTTTTAAAAAACTGTTTAAAGAATATAATCTTGAATTCTATCCATTAATGGTCAAGAATACATTTGCGTATGTATGGAAAGATCATCCGTTAGCAGACCGGGCAGAGATATCTCTTGAAGAATTGAGAGATTATCCATGTGTAAGTTTTGACCAGAGCAGTGACAACGACTTCTATCTGTCAGAAGAAGCACTTGGTAACTATGAGTTTGATAAACTTATAAAATCTAACGACAGAGCAACATCATCAGAGATTATGGCAAAACTCAATGGATATTCAATAGGAACAGGAATTATGACAGAGAGTGTCACATTAAAGGATGGTTTTGTAACAATAAAGTTAAGAGAAGAAGATCCACTTACAATAGGTTATATAATGAGAAAAAATCATGAACTTAGTGACATAGGCAAAAGATATATCGAAGAACTCAATCGATATAAAGAGTAATATCAAAAAGGCTATTAATAGCCTGAGATAAGAATAACTTATCACAGATGATAAATGATAACAATTAGTCAAATAGATAACGATGTGTTATTATTCTAACACATAATTAATCAGAGCTGCTGACTGGAAAACCAGAGGTAAATTAACAACCTCTGGTTTTTGTGTAAATATTAGATTTTATGTAAAGTAATATAAGTCAGGAGTGAATAAATATGTCAATCAATCTAACAAGTTCGAACATTGCTACAAGAGAGAACAGAATCGGTTCTATTACAGGCTATGTTGGAACATTAAAAGATTTAGCAACTAAAAGTGAGTGTGGAACGCTAAAAGGATGTTCAAGATGTTTCTCACAGTCAAGTACATGTCTGTCAATGTGTGGATTATCACAGCTTGCAGCAATCCGTAATGTCGCTATAATTCATCATGGTCCGGCAGGATGTTCAGTTACAAGTGCCAATGCTTATTATATGTCAAAAGTTATGGCAAAAAAGAGAAATGTTACAAGTAATACAGTCTATGTTGGAACAGATATGAATGAAAAAGATACCATATTCGGTTCAACAGAAAAGTTAAGGAACATTATTCTCACTGTTAATGACAGATATAAGCCTGATGCGATATTCGTATCAAGTTCATGTGCAACCGGAATAATCGGTGAAGATATCGACAGTATAGTTGATGAAGTAAGTTATGAGATAGATGTTCCGGTAGTAGCTGTACATTGTGAGGGCTTCAAATCAAGAATATGGGCAACAGGCTTTGATATATCAGACCATGCAATTATGCAAAAGATTGTTAAGCCACCAAGAGAAGGCATTAAGAGTAACAAGATTAATTTTAAGAATTTCTTTGAAAGTGCCAGAACAGAGATTATTGATATTTTTAAGAATTTCGATTTAGAACCAGTATTTTTGTATTGTAATTCTACAATCGAAGAGTTGTCGCATCTGTCAGAGAGTCTTGCGACAACCTGTATATGTGGTACACTTGGCAATTATATTGGTAATGCACTTGAAGAAAAATATAATGTTCCATACATAAGAAGTATTAATCAGTGCGGTATTACAGGCTTTGAGACATGGTTAAGAGAGATAGGAAGAATTACAGACAGAACAGAGCTTGTTGAACGCTATATCAGTGAGCAGAGAGCTATCTATATTCCACAGATTGAGGAAGTTAAGAAAGAACTTAATGGACTTACAGCAGTACTTGGAATGGGACCTGGTTATACATTTGAAGTCTCAAGAGTTCTTAATGAGCTTGGAATTAAGGTTGTATGGGCATTAGCATGGCATTATGATAAAAAATATGAAAATGGAGATGTTCCGCCATCAATGAAATATCTTCTTGACAATGATATCGATTTTGAGACAAGTGTTGCAGATCAGCAGAACTATGAAGTGATGAACGTCCTTAACAGATACAAACCTGATATGTACCTGTCAAGACATCCGGGTTCAACTGTATGGGCAATTAAGAATGGAACACCTGCTGTATATGTTGCAGATGAATATATGATATTTGGATATAAGCATACTTTAGAATTTGCAAGAACAATTCTTGATACAATCCGTAACAGAAGTTTTGAAGAGAATCTGGCAAAACGTTCCAAACTTCCATATACAGACTGGTGGTATACACAACAGGTAGATACATTTTTAGAGGAGGCAAAATAATATGGCAAAACTTCTTGACAGACAGAGATATAAATGTGCACTTGGTGCAATGCAGACAGTACAGGCGATTGAACGAGCACTTCCGGTACTTAATTCAGGACCAGGATGTGCACAGAAACTTTCAGATAGCACCGGAAGTTCAGGATATTTCTCACCTAATATTTTCCCATGTACCAGTATCAATGAGAAAGATGTAGTATTTGGTGGAGTCAAAAAATTAGATTCAACTATAGCTAATTCATTAAAAGTAATAGATGCGGATATGTATGTAGTGCTTACAGGCTGTATTCCTGAGATTGTAGGTGATGATACAGGCGAAGTCGTATCACGTTTTAATGATGCAGATAAACCGGTAATATATGCACCAACAGCCGGATTTAAAGGCAATAATTACAAAGGACATGAACAAGTAATAGATGCTATAATTGATCAGTATCTCACGCCATCAGATGATAAACAGGACGGACTTATCAATATTTTTGCAGACGTTCCATATCAGGATCTTTTCTGGCTTGGTAATATAAGAGAACTTGAAAGATTGATAAAAGAACTTGGGCTTACTCCGAATACTATCTTTGGTTATAGACGTGGGATTGATAATATCAATAAGATTCCACATGCAAAATATAATCTACTCGTATCGCCATGGGTAGGTATTAATAATATGAAGAAGATGGAGAAAAAGTTAGGAATACCTTATCTGCATTATAAGACTTTGCCAATTGGTGCAACAGAAACAAGTAGATTTTTACGTACAGTTGGAGAATTCGCAGGAGTCAGCAATGAAAAAGTAGAATCTGTGATAAAGGAACATGAAGATTATTATTATTATCTAATAGAACGATATGCAGATCTTTTTCTTGAAAACCGAGTAATAAACAAACAGTTTTCAGTAGTAGCAGATGCACATTATGCATTAGCAATTACAAGATTTCTTGTTAATGATTTAGGACTTGTTCCTGCGAAACAGTTTATTACTGATGATACACCTAAGAATATGAGAGATGATATCGTAAAAGAATTTAATAAGTTGAATTATGGTCTGGCAGCAGATGTCTCTTTTGAAACAGATACTTATAAGATTCACGAAGCAATCAGAGAACATGATTATCATGGATATCCATTAATTCTTGGAGGATATTATGAGAAAGAGCTTACAGAAGAGTTAAAAGGTAACTTTCTTAATATCTCATGGCCGGTACAGGATAAAGTGGTTTTTGACAGTTTCTATGCCGGATATGCAGGTGGAATACGACTGATTGAAGATATATATACAGTTGCAGTTTCTAGATTTAACTGATATAGTCTATAATAACTCTGATAATGAATATACAGACCTTTAAGAAGGTATATATATTACTACTTTTATATACGAGGGAGAGAGATATGGCATATAAGATTGCAGTTGGTTCTTTGGATGGAATTAATGTAGATTTAAAATTCGGTGAGGTAAGTGAATTCCTCATATATGAGATAACAGATGAGATACGTCTTATCGAGAAGCGTAAAGTTAATAGTGTCAAAGCTGATAATACTAATACCAATAGTACTAATAACTCAGATAATACTAATACCAATAGTACTAATGAGTCCAATAATACTAATAATGCCTGCACTAATGGCAGCAGTCATAATAGATGTTGTGGTAATGGTAATGGATGTGGTTCACAATCAATAATTCCCGGAGTAACGCTTATAGAAGATTGTAGGTGTGTTGTATGTAAAAAAATAGGTTTTCAGGCACAAAAACAATTCGAGAAAAAAGCAATTACTGTATTTGATGTTGATACAAGTATAGATGACGCAATCACTAAGATAACAGCATATTATGCTAAGATTGATAGTAGAAAACATTCACATAATAGTATATAAGATAATTAATAGATACCTCTTAATATGGAAGAATTTGTATTAGAATTTTTATTACCATACTAAGAGGTATTTATTTTCTTGATTTTTTCAATGTAACACAATATAATAATCAGTAACATAAGTGATGATATAGAACTCTATGTAATGTATACGGGATCGCAAGTTGACCGTTTTAACTATTAAAGTAATGATAACGTAGAAATTCTATGTAATATATACGAAAGACAGGTGAGAATTATATGAATACAGTTCAACCGATACGTTCACAGAAACAAATAGCCGAAATAAAAGAAGAACTAAAAAAGATAGATGAGAAGTATTATATAATGTTTGTTCTTGGAATTAATACCGGACTTCGAGTATCAGATATCTTGACACTTAAAGTGAGTGATATCTATAAAAAAAGACATATTGTAATCGTTGAACAAAAGACACGCAAGAATAAGAGATTTCTTATCAATGACAAGCTTCAGGCAGAAGTAAGTGAGTATATTAAGAAGAATGAATTATCAGAAGATAAGTATCTTATTCAGTCAAGAAAAGGTGATAATAAGCCTGTTTCAAGGGTTCAGGCATACAGAGTGCTTAATCAGGCAGCAGCATTATTAGGACTTGACGAGATTGGAACACATACTATGCGTAAGACGTTCGGATATTGGCATTATAAACAGAATAAAGATGTTGCCATCTTACAAGAGATATTTAATCATTCATCTCCAAGCATTACTTTAAGATACATTGGAATTAATGATGATATCAAAGATGAGACAATAAAAGGATTCTATCTTTAAAAAACATAAATATAACAAAATAATAGGAGGAATTATCTATGAAGATTTTTTCAATCAACAAAATATGGTCAGCTATATTCACATTATTTTTTGGAATAATATTGTTATTACGACCAACATCAACATTAGATATTGTTGCGACAATTGCAGCACTTGTAATATTGATAATAGGAGCATTTACGGAACTTGATGTATTACATCATGGAGCAGATACATCACCAGTCAATCATCTTCCGGGACTTATTTTGTGTATAATTGCACTTTTGATGTTTACTTTTAAACAATCTATAATATCAATAATACCGCTGCTGTTTGGAATATTTATACTTATAAGTTGTCTTAGCAAATTTCAGGATGCAAGTATAATAAAAAAAGCCGGTGGTAATCAGACAATTCCTATGATACTTGCAGCATTAGGGATAATTATAGGCCTTTTAATTGTATTTAATCCATTTAAAAGCATAGTTCTTCTTTTGAGAATTGTTGGAATAGGACTTGTATATAGTGGATTATCAGATATAATCCTCTGGATAAGAATAAAAAGAAGATATAGTTAGTCAATATTACATCAAGACATATATTCAATTAGATTATATGTCTTGATGTAATTAACTTAAATGAATTAACTTATATAAATCAGCTTTAATAAGATTAGATAATTAATTATACAATATCTAGTATAAAGTCAGATACTATCATAGATACTAATGTAAAGGGAATAGGAGAGTTATAATAAAAATATGCTTCAGATAAAACATATATACAAAGAATATTCAATTGACAAATTTAAGCAGACAGCACTTGATGATGTAAGTCTTAATCTGCGTGATAATGAATTTGTGGCAATTTTAGGACCGAGTGGTTCTGGAAAGACTACACTTCTTAATATAATAGGAGGACTTGACCGGTATACAAGTGGAGATCTTATAATCAATGGCATATCAACTCAGAATTATACTGACAGAGATTGGGATTCATATAGAAATCATACTATTGGTTTTGTATTTCAAAGTTATAATCTTATTCCACACCAGACAGTTCTTGCTAATGTTGAACTTGCACTTACAATATCAGGAATTAGTAAAAGTGAACGAAAAAAACGTGCAAAAGAAGCACTTGAAAAAGTAGGACTAGGTAATCAGCTGAATAAAAGACCAAGCCAGATGTCAGGTGGTCAGATGCAACGAGTTGCCATAGCAAGAGCATTAGTTAATAATCCTGATATTCTGCTTGCGGACGAACCGACAGGTGCACTTGATAGTGATACAAGCGTTCAGGTTATGGAATTATTAAAAGAAGTATCAAAAGACAGACTTGTTGTAATGGTAACTCATAACCCTGAACTTGCCAAATTATATGCTACAAGAATTGTTGAAGTTAAAGATGGACATCTTTTAGCAGATTCAGATCCTTATGAGCCGGATAAAAAAGACATTGTAAAGCCTGTACATAAGAATATGGGAAAATCATCTATGTCTTTTATTACTGCTACAGCTTTAAGTTTTCAAAATCTAAGAACTAAAAAAGCAAGAACTTTATTAACATCATTTGCCGGTTCTATCGGTATTATAGGAATCGCACTTATTTTGTCAATATCAACCGGTGTTAATGAATATATTAAATATATGGAAAGAGATACTCTGTCGGAATATCCGCTTCAGATTCAAAGCACCGGCTTAGATCTTACATCAATGATGGTTGGAATGACTGCAGCAGGAGAGAAAAAGAGTGACAGGCAAAAAGATATAGGTGTCACACCAATGATTACAGGAATGTTCTCACAGTTAAACAGCAATGATTTGGCATCACTTAAGAATTATCTTGAGACTGATGGTGACAATATTAATGATTATGCAACTTCTGTAGAATATCAATATTCAGTTACACCGCAGATATATAGTATTAATAATGATAAAGTAAAAAAAGTTAATCCTGATAATACATTTGCAGCAATGGGACTTGGTTCAGGTGCTACAACTCAAAGTGTTATGTCATCAATGATGAGTACAGATGTATTCTATGAACTGCCTGGTAATGAAGCTTTATATGAAGATCAATATGATATAAAAGCCGGAAGATGGCCTGATAATTATAATGAATGTGTACTTGTTCTTACTTCTCAGGGGAATATAAGTGATTTTTTACAATATACATTAGGATTAAAAGATAGTTCTGAACTTGAGAAGATGATATCTCAGTTTATGGCAGAAGAGAATGTAACAGTCAATGATGATACTGCCCAATATTCGTATGATGATATACTTGGAACGACATTTAGAGTAGTTAATAGTTCTGATATGTATGAATATGATTCTACTTATAATGTATGGAAAGATAAGTCTGATAATGAAGAATATGTGAATGAACTTGTAAAAAAGGGTGATGCTCTTAAGATTGTAGGTATTGTAAAGCCTGTAGAAGATGCGACAGCTACTATGCTCCGTTCTGGTATATGGTATACAAGAGATCTCACAACACATATTATGGAATATGCTTCTAACAGTGATATTGTAAAAAAACAGCTGGCATCTAAGAATATTAATGTTTTTACAGGTAAAGAATTTGGAAAAGAAAGTTCTGAGAGTAAGTTAGATCTTGCATCAATGTTTAAAATTGATACAGAAACACTCTCACAGGCATTTAAGATTGATGAGAATGCAATTAATATTGATATGTCATCAATCAATCCTGATATGTTAAATATTGATATGTCGGCACTTTCTAATAGTTTTGATTTTGAGAATATGTTTAATATGAATAATTTTTCTATTGATACATCAAAACTGCCGGATATGAATGAGATTCTTAAACAGATTAATTTTTCTATATCATCTGAGCAGATGGAGAAGATAGCAACAGATATTCTTAATGGATATTTTGAGAGTATCAAAGATAATCCACAGGCGGATATTACAAGACTTGGAGAGGGCATAAGTGCTTATCTTACATCAGACGAAGTTGCATCTGCTATGATGAAGCAGATTGAAGATGCTGTTAAGAATGGTATAACTGTTGATATATCACAAGAACAGGTACTCGCTGAAGTTGCCAAGATTAGTAATATGTATACCAAGTATCTTAAAGATAACAATATTACATCAGGCAATGAAGAGACACTGGCAGCATTTTTAAGCCAACCTGAGATTAGGCAGCTGATTGTAGATGATGCAACAAAGATTGTTAAAGACGGTGTTAAGATTAATATATCAAGAGAGGATATGAAGAAGATTCTGTCTCAGAATATAATGGCTTCATATCCGGATTTTGCAGCGAAGAATGGTTATCCTAATCCAGAGAATATGTCGGATTATTTTCTGGAATATCTACAGTCAGAAGATGGCAAAAGACGCATTGCCAATGCTATGTCTCAGATAGTTACAGCTAATAATCTTGAGTCACAACTTACTAATATCATGAATGTATATATGGAATCTGTAGCCAGTCAGATTGAAGAACAGATAGCAGCAGGTATGCAGACTATGTCAGAACAACTAACTGACGTTATAAGAAGCAGTATGACAAGCGCAATCACCCAGATAATGACTCAGATGGCAGGAACTATGTCCTCATCGATGGGTTCGCTTGGTGAGAGTTTTGCAGGTGCATTATCAATAGATCCTGAAGTCTTTGCACAGGCAGTTCAGATTAATATGGATCCTAATGAACTTTCAGAACTTATGATGTCTTTACTAGGCAATAATGCTACTTCGTATGATAATAATATGAAAAAACTTGGTTATGCAGATATATTAGTTCCTTCTGAGATTGATATATATCCTAAAGACTTTGAGAGTAAAGATGAGATAATTAAGATTCTCGATGCTTATAATGATAAGATGGAGGAAAGTGGTAATGAAGAACAAGTAATAGCTTATACGGATGTTGTTGGAACTCTTATGTCATCTGTAACAGATATTGTTAATGTAATAAGCTATGTTCTTATTGCATTCGTAGCAATATCACTTGTTGTATCATCGATTATGATTGGTGTTATAACTTATATAAGTGTTCTTGAACGACGCAAAGAGATTGGTATATTAAGAGCAATCGGAGCATCAAAACGTAATATATCTGAAGTATTTAATGCTGAGACTTGTATAATCGGCCTATGTGCCGGATTTATTGGTATCGGACTTACAATCCTATTCATATTACCAATCAATGCACTTATACATCACCTTGCAGGTATTGATACAATTAATGCAGTATTACCGGTATTACCGGCATTTATCCTTATCATATTAAGCATAATCCTTACTTTTATAGGTGGTCTTATCCCATCAAAAAAAGCAGCCAAAAGTGATCCTGTCACAGCTCTCAGAAACGAATAAATATAGGTGACAATGCATTTAAAAATCTCATAAGGAAGATTATCTAGGCTCCGGCAGGCTTAATATATATCAACAAAAACACGCTTTCGCTAAGTGTACATCGTAGCGGTACTAAGTTCGCCACACGTCATAGACGTGTAGCTTACTAAGTGCCGACGATTACCACATTGTTTTCTTTTGATATATATTAAGCCTGCCGGAGCTAATTTACGTTTTTAAGAGATTTTTAAATGGATTATTGGCTTACGATATACAATATGTAATGTTTCTCTTTTCTAATTCGTATCCAAGTGCTTATTTGAATATTTTTTAGGATGTTCAATATTGCATTTTGTTATGAAAATATTATTATTTTAGAACAAAGATAAAAAATCAGAAACTTATAAAATTTATGCGAAAGTGTACCTGCGAAACTCTAAGAAAACGTAAAATAGCTTGTCAGAGTATGAATAACATCATAAGAAAACAATGTGGTAATCGTCGGCACTTAGTGCGTTATACACCATAGGTGTGTAACAAACTTAGTACCGTTACGATGTACACTTAGCGAGAGCGTGTTTTTGTTGATGTTATTCATACTCTGACAAGCTTAGATAACCTTGCTAGAGTTTCGCTTGAGTATAATTATGCTATCTTGAATATCTTAAGTAAGACCATTCCGGAAAGTCCGTAATATGTTATGACAGCTACAAGATCATTGATTGTTGTGATAAGTGGACCTGATGCAACTGCAGGATCTACTTTGATCTTATGGAAGAACATTGGTATTAATGTTCCGACAAGGCTTGATATAACCATAGCTGCTATTAAAGATATTCCAACACATGCAGATATTGCAAATGCATAAGTGAAAGTCTTTCCTTTTATAAAGAATATAAACAGACCTATAAATGCAAATGACAAAGTGCCAAGAAGCAAGCCATTGACAAAGCCGATTTTCATCTCTTTTAATACAAAACCAAATTTTTCTTTGGCAGATATATTCTCATCCATTAATACTCTGATAGTAACAGCAAGTGACTGTGTTCCGACATTGCCTGCCATATCAAGTATTAATGATTGGAAACATACAATAAGTGCAACCTTTGAAACAAGTTTTTCAAAGACACCTACAACCGAAGATACACCTATTCCAAGGAAAAGCAGTAATATAAGCCAAGGAAGTCTTTTTTTCATACTCTCAAAGATATTCTCTTTAAGATCAGCTTCTGCAGTAAGACCGGCAAGTTTTGCATAGTCATCACCCATCTCATCATCAATAGCTTCAACAATATCTGACATTGTAATTGCACCGATTATATGCTTGTCATCATCAAGAACAGGAATTGAATCTTCTTCATAAGAACGAAGCATATCAAGTGTATCACTTACGATCTCATCAGCCATAACATAAGGATATGAAGTACTTATAATCTTCTCAAGATCATCATGCTCTCTGGCAAGTATCAGATCCTTTAGATCTATTGCACCATAATATCTGTCATTACTGTCTTTTACATAGATTGTATTGATGTTATCATTATCTTTGGCTTGTGAGATAAGCTCTCTCATAGCCATCTTAACAGTGCTTCCCTGTGAGATAATTATAAAATTAGTTGTCATTCGGCTACCAATCTGATTATCTTCATATGATGATATAAGATTAATGTCATCTTTAGAATCAGCTTCTATCTCAGACATAATCTGATCTCTTACATCTTCATCAACATTCTCTAATACATCAACTGCATCATCAGCATCCATCTGCTCGATGACATCGGCAGCTTTTTCAATGCCCATCTCTTCTAAAAGCTCAGATGGATCTTCAATATATGCAAATATCTCAGCCATCATCTCCGGACCAAGAGCATTATACAGATGTATTCTTGTGTCCTTGTCAAGTGTTACAAATATCTCAGCAATATCATTCTCATGATATTTTTTAAGAGCCTCTCTTAGTTCAGTATCTCTAAGACCGCTCTCAATAATCTTTCTGATTTCGTCTCTCATATTCATCCACGCTTTCTGTGGCATCTGTAATTCTGATAATATAATATTAAGATATCTAATAGAATTGTGGAAGTGCGTAGCACGGCGCAATTCGTAGGTATCAAAGTCGGAGCTTTTGCCCCTGACATCATATTACTGATAACAATATTATCAGTGCAGTAAGTGTTATATATTATTTTATAAGGGCATGGATTTTAACACATTGTCTGCATAAAAAATGCCACTTTTTTTTGAAAAAGTGGCAAACAAAAACAAACTGTATATAATCTATAGACTCCAGGGCGGAGGATATACACTATCTACAGCACATATATCTGATGTTTGTCTGCCTATAATATGCCCATTACCAGAACCATCACAACTGTCCATATAAGTATCCTCCTTTACCTGGTTAATTCGTTAAATAAATTTTATTGCATTTTTTCTTCTGCGGGTTTAGTATACACTTATGAGAAAAAAAATACAATCCTAAATTCTAAAACATTGACAAATTTTTTCATTATATTATAATGGTGTATTGGTAGTACCAATTTATATATTTATATAGAAAGAGGAGATATGATGAAATATTTAAAGCAGTTTTTGATAATTCTTACTATTTCATTTATTGGTGAGATTTTAAAAGAATTACTTCCATTACCAGTTCCAGCCAGTATATATGGTATGGTAATTTTGTTTGTATGTCTGTTAAGTGGCATTATAAAGCTTGATTCAGTTAGAGAGACAGGAAAGTTGCTTATAGAGATTATGCCTGTTATGTTCATTCCTGCCGGTGTTGGGCTTATAGCTTCATGGAATGTATTAAAACCTCTTCTGATTCCGGTGAGTATAATAACATGTCTTACAATTGTAACAGTAATGATAGTCAGTGGTCATGTAGCACAGATTATTATTAAAAAAGGAAAAAATAAGGAGCAGATGTAATTATGAAAGAATTCTTTGAAACTTCTGCGTTTGCAGGAGTAACAATCAGCCTTATGGCTTATATGGCAGGTGTATATCTTAAGAAAAAATTGAAGCTTGGACTTTTTAATCCACTTCTTGTATCAATAATTGCAACAATAGTGGTTCTTGCTGTTGCACATGTTGATTATGATACTTATAACGAAGGAGCTAAGTATCTAAGCTGGCTTCTAACACCTGCAACTGTATGTCTTGCAATTCCATTGTATGAACAGTTTGAACTGTTAAAGAGTAATTTTAAAGCAGTATTTTCGGGAATACTTGCCGGTGTTATAACAAGCCTTGTAACAGTGCTTGCATTGTCATCTGTTATGGGATTATCACATGAAGAATATGTAACACTTTTACCAAAATCAATAACCACTGCAATTGGAATGGGTGTATCTGAAGAACTTGGTGGATATGTAACTATAACAGTTGCTGTAATTATAATTACAGGTGTTCTTGGTAATATATTTGCAGAGATTATATGTAAAATATTTAAGATACACGAACCTGTTGCCAAAGGGCTTGCAATCGGTTCTGCATCACATGCCATTGGTACTGCAAAAGCAATGGAGATGGGCGAGATTGAAGGTGCTATGAGCAGTCTTTCAATAGCAGTATCAGGAATACTTACAGTTATACTGGCATCTGTTTTTGCAAACTTTTTATAATCTAGAGCGTAAAACCCACTACCTCTAGGTGATGGGTAGTTCACAATATGTAACAAAGAGAGGGTATCATTATGTTTTTTAGCAACAATAATAATTCACCGGAATATAAGAAAGTTATAGATTATGTATATGATAAAATAGAAGATGGTAATCTTACAATCGGTTCAAAACTTCCTACTGAACGTGCAATATCAGAAGAACTTTCAATCAGCCGTAATTCGACAAGAGAGGCTTTAAAGACTCTTGAATGTATGGGACTTATCACAAGAAAGCAGGGATCTGGTAATTATATATCTGCTGATATGAAGAATAATCTAAGAGAGATGATTAATGTGATGCTTCTTATTAATTCAATAAGCAAAGAAGATGTCTGTTCATTCAGACGTTTTGTGGAAAAGACTACTTGTGAAGCTATAATTAATAAACCGAAAGATGCTGAATGGTTTAAGAAGATGTATGAACTTTTATCAGAGACTAATGATTATTCTGATATGAAAAGAGCTTCCGAGGCTGACAGAGAGTTTCATTTCAGATTAATAGATGCAGTTGATAATGCTTTTTTAAGCATGATTATGTATGCTGTAACAGATGTATATAGAAAATGGATCGAAGATGTTATTGCAAGAATAGATGAAGATGCCAAATTACAACTTGCAAAAGCACATAGAGGAATTCTTGACGGATTATATGACAAAGATATGGAAAAATGCAATCAGTATATTAATCTACACTATAATATAATAGAAGAGTATCTTAGAGAATGGGAGGACTATGGTATGAGTAAGAATAAGAATAATTATGCAGATGTAAATGATAATGAGAATACAATTTGTAATAAAAAAACAACTTCTAATGAAGAAACAGTTTCTAATAAAAAATATAAGGCTGTAATATTTGATCTTGACGGTACATTATTAGATACACTTAATGATCTTGCATCTAGTGTTAATTATGCACTTTCTACATATAATATGCCACTACGTACTATTGATGAAGTCAGACGATTTGTCGGTAATGGTATAGAGATGCTTATAAGACGAGCTGTTCCACCTTTTACATCTGATGAACTTACAGAAAAAGTATTTGCTGTTTTTAAAGAGCATTACAAAGAACATTGTGCTGATACTACTAAAGCATACGATGGAATCAATGAACTTTTAAATTTGCTTAAGAAGAGTGGCTTAAAAATTGCTGTTGTATCTAATAAAGCTGATTTTGCAGTACGTTCTCTATGCGATGATTATTTTAATGGTATATTTGACTATGTGGTAGGTGAAAGAGCGAATATTAAAAAGAAGCCTGCACCAGATAGTGTTAATGAAGTATTAAGATACTTTAATATTGATGCGTCTAAGGCAGTATATGTTGGTGATTCTGATGTTGATGTTGATACTGCAAGGAATGCTAATATGGACTGTATTGGAGTCGCATGGGGATTTAGAGGATATGATTTTTTAAAAGAGCATGGTGCTGACATGATTATTAACGAACCTCACGAGATTATATCACTTATTAACAAATAGACATTCTGATATAATTTATAAAATTATATTTCCAAAAAAAATATTAAATTTTCTAAAAAACACTCACATTAATTAATAAGTAGCTTGCGTTCTATATTAAAAACTGATATGATTAGCCTCGGAATTTAAAATATGCAGCTAAGGAGTTTTTATGAGTATTCTAAATGTAGTAAATTTGAGTCATGGTTTTGGCGACAGAGCCATATTTAATAATGTATCATTCAGACTTTTAAAAGGAGAACATATCGGACTTGTTGGAGCGAATGGTGAAGGTAAATCAACTTTTATGAATATAGTAACCGGCAAACTTATGCCTGATGATGGCAAAGTTGAATGGTCAAAGAATGTAAGAGTTGGTTACCTTGATCAGCATTCTGTTCTTACAGAAGGTATGACTATAAGAGATGTATTAAAGTCAGCTTTTTCATATCTTTTTGATATGGAAGAGAGAATGAATAGTATATGTGACAGCATGGGTGAAGCATCACCTGAGGAACTTGAGACAATGATGGATGAACTTGCAGTTATCCAGGATACACTTACTTTACATGATTTTTATATCATAGATTCTAAAGTCGAAGAGATTGGACGTGCACTTGGTCTTACAGATATCGGTCTTGATGCTGATGTTACAAAGTTAAGTGGAGGACAGCGAACTAAAGTTCTTCTAGGCAAACTTCTCTTAGAAAAACCTGACATTCTACTGCTTGACGAGCCGACTAACTATCTTGATGTTAATCATATTGAATGGCTAAAAAGATATCTTCAGGAGTATGATAATGCATTTATACTTATCTCACATGATATTCCTTTCTTAAACAGTGTAGTGAATATAATCTATCATATGGAAAATCAGGAGTTAAACAGATATGTAGGCGATTATAATAAGTTCCTTGAAGTTCATGAAGCTAAAAAGGCACAGCTTGAAGCAGCTTACAGAAGGCAGCAGCAGGAGATAGAAGAACTTGAAGACTTTGTTGCCCGTAATAAAGCAAGAGTATCTACAAGAAATATGGCAATGTCCAGACAGAAAAAACTTGATAAGATGGATAAAATAGAACTTGCAAGAGAGAAACCGAAGCCGGAATTTCGTTTTAAAGAAGCAAGAACATCTGGTAAAGTTATATTTGAGACAAAAGATCTTGTGATTGGATATACTGAACCATTATCAAAACCACTTAACCTGTCTATGGAACGAGGACAAAAGATTGCGCTTATCGGTGCTAATGGTATTGGTAAGACAACACTCTTACGAAGTATTCTTGGACTTAACAAGCCATTGTCAGGTAAAGCTGAGCTTGGTGATTATCTCTATATAGGATATTTTGAGCAGGAGATTAAGCCTGAGCCTAATACATGTATTGAAGAGATATGGAAGGAATTTCCATCATTCACACAATATGAAGTACGTTCAGCTCTTGCAAAATGTGGACTTACAACCAAACATATTGAAAGCCAGGTAAGAGTACTAAGTGGTGGTGAACAGGCAAAAGTACGTCTATGTAAACTCATTAATAAAGAGACTAATATTCTATTACTTGATGAACCGACTAATCACCTTGATGTAGATGCAAAAGAGGAATTAAAAGCAGCGTTAAAAGCATATAAAGGAAGTATTCTTCTTATATGTCATGAACCTGATTTTTATGAAGATATTGTTACTGATATCTGGGATTGCAGTAAATGGACAACTAAGACTATTTAATCCATTTATCGCTTTTTAGATATCTATATTGGTTTTGATTATATGAAAGTGGTGTTTGAAATTTGAAGATAAAAAAGAGAAAATTACTCGCTTTTATAATGACACTGGTTGTCGTCTTCAATATTATTGCTGTTAATACTACATATACAGGTTATGCTTCTTCATATACCATAGTATATATTACGACAGCAGAAGAACTTATCAGTTTTAGTAAAGAATGTAGTAATGATGCTTATTCAATAGACAAACTTGTAATTTTAAAAAATGATATTAATCTTTCAGGATATGAATATAGTCCGATACCTGTGTTCTCCGGAATCTTTGATGGTAATGGATGTACAATCTCCGGACTATCTATTAATTGTTCGGGATCTTTTCAGGGACTTATAAGATATGCGACAAATAAATCTATAATTCGTAATCTGATTGTAGATGTTACAATTGTTGCAGATGGCAGCGGCTCATATATTGGAGGAATTGCCGGTTCTAACAGTGGTACAATTGTTGGATGTTCTGCGATTGGAAGTATTGAAGGAATAAATTCATGTGGAGGTATTGTTGGACTTAATAATCTTGATGGTATAATCGTTAATTGTACTAACAAAGCCACAATATCAGCGATTAATAAGCCTGCCGGTATCGCCGGATTTAATTATGGAAGTATTGGTGGATGTGGTAATGAAGGTTCAATACAGTTCAAAGAAGGCTCTAACTTTGATGCAGGTGGTATTGCAGCAATCTCAGGAGGACGTATTGTAAATTGTGCTAATACAGGTGAGATTGGTCTTAATGACAGAGGTTACAATGTTGGAGGTATTGTTGGACGAGTTAATGGATATATAAGCGAATGTACTAATAATGGTAATGTATCCGGATTAAAAGATATAGGTGGTATTGCTGGTCAGTTCGATCCACGTTTTACCTATGTTAAGATTCCAACTCTTCTTGATAATGAAGATGCTATAGCACCTAACCAAAATAGCGATGATGACTCTGGCTTTAACGATTCTGATAATAGCGATGATGACTCTGGCTTTAACGATTCTGATGATAGCGATGATGACTCTGACTTTAATGATTCAGATAATGAATTGGATACTGAACCGGTCAGAGATTCAGATGACGATGATGATTCTGTTCTCAACTATCATCGTGCAGATACAGCTGTATTATCAGCTAATATGAGTAATACACAGAATAGTGACACAGATAGTAGTAATGACATAGATTCAGATAATGACTTAGATAGTGATAGCGATTCAGATAATGACGTAGAATCTGACAATTCAGATAATAGCTCTGATTCATCTTCAGATTCTTCAATACTTAAAGATCTTGAAGCTGGACTTGATTCAGAAGCTCCGGATACGATTCCTGAAGCTGTAACTAATTATGGTTTTGATAATACTGACGAAGAACTTTTGCACCAGATTATCTATTGTATCAATTCAGCTACAGTAACAGGTGATACGAATGTAGGAGGAATTGTTGGTAATATCTCATACGAGATACCAGGTAATAAAGTGGATGATCCGCCAGACAGTGACTTTGGTACAGAACTTGATAATAGTATAGAGATTGTCGGAAGTATTAATGATGGAGATATTACTTTTACAACTAAGAATGCCGGTGGTATTGTCGGACATGCCTCTGCCGGTTCAATTACATATAATATATCAAGATGTACAATAACAGGAAATGAAGGCTCTAATGCCGGTGGTATTGCAGGATATAGCAATGTCGAGGTAAGCAAATCACTCTCAGTATGTACAATTACAGCCAAAGCATGTGTCGGCGGTATTGCAGGATATTCAAATGCAATTACAGAATGTTATTCACTACCATCAATATCAAAAGATACAGAACAAAAAGGAGCTATAGCCGGCAAAGTCGGAGAATTAATTGATGCATGTTATTTTCTTAATGAAGGTATGCAGGCAGTTGATGGAATCGATTATAATCTTAAGACAGTTCCATTAACAATAGAGCAGATGACAGGCTCTTCTATACTTCCGGAAGCATATTCTAACTTTGAGGCAGATGACTGGTGTATAGCAGATGGTGAAGGTACTTATATTCCACAGATAACATTTATATCTGATAATGATGCTAATTATATATCAGATGCACTTAGAAAAAAATCTTTAGAACTTACAGACCTTACTATACATATTAATTTTTATGACGGAGAGACACTTATCAAGACGATTGACTTATCTTATGGTGACTCAATTACAGACAGTGATATTCCGGATGTTCCATTGCATAGTGGCGAATATGGAGAATGGCCTGAATTTCAAAAAGAGAATATAACTCAAAGTGCAGACATATATGCAGTATATTCACCATTCCTCTCTTCAATTAACACAGGTGAGAATCCACCGCTTGTAATTGTTGAAGGAACATTTGATAATAATTCAACAGTGACTCTTGAAGATGTTAATCGAAATGAAGTGCGTTATCAGGCAGATTATATATTCGTTAACGGTTATAATATTGTAATTAATGATGATTCAGGTAATGAGAACAGTACAATAATGGTTCATTATCGTACTTCGATTGATAATAAGCATTTAAAACTTACAGATGCAAAAGGATATAATATTCCTTATGAACGTGACGGTGATTATGTAATATTCCAATTATATGAAGACAGAACATTTTCAGTGTTTGAGCTTCAAAAAGATTATACACATATAAAGATATTGCTAGTAGTTGTAATAGTAATATTTATTATAGCAACTGGAATATTACTAATAAGAAAAATTATCAGAAAGCGTTTGACAAAAAAACAAGACAATAATATAATTATCAAGTAACGCTGATAAGGGAGTAGTTAGCATTTACTATAATTAGTAATGTAATGAAGTCAACATAATGATGAGATACATCTGGCTTCATTTTAAATAATGAGACTTATCTGCAGCATGTATTATATCTGCAATTATACATGCTGTAGATGAGTCTCTTTTTTTGCACTAACTCCACAATTCGGTATAATCACTAAGTAATTGCGCTATTATACCTGCTCATATATAGCATAAAACTTTGCTATGCTGTAAGCAGTATCATTGCAATTATCTAAGCACAATTGTATAAAAAGGAGACACTTATATGGATTTATTCACACTATTTATTCTGGCAGTAGGTCTGTCAATGGATGCCTTTGCAGTATCTATATGCAAAGGACTTGCAATGCAAAAAATAACAATTAAAAAAGCAGGTATTGTAGGACTGTGGTTTGGTGGTTTTCAGGCTTTGATGCCGGTTATTGGATATCTGTTAGGAAGCACATTCAAAGATAAGATTACAGCAATTGATCACTGGATTGCATTCATCTTACTTGCTATTATAGGTGCAAACATGATAAAAGAAGCACTATCAAAAGAAGAAGAAAAAGAAGATGCATCTCTTAAGCCAAAAGAAATGCTTGTACTTGCCATAGCAACAAGTATTGATGCACTTGCAGTTGGAATCACATTCTCATTCCTTAATGTTAACATTCTGGTTGCCGCTTCATTCATAGGAATAACAACATTTATTCTATCAGCACTTGGTGTTAAGATTGGTAATGTATTTGGAACTAAGTACAAATCAAAAGCCGAACTTACCGGTGGAATAATCTTAATTCTTCTTGGAGTTAAGATATTACTTGAACATCTTGGAATCCTCACAATATAGTATGTAATACAGCGAAATATATTACGTAATACAGCGATATAACAAAGAAAAGCTGCTTATTGATAATTTTTAAAATCTTAGTTTTTTATAAAATGATTTTTAATTATGATGAATAAAATGATAACGTAGAGCAATATATGTGATTAGTAATATAATTACATAGAATAGAATATAATATATCATAGATACTAACTAATATTATGCTATATCATATTGATACGATGTGACAATATGGTATGGCATAATATGATAAAGAATAATATGGTATAGCATAATATGATAAAGAATAATATGAAATAATATGATAAATTTCATCAAAACAGACACTAATGTTGACTAATATCCCAAATAATATTACAATTATAGAGGCTGTAAAGCAAATGTAAAATAGAAAGAAGAATATAATTATGTTAAAAAAATTAGGCAGAAATGATCTGTGTTGGTGTAAAAGTGGTAAGAAATACAAATACTGTCATGAAGAGATGGATAGTAAAATAGCTGAATTCAAAAGAAAAGGATGCATAGTTCCTACAAGAGATCTGATTAAGAATGAAGAACAGATTGCAAAGATTCGTGAGAGTGCAAAGATTAATGTTGCTGTTCTTGATTATGTTGCAGAGAATATCAAAGCCGGAATGTCAACAGCCGAGATTGATAAACTTGTATATGATAAGACAACAGAACTTGGAGGAATACCGGCACCCCTTAATTATGAAGGATTTCCTAAGAGCGTATGTATATCAATTAATGATGAAGTATGTCATGGAATTCCATCAGACGATATCATACTTATGGATGGTGATATTGTCAATGTTGACTGTTCAACAATATATAATGGATATTTTTCTGATTCATCAAGAATGTTTATGATTGGCAATGTGCCAGAAGAGATGAAGCGTCTTGTTGAAGTTACAAAAGAATGTGTTGAGATTGGTCTAAAAGAAGTAAAACCATACGCATTTCTTGGAGATATGGGTGAAGCAGTTCATAACCATGCAGTTAAGAATGGCTATTCAGTAGTTGAAGATATCGGTGGACATGGTGTAGGACTTAAATTCCACGAAGAACCTTGGGTAAGTTATGTAAGCCGAAAGGGAACAGAGATGTTATTAGTTCCAGGTATGATGTTCACAATAGAACCAATGGTTAATATGGGTGAACCAGATATCTATATCGATGAAGACAACGGATGGACTGTATATACAGACGATGGGCTTCCATCTGCACAATGGGAGATACAGGTTCTTGTTACCAATGATGGATATGAAGTAATTGCATGGTAAGTTGAAAAAGCTGTTAAGATGGCAGAAAAGATGAATATTCCTATAATTGGAATTGTAGTGAATATGCTCAAATATGCAATACAAGATATAGACAGATAATATATTAAAAGCAAATTTAGAATTCAATGATTATATATTCACATTAGATTAGGAGAGTAACAATGAGTAGTAATTGCACACATAACTGCAACACATGCAGTACAGAATGTTCTTCAAAAGAAGAAAAGAAAAGTCGTTACCTTCAGCCAAAAGATACTACTTCAATAAAAAAAATATATGGTATAGTAAGTGGTAAAGGTGGCGTTGGTAAATCACTTGTAACAAGTCTTATGGCTTTATCATCTGCAAATAAAGGTTATAAGACAGGAATTATGGATGCCGATATTACAGGCCCTTCCATCCCAAAAAGTTTTGGTATAAATGGAAAAGCAAAAGGTTCTGAAGCAGGACTTATACCTGAAGTATCAAAAAAAGGAATAAAAGTAATGTCAACAAATCTCTTACTTCCTAATGATACAGATCCAGTTATCTGGAGAGGACCTGTTATATCAGGAATGGTAAGTCAGTTCTATACAGATGTATTATGGGAAGATCTTGATGTTTTATATATTGATATGCCTCCAGGAACAGGAGATGTTGCATTAACTGTATTTCAATCAATTCCAATTGATGGCATTATCATTGTAACATCACCACAAGAGTTAGTCTCAATGATAGTTGAAAAAGCTGTTAAGATGGCAGAAAAGATGAATATTCCTATAGTAGGAATTGTAGAGAATATGTCTTATTTTATATGTCCGGACTGTAATAACAGACATTATATCTTTGGACAAAGTGATATTGAACAATTAGCATCACAATATGGAATATCTAATACTGTAAGACTTGCAATCGATCCACAGATTGCAAACTACTGCGATAAAGGTAATATCGAAGATTATAATGGAGATAATCTCGAACAGTTAAGTAGCCTGCTTAATAAATTAATGTAAAAAACGATAGTTACTTTATATCGAAAAGTACCTGTCTCAACTTTATGTAGATTAGCGAAAAATCCCCCCAAAAGGGGGGGTTTTTTTATGAATAAAATATCTAGAATAAAGAGTATGGATGTGATAGAATCTTCTCACAGCATAAAATATAATAGGGAGGACACAATATGAATATATATGATATTCTTGGTCCGATAATGGTTGGACCATCAAGTTCACATACAGCCGGTGCAGTTCGAATTGGACTTATAGCTCTAAAGCTGTTAGGCGAGAGACCTGTAAAAGTAAATATAATACTTCATGGTTCATTCAGTGCTACAGGCGCAGGACATGGAACAGATAAGGCACTTATAGCAGGTGTTCTTGGTATGCATCCGGATGATATAAGAATTCCTGATAGTTTTAATATTGCGAGAGAGAAGAAACTTGAATTTTCTTTTGAAAGTAAAAATCTTAAAGATGCACATCCTAATACTGCAATATTACAGGTAAAAGGAGAGTCAGGTCGTGAGCTTGAGATACAGGCATCCTCAGTCGGCGGAGGACGCATTATGGTTAATAAGATAGACGGCATCGATGTTAACTTCTCAGGTGAGAGTCCGACACTCATAGTTCATAACATTGATCAGCCGGGACATGTGGCTGAAGTAACCTCAATGTTATCACACAAATCCGTTAATATTGCAACAATGCAACTATTTCGTGATCATCGTGGTGGATATGCTGTTATGGTTATTGAAACAGACAGTGAGATTCCAGAAGAATCAATAGAATGGCTCAGACATCTAGAGGGTGTAATAAAAGTTACATACCTCAGTGTAGAATAGGAGGATATATGTCATACAATTCAATAGATAAGATAATTAAAAAATGCGATAAACAGAGTATATCCTTTGCAGAGGCAGTAATTCTTGATGATATGTATGAACGTAAAGTATCAAGAGATGACACCATCACACAGATGGGAGTAATGTGGGATGCTATGGTCAATGCTAATGCTACTTATAACAGAAAACAATTTTCAAAAAGTGGGCTTGTAGGTTCTCTTGGTGGTATTATGGAAGACTATATAGGCAGTGATAAATCATACTGTGGTCCATTCGTTAATGATGTTATGGCAAGAGCATTAAAGATGGGTGAATCCAATGCATGTATGAAACGAATAGTAGCAGCACCAACAGCAGGTGCATGTGGTGTATTGCCAGCTGTACTTACAGCATGTTATGATCATGGACAGGCAGACAGAGAACAGATAATAGATGCATTATTTGTCGCTGCAGGAATTGGTCAGATAATTGCTGCAAGAGCTTTTATAGCAGGTGCATCAGGTGGATGCCAGGCAGAGATAGGAGCTGCATCGGCTATGGCGGCAGGCGCATTAGTCTCATTAAGAGGAGGCACACCAACACAGATAGCGAGTGCAGCTGCGATTGCACTTAAGAATCTTCTTGGTCTTGTATGTGATCCTGTTGGAGGACTTGTAGAGATTCCATGTGTTAAGAGAAATGTTATCGGTTCAGTTAATGCATTATCTGCAGCTGATATGTCACTTGCGGGAATTATAAGCATGATACCTTTTGATCAGGTTGTAGATGCTATGAGAGAAGTGGGCGAGAACATGGATGTACGATTTAGAGAAACTGGGTTAGGGGGGCTTGCTGCAACACCAACAGCAGCCGAAATATGTAAAAACCTGAAAACCAAATAAAGAACTTTTTAATTATAACTAAGTAATAATTGCATATACCTTATGTTTAAAGTTATTTTAGATAGAAATGACAAAAGGTCTGTTATCGGAGCAACAATTTAGTACTTTTATCACATATTATTTAGTGATTTTTTCTAAAAAAGCTGTATTTTTTTGAAAATTAGCTAGAAATATGTATAAATTTAGGTTATAATATGTTTATATCCAATACTAAAGGGGGACATAAGGTATGAATGGAAATTTAATCATTACAATTGGCCGTGAATATGGCAGTGCAGGTAAAGAGATCGGAACAGTATTAGCTGACAGACTTGGTATAAAATGTTACGATAAGGAATTACTTGCAAAAGCAGCAAAAGAAAGCGGTATGTGTCAGGAGATATTTGAAAATCATGATGAGAAACCAACTAATAGTTTCTTATATTCACTTGTTATGGATACATATTCAATGGGATATTCAACATCAGTATTTAATGATATGCCTTTAAATCATAAGGTATTCCTGGCACAGTTTGATGCAATTAAAAAACTAGCAAGTGAAGAATCATGCGTTATTGTAGGACGTTGCGCAGATTATGCACTTGAAGAGTTTCCAAATGAAATAAGCATATTTATCTCAGCTGATATAGAAGCAAGAATTCAGAGAATTATGCGAATATACTCATTAACTGAAGATAAAGCCCGTGATGTAATTTTAAAAACTGATAAGAAACGAGCTAATTATTATAATTACTACTCCAATAAAAAATGGGGAGAGGCAAAAGGATATGACTTATGCATTAATAGTGCAAAAGTCGGTGTCGAAGGCGCAGTAGAGATAATAGAGAACTACATAAAGACAAAAAAGAATGCGTCTAATAATAAATTTCATATATAGTTTAGTTTTTAATTTGAGTTTAAAAGTGTTTCAGACTAATTTAGAAAGGAGATTAATATCTGGAAGATATTAATAGCACCCGATGAAAAAACACAATAAGATAACCATAAAAAAATCTGTACTTGTTGTTATGGCAACATTATCAGCAGTAGCTACAGCATCTATTGGTATATGTGTGAAAGACTTTTTTATTAAGAATAATAATAACTATATTGCCGTTACAGATGATGAACTAACGACAGCGTTATCATCAGATACATCTAATAGTGAATTGTCAGATAACAATATATATACTGACCGAGATTCAACAGGTGTACTTGGTGAGACAATAGAAAAAGATACACTTAATCTTGGTGCTAATGATGAATATGATTATTCATTTGCATATCAAGAAAAAGTGGACGGATATGATTACTATATTCGTGTTAACAGAGCGGCAAATTGTGTAACAATTTATGGTCTTGATGATTCAGGATTTTACTCTGTACCTTTAAGAGCAATGATATGCTCTACTGGTGAAGCAACACCACTTGGCATATATACGACAAGTGATATGTATACATGGAGAATGCTTGAAGGAGATGTATTTGGACAATATGCGATTAGAATACATGGTTCAATTATGTTCCATTCAGTTCCATACTATACACCTAACAAAAATGATATCGAATATGAAGAATATAACAAACTTGGTGAGAAAGCATCACTTGGATGTATAAGACTTAAAGTTGAAGACGAAAAATGGATATATGATAATTGTCCTGCCGGAACAACTGTTGATATCTATGATGATGCCGAACATCCAGGACCACTTGGCAAACCATCTGCAATGAAGATTAATCTTGGATGTGGATGGGATCCTACAGATCCAGATGAGAATAATCCTTGGAAACATTATGTTGCATCACTTACAGGTGTTAGCGATCGTACTGTTGAACGTGGAGATCTCACATTCAATGTAATGGATGGAGTCAAAGCTATGGACATATATGGTAATGATGTATCAGAATGTATATCAATTAATGGCAATGTTGATCTGTATACTCCTGGAACATATGAGCTTGTATACACAGCTTCTGATGGAACAGGCAATAATATATCCTATATAAGTGAAGTTACAGTAATTGATACAATTGCTCCGGTAATAACATCATATCCTGTTAACAAGCTTGTAACATCATTAACAGGTGAAGTTACTGATGATTTCTTAAGAGAAGGAATGACAGTAACAGACGCAGATATTGAGATGGATTCTTCAGATATTATACTTACATACGAACCAATACATGAAGGATTTAATGACATATCATATACAATAACAGACATAGCAGGTAATACAACAGAATATTCTCAAAGCATCTTCGTAGATACAGTTGCACCACAGATTATATTGAATGAAGATAAGAATATTCCTGAAGATATTGAAGTTGTAGACGAAGCATATGCAAGAAGTCGTGTGCTTGACGTAATAGAAGAGAACGGAATTGACTCAGATGGAGTAATCATTACTATCAAAAAAATCAAGAAGTCAGTATATCACATTACTTATAGCTGTACAGACTTTTATGGTAATGAATCTATTGTAACTGAAGAACTCGTAAGGCCTTAGATTTGAAGATGGATAATCACAAGACGAAGAAAAAAAGCTGGCAAACTAAAAAATTGCCAGCTTTTTTGTTGTATATGTGTGCCTAGCGGAGCACGTTTCTAATGGGTTAAAGTCCCAAATTCGCCTGGTAGTGAGAATGATACAGCCAAGCCAAGGGTGTCCTTCGTCCAATAACTACTCGGAATTAACTATAGTAAATGTGGCAGATATATGGAGAAAAAAGCAGCATTAGTATTAATTAGTATTAGTATTATTAGTATTAGTGTTATTAACGTTAGTATTATTAGCATTAGTATTATTAGCATTAGTATTATTAGCATTATTAATATTAACATTATCAATATTTATATTATTAAGCTCAACATGCCTAACAATATCATTCTCGGAAGAATAACTATTTCTTAGTTTAACAATATTACGTGCTTTTCTTCTATGTTCATCCTCAATTGCTGCATAATGTTTCTTGGTTGTATTAACATCTTTATGTCCAAGAACATCTGCTACAAGATAGATATCGCCAGTCTCCTTATACAGACTTGTACCATAAGTACTTCTTAACTTATGTGGAGTTATCTTCTTAAGACTTATCACAAGTGAAGAATACTTCTTAACAAGCTTTTCAACAGCTCTTACGCCAAGACGTGCTTTGGTAATAGAGAGAAAAAGTGCATTTTCACTTCCTTCTAATGCCTCTATATTACGTCTTTCTTCAAGATAAAGTTCAAGCTCCGTAGATACTTCATCGCCAAAGTATACATAAGATTCATATCCACCTTTTCTAACAACTTTAATTCGTTCATTTTTCATATCAACATCATTAATATCAAGTCCAACACATTCCGATACTCGGATACCTGTTCCAAGTAGAAGTGTGAGTAATGCAAGATCACGCTGTTTGGTCTTCTTATGAAAATCAAGCTGTTTTTTCGTAAGTCCTTCACCGGATTCTACTGTATTAAGCAAATCAGACACTTCATCATTATCAAGACGCACAATAGCTTTCTCATGAAGCTTTGGCATATCAACCTGTAATGTTGGATTTACATCAATCATCTTATTCTTATGAAAATATCCATAAAAAGAACGAAGCGCACACAATTTTCTCTTAATCGCTCTTTCGTTATTAATCATCTGTTTATCATCTTTTTTATATAATTTAATATGTTCAAGATATTCTTCGATATCCTGAGTTGTAATCTTATTAAGAATATCAATAGGAATATCTTTAATATCACATGTTATAGATGGATTACTCTCCTTCATAAATTCAAAAAAAGTCTTAAGATCCATAGCATAAGCAATTCTTGTTCTTGGTGCATTCTTATGTTCAATTCCTCTAAAATATAATTCTGTAAAAGAAGGTAACTCATTCATTAGTTCTCTTAATTTTTGTATATATTTAATATTCTGCGATTCATGGTATGTTAAATCAGCCATATTAGTCCTCCTATAGTTTTTTGTAATATAATAGTTAATTGAAAATATTATTTAAATACATTTTATATATTTTATTGTATGTTCAAAATAATATTATGTCAAATGATATTTTTAAAATAGAAAAAATAATTAATTTAAAAAATAATCTTGCAATTAATTGATTTTAGAGTTATTATTTAGAAGATAAATATCGTAGGAGGGAATGTAAATGGCAAGACCAAGAACAAATAGTAGAAGAAACAAGAAAAATGTAACAACTACACCAACAGTGGGACAGTTAGAACTTAACGATGTACTTACAGGAACAACTAATAAGACAGCTGATAGCGGGAATAATACAGCTGAATTAAAAACTGATGATAAAAAGCCTGAGAGCATATCACAGACATTGACAGAAGTACATAATACAGAAACTGTTGTCGAGACTGAAAAAGCGATTGCAACAAAAGAGAATGTATCAGCAGAAACTGAGAATGTGGCACAGACAACTGATGTTAATCAAGTAGAAGCACCTAAAAAACGTGGAAGAAAACCTGGCAGTAAGAACAAACCAAAAGAACTAGATACAACATCTGTAAAAGGAAGAGCAAGAGCTTTAAAAAATGCTAAACTTTCTGAAGCAGAAGATAAACCAGCTAAAAGACGTGGTCGTCCTAGAAAAGCAGAGACTACAAAAACTACAAATGATAGCAAAGCTACAACAACAGCACCTAAAAAAGCTAAAAAAGCTGCAATTGAGACTAATATATGTTATCAGGTACCTGGAAGAGAGATTAACGAAGATGCTATATATGATTGGATCAAATTCGTATGGACATCAGAACTTGGTCGTAAAGAGAGCGATATCAAGAATATCTCTGTATACTTAAAGCCAGCTGAGAATGCTATCTACTATGTAGTTAATAATGATTATGCAGGAAAACTTGATTTTTAATAATTAAATAAGCTATAAAACCGTTTGCAGGAATTGTTGCGAACGGTTTTATTTTAATATCAAAATATAGGTCAAAATATACTATCAAAATATAATATTAAAATATTGAAATTATAAAAATCATGATATATAATGTTTAGTAAAAATATAAATAGAGGGTGGATGGTATGCTTGATGTAGAGAATATATCAATGAATTATGTAAAAAAAGAAAATCTATATGGCAGTGCTGATGGTATTAGATATATGTTATACAAAGAAGACGATCTTCTAAAAGTATGTATCTGGCCTGAACCATTGGGATATAAGGCTACAAGTGAAGAACTTAAAGAATATGCCGAATTTTCATTTGACAGCAGTGGAAGAGAAGCAGCTATTGATTTTATTAACAAAAAAATTGATGCAATATCAAGAAATAATAATGAATAATATAATCAGATAGTATAATTTTTTATTTAAAGTTTTTTTACTCAGAGTTTTTACTTAGAGTTTTTTACTCAGAATGTATTACCGAAAGAAAAAGGTGTTGATTATTGAGTTTAATCTTAACTTTTGTATCAGCATTTGATGATAACTATAAATAATCAATATAAAAAGGATAGCAGTAAAATGAATTATAATAAGTATGACAAAACAAAAGATTTTTATATAGAAAGAGTTCACAGAGATTCTAATTATAATACACAAAAGTATCATTATCATCCATATTATGAGATTGGATTCTTAGTATCTGGATGTCGTAATATGACGATAGATCACTCGATATACTTCTTTAATAAAGGTAATGCTGTATTCATATCAACAGGCGAGATACACAAAGGATATCCGGCAGAACATAACCCTTGTGCAATAGAACTTGTTAATATATGTTTTGTAGAAAAATATCTTGAACCATTTTTTGAGATATATGGTAAAAAAGATTTTTTAAGTTTTTTTTCAAATCATATAATAAATATTCCAGCTGGCAGATATGAATATGTAAAAAATCTTCTTCAAAAAATGATTGATGAACATAAGAAGATTGATGAATTATCAAAATTTCTGGTAAAAACTTATTTTAACGAACTGATTGCATTCTTGATACGTTGTAGCAAAAATGATTGTTCTGACATTGTAGATACCTCCAATGAAAGCGATGAGATAATATCAGAAGCCGTAAAATACATATATTATAATTATAATAAGGATATAAGCCTTGACGATATTGCTAAGAAGTTTAACCTTAGTAAGTCATATTTTTCAAGAAAATTCAAGGCTGTGACTGGATTTGGCTATAAAGAATATATAACTAGTGTGCGTCTTAAAAAAGCATGTGATCTATTACTTGATACAGATAATTCGATAACTGAAATAGCCGAAAAATGCGGCTTTAATGACAGCAATTACTTTGGTGATGCATTCAGAAAAGTTAAAGGTGTCTCACCTAATAAATATAGAAAAAATAAGGGAATCGTATAGATTCTCTTATTTTTATGTTAAGCTAAATTGGATGATTTGACGATGGAGTAGGGGTGTTTAGTGTTATATACATCTGTTCGCTAAATCCTTGTTTTACGAATAGATAGAACTATTTGAAGTGGAAAACGTCATAATATCAAAAACCTGATGCCAATTTAATGCACCAGGTTTCTAATATAGAATTATTTTTCATAAGCCTCCAATTCTCCAATAGTCTTACTAACAAAACCACCTGCCTCAGCTTCAGCCATAGATTTGTCTAGCATAGCAAGATAATCAGCATTTCTTTTGGCTTTCATAATCTCATTGTATTCACGTTCAGACATCATAATTATGTTTTCGTTTTTAGGTCTTGAAATAATTAATGTTTCTCCCTTAAAAACCTTATCGCATAATGATTTAAAATTTTCTCTTACATCCATACTCTTTACTGCCAACATTTTTAACACCTCGTTTCATGCAAAAAATCGTATGCTTTTTCGTACTTTTATTATATGATATCAGTACTCTCATGTCAATCTTACACTTATATGTTCCATAAATTTCCTGTAATGTTGGATTTACATCAATCATCATTGGTACGGCTTATTCTTGATTTTAAAATTCTCAGCGTAAGAACTTAAAACTTTTTATATTACAATCCTGATAATGTTCTCATAACCAAATCCACATCTTTATTCTCAAGTTCCTGAATGATATGCAGATATGTCTTTTGGGTTGTTGTCATACTTGCATGACCTAGTCTGCGTGCTACGCTTGCAATTGATACTCCTGCAAATAATAATAAAGATGCATGTGTATGACGGAGTCCATGGATTGATATCTCAGATATTCCACAGGCTTTGCAATGTCTTGTAAGTACATCATTAACAGTTGAATTGTATATCTTTTTATCATTAACAAAGATTGGCTTATCCTCAGGCATTCCTTTTATAAGTTCAGAGAATTTGACTACAATCTGCCAATCAATCTGAATCTTGCGCACTGAAGACTTGTTTTTGGTTGGTAAGAAACCACCTTCACCTTTATAATCCCATGTCTTACTGATGGATAACGTCTGCCTTGCAAAATCAAAATCTCCCGGTGTTATGGCTAGTGCTTCTGAGAATCTCATTCCAGTCTTTGCTACTAATAATATAAACCAATCCCAACTAGGCTCTTCGCAAAGCTCAAGATGCGCAATTAATGTATGAAGTTCAAATTGATTAAGGTACTTAATCTTCTTAGCTCTTGGTGTCTTTCCTTTTATAATAGCTTTTCTTGTGGGATCACGTTCTAACAGACCTTCATCAACAGCATCAAGAATTGCTCCTTTTAGCTGATGATGAAAATCAAGTGTTGTCTGCCTTTCATGCTCCTTGGCATAATCATTTAATAACTGCTGATATGATGTTCGGGTTAATTGTGAAATTTTTAACTCAGGTGCAAGTCTCTCAAGCCATCGCTGTGTCATAAGGTACTTAGACATTGTAGCATCTCTTATAGCACCTTTTTTATACACATCAACCCATTGTCTGTAATACTCACTAAATAACAAAGTATCATCTATATTATTATACATATACAAACCTCCAAATCCTATAATTCTTACGCTGAGGTTCATATATTGTAACGGACATTTATTTTACAATCAAAGACTTAGTCATAAATATTGTAATGGTCATTTATCTTATAATCAAAGGCTTAACCTCTTCTTCAAGAGTCTTTTTTAACTCTTCCATCAATATCTTATAATATTTGAATTTTGGAAGTGCTTTTTCCTGCTGTGTCTTATAAGTTGTATAATCAACATTAGATTTTATCGCACTTTCGTTAGGAATCTCACCATTTCTATAATGTGTCGCTGCATACATTACATCATCTTTTGATGCATACCAGTTAATACAAAAATCAGTAATGACTTTTTCAATACTCTCATTCTTCATATTCTCAACAATATTAAGGATTGACTGACCTTTATATACATTACTGTCAGATTCAATGTTATTAATAAGTTCAGTCATAATATCAGCTACTTTTGGATTATCCTTACGAAGTTCATCAATATATTGCTTAACTTCATACATTCTACGCTCTCGCTCTTGTGGAGTAATCTCCTCTTCCTCATCATCAGGTGTAACAATATTCTGAATGAGATTAATTATATACTCATAGTCAATCTTGATATTACTATAAGCCATAAGTTCATATTCCGGATCAATAGCTCCATTATCTGTTGACTCTGAATCACCATCTCCACTAGGATTTTCATCTCGAATTTCTTCCATTACATTAAGATAATGACCGGCATAATTGTCATATTCTTCTTCTGTGATATTATAATCAGCTAACATACTCTCATCATAACGTGTAAAAGACTTAAGCTGTGAGAACAGTCTGTCAAAATGCTGGAATGTCTTAACAAAAACTTTTTTCTCAGAAAGAGACATCTGCTTAATAACATCTGGTGTATTAGCTATTCCTCGCAAAGCTGCAAGTGCTCTACGGAATTCCTCTTCTATCGCATCCCATTCAGATACAATAGAACTATTCGTACCACCTGCTGAATATAATTTTATTGCATTATCAACACTTTGTTTAAATAACATAGGTGCTTGAAATGTTACTACTTGTCCCTCTGTTTTGGCTGTGTCAAATATACGATTGGTTCTTGAAAATGCCTGAATAAGATCATGTGGTCCCATAGGCTGTCTGTCAATAAATATCGTAGACATACAAGGTGCATCAAAACCTGTTAATAATCTGTCAACTACAATAACAAGGTCAAGCTGTTCGTGTCGGCTCTTATACATAGGATCTTTTCTTGCAAGTCGCTTATTAAGATTATCATTATATGTCTGAATTCTTGACATATCATAATTCTTATCAAACATACTATTATAGTCATTAAGAGACTCTTCCATCTTCTCTTTATTAACTTGCCCACCTTCGCTATTCTCTGCTACAGAATATGTAATAGCAAACTTTGGAAAATCCGGAAGAACTTTTTTAATCTTCTCATCAATCTTAAGAGAAGTCTCGCCATTCTTTACTTTTTTCAATAATTCATAATATCTCTGCGCCATCTGAATAGAACTTGTCGTAAGAAGTCCTTCATAAGTCATTCCCTTACCATTCTGAAAACCAAGTTTGTTATATGACTTATTAAGAATAATATCAAGTACCTTTAACATATGCGATTCGCTCTCATATATGCTGGTATCTGTCTCGTCCTCAACATCTTTAGGACCATTATGTTCGACCTGAAATCCTAATACAGCTTTATCATGAATAGCATTCTGAATAGTGTATTTGTGAAGCAGATTACCATATAATTCTTCTGTTGTACGTGGAAGATCACCAAGTTGGGCATAAGGATTCTCGGAAAATCTTGGTGTTCCTGTGAATCCAAACCATAGTGAATTGTTAAAAAATTGCTCTAATTCTCTCTTAGTCGCCGGTGTTACTGCTCTGTGACATTCATCAACTATAAATCCTATCTTAAGATTCTTAATCCTGTTATATTCAGGTGTTCCTTCTACTAATCGATTATCTATTAATCGCTGTAATTTCTGAATAGTAGTTACGATAACAGTTCTGTCGAGTGATTTTAATCTGTCTCTTAGTTCATTAACGTTATTAGTCTCATCTACTGTGATAACATCATTATTAGCATAAGCCTGAAAAGCCATAGTTGTCTGAGTATCAAGATCTTTTCTATCTATCAAAAAGATTGTCTTATCAATAGATGGAATATCCATTAATAGGTTTCTAGTAGCTTTATAAGAAGTCAATGTCTTACCTGAACCTGTTGTATGCCATACAAAACCTGATCTGCCAGTCTTAGACGCATCTCTGATTGCTTCAATTGCATGTATCTGATATGGACGAAGTAATATAAGTCTCTTAGCATTCTTATCAAGTACAGTATATCTTGCTATCATCTCATGCGCTTCAGGAATGCGAAGAACATTCTTGGCAAATTCAAGATAATCTGTAACCGGATTATTATCCTTATCTAACCAACAACTCATAAACTTTGGATTAAGTTCTGTATCACTTGCAGCGGAAAAATATCTTGTATCAACTCCATTACTAATTACGAACATCTGAACAGCAGAGAATATTCCGGTAAACTTACCTTCACCAATATATTTTTTAATCTGCCTAAAAGCATCCATATAGGAATGTTTTTTATTCTTAAGTTCAATATGAATCATTGGAAGTCCGTTGATTAAAAGTGTAACATCAAATCTTCTATTTCTAACATTATTCTTGTCATCATCATCGGATTTGAGTGCACTATATTGATTGATTACTTCATATACACTACTTCCACCTGCGATATGCTCATGATTCATTACAACAAGGTGAATCTTCTCTGTATCTCTCTGCACATGAACCTGTACTTTACCATTCTCACCTACAAGCCATTCACCAGCCTTATAAAATGAAGAAAACTGTAACTGGTTCTTAACCTGTTCAAATTCACTATCTGATAAAGGTTCTCCATTTAATCTGTCTTTGTTATTCTGTTCAAGGATATATCTAAAATTAGCCCATAGATCTTCCTCTGTCTTTAAATCTTCTCTGTATGTCCATTGAGAATCTCCATAAACTAGTTGCTCTATTAATTTGTTCTCTATCATTTGTTCTAATTCTGGCATGTATCTGTCGTCCTTTCTGTTAAAAAATTCTTTTATGTGTATATAAATGCAATGTGGGCGGGGTGGAGCTTATGATGGTGAAGAGTGATGAGGTGGTCGAGGGTGGAAAAATAAGTCACTATTTTGCTTTGCTCCATCTTTGTCGGAAATGGCACAACTAGATTTCGTATCTCCTCATTATGGATATGAACAACTGATTTTCCCTGTGCTTTTTTTGCTAGTTCTCGTTGTGAATTTCCATTAGATATCGAAATAGCTAAAAACGCAGAATTAATGTCTTCGTTTGGCATCACAACATTCAAATCTCCACCAAGCAAAATTCCTGATTTATCAACAGTTGCAGCTCTTGCAATATCTTCTGCTGTTTCACCTGACGCAGGCACAATAACTTCTCCACCTTTGCTATATACAGAACCATCTTTTGCTTCCACAAAAGTGTCAACATCCGAAATGCTAGTTTCATATTTCGTATATAATCTTCCGTACAGAATAATCGGCATTCCAAACTCAATCAAATCACCTTTGGAATATCCACTTCCTTTGCTGAATTCCGCAACATCTCCCAACTTACGCTGTTCCCAAGTAGAAACATTCACCTCTCTAAAAAATGTATACTTACACTGGTGAAGAGTGATGAGGTGGTCGAGGTTTCTAAAATACTGCCCGATTTTTATCTGTTCCTCATTTTGTGGCATATATAATTGTATTGATTTCAACTCTGTTTTATTAAACTTTGGTTGTCCACTTGAACCTACATTTTCAAATAATTGTTTTTGGAAGGTCAGATTATTAAGTGTGGTAAAAGCAAAATAAGTATCTTCATTTGCCTTCAATAAAATAGCATTTGGACCCAAAACATTATTATCATAAGGTAAACCGGAAGGCTCTAAAAAATAGACTTCACCTATGTTTGCACCAATATTAGGTAGAACAATACACTCATCGTTTAAATTAACTCTCCACAAATACTTAAATGCACTTTCGTCAACATAAACAGAATCGTTATTAGTAAATTTCTTTTTTAAATCTACTGTTCTTACCAGTTGTGCATATCCTGGTTCATTAAGATAAGTAACATTATTTCTAATATCTTCAAATGAACCCGCAGCTACATAGTCTGTCACTGTATCCATAACATCTTCTAACTTACGCTGTTCCCAATCTTCAGTATACCCATTAAATCTAATCTTTGGCTTTTTCATTTTTTCACCCCTCAATCATCTTTATAAAGCTATTTAATGATGCTACTATGTTCTCATCATCTGATGTCAGATCTTTTAGAAGTGATACTAGTTCACTCTGTGTCTTGGCTATCTCTGTATCTGTGTTCTGCATATCTGTTAAAAGTGCGTTAATATCTATCTCTTCTTCCTGTTCAAAGTTATCAACGTATCTTGGAATATTCAGATTAAAATCATTTTTCTCTATATCTTCAAAGCTTGCAAGATAAGCTTCTTTTTCTACTGTTTCACGTTTAGTATACAATTCAAGAACAGAATCTATATGTTCATCTGTCATTGCATTTTGCTTTTTACCTTTTTCAAATTTCTGTGATGCATCAATGAATAACACATCTCTGCCATCTCTATGTTTCTTAAGTACAAGGATACATGTTGGGATTGATGTATTATAGAATAAGTTTGCAGGAAGTCCGATAACAGCATAGATATTACCGGAGCGAAGTAATTTTTCTCTAATCTTACCTTCTGCAGCTCCTCTGAATAATACTCCATGTGGTAATACGATTGCCATTGTTCCGTTGTTCTTAAGATGATACAGTCCATGAAGAAGAAATGCATAATCAGCTTTGGATTTTGGTGCTAATACTCCATAGTCACTAAAACGTTCGTCCTGTAAGAAACCGGCTGCAGCACTCCATTTTGCTGAATATGGTGGATTCATAAGTACCATATTGAAGTCAGTATCTTCTCCTGTTGGCCAGTCTCCATCGAGTGTATCGCCATTACGAAGTTTTTGGCAATCAGGACTTATTCCATGTAGGAACATATTCATACGGGCAAGATTATATGTTGAAGTCATTAATTCCTGTCCATAGTATCTGATATTCTCAGGTGATGTTGCATATTTTTTGGCATTAAGAAGTAATGAACCTGATCCCATACATGGATCGTATACTGATAATCCTATTTTAGTCTCCTGTCCTGCTATTGCTATCTTAGTTAATATCTTTGATACAGCTTGTGGTGTATAGAATTCTCCTGCTTTTTTACCTGTCTCAGAAGCAAATTGACCGATTAAGTATTCGTATGCATTACCAAGTACATCTGCATCTGAATTTAGCAGATCAGCTTTATCTATTTCTTTTATAAGGCTTGATATAGTATCACTCTGTTTCTGATCGCCTGTACCAAGTCTGTTAGAATATAGATCAATGTCTGTAAAAAGATCTACAAATAGTGGATCGCTTTGTTCTATATTATTGAATGCTTTCTTTAGATTCTCTCGACTGAATGAATTGTTGCGTGCTGCTTCTGCAAAGCATGTATAAGTATACTCTGGTTCTATTACATAATGGCAACTACTCTGTAATTCTTCTTTGAGTTCCTCTGCACTTTCGTCCTGTAATGCTTCTTTATATGCATCTAATGCTATCTTTAATGTCTCCGGTTTTTCATCAAATAACAGATCATATACTTTTATTAGAAAAGAATCTGATAAGTATTTGTAGAATACTATTCCTAGTAAATAGTCCTTATATTCATTAGCGTCCATCTTTGAACGAAGTATGTCCGCTCCGCTCCATAGTACACTTATTAAGTCTTTACTGTTCTCTAATTCTGCCATCTCATTCTTCCTCCGTTTTTCTCTCAATCTCAACAATGTTATCAATGCTACAATTTAATGCTATGCATATTCTTACAAGCACATTCATGGCAACGTATTCATTATTTACCATTTTTGCCATTGTGCTTCTTGATATTGATGTGACTTTTCTAAGTTCAGATTTCGTCATATCCTTGTCTATCAGCATCTTCCACAATGGTTTATAGTTAATCTTAGCCCGTTTATCTGACATATCATTTCCTCCGTATTGGTATCACTATTACTCAATTGCATCGATAGGATTATTATACTATGATTATGTCGTAATCGCAATCGGAATGTTTGAGAAGTCGTACATCTGATGATTGTTTTGAATTATTGCCATTTTTGTATTAATATTCAAATTTATTCCAGTTTTTATGATCCAATATCTACTGTATCTTTTCTTGTCGTGTTCAAATTCATCTAAACTCAATAAGATATACATGAAGTTATTATATAAGCAAAAAACACCTAAACCATTGGCTTAGATGTTGTCTTTTGTGTTTTGAAATATATCAACGAGTGACTGCACCACTATCTTCCTTTCGTATCTCCAACGGAGCTTTTCTGCTACATAAAAGAAAAACGCCTGGGCTGTTAGGCTCAGGCTTAACTTTTCTTTTTTGAATTGCAATTCTGGGAGCAGTCCTATGATAATTCCATAGGCAGAGACGACCTTTGAATTTCTATTGCCCGCAAAGTCGGGACGGGTAGCTCCTCTCTATCGCCGCAAAAGCACTAAAGCTTTTCATTACTTATAATTTAACACCAAATCAGGCATTGTCAACCGACTTTTCAATATTCCATGTCATTCGATGTCTACATCCTCCGCATTCAAAAGTTCAGATTCACTAATTTCTAATTCTTTCATAACAGAATTAAAAGTTGAAGTTTTCTCGTTAGTCTCCATACGTTTATTAGTTTCTAATAAGAGATAATAATCTTCTACTATCTCTGTTAAGCGTGTATACTCATCTGGTGATAATATGATTGCTGATGGTTGATTGTTTTTTAAAACAACTAATTCTTTTTCAGAATGAAGTCTATCAAATATCTTAGCAGCTTGACCTTTATTAAACTGTGAAATTGGAACAAGGCTTTGCAAAATATGTGTTGCCATACCCAATACCTCCATCTATTTATTTTACTTATATTATATGTAAAATAAATAGATAAATAAAGATTATATGTAATTTTTCTGTTATATTTTCATTACAATTCTCCACTCTATTCATCAATAACAATAATTAGTTCTGACAAAGCTCTAGTATACGCAATATACTTTTCGCTTTTACTCATTTTGTTAACGAAGACAAATACTTTATCAAATTCTATTCCTTTTACCTCATCAACATACATGTATGAAATAACCTCTTTATCAATAGTATCCTTAATTGCATTGCGTATATTATCTGGCAATATTTCTAATTCAAGAGATGGTTTTTTGTAAACTTTTCTTGAAAATAATATAGCAACTCGCTCATTACTAATATCCAGAAGTGAGAGTTCTTTTTCAAGCTCTCGCTTAGGTATTTCTCTAACTTTAGCACCATCAACGCCGGTTTGTTTAACATCCATTGCAAAACTTTGATTGCAAAATCGAGTAATCTGATTAGTATTTCTGTAATTTTCATTAAGATAATACATTTTTGCAGAAAGTTCTGAGACAAGTTTATCCCACGAAGTTATCCCACGATCTGTTTTAATAAGCTGATTAGTATCTCCAAATATATTATAAATAACATCTTTCTGGTTAAGTACTCTAATCAACTTATATTCGTTATAAGATATATCTTGCCCTTCATCAAAGCATATAAATGAGGAAGTTCCTATTGATTTGCCAAAATATTTAATGCAAAACCATAATGCTGCATATAGTTCGTATCTATGCATACCAGCAGGCAATTTTAGTCTATTCTTGCTTCTAAATTCTTTAGTAGCTAATTCAAAAACCTTTTTGAATATATCTAAATCAGAACTTTCGGCTAACTTACCTTTAATATAATTATATGCAGTATATATTTTTTCTGAATATTTCTCACTATTAGCTTTTTCTAATGCTGCAGTTGCTTTGTCGATTTTTAAATCAACCTCTTGCATTTTTTGTGTTAATTGCTCAAGTTCTTGATTTTCAGCTTCTGCTTTAGTTCCTTCACTTTGCTGTACTTCAATAATTCTATTTTCAATATTTGTTTTTATGGTTAGCAAACTTTCAAGTTTATTTTGGGCATCCGTAATCTTTTGCATATTTTTTTGAATTAGTACTGCAAATCTAGTATATCGCAGCTTTAATTCTCGAATCCAATCAGCTTGTGAAGTGGCATTTATTTTTGATAACTTATTGTTCGCATCACTATATGTCATTTTTAATATAGAACCTATACGAATTTGTTGATCAACAATTTTGTTATAAGCCTTGTCTAATTGTACAAGAAAATCATCTGAATAAATATAATCAACAAATTTTTGGCTGACAACCATTTCGGTGCGTAATTTTCGAAAAGCAACAAAATCAGATGAATATTGGTTAAGCATGTCTATATAATATTCTTCTACAGATAATCTTTCAATATTTCCAATTTGCAAACTATCAGCCAGATTTTTTATATGTAAATTGAATTGTTTACTTGGTGTCAAAATTAAAGCATTATTAAAGTCAAAACTTGGATGATTGTATTTCAAAGTATACAATCGATGCAACATTACCATAGTTTTACCTGAGCCTGCACATCCTTGAACAATGATATTTCTACTTATAGATTCATCTACAATACTATTTTGGTTCTCTTGAATAGTGATAAAAATGTCAACTAATTCATGCTGTCTTTTTCTTTGATTTAAAACACGAATTAGAAATGGATCCGTAATTCCTGAACGGAATACAGCATCTTCATCTGTTTTTACATTTCTATATCCATACAAATATGCTCTTTCTATTTCGAATTCTCTTAAAAGTGTTACATCGTATTGTAAACCATCTTTTATATAATGCATAGTTCTAGTATTAACTAGCGCTCTAGCCATATCATTAGCCATAGACATTACTTTTCTTTCTCCATCAATTTCAATATCCTTACTTCCAATGTAATATGTTTCAGTTTTGTTGTTGAAGGTAATATCAACACGATATCTATATGCAGGCTCATCAATAATGTTTAGATTTTCTAACAATGGTTCAAATTTTCGTTTACTATATTCTTTTTTCCATTGCAATGCAGATATCTCATCATAGTCAGATGCAGTAGCTGTTTGTTCAACATAATCTTGATGGTTTCTTATTTTTTCTGATTCTAAATCTACTAAATGTTTAAGGTTGTCTAAATGATTTTTCTCAATATTATACACTTCACCAGAAGTAATTAAATATTCATCATCATCTATATATCTAATAACATCAAATTCTGGACGTCCACATGCATATAAAGTATTGTAATCTTCCTCATCCATATAAAATTTTTGGCATTGACTGCAATATCCAAGAAGTGATATATAATATTGCTTCTTTCCTATTTTTTTATCATTTACAGCATAAACAGCTTCTACCTGTTCTGTATCATGACCATCAAGACTACAATAAGTCGAATCAGATACTACAACAGTATCCTTTTCGTCTAATCTATATGCATCATCATTTACTTTTGTGTAAGGAAATTCACTTTTTTCGCCTTCCTCAATTATATAATGTGGAATGACTTCTTCCTTATTTTTTTTATTTGAATTTACTTTTGGTCGTATACTTTCTATCTTAGGACCAAGTTCACCCTGTTCTTTGCATTTATCATCAATATCAAGTGCAACTGTTCTTCTTACAAGTAGCTTATTACATATACTACAAGTAAAACCATTAAAAGGTATTTTAAAGTCACTTCCAACAAATACATATGGATATGAAGTTAAACATACATTATGTATCGGACATTGTGGATTTTCTTCTATCCATACATCTGGTACATATAAAGTATCATTATTAGTAATCTCAATTGCATTCATTTGACTTTCTAAGTATCTTTGAGATTCTTCTAATGTATAGAATTTATATTCAATCGCATATTTTTTGAATTTTTGAGCATAACTTTCTGACTTGCTTTTTTCCAAAAAAAGTCTATGACAATCAGCACACCAATAAGCCTGACAGCCATACGATGCTTTTCCATGCGTACCATTAACAGTATAATTTAATTGTAATTTTTCTAATGGTCTGCGATGCAGTTTACATTCTAATTGTCCATCTGGAACTGTTAATGCATGTACCGGCGTTAAGGAAGTATTTCTAATGTCGTTTTCGTCTTTATCTGCATACAGATTATCATAAATATCACTTTGAATTGTTTCATTAATAATATCTTTAATATTCTGCATATCAGGTGCTTCATTACCTTGTTTTTTTATGTTATTTTGAAGAACAACAGTTTCTTTTTGATTATTATCTTTATTTTTAAGCTCTGTATTAATGTTATGTTGAGTATATGAGTATTCTAGTACTAGTGCCAATTCTGGACGTAATTCAACAATACTTTTCTTTTCGTCATCAGATAATCCATCAAAATAATTTCGAAATTCTTCTGAAATATTATTAACATCCATATCTTCTATATCCTTTTGAGTGTAAAGTATTAATGCCATCTATAATCACTCCTCATTAGCAAATATTTCAAAGGCCTTTTTTAATGCAAGAAAATGTCTCGGACTATAAATAATGTTCCTAGGCTTACCAATAGGCATCTCAATAGATATTCTAATTGGTTCTTCTGAATCAGGCTCTACATTAGTTTTCATTACCTGTTCATAAATGGTCGATATTTTTTTAGAACAATAATTATACTCCGCTGCACAATTCGGACATAATGAGAGTGAATTCCAGCCAAAGCTCATACTATTAGCAAGTTTATCATATAATTCATGTGGCTTTATGATATTTATTGCTTCAAAATACATTTCACCATTCCACTTACGAATGCTCTTTTGACATATTTGACATATGCCACCATATTCACTCTGTAGAAAAGTTTTCTCTTCTTTATTACAGTTTATTCGTGTATATGATAATCCTCTTGCCATTCTTGGTTTTTCATTAATAGACTTTTCAAATTCTCCTGCAAGTGCTTCTTCTCTTTTATCTAAAGCCTTTTTTGAAATTGGTGATATATTGATTTCTTTTGTTTCCGAATTTTCATCACCAATTTGCTCCTTATCACCATGTTCATATCGTCCTTTTAATCCACCCTTTTTATTCTCCTTTGCAGCTATCTTAGCATCACTTTTTGCCTTGTACTTGATAAGCTTCATCATTTCTGCTGGTTGTTCCATAAAGCGCTTTATCAAATCAATATCACCTTTATCTACATAAACAGTTCTAAGCCATTCATCCAAAGCATTATTCATTTCTTTAAATGTAAGTGAATTAATTAATCTTTGTGCTGGTTCATAGCCACTTATAATATCTTTTTTTTCTATATCAACAGGTCTTTGTGGTTCTGGATTCCCATTAACATATATCCACTTTTCAAAGCATAGTATTAGCCCTAACATGGAATATGCGGTTATGCTATCTACACTGTTACCATTAAAGTTTGGATTATTTGCACCAATTAAATCACCTTGAATATCAAACTTTTGAATATTAGCATTTACAAATTTAGCTATATTTTTAGATTTCTGTGGTGTCATATTACAAAAAACATCTGGAAATCCTTCAAAATTGAATGCCCAATCCCATTTTGTGGATATGTAATATTTTTGTAGTACTTTCATATCAATTTCTTTGGCAGCATTTTCATCGATATATGTTGATACTGCATCAAGGTACCTTTCTTTTGAGACATGCACAATCTTTAATCCCAATGAACAGCCAATCTTTCTGAAAAAATCTTCATCAAGTTTTATATTCAATACATTATCATAAAAATAATGTTCAGATAAAAATTTTATGTGTAATATATCTTTTATCAGTGCGTATCCTGTTCTGATCAAATCAAGACTTTTAATATATAAACTGCATGGTTTATACCAATCTTTTCCATCCGTAACAATGTACCTATTAGATACTTGTTCAATAATTTTAGGATTTATTGTGATAGCATCCTTAATTGTTTTCAAATCATTGATATTTTCTCTAATAGGATCATTAGTTTTGAACATAACATTTTTTGTCATATATTTTGGCAATATGCTATCTATAACTTCTCGCTCAACATCATAAAGAGGTATATTAAGTGCACGTTCATAGAATCCTTTTATATTAGTGTTATCTAAAAATTCTTTGGAAATTTTAGATTCACATTGTTCAGGATTATTTAAATAAACCTGTAACTTATCATTTTTTCTAGCACATATATGTTTACCATTAGTAAGTCTTACAAAAGGGATTTTTGATACATCAATATAATTACTTGAATATGTAACTCTCTTTATACAAAAAGTTTCAATATTGCATACTAGAGATTCTATCCAATTTATATCTTTCTTTTCAAGAAAAGATGCTGTCATTCTAAGAATAAGATGTCTCCACTCGTAAGTATTAAATATAAAGTTTGTATCTAAAAAGTTTTTAAATGAAACATATTCTCTTGATTGAATTTCTTTTGATATCCAAAAGAGATTTCTATTACCAGTTAGTTCCTTTAAATCATCATCTGTAAAAATGCTAGTAATTCCCATATTACCTGGTAGGCATATTTGATCTATATTCTTATAAATACCTGGTATGTTAGTAGGTAATAATGGTTCTCCGCCTTTAATAAGTTCAATACTATTTTTATAAATTGAATACAATATATTCGTCTTCTCATATTCGTAAATAGGATAGACTCTATTCAAGTTGGAAAATGATAAATAACCATTATCTCTAAGCCATATAAATGCTAATCTTATCAGTTTACAGATATTGTTAATGAGTATAACATTATTACGTCCAAAATCTTCACCCTGTAAGATTTCATTTCTGGCAGGATTAGTATCAAATGGGGCATGAATGTAAAAATTTTGATGAGATTCTATTGCCATTGGAAAGAAAGCATAAACTTTATTATTTTTAATTGCTTGTATCTCCTTTCCATTTATCTTAAAGACAATAGCTGTTGCCTTATCTTGTGCATCTGTAAAATATAAGAAATTGCTCTCTGATTCAATTTTTTTGTGATTTAATTTATTCTCATATATCGTTAATAAATTAATCGCAAATACATTCTTAGACTTATTGATTGAGCCTTTCTCCTTATTAATTATAATAATATTAGGATTGCCATCAATATTAATTTCAATATCTGTTACTGAATTCAGCATCATTATACTCTCTGCAGTTATCTTATTAGTAAGCGCTTCGCTTATTTCTTTATACGCAACATTCTTAGATACAGAGGTCTTATTGAATGGTAAGCTCAAACAAGTTTCATTATCTGTTACCTCTTTTAATTTACTGATTTCATAAGGATTTAGATATTCAACGATTTTAAAGCAAAAATCGCCTGAATAAATCTCAGGTGTTGAAGTGTATCCATATACCGCTTTAAATCCAATTCCAAAGTGACCAATTCGTGTTCCATCTTCTTTAGTGCCATCAGCAATACCACAAACACCATTGATATCATTTTCATTAAATAAACGACCATTATGATATATAACTAATCTATCTTCCAAAAGATGAAATCGAACATATGTAGCTCCAGCATCTTCTGCATTCTGTAATACTTCATAAATAAAATGTGTGCGATCACTATATTGATTAATGATAATTGGTATGTAATTTGACACTCTTGTTCCATATTTAACTATATTATCATTTCTAACTTGTTCATAAAAATCCATTTAAAACACCCCTTGTTTACATTTTACCATTATTACATAACGTCTTCATTGACTGGTGAGATAATCAATACTCCATAAGCTAATAATTCAAAAAGAATATCTGCTTTTTCTCTAGCTTGTTCTAATTCTCTCATATGGATTTGATAATCTTCATTCGCCCTTCGTATTTTACCTTCTGTAAGTAGTTTGTAAGTATCATTTCTACTATTCTTTAATTGTTCTTCAAGTGTTGCAATACGAGCGTTATGACTTGTCTTTAGGCTGCTTTCCTTATATAGTATTATCTCTTCAGTGCGTTTTTTATGCTCAGTAAGTGAATCTGTCCAAATATTGTGATGCATATTCTCAACTTTCTCCCAATTACTTGAATTAAGTTCAAAGTCAACATCTATGTTATAACTTTGTTTTAACAACTCTAATAAAACTTTATTTAATGAAGAGTTCGCAGATACTGTCTTCATTTGTAAATCTTCACGTTCACCAGATAACTTCCATTGATATATAGCAAAAGGATATTCACCTGGCTCAAACATATTGGTTTTAACCTTTAAAAAACTTACTATTTTACCTTTACATTTAAGATATTGAGCTGCTTGCTTAACTAACGGATGTGTAATTGATAATAGTGTTACACCAGGAGCATTCATGCTACAATCACTATTAAAGGTTATAGGCAGATGCTGTTCACCAGATTCTAGCCATTTTCTCCAATTTCTATTAATTTCATTTCGTCCTAATTTTGCTCTTTTAAAATCTTCTAATAATGTAAGTCTGGCATTTTGTGACAACCTAAGTGTTTTTAATTCTTTTTCACCTAATATGTATTCTTTGTTATCTTTTAGTATTTCTCTAAGATAAATGGTCACTAAGTTTTGAATATTATCAGCACTTAACCAAAAGTTTGTAGCTTGACGTAGTTCGGAATCGAATGCTGTTTGTGGCATATGTACTCCAAATAAATCTCGCTGTTTTTCTTCCAATCTTTCCTGTTCCTTGATGAACCTAATCTTGTTATCTGTCATTTGTTGAAGTTTTTCTTGCCTTTCTTCATCTGTTAATTCTAAGTTTCCTACGATTTTTCTTATCTCATCAGTAACATCACCAAGAATATCTTCACAATCGCCTATAGAACTGTGAAAAACACCTATTCGCATTAAACATCTGTTATAGATATCTGCATCCACAGTTCCTGGGGTTATAAGATTATATATAGCAACACTTTCGCTCTTTTGACCATTACGATCAATTCGGCCAATTCTCTGTTCAACACGCATAGGATTCCATGGTAAATCATAATTAACCATACAATCACAAAATTGATAATCCAAACCCTCACAACCGATTTCCGAAAATAGTAAAATATCAATAGCATTTTTATCTAGTACAGATGTATCATCAGGATTAAATCGTTTTCTAAGTGTTCTTCTATCTTCATCAGATACACCACCATGTATTAATCCTACTCGATACCCTTTATCAATAAGTTTTTGATACAAATAACTAAGTGTATGTCTAAAGCTACTAAAAATCATTATTTTATTACTTTTAGTTACTTGATTTTTTTTATCAATAATCTTCATTAATGCATCCAATTTTGGATCTTTTTCCGGTAAATTCTCAGCCATTTTAATAATCGCTTCAATCTGAGTCTTAATACAAGTAGCGTCTTTATCTTTATCTAACATATTTCCATTAAATTCATCATCATCAATTAGTTCATATACATGTTTATATAAGATTTCTCTAAGTAGAGGTACTAATCCAAATAAACAACTTGCTGTCTGTCTTCTTATGGTTGTCATCATAAATTTTGTATTTTCAGTGCAATGAATCGACGAAAGAATATTGTGAATAATAGTCAAAATACTATCATGTAGTATCTTTTGCTCATTAGTAAAATCTACTGTAACTGTAATAGGTTTACGCAATGTAAATTCACCTATATCTCTTCGTCTTGTTCTACTGATTATATTGGAAAAAGTATGTAAATTTTCAATATTATTAATTAACTCTACTCTTTGCTCAATACTAATGCTATCTTGAGATAGTGCAGTTAAAATATCTTGAATAACAGGATTGTGCTTAAATACTTTTTGCCCCCATGACGTATCACATGCAAGATAGAGCTGTTCTATTGTGTTCCTTTTCCAATCACCTTTTTGTGAACGTACTTGTACAGAAGCTGCGTTAATATATTTATTTGGTTCTGCCATATCATAAAATGTATTTCTATCAATAATTAAATCTGGACGCAATAAATTGAGCAATACAAATAAATCGTCTTGTGCTAGCTGTACTGGTGTCGCAGAAAGAAATAATACAGCTTCCGCCGAATCAACAAACTGCTCTACTGCCTTATAGGCATATGTTGCTGTGTTTCGAATATGATGTGCTTCATCTACTATAACAAGGTCAAATTTGGGTGGTTCAACATCCATAAGACCTAATCTTACATTTTTTCCATTTCTATTACCTAATACATTTCCTTCATCAAAAAGTGAATATGGAATTATACACTTTTTATATTTATCTGGCCATTCTCCCTCAATATCCATTTCTTTAATACAATAGCGAAAGATATTTCCATCTAATGAAACAAATTCTTCGTCAAATCGCTTCATTTCGTTTTCCCATTTTCTTTCCGAAACAAGTGGACGAGGACAGATGATCAGAATAGATTCTATATTTCTACGAGCTTCTAACTCTCTGATAATTAAACCGGCTTCAATAGTTTTACCTACACCTACGCCATCAGCGATTAACAATCTAGGTCTATCTGACTTAATGAATTTTAGAACTGGACGAAATTGATGAGGAATAAAGTCTATTTTGGCTGAATTAAGAGAATATAAACTTGATATAGTCGGATTGCGAATCAAAGATGCAGTCAATCCTGCATGGAATCTATATGCATCAACTTTTTCTAACTCAGTTTGAATAATTTCAGATTGTAATTGTGATTCATAATATACTTGTATTCCTAAAGTATTTGTAAATATTTGATAACTAACTTCATTAGCTCTATCAATTATGCTAACAACAGCACCTTTTATTGAATTATCCGATTTTAAAACAACTACTTGTCCTTGACTAAAAATAGCCATATTAAAGTCCTCCTAACCTTAATAGTACTACTATGTACTATTTGTCATGTTAATATATGTGCTAATATCGGCATAATATCGATATATATTGATTCAATTATATTTGATATTACATTTAAAATGTCTATGAAGTAATTATGTTACAATTACAATGTTTCGGCAACTATACACTTATAGAGATTCCTATTACTACTTTCTTTCATTAGTTGAATAATGTTACTATTAGAGATTATAATATATGCTATCAATTAAAAACAGGACTCTAAATTTTTTTGCAGTAAACTGCGTAAATTTTCCAAAATCAAAAGTTTGTGCAGTAAACTGCAGAAACTTTTTAAAATCCGAAGTTTTTGCAATCTACTGCACAAATTGGTAAAATTGATAATGCTGAAATAGATTTTATTGCAACAAAACCAGATGATAAAATCTATATTCAGGTTACTGAGTCAATGATAAGTGAAGGTGTTAGAAAGTATAAAATCTTTAAATTTAATTAACTGGTTAATAGATGAATAATATTTTGTATATGAGATGAGAAGCCCACCAAGTGCGCTTCTCATCTCATATCTTTTCCAATATATTTTAATTACAATTCTCCACCCTATTAATCAATAATATCTTACCTTCTCTCCCACAACTCTCCTCTCAACAGCATCATATCTCTTAGAATTAATCTGTTTTATCAGACATTTATAAGGATCTAATTCATCTGAGAGTACCATATTATAGACTGCCGGATTGAATCCACTTACAAGAGTAACTCCTGCGTCATTCTCTTTAAGTGGAATTGTCTGTGTTCTTGAGCATACATTCCAGAATATAAGGCGGGGCATCTTATAGCCATATTTTTGGTATTCGTCACTAATTAATTCAAATAAAGTTTTTAACGTACATTTTTTTCCAGAAGTTCTATCATCATCCCAGATATATGTTCCTATAGCTGAATCAAATTCCATGTCAGACACTATCAATACGTTCTTAGGAATTTTGCTTTGTGACAATCTATTATAAACAGCTGTCTGAAGAATGAGTTCAAATACAGCCTGTATATTAGTATTGGTAATATCCTGATATGCGTCACATATCTCAAGCTTATCTCTAAGGCATCTGGCATTAGACATATCTACTATCTGAGGTGTGCTGCTAAATGTAATGAATTTATTATGATACTCTCCCTTGCAATGTTCGGCAAAATATATTGAAAGTGCAGTTGCTACATTAAGTGCTGATATATTAGTATTACCAATCTTCACAGTCATTGAACCGGAGCCATCTCGCACTACAAGAGTTGAACCATCGCCATTAACATAATCAGGAAGTGAATTCCACAGACCTTCAAGAGTATCATCTCTTTCTTTTAACTCATCTTTTCCATAACGATAGAAACTATTATTCTCTTTATAATATTTTGCAACAATATCGCTTGGGAAAAGAGTATCTGCATTAATCTTTACTTCTCCTCTTGTAAGTTTTCCTAAGAATTCTCTCCTTCTATCTTCATCATTTCTTAAAAATGCATTACCATATATCAAATTGGCTCTTGATGGCAGCTTACTATAATCTATATCAGACCACGCATTATCAGCCATCTTAACTTCAACTACGTTAAGATATGCTCTGAGTCTTGATAATATCTTACGATAATCTTTTTCACGAATATCAAGTGCTTCATAGACTATTTTAGCCTTTTTTCTTGTATTAGCTGAACTTGTATTACATGATGGAAGCCATTTTGCAAGAAGTGATATCGGTTTACCATTTTGCATACCATCTATATCTTTCATAAGCTGTTCTCTAATGATAGAGATTACTATCCCTTTGGCTTTGGTATCGAGAAGACACATAAGATCATCATATCGTCCATACTCCGGAACGAGATCTATTATTCGATATGTATAATCAAACTGATTACTTATAAGCCATTTTAAGCATACTCTGAATATTCGCCTCTCTCCCATTCCAACGCCTCTTATATCTCTTAGATAAAAAAGCCATTTAACTGCAAGTAGAGGATTCTCATAATAAGCTTTTACATATTGTTTAAGTATCTGTTCATCAGTCCACTGTCGCATACTTCCAACTGCATAATTCATATCAAGCAGTTCCCTTCCGGAAGTTGCATAACCTACAGCCCCATTTTCTGTATATTGTTTTTGATTTTTCAAATGATTATTTAACATATTTATAAAAGTCATATATACTCACCTCATCATCGTATAAAAAATGAACACGTCCGGCTGTTGGAATCGAACCAACGACAACAGTTCCCTAAAATGATATCAGTGCTGTAAGAACCTTATACAAGATTCCTCTTTTCTGTGCTCTACCTTCTGAGCTAAGCCGGACACGAAGAAGATTTTTTCTTAACTTCGCTGTTCATGACATGATTATATGCTATATATGATTTTTTATCACGGAAAAAAAGTTGCGAACTGATTTTTTTCATAAACTATTAAATATTCTGCCCAATTATTATATTGCAAGTATTGCATTATTGGCTGCGCTATGTAATTTCCCTACTTGAAATTAAATTTCTAATATTCTACAATTAGTTATATATGAATATGATAAAAGTGTCGCTAAGGTTATCATCGGTGCATGCTTATGTGAAATTCGCAATTCGATGATACCTTAGCGGCACTTTTGTCATGTAATATAACTATTTTGCTGTCAGTTTTCCTTTAAATAACTTTTTCTCAACAATATTGATACCAAGAGCTTTTCTATATTCTTTAATAAATCTTACTTCGTTCTCTGTAACAATACTTATACTTGTTCCTTGTCTGCCATTACGTCCACATCTTCCACTTCTGTGAAGGTATATATCTGCTTCTTCAACCGGTGTAACATTGATAACAAGATCAATTCCATCTACATGTAATCCTCTCGCAGCCATATCGGTAGCTACCAGAATATCTGTCTTGTTATTAAGAAAGCTATTAATAACATTCTTACGCTTATTATTATCTACTTTTCCATATATACATTCAGCATTATAATGATGATATTTAAGTTTGGCTGTAATCTCTTCAATCATGTACTCACCATTTACGAATATAAGAGCTTTTTTAGGTTTTATAGCATTAATTATAGATCTTACTGTTTCAACTTTTTTATTCTTATCACATACTACATACATATGCTTTACACTGTCTGGAACTTTTTTTGCAGGTTCAGCTTCAATATTCTCGTATTCGCTAGTAAGTGTAGAGAATTTTTCAAGTGCTTTTTTACTCATACTGGCTGAGAACATAAGAATCTGTGTATCTCTCATAAGTGTCTTACGAACATCATAAGTTACCTGATAGTTATTATCATCAAGCATCTTATCACCCTCATCAATTACAAGTGTCTTTATAAGATGGGCTGCAATCTTTTTCTTCTTGATAAGTTCGTGTATACGTCCTGGTGTTCCTATTACAAAAGTCTGTTTTTCACGAAGATGTTCTATCTGACGTGTTATATTAATATTACCCGTAATAACAACTGAAGTAACATTATTACCCGAATTCTTATTAAGAGCTTCAATTTGTCTATTTACCTGAAATGCAAGTTCATGAGTAGGAACTAAAATAAGATATTTGTTTCCTTTTTCAGTATTATTAATAGCATTAATATATAATGGAAGTATATACGCAAGTGTCTTACCTGAACCTGTATATGATTTGGCTGTAAAAGATTTGCCAGAGTTGATCTTCTCAAATGTTACAGCCTGAATCTCTGTCGGTTTTACAATTTTTTCTTTTTTTAATGCCTGAATAATATTATCATTTAGTCCAAGTTCAGTAAATGATATATTTTTTATATTATTTCTTTCCATAATTATCTAATCCTTTCAACTATTAACTATTTCATCTCTATATGCGATTATTAAAAACAGATGTCATAAATTGTATAATGTTATAATTCATAATTGAATTATTTTATTTTTCTTAAGCGAAAAAACACTACCTTTAGAGGTTTGAAAATTGATATGTGAAAAGACATCTGCCTTTATGTTTTCTATTATAGACTATAAAACTACTTTATACAATCGAATTTTCACTTTGTCACATTTGCTAGAGCATCAAAATCTGTCTTATAGTCCATCTATACATTAATTAGTCAAACAGTAAAAGAGTTAGTTTTAGATGGTGGGCAGTTCACTAATCGTAAGATATTATGTAGACTAAGAACGAATTGATTATGCGACAACAAAAGTACTTAGCAAAAATAATAAGAAGCATTTAAAGAAAATAATAAGAAGCATTTAAAGAAAATAATAAGAAGCATTTAAAGAAAATAATAAGAAGAACTTAAAGAAAATAATAAGAAAAACTTAGCGAAAATAATAAAAAGAACCTGCTATTCTATATATTGCATATTATAGAAAACAGGTTCTCTTATATTAAACATAGTGTATATTATAAAATACAGATTTTCTTGTGTTAAACATAATGTATATTATAAAATACAGATTTTCTTATATTAAATACATTATTGTTTATATGTTCTTAAACTATATTTTAGAATGTTTGAGAACATATATTAATTCAAACATATATCAAACATATATTGTATTGCATGTATTATGATTAGTGTCTTATCCAGCCAAATATTTTTTTGAATACTTTCTTAACATCTACTGTTACTACTAATCTATAACAGCCTTTTGTTCCATCTGGTAACTGTGCTACAATTGTAGTTGTTCCAGGTTTTTTAGCTGTTACAACACCATTAGCATCTACTGTTGCTACTTTTTCATTAGTTGATGAATATGTAACTTCTGGTGTATATCCAATGCTGTTAACTGATTTTACATCAGCAACCTGAGTTGTTGTTGTACCTTCTTTTGCAGCTAATACGAATTTCTTGAATGATACTTTATATTTTGGTGCTATTGATACAACTTTTGATGATGAATTTAAGCCATAGTCTACTACTGATACTGCAATCTTATCTGATTCATAACCTTTATTAGCAAGTAATTCTGAAAGTCCTGTAATATCGTATGTAAGAACTGTTGTACTTCCGATTGTATCTTCTGAGACAGCCTTTGTCTTAGTTACTGCTACTTTACCATCTACTGTTGTAAGCTGAACACCTGCAACGTAGTGATTATCTTCTACTGATACTAAGAGATAATCTTTACCGTCCTGTTTTGCAAGTACTGTATCATCTACCTGTGGTGCTTCAAAGTCAAGATATACATTTTCTGTCATTGATTGTGTTGCACCATTAGTTCCACATACAACACCTGTTATTGTTATTGTATACATACCCTGTGGTAAATAGTTACCATCTTTGTCTTTACCATTGAATACTGGTGGTTCATCCATAAGATCTTCTGCTGATAACATCATACTGCCTGATGCATAGTAGTATGATTTACGAACATAATCATAAGCAAATTCATCTATAACTTCGCCAGCTTCATTAGTAACTGTATATGTAAGTTTTTCAGCATTTCTAAGAAGTCCTGTTATTGTAGAAGCTTCTGCGAAATATGGTGTTCCATCTTCTTTTGTTATTGTAGCTTTTGGAGCAATTACATATTTGTTATTCTCTACGCTACCTTCACCGAACATATTCTGTCCAAGTAAGTATTTGCAATTTACATCATATAATGTACATGCTTTCATTACTTCTTTTGAATCCGCTGATTTTGCAGCATCGAACATAGGTGCTTTTGCCCAGTCTCCATAGAATCCCATGAATGGTAATGTAAGATCTGAGTTAGTCTCATCTGATGCAAGAAGCTGTACATAACCATCTACAAAAAGACCATTTGTACAATGTTCATCATAGAATGCTTTTGCGTCATCTGATATTGCAAAGTTAACTTTTACTGTTGTGCTTCCATTAGCTGGAACTGTTACTACTCCATCATTAACGTTCTCATAAGTTACTGTTGCATCTTCGCCAAGTGATGATGATGACATTGTAAATACGATATTGCCATTGTATGATGAAAGATTTTCCATAAGGACTGTTGTATCAATCTTATATGTTAATTCTTCTGATGATAAGTTATTAACATTGAAACTGAATTCATAAGCACCATCTGTGTTATATCCTAATTCAGCTTTTGGTCTGTCATTATTATCAACTGAAAGGTATGCTTTTGTTGTAATTGCTTTTTCAGTATTGATAAGTCCTGAACCTGTTTTTCTTGGTGTGTAATATTGACCATTTGAATCAACAACTGGTGTTGCTGTACTCATAAGTAATGAATTAATTAAGTTTTCTTTTTCAACTTTTGATAATTCAGGATATTTTTCATTAACATATCCTTTTACGATTGCCATAGCACCTGATACATGAGGAGCTGCCATTGATGTACCACTCATATTAACATATCCGCCACCGATTGTAGCTGAATAGATATTACCACCTGGAGCTGTTACTTCTGGTTTTAACTTAAGATCTGGTGTAACACCTAATGATGAGAAATCTGACATCTGATATGCCTGTCCATTTGGAGCATCTTTTACAAGCTCACTGCCAAATGTAACAACTTTATCTGTTAAAGCAAGAAGTGCTTCACCAGTTGCCTGTGTAACTGAAACTGTAGGAACATAATAATTTTCTACTGACATATTAAGTGTTCCTGATGTATTGTTATAGATGATTACTGCAACTGCACCTGCTTTTGCAGCATTAGCAACTTTATCTGAAAAAGCAATGCTACCACGTTTGATAAGTGCAACTTTGCCACTTACGCCTACTGCAGCAATTTCTTCTTCTGTACCTAATCCACAGTCTACGAATTCATATGTACCTGTTAATGTTGAAAGTTTTTTATCGTCTGGACCATTATCATTATAGAATCCTTCAACTGTTACATCATCTTTACCACCTAAGAAATATGCACAATTTGCAAGATGTGTATTCTCTATACTTGCTACTGAAAGTGAACCAGGATATGTTGATGGTGAACCAACAATACCATTATCTGGATTAGTTGCAAGTGCATAATTGCCATAATTTGAATTATATGATGAACTATATGAGTTACCTGCTGATACAGAAAGGTTAATTCCTGATGTAGTTACAAGATCATATACATCTGATACAGCCTGTTCTTCTGTTGATGTGAATCCGGCTGATGAACCAAGACTCATATTGATTACATCTGCACCAAGTGCAACTGCATCGTCAAGTCCTGCAAGAATATTAGTATCTGTTGCACCGCCACCTTTATCACTGAATACTTTCATAATCATAAGCTGTGCATCTTTTGCAACACCTTTAAGGTTGTCACAGTTACCGGCGATTGTACCGGCTACATGTGTACCATGATTCTGTTCTGCATTATCTGGTATAATCATAGTATCATTATCTGCATAATCATAGCCATAGATAACTTTTGAATTAACATAAAGATCATCTGCTGATAATTCTTTACCTGCAAATGTCTCTGATGCAAGTGTTGAATTATCAATTACTGATGCGATATCTTCTTTTGAATATTTTCCATTCTCTGGGAAATTAGTAGAAAATGCTTCGTGTTCATAATCAAGACCTGTATCAAGAATTGCAACTACTGTTCCTGCACCGGCATAGCTTAATGAATTCTCTTCTGTTGAACCAATCATCTCTTTACTATATGCCATGTTTGGAGTAGCTTCGCTTACATCTGTCTTATCAAGTTCGTATGTAGCTGATACGAATGCTCTTTTTACACCTGGAATTGATTCAATTTTTTCAAGATTGCCATATTCTACTGATATAGCAAATCCATTGATAACTGTATCATAATCACAGATTACATCATAATCACTTACTTCTTTATCGAGTTTTTCTTTAACTTCATCTCTTTTTGCTGCAAGTTCATCTAATACTTCTTTACTCTTATCTTCTGCATAGTATTCTTCAAAATCTACTGAAGCACCTTCGTCTACATATTTTTGTAAAAGTGAATCATCATCAAGTTCAACAATAATGTTTACAACCTGATCATCTGCAAATTTCTGTTCACTTTCTACATCTTCTTTTGTAAGTACTTCTTTGTCTGCTGTTGTATTCTCACCAGCAATTCCATCAACTGTGATTACGTCACCAGCAGAAAGTGCTTCGTCTAATTTAGTCAAAAGGCCATTATCTGCTGTAGGTGTAGCGCCATATACCGGTGTAGCTATGTTGCCGGCTACAAGTGTAGCTGCTACAAATAAAGAAACCGTTTTCTTTTTCATATTACATTCCTCCCATATTTTGATTAGGCAGACTATCATACTATCTGCCTCTATTAATAGTAAACATATTCACTATCCAAATTTTAATTTTTATACTGAAACTTTATGCATATACTAATGCGGGAACGTTACACATACTAATGCGAAACGTTATTACTAGCTGTTTTTTCAATGCAATAGTGTTAATGTATTACTGTTTCATATTTACGCCACATTAACTAAATAAAGTTTATGAGTAAAAAATTAGATGAAACCTATCTTAATTCCAACAAAATTCATCATCATATAATATCAAAATAGTGAATCTCATTAAAATAATCTAAGCGTCATCTTTGACTTAATAGTATGTTTACCATATTTGTATGATAATTAATTAACAGCTTCAATGCAATAGTACTTAAGTACTATTTTTAATATCTTTTTAATTTTTTGTTAATTATTTTTATAAAATTGTTATGTATATAGTTCTATAGTGTTGCTTATTATACATTTTCATTTTTTATTACCTATTCACGCAGACATCTGCTATAATGCATATTATCAGCAATATCAATTAAGGGAATATATGAAAGGATTTTTGTTTATGAAACTACAACAATTATTAAGTCTTACCAGGAAGGCTATTGAAGAATATAGTATGATTGACGATGGAGATAAGATTGCTATAGGCATATCAGGCGGTAAGGATAGCCTTGCACTTTTGTATGCTCTTAGTAATCTGCGTCGATTTTATCCAAAACACTTTGACATAGAAGCAGTAACTGTATCTACTGGCATCGATGGAATGGACTTTACACAAATAGCCAATCTTTGCAAAGAACTTGGCGTTAACTATACAATAGTTAATACGCAGATATATGAGATCGTATTCAATGCACGAAAAGAAAGTAATCCATGTTCGTTATGTGCTAAAATGCGTAAAGGTGCATTCAATAACCAAGCAATCGAATTAGGATGTAATAAGATAGCCTATGCTCATCACAAAGATGATCTTGTAGAAAGTCTTATGATGTCACTCATATATGAAGGCAGAATACATACTTTTTCACCGGTTACTCATCTTGAAAAAAGTAATCTTACTCTAATTAGACCACTCTTATATATAAACGAAGCTGATATTATCGGTTTTAAGAATAAATACAACCTGCCTGTTGTTAAAAATCTCTGTCCTGCAGATGGTTTTACTAAAAGAGAATATGCATCTAATCTGATTAAAGAGATTAACCATGAATCTCCAGGAGCTAAAAATCGTATATTCAGTGCTATAATTAATGGTAATCTTGAAGGATTCCCGGAACGTAAAAGAACTGAACGATAGATGGTATCGTCAACTTTTAATGTTCACGTATATAGCAAGGCACTACTAAATATACTACGCATTACTAGATATTTCTAATATGTATAATAATATATAATCAGATATCTGCCGGTATTAAGCTTATAATTAGTTAGACAGTTAAGACTCATTAAGTTATTAATGTAATCTTCTTCACTTACTCCATCCGGCATATATCTGGTTGCTATATCAGACAAAGTATCACCTTCTTCGATTCGTATGCTGCTATATCTTATGTTGTTACTATATGTATAATCATTCCTTCGCCCACTATATGCAAATCCTGTGAATAGTATAAACAAGAATATTCCCATTATTATTGCAACCAAGATCATCTCTTTTGATCTCACCTTAGATTTAATTTTCTTATTAATATTACTTTCTACTATTCTCATACATAGCTCATCCTTTCTTTTGTTTGTTTATAAAGCTGTAAACAGTTTCTAATGTCAACATACTTAATTATGAATATAGTAATCTTAGTCATATAGCAAGCTAATATATATATGACAATAATATATATGGCAAATCGTTATATATATCAGATTGTTTTATATATAAAGCAGCTTTATATATACTATGTTTCATAATATGTTTTGCGATATAACTTATATCAATTAAAATCATTGACAAAACTGTGCTCATATTGTATAGTATTTTTAGAACAGGTTTTCTTGAATACATGTTCTATCTTTTGTTCTGTTTTGATTATATTACTTGAACATATGTTTGTCAATATATTTTTCAAAAATCAGAACATTGGTTTGCAATATTTGTAATAATATGCTATTATAAAACAGATTGTTAATATATGTTTGTTATATGATTAAGACTACTATATTCATAATTAATTATAATGTAATCCAGTTTACAGGAGGAAAATTTTATGCGCAGAACTACAATGAGTAAAAAGCAGCAAGAGATCCTTGACTTTATCAAGGCTGAAATATTAAGAAAGGGATATCCACCTGCAGTCAGAGAAATATGTGATGCAGTTAATTTAAAATCAACATCTTCAGTACATGCACATTTAGAGACATTAGAGAGACTTGGACATATAAGAAGAGATCCTACTAAGCCTCGTGCTATTGAGATTCTTGACGAGAGTTTTAACCTTGAGAGACATCCGGTTCGTAATGTACCTATTGTCGGAAGTGTTGCAGCAGGAACTCCAATTCTTGCAGAACAGAATATCTCAGAATATTTTCCTGTTCCAGCCGATTGTCTGCCACCAGAGAATGTATATATGCTCAATGTAAAGGGTGAGAGTATGATTAATGCAGGAATTCTTGATGGAGATAAAGTTCTTGTTAAACAGCAGGCAACTGCTCAAGATGGTGAGATTGTTGTTGCTATGATTGATAATGAAGCAACTGTTAAGAGATTCTATAAAGAGAATGATCATATTCGTCTACAGCCAGAGAATGATCTATTAGATCCTATTATTGTTAAAGATGTAGAGATTCTTGGAACTGTAATCGGTGTATTCAGATTATTCAAATAATAGGTTATGCTTATTAGTCACAAAAGAGCTGTTCAGATAATAAGTTTAACTTTACATACATAAATAGAGCGATTCTATTCTAATAAATTTATTCTAAGATTGTAAAAATAAGTTCTAGTGTCTAATTAATAGCTTAAAAGGCAAAAAACAATATCATACAAACGATATTGTTTTTTGCCTTTTTTATATAATAGCATTTAACGATTATATAGAATCTATATAGTTTCTACTCATATTCTATATTCATATTTTATATTTAAGTATCAATCATACCAACGCAACAATTAAAGCTATTATCCAATGTTTTATTTATTCTATAGATTATTTCTCAGCTTTTAATTCTTCAGGATCTATGAATTTACCATCTTTCCAGATTCTCTCAAGATCATAGAATAGTCTGTCTTCTCTTAAGAATACATGAACTATAATATCACCAAAATCAAGAAGTATCCAGTTTTTACTCTTATAACCTTCTACCTGTTTACATTCATAGCCTGCTTTATATAATTCTTCCTGTACACTGTCAACCATAGCCTGTACCTGACTTACATTAGAACCACTTGCAATTACAAAATAATCTGCAAGTACAGATATCTCAGATATATCTATTACCTGAATATCTTCACCTTTTTTATCTTCCAATGTAAGTAATGCTAAACGAGCCATCTCTTTTGAATTATTCATTACTTCGGACCTCCATTTTCTATTTAGTTACATTAATTAATCTAAACTATCTCTTTATTAGTATCTGTAATTATTCTTTACTTTCTATATTGCAAGAATTATTTTTATTACATGAATCATCTATATTGCAAGAACTCTCTTTTTTACAAGAATCATCCTTATTGCAAGAATCCTCTTTTTCACACGAATCCTCTTTATTACATGAATCATCTTTTTGATTACAGTTGTCATCTCTATTTGCTATAAGATTGCTATAATACTCATATGCTTTCTGTGTCATATCATCAATATTGCCTGTTTTTTTGCTAAGATAATCAAGTGTATCTCTTAATATTATATATACAGCCATATCAAGATCTTCAAATGCTATCTTTCTTAGCTCATCAAGATTCTTAGCTTTATTTCTTCCTGGTTCAATATAATCAGCTACAAATACTATCTTCTCTAAAAGTGTCATATTTGGGCAGCCTGTCGTATGATTTAAAATAGAATTAATTATATCTTTATCATATACATCATACTTTTTCATTGCATAAAACGCTCCCAGTTTGGAATGTAATAGATATGGGCGCTCTTTTTCTATGTCTGTTATGTTGATCTTATGCTTTATACATTTCGCAAGCTTTTTATCATCCGGTATACACTTTGCACAGTCATGAAGAAGACCTGCAACTTCAGCTTTTTTTATATCCTCACCATAACGCATTGCAAGTGATGTTGCAGTATATGCAACACCTATAGTATGTTCATATCTGTAATTATCAAGTTTTCGTCTTAATGACTGCTTAATCTTATCAATATCATATTCCATTGCTTATTCTCCATCCAAATACAAATTATTTTCTTTTATATAATCTATGACTGAATCAGGTACATAATATTTTACTGATCTGCCAATATTCACCATATGTCTTATGGATGATGAACTTATATCAATGTTAGGCATATCAATGATTCTTATGTCTGCGTCATAATCTTTTTTTAATTCATCAATTTTATTATACAACTGTTCATTATTTGTATTTCTGTTTGCTGCCAAAATAACTGCATTCTGCATAATTATATCTGGTCTTTTCCATTTTTCAAGATAGAAAAGTGAATCTGCACCAAGTAAAAAATATAATTCGGCATCTGCATATATCTCTCTAAGTTCGAGAAGTGTAAGATAGGTATATGAGTAACCTTCTCTCTTAATCTCCATATCCGAATATTGAAATATAGGATTATCTTCTACTGCAAGTCGTGTCATATCGCCACGCATTGTAGCTGATATATGACCAACCTGCTTATGTGGAGGATCTCCCGATGTGATGAATATAATTTCATCTAATTCATACTCTTCATATGCTTTTTGTGCTAATATTAAATGTCCTATATGAATGGGATTAAAAGTACCACCCATTATACCAATTCTTCTCTTACTCTTCATAATATTCTCCTACTATGGAAGTACTATTTTTCTTTTATCTTTATCCTTAGCTTCTTTATAAAGCACGATCTTCTTGCCAATTACCTGAACTACCTGAGAATGTGTTCTCTCTGCAACTATCTGTGCAAGTTCATTAGGATCATCTGCACAATTCTTAAGAACATTAACTTTAATTAATTCTCTTTTTTCAAGTGCTTCATTAATAGCCTCTGTTACTTCTGGTGTAAGGCTTGATTTTCCAATCTGGAAAATTGGGTCCATAACCATAGCAAGGCTCTTTAAATATGCTCTTTGTTTACTTGTCATTTTTATCTCCTTCTATTAATACGTTACTATATATTGCCTACTAAACGTATTACTTATTAAACGTATTGTTTATTAAACATACTATCTATTAAACGTATTGTCTATTTAAACATATTGTCTATCTATATTATCTATAATAATTAAATTCAAGATATGACATCTTAACTACATCGCCTTCTTCAATTCCGAGTGCTTCAAGTTCGTCAATAATTCCACTTTCTTTAAGGAATTTTTGGAAGAAACTGAAACCTTTTTCTGAATCAAGGTTAGTGTAGCCCAACATTCTGTCAATTCTAGGTCCTTCAACTACAAATATACCACTTTCAGGGTTAGATACTGTATATGGTTCATTAGGATTATCCATATATTCATCAGGATTATATTCTGATTCAAATACAATCGGTTCTACTTCTATTGTTGACAGAAGTTCATTAACAGCATATAAAAGTTCTTTTACGCCTTTACCACTTACAGCTGATATTGCATATACTTTTATCCCTTTTGGTTCAAATTCCTGCCTGAGTTTTTCAACTGGATCTTCATCTTCTGAATATAATACATCTATTTTATTAGCAGCAATAATCTGTGGCTTTTTAAGAAGTTCTGGATTATAAGCTTCTAATTCACTATTAATTGTATTGATATCTTCAATAGGATCTCTTCCTTCAGTTGATGCTGCATCTACCATATGAATGATTACTCTTGTTCTCTCAATATGACGAAGGAATTCATGTCCAAGTCCTATTCCTTCTGATGCACCTTCTATAAGTCCAGGGATATCTGCTATTACAAAACCATTAGAACCATCAAGATCTACTACTCCAAGATTTGGATTAAGAGTTGTAAAATGATAATTAGCAATCTTTGGCTTTGCATTAGTAACTCTTGATAGAAATGTTGATTTTCCAACATTTGGGAATCCAACAAGACCTACATCAGCAATTACTTTAAGTTCAAGACGAATCCATAATTCTTTTGATGGCTGTCCAGGCTGTGCATATTTTGGGACCTGCATAGTTGGTGTTGCAAAGTTCATATTACCTTTACCACCACGACCGCCTGAGAGAATAACCTGTCTTGAATTCTCTCCTGACATATCAGCAATTACTTTTCCTGATTCGTCATCATATATAACTGTTCCTTCCGGAACTTTTACTATGAGATCTTCTCCATCTTTACCATGGCAGCGACGCTTTCCGCCTTCTTCACCATCTTCAGCACAATATTTCCTTACATGTCTAAAATCTGTAAGTGTATTAAGTCCTTTATCAACAACAAAGATTACATCGCCGCCACGACCACCATCTCCACCATCTGGGCCACCTGCAGCTACAAAGAGTTCACGTCTGAAACTTACATGTCCATCTCCGCCTTTGCCTGATTTTATAAATACTCTTGCTCTATCTGCAAACATTGTTTCACCTTCTTTATTATCTTATTATATATTAATATCTCGTTCTTATTATTCTTATATTACATCAATTATTATACTTCGTATCTGTTCTTGTGTAAATCAGTATCATACGTAAAAAATGGCTTCAAATCAAAAGATCTGAAGCCAAAATTAATTATTCGTTAGAAGCTACTGGATAAACAGAAACCTGTTTTTTATCCTTACCTTTTCTTTCGAACTTAACTACACCATCTACTAATGCAAATAATGTATCATCACCACCACGGCCTACGTTGTTACCTGGGTGAACTTTAGTTCCACGCTGTCTATAAAGAATATTGCCAGCTAAAACGAACTGTCCGTCTGCTCTTTTTGCACCTAATCTCTTAGATTCTGAATCTCTACCGTTCTTAGTAGAACCAACACCTTTTTTATGAGCAAAAAACTGAATGTTCATATTTAACATGGTCTACACCTCCTTGAATGCAATTTTAATAAATTCACTGTAGTTTTCGTAAAGACCATTAAGGCCTAATACAAAAGACTTTAATAATAATAAAGATTCACTACTCTTTGCACCTTTAAGAATATAATTGATAACTGCATCATTCTCATTAACAGTATATTCAAACTTATCTTCCGTAAAAGTCTCTATTGAATTAATAGTATTCAATGCGATCGATGAAACTGCAGCACAGACGATATCTTCGCCTTCTTCTGCATAGCCTGCATGACCTGCCATATTAAATCCTATACAATTCTTATCGGAATCTTCATATATCACAATTTTAATCATATCCAGTTATATCAGATTAAGCATTGATTTTGTCAATCTTAACTTCTGTGTACTGCTGTCTGTGACCGTTTTTCTTGTGATATCCAGTTTTTCTCTTATATTTGTAAACAACAACTTTCTTAGCTCTACCTTCTGATAAAACTGTTGCAGATACTGTAGCACCAGCTACTGTTGGATTACCAACAACTGCTTCTTTGTCATTAACAAAAAGAACCTGGTCAAATGTATAAGTCTGTCCAGCTTCTACACCAAGCTTTTCAACTCTGATTACATCGCCTTCAGATACTTTGTACTGTTTACCACCTGTTGCAATAATTGCGTACATATGGCACCTCCTATAATAATTACTCGCCAGCTTCGGTGTCCTATAAGGCACTTTGAAACCTCACTGAGCGGCACATAAATCTATAATACATACAAAAAAGTATTTTGTCAACATCTTTTTAAGTGCATGACACTTTTTTATATTTTTTTAATTTTCTTTTTTAATTTTCGTTGTTTTATGCGAGATTATTCTGTCTGGCTGCAGCATCAACTACATGTTTTACAAGTACAGAAGTTGTAACACTGCCAACTCCACCAGGAACAGGTGTTATTGCATCGACAATATTTTCAACTTCGTCAAATACTACATCTCCACATAATTTGCCTTCTTCATTAACATTGATTCCGACATCAAGAACTATCTGTCCTTCTCTTACATATTCCTTAGTAACAGTGCCGCTGTGGCCGGCTGCAACAATAAGAATATCTGCTTCTCTTGCTTCTTTTGCCATATCAGCTGTTTTTGTATGACATATTGTAACAGTTGCATTCTTTTTCATAAGCATCATTGCGGCAGGTTTGCCAACTACAAGTGAACGACCTATAACAACTGCCTTTTTGCCTGTGCAGTCGATTCCATAATAATCAAGAATCTCCATACATGCATGAGGTGTACAAGGTGGATATCCTATATCATGTCCTGTGAATACAGCTCCGATTGAGCCTTCAGTCATACAGTCAACGTCTTTTTCAGGTGCAAGCATATTCTCTATCTTATATGCATCAAACTGTCTTGGAAGTGGTCTAAATAGCAATACACCATTAACTTTTTTATCTTTATTAAGTGTATCAATAACTTTTATCACTTCTTCTTGGGTTGCTGTCTCAGGTATTAGATGTTTTTCAACATTTACGCCTAATTTTTCACATCTGTTTGTTGCACCACGTTCGTATGCTAAGTCACTCTCATTATTACCAATTCTTACTATTGCAAGAGTTGGCTCTATACCTTTTTCTTTTAATAAATCTACTTTTTTCTTTATCTCTTCGTTTAATCTTTGATTAACTTCTTTACCTAGTAAAAGCTTTGCCATATAATCTAATCACTCCTGTCAATTATTATTTATTGTCTTATTTTATCTATAACTTTTTTATATATATAATCAGCTTTTTTAGTATATTCTTCAAGTAAAAGTTCTGTTCGCTCATTCATATCTTTGGCATACTCTGTATCTTTCATAAGCTTTGTATTGATAAAAATATTAAGTGCCGCTCCATTAAGTGCTGCTCTTATACAACTTGCTGCTACTCCTGCATCTGAGATTGCTATTTTACTACCTTTTTCGGCATAGGCATCTATAAGATCTACAGCTTCTTTACATGCTTCCATTATCTCGTATGGGACTTTACTTGCTTCTATAAGTGCCTGTTCCATTACTTTTTCTTTTTCTGCCTGCTGTTCTTTGGTCTCTTTAGGCATTCCATAGGCTTTTGATAAAGGTTCAAAAGCTTTTGCATCTTTTTCTACAAGTTCTAGAAAACGAGCCTGTAATTCATCTGAATGTCGCATAAGTTCAATAATATCTTCTTCAACGTCTGCATATCGCTTCTTTCCAACAGTAAGATTTCCTACCATATTACCAAGTGCTATTCCAATTGCTCCAACTAGTGCACTTGCTCCTCCACCACCGGGAACCGGTGCTTTACTTGACAGAACCTGTACAAATTCCATGCAGCTTTTATCTATTATCTTATCGCTCATATATATCTCCTCTCTATTCTAAAGTAACTGAAAAACTCAAAATCAAAATAACTTCTATTATAAAACTTAATAATATAACTTCTACAATAAATAAAATATTAACTAATAAATGTAGTTTCCCAATTACTTAATATCAAATCCAAATTGTAATATTAACTTGAATTAATATTAATCCAAATATAGAATATCAACCTAAATTAATACTAATCCAAATATAGAATATCAACCTAAATTAACATTAATCCAAATATAGAATATCAACCTAAATTAACATTAATCCAAATATAGAATATCAACCTAAATTAACATTAATCCAAATATAGAATACAAACCCGAATTAACATTAATTCAGATATAGAATAAACCCTTGAATTAATATAGACTCAACTCTGCATTAATTAATTAATTAATTGACGTTAGTATAAACTTTATGGCTGTAATATGTCAAGGCGAAAAAGCATTTTGGCAGAAAAATATTATTTTATTAATATTTTTCTGCCAATTACTTAATTTCTGAATCACCTAATTATTCAATCGCTCAATCACTCAGTCGCTTAATTATTCAATTACTTAATTATTCAATTACTGAATTATTCAATCACCTAATTATTCAATTGCTTAATTACTCAATTCCTGAATTATTCAATCACCTAATTATTCAATCACCTAATTATTCAATCGCTTAATTATCTGATTTAGGAAGTGATATCTGTTCATATAATGGTTTTCTTACTTTTTTTCTGGTCATCTCTACAAGATTAAGTGATGTCATATCTACAACTGTTGTCTTTACAGGATCTTTGCCGGCAAGTAGTTTTAGTTCATCCATAAGCTTATGTCGGTCTGATTCACTTTCCATATCTATAAAGTCAATAATTATTATTCCTGAAATATTGCGTAGTCGTATCTGCGCACATGCTTCTTTTGCAGCTTCAATATTAATCTTAAGATAAGTTTCACTGCTATTTTTTTTACCGGAATATTTACCAGTATTAACATCAATCACAGTAAGTGCTTCTGTTGGTTCAATAACAAGATAAGCACCGGATTTAAGCCATACATTTTTTCTAAGTGCATCTGTAACACATTTTTCAAGACTATAAAGTTTTATAAGCGGAAGCATCTTATCATCGTACATTCTTAATGTATCTAATCTATCTGGCTCTTTGTCTGTAAGATACTCTTTTATATTATTATATATGTCTTCTTTGTCTGTTATTATCTCATAAGATAAATTAGCATACATATCTCTGATAGCGGCTATATAACTCTCTCCTTCTGTATATATACAACTAAAAGCACTAAGATATTCTGCTTTCTTCATTATTGCATCAAATTGCTCTTTAAGTTTTTGTATCTCTTCGACTACAATCTCAGCTGGTACACTTCCGGCATTAGTTCTTATTATATAGCCTATATTATCTATTATAAATGGTTCACACAAATTCCTGAATATCTTTTTCCAATGTTCATTCTTGATCTTATTAGATATTCCGATATGACTTTTTCCATATGTAAGTACAGCATATTTACCTGCCAGATTAATCTCGCAGGTAACTGTTGGTGCTTTAGTCTTTATATCATCTTTAGATACCTGAACTAACATAAGATCACCGATATTAACTTTATTATTATTCTTTTTGTTTAAAAAAATGGGATGCTTATTTTCTTTCATTGAATAATAGCATATAAGACCTTTTTGTATCTCAATAAAAGCGGCATCAATATTCCCAACAACATTTTGAACTCTTCCTATGTATATATTGCCAAGAATTGATTTATCATGAAATTTTAATTCTTTCACTTTACCTTCTTCAAAATATGCACTCATTTTTTTATCATATAATTCTGTTATTATTAATTTTCCATTCATCAAATCACCATAAAATATTATATTTTATCTCTTTGACAATTCATCTGTGATATCTTCCCATGTAACTCCTTTTTCTGCCATAAGAACCATAACATGGTATAAAAAGTCAGCAATCTCATATTTGATCTCTTCCGGCTCGGGATTTTTAGCTGCTATTACTATCTCTGTCGCTTCTTCTCCAACTTTTTTAAGTATCTTATCTATTCCTTTATCAAAGAGATAATTAGTATAGGATCCTTCTTTTGGATGAGCTTTTCTGTCAAGAATAGTATTCATCTCACTTGTAAATACTTTAAGTGGATTAGTCTCTGTATATTCTTTTTTAAACAGATTAGTATAAAAACAGCTTCTATTACCGGTATGACATGCTGCGCCTATCTGGTGTACTTTTGCTAAAAGTGTATCTTTGTCGCAATCAATATCTATTGATTTTACATATTGATAATGTCCGGATGTAAGACCTTTTACCCATATCTCTTGTCTGCTTCTGCTATAATATGTCATTCGTCCTGTTGTAACTGTGAGATTAAATGCTTCTTCATTCATATATGCTAACATAAGAACTTCATCACTTTTAAAATCAGTTACTATAACCGGAATAAGTCCATTCTCATCTGTCTTAAATTCAGAAAAGTTTATACTACTCTTTATTATGCTTGTATTTATACCATCTTTTGATAGCTTATCCTTGAATCCATTATAATCAAACTCAAGATTAAAGATATCACAAACTACGCCTGAAATCAAATCCTGTTTTAAATAGTCTGTAATCTGTGCAGAATCACATTCACATATAGTAAACATATCGTCTGTCTTAATACCTTTGTCGCCGTCAAATATTATTCCGACTTTTTTCTTGCCGAATCTGTCTATTCCTTCCTGTACAGCTTTACTATTCTTAACTTCATCTTCTTTTACAAGTACACTTTTTGCACCAGCATATAGATACTTTTTAATATCTTCAAACTTCTTAATAGTACCACTTACATATACATCAGATGCACAATTGGAACATATTTTTTTAATAAGAAGAATATTGCTGTCATGTGAATAATCATCATCTGACACATCATTAATATATATTCCGTCTGCACCAATTCCACATAATTCAATACATAGATTGACTACATCATCTGTAAGCAGCTTTGTAAGTGCACTATCACTATATGCCTTATTATCATTAATGTATATTTTTGAAATTAATTTTTTATCCATATCTTTCCTCCACATATTCTTCTCATACTTAGACATTTATGGCAATATAATTACATAATTATATGTTATTATCGTTCAAACATCGCTACTGCCTGTCTTAGATCAATTTTATTCTCGTAGAGTGCTTTACCAATTATTGCTCCATGTATACCAGCTTCGTCTACAAGTTCAAGATCTTTTAATCCTGATACACCGCCAGATGCAATAATATCAAGACCTGTCTGATCTGAGAGAAGTTTTGTCTGATATACATTTGGTCCTGATAACATTCCATCTTTTGATATATCTGTATAGATAATTGTCTTTATTCCTAATTTTTTCATCTCCATACACAGATCAACAGCTTTTATATTGCTTACTTTTTCCCAGCCATGTATTGCAACTAGTCCATCTTTTGCATCTACGCCGGCAACAATCTTATCTGCACCAAATTTGTCTACTGCTTCTTTTATAAAATTAGGATTCTCAACTGCTTTAGTTCCTATAATAACTCTTGATACACCAAGTGCAAAAACATCTTCAATATCTTTGATATTTCTTATTCCTCCACCTACTTCTACCGGAATATTTACTGTAGATGCAATCTTTCTTATAACTTCTGCATTAACTGCATGTCCACATAATGCTCCATCAAGATCAACAAGATGAATAAATGATGCTCCACATGCTTCCCATTCTTTTGCAATATCAACAGGGTTGTTGGAATATATTATTACATCGTCAAATTTTCCTTGTCTTAGTCTTACACATTGTCCATTTTTTATATCAATTGCAGGATAAAGTTTCATGTTATTATCACCTATGCCTTTCAGTTTTATTTATTCTAAGTCTACAGACTTCCTTTGGTTGATAACACGTCTGTTATTCTATTATCTGTTATTGTCGCTTCATCAAGTGATTTTGCGAATGCTTTGAATATTCCTTCTATTATATGATGATTATTAATTCCCGACAGCATCTTAATGTGAAGATTCATCTCAGCCGCATATGATATTGCATAGAAGAATTCTCTTACCATCTCTGTATCAAATGTGCCGACTCTGTCTGCTGTAAGAGTAACATCATAGTTAAAATATGGTCTTCCGGATAAATCTATTGCACATATAATAAGTGCATCATCCATTGGAAGTATAACAGAACCATATCTTTTTATTGCTTTTTTATCGCCGACTGCTTTTTTTATTGCTTTGCCAAGTACAATTCCAACATCTTCTATTGTATGATGACAATCTACATACAGATCTCCTTTTGCCTTAACTTCAAGATCAAAAAGACCATGTCTTGCAAAGCTATTTAACATATGATCAAAAAAGCCTATTCCTGTATCTATGTCTGTCTTTCCACTTCCATCGAGATTAAATTTTACGGTGATATCGGTTTCACCTGTTTTTCTGCTTATATCAGCTAATCTTGCCATATTCTCACTTCCTTTATTGTTATTAGTAATTGCCTAATTATTTTTCTTAACTCTTTACTACAATAATTCTTTGTCTGATTCATCTTTACTACAATTATTTATTGTCTGTTCTATCTTCATTACACTTTATTTTAATTATTCATTAGTTTTATTAATCTGCAATTCGTATAATTAGGCAATTACTTATTCTTATTAAAATTTATTTAGCATCTTCAAATCTTACACTTATTGAATTAGCATGTGCAGTAAGTTTTTCAGCTTTTGCAAACTGTTCAATATCTGTATGAATATCTTCTAGTGCTTCTCTTGAATATGAGATTATACTTGATTTTTTAACAAAATCATCTACTGATAATGCAGAGAAAAATTTGGCTGTTCCATTAGTTGGGAGAATATGGTTAGGTCCTGCAAAATAATCTCCAAGTGGTTCTGAACTGTATTCACCAAGGAATATTGCTCCTGCATTCTTAATCTTAGTCATTGTATTGAATGGATCTTTTGTAACTATCTCAAGATGTTCTGAAGCAATATCATTAGCAATATCAACTGCATCATCAATTGTATCTGCAAGAAGTATATATCCATAATTATCAAGTGATTTTTGGATTATCTCTCTTCTGTCAAGTACTTTTAAGAAACCTTCTACTTCTTCGTTAACTTTTTTTGCAAGGTCACTGCTTGTTGTTACAAGGATTGCACTTGCAAGCTCGTCATGTTCTGCCTGAGATAACAGATCTGCAGCAACATATCTTGGATTGGCTGTTTCATCTGCTATTACAAGAATCTCACTTGGACCTGCGATTGAATCAATACTTACATGTCCATATACTGCTTTTTTGGCAAGTGCTACATAGATATTGCCAGGTCCGACTATTTTATCTACTTTTTTAATTGATTCTGTCCCATAAGCGAGTGCAGCTATTGCCTGTGCTCCACCTGCTTTATATATAACATCAACACCTGCTTCATTAGCAGCTACAAGTGTATTAGGATTGACTTTTCCTTCGCTGTTTGGAGGTGTTGTCATAACTATCTGTGATACACCAGCTACTTTAGCAGGAATAACATTCATAAGAACGCTTGAAGGATAGACTGCCTTTCCACCCGGAACATAGACACCGGCTCTTTCGATAGGTGTGACTTTCTGACCTAGAATTGTACCATCAGGTTTTGAATCAAACCAGCTATACTGTTTCTGCTTCTCATGATATTCCTTAATATTAACAAGTGCTTTTCTTATTACTCTTACAAGATTCTCATCGACAAGAGTATATGCTTCTTCAATCTCTTCTTGTGTAACTCTTATATTCTCTGATGTTATTGTAGCTTTATCGAACTTCTTAGTATATTCAAATAATGCTTTATCACCATTATTTTTAACATTATTAAGCACTTCATCAACAACGCCGGCATACTGTCCGTAGTTGTTAGGACTTCTTTTTAATAGATCTTCTAATAGATTCTTTTTACTGTTATTATCTAATTTTAATATCTTCATTATTTGCCTCCTGCCAGATACTTTCTAATATCTTCAATTATTTTCCCAATTCTATCGCTTTCCATCTTCATACTTACCTGATTAACAACCATTCTTGCTGATAATGGTACTATCTCTTCAAGTACAGTAAGACCATTCTCTCTAAGTGTTGCTCCTGTCTCAACTATATCAACTATTACTTCTGATAATCCTACTATTGGAGCTAATTCTATTGAACCGTTCAGTTTGATAATCTCTACTGTCTGATGTTTAACATTATAAAAATAGTCTTTTGCTATATTAGGATATTTAGTTGCAACTCTGATTAATTCATGATGCTGCAACAATTCTCTTGAAGATTCAGGTCCACATACGCACATCTTACATTTACCAATTCCAAGATCAAGAACTTCATATAGCTTTCTTCCTTCTTCAAGAATTGTATCTTTACCAACAATTCCTATATCTGCGGCACCATATTCTACATAAGTTGGAACATCATTTGCTTTTGCAAGGAAGAATCTAAGTCCAAGCTCTTCATTTACAAATATAAGTTTTCTTGATGTCTCATCTTTCATCTCTTCGCATGTTATTCCAATCTGTTCGAACATAGCTAAAGTCTTCTTGGCAAGACGACCTTTTGCAAGTGCTATTGTAATATACTTCATCTTATTTCCCCTCCAGCTCATCTATATTTTTTAATATCGCATTTGCTGTATTAATGTCAGTAATATTAACCTGATTATCAGATTTTACTTCTATAAGCTCTGCTATCTTACAATTCTTGCAATATTTTATATAGTATGTAAGATCTCTTTTTGCATCAAGCTGCATAAATCTTACTTTTTGACCATTATTACGCATATTCGTAGCAAGTTTTATAGCTGTTTTTTCATATTTTTTTGAATATACAATTGCTTTTATATTATCATCCGTATCAATATTAATCTTCTGTCTTGACATTGCTACTAACATCTGGTCTACTGTTACTGCAAATCCAACTGACGCAACATCCGTTCCAAACTGTGCTAAAAGTTTGTCATATCGTCCGCCTTTTATGATAGAATCACCTGTTCCATAGGTATATGCATTAAATATAATTCCTGTATAATATTCATAACGGCTTAACATACCAAAATCAAATGAAATGTATTTTAAAAGACCATATTCATCAAGACATCTGCTAAGTTCAATAAGTCTCTCAACTGCATTACGGCTTATCTCATTACCTGCAAGTGCTCTTGCTTCATCAAGTATCTCATAAGAACCAAATAATTGTGGAAGTCTTAAAAATACATTCTTGACTGAATCATTGCAATTGCTTGAATCTAATAATTCTTCAACGCCAAAGTAGTTCTTTTCCTGAATTAACTTTCTAAGATTCTCAGCTGTTGTGCTATCAAGTTCTGCTTCTGCTATAAGTCCTTTGAAGTAATCAACCTGTCCTATGTCAACCTGAAACTCACTAATTCCGCTTTTTAGCATAATATTAATTACAATTGCGATTATCTCAGCATCTGCAGCTACAGAATCATCACCTATAAGTTCAGCTCCTATCTGCGTTGTCTCTTTTAATCGTCCCTGATAATTAAGATTATTAATAAATGTATTACCAATATAAGATAAACGTAATGGCATATCTTCTTCTGTATAATATTTAACAGCACATCTTGCTATCGATGGTGTCATATCAGGTCTTAATACAAGAATATTACCATCTCTGTCAAAGAATTTGAATAATTCTTTTGTCTCAACAGAACCTTTTTCACTGTCAAATATATCAAAAAATTCAAATGTTGGTGTCTCGATTCCGTTATAACCATATAGGTCTATAACACTTCTCATTCTGTCAACAATAACCTTTTTCTTGGAACATTCTGCATTATATATATCTCTTACACCTTCTGGTGTATGTAATAAACTTTTCTTCAATGTAATCCTCCTCATCTGCTTTAATATGGTAAAATGCTACTACACTAAATCAACTTTATTGATTATACAATGGATCACCTATATTTGTCAATCATTATAAAGATTTTTTTGGAAAACCGTCTTAGCGGTTCTCCAAATCTCTCTTTAAAGCAGGCAGATAGTGTACAAGAACTCCTGATTTTGTTGTTATTATGTAATTTTTATCAATTTCTTCGTAGGTAAAACTTTTTCGACCGCCATTTTTAGCACGCTCATAGAATTTATTTAAAGATTCTAATGGTATATAGTATATCTCATTACGCTTTGTGAACTGAAGTATTATAAAAGCAATTCCGCCCTGTTCTTCAAATTCTCTCATAAAATTAATCTGATGTTCATGTATATTTTGCATTGAAAAAGTGTCAGTGACACATTCTTTTGCATCAAAGCACACTGGTACTCCCTGAATAACACCAACATAATCTACTGTACTCTTTTGTTCAAAATATGCAAGTGTTATATGTCTTGACTCTTTATCAATTTTTATCGGAGTTATCGGGGTTGGAATTTTTTGCACCAGCCCCAGATGATTTTCTCGATATTTTTCATTACTCTTATTAATCAGTTCTTCAAGACCACTACCTCTAAGTCCTCTCGAACTCCATGTTGCCATATTATCACTCCCAGGTCTTTGCTTAGTAAAAACTAAGCTATTATTTTAATTATCAATCTATTGTTAATTATTATTCTACTGTTTTAATGTGAATTCATTGAGCCAATTATCACTTTATTGATTTTGGCTCTTAATTTATTGATTCAATTATTAACTTATTGATTCGGCTCTCAATTTATTGATTCAATTATTAACTTATTGATTCGGCTCTCAATTTATTGATTCAATTATTAATTTATCGATTCAATTCTCAATTTATTAATCTGTATTATTATTTAACATTTAGTATATCAAGTTGTATATTTTCTCCCCTTGCAACTTTTTTAAAAGTTTCCGGAATATCTGCTTTTATTATTTTGTCTGCAAGATAAGCAAATTCTTTATTGTCATTACTAAATATCATCTCGTATGAATGAAGCATCTGATCTTTTATATTATATTTTTTTCTATAATAATCATTAATGCTACTGTTACCATATTTATAATCACCAATAAGCGGATGTCCTACTGATGCAAGATGCGCACGAATCTGATGTGAACGTCCTGTGATCAGATGTACTTTTAAAAGTGTTATATTATCTGTACATACAAGTGGTTCATATTCTGTTTCTATGTAGGATGAGTCTTTTTTCTCTTCTTTGTATATAGTAACTTTATTGGTTTTTTCGTTCTTACCAAGATAACCTGTTATTTTCATTTTTTTATCTATCCGTCCTTTTACCATACACAGATAATATTTTTTAACACTTCTGTCTTTTAATACTCCTGACAGATATTGAAGTCCCTTTAGAGTCTTGCCTGCAGTTACAAGCCCGCTTGTATTACGATCAAGACGATTGCATACTGAAGGTCTGAATGTTAAAAGTTCATGTTCACTTAATGCTTTTGAATTAATCAGATAACCTATTATATACTCATTAAGAGATATATCTGTTGGTGATGCTTTTTGTGTAAGCATTCCTGATGGTTTATTTATAATAAGTATATCTTTATCTTCATAAGCTATATCAAGCTTTGTTACAGGAATTTTTGATATTGATATATTATTTTTTTTAGTTCTAAAATTATCAATTGTCTCATCTGATAAGAATAATTTTACTTCATCATTTTTTTTGATTTTTTCACTGCCATCACATTTTTTTCCATTAAGTACTATATTTTTTTTACGCATCATTTTATAAAAAAAACTTTTTGGTGCAGCATTAAGATATTTAGCAAGATATTTGTCAAGACGCTGTCCTGCATCATTTTCTGAGATAATTAACTGTCTCATAAGTTTCCTCCCTTTTTCATCTGATAACTATATATTATTATGATCACATTGTGAGAATCCATTGGCATACTATATTGGCATACTAATAGATTCTCACTTCTGTAAGAACATATACATTAGCAATTGTCTGTAAAGATATTTACATTAACAATTGCCTGTTCATATTCAATTAACTGCTTAATATTGTAAGATCAAAAGAGTATTTTTAATGGTTTCCTCTGTATCATAATTACCCTTTTCTTTTACAACCATTCTTGCAGCTGCTTTAATTATTGCATTATAATCATCAACAACTTTTACATTGATATTCTTAACTTCTGCTTTTATATAATCTCTTATATAATTCTCTGCTTTTCTCTTGTCCATCTTTTTATTAGTTGTATACAGACACAGATTATTGGCACTTATTATTGCAAATTCAAAAGGCATCATATTCTCTCTTGATGTTAAGAGAAGATCGCTAAGAATATATGGTGTTTTTGCTATTTCTTTTAATCGGTCATATTGTGTTCTCTCTGGTGATTTATTCTTAATACATATTATAAAACCTACCAGAACTTTTGCTGTTGGTATTGCTACAAGAGCGGCTGCTATTGTAAAAATATTGGCTCTTGTATGATATCTTAAATATCCTACAACAATTGTCGCAATTATTATTGCAAGTCCAAATATCGAAAGCCCTGCCTGCTTCTTCATTCTCGCATTAAGATATCCATATTCTCCTTTTTGTGGCATATATTATCTTCCTTTACTTATAATATTGCATACCATCTTTTGTGGCAGGAACTTAGAAGATGTTTTGAAAGCCTGCATAAGTTTTCCATATACGGATACTTCTTTACCAAATGCAGCTTCTTTTATTGCATGTGCAACAACTTTTTTAGGATCAGCCATTACCACTTTTTTATAAAAAGGAATACTATGTTCTGTTTCAGCTATATCGAAGAATTCTGTTTTAACAGGTCCCGGACATACTGATGTTACTGTAATGTTTCTCTTTTTTAATTCGTATCCAAGTGCTTTTGAAAAACTAAGCACATATGATTTGGTCGCAGCATAGATTGCAAATCCCGGCTGTGGCATAAAAGCTGCAGATGATGCAAGCTGAATGATTCGACTTCTGTTTGATATATATGGTAATACCAGATATGTTACTGCTGTAAGTGCTTTGCAATTCAAATCTATCATTCCTGTTACATCTTCATATGCAAGTTCTTCCACGTTGCCTATCTTTCCATATCCTGCTGAATTGACAAGTATCTTTACATCAGGTTTGTATTCAGCAAGAATTGATTCGAATTCATTAAGACTCTCATCTTTTGTAAGATCAAGTCCTATTATCTTAAGTGGAGTCTTTACTTCTTTTTGTAATTCTGAAAGTCTGTCTATTCTTCTTGCTATTACCCATATTTCATCCAATTTTGGATATTTTTGAGATATCTGTTTTACAAATTCTCTTCCCATTCCTGATGATGCACCTGTAACTAAAGCTATTTTCATACTCACTACCTTCTTTTTGTTTTATTTTTGTCTTTATTATCAGTTCTATTCCTGCTTTTATCTTCTGAATATTTTCTGTCTTTATTATTCTTGTTTGTAGAATATTTTGCAACATTACTATCTTTTGCATTTTTTCTAGTATTACTGTCTTTTACATTTTTTGTATGCTTATTTGAATCTTTAACTGTATGATTCTTTGCATTTTTTCCTGAATTATGCTTAACATTGTCCGCATGGCTATTAGAGGTATCACGTCTTACAATATCAGTACGTTTAGTATCTGAATTTTTATATTTAGTATATGCCATCTTTCTTGGTGGTATAAGACATTCATCACCAAATCCAATAAGATCTGTTCTTCCTGCAATTATAAGTGCTTCTTTTACAAGATCATAATTTTCAGGATTTCTATATTGAATAAGTGCTCTTTGCATTGCTTTCTCATGTGGATTAACAGGAACATATACTTTCTCCATTGTTCTTGGATCAAGACCTGTATAATACATACATGTTGATATTGTTGATGGTGTCGGATAAAAATCCTGCACCTGTTCTGGCATATATCCAAGATCTCTTACATATTCTGCAAGCTCAACAGCTTCTTTCATTGTTGAACCCGGATGTGAAGACATAAGATATGGAACAATATATTGCTTCTTTCCTTCATCAAGATTTACTTTTTCAAATTTTTTCCTGAATCGTTCATATACTTCATTCTTAGGTTTGCCCATAAGTTTTAATACAGAATCACTTATATGTTCAGGTGCAACTCTTAACTGACCACTTATATGATTCTTACATAGTTCTTTTAAAAAAGTATCATCTTTGTCAGCACACATATAATCAAATCTTATACCAGAACGAATAAATACTTTTTTAACTTTTGGTATTTTTCTAAGCTCACGAAGAAGCACAACATAATCTTTATGGTCAACTGTAAGATTCTTACATGGTTCTGGGAATAGACATTGCTTACCAATGCATACACCTTTTGTAAGCTGTTTCTCACATGATGTATGTCTAAAATTGGCTGTTGGTCCACCAACATCATGTATATAGCCTTTAAAATCTTTATCTTCAGTCATAAGCTTAGCTTCATCTATTATAGATTGGTGACTTCTAACCTGTATTATTCTTCCTTGATGAAATGTTAATGCACAAAAACTACATCCTCCAAAGCATCCTCTGTTACTTGTAAGTGAGAATTTTATCTCTTCAATAGCAGGTACTCCTCCTGCTTCTTTATATGATGGATGGTAATCTCTCATATATTCATACGCATACGTATCATCCATCTCCATCTGAGTAAGTGGCTTAGATGGTGGATTTTGTACTACATATAATTTTTCTTTGTATTTTTCAACAAGTACTTTTGCCGAAAATGGATCTGTATTAATATACTGTGTATAAAAACTTTTGGCATAAGTTTCTTTGCTTGAAGCTATCTCATCAAAAGACGGAAGCATAATATAATCATATAGATTATCAAGTGTCTTTGCCTTATATGCAGTTCCTGCTATAAATGTAATATCCGATACAGCAAGCCCTGAATTAAGTGCATCTGCTATCTCAACTATTGAATGTTCACCCATTCCATATGATATAATATCTGCACCTGAATCGATAAGAATCGAATGTTTTACTTTATCTGACCAATAATCATAATGTCCAAGTCGTCTAAGACTCGCTTCAATTCCACCAATAATTATAGGATTCTTCTTATATACCTGACGTATAAGATTACAATATACTGTTGTAGCATAATCAGGTCTTTTTCCGATAATGCCACCTGGTGTAAATGAATCCATCTTTCTTCTTTTTTTAGAAACAGTATAATGATTAACCATTGAATCCATATTACCTGAAGATACTAAGAATCCAAGCCTTGGTTCACCAAGAATTGTAATGCTTTCTTTATCTTTCCAATCTGGCTGTGATATTATTCCTACTTTATATCCATGTGCTTCAAGTGTTCTACTTATTATTGCAGGTCCAAATGATGGATGATCTATATAAGCATCACCTATTACATAGACGAAATCTAACTGTTCCCAGCCTCTCTTTTTCATATCTTCTTTTGATATTGGTAAAAAATCTTTAATCATTAAGTACCTCATACTTTCCACTTAATATATCATTATAATTATTAATGTAATAATCGGCAAGTTCCTTCTTCTCGCTGTCAACATCTTTTGAATAATCATCATATACTGCACATACTTGCATACCTGCATTCTTACCTGCAAGAATTCCCATTGGCACATCTTCGAATACAAGACATTCCTGTGGCTCTACATTAAGTTCATCTGCAACTTTAAGATATATATCAGGTGCAGGCTTTCCTCTATTAACTTCACATGCTGTTACAATTTCATCAAAATAGTTATTAAGTCCTGTACCAAGTGATACAGCATTAACAAGTTCTCTTGAATTGCTTGTTGCAATACCAAGTTTTATTCCATTATCTTTAAGATATGAGAGAAAATCTTTTACTCCATACTTTAAACCTACTTCATGCTCATATTTATATCTCGCCATATTATTCCAAGTCTCTTTAATCTCATCTATCGACTCTTTAAGGTTAAAATTCTCTTTAAAATAATTTGCTGTCTCTGTAAAGCTCATTCCTTCAATTTCTTTTTGAAGTTTCTCTGGAAGTTCAATATTATGTTTTCCAAGATATTCTATATCTATATCTCTCCACATCCACATTGAATCTATTAATGTTCCATCCATATCAAATATTACTGCTTTAATATCTTTTAACATTAGTTATTCTTTTCCTTTTCTTTTATTTTGTGCAATCATTATCTTTCATTAAGAAGTTTGACTTCTTCATCAGTGAGTTTTCTATAACTTCCAATCTCAAGAGTATTATCGAGTTTTAACTTGCCCATTGATATTCTCTTTAGATAGAGCACTTTAAGATCTATCGCTTCGAACATCTTCTTAACTTGATGAAACTTACCTTCAAATATCTCAAGTTCTATCTCGGACTCATCAGCAGAGTTAATAATCTTAAGATTACCAGGCAATGCTTTTGTGCCATCTTTTAGTATAAGTCCTTCTTTAAATAATTCTATATGTCTGTCTGTAACAGGACCATTTATTCGTGCATAATATACTTTTGATACATGCTTTTTAGGCGATAAAAGCCTATGTGCCATATCTCCATCATTAGTTATTACAAGAAGTCCTTCCGTATCTATATCAAGTCTCCCAACCGGGAAAAGATCTTTTCTCTTCTTATCATCTATTATATCAATTACAGTTCGATATCTGTTATCAGTTGTTGCAGATACTACACCGGCTGGTTTATTAAGCATATAATATTCTACTTTTGTATATCCAACCACTTTATCATCAAATGTTATTATTGCACTATTCTCATCAATCTTAACATCTGCACTTTTTACAACTTCATTATCAACTTTTACACGACCTTTTTTGATATACTCTTTTACCTGGCTGCGACTTCCAACGCTCATCTCGCACAGATATTTGTCAAGTCTTATCATATTACTGCCATCTCCATCCGGATAGATATTTATTCTTAAGTGTTCCATTGACAAGTTTACCAAAGCCTAGTGGACATCCATCTACACATACTAACTGCCAGCCACTGTCTCTTGCTGTCTGTATATCATCTACATCAATTGTCTCACCTTTAAGATATTTTATAACTCTTGCATCGTCTACATTAAGATCGATAACCGAATCAAACTCGTTCATCTTAAGTGACATTGCAAGTGCCTGACTTGGCTCAAATCTGTTTTTCTTAATCTCACCTAGCAATAGTCCTGTTCTAAGATATTTGAGTCCTTTTAATGAACCAAGTTCTTTTGGTACGATATATGCTCTTGTATCAAATATCTGAAGTTCATCCATATTATAGTCTCTATATATATGTTTTAAGAATTCAGTTATCTCTTCAGGCACTTTTTTTACATTAGACTCAAGTCTTTTACCATTAAGATCCTCTTTTAATTCTCCATCTTTTTTAAGTAATGCTACAAAATGACCTTCGCCTTCTATCTTGTGAGGGAACAGTCTTACGCAGCCTTTTGTCTCTTTTGATGTACCTGCAAGTTCATACATTCCATCACAAAAGCCTTCTTTTTTCTCAAGTGGAACAACTGACATCTCCGGACATTGATCAAGAATATATTGTATCTGTTGTTCATCTTCACACATTGAAAATGTACATGTTGAATATATCATAAGTCCACCTGGTTTTAACATCTTAACTGCTTCTGTAACGATAGTCTTTTGAAGATTGCTATAGAATTCAGGACCATTACTGAGCCATGCTTTTATAAGTTTGTTATCTTTTCTAAACATTCCTTCACCTGAACATGGCGCATCTATTAAGATCTTGTCAAAATATTCTGGGAAATATTCTGCAAGTTTCTGTGGCATCTCACATACAACTGCCATATTAGATATCCCGAATAATTCAAGATTTTTAAGTAATGCTTTAGCTCTTGTAGCACTTATATCGTTAGATACAAGTAATCCTTCTCCTGCAAGTTTTGCTGCAAGTTCTGTACTCTTTCCACCAGGTGCAGCACACAGATCAAGAACTCTCTCTCCCGGTGTTACAGGCAAAAGATTAGCCGGTGTCATCGCACTTGGTTCCTGAAGATAATATAATCCTGCAAAATAATATGGATGTTTAGCAGGCCTGTCATCTTCTGAATAAAAAAAGCCATTCTCAATCCATGGTATCTGTCTTAACTTAAAAGGACTAATCTTCAAAAAATCTTCTACGCTTATCTTAGATGTATTAACTCTAAGTCCGTATATTCTTGGTTCTTCAAAACTTTTTATATAATCTTCGTACTCATCTTTTAGAAGTACTTTCATACTATCAGTAAACTGCTTTGGTAAATTCATTCTTTTCCTGTTCTCCTTACAAGCCCTGAGCTCTATATCCCTCGGCTATTATATCTAATTGTTTATTAAATTTTTTTAACTGTTCCAAATCATTTTCTTTATATATGCTATAGAATTCATCCTGAATCTTAACAATCTCTCTTTTATTAGCAACCTTATACAGGTTCTGGATATTATTAAGAATATCTGCAACAACATTAGCTTTATCATTAAAAGAATTCTGTGCATCCATAATATCATCTCTTACAGATGACATCTCTTTATCAAGAATAACAATGGCTTCTGAAGAAGCCATAAGGCGTTCTTTTATCGAATCAGGCATATTATATCGGTACTTGTACTGTAATGAATGTTCAATAGTAGCCCAAAAATTCATAGCAAGTGTTCTAATCTGTATCTCAGCCTGTATCTTCTTACATCCCTGACTTGTCTCAACATTGTAGTATATAATCAGATGATAACTTCTATATCCACTGTCCTTTTGATTCTTTACATAATCTTTTTCACTTTTTATTGTCATATCACTGCGGTTACGAATTATATCAACAACTTTGTATATATCTTCAACAAATTGACATATTATTCTTATTCCCGCAATATCTTCTATCTTTGTTGTAATCTCGTCCATTGAAATGTTCTTCTTTTGAACTTTTTCAAGAATACTAGAGATTGTCTTTACTCTTCCGGTAACCTGCTCAATTGGAGAATACATCCCTTTTTGTCTGTATTCTTTAATCATGTGTGAAAATTTAACAACTAATTCATCTACTGCAAGATCATAAGGTGTAAGTATTTCTCTCCATAATTGTATTTCCATGCAAAATACCTCCCTGAGAATATTATTTTAGTTATTTAAGTTCTTTTAATACTTGTATAACAAAGTTCCATACTCTTTCAACAGATGATATGCTAAGTGTCTCATTTGGTGTATGAATATCTTTCATATCCGGTCCAAAAGAGACAATATCAAGATCTTTTACTTTGCCGGCGATAATTCCACATTCAAGTCCTGCATGTATTGCCTCTATCTTGACATCATGTCCATACTGTTTTTTGAATACATCATTACATACATCTCTTAATCTGGATTCTCTCTTATATGCCCATTCTGGATAATCACCACTTTCATGGTAAGAAGCACCTACGAATTCTGCCATAAATCGTACTCTGTTCTTAAGTGCTATCTTGGCTGAATTAACAGAACTTCTTATTGCAAATCCCATAACTGCTTTATGTTCATCAAGTGATAAAATTCCAAGATTAAGTGATGTCTCAACAAGTCCTTCAATATCAGGGCTCATTGACATTATTCCATTAGGAAGATTAACTAATAAAAAGATTAGTTTTAACTGGCTTGTTCCAACAAGAGCATTATATTCACCCTCTGTATCTCTTGTAAGAGTTATCTTTATATTTTTATCTGTAACACCATATTCTACAGAAAGTGCTTTTTGAAGTTCATCACATGCTGTGCTTAAAACATCATAATCACTTGAATCAATTACAAGTGATACTCCACTTTCTCTTGGAATCGCATTGTCTTTTGAACCACCATATAGACTTATGATATTGGCATCTATCTCTTCAATTATATTGAACAGAAGTCTTCCTAACAGACAATTTGCATTAGCACGTCCTTTATTAATCTCGGCACCTGAATGTCCACCAAGAAGTCCTGTTATTGCAATATCTACTTTTAGACCTGTTTTTTTAGCATATTTTGCATCAAGTTCAACTGTTGATGTAAGTCCTCCTGCACAACTTGCAAGAATAATGCCTTCTTCATCAGAATCCATATTAAGCATATACTTGCCTTTTAACATGCTAAGATCAATACTGTCAGCGCCAAGCATTCCTATCTCTTCATCAACTGTAAATATAACTTCAAGTGGAGCATGTTCAATATCATCACTGTCAAGTATTGCAAGTGCATAAGCAACAGCTATTCCATCGTCACCACCTAATGTTGTTCTATCTGCTGTAAGATTATCACCGTCAACAATAAGAGTTAATGAATCTGTATCAAAGTTATGTTCTGAATCAGAAGTCTTCTCACATACCATATCAAGATGTCCTTGAAGTATTACAGCATCGCTTTGTTCATATCCTTTTGTTCCATCTTTGAATATAATAACATTATTAGCAGCATCCTGAATATATCTTAATCCACGTTCTTTAGCAAAATTAACGCAATAATCACTAATTCTCTTAGTATCTCTTGAACCATGTGGGATTGCTGTTATCTCTTCAAAATATCTAAATACTTTTTCAGGTTTTAAATTACTTAATTTATATTCCATTTTAATTACCTCGTTTCTTATCTATTTTGCTACAATATTTTAATAAAGTTATGTTAACTTATTCTTAAAAATCCTTGCATCAAAACCTTTATCTACTATTTTGCCATAATCTTTACAAAAAATCAATCAGTGATATTATAGCACAAAACATAGTTCTTATATATATATCTTTGCATATATTAATAATAATCAAACTTATATGGATACAATATGCTACATACAACTAATAAAACAGACATATTCTCTGTTATATGCCTGCTTACACTTACAGCTTTTGCCTCCTCACCTCTTATATCAATCGCAGGTGCAAGAACCGGTTTGCTATTATGGTTTAATAACATAGTTCCAACACTTTTGCCTTTTATAACTATAATAAATCTTTTGGACCGACTTGGCGGCTTTATATTATTCAGGCATATATTCGGTCTTTTTTTTCAAAAGATATTGCATCTTAATCCTTATTATGCATCTATTGTAATTCCCGGCATTATATGTGGTTATCCATCGGGTGCAGTATGTGCTGTTAATATGTATGATAGTGGAATTATAAAACAACATGAATGTGAATTCTTATGTATTATTTCAAGTTTTATAAGTCCTATGTTTTTGTCAGGATATGTCCTTACTGCACAAAAAGGCAATATATACAATATATTAGCAATTATAATATCTGTATATGCTCCTCGTATCATATTACTGCCTATATATAAAAAAATCTATCACATCAAATGTCCTGACTCATATTCACAGATTGATTATTCTGATTTTAATATCAAGGATAATATAAAAGATAAGGTAAAAGATAAAGTAAATCTGATAAGCCTGATTGATGATGCAATAACATCAAGTTTTCAGATCATCCTTAGAGTAGGTGGATATATAATAATGTGTTCTGTACTGACAGAATATATTATCAGATTATCTTTCAAAACTCCAGCAATCAAAGCATTGATTCTATGTATCGTTGAGATAACAAATGGAATTAATTATACATATAGTGTTATTAACATTCCGATTATCTGCAACCTCATTATTGTCATGTCTATATGCTTTAGTGGAATATGTATTAATATGCAGGTATTAGGTGTAAGCAAAAAAGCTGGTATTAGCAGCCTTCATTATCTGCTTTCCAAATTATGTGAGTCTATAATTGGTGGAGTTATATATATTATATATATCTGTCTTGTATGAATATATAATCAGAAAATATATAAAAAGCTGATCCTAAAAGTATTATATACTCTCTAGGATCAGCTCTAAATTACATTATGTATCTGTTATTCTTCTATCATTCCTGACTCTTCGTCATATTCATTCTCGTCTTTTGGCTCTTCTTTTGGTTCTTCAGCTTTCTCTTCCTGTACTGGTTCTGGATGAAGTTCTTTTCTATTATTAACAACAACTTCTAGATCTTTTGAAAGAGAAGCGATGAGACTGTCATATTTGATCTTGGTTGTCTCTATTGTATTCTCTAACATACTTTGCATTGTACCTAACAATTCATCTGTATAGTCTATTGCTCCAAGTCTTATATTCTCAGCATCTTCATATGCTGCATTAATCATATTTCTTGCTTCTTCCTGTGCCTGCATAACAATAGCATTAGCCTGTGCATACGCCTGTTGCATAATCTCATGTTCGTTAACGAGCTGTTCAGTATATACTTTCGCTTCATCAACTACTTTTCTTGCTTCTTCATGAGCCTGTTCGATAATAGCATCTTTATTCTTTACTATTGCCTGATATCTCTTAATCTCCTCAGGTGTCTTCATTCTTAATTCTGTAAGTAGTTCTGTAATTTCGTCCCTGTTTACAATAATCTTTGTATTAGATAAAGGCTGTGGTTTGCAATTATCTATATATTCCTCTATCTCAGAAATAATCTGTTCTATTTTGCTCATACTACCTCTCCTCTTCTTATTGTTAATCTGATGTCACTTTTATTGTTCTTTAAATTTTTCCTGCATATGCGAAATTACTTTTTCAGGGAGAAACTTACTTATATCTCCACCGAATTTTGCAACTTCTTTTACTGTGCTTGAACTAAGGTAAGCATACTTTAAATTGGTTGTAAAAAAGATTGTATCTATATCTGGTGATATTATTCTGTTTGTCTGTGACATTTGAAGTTCATACTCAAAATCTGTTATGGCACGTAAACCTCTCACAACGATGCATGCATCATTCTTTTTTGCAAAATCAACAAGTAACCCACTAAAAGCCTGCACTTCCACATTAGGAATATGTGACGTCACTTCTTTTAACATATTAACACGTTCAGTCGCAGAAAACAACGGTGTTTTTGAATTATTGTTCAAAACACCTACAATTAACTTATCAACAATCTTTGATGATCTTTCTATAATATCTAAATGCCCCAAAGTTACCGGATCAAAACTTCCCGGATAAACTCCAATTCTCATAATATCCTCCAATTAGCGTATTTTTTTAATAAACACATGTTTATTGGTCTTATATTCTTTATTCTTGACAATCTCATATCCCATATCGGCAAGATAATCAAATTCTGTATGAAGTTCTGCTTCAACTATTATTAATGTATCTTCTGTAACATAACTTTTTGATATAAGATGACTTAATACAGTCTTCTCATGCTCATGTGAATATGGTGGATCCATAAATATAATATCAAATGAATCTACTTTGCCTTCAAGACGATTAAGTGCTGTAAGTACATCACATTCCATAACAACTGCATCATCTGCAAGTTTAGTGAATCTAAGATTCTCTCTTATACATTCTGTACACTTCTTATTATTCTCAACGAACCATGCATTCTTAGCTCCTCTGCTCAATGCTTCAATTCCGATTGCTCCACTTCCACTAAACAGATCAAGAAAATTAGCTCCTATAACTTCATTCTGAATCATATTGAATAATGTTTCTTTAAGTCTGTCAGTTGTAGGTCTTGTCTCAAGTCCTTCTATTGTCTTCAAATTAAGTCTTCTTGCTTTACCAGCTATTACTCTCATTCCTAACCTCCGATTAGTATCTATAAACCGATATATTTACCATGATTTGTGAACTCCCCATCACCTAAAGGTAGTGGGTTTTACACTCTAGCTTATAAAATAATTCCTTCTTCTTTTAGCTGTAATTGACCATTTTTTAGTTCTACTATGCTTATAGCACAATTCTTAATAAATGGTCCACACCACAGATCTTTAACATCAACTTTTTTTATCCATGATAACATACATTTGATTGCTGCAGCATGTGATGCTATCAGTACTCTGTCTGCTTTACCTTCAAGTGGTATTATAACTTTATCAAAAAAATCTTTTGTACGTAATATGACTTCTTCAAATCTTTCTCCATTAACAGGCACAAATTCTTCAGGTGCATCAAAGAATTTTTTAAATTCTTCTCCGATCTCGCTCATTACTCTGCCTTCATAATCACCAAGACAGATCTCTTTTAATCTGTCATCATCAATAATCTCATATCTATTCTGTGTTACAAGTTCAGCAGTTTTATGTGCTCTTTTCAATGGACTCGAATATACATAGTCAAACTCTGTATCTGCTAATCTCTCTCCAGTATGCTTAGCAAGTTCTATTCCATTATTATTAAGTTCTATATCGCTAAATCCCTGTATTCTCTTCTTAGCATTCCAATATGTCTCACCATGTCTTATAATGTATATCTCCACAACAAGTCCCTCCATTCGTGGTTTCAAAGGATGATGACTAACTTTCCTTTTTAGTAACTGTTTTATTATATCCTCTAGTCATCAATATCGCAAGCACATTAGCCACATTATTAGAAAAAAAACACTTTTTAACCTTATATTGCCAGTTTATTTTCAATTATATATCACATAATAACATTGTAACACAAAGTTACAGCTTGTTTCTATCAAAAAACAATCATTGCAGATTATAATCTGCAGAAAGTGAGGCGTTAATTATGAGTAATAATTCATCAAACAGTTCATCAAACAATTCTGTACCCGAAGCTAGAGAAGCATTAGACAGATTTAAGATGGAAGTTGCTGAGGAGCTTGGAGTTCCTTTAAAGGCAGGTTACAATGGTGACCTTACTTCTAAACAGAACGGAAGTGTCGGCGGTTATATGGTTAAGAAAATGATTGAACGTCAGAAACAGGAGATGGCTGATAAATAACAGCCACAAAATTAAGGGGAGTCTTTATAAACTCCCCTTTTTCTTGTGATTTTAAATAATTTTATCTTTTCTAAGCATTTTTAATGATTTTAAGTGTCTCTTTTCTAAATATTTTTACTGTCACTTTTAAATCTTCAAATTTTTATTGTTACTTTTTTAAATCTCTTAAAGATTACATTCCTATCTTAAGTGTATTTTCTTCAAGTGAAATACCTTTTGACAGTGTTATTGCGAACTTCTGTTCTGCGGTAAAACCTATCGTCTCACCAGGATTAAGAGTGATATCATTCTCAATTACATAATATGCTATATCATACAAAAATTCATTAAGTTCATTTGGCGTTTTCTCTGTTCCTATTACTTCTATCTCTTTTTTATCAAAATATTTAAGTCCAAAAGTATAACCATTAATTCCGGCTCTTGTACGATATATTCCAAAATATACCAGGTTTAATAATGGAATATCACCATCTTTTATAATCTCAGCAGCATTGATATAAAAATGTGGTTCAAATACTGTTCCACAATAATTAAATCCTATTGCATTTTTAAGTTTTAAAAGACTTGATGCTGCTTTTACAAATATAATTGCTACATCTTTAGCATCCATATTCTTATCATTCGCAACAACTGTAAGTATAATATGTGCTACATGAGTTTTGGTAACATCTACTGCTTCTTTCCACATGATACTTGTCTCTGCATTCTTAACAGCTTCTCCATTAGGAACCGGAACAGATACCATAGACGCCATAACAAGACATTTGTTATATGTAAAAGATAAAGTCTCATTCTTAATATCAAAATCAGTGAATTCATACTCCCAATCTTTTTCAAAGGAGTTCTTAAATCTTGAAACATCCATCTCACATGTATCTAATAATACAAAACCGGCAAATATTCCTTTCTTCTTACTGTCAGTATTCGTATTCTCATTCTCAACGACTTTACAACAATCTTTTCTGGCAAGATCCATGTAATACTTGCGAATCTTCTCTACAATTGCAGTAGCATCTGCAACAGCAGTCTTGTCTTTGTATTCTTCCATATCGCTAAATACATGTCCACAATTCGTAAGCTCATTCTCTTCATATCCACCACATACACCTAGCATCCATTTTGAAAATGCATTCTTTTTATACTTAAAAACGTAATAGTGCAAATTATGTAAATCAAATTCTGTTGCCAATGTAATTCTATATGGTTCTTTTCCAAGCTCATGCTCATCTTTTAACCATTCAACCATCCCGTTATATGCCGCAGTTCTTTGTTCTTCATTTATGTTCATTAATACACACTCCTCGCTGCACTATCTCTCAATAACACTATGTTATATGCTTTATTCATCATAGTCAAGTATCAGAATGATTATTTATCTTTTTTTAACATTTTACAGATATTACAGACATAATTTTTCAAAACCTTTTTCAAGATATTTATCTAATATATTTTTAATACCCTGATTTTTAATATTCTGAAGTTCAGGATCATTATTGTAAATAATATCACATGCTTCTTTTGCATCCTTTAATATCTCAGCATCTGTATATATATCACCAAGTTCAAATTGCAACAGACCACTTTGTCTTATTCCAAATATATCTCCCGGTCCTCTAAGCTTTAGATCTTCACTTGCTATATAAAAACCATCATTTGACTTTGCAAGTATATTAAGTCTCTCTTTTGTTTTTTTAGATTTGGAATTGCTTACCATAATACAATATGATTGTGCCGATCCTCGTCCGACACGACCTCTTAACTGGTGTAACTGTGCAAGCCCAAATCTTCCGGCATCTTCTATCATAATAACAGTCGCATTAGGAACATTAACTCCAACTTCGATAACAGTTGTTGATACAAGTACTTTTATCTCATTTTTTGCAAAACGTCCCATAATATCGTTCTTCTGTTCATTCTTCATCTTACCATGCAGATATTCTATTGTTATTCCAGGTGCAAGTCCGGCTCGCAGTTCTTCTGAATAATCGATAACATTCTTAGCTTCAATATTCTCACTTTCTTCAACCATAGGACATATTACATATACCTGATGTCCGGCTCTTATCTCATCTTCAATAAAACGATATGCTCTTGGCATATAGCTCTCATCAACTACGCAATTCTTAATCGGCAGTCTGTTAGCAGGAAGTTCGTCAACAATTGATATATCAAGATCACCATATATTATTATCGCAAGTGTTCTTGGAATAGGCGTTGCACTCATTACAAGTACATGTGGTTTGTGACCTTTTTCACCAAATGTATTACGCTGGTTTACTCCAAAACGATGCTGTTCATCTGTTATTACAAGTGCGAGATCATTATATTCTACTTTTTCCTGAATGAGTGCATGTGTACCAATTATAATCTGAGCCTTGCCACTGCTAATTGATTCATAAGCTGCTTTTTTATCTTTTCTACTTGTTGAACCTGTAAGAAGTACTATCTCTATATCAAGTCCACTATCTGCAAACATCTTAACTATCGAATCATATTGTTGCTTTGCAAGTACTTCTGTCGGCACCATCATAGCACTCTGTTTTCCGGCTAATGCACAGTTTAACAATGCAAGTACTGCAAGAATTGTCTTACCAGAACCTACATCTCCTTGAATAAGCCTATTCATTGTCTTGTCAGATACCATATCACGTTTTATCTCTTCCCATACTTTTTGCTGAGCTTTCGTAAGTTCAAATGGCAGATTCTTTATGAATTCATCAGTTCTTGTGTCATTGCAAATCACATGTTCATTAATACTTACTTCTTTAACTTCCCTTAATTTTCTAATAGCCATAAGGAACCTAAAAAACTCATCAAATACAAGTCTTTTTCTTGCTTTTATAACATTATCCGTACTTAAAGGAAAATGTATATTCTTTAATGCAAAATTGTATTCACTAAGATTATATTTTTCTCTAAAATCTGCCGGAAGATAATCTTCATACATTCCTTGAACTTCAAATACTTTTTTTACCGATTTGGATACCATATTATTAGTAAGACCTTTTGTAAGTGCATATACCGGCTGCATCTCATGAAGTTTTAATTCATATTCTGCAAGAGTATATATTGATGGCTGTTCCATTACTTTTGCACCACGTTTATATATGATTCGTCCACGAAATATATATCGCATCCCTATTCTTAATTTGTTCTTCAAAAATGGCATATTATACCATGTAAGTCTCAATGTATCATGGTTCACATCTTTGATATATACTGATAATATCTGAAGATTTCTAACTTTTTCTAATGTTACATTAGAACATATTACTGCATCAATTGATACTATATCATCCATATCTGCATCAACAAGTGTAACAGGCATAGCAAATGTATCATAAGCTCTTGGATAATAGTTAACAAGATCTTCACTTGTATATACTCCAACCTTATTAAATAACTGCTCAGTTTTTTCACCGATACCCTTGATGTCTCTTAACTCCATACTCTTTCCCCCTGTCTGTTACAATGAGCCGTCAAAAATAAAATCCTTATCTTTAACGGCTCATTTTTATATGTTATCTTTTATTCTCTAATAGCATCTATTAGAATAGTTCTTCATTATCATAATACTGATAATGCTCATAATACTCATAATACTGATAATACTGATAATTATTCTTATATATCATGATAGATATTATAATATATAACGATATTATCTACTATTTAATTACTGTCATTCCACCCATGTATGGCTGTAATGCTTTTGGAATATTTACTGAACCATCAGCATTAAGATTGTTCTCAAGGAATGCGATTAACATTCTAGGTGGAGCTACAACTGTATTATTTAATGTATGAGCAAAGTATTTACCATCTTTGCCATTTACACGAATCTTAAGTCTTCTTGCCTGGGCATCTCCAAGATTTGAACAACTTCCGACTTCAAAGTATTTCTTCTGTCTTGGTGACCATGCTTCAACGTCAATTGATTTAACTTTAAGATCTGCAAGATCTCCTGAACAACATTCAAGTGTTCTTACTGGAATATCTAATGAACGGAATAATTCTACTGTATTCTGCCATAATTTATCAAACCACATCTTGCTTTCTTCTGGTTTACATACAACAACCATCTCCTGTTTTTCGAACTGGTGAATACGATATACACCTCTCTCTTCAATACCATGAGCACCTTTTTCTTTTCTAAAACATGGTGAATAACTTGTTAATGTCTGTGGTAATGATTCTTCTGGAACGATTGTATCAATGAATTTACCAATCATTGAATGTTCACTTGTACCTATAAGATAGAGATCTTCTCCCTCAATCTTATACATCATAGCTTCCATCTCATCAAAGCTCATAACACCTGTAACAACATCACTTCTGATCATAAAAGGAGGTACACAATAAGTAAAGCCTTTGTTAATCATGAAATCTCTTGCATAAGAGATAACTGCAGAATGTAATCTTGCAATATCTCCCATTAAGTAATAGAAACCATTTCCTGCAACTTTTCTTGCACTATCAAGATCAATACCATTGAATTTTTCCATAATCTCTGTATGATATGGAATCTCAAAATCAGGAACTACAGGTTCACCAAATTTTTCTATTTCAACATTTTCACTATCATCTTTACCAATTGGAACGCTTGGATCTATGATATTAGGAATAACCATCATGATTTTCTTAATCTTTTCCTGAAGTTCAGTTTCTTTTTCTTCAAGTTCTGCAAGATGTTCAGCATCCTTATTAACCTGTTCTTTTAACTGTTCAGCTTCTTCTTTTTTGCCTTGTCCCATTAACATACCAATCTGCTTTGATACAGACTTTCTATTAGCACGAAGATCATCAGCTTCCTGCTGTGTCTTTCTGCTTAATGCATCAAGTTCAATTACTTCATCAACTAAAGGTAATTTTCTGTCCTGAAATTTGTTTTTAATGTTCTGCTTTACAATATCTGGATTTTCTCTTAAAAATTTTAAATCTAACATATTCTTCTCCTATTGTGATATTAGACATATCACAACATATCCTTTCTTATAAATTTAATATTCTTATATTCTTTATATCAATCTCATCGATAACTGATATTAACTTTTATTATCTACCAACTAGTATTCTTTGGTTCTAGTTAGTAGCATTATTTAGTACTAGCTTTAATTATATACTAGTCATTTGATTATAGCATCTATATTTAATAATAATGCTATAATTATCAGTCATCTGTGAGAAAGAGTATCACATAACAAAAAAAGACTCCCTCCCTATATAATAATAGGGACGAAAGTCTTCCGCGTTGCCACCCTGATTGCAGAATAATCTGCCTCTCATTAAGTATTATAAGGTATACAAAACCTGGATTCATCATCCAATACTCGAAAAGTGGAAAGGCTGCTTCAGATATCAGTTCACACCAGACACTGACTCTCTGCAATCCGAATTGCAACCGAATTTTTTCTCAAACGTATATTGTCAATATTTATCTTCTAATAACTCTAATAATTATTTGAACCAACCATGTTTTGGACATGCAATATTCCATATCTTAATACCACATATTGTTGGACATGTACAAAGTGCAACAGCTGGTACTGAATCACCACTATCATACTGTGGTTCTGATGGCTTAAAGCATGTTGGATCAAATGGATTACTGTATGCTGCTAAAACTGGTTCGAAGAATAATTCTTCATTTTCGCTAATTATAGGCTTGTTGTAATTTTTCATCTTACGTTCGCTCCTCTTCAATAAAATTATATAACTTACTCACTTAGAATATAACTTTTTGAAGAATAAGTCAAGACTTTTTGTTAATAATTCAAAACTATTTTTCGTCAATTCCGTTCCCATACTTTAGTAGTCTATATTCTTTTAATTATTATAAACTATTTTTTATATTATTAAGTATAATATCTATCTTAGTTAATAACTTTTATAATTATCTGCATTACTACTAATTGAATTATTCAGCTGATACTACATAATAATATATTGGCTGTCCACCGAACTGAACTTCAATATCACATGAAGGATATTTTTCTTCAATAACTGAAGCTACTTCATTAGCCTGTTCTTCTGTTATATCCTGGCCATAATAGAGACTTATAAGTTCTGTCTCATCGTCAACAATCTCATTGATAAGAGCAATTGTTGTATCTTTTACATTATGGCCAACTGTTAAGATTGCTTTATCACCAATACCCATTATATCGCCTTGATGTATCTCTTTATTATCAATATTAGTATCTCTTACTGCATATGTGATCTGACCTGTCTTAACCCGCTGCATCTCTTCTATCATATGTTCTTCATTCTCTTTAGCAGATTTATCATATACAAAGTTGATAATAGCTGTTATTCCCTGTGGTATTGTCTTAGAAGGAATAACAATAATCTCTTTGTTCTCGCATATACTTGCTGCCTGGTTAGCTGCAAGTATGATATTACTATTATTAGGAAAGATGAAGATTGTATCTGCATTAACTTTATCAATTGCATTAAGCATATCTTCTGTACTTGGATTCATAGTCTGACCACCTTCGATAAGATAATCAACACCAAGTCCTTTAAATATCTCGCTTAAGCCTTCACCGGCAGATACTGCGATAAATCCAAACTCTTTACGTTCTTCATTAGCACTCTCTTCTTTTACAGATGTACTCTCTGTAGTATCTGTTGATTCAGCCATCAATCTTTCTTCATGTTCTTCTCTCATATTATCAATCTTAATCTTAGAAAGAGAACCATATGTTAAAGCTTTAGTAATAGCAACACCCGGTTCATTAGTATGCACATGAACTTTTACAACTTCATCATCTGCAACAACAACAATTGAATCACCGATTGATTCAAGGAATGCTTTGAGTTGTAATTCTTCATTTTTGTCAAATTCCTTCTCAAGATTAATAATAAATTCTGTACAATATCCAAACTTAATATCTACATTCTCAAGTGCCTGCTGTGCATTAGCTAATTTCTTTGTATCATTATCTTCATTCTTAGCACTTTCGAATTTAATCTCTTTACCAAGGAATGCATCATAACATCCTTTTAGTACAGTCATAAGGCCCTGTCCACCTGAGTCTACAACACCTGCCTGTTTTAATACTGGCAACATATCTGGTGTCTTTGAAAGTACATAATCACCATATTCAATAGCACCTTCAAAAATAGCATTAAGATCTTCTGTTGTCTGAGCAAGTTCATTAACTTTCTCAGCTACACCTTTTGCTACAGTAAGAATTGTTCCTTCTTTTGGTTTCATAACAGCTTTGTAAGCTGTCTCTACAGCACGTTCAAAACTCTTTGCTATAATCTCTGAATTAATCTCATTAACTTCTTTGATCTCTTTTGTGAAGCCTCTGAAAAGCTGAGATAAGATAACTCCTGAATTACCTCTTGCTCCTCTTAAAGATCCACTTGATATTGCTTTTGCAAGATTAGCAAATGTAGGTTCTGTAATGTTGTTTACTTCACCTGCAGCTGACATAATAGTTAATGTCATATTAGTACCTGTATCACCATCTGGAACAGGGAATACATTCAAATCATTAATCCATTCTTTTTTTGACTCAAGATTAGCTGCCCCGGCAAGAAACATCTTCTGAAGAGTCTGTGCATCTATTGTATTAACTACCACAACTGGTTCCTCCTTAAATCTGTATAAGAGTACTGATTCTTAATCTATGACTCTTACACCTTCTACATAAATATTAATTTTCTCAATTTCCATTCCTGTAAATTCTTCAACTTTGTATTTAACATTATTGATTAAATTATCTGCAACTGTTGAAATACTCACACCATAAGCTACAATAACATGAAAATCTACTGTGATTTTATTATTCTCATCCACAACAACATTAATACCATGAGTGAGACTGTCTCTTTTTAAGAGTTTTACAAGTCCATCTTTTACATTAACGGCTGCCATTCCTACAATTCCAAAACACTCAACTGCAGTGGATCCTGCATAATTCGCAATAACATCAGTATCTATAATTATTTCGCCTAACTGATTATTCATTTTACCTTTCATAATTAATACCTCCCATTATTTTAGAGAATTCTTTAAACATTATATACCAATTTAAAGAAAAAATAAATATATAAAATTTATTTTGATAATAAAAACATTTCAATAAGAAAAAAAAACCCGGCAGGCAAACCTGCCAGGATATTTAAAAACAATGTACCAGCTTGCGCATCTTAAATGATATAATTAAAAAAACACTCGCAAGCATCATCTGTATAATATAATAGTATCCTACATAATACATATGCCCATTTTTAAATGATATCGATAATAGTGCACCATATTGAGATATAAAGTACAAAAAGAATATAACAAATAAATTCGCTGCAATCTTTACGCTTGAACGTTTAAATGCTCTTTTAGAAAGTGGCTGATCCTTTTTTTTAAGTGAATAGTTGTATGCTTCACTTAAGAATATAACGTCTCTTTTTCTGTCAGGTATAAAATATGCACCACCAGACTTATACATCTTAGCTTTGCCTTTCATAACTTTACCATAAAAATTAACTTCACATTCCATGAGCCTGTACTTTCTTTTTCTTTTTATAACACGCTTAAAGCTTATATTACAACCTATATATTCAAGGTCATTTATATACATTACACACACCTCTGATAATTCATGGGATGCTATATCTAATAACAGATACGCATTATATTATATTGAACAGTTGTTGTTATTTTGCAACAATACAGTGCCACTATACATGGCACTGTATCATATAATAACTGATATTTATATCGTTCAAAAAATTAATTATATTAATTAGTCAATTTTAAGAACTCTCATCATGTTAGTGATACCTCTTTCACCAGCTTTTTCGTTAGCTGCTGGAAGTCCTGCTGTTAATACAACTGTATCACCATCTTTAACAAGTCCGCTATTCTTAGCTGTTTCAACAGCTGTCTCAATAATATCATCTGTTGAATTTTTTCTATCAGCCTTAAGTGGTTTTACACCCCATAAGATCTGCATTTTTCTCTGTACTTTTTCATCAGGTGTTGTTGCAATAACAAGTGATGATGGTTTATATTTTGATACAAGTCTTGCTGTAAAGCCTGACACTGTAGGTGTTACGATAGCTTCTGCATTTAAGCTGTCAGCTGCAGCAACTGCTGAGTAGCTAACTGTGTTAGATACGTTATTTTTCTCTGAAACTTTGTTTCTGTCGATATATTTCTGATGATCAAGGTACTGTTCTGATGTCTCACATACATGAGCCATCATTGTAACAGCTTCTACTGGATATTTACCATTAGCTGTTTCACCTGAAAGCATAACTACGTCTGTACCATCATAGATAGCATTAGCAATATCTGTTACTTCTGCTCTTGTTGGTCTTGGATTTCTGATCATTGAATCTAACATCTGTGTAGCTGTAATAACTGGCTTGAATACAGCATTACATTTGTCAATGATCATCTTCTGTACATGTGGTACGTCTTCAGCTGGAATCTCAACACCCATATCACCACGAGCTACCATGATACCATCACTTTCTGCGATGATTTCATCGATATTTGCAATACCTTCAGCGTTCTCAATCTTAGAGATGATTGCGATGTCTCCATTATGTTCTTTTAAGATCTTTTTGATTTCACGAACACCTTCTGCATTTCTTATGAAAGAAGCAGCGATGAAATCAAATCCCTGTTCAATACCAAAGATGATATCGCTCTTATCTTTTTCTGTGATAGCTGGAAGGTTAATGCTTACATTAGGTACGTTAACACCTTTCTTGCTTCCAAGTTCACCACCGTTAACGATTGTACAGTGAATCTCTGTAGCTGTTGTATCATCAACGTGTAATTCGATAAGACCATCATCAAATAAGATTGTATCTCCAGCTTTAACATCACCAGCAAGTCCGCTATATGATACACAGTTTACTTCTTCAGTAGCTTCACACTGTTCCATTTTGATTGTATATTTGTTACCAGCAACAAGGTTTAATTTTTTATCTCCTGCGACAATACCAGTTCTGATCTCTGGTCCTTTTGTATCAAGAAGCATAGCAATAGGTAAACCTAATTCTTCACGAATCTCACGAACGTTTTTAACACGTCCTAACTGTTCTTCGTGATCACCATGAGAAAAGTTAAATCTGGCAATATCCATACCATTTTTAACAAGTTCTCTTAATACGTTCTTGTCATTAGTGTTAGGTCCCATTGTACAAATAATTTTTGTTCTCTTCATAAAATCCTCCAATTTTGCCGTTTCTACGGCTTTTTTTGTTAAAATTTTCATAAATATAGAACGTACAGCAATTATAATACGTTCTATATCTTTGTCATAATAAATTGTTCACAAAAATACAACTATAATACACCTTTGTATTATTGCTTTTTAATATGCTGATGCGTATACAAATGTTCGCTACAATACTCATAATTACCATCACATTTTGAGCAGAAGCGAAATTCCAGATTGTCATCGTCTTTTTCTGTTCTTCCACATATGGCACATTTGTGTTTTGTTATACTCTTTGGCGCCTTAACCTGTTGTCTGTATTCACGCTTTCTCTTCATCTCATAAGGTGAAAGCTTTCTGTAATTTCTTGTTGAAAAGAAGTATATTATAAAGTTGGCAAGTGATAATACTATTGCTACTTTTACTGCAATACCTCCAGTAAAGAATGCTACTATATAATACAGTCCATCAAGCATTGCAAGATACTTCATCTTAATCGGTATTATGAAAAACAGCAGGAGCTGATAATCCGGATAAGTAGCAGCAAAAGCAAAAAACAGTGACATATTAAGATAGTTAGTATCTAACGCATAACTGTAACCTGTTATTGCATATAATACAAATGCTGCTGCAATCGTTCCTATTATTCCTGTAAAGAAATAAATATTGAATCTGAATGCACCCCATTGTCTCTCAAGGTTAGTACCTATCATATAATACAGATACAAAGCAAATATAACAAAAATCAGTGATGAGTCAGGCGGCTTTATCATAAATGTGACAAGTCTCCAGACTTCTCCATGCAGAATTCTCTCTGCGTTAAGGGAAAGATGCAGGCTATAAAAATATGGATTAACGATATTAACAAATACACCAACTGCATAAAGTATTACTATATAATACATCAGATTGTGAATCGCATATTTTCCAAACTTGCGTTCTAACTTGTTAAGCCAGTTCATATCATTCCTTCTTCACTTTTTATTATAGCGGACATACCGCATTGACATTATAAATTAGTAACAATTATTTGTCAATTAATTCTGTTCTTAAATAATAATTTTTTTTGAGTAATTTTATATTCATTAATCAAGTTCAAAAAGAGCTCTCTTCATAATTATGGCATTTTTATTGCTTGAAATCACATTTTCGCCTGCTTTTCCAAACCTTACTTTTGCTTCTATTGTAAGTTTCTCCATAATCACGCTATTTAATTGTGTTACCGGTACATCAATATAATATTCAACGCCTGATGTAAGTGATGTATTGTCTACAGGTATATTATCTGATGTTCTAAATATCTGATATCCTTCATTTTTACTAACATCTGTATTACCATTCTCATCAGACATATGGAATACTACTTCTGTAGTCTTGTTAGACACAATACTCTTATCCTGAAGCATGAAGTATATTCTCTTATACTGAACACCATCAACTGTTGTTATACCACTGCCGATTGCATTCTCACTCTCTGTTGCATCATAATCAACATAGAGGAAAGCATTCTCTCCATTATCTGTTGCATCTGTATTAGTAATTGTTATCTCTACAGGTGCAGCAGAAGAACGATAAGCTGCAATCATAGTATTAACAAATAGTTTTATCTCCATATCTGATAGTTTAAACGTTGTCCTTTTAGAATACTTCATATGTCCCATACCGGTATATGTTATGTTGCCAATATTGTAGATATAGTAATTATTACGTCCATCATTAGGGCTCTGATTATAATAATCACCACCAAGTGAATACCATACTGTTATATCATCAGTCTCAAGATCCAACTGAAAATATTGTGAATGTGTCTCTGCAACATCAAACTCTTTATCAATATTATATGGATATGTTGTAATCTGTCCTGTATTATTATTAGTAACTTTTGTAGTCTTTCTTGTATATTGTTTCAGATTCTGATCATAACAGTCAATTGTAGCTGTTGTATATCCTTGAATATACTTTGACAAATCTTCACTTGTTGTTATATCACTGCCTATATATACACTGTCTTTACCTTCACGTTCATCTTTGTTAAGCCTTACACCATAACGGTCCATACCAAGCATTTCTCTAAAATATGATGCATTGAGATTCTCTTTGGTATTGTCCCTTTCTTTATTCCAGTTATACATAAGTACATCATGTGCAAACAGAACTGCTTTTCCTGTATTAGCAAAATCTACAACACCTTGTAAGAGATTCCTGTCATCAATCTCCGGATATTTATCACAAAAACCAAGAATAAGCATATCGAATTCACTAAAGTAATATGGATTATTCTTAATCATATCTGATACTTCATTAATTGTAAGTCTTGTAAAATGAATATCAAAACAATCAAGATCTTTAGTATAATACCAGAATTTACCCGTAATATCAGATAGATTATCCGGAAGTACTTTTCCATTGACAACTGTATTATTCCTAAAATCTTCAATCTTAGTCTTGCCTGCTATTTCTTCATCTGTAGGAAGTGCAACACTTATTATATCTGAATCTGGAGCTATCTGAAGTATCTTAATAGTCTCTTTTTCAGTATTAGCTGATGCCTTTAATGCACAATATCCTATCTTTGAATCCCTGATACTTGAATTAGAGTTATTGACAAGCTCTAATCTCCAAGGAAGTATACCGACAAGCTTGTCAACACTTCTTGTAACCTTAAATGTATGTCCTGCTGCCAGATCCTTTATATCAACATTTCTTGAAAGTGTCTCATCATATACATAGACAGAATTAAGAAGCTCTGCCTGTGCATCAAACTTACCATCAGCATTGCTATCTATATACAGATTAAGTGTATATGTATCTTCTGCAATAGTATTATTAATAGTAAATCTGTATTCAAGCACTTTATTGTTAATATTTTCACCATTTACATATATATCTGCATCAGTGATATTTTTACCTTCATTGACTGCGGCTGTCTTATCAACATATTCTTTAGGCTCACTTAGCATATCAATATTACACATCTTCTCAGTCATAATCCTTCTAAGATTCTTTCTGTCAAGTCCTTTTTCACAATAAGTTCTCGAATCATTATATGTTGTAAGGAATACACGCATATTAGTTGTCTTATCTGCACCCTTATAATTGTCAATTATACGATTAGATGGATCTGAATAGAATCCTTTTGCAAATATAACAGGAAGTTTACCATTAATATAATCTTCAAGCTTTCTTACACTAACACCAGTCAGGTCATTACCACTTTTAATAACATTCTTACAATCACTCTTGCCATCAAGACCATCCCAAAGCGACTTTCTGACTTTATATGTTCCTCTGCCTGAATGAATGTAAGCATATTGCGAATACTCTCCATCTATTGTATTGCCATTAAGATATGTTCCAATAAATATCATATCATACTCAGAATTAAGATCAATATTACTGCATATAAACTCAGCAGAAGTCTGCCTTACAACTTTAATATCACCTGTGAATTCAGGAAGTGTATTAGTTATAAGCGTCTTAAAATATGCATCTGACTTAAATCTGTTACCAGCTTCAATTTCAAGAATAACCATATCTCTGTTAATCTCATCTTCATAAGTCTTATCTCTGTGAAGAAGATAATATATAGCATCTGCCGGTGACATGTGATTCTCATCACCTGAATATCTTATATCTTCTCCACTATTCTTAAAGAAATCAAATGCATCCGAAGTATAACCCTGATTATTAATATGCCATCCATTAACAATATTCTGTGTCGTTGCTGTATTACCATTAAAAGTAAAATAATTATTCCTTACAGTATCATTATTGTTATTATTATAAAGATTTGTCTCAAATCCAAGGTCTGCAAAATTATATACATGCCCCATATCTGCATAATCATCATATATCTCAAATGGACAGAATGTAAGAATTCCCCAATAAGCTGCTGCATCACCTGTCTGTTCAATGTAATTGCCATTCTCATCAATCTTACCTGTTTTTATATAATTATTATAAAAAGTTACAGGATCCATAACATGCATCATAATATACAATTTTACAATATTATTACCATAATAATTATCACCTCTTGCAACATCACTGCTTACAGGAGTACCATTCGCATAATATTTTGTAAGTGCAACATTCTTAGTATTATATGACTTTTGATAAGTCTCAATATCATATATAAGAGCACTCTTTTCTTCAACACATGTTCTTATAAAAAGTTTTTTGGCTGTTTCAAAAGTAAGATCATTATGATCAAAACCTTCTCTTTCTTCATGAATTGTTCCATCAAAAAGTTTTTTATTAGCATAACTCTTCCAAAGTCCATTAAGTGCTCCTACATGACTCTTAGGTGTAATATATATAAGATCTGATTGGTCAATAAGTTCTGGATTCTTATTAAGCTCATCAGGTGTAACTGTAACAACTTTAGTAACATAATCTGAAGCTTCATCATCGTCTATTCGCATTATATCTTTTGCAAATCTGTTACAGCTCTCATATACATAGATATAACCTTCATATACAGCTTTCTCCATATATGTATATACTTTCTTATCATAGCTTAGTGCATTATTATGATTTGCTTCTTCATAGGTATATGGCTTTGCATTATAACCATCAAGAGTATATACTTCAATATTGCCATCTTTGAATTCAGGAAGTCCATACCAGTTAAGTGTACCTGTCTCACCTTTTTTAACCTTCCTATATACTGCATCAGTTATATCACTTACATCATAACTTCCATTACCATCACCAACATATATGTAGTATCCTATATTCTTATTATCTTCTGTTAGTTCACTAAGTTGCTCATCAACATAATCATAAGCTCCACCCGGCATATTAACAGCTTCACATGCTGTAATAAGCTGTACATAATCTCCATCTCCATCTGCCATTCTCTTAAAATAACCATATTGATATCTATTCTCTAACTTTGTATATTGTGATGGATTGGCAAGTGAAGTTATATTACTCTCATCTTCCACATAGAATTTCTTCTTACTATTTGATGGGCTGACATTAATCGCCCAGCCACCACTTCCAATTGCATTAATCGCACCGTTTAATACAACCTGCTCCATTGATACAGGCTCCTGTCCTTTGACAAGATATCCAATCTCTGCATAGCCTTCATAAGGTGTAATCTCAAGAATCACAAAAGGATTATTAACTGTTCCAAGACTATATTCATTATAATCCAAAGACTTTGGCAGCTTATAATCTGTACTTCCTGCTGCATTAACGCTAAACATGTCAAAAATACCATATTTTGAGCCTACTAATAAAGATTCCACCACAAACAGAAAAGCAAGCATTATACACAATATTTTCTTATTTTTTCTATTCATTACATATTCCTTCCTTTACTTTCTGTTTCTGCTCGTCACAAGTATACTGCTCTCATATTCAGACTTACCATTTTTAAAATAGAGTTGTAACTCAATGCTGTCTTTAGCATCTAAGTAATTATCTGGTGTCACAACAAAATTCTTAACATACATTGCAAGATAGTTATTACGTCCTGAATTATCACATTTATTCTTAATATCCTTTAGTGATATATCTTTAAGTACTACATCCTGTGTAGTCTTATCTTTTTCAAAACATAAAAGATTCTCTGATTCATTAAAGATAATCATATCACAATAATTATCACCTTTATCACTGACAAGAACAGTAAGCACTTTATATCTGCCACTATCAGTTACAACTGACGGGTAGTATACATAATCTTTTGATTCCTTAAGAATATCAGATACAAAAGATAGTGCTGTCTCGGATTCAACAGACAGATTCACTTCACCGCTTCCACTGCCAAACAGATTAGAACCTGCTGCTGTAAGTGAAGCCGCTGCAAGCATAACTATCGCAGCTATAAGCATACCGACAATCAGTTCAACCAGAGTAAAACCTCTATTATCCAAAGCTATATCTGAATTAACATTATTTTTTTGTATAATCCTATTCTTCTTCATAACTCTCTACTCCTGTTTCATAATGTAACTTCTGCCGGTTTCCTTGATAAGTTTTATTATAACTTCCTTAGTTCCTTTAACACTAATCTCATCTATATCAGAGCTAAAAGCTCCACTGCCTTTTACAAAATTAATCCTATACTCCATACCCTCACTATCTGAGAGCTTAGTAACAGTTCCGTCACTTGCTTTAACGTTAAGTGAAAGGGAAGTACTTCCAAGAAGTGTACCTTCATCATATTCTGAAGTTCCAGCATTATCTGTACATATAGCTGCGTAATAATTCTTATCTTTGGTATATATAACAAGGCTTATCCTGCCTTCCTGCTTACTCATAGTCTTAATTCTCGTCTGTTCAAGTGCCGAATTGAGTTTTGCTGCACATGAAGATGCATTAACTCTGTGTATATAACCGACACTTATAATACCTGCTGTTGATAGAATTGCAAGAATCAGTATAACAACAATAACTTCAATAAGACTGACACCTTTATTAGAGAGAGTATATTTTGTTTTTCTATGTTTCAACCTTAATGACAACATCATTCATCCCCTTTAATCCTTATACCAGTTTTCATAATACACATCTATCATCTTATCACTGTCAGCCACCGTATCTTGGCTATCTTCACTAACATAGTCTTTAAAATACTTATATATGTTACTGTCAGATTGTATAAGGTCAATTATCTTATCAGAATACTTAACAGTTGCATTACCAGACAGTCTGACGTTGCCTTTTGCAATTATAAGTCCTGTAAATGAAGCATTAACATTAACATTACCTGTTGTTATAATTAATCCATTATTATGAATAGTATCAACATTCACGTCTCTATCAGTAATACATACATAATATGGATTATTAGCATTCTCTGTAATGCTATATGCATATCCGCCTCTTATACTGCTGTCATATATAACACCATGCTCACCGGCATCTGTATTATCTTCAAACCATATAAGATTATCTGTAAGATCATTATTATCATCTGATACATAATCTGTTCTGAGTTTTTTAATAAGACCATCATAAGATGCACCATAATTAATCTCTGACGCTTCTACAGAAGAATCATTCTGAGAAAGGTTAGCACCTACAAGTGATAATGCTCCGTCATTATACATAAGTGCATTACCTGTTGACACAATACTCTCATTAAGAATAACATTACCTGTATTATTGCCTGCTGTTCTCTGGTTAAGATCTATACCATACCTGTTATAATATTCTTTATAATAAGCTGCTGCCTTATCAGCATTTTGAAACTTCATATAGATATAGAACATACCTCCTTCTACACCTTTTGTTCCAACATACCTTACAGGAACGCTGACATAAGGTGTAGCCGGATTAAGATAATTCTCTAATACAATTCCACCATTTTTTCCTGACATAGTAATATCAATTGTATATTCACCATCCATAATCTTTTGATATTCATCTGCTGTTACAGGATTATGTAAAAGCCCGCTTATACATTCATTAGGAAGAAGATATGCAACCTGATTACCTTTAAAAGTCACTGACTCACCCATAAGCACAGATACATTACTCTCACTCTTAACAGTACTTCCATATCTGTCTGGAACATTAAGATATGATTTACCAGCTACATAAAGTGTTGATAAATCAGACAAATCAAGTGTTGCAAACTGTGCATTAACATTAATGGCACTGCTTGTCATCGCATCACCATCTATATTAGCAGGTGACGAATTACCACTGCTATATCCATAATAATTACCACTTATCTTAACATTACCACCTTTTGCAGAGAGTGTAAGATCATCTTTCACATAACAGTCGGCATTAACAGATATATAATCAGATGGTGTTGTATAACCACTATCAGACTTAGTAAGAATATTATCAGCCCATATAGAACATGTATTACCAAGTGTCTGAAGAAAATCTGCTCTAAAATGGCCTTTATTCTCAACTGTAATATCTTCTCTTGTAATAATCTTAGCTGCATTAATATTAAGCGAATTGCCAAGTCCTGATACAACTATTCCACTTCCTGAATATACATTGCCATTAACATTGGCACTTGTAAGATTAGCATCTAATGTTCCGTCATTAATAATTGCAAAATCACTATAATACAATTCTCCATCGCCATAAGTTACCTGTCTGTCCGGATAATTACATTCAACAGTAATATCCGTTGTTATTCTGCTCTCATAGCCTTTTTCATCAAGATAACTAAGTGATATGCCTTTGAAAGTTACAATATATTTATCATAATCAAACGCAACAACCGGTGATAATGCAATCTCTACACCATATCCATTATCTTTTCTGACTTTTATATTAACAAAATAACTGTAAAGCTGATTAAGTTCATCTTCTGACATAAGATGTTCATTATTAGAATCATCTGAAGTATATTCGCTGTAGAATGTTTTTACAAAATCAGTTTTCATATTCTTAATACGTTTATTACTATCTGTAGATGTATATGTAGTAAGCATCTTCTCATATACATCTGCCATAGTCTCTGAAGCATTCTCATATATTCCATTTTTTAATTCATCAAGTGCATTCTCTGCTGTATAAAAATTATCTTTAGACTTAATTGATGTATTCTTCATATCAAAATTCATCTTAGTAAGGCTTAGCATAAGCATCCCAAGAATACTTACAAACATTGAACAGATAATTACTATAATTAATGATGAACCTGCATTATTAAGTTTTTTTCTACTCTTAGGTCTTTTCATATTCTATTCTCCTATCGATGAAGTCATTGAAGTATACAATTTAACATATCTGTTATTCGCTTCACTCTCATATACATATATAGTCACATCGTAAAGTCTGTCTGTCGCATCACTTCTTGTATACAATGAATCATTATATTCGCTTCCTGTATATACTCTCCCTGTGCTATTAAGAACCTGTTTGTTTGAAAAAATATTAAGCTTATTGGCACAAGCCTGTGACACATCAAGTGCTATATTAACCGGTGTTACATAATTACTATCCTGAACAGCTATAAACAGGTTAGCTGCTACTGATGAATTAATACTTGTACCATTATTAACTCTTATAATATCTTTTTTATAATCTGTTGTATTATACTGGTTAAAAAAAAGATATACATTCTCAAGAGCGTCATAAGTCTTCTCTGTGGCTGCATTCTTATATTCTCTCACTGTAAGAGTACTCTCATTAGCATCACCCACAGCACAGATAATTCCACCTGTATTATCAAACGTATATACAATATTACAAGTAACTTTAACTCTATTATCTGCTTCTTTTGTAAGTATAACATCATGTGTACGGCTTATTCTGTTCTTAATATCATCTTCTGTCTTTGATAGAACATATTCCGGTGCGGGAGTATTAGCTGCTGCTGCAATCTCGCATGCTTTTACCCATTTGTCAAATTCATAATTCTTATATAGTTCATAATAATAATCACTGGCTCGCTCATCATAAGAAGCTGGCGTAAGTATTGCTGTTGTAGCACTATTTAATTCAGACAGTTCAGGCATATTATAATTATTCTGTTTAACATCTCCACCTGACTCTGTATTACCTGTATATTCTGTTGCATCAAACTTAGCAATGATATCAAATGTACGATTATCCTTTTTTACATTATTAATAGCATAATAATATTGTCTGTCTGTATTCGTCTTAAAACTATATGTTCCATCGCTACCTTTAGCTACTGACAAAAGATTCTGATTCTCAATTCTCTTATACATATTAGTAAGATTATTATAGCTAAGTTCATACATCTGTGTGTCATCTGTAATATAAGATGAATCTATAAGTCTAAAAGTATTTATCTCATTAAGTTCAAGTGCTGTTTCTTCTATGCCATACGCCTTAATGCCTTCCATCAGAGTTGTCGCTATCTCGCCTGCTATCTGCTTAGTCTTAGTCTTATTATTAGTAACAGCCGATACAACGAATGTTCTAAGAAGTGGTGTTACAATAATAGCAAGTATTAACATACTTATGATTGTCTCAATCAGAGTAAAACCGTCATTATTATTTTTAATACTACCTTTTTTCATAAAAACGGCATCTCCTTTAGTTGGCTGTATTTATCTCAAGAGTTCCAAATATATTACCTGTTCCAAGATTAATATCTGATATGTCCGGTCTTTCAAATGGCTTATCAGTTCCTGTAAGATAATACATTGAAAGAGTCATTGTTCCTGTAAGATTACCTGTCTGTGCATCATAAGTTGTATTAAGATCTGTGACATTAATTCGCTCTTTATATTCATTAATATATGTCATGCATTTTTTGTATCCTTCATAAGTTGTCTTATATGTCACCGATATAGGAACAGAGTATGCATAGAGAATACCTTGTTCTGATATATCAGATGGAATATTCTCCTCATTAAGTATAAGAGTCTCTGTTCCAAGTGATGCTGCACTAATCTCCATATCAGATTCCTTTTCTAAAGATACAAGAAACATAATAATCTTATCAATTGAGATTCCTGCACCATATCTGTCTGTAAATTCTTCTATGAGTTTACTATATTTGGTTATTCCATCTTCATAGATTGTCTGTTTATCAACAAGCCCCTGAAGTTCTTCCTGCTTTTCTTTAAGTGTCTTATTTTCTTCATTAATGGCAGCAGTCTTATCATTATATCTGCTGAATCCAAACTGATACGAAAAGAACAACATAACAACTGCAAGAAGAATAACTATTAATTTGGTCTGCTCATTATTCAATATCTTGGCATTCATTAGTTAGTGCCTCCTTTCGTCTTATCATTATCTTGTGACTTATCACTATTAGTGGTATCGCTCTTAGATTCAGTATCAGAAGCATCACTATCCTTCTTAGTATCTGCATCTTTAGAAGCATCACTATCCTTCTTAGTATCTGCATCTTTAGAAGTCTCATCTTCTGTTGTTTTAAAATAACATACAAGTGACAATACTACTTCATTAGAACCTGTATCTTCATTCTTAGTATCAGTAAAACCTGATGTAGTTACTTTTGAAAAATATTCTATGCCTTCAACCTGGCTTACAAGCTTGGCTGCTTCTTCTTTCGATGAAACTGTGGCATTAAGTATCATAGACTCATTAGTCGCAACAAGCGAATGTATGATTGTATCTGAAGGGATATTACGCTCAAGTTCACTTACTATTCCATTCATATTCTCGATATTGCTAAATGTATGTGTATTCATGTCATCAAGTGCAGCATATACATTCTTATAATTCATATAATCTGCACATATCTGTTCTATGTAACTTAACTCTTCAATTCGCTTTTCGTATTTCTTTTTCTTGTCAACTGCATGATTGTACTTAATCATTGGTAGCACTGTTAACATAACCGAACCTACTATTGCAACAAAAAAACCTGTTACATACATAAGAGTCTTATCAACGCCTTTTTTACTTACAATCTGGTCTATCGGAATAAATCCAAGTGGTTTCATCGCACCTGCAGCACAGACAACCATATCACCTGGGATATAATCATCTATATTCTCTTTTGGGAATGTAATTCCCGGAACACTTGTATAATTAAACACAGATAGTGTAAGTTCTCTTGAAAGAATCGTATCAAGTCCTTTTACTATTGAGCCAAGACCTATTATATATACTTTTGTAAGGCGTGAATTCTTGAAATTGGAATGATAATATTCAATAATTCTTGCAATATTACTTACAAATAATCTGAGAGAATTCGTTACTTCATTAACAACCTCATCATCAGAAGTATCCATAAAGCTGTCTTTAATATACTTATGCTTCTTAAGTGCTTCCATACACTTCTCCGGCGATACGAATTCTTCATTGCCAGTCTCCATAAGAGCTTCAACCATTATATTAGTACCATAATTAACTGTTCTTTGAAGTTCAAGTACTCCATTATTAATAATACTTATAAGAGTTGTATTCTCATTAACAATCATATAGAAGCCTGTTTCCTCACCGGATATCTTCTTAAGCCACTGATATGCTGAATTACCTGCATAATCAAGAGATACTATATTAAAACTTGCAAGTTCTGCAAAGCTGAAATATGTCTTAATAAGATTAGATGGTGCTGCGAATACTATTACTTTAGCTTTTTTTGCTTCTGTATCTTTTGATAAAAGATTATATGACACAACATAATTAGATACATCCATTGGAAAATAGTCATTCGCCTGTGCCGTTACAACTTCAAGCATCTTATTCTCTGCTACAAGTGGAATTGTAACTTCTCTGCTAAGTATCTTATTAGAATCAATCGTAAATATAACATTCTTATTCTTGATTCCCATGTCACTTAACTTATCTTTTAATACTCTTACTAATTTATCCTTATCCCTGACATATCCATCTTCAACACTATTTTCAGGTGTTGGTATTGTAGCGCATTTATATACTTTGGGATTTTTCTTTTTATAATCAGTTTCACATATTCTGGTAACAATATTACCAATCTCGATACTGACTACTTTGGATACTTTCATACAAATCCTCCTTAAAATTTCTTATACATAACAGCAAAAATCTGTTGTACAAAACTAATAACTCACCCGGCTTATATGAATTATTAATTTTGTACAACAGCCTTTTAGCCGGGGAAGAGACAGGTAACATACCAGTTAACGATATGACTGCCAAACCACATTGCAGTTATTACACCTGCGCTAAGATAAGGTCCCATCGCAAGCATATGATCTTTTTTAGATATTACCATTCTTAATATATGGATTACTGAAGCATACAGACATCCAAAAATAAAAGCCACTATTATAAGCTTCCAACCAAGTAAAAGCCCACAAGCAGCCATTAATTTCACATCTCCACCACCGATTGCACGTCCATTTGATAAAAAGTACATAAGATAGAGTACTCCACTGACAATTATCATTCCTATTATATAAGTAAGTATATGTTCATAATCAGTAGCAATGTTAACAAGTGCCATAATTCCTATATAGACATTAATGCTTACAGGAATCTCAAATGTACGGAAATCTATAACACTCAATACAATCAGGGCTGATATCACAAGGCTATATATAAGCGATGTAATATTAATGCCTGTATATATAAATGTAAGCACCCATAATATTCCATTTAATAATTCAATAATAGGATATTGTGGTGATATTCTGTCCCCGCATTTTCTGCATCTTCCTCGAAGGAATACATAAGAAAATACAGGAACTAAATCATACCACTTTAACTTATAGCCACATCTCATGCAATGGGAGCGGGTTGTGACTACGCTTTCCTTTAACGGAATACGATAAATGCAGACATTTAGAAAGCTTCCAACTATTATTCCATATATAAATACTAACGCATATAAGATAGTTTCTAACATACTGCCCTTTCTTTATATACCACAGGGCAGGCGACACTGCCCTGCGGTAAAACATACGGAATTATTTGCTTTCTGATGAGTTTGCTTTAATAACAACACTTCCACTTGCACTATCAGCTGTTTCAACTGTTACGGAACCAGTTGTAGATACAGTTACTTTAAAAGCACCACCCTTAGATGGCTCTGAATAATCTCCATTGAAGATCTCAGCAAGTTCATCTTTGTATGTTGCTAAATCAGCTTCTGTACCACTGATACCATCTTTTGTTACATAGAATGTAAGCTCTGCTGATGGTAATTCACCTACTGCTGCAATTGCTGTGTTAACTGAAGATTTAATTGATGCAATGTTGTTTGAATCAACACTGTCTTTTGATTTACTAACCCACTTCATAACCTGTGGAGCAAGTGCAACAGCAATAATAGCGATGATAAGAACTACTACGATAAGTTCTACAAGTGAAAATCCTTTGTTATTAAGTTTCTTGTTTCTTAGTTTCATTTTTCAATTTCTCCTTAATATAAAATATTTAATTGTTACTTTTGTGCAAACAGTCTGATTTGCACGAATATATTAACAATTCCCATTTCCAGGTTATCCATTCTCTAACAAATATACCTGCCGCTCCCATAGCTTTAGGAATTATTAAACGATGTTACATTAGAGATTCTCAAGTCCACTGTACATATTAATCATTGGCATATAAATAGCAAGTACAAGTATACCAACTATGACACCCATAACCACGATTATAAGTGGTTCTATGGCTGCTGTAAGACTTTGTGTTGTAATCTCAACTTCTTCCTCGTAATATTCAGCAACTTTTTCAAGCATACCTTCAATATTACCAGTTTCCTCACCAATCTTTAACATATGATGAACCATAGGTGGAAAAAGATTGGCATCTTTGATAGGTTCAGAGAGTGAAACACCTCTTTCAACTTCAGATTTTGCATTGTCAATGGCCTCTTTAAATAATATGTTATCCATTGATCTTGCTGTTATATCAAGAGCATCTGATAGAGATAACCCTGAACTTACAAGTGTGCATAATGTTCTTGAGAACGAAGCACTCGAACTTTTAACTGACAGTTTACCAAACACAGGCAATTTGATCTTAAGTGTTCCAAATATGTGTTTGCCTTTGTCTGTTCCTGCAAAAAGTTTGCATCCACCTGCTAATGCACCTACTATAATTATGAGTAAGTACCATTTGTATATAAGAAAATCACTTATTCCGAGTACAAATTTTGTAATTGCCGGAAGTTCACTTCCCATGTCACTAAACATATCGGCAAATTTTGGAATAACTGCTACTGACATAATAATTACAACAACTATCGCGACTATAACAAGAATAATCGGATAGATCATCGCTTTTTTTACAAGACCTTTTATCTTGGCCTGTTTCTCAAATTGTGTTGCAAGTCGTCCAAATGCTGTATCAAGACTTCCTGATGATTCACCAGCTTCAACAAGATTAATCATAAGTGCCGGAAATACATTCTTATGAACACTCATTGCATCTGATAGAGTCTCTCCTTTTTCAACTGCTATTTTAGTCTCGTTTATTGCTTTTTTAAATATCTTGTTCTCAGTCTGGTCCCCTAACATTGCAAGTGCTTCAACTACTGTTACACCTGCATTAAGAATACTGTTAAACTGTCTGCAGAATATACTAAGATCTCTTGGCTTTACACCTTTGCCAATAGAGATATTAATATCTTTTGTTAACATATTCTGCGTTGTAACTTTTATTGGAATCAGGCCTTCATTCTTAAGTTTTGCTCTTACAAATGCTTCATCAATAGCTTCCATTGAGCCTTTTTTCTCTTTGCCGTCATTTGCAATCGCTACATATGAAAACTCTGCCAAATTCTATCTTCCTTTCTTTAATTATTAATATATCTTAATTAGAATAATCTTCTCTCCATTGTTACATCATCCTGTGCAAAATTAAGTGCCTGTTCAGCATCAATCTTGCCTGTTAGATATAATTCATATAGAGCATCATCCATAAGCTGCATTCCAAGCTTTTTGCTTGTCTGAATCATCGAATTAATCTGATGTGTCTTTGATTCTCTTATAAGGTTCTTAATTGCAGGTGTTCCATGCATTACCTCATAAGCTGCAACTCGTCCTTTGCCATCTCTTGTAGGTATAAGAAGCTGTGATATTACTGATTCAAGTACATTAGATAGCTGAACTCGTATCTGCTGCTGCTGTTCTGAAGGGAATACGTCAATAATACGTTCTATTGTATTCGCAGAACCTGTTGTATGTAATGTTGAGAATACAAGATGTCCTGTCTCTGCTGCTGTTATAGCTATTGATATTGTGTCAAGATCTCGCATCTCACCTACTAAGATAACATCCGGATCTTCTCGTAATGCAGCTCTTAATGCTTTTGAATATGAGTTGGTATCAATTCCAATCTCTCTTTGATTTACAATTGCTTTTTTATGTTTGTGAATATACTCGATTGGGTCTTCAAGAGTTATAATGTGTTCATTTCTGGTAGAATTAATTATGTCGATCATAGATGCTAATGTGGTTGATTTACCACTTCCTGTCGGACCTGTTACAAGGACAAGGCCTCTTTTTTTATTGGTAAGTTCTATTACTGACTGTGGTATTCCAAGTTTCTCTGCCGGTGGAATCTGTGTTGCTACTAATCTGATAACAAGTGCGTATGAGCCTCTTTGTCTAAAGACATTGACTCTGAAACGTCCGATTCCTTTTATCGCATACGAAAAATCGGCCTCACCTTCCATGGCAAGTGTATCAAGTATCTTGTCTGATAATATAGGTTCTATTATCTCTTTAGTATCCTGTGGTGTCATATCTTCATAATCTAATGGAATAAGTTCACCATTAACTCTGATCTTTGGTGGAATTCCAACTGAGATATGAAGATCAGATGCTTTTGCTTCCTGTGCTTTTAATAGAAGTTCTTCTATCTTTATCATATATATTTCACCTTTCTACCTATTTATTCATTATCATAGGTAATTCTCTTCATCTCATTAATTGAAGTAACACCGTCAAGAACAAGCTTTGTTGCACTCATTCTAAGAGTGCTCATTCCTTCACTTAATGCTATATCAAGTATATCGTCCGTATTCTTCTTATTACTAATTGCATTTTTAATAGCATTACTTACTGTTAAAATTTCATAAACACCTATACGTCCGGCATACCCTGTATCATTACATTTTGCACAGCCACATGGCTCAAAAATATTAATTTTTTCAAAAGTATTCTTACCAAGAATTATCTTCTCACTATCTGTTGCTTCTCGTATCTTCTTACATGTACACAGTCTTCTTACAAGTCGCTGTGCAATAATTCCAACTACTGAATCTGCAATAAGGTAACTCTCAATTCCCATATCTTCAAGTCGTGTAATTGTATTAATTGAACTATTTGTATGTAAAGTTGATACAACAAGATGTCCTGTAATTGATGCTGTTACAGCTATTCTTGCTGTCTCTTCATCTCGAATCTCACCAATCATGATAATATCCGGATCCTGTCTTAATATTGATCTTAATGCAGATGCAAACGTCAGATCAGCTTTTGTATTAACCTGAACCTGATTAACACCATCAATGTTAGCTTCTACTGGATCTTCTACTGTTATAATATTAACATCTTCCCTGTTAAGTTCACTAAGAGCAGTATAAAGCGTTGTAGACTTACCACTTCCTGTTGGACCTGTTACAAGGATAATACCATGTGGATTAGATAATATCGCATCAAATCTCTTTAATTCTTCTTCATTAAATCCAAGTAATTTCTTATCTCTTGTAAGATTATGTTTAGCTGTAAGTCGCATAACTATCTTCTCTCCATATACTGTAGGAAGAATAGATACTCGGATATCATATTCTATCTTATCAACCACTTGAGTTATACGTCCATCCTGTGGTTTTCTCTTCTCTGAGATATCCATACCACCAACGATCTTAATTCTCGCAACAATAGCCTGCAAAAGATTATTATCATACGATGATATCTCATGCAGCACTCCATCTACTCTATATCTTAATCTTACTCTGTTCTCTAGTGGTTCTATATGTATATCGCTCGCTCTTTGTCTTGCCGCCTGTTCAATAATAGTCTTAACCAGAATAACAATTGGTGATTTTTCAACATCCTCATTATTAGCTTCTTCTTCCTGCTGCTTTTGAATATACTGTTTTTCACGTTCTCTTGTATACTGTTCAGCAACAGCCTGGGCATCTTTATTACCATAGTATCTGTCGATTGCAGCCATAATATCTGTTGTTGTTCCTATTACCGGCTGAATCTGTGTATTAGTTATAATTGACAAGTCATCTATTGCAAATATATCAAGAGGATCTGCCATAGCCACTCTAAGGGTACTCATATCGCCCTGGTCAAATTCGAATGGCATCATTGTATTCTTTTTAAGAATTGCTGTATCTGTTATAAGATTGATTACATCATCCGGTATCTTAATTCCAGACAATGATACAAATTCAAAGCCAAACTGCTGCTGCAATGCTTTAGCAATCTCTAATTCGGTAATTATTCCCATCTCTATAAGTGTTGCACCGAGTCGGCTCTTTGTTACTTTTTGTTTTGCAAGAGCTTCCATTAACTGGTCATTTGTAATAACACCCTGTTCAACGAGAACATCCCCAAGCTTCTTCTTTTTCTTAAGAATGTTATCTTTACCGTTTTCCTGCATATTTCCACCCCTTCGTTTTAATTAAGTTAATATTATCATATACCCACACAATTTCAATAGAGGTACTGTTTTTTAAGAACAATTTTATTAATTGATAGTATAATTTGAAAAATTTTAATATTTTTTATTTTCAAACAATTAGTTCATTCCATTATATGTGCCGATAAGAACTATTGAAGTTATATTAATTACTTTTTTTAGATTTCATTAAATTCGGCATACTATTAATATTATAATATTCGAAATATAAGGAGGATTTTTTTATGATAGACTTAGCTAATGAAATTGATCTTACTGAACTTAGTAGCTTAAATATATCTACTACTGACAGTATTTTTAACCTTACCAAGGAAACTGTTGAACTACTTCCAAGAGTCCGTACCGATGAGATATACCTTATGTATATGGCAATTGATACATTTGAAGAAAAAGAAAATCTTAAAAGAGCTTCTGATTATAACAAACTTCTTGGTGCATTATTTGATTTTTTTGATAATATAAGTACTATTGATGAGTTCATTATGTTCTGTGATACTAAAAAATGGGAGTCTGTTATTAAAAAACTTGAAAGTTCACTTAAAGAAACTATACCAGAGACTAATGGTATGAATGGTAAGATATTCTATAATATGGCTATTATGAATCTTAAAGCAAGACTAGACCAGATTGCCAATATGGATTCTTATGAAGCAGAGATTAATCATACTTATGTAACAGATACAGATATCTCTACTTTTTCACAGCTTACAAGAGTCCATGTATCAATGACTCTTGAAACTTTACTTATGAAGCTTCTAAGAACAAGCATCGAAGAAGGTGGTTCTATGAAGAATGATAAATGGACACTTAAGGGCTATCGTAAGAATTATATGGCTGTTAATACTGATTATTATGTATATGATGATATCGTAAGCTGTTCTTTTGATAATGGCAAGATATTCAATCTTAAGGAATCTGTTCCAGGAATATCAATGCTTGAGATGTCTGAACTTTATGATGATTATTTTGTAAAACATAAAAAACTTGTATTTGATTTGATATGTGATAAATCAAATATATAATTATATAATTACATAACTATATAATCAAAACAAGTGACTTATGCTTTAAATTCTAATAATTAAAACATAAGTCACTATTATTATGCCTTTTTGATATTACTATTAATAGCTTTTATTATACTATTTCAGATTCCATCAATAATTTTTATTTAACGCATCTCTTATTCTGTCAAGTGCTTCTGTTAGTACTTGTCTTGTACAAGCTGTATTGATTCTCTGATAACCATATCCGGTCTTGCCAAATATTCTTCCACTATCTAACCAAAGTTTTGCTTTCTTAACTATCAAGTCTTCCACTTCTGCCGGTGTCAGACCTGTTCCATTAAAGTCTAACCATATAAGATATGTGCCTTCGTGGTCTGTCATTGTAACTCCAGGCAGATTCTTGTCTATGTATTCTTTAGCAAACTGAATATTATTCCATACATATTCTTTCATAGCTTTATACCATTCTTCGCCATTATCATAGGCTGCTTTACATGCAACAAGCCCAAATACACCAAGCTGGCTATATCCTGCCCTGTCAAGCTGTTTCTTAAATGTTTTTCTAAGGCTCTCATTAGGAATAAACAGATTAGATATCTGAAGTCCTGCAAGGTTAAATGTCTTACTTGGTGAAGTACATGTTATTGTGATATCTTTGTATTCTTCTTTTATATCTGCAAAGACCTGATGTCTGCCTTTAAATACAAAATCTGCATGAATCTCATCACTTACAACAATTACATTATGTTTTAAACAGATATCACCAATCGTCTCAAGTTCTTCTCGTGTCCATACTCGTCCAACAGGATTATGTGGATTACATAGGAAGAACATCTTAACGTCTTCTTCTACTATCTTCTTCTCAAAATCTTCATAGTCAATATGATATCTGTTATCTTCACCTTTATATAAATCACTGCTTACAAGCTTTCTATCATTATCTTCTATAACTTCTCTAAAAGGATAGTATACAGGAAGATTAATAAGTATACTATCTTTAGGCTTAGTATATGCACTAACTGCCATTGCAAGTGCAAATACTATTCCCGGTGTCTTAACAAGCCATTCTTCTCTTATATCCCAATCATAATGTCGCTTCATCCAACCGGCAACACTGTCAAAATATGGTTTTTTAACTTCACTATAACCAAATATTCCATGATTAACTTCTTCTATTAATGCATCCTGAATATATGATGAAGTCTGAAAATCCATATCTGCTACCCAAAGTGGAAGTACATCTTGTGGCATTCCACGCTCGATAGCAAAATCATATTTAAGACAATTAGTGTCTTTTCTATTATTTACTTTATCAAAATCAAGATTTCTTTCTGCCATGAAGTTCCTCTCCAATCTCTTTAAATACTTTGTCAAGTTCTTCGATCAAATCATCTACATCTTCAATTCCTACAGACATTCTAAGTGTATTCTCTGTAATTCCATTCTTCTCTCTAATCTCTTTTGGTACATCTGCATGTGTCTGTGTTGTAGGATATGTTATAAGCGTCTCAACTCCGCCAAGGCTCTCTGCATATTTGATCATTCGAATCTTCTCAAGAATTGCAAGTGCAAATTCTTTACTCTCAAGTTTGAATGTTAACATTGAACCAAAGCCTCTGCTTTGTTTTTTCATTATCTCATGTCCAGGGTGTGATGTTAATCCAGGATATATAACTTCTGTTACACCGTCTTGTTCTACAAGCCAGTCAGCAATCTTAATTGCATTAGCCTGTGCTTTCTCCATTCTTATTCCAAGTGTCTTGATTCCTCTAAGTATTAACCAGCTGTCAAATGGAGCAAGTCCTGCACCTGTTGTCTTTATTAAAAATCTTAGTTTTTCGCTTATATCATCTTTGTTAGTTACAATGAATCCTGCAAGTGTATCATTATGTCCACCAAGGAATTTTGTTCCACTATGAAGAACAACATCTGCTCCAAGATCGAGTGGATTTTGAAAATATGGTGATAAGAATGTATTATCTACTATAAGTAATATTCCATGTTTTTTAGTTATCTTTGATAATTCTTCAATGTCTGTAACATTCATCATAGGGTTCGTTGGTGTCTCTATATATACTGCCTTTGTATCTTCAGTTATATATGATTCAACATCTTCTTTGTAACAGTCTATGCTTGTGAACTTTAATCCATTTTTCTTAGATACATTATCAAAAAGTCTTATACTGCCACCATACAGATCTGAATCTACTATCAAGTGATCTCCCGGTTTAAATATCTCCATCAAAAGTGTAATTGCTGCCATTCCACTTGAAAGTGCAAGTGCATCTGTTCCATTTTCGAGTGAAGCTACTATCTTCTCTAAGTGTTCCTTAGTAGGGTTTTGTAATCTGCTATAATCAAATCCTGTACTCTTTCCAACTCCTGCATGTGCATAAGTTGCTGTCTGATATATTGGATAACTTATTGCTCCGTAATTATTGATACTGCCCTCTTCTTCTTCGAGGTGCAGGCATTTTGTTTCTATTTTTCTTGCCATATACATTCCTCCGTATCCTATATCTTAGATTTATGTCAGTCCAATCAGATTCATTAATTTAAGTTTGTTATATCTATTAATATGATGACACATATAATTGCAATAATCATTAAAGCATGACAATCTACGCTAACCATATATACTTAATGTATATATGTATCTAATTGGTCAACCCTTTTAGTAACTTTATTCTATCAGAATACTAGGAAAAGTGTTAATCTATTTTTTCTTTAATCAGATATAGAAATAACCTATAACAGAACATCTCCATTATAGGTTCTCTATTATCCTTAATTAATCTGACATAATAATACTATCATTATCAATCTAATTAATCATTATCAATCTAATTAATCTCTATATTTGAATTCGGCAAGATCTTTTACAACTTCTCCGGCGATAATAAGTCCTGCTACTGATGGAACGAATGCTACTGAGCCTGGTATATCTCTTCTCTCTGTACATTTATGTTCCGCACCAGGTGGACATATACAATTAGTTCTACAACTAATTGACATATCTTCGATTGGTCTTGTTGGTTTTTCTTCTGAATATACTACTTTTAGTTTTTTAACGCCTCTCTTCTTAAGTTCACGTCTCATTACTTTGGCAAGTGGGCATACTTTTGTCTTATAGATATCTGCTACCTGAAACATACTTGCATCAAGCTTATTACCTGCTCCCATGCTGCTTATTATTGGCACATTATAAGCCTGTGCTTTCATTACAAGTTCAATCTTTGCTGTAACAGTATCAACAGCATCAACCACATAATCATATTCATCAAAAGGAAACTCATCTGCATTCTCAGGTAAAAAAAAGCACTTGTGAATTCTTACGTCAGCTTTTGGATTAATCTCTAATATTCTGTCACGCATTACTTCGGCTTTATATTTACCAACAGTTTTTCTTGTAGCTATTATCTGACGGTTTAAATTAGTCAGGCATACTTTATCATCATCTATTAAGTCAAATGCTCCTACTCCGCTTCTGCACAAAGCTTCGCATACATATCCACCTACTCCGCCTACTCCAAATATAGCAACCCTTGAATTCTCAAGCTTTGCCATTGCATCTTTTCCAAGTAATAATTCCGTTCTTGAAAATTGTGTTAACACAATCATTCCTCCTTATAAATCCTTATAATATTATAACATCCAGGCAATAGCCAGTGCTATTTTTCACATAATTAAATTATCTCACAACAAAATAGCGGATGATTAACACCCGCTACTCTAAATGTTACTCTACTAATCTGATAGGATATATTATAATGCCTATAATTCATTTCGTCAACATCTTATACATTTCTATATATCATCACTTTGACGTTACATTCTCAATATTCTCTTTTGTCAGATTAACATAGCTTACATTAATTGATTCAACTGCTGAAAAATATGAATTGTACCACTTATCATAATCTGTTTTGCTTATAATATTCTCTGCACCATTCTCTGTAACATAATATACTATACCGGCATTCTCTTTATCAATTTCTTTTGGAAATGAATTGCCATTAAAGTCTTTAGCTGCATAGCTTAAGTTCCATGCATCAACTGATGCTACAAGTTCATACACTTTTCGTTCTTCATTATACTTATACAGATTATATGGCCAAAAGCTGTCACCTGCAAGCCCCTGATTATGCGACCACATCGCCTTTACAAGTCCATTGCTATAAAACTCTGCCTGTGGAACTTCCATAAGTTCAAGGCTTATACTTCCATTATCTTCATTATAATCATATACATTCATTACCTGTCCTGACACCGGTGCTGTTATGTAATTAATAATTAATTCTGCACTGCCATCATTATCAATATCGCTTATTGCAAATGTATTATCACTCATCTCGCCAAAACTTTCATCATAAGCACAGTCACTACCATCAGGAAATGTATGATTATTGGCAAAATCATAAAGTGCGGCTTTATATATATCATTAATATCAACATCATCTGCTGCTTCCTGTTTATCCATACCTGATTCAGTACCTTCATCTGATACTTTTAAATCGCCTTTTTTATCTGTAGTATCTTCTGATGACTTCTCTATATCGCTCTGTTTGGTCTGCATAATTGAATTATCTGTCTTATCCTGTGAACCAGGATTCCCACATGCAATAATCTGCGTAGCTATTGCAGATATTCCTAATAACATTATAGTACATCTCTTAATTGTCATATCAAACCGCCTCCAGCTATATTTTTACAGATACATATATCTATTTGCATCTTAATATATGTCTCCCGTTATGTTAACTTGATTATATCATCGTAAATACATGTTCGCATCTTAAGTTTTTATTACAACGGCTTAAATTTTTGACAGAAATATATGTTTTATTGGCATTATCATATACCTATATTGCTATGTGCAACCATTATATTATCGCAATCACCAAATGTATCTTTTGGAACAGAATTGGTTATAATTATAGCATCTTCAAATCTTGCAAACGCAACAGAAGTTACTTTACCAAACTTCTCTTTGTCAGCAAGAATATATCTATGGTTACAATGTTCCATTGCGATCTTCTTAATCATTGCTTCATTACTATCCGGTGTACTAAATCCACATTTTCTATTAATTCCATTAGTTCCAAAAAAACCTTTTGTAAAATGATAATCTTTTATATTAATCAATGCCTGGCTTCCAACAACTGCTTCTGTAGTCCCTTTTAATTCACCACCGATTATTATCACATGAAAACCTGCTGCGGCAAGTTTTCTCGCATGTGTGACAGCATTAGTAACATAAGTTGCATTCTTTTGTGTAATATAATCTATCATATATCCGGTCGTTGTTCCGGCATCAATATATACAAAATCATCTTCATTAATAAGTTTTGCGGCATATTGTGCTATTATCTGCTTTTCATCTGTGTTAACATCCTCTTTTTGAGAAACTGAAAGTTCAGTTGTCATAACGTTCTCTTCTGCAAGAACAGCCCCGCCAAATACTTTTACGAGTTTATTCTCTCTGTCAAGAACCATAAGATCACGTCTTATTGTTGATTCTGATACATTAAGACGTTCTTTTATCTCTGTAACAGTTATACTTCCTTTTTCTTTTAATAATTGTAATATTATATCATGTCTCTGCTCAGTGAGCATAATACACACCTCCTGATAATCTCTTCTAGCAGGTGCATTATCTAATAATCTGTGGGCTATATATAAGCCCACAGACAGCATATATCTCTTTTTATTAATCTATTAATTTTGCATATTATTTTGCACCACTATTCTTAATATACTCCTTAACGTCAGTTTCCACAATGATTTTTCTTATTGGAAGTACACTTCCCGGTGATACTGAAAGTTCATCAACACCCATTGCAAGAAAATCTCTTGTAAGTTCCGTATCAGCACCAAGCTCTCCACATATACCAGCCCAGATACCTTCTTTATGTGCATTTTCAACTACCATTCTTATCATCTCAAGTATTGCCGGATGATGTGCATCATAGAATTTGTCAAGCTTTGGATTCTGTCTGTCTATTGCAAGTGTATACTGAGTCAGATCGTTGGTTCCTATACTGAAGAAATCTACCATCTTAGCAAGTGCCCTGCTTATAATTACAGCAGCAGGTGTCTCAATCATAATACCAGACTGTGGATTGCCAAATGGTATATTCTCTTTTGTAAGTTCATCCTTAACTTCCTGCTCAATACGTTTTATCTCTTCAACTTCCCATGTACTTGTTATCATAGGATACATTATTGCAAGATTACCAAATGCACTGGCTCTAAATAATGCTCTAAGCTGAGTTTTGAATACTTCTGGTCTTGTAAGACATATTCTTATTGCTCTATATCCTAATGCCGGATTAGCTTCTTTATCCATATTAAAATAATCGCATTGTTTATCCGCACCTATATCAAGTGTTCTTATAATGACTTGTTTGCCAGCCATTGTCTCTACTACTGTTTTATATATTGTAAACTGTTCCTCTTCTGTTGGATAATCATCTTTATCAAGATAAATGAATTCACTTCTAAAAAGTCCAATTCCTGATGCATCATTTTGTAATACAAGTGCAAGATCTTTTATATTACCAATGTTTGCATAAAGTTTTACTTTTTGTCCATCAAGAGTAACATTTTCTTTTCCTTTTAATTTTTGTAAAAGAAGTTTCTTATTGTCATCTTCTTCTTTCTTCTTAGTCATTATCTTAATTGTCTCTTCATCAGGATCTACATAGATACAGCCATTTTCTCCATCTACTATACCAAGTTTGCCATCAACTGTATCATCAAGTGGCATATTAGTTCCAATAAGTGATGGTATGCTCATTGTTCTTGCAAGAATTGCTGTATGTGAGTTAAGAGAACCTTCTACAGTTACGAATGAAAGGACTTTTTCTTTATCCATCTGAACTGTCTCTGAAGGTGCAAGATCTAACGCAACTACTATAACCGGTTCATCAGCACTTACACCTGACTGACTTTTTCCTGACAAAATTGTAATAAGACGTTCCGAGATATCTTTGACATCTGCTGCACGTCCTCTCATATATTCATCATCCATTGCCGCAAACATCTGTGAGAAATTATCTCCAGTAGTTGCAACTGCATATTCTGCATTCATATTCTGTGATTCGATTATATTAACAACTGATTCTTCATATCCATCATCTTCAAGCATCATCTGATGTATCTCGAATATAGCCGCATTAGCTTCACCAACTTCTTTTAATGCTTTATCATAAAGATCTTGTAACTGTCTTGTAGCTTCGCTTACAGCATCTTTATATCTCTTTATCTCAGCTTGTGTATCTTCTATTCTTGTTCTCTTTACAAGCTGTTCACCCTTTTTATATACAGAGATCTTGCCTATTGCAATTCCTTTAAATACGCTTTTTCCGTTATATTTGTTCATAATTATAACCCCTTCCTGTGTTACCATAATCTGCAATTAATAATTCTATTCAATGTACGCAGTTAACAAGTTATATTGTGTTCTTTGCATTACATATTTTGCTATTTTTTTAACGATGTATTAATATATAAAGAGGACATATTGTGTCCCCTTCATATATTGAATATAAAAACTATTACATCTTTTCTTTCATAAATTCCTGCATCTTAGCTGCTGCTGCATCTTCATCAGGACCTTCGCATGTAATTGTTACTTCATTACCATTCTTTACTGCAAGTGCCATAATTGTAAAAATCTTCTTGCAATCACCACTTTTTCCATCTTTTTCTAATGTAATCTTGCTCTCGAATTCTTTAGCCGCTTTAACAAGCTCTCCTGCTGGACGTGCGTGAATTCCTTCTGGATCTGTTATTGTATAATTGAACTGTTTCATATTAAATACTTCCTTTCTTATTATTGATATTTATATTTTTGGTTTTTAATTATTCAATCACTTTTCCTATTGGTTTAACAATTTTTATTGTAAGGTGATTATGAATATTTTAGGAAAAGTATGGCTGAATAAAAACAAATTATATTTCATAATCACCTTATAAACTATTTGCTTACACTATTTTTTCGGCTGCTTAAGTCATATTCTTTATAGTTTTTTAATCTTTTTACAGCATTTTTACTATAAATTTTATATTTGCGCATCTTTTTTTGTGTATTTTTACTGTACTACTTTTTTCTTAAGAATACCAAGTAATAATGTTGATACTGCTGTTCCTGCTACAAGTGCTACAATATATAGCAAAGCATTACCTACTACAGGGAATACGAAGATTCCACCATGAGGAGCCATAAGTGTACATTTGAATATCATGCTTAATGCACCTGCAACACCTGAACCTATAAGGCATGATGGTATTACATGAAGTGGATCTGCTGCTGCATAAGGAATAGCACCCTCTGTTATAAACGCAAGTCCCATTACAAAGTTAGTTGGACCTGATTCTCTTTCTTCTTTTGTAAATTTATCTTTAAATAATATTGTTGCAAGTGCGATTGCGCAAGGTGGAACCATACCACCAATCATAACTGCTGCCATTATGTCATAATTACCAGCTGCGATTGCTCCTGTACCAAATAGATAAGCTGCTTTATTGAATGGACCACCCATATCTATTGCCATCATTGCTGCAAGGACAAAACCAAGTAACAATTTGCTTGAATCACCCATACTTGCAAGTCCATTATTAAGGCCTGTATTAATTATACCCATTATTGGTTCAACAATATAGTTCATGCAAAGTCCGGTAACAAGAATACCCACTACAGGATATATAAGAACTGGTGCTATTTTTTCAAGAGCTTCCGGAAGTTTTTCACATACTTTTCTAAGTCCAAGGATTAGATATCCTGCAAGGAAACCTGCAACTATTGCTCCAAGGAAACCTGACTTACCATTAGCTGCTATATAACCACCTACAAATCCAAGTGCAAGTGCCGGTCTGTCACCGATTGCCATAGCAATATAACCTGCCAGTATTGGAAGCATGAATCCAAATGCGGCACCACCTATTCCTTTGAATAATGCTGCTATTGGTGTAATTGTACCAAAGTTACTTCTATCTGCTTCAGCTAATGAATTGATATCAACGCTGAAACCATCAATAAGGAAAGCTATTGCTATAAGAATACCACCACCTACTACGAATGGAAGCATATGTGATACACCATTCATAAGCTGTGTATATATCTGATGTCCGATTCCGCCTTTTTTAGTCTCTGACTTCTGTGGTGCATTCTTAGATGTATATACAGGTGCATCTTTTCTAAGTGCTCTCTGTATAAGTTCATCTGCTTTATTGATTCCATCTGATACCGGACATTCTATAACATGTTTGCCATCAAATCTGTCCATTGGTACCTGTGCATCTGCTGCGACAATAATGCAATCTGCTTCTTCAATCTCTTTAGCAGTAAGTACATTTTTCGCACCACCTGACCCTCTTGTCTCAATCTTAACTGCACATCCTGCTTTTTTAGCTGCTTTTTCAATTCCTTCCGCTGCCATATATGTGTGTGCAATACCTGTTGGACATGATGTAACTGCAAGAATCTTCGCATTGTTGCCTGATGTAGCTTCTAATCTCGCGTCAATACTCTTTGCTTCGTTATCAGCTTCATCAATAATCTTTAAAAATTCATCAACATTCTTTGCTGATTTTAGTGATTCTGTAAATTCTTCATTCATAAGAAGTACTGATAACTTGCTTAATACATCAAGATGTACATTATCTTTTGTATCAGGTGCAGCAATAAGGAAAATGATATTAACTGGTTCACCATCAAGTGAATCAAAGTCAACTCCGTTCTTTACTACCATTGCTGCAAGTCCAGGTTTTGTAACTGCACTACATTTGCCATGTGGAATTGCAATGCCCTCTCCAATACCTGTTGTACTCTCTTCTTCTCTCTTAAATACCTGCTTTTTATAAGCTTCTGTGTCTTTAATCTTGCCACTTTTTGCCATAAGTGCAACTGCTTCATTAAGTGCTTCTTCTTTTGTCTTTGGTGAAGCATTAAGATTAATACTTCTCTTGTCTAATAAATCCGTAATTCTCATATAAACCTCCTATTCTGAGTATTCGCTATACTCATATATTATATTCTGTGTCTTCCCTTACACAGTTAGTAATCTTTACACCCTGTTTTATTCTTTAATATACTTTCTACATTATTTTGCATTATCTTGTATTATCTTTTTCTGGTAACATCTACTTGTCTGTACAAGTCCATAACTTCCTCTTTTGTTGCCAGATTTTTAGAAAAAGCACTTGCACTTCCTGTTGATATCCCCATCTTAAATGCTTCTTCATAAGAACCACTTTTTTGATATCCTGCTATAAATCCTGCTACCATCGAATCTCCTGCACCGACTGAATTGATAAGTTCGCCTTTTGGTGCCGGTGCTTCATATACACTTCCATCTTCTGCTACAAGGACTGCACCTTTTCCTCCCATAGATATAAGTACATTTCTTGCACCTTTTTCCTGAAGTTTCATTGCATATGGTACAACTGATTCTTTTGTCTGAAGTGTAACACCGAATATCTCTCCAAGTTCATGCTGATTAGGCTTTATTAAAAATGGACCATAAGGAAGGACATTCATAAGAAGCTTGCTTGTCGCATCAACAACGAACATAATGCCTCTGTCTTTTAGCTGTCTCATTATATTCATATATGTGTCACTTGACATCGATGATGGAATACTTCCTGCTAGAACAAGTATGTCACCTCCTTTTAGATTATCAAGTTTTGCCATCAGAAGTCTTATATTCTCTTCATCTATAACCGGACCCTGTCCATTAATCTCAGTACCGTCAATTGATTTGAGTTTAAGATTAATTCTTGAGATTCCTTCTCTAATCTCGATGAATTCTGTCTTAATTCCAAATTCTGAAACTCTTCTCTCGATTTCTTTGCCAACAAATCCCGCCATATAGCCAAGTGCAACATTATCAAATCCAAGATTCTTAAGAACAATCGATACATTAATTCCTTTGCCCCCCGGAAGCATAAGTTCTGTCTTTGTTCTGTTAGTCATTCCAAGCTTAAAATCATCAACATCAACTATATAGTCAAGTGATGGATTAAATGTTACGGTATATATCATTGAGTCACTTCTCCTTTCTAAGCAGGTAATAACTGACGTCTATTATTTTGTATAAAATATTCATTGTTATTATCTTATACTTTGTATGATTCTATACGTCAGCATTATATGCTTTTGTATGATTGTTTTTTCTTTGTTGAGTTTATTATACCGTCATATTCGTTCATTTTCAATCAAACTAATTCACAAATATTTTTTTCTTTTTTGTGCATTTTGTACAGAATATAATTATGTTAATCTACATTTGTTATATATAAATCATGTTATCTTTTTCAAGAGTAGTAAGATATGTGATGTTTTCGATGTTTTAATGATGTTTTTAAGGGATTTTTGCATAATTTTCTTGTGTTCATGCACGTTTTTGACGTTTTACTTTCACTTCTTACATTCGTCACCGATTATGACTGTTTATATTGACTGATAATATTAATTATTAAATACATCTGATATACACGACTTATAATTCAAGCTGCCAACAGACTTTCTTGAAAGACTTATAATGTATAACAAAAAAGCACATAATACCATTTTATATCTGGTACTATGTGCTTTCGCTTTATTATGTATTCTATTTGTCAAATACTATTTTTACAACGTCTTTTATGGTCTCAACCGGTATAATCTCTAACTTATCTTTTGTCTCATCAGGAACTTCATCAAGATCTTTAACATTATCTTTTGGTATAAGAACTTTCTTAACGCCTGCTCTTTCTGCTGCCATCAGTTTCTCTGGAAGTCCTCCTATTGGCATTACATAACCTCTTAATGATATCTCTCCAGTCATTCCTATATGTGGATCAACTTCTTTACCTGTAATAAGTGATATCAGTGCAGTTGTGATTGTAACACCTGCTGATGGACCATCTTTTGGAACAGCACCTTCAGGTACATGAATATGAAGATCATTTTCATCAAACTTATCTGCATACTTAGAATATAGCATCTTTGTAAGGCTTACAGCTATCTGGACTGACTCTTTCATTACATCTCCAAGTTGTCCTGTAATCTGTAATTTGCCATCACCTTTTGTAAATGCACTCTCGATAAATAATATCTCTCCACCTGCCTGTGTCCATGCAAGCCCTGTTACTATACCTGGTCTATTCTTACGATTAAGAGTCTCATGCATATATTCATGTTCATCAAGATATTCATGCAATTTAGTAACACCAACTGTTATCTTCTTACTTTCTCCTAATGCAATCTTATATGCAACATGACGAAGCAATTTGTTAATCTGTTTCTTAAGTCCTCTTACACCTGCTTCTGCTGTATATCCACTTATTATCTTACGTATTGCATCATCTGTTATCTTAACATTCTTAGTACTTATACCAGTCTCTTTCATAGCTTCTGGAATTAGATGTTCTTTCGCTATATAGAACTTTTCAATCGGTGTATATCCATTAAAATTAATAACTTCCATACGATTTAAGAGTGGTTCCGGTATAGTGTCTGTTGAGTTGGCTGTACATACGAATATAACTTTTGACAAGTCGTATGGTGCATTAAGATAATGATCTGTAAAAGTACTATTCTGTTCAGGATCAAGCACTTCAAGAAGTGCACTTGACGGATCTCCATTATAACTTCCGTCACCAAGCTTATCAACTTCATCAAGTACAACAACCGGATTAGCTGAACCACTCTTTCTTATTCCATCCATTATTCTTCCAGGCATCGCTCCTACATAAGTTCTTCTATGCCCTCTAATCTCTGATTCATCATGAACACCACCAAGACTTACTCTTACATATTTTCTTGAAAGTGCTTTTGCTATACTCTTACCGATACTTGTCTTACCTGTTCCCGGAGGACCTGTAAATAATAGAATCGAACCTGTCTGGCTACTCTTAAGTGCCATAATTGCAAGCTGTTCAACTATTCTTCTCTTAACTTTTTTTAATCCATAATGATTAGCGTCAAGAACTTCCTCTGCTCTCTTAAGATCTATATCCGGCTGTTCATCAACTTTCCATTTGAGTGATGTCATAAAATCAAGATAATCATAAAGCATACCATATTCATGACTCTCGCTACCTTCTAGCTTAAGTCTTCTAAGCATTCTCTCTGCTTCCCGCTTAGCTTCTTCATTCATTCCTGATTCATTAATCTTTTTTTCAAACATTCGTTCATCAGATACATTCTCAGGATGCATATCGTCTAACTGTTTCTGTAAGAATTCTATCTTCTTCTTAAGTGCCATCTCTTTATATGCATTCTGCTGTTCTTCATTCTGACTATGCTCTGCAAGATCACTCACTTCATACATAGCTATATATTCATATATAATATCTTTTATCTTATTAAAGCGTTCTTTTCTTGACGGGCTGGCTATTATTCCATATTTTTCTTCCCATCCCGAACTTACATATGGCGAAAGTGCGCATACTAAGTTCGATAATGTGTCAAGATGCATAAGAAATCTTACAAGTCTCATATCCCATTGATATTTTTTCATAAAAGATACAAGCCTAATCTGTACTTCTTTAAAAAGTTCTTTTTCATCTTCTTCGCTAAAATCATCAATCTCCTGACTCTCACAATATTCTGCACTAAACTGTTCCCCATTAACTTTTATATCTGATACATCAACTCTTTTTCTAATTATTATATGAACATTATCATCAACTATCTTCTCAAATGTACCGACAAGTCCTATCGGATAAAAATCATCTGATGTATATTCTTCTGGATCAACATCTTCCTTTTCAAGAAGAAATAAAACTTCATCACCTTTTTTAGGATTCTCTCCCTTTAAAAAACTCTCTTTATCAAAGAAAAAACTAACATCCGGAAGTAAAAGCAAATCATAAATAGGTCTTATTATCATAATAATACGCCTCCTTAATATATCTACATACAGCAAGTCAAAGTTTTATACCAAACTTTGACTTGCTGTTTTTAATATTGTTAGCACTCAAAACTGCCGAGTGCTAACAGGCTTTTGAGATAATATTACTACATTGTATTCAATTGTCAAGTATTTTTGATTGATTTATTCACAAAATTTATTCATAAGCTTATCTAATATCTTCTTAAGAGCTGCCACTTCTTCTTTATCAAGGCTTACACATGCACATAATTTATCTGGAATAAGAATTGCTCTTTCTTTTAATTCTTCGCCTTCATCAGTAATTATTACATTAAGTACACGCTCATCAGTCTTATCTCTCTCTCTTATAATGTAGCCTTTAGACTCAAGTTTTTTTAATACAGGTGTAAGTGTTCCTGAATCAAGATACAATATTTTGCCCATATCTTTTACATTAATTCTCTTATGTTCCCACATTACCATCATCGCAATATACTGTGTATATGTCAAATCAAGCTCATCAAGAAATGGTTTATATCTTCTTACTATCTCTTTTGAACACGCATATAATGGAAAACATAGCTGATTTCCTATTTTTAAACATTCATATTTATCATCACACATCAAATAATCCCTGCCATTTCCATTATTCAAGAAGCGCTAATATGCGAAAAATATTATCTATTAACTGTCTCATCTATAAATTGCTTAAGTGCTGCTTTTGGGACAAAGCCAACATTCTGACTTACAGGTTGTCCATCTTTTAGAATTACTAATGCCGGAATATTAACTATTCCAAATTGTACAGCAAGACTATGATTCTCATCAACATCAATACCATAGAATTCAACATTATCATATTCTCCTGATACTTCTTCAAGAACAGGTGCAAGCATCTTACATGGGTTACACCATGTTGCTGAAAAATCAAGTACTGCATATTTATTTTTTACTGCTTCTTCCAAATTATTATTTACTATTTTCTTTACCATATTAATACATCCTTTCTTATTTTGCAAGGTAATCACTATCGCCTTGCATTAATCTGTTATCGTTTATTGTACTTTTTACTGCATATTGTTTTTGACAAATTAGTATATGCATTACATATGTGCAAGATATGCAACTGCTGATAATGCTGCAACATTACCTTGTCCGGCTGACTTTACATACTGATAGGGTCTTCCGGCTATATCACCACAGGCAAAACAGCCCTCTATTGATGTCTCCATATTAAGATTAACTTCTATATGAGTGCCATCTGTCCTTAGTCCCGGTACAAGTTTATCAGGTGCTATGCTATCTCTTAATATGAAGATACCATCAACACTATATTCTCCATTATCAGTAACTATTATTCTGTTTGTTTTCTCTCCTCTTAATGATCTCGGAATTTCTGTTATAATCTTAATATTTTTGGCACTTTCTATATTCATAAGTTCGTCTTGTTCATTCTTATATATTCTAAAATAGAGAACTTCTTTTGCAATCTCTGCGAGATATTTTACTTCTTCGAATGTCTCTGCATTGTATCCAATTACTGCAACTCTTTTATCCCGATAAAATGTTCCGTCACATGTTGCACAATAACTTACACCTCTTCCAAGCCATTCATTTTCACCCGGAAGTTCTCTTGAATTAACTACTCCCGTTGCAAGAATCACTGTCTTTGCTTCATACATATCGCTTCCGGATTGTAATGCAAAATAATCACCCATTGAGTATACGGTTGTTATCTTTTTGTCTGTAACTTCAATATCAAGCATCTTAAGATGCTCATATAGTTTTTCGTAAAAAGCTTCACCAGTTACTTCTAAAAGTCCGGGATAATTAAGAATTTTATGGGCTTTTTTTACTTTTTCACTTACTTTTGATGTTCCAAAAAGTATTATGTTCTTATTACGAACTTTAGCTGTTATGGCAGCAGATATTCCAGCCGGCCCTGTTCCGATTATTGCTATGTCGTACCTTATATTGTCATTTGCCATATTATCACCTGTCACTCTGATATATTTTTTGTATATATATTAGAGCGAACTCTCCTTTCTTTTTGTTCTTACTGTTCCTATTGTTCTTATTGTTCTTATTATTAAAAATAATCACTAATCTGATTTGAAGTCAATATAAAAAGTTACGATAGATATTACATGTTATTACTAAAGATATTTCTCAAGCTGACTATCGATATCTTTCATATCGTGCGTTGGCTCAAATCTGGCAACCACATTACCATTCCTGTCTGTAAGAAATTCTTCATAATCTCTTAATGAGATATCATTGCCATCTGCTCCTATTACCGAATAATCATATATTGACATAATGTAACCTCCTTGCATACCATTTAATTGTGTACAATCTTCGTTTATAATTAGATTGTACACAATCTTTTTCTGTTTGTCAATATACTTTTTTTTAATTTACAAAATATTTTTTTACTATTCCTTTTTTTACTATTTTTACCATCAGCCAAGTGCCACATCAAGAACCATCATAAGTGCAAATCCAAGAGCTGTTCCTATTGTTCCTATATTACTATGTTTGCCACTTTGAGCTTCTGGAATAAGTTCTTCAACAACTACATATATCATTGCACCTGCTGCAAATGAGAGCAGATATGGCAGCAGTAATCTGACCTGTGCTGCTACTAATATCGTGATAAAACCTCCTATTGGTTCTACTATTCCAGACAACATCCCATATATAAAAGATTTCCATCTTGATACACCCTCACCTCTAAGTGGCATTGATATTATCGCTCCTTCCGGAAAGTTCTGAATTGCTATCCCTATTGATAATGCCATTGCACCTGCCACAGTTATTCCTGTATCTCCCATTGCTGCTCCTGCGTATGCAACTCCAACAGCCATCCCTTCTGGTATATTGTGTAATGTAACAGCGAACATAAGCATAGCTGTCTTCGAAAGATTCGTCTTAACGCCTTCGGGATTATCACTTTCAAGATGCAGATGTGGTACAAATGTATCAAGTGCCAACAAAAATAGTATTCCAAACAAAAATCCTGTAAGTGCCGGTACAAAACTTATTATATTCTGTGCTTTTGCCATATCTATTGATGGAATCAAAAGTGACCATACAGAAGCTGCTATCATAACTCCTGCTGCAAATCCAAGAAGAAGTTTTTCAACAAGTGGACTTATCTTATCTTTCATAAAAAATACCATTGCAGCTCCAAGTGTAGTTCCTGCAAATGGAATAAATAATGTAACAAATTCGGACATATATATTCACCATACCTTTCCTAAATCTAGTTTTAATGATGTCTGGGTCAAAAGTTCTTTCACCCACCTATGAGTAAGCTCACGTGGAGTTAGAGCTTTTGACCCTGGCATCATTTTATTATAAGTAAGCTAACTACTAACCTTTTTATATCATATTAGCACTAACATAATTATGTAATTAATATATGCTATTCTTTGGTATATGCTACAGCATATAATTGGCGTATATAACACAAGATTACATTCATCAACGCTTGCTTACTTTTGTTAGTTGCGACTAACTTCAAGTACATAATATATCATATCATCATTTTTTTCAATACTTTTATTGTGAATATATTAATTTGCTGCTTTATTTTGGATATATGTATTTATACTTCTATCTCATAATATTTCTTAGATATATTAAAGATATAAAAACTGCGTATCAATTATTGAACCATCTCTCTTCTGACTACTTCCACAGGCAAGCCTATGGGGTTTCGCCACAAATTTATAATAGTCACATTACTGATACGCAGTTTTATAAATTATAGATTATACTTTTTTACTTAATAATTGCAATTAATGTTTCTCTGCCTTTTTTGCTAAAAGTCCAAATAGGTTACGCACTGCAGGTCCTGCAAAAAATATCTGAAAACAAAGTGCCATAGGAAAATTCTGTGTCCACTTCATTAACCATAATGCAACTATCTCTTTACCTGGATGCATAAAGAGGATTGTAGCAATAAGGCTCATAACAGGACACATAAGACATACTATCATTGATGATATTGCAAGAAGAATAAATATTGGCTTATCATCAGGTGATACTAATCTAAAAGCTAACTTCTTAGATAACTTCTCAACAACAAAGTATTCAAGAATACATGCTATCGGCCACATAATTGGGATCTCATGGAATGCTATAAGAAATACTTCGTTAGACATAATTCCCTTATCAAGTGCAACATTATAGCAAACCATTGCATATACCATGACAAAAGCCATGACTAATGTAAAAATAATATTTTGTAATTTTGTTTTTGGCATAAATCAATGCCCTCCTTTTCCTAAAAATGGGCGCAAAAAGACACATATGTGTTGTTCGTTATCATGTGAGCTACACACATGTGTCGTTTCCAATTTATTACCAATGAACTTATGCGATTTGTAAAATAACTTACGTAGTATATCATAACATTGTTACGTTTTCAACTATTTTTTGATTAGTCAAACAATTGATTTTTAACCATCATTTTTAACTGGCTATATGTTAATCTAAAACTATGATTATATTCTTGCTTGAAATACTTTGTGAACTAGCCATCACCTAAAGGTAGTGGGGGGTACACTCTAGCTTATAAATCAGACTTTAGACCCTTAATATACATTAGCCATCTGATTAATAATATATCCAGGTACTTCTTCTTCTTCAATTGATAATACATAAGAAAATTCTTCATGAACTTTTTTCTCTGCATCATTCATAATTCTCTCATCAACAACTGGCATCTTCTTACCATTAGTCATAATCTTCTCTTTTCTTCTGTGTAAAATTGCAATCATAGCAATTATTCTACTGATATTATCACTATGAAGAATCTCATTGAAAGACGCTTTTCTAAGATTATTATTATCAATCCATTCAATATCTTCGTTCTTTGAATCAATTATAACCTGATTAATCTCTTTTTCTGACAATACACTTCTTATCGGACTCTTTTTGGCATCCACAGGAACATAGATAACAGATCTTCCATTATGATTAACCGGATGCATTACATAATATAATCTCTCATCTCCTGTGAAATTCTCATTGCGTATATCGTCTATCTGACATATACCTGCAGAAGTGTGAAATACAACATTGTTCTTTTCAAACATATCTTTTCCTCCATTTTTAATTAAGTGCAAATAAGTGAATTCTTACCGTTCAACAATCATGTTCACTATATTATACATACCATTGTATCTGATTAATATATAATATATATTAACACTTTTTTTATAAAAATGTAAGTAAAATTTTCGGATAATTTTCATTAACTGCTTAGTAATAATTATGAATAACAAGGAAAATCCTTATAAAAAATGATTTTTTTACAATCACCTTTTCATCTGTATATAATTTTGACGGTAAATTAGTACTTTCGTCACAGTAAATATTGTTAAACATTAATATTTTTACAAACCATATTAAAATCTAAAAATATTATCATACACTAATACTCTGGATTACAGAACATAAAATATCATCGTTCACCAATATCTCACATTCCAAATATAAGAATGTTATCATCTACTTACATTCTAATTACAGAATATAAAATATCATTATCCACCAATATTCTAAAATAGCGAACTAAGTATGAATGCATATACTGGTAATGTTATTATACTAAGCAAGGTTGTGAATACAACTGAACCTGCAGCAAGTTCTTCATTGTTATTATACTTAATTGCAAACATTGTTGTTATCGCTGCTGTTGGACACGCTTCTAGAATAAGCGTAATCATCGCAACTTCACCTGATGCGTTAATAAGTTTCATAACGAGAAGTCCTACGATTGGTATCAAAAACATTCTCACAGTAATAACAAAGAATAATTTCTTATTCTTAACAAGTTGTTTTAGGTTACTTCCTGCGATTGTAATACCTGTAATAACCATTGATATTGGTGTATTCATATCTCCTACCATTGCAATTGGTGTCTTTATAAACTCCGGAACTGGTATTCTTCCAATGAATATCGCTAATCCAACGAATACTGATAATACCGCCGGACTTGTAAATATTGTCTTCGCTACTTCTTTTGGTGATTGACTTCCTGCTACATAACCAAGTCCAACTGTCCATATAAGAATATTAAACAATGTCAAAAATGCTGTTGCATATAATAAACCTTCTGTACCAAACAGTGCTTTTATAAGTGGAAATCCCATATATCCTGCATTAGAAAAAGAACATGCCATTCGTATGATTCCTCTTACATCCTTGGCTGTTCTAACTGTCACAAGCAACGATATACCTATTCCAACTGCTAACAAAACTGCTGAATACTCAAAAGCTTTTATGAGATTAGTGAGTTTCTCATAATCGAATGTAGCTGTATATGAGTCTATAATCATAGCAGGAATTACAAGATATATAAGCAGATTGGATAATATGCCTTTTCCTTCTTCTTTTATTACATTAGTCTTGTATAATACAGCTCCACATAATATAAGGATAAAAAGTTCTATAACCTGTGTCGCTGTGATTATTGCTAAATCCATATTTTTTCCTCCATTTTTTATAATATTCCAATTAACTAATACTACAATTAAATCTATATCATATTTTAGATAACTGTAGTAATTGACACGTTTTTCAGAATAGCACTCAGCTATATCTTTGTCAATAATCATATAAAAACACCCTTCTCATTACAGCTTAATACTGATAATTGTTATCATTAAATCTCATCTTCTATAATCTAAGATTCAAAACAATTAAGATATCACTGTAATAAGAAGAGTGTCTTATGTTATTATAAATCTAAATATTCAAAATAATCAAAATCTGCCGGAATTCTACTGCCACATCCACCATTATTAGCATAGATTCCAACCAAAGTTCCGGTATGTCTCTTAGGATCATCCGGCACACCTTCATCGCACAGATATATACAATTCTCAAGTATTCCAACTACTTCATAATGTTCACCATCATAGCTATAATAAAACGTTCTCTTAAGATTATTAACAACTACTTTAAGATATATAGCCTGTTCCTTAACATCATCTACCTGTGCAATAAGTTCTTCTCCATGATTACGATTAATGACAAGCTGTATCTTACGGCCATTTTCATAACAAATTGCACATCTAGCATACGTTACTGTTGAATAATAACAGGTAAGTCCTGCCTGTTCACCATCTTTTGCCGGATAGAATTCAAGCTTTGTAGATGCTTCATAGCACAATTCCTGTTCACGTCTTAACAGTGTATTCTTCGCTCTAATCTCATCTAATCTTCCATCTCTTGTCCATATTCTCATATATCCTGGTCGTTCTGTAAGTGAATAGCTTCCTCTTGCAGGATTTCTTACAAATTCCCAGTTAAGATTAAGCTCTTTATCATCAAAATCATCTCTTGTCCACTTAGTAACATTCATCTGCTTAAGCTTTGGTGCTCTCTGGGTAATACTTGGACCATTGCCATCATTGATAACAAACCAGCCATCATCTAACCATTTTACCGGATCAAGTCCTGACTCTCTTCCAATTGTTGTATAATTACCCTGATTTCTTCTTCCCATAAGATAATATACCCACCAATCACCATTAGTTGTATCAATTAGCTTGCCATGACCAGTTCTTTGAATCAATGCATCAGGATCTGTCTGTCTCATTAATGGATTATATGGTGATGCTTCATAAGGTCCAAACAGATTTTTAGAACGTCCTACATTAATACCATGTCCATATCCTGTTCCACCTTCTGCAAGAATCGCATAGTAGTACTCACCATGTCTTAATATATGTGGACCTTCAGGACATCTCTCTCCAGTTCCAGGCCATACTGGTATTGGTTCTCCAAGAACTTTTGTACAGTCATCGCTTAATGGAACTATATTAATCCCCGGACTTATAATCATATAATGTCTGCCATCATCATCAACAAAATGTGATGGATCTATACTATCTACTTCAAGCCATGCCGGTTCGCTATATGGTCCTTCCGGTCTATCAGAAGTAACAACAAGCTGTCTTCGTAATACATCATTACCTCTTGTTCCATCTCCATTAAGTCTAAGTGTTGCCATTATTATAAATCTGCCATTAGAATATGATATATCAGGTGCCCATATTCCATGTGAATTGCGAATATCCGAAAGATCAAGATAATCTGGATTAGTAATCGCATGACCTATAAGCTCCCAATGAATCATATCTGTTGAATGACTGATTGCTATTGCCGGAAAATATTGAAAAGTAGAATTAACCATATAGTAATCACTTCCAACTCTTACAACTGAAGGATCCGGAAAAAATCCCCTCTGCACAGGATTATTATATGTAATCGCTTCGTCAAATACATTATCACATACTACATTATCATATTTCATGCTCTATACCTCTCTATTCTCTTATATTTTATTATTCTTCATCATATGTAGCCATCACTTAAACTGTTGCTTTATTATTAATTCTACAAAAGCCAGTTACTGCTTATTTAAAAGGATTGTGTCATTCATTACTTATTATAATTCATGCTCTTATTTGACACAAAATGCATTTGTTTAGTTCCTATACTAATTATAGTGTACATTACGAACATATAAAAATCAATACAATTTTATATAATTTGTATAATTAAATATTGTATCTTATACATTCACTGTGCTAGAATATGAAAGTCTATTGGTTATACCAATATCAAATGATATTTTTTACAGAGGTGATTGATATGCAAAACGATATGACTGAGGGTGCAATTACTCCAAAGTTAATCAAATTCACAATTCCACTTGTGCTTGGCAATCTGTTCCAGCTTACATATAATGCTATTGATACAATTATTGTCGGCAGATATGTAGGTAAGAATGCTCTTGCCGCCGTAGGCAGTTCAGGTCCTATCATGAATATGGCAATTCTGTTTATAAGCGGAATGTGTATGGGTGCCGGAATTCTTATGAGTTCTAAATATGGTGCGAAAAAATATGATGAACTTAACCGTCAGATAAGCACTACAATGATAGGTGGTCTTATATTCTCTATAGTTCTCTCATTGATTATGTTCATAATTGCAAAACCGGTTCTTGTCATTATGAATGTTCCTGATGAGATTCTCTATGACTCATCTGTCTACCTTAAAGTGGTATTTGCAGGACTTATATTTACTTTTATCTATAATTTTTTCTCCCAGACTATGCGTGCTCTTGGAGATAGTAAGACACCACTTTATTTTCTTATAATAAGTTCTGTAATTAATGCAGTTGGTGATTTATTCTTCGTTGTAACACTTAATATGGGAGTATTTGGAAGTGCTATATCGACTGTTTTAAGTGAACTAATAAGCTGTATTCTATGTATTATATATGTTAAATACAAAATTCCACTTCTACATCTTGGCAAGAAGTGGCTTGTATTTGAAAAAAGCATTATGGTTACTACATTTAGATATAGTATAACAAGTGCACTGCAGCAGATGTGTGTACAACTTGGTAAGGTTGTTGTTCAGGTTGTAATCAATGCCAAAGGTCCTGCATTCATCGCAGCTTATACAGCAATTAATAAAATTGATGATTTTACTGTAACACCTCAACAGAATATTGCTCATGCAATGACTACTTTTATAGCACAGAATCGTGGAGCAGGCGAAAAAGAACGTGAACGTGAAGGATTTAAGTGTGGTATCAAAATCGAACTTGCCTACTCACTTATTCTATGTATTGTGACTTATCTATGCTCTGATATGCTTATGGGATTATTCGTAAAAAGCAATGAGACTGAAGTTATATCACTTGGTGTAAGTTACTTAAAACTAATAAGCGTTATGTACTTCTTACCAGGAATCACCAATGGTGTCCAGGGATTCTTCCGAGGCATTGGTGATCTTAAGGTTACTCTTTATAGTACTATGACTAATATGTTTTTTAGAGCCTTATCAGCATACATTTTTATATCACTGTTGGATATGAAATTTAACAGCCTTGCACTTGCTAATATGACAGGTTGGATATTCATGCTTATCTTTGAGCTTCCTTTATTATTCAAGTGTATAAAGACTATGAGCCATACTTTCCTCCATAAGTCTATGAGAGATTGATATAACTGTTCTTCCTTTAGATGCATTTAACAAAGCATTTAATATATTTTTCTCTGTATTACTGTCAAGGTTGGCTGTCATCTCATCTAACAGCATTATCTCAGGATCAGATACAACTGCTCTCGCTACTTGAAGAAGTTGCATCTGTCCCTGTGATAACTCTGCTTTTTCATATAATGTATCATATCCATCTTTTAATAACATAATAACATCATGTATTCCTGCTATTTTTGCTGCGTCTATAATCTCTTCCATAGTATATGAATCATCATGTAATGTGATCTGGTCTTTTATACTTCCGGTTACAGGATGAAACTGTTGCTCGACATAGCCAAATATTTTTCTTCTCTTATCTTCACTTATAGTATGTGCTTCTTTATCTTTTATTAATATCTGACCTTTCTGTGGTTCATAAAGTCCCATTATAAGTCTGAATATTGTACTCTTTCCTGCTCCTGTTCTTCCAGATAATACAACTCGCTCTCCTTTTTCTATACTAAGAGAATAATTGCTAAGCACATTATTATTGCCATCGTATGAAAAACTTACATTCCGAAATTCTATTATATTGTTGCTATTATTAGCAAATCTACTATCCGGATTATTGCTATCATTAGTGATACTACTATTTGGATTATTGTTATCATTAGTAATACTACTATTTGGATTAATACTTGTAATACTAATAATATTACTGTTTGCATTATTACTACACTCATCATTATGCATATCACTATGAATATCTCTCTTAATATTATTATTTACTCTATATTCATCTTCAGCACTTCTCATATATTCGTTAATTCTCTCTATTCCGGCAATCGCTGACTGGATATTCTGTATCTCCATTCCTATACTCTCAAGTGGGTCAAATACTTTACCTACATAAGATATTATAGCTACTGCACTTCCTACTGTTATTCCAAAAAAGCTGCTAAATATACCACCAAATGATGAGAATACCATGAGTATAGCAACAACAAACGAACTTATAAATATAATTATTGGCGAATATATTGAATCATAGAGATTTGATTTATCTGTTGCTTTGTAACTTTCTTCAATATATTTGTCATATTTTTGTTCCATATATCGCTCAAGTGCAAGATTTTTAATGGTTCTTATATTTTTAATAGTCTCTGGAACATGATTATTAACTTTAGCTATTGCTATTCTGTTCTTAATCTGGGCAGCAAGCATTCTCTTTTGAAATTGTCTTGTCATAATCATAAGAACCGGTGTTAATATAACTATAATAATTCCAAGTCCTACACTTTTTACAAATATTATCGCTATAATACTTACAACCTTACATGCATCTGCAAACATACTTACAATACCATTAGTAAATAATGAATCTACTGCATCAACATCATTTACAAAATATGATGCCGTCTTGCCAGCCTCATTATCTACAAAATATTCCGTCTTCATTCTAGTAAGTTTCTTACACATAGCACTCCTTACACCATGTGTAATCTTCTGTCCAAGTGCTATTATCACAACATTCTGCCCTGATTCCATAATTCCTGCAAGTGCTATAAAAAACATGTATAATACAATTGACCTGACAGCCGGCATACTTCCTATTGTTAATTCATCAACCATCTTCTCAAGGATTAATGGTGGAATCAATGATGTGACTACTGCACCTGCAATAAATATTAATGTTGAAAAAGACATAATAATATGTTTTTTTAATGTTGTCACAACAATTTTTACAATTCTATTATTCACTTATATCACCTACTTTACTCTGTATATCATACAATGTCTTATATTCCTTACAATTATTCATAAGATAATTATGTGTTCCGGTGATTGCAGTTCCATCTGATTTTAACATAACAATCTCATCAAACTGCTTAAATATCTCTAACCTGTGTGATATGATTATGATAATCTTATCTTTTGCATATTCTCTAATATTCTTAAAAATCTTCTGTTCTGTCTTCTTATCTACTGCTGAAAATGGATCATCAAGAACAAGTATTGCTCCTGCATGATAAAGTGTTCTCGCAAGTGCAATTCGTGCCTGTTGACCTCCAGACATCCTTATACCACCATTTCCCATGTAGGTATTATCATCATCAGGCATATCATTAATCTCATCTCTCATGCATACAAGTTCTATTACTTTATTATATTTTATATTATTATATTTTATATTCTCATATCTATTATCTTCTGAATTTTCATATATACTATGTAAACTTTTATCTGTATTACAAGTATTCTCAGCTATATTATGTGAATTCTCGTGTATGTCATAATCATCTTTATCTATATCATATAAATTATCATATATATTACAGCCTGCAATATTACTATGTTTTTTGTTCTTTGATAGCATATCATCTAAGCATACTGCATCATCTAATATAATGTTCTCACTAATTGTGTCGCTCATAAGTTCCGGATCATGTCCCATATATGTAACATAACATTCTTTGTCATAGATATTTCTAAGTTCTATATTATCTAATAAAATACTTCCTTTATAACTGCCTTCTCCAATAAGTACTTTTCCTATCAAAGATTTTCCTGTCGCCACTTCACCTGTTATACCTACAATCTGTCCTTTCTTGCACGTGAAATTAATATTATTGGCAATATATTCATCAGAATTTGAAGTATCACTATATGAAAATGATGCATTCTTAACTGTAATCTTATCAACATCATATTTTACTAACCTGTTATCTTCACGCTCTTTACATTCTTTCATAAATGGTTGTATACGTTTCCATGATACTTTGGCTTTTTGAACAGCATTAAAAAGTTTTGCCGCCTTAGAAGACTTTAATGCCATCTTTGTAAAACATGATATAAATGTTGTATATACGCCTATATCCCATGATGCATATCCTGTTCCCATAACATTTTTAGCACCATAATAGAGAATAAATATAATTCCAAACATAGATATTATATTATAAAGTGGCTGCATTGCACTCTCCCACATATTGGCATAGGTTGCACTTTTCTCATATTCAGAAAGTACCTTTTCGTATTCATCATCTATTCTGCTCTCTCTGCCATATACTCTGAATGTAATTGCATTCTCTATTCTATCAAGAGTTGACATATTAAGTTCTCCTGCACATTTTTTATATCTCTCATTTTGCTTTGTAACAACAACTTTTAATTTTTCTGCTATTATATATGCTATTGGTATAAATATTATTGATATAAATGCCAATCTGATATCATATACGAAGAGCATAACTATATATGCCGCAAGCACAACTCCTGTATCAAATATCTCTGTTGTAAATTTTCTCATTCCCTCTGCACATGCATCAACATCTGCTATTGCTTTAGTCATTATGTTTCCGGTACTCTCTCTATCAAGACTCTTCTTATTCATAAATACTATATTATTGTATATGATATGTCTCATACTACGGCTTATGTTATTAGCAAATCTTCTAACATAGAATCTTTTAATACATCTTGATGCCTGAACTAACAATATTGTAAGCAGATATACAGCTGCAAGCGATAGCATATTTCTCCATGTTCTATTTTTCTTAACAATCTCATAAAAACAATTGGCTAAACGTCCCTCAAAGTATGGACCGGCTGTCATTCCTATATTGTATATTATTCCAGATACACTAATAATCGCCAGAGTCTTCTTCTCTGGCGATATAAATGACTTTAATGATATTTCTTTGTCCATTCTACGTTTAGTACTCAAAGTTTCTTTTTCTGACATTCTTGTCATACTTATTTTCACTTCTTTCTTGTTATAGAATTTTTATTGACAGCTTCATCGACTGACTTATCAATAGCTTTTGTCAGTTCACTTTCTGCGTCTTTTCCTTGCAAATTTTTATATAATTACTTGCAACGATTAGTTCTTCTTAGATAATTCGTTGTAATAATCTTCTATATATTTGCCTGCTGTTTCTAAAGGAATTTCAAATGTTTGAGAAATTTCCCTGATTATATCTTCATTTTTAAAATTAAGTCTGTGTAAAAGAACGATGGTTTTTCGAATATTCTTGATGCGTTCCTCTTCACGTCCTTCCTCACGAGCCTCTTCTCTTAACTCTGCTTCATATATCTTTTCATCAAATTCTGTTATACACACACTAAACACCTCCGCCTTATGCTTTATCAAAAATTCTCTCATAATATTTTCTTCTATGCAGTAATCTATTGCATTGGTTATTGCTGTCTTGATATCCACGCCTTTGTCATCTGAGTATTCCCTTACTTTATTTATAAATATCAT
>NZ_JAHLQC010000009.1 GCF_018918265.1 Falcatimonas sp. MSJ-15
ATGATATTTATAAATAAAGTAAGAGAATACTCAGATGACAAAGGCGTAGATATCAAGACAGCAATAACCAATGCAATAGATTACTGCATAGAAGAAAATATTATGAGAGAATTTTTGATGAAGCATAAGGCGGAGGTGTTTAGTGTGTGTATAACAGAATTTGATGAAAAAATATATGAAGCAGAGTTAAGAGAAGAAGCTCGTGAAGAAGGACGTACTTTAGGACGTGAGGAAGGACTTAAAGAAGGCCGAGAGGGAGAACGAGCAAAGAATATTCTGACAATGGTATCAATATTAAGAGGACTTGGACTAGATGACAGCACGATAGCCCAGCAGATATCAGAGAAGTTTGAACTTACACCTTTGGAGATTGACAGATACTTTGATAAGTCCTTAAAGGATTAGATAAAAGTAATTGATAGATACTTTGATAAAGCCCCTAAAGGATTAGACAGAACGTTATGGAATATATAATAAGAAGTTAATATCTATTCCAACACCACAGTATGTAGTTTTTTATAATGGAACAGAAGAATATGAAGCAAGAGTTAAGCTGAGATTATCCGATGCATTTATAAATAAGGATGACAGTGGGGATTTTGAATGGATAGCAATGGTATATAATCTTAATACCGGGAAGAATGATGAACTGTTAGAAAAGTGTAGACCACTTAAGGAATATATGATATTTATAAATAAAGTAAGGGAATACTCAGATGACAAAGGCGTAGATATCAAGACAGCAATAACCAATGCAATAGATTACTGCATAGAAGAAAATAATATGAGAGAATTTTTGATAAAGCATAAGGCGGAGGTGTTTAGTGTGTGTATAACAGAATTTGATGAAAAGATATATGAAGCAGAGTTAAGAGAAGAAGCTCGTGAAGAAGGACGTACTTTAGGATTAGAAGAAGGACGTATATTTGAACGTATTGAAATGTACAAAGAGGAAAATTACTCAGATATGGATATTATGAAAAAACTCATTTTACGATTTGATATAACACTCCAAGAAGCCCAGGAATACCTTGATAAATACTATGAAGAGACCGATAAAAACAATCCATAAGTTTATAAAAAGTTTATACTTTTTCTTGAAATTCCCCCCTAAAAGGGGGGGGATTTTTTTAATTCTCCATGTTATTCTATCTGTGCAGTTAAGAGTTATTGACGAACAAAAACTGCACAGATAAGAGCATTTATTAATTGTAGATGGCACGATAAGTATTAGTACCACCTTTTCAAAGAAGTATGTCATATATTGGACTATCTTATAAAGTAAGCTTTACAAACTATTAAATTACAGCCGGCTCTTATCTGAACATAAAACATCAACAACATGTTGATGCGACAGATTATTTATTCATTAAAAACTGTATGGCTGTAGTTAACAATATGCTTACAATATCTTTTTAATGTAACTTATAATTTATAACATGTAAGTTAATCGTATTGAAATATGTTTTCAGTATGCAAAAAACTTAATATCGTACTCTGACCAAAGTATCTGGCACAGTGCATGCCTGTTTTTTCATCCATGCATTGATATGATTTATGTTAATTCTAACTTTTAATAGCAGTGAAACGCCATATATTATGATGCCAATCCCACGATATACGAATACCCAGCAGAATTGTGGGGGTGCGTAGCACGGAGCAATTCGTAGGCATCAAAGTCGGGGCTTTTGCCTCAAACATCATATTTATTATACTATTTATCATATGTTTTACTAAATGGGGAGTTTAAAAATCACCGCTATCATTCACCAGTCTTTGGTGTCATATTATGCATACGTCTGAGATTATGTTGATTGTATTGTAATTAGTTATACAATTGATATATCTTAAGTTGTTATGTAAGCAATCTGATATGAGTGTTGTGCTAAACAGAGTAATATAATGTGCATGATTGTCTAAAATATACTACTGTATTTAATATAAGATGGAATCTTTGATATTAGAATACATATAGTATTATCAAGAATTATTCGCAACTTTGAATCATACTAAACTGAACCGTATTATATATGTATGATTCTGCTTCTACAAGGTGTATAAAGATGTATCAAGTCTTTAATTCAGTACATCTTTGTATGCTGTCTATATACTTTCTTTTTTCATGCATGACTTACAGATTAGCATTATATTATATAGCACACATCTATTTTCTATAATGTATTGTGCCATGATGGTTGGAGTATTTATTATTAATTATTGATATTCATTTCTTATATCTAATCTAATTAAATTAAAACTAATATCTTAATCGTATATCATATCTACAATTAATAAAATAAGTTACATTTAAGGCATTCTCATTGATGGGAGTGCTTTTATTCTTTTTATTTTTTATAGCAAATGAGGACGCTTAACATACAGACAAGAGAGAATTTGTATGGCATCAACTAATGAAACAGTAGGTATTAACCGTACCTACAAGGACAGACTTTTTAGATTAAGATTCGGTTCCGAAGAATATAGCAACATGGCCTTGTGGAAATAGCAGAGTTCAATTAACCCGAATATGCCGGCAAGAGATTACTGCTAGAAAAAATATGGGTTAAAGTCTCAAATAGGAAAAGCAAATTCATATAGATACCTCTTAGTTTGGGTGGTTTTTCACAACAGACTAAGAGGTATTAGATAATGTAAAAAACTAATTATAAGTTTTTTATAAAGAATGTTTAACAGGATAAGTTTTTCACAAATTCTTTAAAAAGTTCAGTCCAGCAAGAACACTCAGGTTGATAGCATTTGCCATCAGAAGTAACAGTTTCTTCTGTTGCGAGTGCAAGTCCATGACTTCCATTAGGAAATACATGATATTCAAATTTAACGTTATTTTTTCTAAGTTCATTAGCAAAGTATAATGAATTCTCAAGTGGAACTGCTTGATCTTCAAATGTATGCCATATAAATGTAGCAGGAGTGTTAGAATCAATATGTTTTTCAAGAGATACAAAATCAAGGTATTTATCATAATTAGATCCTAGGAGATTGATGAATGAACCACGATGAGCATGTTCACCTGAAGTTATGACAGGATATGCAAGCATCATAGCATCCGGTCTTAGATTCATAAGATCGATGCCAAGATTTTTAACTAATTCTGTATTATATAAAGTTCCGGCAGATGCAGCTACATGAGCACCGGCAGAAAAACCTGCGATTATGAGTTTACCTTTTGCAAGTTTGAATTCCTCACTCCTTGAACGTATTATATACATTGCCATATCGGTTTCTAGTAATTGTGATGGAAAAATATCAGGATTAATGCTATAACGAAGAATTCCTGCATTAAAACCATAAGAATTGAACTTTATAGCGATTGGTTCAGCTTCACGAGGAGAGAGATGCTGATATCCACCACCTGGACAGATTAATATAAATGGCCTTTCTTTTTCTTTCGTAACACCTTCCATATTATCAAGAACAAAAAGTTCAAGAGTTGCTTTTTTATCACTATGATCAATTCCATAGTGCTTATAATCAACATCAAGATTAATTAATTCATGTATCATATATACCTCCCTATTCTGCTTCTACAGACTGACATAGAACTTGGCAATCATAATTCAGTAATATACTATGTTGATTGTATAAGGTCGCTTTTAATTGCCAGCGTAAGTTAAAAGATTATCTGATGCAGGTAATTAATAATTAATGTCAGTATGTCAGTAATTTAATTATTGTGAACTACCCATCACCTAAAGGTAGTGGGTTTTACGCTCTGGCTTATAAATATTAATATCATTAAAATTATAATACGAAAATGTTGACAGGTAAAGACAATAAACAGATTTTGTGGTAACAGATTTTGTGGTAACAGATTTTGTGGCAATAGATTTTGTGGTAACAGATTTTGTGGCAATAGATTTTTAAGGTAAACAGATTTTGGAGCAGATTTTTGAGATAACAGATTTTAGAAAATTATATGTCAAATAAGATATGGAATAAGTTAATAATATATGATATTATTAAATATAAGGCTAAATAAATGACAAGAGGGGATAGGTGACAATATGAATGATAAACTCTATAATCTTATGAACTGGCCGGAGATAGAAGCCATAGTTTATGCTGAATGTGAAAATCCGGGAAAGATACTTGGAGAGCATATTACAGACAAAGGATTGCTAATACAGGTATATATGCCATTTGCCAAGAAAGTTGTACTTATTAAAGATGAAGATAGTACAAGCTATACGATGGAGATGGTTGATGAGAACGGATTTTTTGCAATACTTTTGCGTGGTAAAAAAAAGATAAAATATACGTTGTCTATCACTCATCAGGATGGAACAATTGAAGAAATAGTAGATCCGTATATGTTTGAAAGTCAGATTACAGTTAAAGATGTAAAGCGATTTATAGAAGGTACTGAACCAGAAGCATATAAGATACTTGGAGCTCATGAGACGGTTGTTGATGGTATTAAGGGAGTGCAGTTTGCGGTATGGGCACCGGATGCTGTAAGAGTGAGCACTGTAGGCGATTTTAATAATTGGGATGGCAGAGTACATCCAATGCGTCCGGTAGGAGATAGTGGGATATATGAACTTTTTATTCCAAAAGCTAAGAATGGTGATTTGTACAAATATGAGATAAGGACAAAAGGAGGTAAGATACTTCTTAAGTCAGATCCGTATGCATATAGCAGTGAACTTAGACCTAATAATGCATCAAAAGTGTGGAATATATCAGATTATAAATGGAAAGACAGAACATGGATGGCAACACGCAAAGATGTTGATTCAAGATGTTCCTCGCTTAATATATATGAGATGCATATAGGATATTTTAGATGCGATGATAATGGCAATTTTAAGAATTATAGAGAGATAGCCAAAGATGTCTGTGAATATGTAAAAAATATGGGATATACACACATTGAGTTAATGCCGGTTATGGAGCATACACTTGATGAATCTTTAGGATATCAGACAACAGCTTATTATGCACCGACAGCAAGATATGGAACACCACAGGATTTTATGTATTTTGTAGATTATATGCACAGTAATGGTATTGGAGTTATACTTGATATGGTTATGGCATATTTTCCGGATAATGATTTTGGACTTACATATTTTGATGGAAAGCCACTTTATGAATATCCTGATCCTAAGATGTCATCATATCCGTCACTTAATGTTAAGATATTTAATTATGCTTTAGCACCAGTAAGGAATTATCTTATATCATCAGCTTATTTTTGGATAGACAGATATCATGCTGATGGCATAAGGATTAATTCTGTATCATCTATGTTATATCTTGACTATAACAAAGGACCAGGTGAATGGACTGCCAACATGTATGGTGGTACTGAGAATAATGATGCGGTTTTTATGCTTAAAGAGCTTAATAATATTATACATAAGAAGCAAAGTGGCGTTATAGTTATAGCTGAGGAGCATGCAGCATGGCCGAAAGTTACCGGTGATGATGCAGATTCACTTGGTTTTGATTATAAATGGAATAGTGGCTTTGTGAGTGACTTTTTATCATATATGAGTTGTGATCCTCTTTTTAGAAAAAAAAGATACAATGAGTTAATGAATGGAATGTTGTATGCATATAGTGAGAACTATATATTGGCAATTTCACATGATGATGTAATGAATAGAAGAGGAACTTTGTTAGCAAAGATGCCTGGTGATATTAAACACAAATTCACTAATGTGAAACTTATGTATGGATATATGTATACACATCCTGGTAAAAAGCATATATTTATGGGGCAGGATATGGCAGAGATGGCAGAGTGGAGTGGTAAAAGAAGTATTCACTGGGAACTGACAGAATATGATATTACAAGACAGATGATGAGATATATAAGTGATATTTCAAAGATATACACAGATGAGCCTGCACTTTATATAAATGACAGCGAACCGGATTCTTTTGAATGGATTAATAATTTTTCAGCAAATGATAGTATAATAAGTTTTGCAAGAAAATCAAAAGAAGATGAGCTTGTTATCATTGCCAATTTTGATGATGTCGTTCATTATGATTATATGACAGGAGTACCACATCCTGGTAAGTATAAAGAGATATTTAACAGTGATGCTGTTGAGTATGGCGGAGATGGAGTTGTCAATCCAAGAAAAAAGACTGCAAAAGAAGAAAAATGTGATGGCAGAGATTACTCATTGAAGGTAAATCTTCCGGCACTTGGAATTATAATACTAAGATATGAAGAGATGAAGGAAAAGTAATATGACAGAATTAATTAAATCAATAAGTGAGATGCTAACAGATAATAAAGCAGTTTCTTCTCTGATAGAGCTTATAATAAGGATATTTATAGCGATTCTTATATATTATATAGGTAAGAAACTGGTAAAAGTAGTATTAAGAATATTTGACAGATTCTTAGAAAGAGCAGGGACAGATATAAGTCTTAGAAAGTTCTTATACTCAGGACTTAGAATAATCTTATATATTGTTGTATTCATATTGATGATTCGAACAGTTGGGATTGGAACGAGTTCGATAATAGCAGTGCTTGGATCTGCTGGGCTTACTTTAGGACTTGCATTGCAAGGAAGTCTTTCTAATCTGGCAGGTGGAGTGCTTATTCTGCTTCTAAAACCATTCAGGGTTGGCGACTATATAATAGAAGATACAAAAGGAAATGAAGGAACTGTTCAGAGTATAGATGTATTCTATACAAGACTTCTAACAATAGATAATAGAATGGTTGCAGTTCCTAATGGAACATTAGCTAATAGCAGTCTTACCAATGTTACGTCGCAGACAAGACGAAGAATAGATATGATTATACCAATAGCATATAATGCAGATCTAAGACTTGCAAAAGAGAAGATAAAAGAAGTAGTAGATAGAACTGAGGATGTAATGAAAGATCAGCCGATAGATATTTTTGTAAGTGAGCTTGGTGAAAGTTCTGTTAATCTCGGACTACGAGCGTGGTTTCCAACGGATAGTTATTGGAAAGCTAAATGGAAAATAACAGAAGAGATAAAACTTGAATTTGACAGATGTGGCATTGAGATACCATATAATAAGCTTGATGTTAATATATTAAGTACACCTAGCGATAATTAAGATTATTAAAAAGACGATAATAAAATTTTCAAAAAAATGAAAATCCCCCCCTTTTTGGGGGGGAATTTTTTATTTTAGAAGTGATATAGTAAGTGGGTAATTAATAAAAAGTGCAAGGAGAATGAAAATGAAAAATAAAGAAAGATAGCTGTTTCGATAAGGCTATTATCGCTATACAGAAGATATTTAACTTTTACAATTAATTTGTTATACAATTTTATAAAACTCTTTAAAATATAAAAAAATTATGGTATAATTAATACATTAAAACAAAAAAGAAGAAATATGGAGGAATTGCGATGTATAGAAATTGTATATTTGACTTGTATGGAACTCTTGTAGATATAAGTACTAATGAGAACAAGAAAAGCGTGTGGGAGAAGATGTGTGAATTTTATGTATTCAATGGAGCTGATTACATATACACAGAATTAAAGAGAGATTACAGACGTCTTATGAAGATAATGTATTCAGAATATCCTTCATACACATGTACAGAGATTGATGTAAGAAAACTATTTAAGAAACTTTATGAGAATAAAGGTGTTGAACCTAATGATACGCTCATAGATTATACTTGCTGGATGTTTAGAATTATGTCTACAGAGAAGCTAAAGACATTCAGTGGAATGAATCAGATGATTGAAAAACTTAAGAGAAATAATTGCAATGTATATCTCTTGACTAATGCACAGAGTATATATACTAAAAAAGAACTTGAGTATCTTAAAATGGATGATATGTTTGATGGAATACTTATGTCATCAGACGAAAGTGTTATGAAACCATCAGAAGAATTCTTTGATAAGCTTTTTAATAAATATGGAATAGAACGAAAAGGAAGCATTATGATTGGTGATACTTATTCAACAGATATTGCTGGTGCGTCAAGATATGGAATTGATTCAATATATATTGACAATGAAGATGGCAGATATCTCGATAAGAATCTTCATACATATGCAGTTAAAGGCAATGATTATGATGCAATAGTAGATATTATACTAAAATAGAACAGGCTAGAATAGAACATCATACATAATATATAACATGGATAATATATAATGATGTTGGGGTCAAAAGCCCCAACTTTGATGCCTACGAATTGCTCCGTGCTACGCACTCCCACAATTCTACCGGATATTCGCATATCGTGGAATTGTCATCCCACTTTTATGCTCATATCGGGGCGGGTCCCAAGGTCTTTCACCCACCTATGAGCAAGCTCACGTGGTTTTAGACCTTTTGACCCTGGCATCATATAATAGTGTTAGTATATTGAAAAACAAAAAAGTGATATAATGGTATATTAAAAGGACATCTGAGTGACGCCTCTAAGATATGATATCTTAAAGGGTGGTTTACTCAGATGTCCTTTTTCTATGAATCCATTTTTATGAATTATCTATGGCATTATTTGATTATAGTACCTGTTTTTTCATTAACAGCTTCTTTAGCTTTGGTTACGTTAGCAACAATAGCACGTTTATCATCGCCTGACTGTATGAACCAAAGTGCTGAAAGTGCTTTAGGAAGAATAGTAGTTGGCTTGAAATAACCATCATTAATATAGCTTGTTAATTCTTCTTCATTGATATTACTAAGAACCTCGCCACCTTCTGTAAGTGAGATACCTTCGCCAGCAGTCAGGAACAAAAGAGTATCTGCATCAGCAAGTTCCGCAAGTTTTTCACTTGTATAATCTTTTTCAATAATAGCACTTGCACCTTTTAGCGTTGTACCTTGTTCGAGAACAGGAATACCACCACCACCGGCTGCAATAACTATCTGACCGGCATCGGCAAGAGCTTTAATAGCATCAATCTCATATATATCAATTGGCATTGGTGAAGCTATTATTCTTCTGTATCCACCATTTTCAGCAACTGTATAGTTGCCTTTTTTCTCTTCTATATCAGATTCTTCTTTGCTCATAACACGTCCGATAACTTTAGTTGGTTCGTTAAATGCTTTATCATAAGGATCAACTCTTACTTGTGTAATGATTGTAGATACAGGTTTAAAGATACCTCTGTCTAAAAGTTCTGTACGGATTGCATTTTGTAAATCAAATCCAATATATCCCTGACTCATTGCACCACATACAGACATTGGAGCTACTGTATATTTTGAATCAAGACGGCTGAATTCAGTCATGGCAGTCTGAATCATACCAACCTGTGGCCCGTTACTGTGAGTTATAATAACTTGATATTTTTCCTCAATAAGATCCGCGATAGCTTTTGCTGCTATTTTAACATTTTTCTGCTGCTCTGGGAATGTCTCGCCAAAACAATTACGTCCAAGAGCAACAACAATTCTTTTATTTCCCATATGAATTCCTCGCTTCTATAATAAGATGTCATTATTATGTACAGGTAATTGAAGAGATGATAATTAATAAAATAAAAATCTTTGATTACCTGATAATAAGATATACTTATTATATATGATAAGTGACAAAAATACAAATAGAAATATTAAATAAACAAAAATTGAGCAATATTAATCTGATAGTAATACAAAAAGACAGATAATATAAAAATAAATAACACAATTCGACATTTGAGCTAATAAATACTTATTAAAATTACTTATATTTTGAAAAGTCAAAATAGTCATACGGTACTTATATACCAGAAAATAGCCCCTGAGTACCAGAAAAAAAGAAATAGTATCCTAAAAATAAGGAAAAAGTACCATATACGAGGTTTTGAGAAAGTGATATTATAAAAAAGTCAGTTGAATTAATGAGAAAAACAAATAAGGCTGTTGTTAATGAGGACAGAGAACATTAACAACAGCCTATTATTTACACATGATATGAGATAAAAAATGTGTTTATGATGTTGTGAACTGTTTTTTTATTAATCAACAATAGTAAAATATTGCAAGGAGAGGAAATGTATGAAAAGTAAGAAAAGTCAGATTATTGCTTTTGTTATGGCTATAACACTTGTATTCCAGATGGTATTCATAAGTGGAAATGGTTTTATGGCATTTGCAGATGAAACACAAGCTAATAATCAATTGGCAACAATTGCTGCTTGGATGTATGCGGAAGATAACATTCCGTCAAGCAGTGAAGAAGGTGCATCAGTATATGATTCAACTTCAGGGACTGGAATTTTAACAACTACAGGAACTGTAGGAACACAGTCTAAAAATGGTATCTCAGTAAGTGGATGGGATAAAGAAAGTACTTATTGGGAGATACAATTATCAACAAAAGGATATACAGGTCTAACCATCAGTGCGAAGACAAAAGGTTCAGGAACAGGTCCGGCACATATGGGAGTTAAAGTAAGTACTGATGGAGAAGAATTTACAGAAACAGATACATTTGATGTATCATCATCCTTTAAAAATGTAAGTTTTAATCTTACAGAAGCAGCATCAGATGCAGATACATTATATGTAAGATTATATGCTAAAGATGCAGACAATATCAACGGTGGAACTGTTAGTGCGACTGGTACAAACTGGCTTAATAATATCGTAGTAAAAGGTAATACAGATGGAACAGAAGTTACAACAGAGGCTACGACAGAACAGACTACAACAGAAACAGAGTCTGCAACAGAGAATGTAACTGAAGAGACAACAGAACAAGAGGCAGAGAATTTATATGATCCAATAACAGAAGATATAGTTAGTGCAGACGTTCTTACTATAGATAAGTTCTATACAAGTGACGCTGAGACTATGACAGTAATTGGACAGGTTGTATATAGATATGGTAATAATGGATCTGTTAATACAACAATTCTTGAAGATGTTATTGACGGTGAAGTAATTGGCCTTCAGGTATATAGTGCATTAAGTGGATATAATGTAGGCGATATTGTAGAAGTAACAGGTACAGCATCAACTTATGGAGATGTGAAACAGCTTCAGGCAGTATCAAAAGTTAATCTTGTAAAATCAGCAAAAGCTATTGAAGCACAGAGAGTAACAATCAATGAATTAAAAGAAAATGCAGATAAGTATATGTCAGAATATGTTGTTATCAAGAATGCGACATTAGGTGCATATTCAAAATCAAATACACCTATAACTGATGAGACAGGTTCAATGAATATATATAAAGCAGCAGAATATTCAGACGGGCTTGCAGAAGGCAGTGAAGCAGATGTATATGCAGCATTTTCAAAATATAAGACAACATTACAGTTAAGAAATGGTTCATCATCAGATTATGTATCAATTGCAAAAGATGGTGAATATACAATTGATGATTCAGTTGTACTTCCGGTTGCAACATGGGCTGGAAGCGGTCCTTACGAAACAGGTATAACAGAGATTTATGCTGATCTAGACAGTGCTAATGATCAGAAAAATACACAATCAAAAGTATCACTTTCAACAAAAGGTCAGCCATTCATTGCTAATACATCAGGAACAACAGGCTCAACATCATATTATATGGGAGCTAAAGGTTTACAGCAGGGCGATTATTATCTTATTGAGACAAGCACAGCTATGTATGGTAATGTTGAGATGTCATTCTCTATGAAGACATCAGCAACAGGTTCAAAGACATATAATATATTATGCAGCACAGATGGAACAGAATATGTTAAATGTGACACAATAACAATATCAGCAAAAGGCACATGGGAGAATTTTACAGTAACATTACCTAAGAGTGCTTCTAATGCAGATAAATTATATGTAAAAGTAGCAGTACCGGAAGATGGAGTTAACTTTAATGGAACAACTCCTGGTACAGGAGCTAATAACTATTTTACAGCTCTTACATTCACCGGAAGCCCTATAGTATCAGATACAATATGTGGAATTGCAAAAGTAACACCTGATGCAGGCGAAGTGACACTTAATAGTGAACTTACAATGACATCAGTTACAGATAACGCATCAATATATTATTCAATTAATGGAAGTGAATATGCACTTTATGATGATGCTAATAAGCCTGTATTAACAGAATTACCTAGTATTGTTACAACATATACATCAAAATCAGGACTTAAAGACAGTCTAAAAGTGACATATGGATATACTCAGTTACAGGTTGCACCTGTAAAAGCATCACCTAATGGTGGTTCTGTAAAAGCAGGAACAAAGCTTACATTAACTGATGCAACAGAAGATGCAATAATCTTATATTCAACAGATAATGGAGCAACATGGAATGAATATACAGATAAGATAGTATTAGATACACTTCCAATTACAGTACTTGTAAAAGGAACAAAAGAAGGATACAAAGAAAGCGAGACAACAACACTTTCATTTACAGAGAGATTAAATGAAAACTATAATATCTATTTTGGTCAGATTCATGCACATACATCATATTCAGATGGTGCAGGTACATGTGAAGAAGCATTTCAATATGCAACTAATGTAGATAATCTTGATTTCCTTGCAGTAACAGATCATTCTAATTCACTTGATAATGTGAACAGTGCAAGTATAAGCGATGGCTCAATGAGTACAGAATGGGTTGAGGGACATGAACTTGCAGATAAATATACAACAGATGATTTTGTAGGTCTATATGGATTTGAGATGACATGGTCTAATGGCCTTGGACATATTAATACATTTAATACTGCAGGATTCCAGTCAAGAACACAGACAGAATACTCAACATATTCAACAGCATTACAGAATTATTATGCAACACTTAAAAAAGATACTGGATCAATAAGCCAGTTCAATCATCCGGGAACAACATTTGGTGATTTTAGTGATTTCTCTTATTATGATGATGAGATAGATGAGTTAATCAATCTTATTGAGGTTGGTAATGGTGAAGGTGCAATTGGCAGCAGCGGATATTTCCCTTCATATGAATATTACACAAGAGCACTTGATAAAGGATGGCATGTAGCACCAACTAATAACCAGGATAACCACAAAGGTAAATGGGGAGATGCCAATACAGGACGTACAGTAGTTCTTTGTGATACATTAACAAGAGATAATATATATGATGCGTTAAGAAACCTAAGAGTATATGCAACAGAAGATAATAACTTAAGCATTACATATAAATTAAATGGCGAGATTATGGGTACAACAATGTCATATACACCTGACAAAGTTGAGATTACAGCAGATATCGCAGATGCAGATAATGAAGCCCTTGGAACAGTTGAAGTAATTGTTAATGGTGGACTTAGCATTGCAAGTGAAAAAGTTACATCAAATACAGCTAACTTAAAATTCGAATTACCTGCAGATTATTCATATTATTATCTAAAAGTAACAGAAGCTGACGGTGATATAGCAGTAACTGCACCAGTATGGATTAGTGATGTTGAAGCAGTTGGTATTACATCAATATCAACAGATGCACCACTTCCAGTTGCAGGACAGGATCTTAATGTAAAAACAGAATTATATAATAATGAAAAAGATGATTTTGAAATATCATCAATTGAATATTCTGTTAATGATGAAACAGTATATACAGTAGATACTGTAAAAGAAGGAATAACAACAATTCCATCATGTGGAACAGTATCAACAAGCTTTGCATTTAATCATGCAAAACCAGGAGCAGTTAATCTATATGTAACAGTAAAAGGTACACTTAATGGTGTAGAAAAAGTATATAAAGATGTACTTCAGCTTACATTTGTAGATGAAAGTATGGTAACAAAAGTAATTATTGATGGTACACATTACAATGACTATGTAACAGGATATTATGGCGGTAATGTTGGCAACTTCACAAAACTTGCTTCATCACAGAATATTGAAGTAAAAGTTGAGAAGAATGAGATTACTAAAGAGATGCTTAAAGATTGTTCTTTACTTGTAATATCAGCACCGGCTAAAAAAGAAGGAACAGCTAATGCAGGAAGTTATTATACATCACATTTTGAAGATTCATTCATTCAGATGGTAAAAGAATATACTGATAATGGTGGTACACTTGTTGTATGTGGTATAGCAGATTATCAGGATACAGCGTATGGACAGACATCAACAGAGATTAATAAACTTCTTGAAGGTATTGGCGCAACAACAAGATTATACAGTGATGAAGCATATGATACAGTTAATAATGGCGGACAGCCATATAGAATGTATTATACAGAATTCAATACAGCTAATAAGTTTGTTAACGGAGCAGTAGATGGCCAAAAATATAGTGCATATAGTGGATGTACTGTTAAGATGGATGAGACTGCACTTAATAATGGTACAGCTGATTGGCTTGTAAAAGGTCACAGTACAACATATTCAATTGATTCTAAGAAAGATGATGGTTCATATGGAGATTCATCAGTTGTAGTTCCGGAAGGCGAAGTAGTAGCACTTGGCGTTGAGACACTTGCAAGTGGTGCAAATGTATTCGTAGGTGGTTCAGTATTTATATCAGACTTTGAAGTAGAAGCAGAACTTGACAATATCTGGGATGTTCCATATCTTAACAGAACAATAGCATTAAACATTCTTGATGATGTTAAAGTAGAAGTACCTGTTACAGATATTGCAGATGTAAGAAAAGCAGAACTTGGAGAAGTATTTGCAATTGAAGGATACGTTACAGCGGGAACTGCAGTAGAAGGCAATACATTCTTTGATACAATATATGTTCAGGATAAGACAGGCGGTATTACAGTATTCCCATATTCAGTAAGTGGGCTTAAATTAGGTGCAAAAGTTAAGATTACAGGATATGTTGATGCATATCAGGGTGATAAGGAATTACAGGTTATCACATCAGAGATTATTGATAATGAGAATCTTAATGTCATTGAACCAACAGAGATGTCTAATGCTAATGCAATGGATTATGATGCGAATGGTGGCAGACTTGTAAAAGTAACAGGTAAAGTTAAAAAAGTAGAATCATCAAATGGAGTAGTATCACAGTTAATTCTTACAGATGATAATGGCGATGATGCAAAAGTATTCATAGATGGTTATATATATTCACAGACAACTGGAACTAATACAGTAGCAGAATTTGCAAAAGAGGGTAATATAGTATCAGCAGTAGGACTTGTATATCTTCATCCGGAAGGAGATTCAGAAGAATCAGTATGTGTATTAAGAGTAAGAAATACAGATGAGATTACTCTTGTAAAAGGAGCAGAAGAAGAGACAACTACAGAGATAACAACTGAAGAGACAACAGAGGCGCCAACAGAGAATCCTTCACATGGTCAGGAAGTTCTTAATCAGATAGTAGCTGCCATAGTAACAGTAGTGAAAAAAGTAATAGAGATTATTGGAAAACTGTTTGGAAGAAGATAATGTTAGTACATAATAATGCATAAAAAGTAATGGTTATAATTACTAACAGTGTGACGGAACCACCTATAAAAAGGCTGGTTCCGTATTACATATTCAATAATTTTTTTAATTCATTTTAGTAAAAATTTATGATATTGTACTAAAAAAAATACTTTAAAAAAAGGATTGATTTTCTACTATTATCGTGATAATCTAAATATGGACAAAGGAGATGTCAGTTGAAATAACTGAAAGCTTTGTTTGCCCGAATCTAATGTATACAATGTACACGCGTATATTAAGATACGCTATTACAAGGAGGATTTAAGATGTTAGAAAAGGAACAGTGGAACGGTTTCGAAGGTAGACTCTGGAAAGAAGAGATCAACGTAAGAGACTTTATTCAGAACAACTACAAACCATATGATGGAAATGAAGACTTCTTAGTAGGACCTACAGAAGCTACTAATAAGCTTTGGGGAAGACTTCAGGAGTTACAGAAAGAAGAAAGAGCTAAAGGCGGAGTACTTGAATGCGAAACTAAAGTAGTAGCAGGACTTACAGCATACGGCCCAGGATATATTGATGAATCAATGAAAGACCTTGAAAAAGTAGTAGGTCTTCAGACAGATAAGCCTCTTAAGAGAGCATTTATGCCATACGGTGGTATTAAGATGGCAGAGCAGGCAGCTCAGAACTATGGATATGAACCAGATCCAGAATTACACAAGATTTTTACAGAATATCACAAAACACATAACCAGGGTGTTTTTGATGCATATACACCAGAGATGAGAAAAGCTCGTCACAGCCATGTAATCACAGGTCTTCCTGATACATATGGTCGTGGACGTATCGTAGGCGATTACAGAAGAGTTGCTCTTTATGGTATCGATTACTTAATGCAGCAGAAAGCAAAAGATCATGCTAACTGTGGCGATGGAACAATGACAGATGATGTTATCCGTCAGAGAGAAGAGATCTCAGATCAGTACAAAGCACTTGCTGGAATGAAGAAAATGGCTGAAAGCTATGGTTACGATATTTCACAGCCAGCTAAAGATGCTAGAGAAGCTTGCCAGTGGTTATACTTCGGTTACCTTGCAGCTATCAAAACACAGAATGGTGCAGCTATGTCAGTAGGACGTGTTTCAACATTCCTTGATATCTACATTCAGAGAGATATTGAAGCTGGTAAGTTAACAGAAGAAGAAGCTCAGGAATTAATTGACCATATGGTTATGAAATTCAGAATGGTTAAATTCGCAAGAATTCCTTCATACAACGAATTATTCTCAGGAGATCCAACATGGGCAACTCTTGAAGTAGGTGGTACAGGACTTGATGGACGTTCAATGGTAACAAAGACAGACTTCAGATTCTTACATACACTTGAGAACATGGGACCTTCACCAGAACCAAACTTAACAGTATTATATTCTTCAAGATTACCAAAGAACTTTAAGAAATATGCTGCTAAGATTTCTGTAACAACAAGTTCAATTCAGTATGAGAACGATGATGTTATGAAACCAGTTTGGGGCGATGATTACTCAATCTGCTGTTGTGTATCTGCAACACAGACAGGTAAAGAGATGCAGTTCTTCGGAGCTAGAGCTAACCTTGCTAAATGTTTATTATACGCTATCAACGGTGGTGTTGATGAAAAATCAGGTGAGCAGGTTGGACCAGCTTACAAACCAATTACTTCAGAATACCTTGATTATGATGAAGTAGTAGCTAAATATGATGTTATGATGGATTGGTTAGCAGGATTATATGTAAATATCCTTAACTTAATTCAGTATATGCATGATAAATACTACTATGAAGCAGCTCAGATGGCTTTAATCGACACAGATGTTAAGAGAACATTCGCAACAGGTATCGCTGGTTTCTCACATGTAGTTGACTCATTATCAGCAATTAAATATGCAAAAGTTAAAACAGTACGTAATGAAGCTGGAATCGTAACAGATTACGAAATCGAAGGAGACTTCCCAAGATATGGTAATGATGATGACAGAGCAGATGAAATCGCTGTTGAATTATTAAGATCATTCTTAGACAAGATTAAGAAGAGACATACATACAGAGATTCAGAAGCTACAACATCAATCCTTACAATTACTTCAAACGTAGTTTATGGTAAATATACAGGAGCTATGCCAGATGGCCGTGAAGCTTGGACACCACTTTCACCAGGTGCTAACCCAAGTTACGGTGCTGAAAAGAATGGTTTATTAGCATCTCTTAACTCATTAACAAAATTACCTTATGAATGGGCACTTGATGGTATTTCAAATACACAGACAATGAACCCAGATGCATTAGGACACAATGATGATGAAAGAGAAGACAATCTTGTAAATGTACTTGACGGATACTTCGATCAGGGTGCTCATCACCTTAACGTAAACGTATTTGGCAAAGATAAATTACTTGATGCTATGGAACATCCAGAAAAACCAGAATACGCTAACTTCACAATTCGTGTATCAGGTTATGCTGTTAAGTTCATTGACTTAACAAGAGAACAGCAGTTAGATGTTATCTCAAGAACATTCCATGACAGAATGTAATTTTAAGTAGTCTTATATATAATTAGATAGTTAAGATTATAGGCGGGCAGAATACTGGTAACAGGATTTTGCCCGTTTTTTAAGTAAAAATATATTTTATGCATATACTAGTGGTAGAATATAATGCAGGCATAAGAGATTATATTTTGGTAAAGTAACCATGTGCAGAATTTTAGAACGGAGAGATTGAAATGAGCGATAAGAATATAAAAGGCCTTATTAATACTGTTGAGAGCTTTGGCTCAGTAGACGGACCAGGTGTCAGATATATAGTATTCCTTCAGGGATGCCAGATGCGTTGCAAATATTGTCATAATCCTGAGACATGGGCATTAGAAGGCGGTAAGAGTATGACAGCAGAAGAAGTATTTAAGCAGGCATACAGATATCGTAATTACTGGAAGTCAAATGGAGGAATAACAGTAAGTGGTGGTGAAGCACTCTTACAGATAGATTTTGTGATAGAGTTATTTAGACTTGCAAAAGAAAAAGGTGTTCATACTACACTTGATACATCAGGCAATCCATTTACAACAGAAGAGCCTTTCTTTAGCAAATTCAATGAACTTATGGAAGTAACAGATCTATTTATGCTTGACATAAAACATATAGATAATGACAAGCATAAAGAACTTACAGGATGTGTTAATTCTAATATTCTTCAGATGGCTAAATATTTATCTGATAATAATAAAGCAATGTGGATTAGACATGTACTTGTACCTGGATATACAGATGATGAAGAGTCATTACGCAGATTGTCAGAATTTGTTAAGACATTGAAAACTGTAGAGAGATTTGAAGTATTGCCTTATCATACATTAGGAATTGTAAAATATGAAGAGATGGGTATAAAATACAGACTTTCAGATGTAAAACCACCTTCAAAAGAAGAAATCGAAAGAGCTAACAATATCCTTTGTACTGCTGAGTATACAGGATATCTTAAATAATCCTTTATAAAAATAGAGGCAGCTGATTGCTGTCTCTATTTTTAAAATAAAACAAACTTAATAGAGACAGCGTAGTTTGAATATAACGAAAGAATTTGCAAAAAAATGCAATAAAATGAAATTTTTTTCTACTTTACGCAAGTATAGTGTTGACAATGTATGTATAATCGTATACAATGTTTTTATGCTTTAGCTTGCTAAATAGGAGGAAGAATAAAAATGGAAAACAGACCAGTTAAAATGAATGAACACACGAACCTGTTACAACTAGAGGAACATATATATCATCTTGATGATGTTCAGGTACCTAACGTGTATAGAAATCTTTTCCCTTATGATGAGATTCCTAAGATAGCTTTTAACAATAGGATAGTACCACATAATATGCCGGAGAATATCTGGATAACAGATACCACATTTAGAGATGGACAGCAGTCGAGAGCACCATATTCAACTGAGCAGATAGTTACGATGTATGATTATCTTCACAAACTTGGTGGACCTAAAGGAATAATAAGACAGAGTGAATTCTTTTTATATAGTAAAAAAGATAGAGATGCTGTATATAAATGTATGGAAAAAGGATATAAGTTTCCAGAGATTACAAGCTGGATAAGAGCAAGCAAGAAAGATTTTGAACTTGTAAAAGAGATAGGTATGAAGGAAACCGGAATTCTTGTAAGTTGTTCTGATTATCATATTTTTTATAAGATGAAGATGACAAGACGTGAATGTATGAATCATTATCTAAGCGTAATAAGAGAATGTCTTGAGACAGGTATAAGACCAAGATGTCATCTTGAAGACATTACACGTTCAGATATATATGGATTTGTAATTCCATTCTGTCTTGAACTTATGAAGTTACAGGAAGAATATAAGATACCTATTAAGATTAGAGCATGTGATACAATGGGATATGGTGTTAACTTTGCTGGTGCAGTTATTCCACGTTCAGTACAAGGAATAATATATGGTCTTACAACACATGCAGGTGTGCCTTCAGAACAGTTAGAATGGCATGGACATAATGACTTCTATAAAGCTGTAACAAATTCAACTACAGCATGGTTATATGGAGCAAGTGGAGTTAACTGCTCATTATTTGGTATTGGAGAGAGAACAGGTAATACACCTCTAGAGGCTATGGTATTTGAGTATGCACAGTTAAGAGGAACACTTGATGGCATGGATACAACAGTTATCACAGAACTTGCTGATTATTTTGAAAAAGAGATAGGTTATCATATGCCAGAGAGAACACCTTTTGTTGGTAAGAATTTTAATGTTACAAGAGCAGGTATTCATGCAGATGGACTTCTTAAGAATGAAGAGATATATAATATCTTTGATACAGAAAAATTCCTTAAGAGACCGGTACTTGTAGCTGTATCAAATACATCTGGATTAGCAGGAATTGCACATTGGATTAATACATACTTTAAGCTAAAAGATGATAAAGCAGTAGATAAGAACTGTGACCTTGTAGCAGCTGTGAAACAGTGGGTAGATAGTGAATATGAAGCTGGTCGAGTAACAGTATTAACAGATGACGAATTATTAAGTATAATAGACGAAAAATGTAAATTATTAGGAGTAGAGCTTGGAAAATAGGCGGTGAGTAAATGAATTATAGTATTGGGAAAGAGTCCATGGACAAGTATTCGCTGCGAGGGCAGGTATTTAACCGCATTAGAGAGAATATTCTGTCTGGAAAATATAATAAAAATGATGAGTTGAAAGAAGCTACGATAGGTGCCGAACTTGGAGTAAGCAGAACGCCTGTACGAGAAGCGCTAAGACAGCTTGAATTAGAAGGTCTTGTGTCAATCATACCGAACAAAGGTGCTTATGTTACAGGAATCACACTTGAAGATGTATCAGATATATATTATATACGTTCTCTTCTTGAAGGATTATGTGCAAGATGGGCAGCCGAGAAGATAACTAAGGAACAGCTTGATGAACTTGAAGAGATAACTTTTTTATCTGAGTTTCATTGCAATAAAGGTAATTATGAACAAGTACTTGAACTTGATAATAAGTTTCATGAGATAATGTATACAGCATCTGGAAGCAGAATGCTTAGACATACATTATCTGATTATCATCATTATGTTGAGAGAGTAAGAAAAGTAACTCTTAGCAATCCTGAAAGGGCTAGAAATTCTAACAAAGAACATGCACTTATAGTAGAAGCATTAAGGAATGGAAATGCCGAACTGGCAGAGCAACTTGCTAATGAGCATATGATCAATACTATTAAAAACATATCTGATAAGGGACTTAAGAATATTCTTGATGAACAAGAAGATAAAATTAAAATGTAAATTATAATTATAAAGAGGAACATACAGCCTGCCAATGGTGACAGGCTGTATTGTTTGCGTTTTAAACAGAAGTTGAGGTTAAATATGAATAAGAACTTTGATAGTGCAGGTGATACTGCAAATAAGAATATCAAAAAAGTAATAATTATAATAATTGCTGCTATTTTGTGGGGAGTGCTTATATGGCTGGCTAACCGCAATGCAGTATGGGTAGTCAGAGATGACGGAGTTAATTATACAGAATATGAAAAAGCAAAAGTAATTGAAATCTTAGAAGATAATACTGAAAAAGATCCGGCAACAGAGAATCGAAGACGTGGAAGTCAACAGGTTCTTTTAGAGATACTTACAGGCAGGCATACAGGTGATGAAGTACAAGTATACAATCCAATGAGTGCCACATATAATGTAGTGCTTAAAGAGGGAATGAAAGTAAGTGTGTCAGTAAGTACAACTTCAGATGGATATACAGTTAATATATATAATTACCACAGGACAACAGCGTTATATGTACTTATAATTGTATTTATGGTATTTATGGCTGCACTTGGTGGTAAAAAAGGAATAAAGTCACTTATAGGACTTATATTTACAGTTATAAGTGTGATATGGATATTACTGCCGTTATTGTTAAAAGGATATGCTACAATACCGGTAACAATGTTTATTGTAATTATAACAACAATAGTAAGCCTGGCACTTCTTGAAGGATTTACTAAAAAATCAGTTTCAGCTATGGCAGGAACGATTCTAGGTGTATTATTTGCAGGGCTTTCAGCATATATAGTTACAAAAATTGCTCATGTTGATGGATTCAATATGAATGAAAGCACTAATCTATTAGAAGAAGCCTATGACGGAGGACTTAAGATATCAGGACTGTTTATTGCAGGAATATTAATAGGTTCGCTAGGTGCTGTTATGGATGTTGCTATGAGTATAGCATCTTCGGTAAATGAACTTGCAACAGTTAACCCTGATATGACAAGGATACAGTTATTTAAATCCGGAATGAATATTGGTAAAGATGCAATGGGAACAATGTCTAATACATTAATACTTGCATTTGCCGGAACATCACTTAATATGATGCTTTTAATATATTCATACAATGTATCCTATTATCAGCTTATGGAGACAGATTTTGTAGCAACGGAGATAATTCAGGGTATTACAGGAAGTCTTGGAATAATATCAGCTGTTCCATTTGTAGCATTTATGTCATCACTTATAATGGCTTCAGCACATACAGAACGTAGATGATTAGCCACAATACTCTTCTTTAAGAATGAAAAAATAAAGAGAAAAATAGAAATATAAAATTAAATTAATATATGGAAAATAATTAAAACAACGAATATGCCGATAAATTCTGTGATCATAGAATTGTCTGGAGGTATATAATGTACGAAGTTTTAGTAGGAATACAGGGGATAAGCATAGTAGTCCTTTTTCTCATGATTTTTCATATATGGGAGCAGTATAATTGCAAAGAGCAGATGTATCTGATTATGTCCCTTGTATGTGTGCTTATCAATTTATTTGGATATCTTATGGAGATGTTATCGCAAAATATGGAAATGGCGATAGCTAGTACGAAAGTATCATATCTTGGAAAATGCTTTTTAGGTTGGTTTATGTTTATGTTTATAGTGAAATTTTGTGAGTATCATGTACCAAAGGCTTTTTCAAGAACACTATTGTATATACATTTGATTATTTTTATTATTGTTTTTACCTGTGACAGGCATAATTTATATTATACAGATATAAAGTTTTCAACAGATATGTTTCCACATATTGAAACAAAGAATGGAATTGTGTATTATATAAATATGGCAATTATGATATTCTATGCCCTGGCTATTCCATATGTATGTTTTTATACATATGCAAAGTTAAGATATTATAGAGATCGGATAGAATATTTTATACTTGGCTGTATAGGAATATTACAGTATGCTGGAATTGCAATATACTTTACAAAAGTATTTGAACCATATGATATTACATATCTATCATTTTTTGTATCAATAATACTTTTAGCGGTACTTGTATATAGGTATAAGACGTTTGATATGGTTGATTATGCCAAGAATTCGATAGTGGAAGAACTTAATCAACCAGTGATTGTATTTAATGTTAACTTACGGATTCTATATACTAATAGCATTGCAAAAAAGATATTTCCTGGGGTTGAAACATATTCGGTATATGCACTTGACATGCTTAAAAAATATCTTGTATCAGTTAAAGAAAATTATCTAAAAGATGGAAGATATTATGAACCTTCATTAAGTCAGATATATGACAGAAAGAAACTTAGTGGATATATCCTAATATTTACAGACATAACAGAGCATATCAAGAAGAATGTTGAGTTAGTAGAAAAAGTTGAAAAACAAAATACAGAACTTGAAATAATCCAAAAAAAGATTATAATTAGTTTTGCAAATATGATTGAGCTAAGAGATGATGTTACAGGACATCATGTTAAACGTACAAGCGCATATGTTAAGATACTTGTTGAAAAATTAATGGAAAAGAAGATATATAGTAATATACTTACTGAAGAATACGCAGAAGAAGTTGTTCAGGCGGCACCGTTACATGACATCGGCAAGATTGCAATAGATGACAGTATATTAAAAAAACCGGGAAAACTTACAAGCGAAGAATTTCAAAAGATAAAAGAGCATTCGTCAATTGGAGGACATATGCTTGAAGAGATATTACAGGAAGTTGATTCAAATGATTATCTTACAATAGCAAAAGATATGGCATATTATCATCATGAGAGATGGGATGGCTCAGGATATCCATTAGGTCTTTCTGGTGAAAACATACCACTTTGTGCAAGAATAATGGCGATTGCAGATGTATTTGATGCACTTACATCAAAGCGGACTTATAAAGAAGCGATGCCTTATGATGAGGCATTTGAAGTAATAAGAATATCAGCAGGAAGCCATTTTGATCCACTGCTTGTAGAGACTTTTCTTGAGGCGAGAGAAAAGATAATGAGTATAAAAGAAGAATAAGTAGGAGTACCGGTTATGAAAAATAATAGGTTGAAAATAATAAAATCTATATTGGCAACGACAGTAGTCTTTATAGCAATAATCGTTTTGTGTATGGGCTTTTCAAGATATTCGAAGAGATATTATAGTCAGGGCGAATTTGAAGATTGGGTAATAACAGTTAATGATTATGCTCCATATACAGGAACACTATATGATGAATCATATAAAGGCTTTGTATATGGAGATAAAATAACTCTCCAAAAGATGATCACACTTCCTAAAGATCAGGATATATGTGTGCTTAGATTTTTTTCAAGACATTTTGCAGAACAGATATATGTTAATAATGAGTTAGTCTATGAGAATGGATTAGATTCGATTGAAAAAGGAAGAGCAGTTGGAAACCATTATGCAATGGCACCATTAGAGACGGATAAGGATTTTTGCTATATAACAATTGTACTTACAGTTGGTGATTACAAATCAAGGGCATTACCTTATGTATATATAGAGAATGGATTTGAAACAACAGAACATTTTAATATTGATATATTTGTGGATATGATAATAGCAGCGATTATGGTTGTAATAGGTGTATCAATGCTATTTATAAAAATTGTTAACAAGAATTTTACAAAAGAATACAGAAAAGGAATATGGATTGGTGCATTTGCATTATGCGTTGCAGGATGGACATTTTGTAATTATGGAATATTGCAGACGGTTGTACATAATGTATATATAACGTATTTTATTACAGAGATTTCATTATTCATGATGCCGATTCCAATGATGCTATTTATTAATGAATATCAATTACCAAGTATGAAAAAGAAGATATATAGCATACTTATTGCGATGTTTATAGTATTTAATATAATAACATTCACACTTGAGGTAACAGGAATATATTCATATACATACTTTGTTCCACTGTATCAGATGATGACAATAGTGGCAATTGTATATAGTATAATAATGTTATTTGGTGGAGTAAAAGATAACGTTGATAATATATATTTGCTTGTTGGTGTTGTATATTTTGGACTCTCATGTCTATATGACCTTGCACGAAGCTATTATCATAGCTCAGAAAAAGTATTTAATTTTACACAGAGTGTAGTTCCGGTAGGAGCATTTATGTTCTTTGCATCTATGGTTATATTCTATGCAAATGGTGTTGCGAAGATGTTTTACAGAGATGCAGAACAGAAGATGTTATTTAAACTTGCATATACAGATGCATTAACGAATCTTGCCAACCGTGCAAAATGTGAAGAATATGCTAAAGAGATTGATGAAGATAAAGAGAATACTTATGCTGTCATTAGTCTTGATCTTAATGGACTTAAATATGTCAATGATACGTATGGACATGTTGACGGAGATAGTTTTATTATAGGATTTGCTGAGATTCTTATAGCTGCATTTGGAAAAGAGAAAGATAGCTTTATTGGCAGAATGGGTGGAGATGAATTCATAGTTATTCTTAAAAACTGTGAACCAAAGAAGATACAGGGACTTATAAATAATATGAATGGTATGATGCATCAGATTAACAAAGAAAAATCTACAGAGAATAAGTTTATCTTTTCTGCAGCTTATGGAGTATCAATTAGAACACTTGAAGATACACGCAAATTGTGGAAGGTATATGAAGAAGCTGATGCAAGAATGTATGAGTGTAAAAAATATCAAAGAGATCGTCTTGGAATAAGAGTAAGATAAATGCAAGAATATGCTAGCTTTTGAGACATCTGATTGAAAAATAAAAGAATAAAGTATGCAAATACAATGAATGTACGATAATGTGCAAAGAAAAACAAAAACAAATAAAGAACGGATATGGTTGTATATAAAAAAACAATCATATCCGTTCTTTTGCATGTGCGAATAATAACTTTAATAATTAATCATTACTACAATCAGTAGTACAATCATTATCACAATCAATATCAAACGGATGAACATAAGAAGCGACAATCGTCTTAACTGTTTCATTAAGATGAATACGATATTCGTCAATTGGCAATGGTTCACCATATAGAATAGAACTGTAACATGTTGAACCTACGAGTTCTATAATTATAAAGAGAAGAACTTCAGGATCATCACAGGTTAGATTATTGGCTTTCAGGCTTTCAAGATAGAAATCGTAAAAATTAAGTCCATCTTCTCCGATCGGTTCGTCTGTTGTATAAGTTTGAGCAAGAGCTTTTTTAAAGACACCCCATCCAAGATTCTTTGATATAAAAGTCAAAAGTGATTTATCCACTATTAGTCTGTCAACAATATGATTAATAACATATAGAAGTTCAGGAATAAAACTATCTATATCTGTCTGCTGTAACGAGTTAATAGCATTATTGAAAAGTTCACTTGCTTTATGTGCTATAAGTTTATTCCTTATATCATATTTGTCTGCAAAATACAAATAAAAAGTGCCTTTGGCAACACCGGCACGTTCTACTATATCTGAGATTGCAGTTTTGTTAATTCCCTTTGTTGTGAAAAGTTCAAAGGCGGTATTTAGTAATGCCTCTCTCTTTTTCTTTTTATTTGTTTCTAATTTGCTCAAAAAGCATTCCTCCAAACACCAAATAATATTAACGTTATACTTAATTTTAGGTAAAAAGTCAATAGAAATTTGACATTTTTTGCTTTGTGTATAAAACTAAAAAAACGATATTGACTAATGGTCATTTTTGCTTTATAACATTATAGAAAACAAAAATGAACGATGGTCATTTTTCATCGTAAGGAAAGAGAGGATTTTATGATAAATTTTGGAAAGAAAATAGTAAAACACAGAAAATTAGTTATTATAATCTGCCTTTTACTAATGATTCCGGCAGTAATCGGATATGCATTTACTCATGTTAATTATGATTTACTTAATTATCTGCCAGGTGACTTAGAGACAATGAAAGGTCAGGATATCTTAGTAGACGAATTCGGTATGGGTGCTTTTACAATGGTTATTGTGGAAGATATGCCGGATAAAGATGTCGCAGCATTAAAAGCTAAGATTGAGCAGGTTGACTGCGTAAAAGATGTATTGTGGTATGATTCAGTTGCAGACTTAAGTCTTCCAGTTGATTTATTACCAGATGAATTAAAAGATGCCTTTTATAAGGATAATGCGACAATGATGATTGCACTGTTAGAAGATACAACTTCAGCAGACAGATCAATGGAAGCAATCAAAGAGATTAGAAAATTATGTAATGAACAGTGTTTTGCAAGTGGTATGACAGGTCTTATCGAAGATGTTAAAGAGCTTTCAGATAAAGAGACTCCAATATATGTAGCAATAGCAGTTGTACTTTCACTTATTGTACTTGCACTTACAATGGAATCATTCATTACACCAGTGTTATTCCTTCTAAGTATTGGTCTTTCAATATTATATAATCTTGGAAGCAATATAATATTTGGTGAGATATCATACATAACTAAAGCGTTAACAGCGGTACTTCAGCTTGGTGTTACAATGGACTATTCGATATTCCTGCTTAACAGTTATGAAGCTAATAAAGAGAGATTTAACAATGATAAAGAGAGAGCGATGGCTCATGCAATATCTAATACATTCAAATCAGTAGTAAGTAGTTCAATTACAACAGTAGCTGGTTTCATCGCACTTTGCTTTATGTCATTTACATTAGGTATGGATATAGGTCTTGTAATGGCAAAAGGTGTTATTCTTGGTGTTATCTGTTGTGTAACATTTTTACCATCACTTATTCTATGCTGTGATGGACTTATTGAAAAGACGAAACATAAATCACTCATTCCTAATATGGATAGAGTATCAGAATTCATTACAAAGCATTCAATAGTATTCTTTGTATTATTCGTGGCATTATATATACCGGCAGTATATTGTAATAATCATACAGGAGTATATTACAATCTTGACAAGTCAATACCAGCAGATCTTCCAAGTAGTGTTGCTAATGAAAAATTAGCAGAAGAATTTGAGATGAATTCAGTATATATGGTTGTTCTTGACAATGATATGACTGCAAAAGATAAGATTGCAATGATAGATGAGATGGAACAAGTTGATGGAATTAAGAATGTAATTGGAATAAATAGTATAGTAGGCCCTGGTATTCCGGCAGAGATGATTCCTGGAAGTGTAGCAAGTATGCTTAAGTCTGATGAACATGAGCTTATGTTTGTATGTTCAGATTATAAAGCAGCAACAGAAGAAGTTAATACGCAGATAGCAACATTAAGCGATGTTGTTAAGAAGTATTGTCCATCAGGTATGTTAGTTGGTGAAGCACCATTAACTAAGGATTTACAGGAAGTAACAGACATTGACTTTAAAAATGTATCAGTTGCATCAATTGCAGCAATATTTGCAATTATTCTGTTAGTATTTAAATCAATATCACTTCCAATAATACTTGTACTTGTTATTGAATTCGCTATTAACATTAATATGGGTATTCCATTCCTTACAGGAACAACTCTACCATTTGTTGCCAGCGTTGTAATTGGAACAATTCAGTTAGGTTCAACAGTTGACTATGCAATTCTTATGACAAGCCGTTATGAAAAAGAGAGAAACAACGGAAAGAGCAAAAAAGAGGCAGTTTCTATTGCACATAAGACATCAATGAAATCAATTCTTGTCAGTGGTATAAGTTTCTTTGCTGCAACATTTGGCGTAGCAATGTACTCGGATATTGATATGATAAGTTCATTATGTACACTTCTTGCAAGAGGTGCAGCAATTAGTACAGTAGTAGTTATTCTTGTGCTTCCAAGTATGTTTATGATATTTGATAAAGTAATATGTAAGACATCTATTGGTTTTGGACCAGTAAAGAATACACTTGGAAGCAAAAAAGTTAAGATCGGTTAATTAATGGAGGTATATGATTATGAACGGAAATAGAAAAATGAAAAAAGTTGCAGTAGCAGGATTATCAGCAGTTCTTTGTACATCACTTGCAGCAGGTGGTGCTATAATTGCTAATCATAACAGCAATTCAAAAGCAGATACAGGTTCAACACAGGAATTAGCATCAGATAAATATGATGTAGAATATCTAAAAGCAGCAGTAGAAAAAGCAGCTAATGTTGTAAGCACAAGTGATACACAGGGCGAACTTTTTAAAGATGAAACAGTATATGCACTTGCAGATGCAAACGGAACAACTAATAAGATAATAGTATCAGACTGGTTAAAGAATGCAGGAAAAGAAACATCACTTACAGATGTGTCAAACCTTGAAAATATTACAAATATAAAAGGCGATGAGACATTCACACAGAATGGCACTAAACTTACATGGAATACTAATGATACAGACATATTCTATCAGGGAACAACTGAAGATGAACTTCCAGTAGATGTAAAGATTACATATTCATTAGATGGAAAAGAAATGACTCCTGAAGAACTTGTTGGAAAAAGTGGTAAATTAACAATTAAAGTTGATTACAAGAATAATTCAGCACAGAAAGTTACAGTAAATGGAAAAGAGCAGACAATCTATACACCGTTCGCAATGGTAACAGGTATGATGCTTCCACTTGATAATTTTTCTAATGTAACAATAGATAATGGAACAATTATCTCAGATGCTAAGAGCAATATAGTGATAGGTATAGCATTACCTGGATTTACAGATAGCCTTGGACTTGAATCTGACAAATTGGATATACCAGAGAGCCTTACAATTACAGCTGATGTAACAGATTTTGAGATGGGTGTTACACTTACAGCCGCAACAAGTGATTTCTTAAGCAAGATTCAGATTGGCGAAGTTGGAGACCTCACAGATCTTCAGGAGAAGATTAATACACTTATAGATTCTTCTAAACAGCTTGCAGATGGAAGTTCACAGTTAAAAGATGGTACAAAGACATTATCAGATGGATTATCACAGTTACAGGATGGTGCAGGCACATTAAATACAGGAATTGGTACATATGTAGATGGTGTTGATACACTTGCATCAGGAATTACATCATATACAGATGGAGTATCACAGCTTACAGGAGGTGTATTACAGTTAGCAGATGCAACCGGTGCACTTACATCTGGTGTTGGAACACTTGCAGACGGTGTTGCTCAGGCTACAGCAGGAGCAGATACACTTAATGCTAATATGGGTTCATTAACAGCAGGAGCTAATGCAGTTGTAGATGGTATTGGAACAGTTAATCAGGGCTTACAGACAGTAAATGGTGCATTTGACACAATGGATAACTATTATAATACATTATTACAGACAATACAGGCTAATCAGCAGGTATTAGATGGACTTAATGCAGCAGTTGCAGCCAATCCGGCACTTTCATCATCATTACAGCCTGCAATCACAGCACTTTCACAGACTGTAGCAGGACAGACACAGATTGTTAACGGACTTAAGGCAAGTATCGCATCCGGAAGTGATCTGAGAAATGGAATGAATGCACTTATTGCAACAACAAGCAGTTCAAATGCCGGTAACCAGAGTACATTAATAGGTGGTGCTACAGCAGTTGCACAGGGAGCAGGACAGATTCAGGCAGGTGTATCATCATTAGATGCAGCTATGCAGCAGATTAATGCAGGAACACAGACACTTAATTCATCAGTATCAGCACTTCCATCAGCAATTGATCAGTTGAAAAATGGTGCAATTCAGATTAATGATGCAACACCACAGCTTACATCTGGTGCAGGTCAGTTAACAGCTAACAGCCAGACTCTTAAGAATGGTGCATCATCACTTGCAACAGCATCAGTACAGTTAAATGATGGTGGAAAGACATTACTTGATGGAGCAACAACACTTAGTGATGGAATGAATAAATTTGACGAAGAAGGCGTTCAGAAGATTAGTGCCCTCTATGAGCAGGACTTAAAAGAAGTCGTAGATAAATTAGACGCAGTTTTAGACTGTGGCAAAGAGTATAAATCATTTACAGGACTTTCAGACAATATGTCAGGAAGTGTAAAATTCATAATTGAAACAGATGAGATAAGTAAATAATAAGCAGAAGATGCAATATTATAAGAATGTGAGTGATTATACATATATAATATGGATAATTAATTCAGTATTAACTGATTAATTATATGCTATTTCTTTCCATGAAAACGGTATAGACACAAAGATGTAGTCTGTACCGTTTTCTTTTAGTAAAAATCTTATATAGAATAAAAGGCTCTTTGTCAAAAGTAGTGGTAAAATCTATTTTTTATAAAAAAGTAATATCAAAAATACGATATTAAAGAAGTGATATTGAAAAGACGACATAGGAAATGTAGTATTGAATAGGCAATATTAAAGATACAGTGTGAAACTATAATATTAAGAATATACAGTATTGGACTACTATATTAGACGTCTAAGTCTGATTATAAAGGCTATGTATGACAGAAAATATTAAGGATATATTAAAAAAATGTAAGAAATATTATGTAGCTATTACAAAAATATTATGTTATAATATAACGAGTGCAAGAGAAAAGTAGTGGATGCAGGAGATTCTTCTATATGTGAAGTGATTGATTGCAATCATAAGATGTATTTTGCAATTAATTATGAAACCGTTGGGGGAACAAGGATGAACAGAAGAAAACAGAAAAATGGACCATTAATAGTACTATTATCAGTACTTATTGTAGTAATGCTACTATTAGTTGCTGTATGTATTACAATGATGCAGAAAAAAGATGCATCAGCTAATGAGAAGAATACTACACAAGAGACAACTCCGGTGCAAGAGGAGGCAACACCACTTCAGGAAGCGACAACTGAAGAAGAGACACCGGTAGCAGCAAGTAATGGTCATACAGTATGCATTGATCCAGGACATGGTGGGTACGATAGAGGTTCAGAAGCACTTGGATATGCAGAAGCAGCGCAGGCATATAAGTTAGGAATGCTTGTACAAAAAGAATTAGAGAGCAGAGGATATGCTGTTGTTATGACAAGAACTGATGATAATACAAAAGTAACACTTGATGAAAGAGTTGCGACATGTAATAATTCAGCAGCAGAGATAATGGTATCAATTCATCGTAATAAGTATGATGGAACAGAAGAAGTATCTGGAATGGAAGCATGGATTGGCAGTTCAGATCCAGAAGATGCACATGCACTTGCCAAGAATATACTTGATAATCTTCTTGCTACTAATACTATGCGAGACAGAGGAATAAAGACAGGAACAGAAGGTAATGCAGGAACAGATTATGCGATAAACAGAGAATGTAATGTAGCGAGTGTTATTTTAGAACTTGGATTTATATCCAACAAATCTGATAATAATTATTATGAGAAAAATATTGATGCATATGCTAAAGCGATAGCAGATGGCATTGATGGATATTTTTCAACATATAATGTAACACAATAAGTTATAGAGAGTAAGGAGGCAAAAAATATGCAGCACAGTTTTCAGCCTATAGACACAGAATTATTGGAGTTTAATCCATTTACCAAGATAGGTAAAGATTGGATGCTAATAACAGCAGGTGACGAGAAAAAAGCTAATACAATGACAGCAAGCTGGGGAGGAGTAGGAGTTCTTTGGGGTAAGAATGTAGTATATATATTTGTAAGAGAATCAAGATATACAAAAGAGTTTATTGACAATGGAGATTCTTTTTCACTAACATTCTTCGACAAGAACTTTTCAAAATCAGGGCTTAAATATCTTGGAGCAGTATCAGGAAGAGATGAAGATAAGATAAAGAATGCGAATATGTCTGTTGATTATTATGATGATGTTCCTTATATAGATGAAGGTAATGTAGTATTTATCTGTAAAAAATTATCAGAGACAAAGATTGAAAAAGAGCAGTTCATTGATAGTGATATAGATGAAAAATGGTACAAAGATGGTAATTATCATACAATGTATGTAGGTGAGATTACACAGATACTTGCAAGATAGAATGAGAATTATCAATACATAAGACAATAATATTAACATAAACAGATATTATTTTTTATGAATCCTGATAAAAATCTAAAGAGTATAAAATAAAAGAATAAAAATAGCCGGCGTAAAGTCAGATAATGAGATATTTTCTCCAATATTCTGGATACTTATGCCGGTTTCTTTTGTGAAGAGATTAAGAAAAATTAGAAAATTATTTTTTTGTCAAACTATGTGAAAAATCAGACGATTTAGTAGAATACTCTACTAAATCACTGATATTGAGAAGTATTGTAAAATCGTACTTTTTACATATTGACAAGATATATAGTTAGATGGTAAAAATATAAAAGATTATAAAGAAATTGCAAAAATTATCTATTTGAATAAAATAAATTGACATTTTTTTATCAATCATATATAATTTATTACAGAAGAAAAGCGTAGAAAACAAAATGGAAGGTGAAAAGCGTGGAACATAAAGAGATATCAAAGGCTGTTATCAGCAGATTACCAAGGTATTACAGATATCTGGGAGAGTTGTTAGAACTTGGTGTCGAGAGAATATCATCTAATGAACTTAGTTCAAAGATGAAAGTTACAGCATCTCAGATTAGACAGGATCTTAACAATTTTGGTGGTTTTGGTCAGCAGGGCTATGGTTACAATGTTAAATATCTTCATTCAGAGATAGCTAAGATACTTGGCATAGACCATAACCATAATATGATTATCATCGGAGCAGGTAATCTTGGTCAGGCAATTGCTAATTATTCAGCATTTGAAAAGAGAGGATTTATAATCAAAGGAATATTTGATGTGAATCCAAGACTTGAAGGACTCACAGTCCGAGGCGTTGAGATAAGAATGATAGATGAATTACCAGAATTCATTAAAGAGAATGATATTGAGATAGCAGCACTTACAATTCCTAAGGCAAAAGCTAAGGAAGTGGCAGCAATAGTAGTTGATGCCGGAGTTAAAGCAATATGGAACTTTGCACATACAGATCTTGTTGTGCCAAAGGATGTAATTGTTGAGAACGTTCATCTGTCAGAAAGTCTTATGAGATTATCATATAATCTGTCAAGGCTTGAGAATACTGACAAAAAAGAAAAATAATATATAGTTAAAGTAACTGCCATCATTATGCGAGAAGTATATTGATGGCAGTTTTTAAAAGCATAAGGGGGAATTAAGATGCGATATATTTTTACAGGAAGACAGATGAAAGAGATAGATAACTATACTATTAATACAACAAAAATTCCATCACTTGTACTGATGGAACGAGCTTCTTATGAAGTTGCCAAAGAGATAATGAAACGATTTGGCAAAGAAGAGAGAATTGTTGTAGTATGTGGTAATGGCAATAATGGTGCAGATGGTATGTGCACAGCAAGAATACTTAGTGAATATGGTTATCAGGCATCATATATATATGAATTTGATGCCAAGAAAGCGACTGATGAACTTAGAACACAGTTAACTATATGCGAGAATGAGGGAATAAAAAGAGCAACACTTTCAGAGATAAGTACATATAGTATTATTGTAGATGCAATATTTGGAATAGGATGTACAAGAGAAGTACTTGGTGTATATAAGGAATTAATTGAGCTTATCAATGAGCAACAGGCATATAAGATTGCACTTGATGTACCATCGGGAATTAATTCAGAGAATGCGAAAGTTATGAAGGTTGCAATAAAAGCAGATATGACAATTACATTTGGATATGAGAAGTATGGAATATTCATGTATCCTGGCAAAAATTATGCAGGTGAAATTGTCATAAAAAAAGCAGGTTTTTCAAAAAAAGCAATAAATCAGTTTGATAGAAAAATATATACTTTTGATAAAGATGATCTAAGTAATATTCCAAGACGTGATCAGGCATCTAATAAAGGAACTTATGGTAAACTTCTTGTTATAGCAGGTTCAAAGAATATGGGAGGCGCAGCTTATTTTTCAGCAGCGGCAGCATATAGAAGTGGAAGTGGATTAGTTAGAATTCTGACACATTCAGCGAACAAAGTAATGTTAAATATGAAAGTGCCGGAAGCTATAACTGAGACATATGATACTATTAGTGATGACGAGATTAGAAGGCTTGTTGCTATCTCAGATGCAGTTGTCATAGGTCCGGGGATAGGAACTGACAATGAAGCATACAGAATTATGTCAGTTGTACTATCATGTGCTGATATACCTGTTATAATAGATGCAGATGGTATAAATGTGCTTGCTAAGAATAGAGGATTATTGGATATAACGCACGATAATCCGGTTATTATAACACCACATATTGGTGAGATGCATAGATTATGTAAGATGAGTATATCAGATATAAAAGATAATCTGGTGACAGTATGTACAGATATTGCAAAAGAGTTACATGTTATATGTGTATTAAAAGATGCGAGAACTGTAGTTGGAAGAGAAAATGGTGACATATATATTAATTCATCAGGAAACAGCGGCATGAGTACCGGTGGAAGTGGTGATGTGCTTACAGGAATAATAGCAGGACTAATACTTAATGGTATGCAGCCATACGAGGCGGCAGAATATGGAGTATATATACATGGATTAAGTGGCGATGTTATGGCTAAAGAGAAAAGTGAGAGATCACTTATGGCATCAGATATTATTGAAGGAATTGGAAAAATTATATAAAGAAAATGAATATCAGATTTATGTAAATAGGTATTGAAAAACCATAAAAATTGGACTATTATGTGTAAGTATACATTAAAAAGCACAGGAAAGTTAATCTATGCTCCGACAAGATTGATAAGTATTAGTAAAACGCATTGAAGATATAATATAAGAGTGTTTGAGTAATATGATAAATCTGCCGGAGTTAATATATGCTTATAAAGCTATAATATATGTATAAAGAAATAAAAATATACAAGATAAAGAAATATTGTAAAGACATGTGTTATCAGAGTCAGTAACATAGCTGACGGAAAATGTCTGGGAGGAATTAGAATGGAAAAATATTACAGAGTGTATGCCAATGTTAATCTGGATGCCATTGTTGATAATATAAAGGAAATTAAGAAAAATATATCCGAAGATACACAGATAATAGCAGTAGTTAAAGCAGACGGCTATGGACATGGAGCAATACCGGTAGCAAAAGTATTAAGTGATTATGTATATGGCTTTGCAGCAGCTACAGTAGATGAAGCAGTTATGTTACGAGAAAATGGAGTAGATAAGCCAATTATTATTCTTGGTTTTTGTGCCTATCATGAATTTGCTAATCTTATAAGCCATGATATTACAGCGACAATATTTGACTATGAATCAGCACGTCATCTGTCAGAGATGGCAAAGACACTTGACAAAGTTGCAAAATGTCATATAAAAGTAGATACTGGAATGCACAGAATAGGTTTTGAACCATGCGAAAAGAGCGTTAAGACGATAAAGAGAATTAGTAAACTTCCTAATCTTGAGATGGAAGGGATATTTACACATTTTGCGACTTCAGATGAAGCAGATAAGAGCAGAGCTTTAGTACAATTTGATAAGTTCATATCATTTATTGATACATTAGCACAAAATGGCATTGAGTTCAAACTAAAGCATTGTTCAAACAGTGCCGCTATAATAGATATGCCACAGGCTAATCTTGATCTTGTAAGATCAGGTATTACAACTTATGGACTATATCCATCAGATGAAGTTAACAAAGACAGAGTAAAACTTACACCAGCATTAGAGTTAAAGAGTCATGTTGTAATGGTTAAGAATGTAAAAAAAGGCGAAGGAATAAGTTATAATCTTACATATGTTACTGACAAAGTTACAAAAGTTGCAACAATATCAATTGGATATGGTGATGGATATCCAAGAGCACTTTCATCAAAAGGTTATGTCCTTATAAGAGGCAAGAAAGCCAATATACTTGGAAAAGTATGTATGGATCAGATGATGGTTGATGTAACAGATATTCCTGATGCAGCAGTTAATGATGAAGTAACACTCATAGGAAGAGATGGTGATGAATTCATAAGCGTTGAAGAGATAGCTAATCTTGCAGGAAGTTTTAATTATGAATTTATCTGTGGGCTTGGTAAGAGAATTCCAAGAAACTATTATAGAAGTGGAAAGCGTATTGCAAGTAAAGATTACTTCCATGATACATTTTCATTCTAATATTTGCTGCGGATGATTATAAGAATTGGATATGATGGAGAGCAAGAATAGAATATAATGAAGAGTCAGAATAGAATATAATCGTTAAATGTGAATACACTTAAGAAAAAAGGACAATACTACGGATAGAATTAATAAAACCGGAGTGTGAGATTAAAGTGATTATAAGACGAGGAGATATCTATTATGCAGATTTGAGACCGGTTGTCGGTTCAGAGCAGGGCGGTATAAGACCAGTACTTGTTATACAGAATGATACAGGTAACAGACACAGCCCAACTGTGATAATTGCAGCAATAACATCACAGATGCACAAATCAAAACTTCCAACACATGTTGAGATTGATTCACAAAAGTACGATATAGATAAAGATTCAGTTGTTTTGTTAGAACAATTAAGAACAATTGATAAAAAGAGGCTAAGAGATAAAGTATGTCATCTTGATAATGACATAATAGCAAAAGTTGACAAAGCACTTTTAGTCAGCCTTGAGATGGATACATAAGTATGGAATAAGTGCTTAGATAGCTGATATGATTAAAAAAATATTCTAATGGAATACAGATGAAAGGTTTGGTTATAGAATTATGGACGACGGGAATCCGTATTTAGGGTTAATTGTATTTATTTTATTATTAATAGTTGATATTGTTATCTATGGATTTACGGTTGCTCTTGGAGAGATTAGCGAGGGAACGTATGAAAAAGATGCAGAGAATGGAGATAAAAAAGCTATAAAGATTCTTAAGTATGCAGAGGGAATAGACAGAGTACGAAAGACAAAGCAAGTAGTATTGGCATTCTCATATATGATACTTGGAACGATGCAGGTTAGAATGATAATTGCAATTATATATAATAATGTGCATACAGAGCTTATTATATTAAGACTCCTTGCAGGTGTTGTTGCAAGTATAATTGTGACAATGCTTTACATAGCAATTAGTATGTTTGCAATACACAGACTTGCATGCAAGCAGCCGCAGAAGTGGGTTAAGAATACACTTGGTGCTGCCGGAACTATTATGACTGTTACAAAACCGATAGTAAGAAGTATTAATTACATAGCTAAGATACTTGTAAGATTATGTGGCATAGATCCGGATGAAGATCTTGATAATGTTACAGAAGAAGATATTATGTCAATGGTTAATGAAGGCCATGAACAAGGAGTATTATTAGCATCTGAAGCAGAGATGATAACTAACATCTTTGAGTTTGGCGATAAAGAAGCAAAAGATATTATGACACATCGTAAGAATATAGTAGCAATTGATGGAAGTATAAGACTTACAGAAGTTGTTCATGTCATGCTTGCAGAGAATTATTCAAGATTTCCTGTATATGATGAAGAATTTGACAATATAATTGGTATAATACATTTTAGAGATGTTATGAAAGCATACGAAGATACAGGCAATCATGCAAAGACACTTAAAGAACTTAAAGATATTATGATGGAGCCACATTTTATTCCAGAGACTCGTAATATAAATGTTCTTTTTAAGAGTATGCAATCTGAAAAGATTCATATGGAGATGGTTGTTGATGAGTATGGACAGCTTGCAGGCGTTGTAACACAGGAAGATATTCTTGAAGAGATAGTTGGTAATATTCTTGATGAGCATGATGAAGAAGAAGAACTTATTAAGAAGATAGGTAATGATGAATACATAATGGCAGGACTTACAGAACTTGAAGACATTGAAGACGAGATAAATATTGAATTTGAAGATGAAGAATATGATACGCTTAATGGTTTTCTTATATCAAAACTTGACAGAATTCCACAAGAAAATGACAGGGCAGTAGTTGAGTATTCAGGTTTCCGTTTTAAAGTTCTTGAGGTTAAAAACAAGATAATTCAAAAAGTAAAAGTAACAAAAATAGAAGAACCAGTAAGTGAAGAGCCTTTGTCCGAGTAAGTCGGGCAGAGGCTTTTTTTGACGAAAAATTTATTAGAATGACGACACCGTATTACAAAAAACGCAATAAGAAACGTATATAATAGGCTCATAACGATAAAACGATTTCGGGGTGATTGCGAAATTAAATGTTCGTTATAAGAGCAAAGACAATATTGATAGGAAAGGGTGATGTGTTCCGTATGTAGTAGAACTTGATGTACTTTTTTTAAATAATTTCATTTTTGATATAGCTGTTATTGTTTTGCTGGGAAGGTTAATGCAGAAGAAAGTAAGATTTGGGGAAATATTACTTTCATCATGTATAGGATCAGTATATGTATGTGTTAAGATAGTTATTATAAATAAAATTATGCCGGTTGGGGTACTGGGCATGGTTATAGAAAATATAGCTACATATATTACTGTTCCATTGATAATGATTAGAATTGCTTTTGGCAGGTCTGATATAAGAGAAGGTTTTAAAAGATATTTTATGTTTGTTATGATATTTATATTTATATCGGGGGTATCTTCTTTTATAATATATAACATTTTTGCCTGGAATGTAGCAATAGACAATATAATGGGAAGGTTGTTAGTATTAGTTGGTTCGTGCTTATGTATAGAGGGTATTAAGATTTTAAGAGAGATATGTACAGAGAATATAAGAAAAAAGACCAAAGTAATAATACAGTATAAAGAAAATGAAATAGAAGGCGTTGGGTTATTTGACACAGGTAATTCGCTTATGGACCCGGTATATGGAAAACCGGTTACGATATGCGAGGATAGCTTATTCGGAATTGATGTAAGGGGGAATGTGAATTTAGAAGAGCTACAGGGTGCCCATCTGATACCGTTTAGAACGATAGGTAACAGCAGGGGGATGCTTTTAGCTATTAGAGTAAACTGTTTGAAGATATATAAAGGTACGAATGCTGCAATAGAAATACCGGATGCCGTTGTGGGATTGTATAGCGGAAAATTGTCCCTAAGTAATGAGTATAATATCATTTTGCATCCACTAAATAATAGAAAAGTAGGTGAAAAATATGTTAATTAAAGTATCGGTTCCAAATTATTTTCAATTTAAGGCAGTTCCAAGTTTTAAAAGCGTATTTTTATCAAAGGAAGGAGATGTGCACTATATAGGAGGCGCAGATGTGCTGCCACCACCACTTGAAGCTTTGGAGGAGCAGAGCGTAATTAGTGATTTGGGTACTGAATACGATAGTAATGCAAAATCAGTACTTATAGAGCACAATTTGAGGCTAGTAGTGTATATCGCAAAGAAATTTGATAATACAGGAGTTGGAGTTGAAGATCTGATATCCATTGGCACCATTGGACTTATAAAGTCTATTAATACATTTAACCGTAATAAGAATATTAAACTTGCTACATATGCTTCAAGATGTATAGAGAATGAGATTCTTATGTATCTTAGAAGAAATAATAAGACGAAGATGGAAGTATCAATTGATGAACCACTTAATGTGGATTGGGATGGCAATGAACTTCTGCTTTCGGATATATTAGGAACAGATGAGGACGTAATATATAAAGATTTGGAGAATGAAGTAGAGAAGAAACTTTTGACGAAAGCGATTGATAAACTTAATGACAGGGAGAGAATGATAGTAGATCTTCGCTTTGGTTTATCATCTGCGGACGGATGCGAAAAAACACAAAAGGAGGTTGCTGATATGCTTGGAATATCGCAGTCTTATATATCCAGGCTTGAAAAGAAGATAATAAAAAGACTGAAAAAAGAAATAGTACGATTTGAATAATCAAAATAAGAATGAGAAAAATAGAAAAAAGTAAGTAAAAATAAGACAGGTCCGGTACATTGATAATGCTTAGGTTTAACGCATAATAGATGTATCAGGATCTGCCTTTTGTGATTCTTGTAATTATATGCAGGTATTTGACTAGACAAGAAATCAGTTTAAAACATACTATCATATTATAAAGATAATGCAAAAACGAACATATTACGCCTGCAAAAACAACCTTGTTTTAACTAAAATATGTAAGATAAAAAATATATAAAAAAATAGAATTATAATAAGGCAAAAGTATAGTGAAATAAAACTATATAGAGAATCAAACTACAATAATATAAAAGTACAGCAAGATAAAGATTATATAATCTAAAGAACAATAAAGATTATGTGATAGATAATGGAATAATGTAAACAGATAAGCCTCTTAGCTTAAGTAGAAGTTGTAAAAAGCTTAAGTAAGAGGCTTATTTATAAAATAAAAGTTACTATATAAAATAAAAGTTACTACATAAAATATAAAAAGTGCTGCTACATAAACATAAAGAGTATTACTAAATATTAGACATCTGAAACTTATCTTAAGTACATTTTCATACTTTTAAGTGCATTTTTCTCAAGCCGGCTTACCTGTGCCTGTGATATCCCGACAATATCAGCAACCTCTGTCTGGGTTTTGCCAGAAAAATATCTAAGATCTATAATATTTTTCTCTCTGTCAGGAAGTCTCTTTAGTGCTTCTTTAAGGCTAAGATCGCATACCCATTCATCTTCACGACATTTCTTGTCGCTAATCTGATCCATTACATACAGAGTATCACCGCCTTCTGTATATACAGGCTCATATAATGAGACAGGAAGAGATATAGCATCAAGAGCCTGTATTATATCTTCACTTGCAATACCTATCTCAGAGGCAATCTCATTAATAGTAGGCTCTTTGTTATTTTTGTTAATGTAATTCTCTTTGGCATATATAGCTTTGTAGGCAGTATCTCTCAGAGAGCGACTTACTCTTATACTATTATTGTCCCTGAGATAACGTCTTACTTCACCCATTATCATTGGTACTGCGTATGTTGAGAATTTGACATTAAGTGTGCGATCGAAGTTATCGATAGCCTTAATAAGACCAATGCAACCTACCTGAAATAGATCATCAGGATTCTCAGAAGTGTTTTTAAAACGTCGTATAACACTAAGAACAAGTCTTAAGTTTCCTTCTATAAATTCCTCTTTGGCACTTTTAACACCTTTTTCGATTTCATCAAAAAGTTCTTCTTTTTTTTCATTATCAAGCATAGGAAGCTTAGATGTATTGACACCACATATAACAACTTTATTAAGGGACATAGTACCACCTCCTGTACGATATAATGCACAGAAGATGAAAGATTTATTCTTAATTAATAATTTTTAGTTACATTTATATAAAAAATTATATTGTATGTAATTTCGTACAAAAAATATCTATCATTCTTTTACATTTATGGTTATAATATAGATGTAAAAAATACAGATAAGATTTGTGACTTATCATTAAAGGAGATTATTATATGAATAATGTAGTAGCAAACAAATTTGAAGAACTTGGTGTAATTCCAGTAGTAGTATTAAACGATGTTAAAGATGCTCTTCCATTAGCGAAAGCATTAGTTGAAGGTGGACTTCCATGTGCTGAAGTAACATTCAGAACAGAAGCTGCTGAAGAATCAATCCGTTTAATGCATGAAGCATATCCAGAGATGCTAATCGCAGCAGGTACAGTTCTTACAACAGAACAGGTTGATCGTGCAGTTGCAGCTGGTGCTTCAATCATCGTTAGCCCAGGTTTTGATCCAGAAGTTGTTGATTACTGTATCGAAAAAGGAATCGAAGTATGTCCAGGTATCGTAACACCTTCAGAATTAGCTCAGGCTGTTAAACGTGGTTTAACAAGAGTTAAATTCTTCCCAGCTGAAGCAGCAGGCGGACTTGCTATGATCAAAGCTATGACAGCAGCTTATACTAACGTAAGAATTATGCCTACAGGTGGAATCAACGCTAAGAATATCTCAGATTATCTTGCTTGTGACAAGATTTTCTGTTGTGGTGGTAGCTGGATGGTTAAAGGTGATTTAATCAAAGCTGGCGAATTCGATAAGATCAAATCTATGACAGAAGAAGCAGTTGGATTAGTAAAAGAAATCCGTAAATAATTATTAGTACATAGAATATTGCTTATTTGAATATATAAGATGTATTGTACAAAAAGTATATTTTTATATCCGGCAGATTTTCTGCCGGATATTTTTTTCGATATTATCTGGTTCTTTGTGAAGAGTGTGGGTGGGGGTAAAATTCATTTTTTATCTACATTTAGGTCTTTATTTTTTTACATATCTATCAAAATGATGATGATAAAATAAAATAATGACGAAAACTATGTAATAAAGATAAATTAGATATTGAATAAATAATACATATATGAAAATATAATGATGTAAGAAAAGGATTGATATAAAAATATCAAAAAATATTAACAGTTTATATGGTTTTTCTAAAAATAATATTATATAATAGTAGAAAAGAGATACATAGATGCAAGCAGGGGGGGAACTAGAATGAATATATGCGAAAAATGTGGATTTGCACATAGCGATGAGAACTTTTGTCCGAAGTGCGGGGCTCCGGTAAAAGTTAATTTTGGGTTAAACGATAGTGAATTAGTGCAAAATACAGTAAGTAATACTAAAACTGAGAATTCAGATAAACCTCAGAAGCATATCAATAAGAAAAAAACTGCAATGGCTGCAGGGGTAGTTGCATTGGCGATAGCTATAATGGCAGGAGCGAGAATTCTTACAGATAAGCAAAATAGTAGTGATGGGACTAAAAAAGTTAATGATGAAGTCATGGTAGAGAATGTTAAGACTAAAGACTATACAGTAAAAAAACAGTTGCCTGTAGGAATATTTTATATGAATTCGAATGGTGAAGTCATTGATGCATCAAATGGTGAAGTATTATGCGATCAAGTTATGAACGCATCTATTGTATATGATATAGCAGTTTTTTATACATATAATGATGCTGGATATAGATACTATACAATAGAAGACGAGCAGGTTATAGAGATAAGCGAACAGGATGCAGTAGATAGAAATAGCATAATGAAAACTGATTCTAATGTATCTGTATATGAATTTCCTAATGGAGCTACAATCGGAGCAGCAACTTTGACATCTTCGGGACTTGAATATACTACAAGTGATGGAACAGTGACACAGATAGGAGGAGAACAGGCTTCATATCTCTATCTTAAGATGATGGCTACAGATGACGGAAAAAGTGTTGTTATATATGCAATTGACAATAGCGAGGATGGGACGAGCAATGATACAATCTATCTTGTTAATGAAGATGGAAGTATAAAATATACATGTACACTCCCAACAAGTGAGAAAGCGGATATAGATAAGAGAAAAATATACAAAGTAGATGATGATGGTTCATGTGTTATATCAACGCCAAAGGGTATATGTTATGTTGATGCATCAAAACAAATTATAACTAATGCTATATATTATTCAGGTGAATATGGCAGCCGTACGAATGATTGTACCATATATGATGAGAAAGCAAATGCATTCATAACATATTCTGAAGCTGAAAGCAAATTAAGTGTTATGACTGTTGATAGTAAAAGTGCAATGTCTAATATTATTGCTTATGATATAAAAGGAATATTAGCAGCAGCCAATATAACTCCGGAGAATATAGCACCAGATACACAAGGAGGAAGACTTGTAACAGGAATTAATGGTGATAATGATAACAAATATATAGTTGTGCGTAAGGAAAATTCAGGTGAATATGATTTTGTTAATGTAGCAACAAGAGACATCATAAGTGTGAAGACTACAGTTGAACGAGCCAGTATGTTCTATGAGAGCGACAAATATATAGTGATTCAGGGTGTAGATTCTGATTATGATAAACAATCAGACAGAATGGTAAGTAAGTTTGCGGTAATAAAAAAAGCAGATATGTCAGTTGTATATACAGGAACAAGACCTTTATATAGTTTCTTTGAGCAGACAGCACTTCCGTTTGAGATAGAAGAAGATACTATTATATATGACAAAAGTTATGATGAGATAGTATTTTATAATATGTCAACGGGTGAAGAAAAACAACTTATGAATAATAAAATATCATATTTTTCAAAAGCAGATATAAGTGTGGACGAAACAGATAGTGGTATATCAAATGGAATAATCATTGTAACGGATAATGGAATATATTATTACAGCCAGATAGATGGAATAGTAAATATTACCAAAGAAGATTACAATACGACAGATGGGAAGCTTGCAGAGAATTCAGGAGCATCTTTTTCATACTTCGGACAGATAAATGAACCTGTTTTATGTGGAAGAAAGATCATATACAAGAAGAAAAGCGGAGAATTGATAGTATATGATATGGACATGAAAACAGAAGACGTCTTAGCCAGCAATATAAAAGAATTCTATTCATTACATAGATAAGCCTATAAATACAATGACAGGGGGAATTGACATGATATGTGATAGATGTGGAGCGAAACATGAAGAAGACATATTTTGTCCGGTATGTGGTGCTCCGGTTAGAAAAGTTGCTATAAAGTCAAAAAGTGGATATAAGAAAAAGAACAGTCATCTTATGGGGAAGATATTGACTGTATGTGTGATACTTACAAGTGCAAGCATAATAGGGATTGCAGCTGTATCTGCTAATACAAAAGTTCAAAGTAACAAAATACAGGAAGAAGAGATGCAAAGTGAGAAACTGGTGGAGAAGAGTGATTTTAAATGCAACAATAGTGATTACAATCTGAATCTCTATTATATAACTAATAATAATGAACTAAAAAAGGCTGGGAGCGATAATGTCTATATGTCAGATACGCTTAATATTGGAAATATTGATGGAGATAATAGCATTAAGATTACATCATATAAGAATAATATAATACAGAGGAATTATGATGATGGTTCTAAGATTACTGTAGAGATGGATGTTACTGATAATGGCAGACAGAATGTAATTGTAAAAAAGGATGGCAGACAGACAAAACTTATTGAAGAATGTAATAATAATGTTACTGTAAAGTTCTCGCAAAATGGACAGTACTTTTATATCTATACGTATGATATCAGTACAAATGTAAGTTATTCTAAAGAAAATGAGATGACTTATGCAGATGTAACAGATATTATATATATAATGAATAGTGATGGTGAATGTATAAGAACGTATGAGAATGGTATGCATAATGCACTTGTGACATATTATAATAATTATGTGGTTGATATAACAGATGATGGAAGTATTTTGTATTATAATTATGGTAATGTTATTCTTGTAAGCTCGGACGGTACAGACAGAGATATGCGACTATGCGAAGATAATACAGAAGTATGTTCGCTTGCGTTTGTAGACAGAGACAGGCATATTGCAGGATTTCGCAGCAGCAGCAAAATGAATGTGATTACATACGCAAATGGAACAGTAGAGAGATATCTAGATACATTTGAATGTAGAAATGCATGGATATATGATGAAGATACAGCAGAGCTTATATATACAGATTTGAATAATAAAATAATACTTCTTGATATTATTAATAATATGCAAAAAGTATATGATAATAGTATTGCAATTACAAAGCTTATCATGAATGAGAGGTATTTTTGCATAAACCAGTATAATACCATAATTGTGATTGATAAAATAACAGGTCAGAACGTATATGAGTATAAAGTTAATGCGGAAGCTTCAGCAGGTGAACTTACTATGTCATTTATTAAAGGCAGTAATATTCTTGTGATTAATAATCCGCTTGGTGATTGTGTAATATGGAATGGAGATAGTCAAAAACTTATCAGAACTGAAAAGACGATATATAATCTTAATGTCAGTGATTCTGATGATACATATTATACAGCAGTTGTAGATGGCGAGTTAGGTCTGATTAGTGATAGTATGCAATTCTATCCGGTTACAACAGATTATATGACATATTCAGTAACAGATAATGATAAAACTGACGAATATAATTATTCAACATCAATGCCAAGAGTATATGATAATAGAGTGTTCTATATTAATTCACATAATGAACTTATAGAGTATAATATGCAGACACGTAATTCAATTACTGTAGCAGATGATGTAAAGGGATATCTGATAATAAAATGATAAAAATTGCTCAAAAAATGCGCAGAGTTAATATGACTTGCGCATTTTTTTGCGCATGAGAGAGTAAAAACAGCTAAAAAAAGTTAAAAATTTCACAAATATAATAGCAAAAACGACAAAAGATGTTGTTGACATTACTGATAACAAATGATATTATACAAATATGAACAACCGATTGCACAAAAAGCGGTGTATGTAAAGGAGATACACATGAAAGAAAATGAGACTAATACAAGATTAACAATTAATGATGTTGCCAGAGAACTTGGACTTTCAACAACCACGATATCAAGGGCGATTTCAGGAAAAGGAAGAATTAGCGATAAGACAAGGGAAAGAGTTCTTGAGTACATTAATGAACATAATTACAGGCCTAATATAATTGCCAAAGGACTTGCAGATAAGAGAACATATAATATATGTGTTAATATTCCATCTGATGCTAATATAGATGAGACTCCATTTTTTCAATGCTGCTTAATGGGAATATGTGAAGCGGCATCAAGTCGTGATTATGATGTTGTTGTAACGACAACGACAGATACAGATATTACTTATCTAAAAAGAGTAATTAATAATCACAAGGTTGATGGAGTAATCCTTACGAGATCACTTGTTAATGATATTGCAGCGAAGTTTCTTAAGGAAAATGGAATATCATATGTACTCATTGGAGATGACACCGATAAAAATGTAATCAAGATTGACAGCGATCATTTAAGCGGTTGCGCACAATTAACATCTTACATGATTATGTCTGGTTGCAGAAAGTTAGCCTTTCTGTGTGGAAGCCATGAACATATAGTTAATCGTAACCGGTATAATGGATTCTTAAAAGGTTGTGAGCAAAATGGAATGATACCATCAAAAGAATGCATCTACCTCGATGTGATAAATGATTCACAGGTAGCTCATAGTGTTGATAAAGCTTTAAAAAGTGGATGCGACTGCATTATATGTTCTGATGACCTTATTTGCACAAGGGTCTTGAGAAGACTTGATGAGATTAATGTGAGTGTTCCTGGTGATATAAAAGTTGCTTCATTCTATAATAGCTCGGCTTTAGAGAATCATACACCACCGGTTACAGCATTAACGATTAATGTAAAGGAACTTGGCGTAGCAGCGGGGAAGACACTGATTGAGATGATTAATGGACAGGAAGTCAGTGAGATGACGCTAATTGATTATGAGATTGTTCTAAAGGGATCAACAAAATAAGGAAGAGAAAGTATTTAGGAGGATTTAATATGAGAAAGAGATTTTTAGCAAGTGCATTAGTAGCAGTACTTGGATGCGTAACAGTAGCAGGTTGCGGGAGTAAGGATACTTCAAATAACAACAGTTCAGCAGATAACAAAGCTAATGACAGTTCTTCAGCAAGTGGAGAATTAACAACAGATGATATTACATTAACAGTATGGGAATCTACATTAGGTACTGATAAGTTCATAGAGCAGGCTGGTGAAGCATTCACAGAACTTCATCCAAATATTAAGATAGAATATGTTAATGTTGAAGTTGGTGATTCAACATCACAGATCGCTCTTGATGGACCAGCAGGTGTAGGTCCAGACTTATTTGCAGCACCACATGATAAGTTAGGTGAATTAGTATCAGGTGGATATGTATTACCAACAGCTGATGCAGATACTGTAAAAGACGAAGTATTATCATCATGTTCATCAGCTCTTACATATGATGGAACAATGTATGGATATCCGGTTTCAGCTGAGACATATACATTATTCTATAATAAAGATTTAATTGATGAAGCCGATGTTCCAACAACATGGGATGATTTAAAGACATTTGCTAAAGATTTTAATGATAAAAATAGTGGAAAATACGGATTTATGATGAATGTAGGTGACGGTTATTACTCAATTATATTCACAACAAGTGATGACAACCGTCTATTTGGCGCAGAGGGTACAGATACAGAGAATACTAATATTAATTCAGAAGCTTCAATTGAAGGTATGAAATTCTTCCAGGGCTTAAGAGATATTCTTGATGTTCCATCAGCAGACCTTGCAACAGCAACATGTGACGGTGCTTTTGCTAATGGTGATGTTGCATTATATATCACAGGACTTTGGAATGTATCTAACTTTGAAGAAGCCGGAATTAACTTTGGCGTAGCTTCACTTCCAAGTCTTCCAGGTAATGATGAACCTTGTGCATCATTCTCAGGAACAAGAGCTATGTTCGTATCAGCATATACAGATCATCAGGCAGAAGCAGAAGCTTTCGCACAGTTCTTGTTAACAGATGAGATGCAAAAATTAAGATTTGAACTTACAGGTTCACTTCCAGCAATCAGCTGTGATGTAGACAGTCCATATATTGAAGGATTCTTAAAACAGTTAGATTATGCATTCCCAATGCCATCAATTCCACAGATGACAAAATTCTGGGATGCTATGAACGCTGCAAGTGCTAATATCTGGGATGGAGCAGACGTAAAGACAGAACTTGATAAATGTAATGACGCAATCTTAGCAGAATAATTAATAGCTTAGAATGATTATGAGTGGTCCTGATTTGGGCAAATCAGGGCCACTTTTAAAAAAGAGAAAGCCGGTGAAATTGTGAATACTAAATTAAATACAGACGGTTCTTCAAAAAAGAAAGTCTTAATAACATCTATTATTTTTATGGGTCTTAGCCATAGTATTTATTTTAAACAGTATGTAAAAGGTATTCTATATGCCTTAATGGAAATATTATTCTTGATATTTATACCATCTATAATTGGAAAAATCACAGATATGATAACTCTTGGAAGTCCACAGCCTAATATTCCGGTAAAATTAAGAGATAATTCAATATTTATGCTGATTGACGGCGTTATGATACTTGCAATAGTTGCTATATTTGTTGCAATATATGTAATTTCTGTAAGAGGAGCATTACAGGAATACAAAGAATTCTGTATTAATAAACAATTTAAATCTAATAAAGATTCAATAAAGAATATTGAAGGAAAAGCATTCCCTATAATGGGACTTGCACCAAGTGTTGTACTTGTTGTATTTTTTGTACTTGTACCACTTGTATTCTCTGCACTTGTTGCATTTACTAATTATTCAGCACCTAATAATATTCCGCCTAATAATACAGTTGACTGGGTTGGATTTGATAACTTTGCAGCAATGTTTGGTGGCAATGCCACATGGACAGCAGCATTTGGACGAGTTGCAGTCTGGACTCTTGTATGGGGTATTCTTGCAACAGTAACATGTTATTTTGGTGGTATGATAATGGCAGTTGTTCTTCACGAGAGTAAGATTAAGTTTGCACCTGTGTTTAGAACAATATTTATTTTACCATACGCAGTTCCATCAGTAGTAAGTATGCTTGTATGGAAAAACCTTTTAAATGGTTCATTTGGTGTAGTGAATAGAACATTAATGCAATGGGGATTAATTAATTCACCGATTCCATGGTTAAGTGATCCGACAATGGCAAAATTTGTCTGTGTACTTATCAACTTATGGGCAGGTTTCCCTTATTTTATGATGTTAACAACAGGTACAATGACAGCCATTTCAGAAGATGTATATGAAGCTGCAAGAATCGATGGCGCATCAAAGTTCTATATCTTTAAGAAGATAACATTACCACTTGTATTATATCAGACGATGCCACTTATAATTATGTCATTTACACATAATATTAATAACTTTGGTGCAATCTTCTTCTTAACAGGTGGCGATCCTGTAGTAGCAGATACAACATCAACAAGTGCCGGTGGTACAGATATTCTTGTAACATGGATTTACAATCTGACAGTTAACCTTCTTAAATACAACTATGCATCTGTTCTTGCTGTAATGATATTTATTGTATTGGCACCATTTGCTATCTGGCAGTTCAGAAAGACCAAATCTTACAAGGAAGGTGAAGTATAATGGGAAACAAAGTAGTCAGAGTTATTAATAAAGTAGTAGTATATGCATTTTTACTACTAACAACATTATTTGTTATGTATCCACTTGTATATGTTGTGAGTGCGGCATTTGCACCTGGTTCATCAATTGCTTCATTAAGCATAATTCCTTTTGGAAATGGAGTAACAACAGAACATTTTAAGAATCTTTTTGAAAATACACTATATGTAACATGGTTTAAAAATACATTAATAATCGCAGTTGCAACATCAGGACTTACAATTATTGTCTCATCACTTGCGGCATATGTATTCTCAAGATTCAGATTCACAATGAAGAAGAGCATGATGATGTCAATGCTTATTCTTCAGATATTTCCATCATTCGTAGGTATGGTGGCTATATATGTAATTCTATTAAGAATTAATGGACTTGATACTCTTTGGGGATTAATCCTTGTATATCTTGCAGGTAACATACCATATAATACATGGATGGTTAAGAGTTATCTTGATACTATTCCAAAGAGTCTTGATGAAGCAGCGAGAATTGATGGAGCAAGCCACTTTAGAATATTTAGACAGATAGTTCTTCCTATTGCGAAGCCAATTATTACATTCCTTGGAATATCAAGTTTTACAGCACCATGGATGGACTATATCTTCCCTAAGATGGTACTTCGTTCATCTAATAAACAGACACTTGCATTAGGTTTATTTAATTTTGTAACAGATAAGAAAAATGAATTTACTAACTTTGCAGCCGGAGCACTTCTTGTAGCAATACCATTTGTAATCTTCTTTGCTTTAACACAGAAGATTATGGTTACAAGTCTTGGAGGTTCAGCAGTTAAGGAATAATATTATAATCTATAATGCACGAAGGCAGCAGAGGTGTTATCTTCGTGCATTATGAATAAGGAGAATAGGTAAATGGGCGAATATGGTTTTAATAGCAGATATTTGACAAGGGATGGAAAACCCTGGTTTCCTGTAATGGGAGAGATTCACTACTCAAGAGTGAAAAGTGAAGATTGGAAAAGTGAATTATATAAGATGAAAGCAGGTAATGTATCTGTTGTATCAACTTATGTAATATGGATTCATCACGAAGAGATTGAAAAAGAATATGATTTTTCAGGTAATAGAAATCTTCATGAATTTGTAAAGGCGATAAAAGAAACTGGACTTAAGATGATATTGCGAATCGGACCTTGGAGTCATGCTGAAGTCAGAAACGGAGGTTTTCCGGATTGGCTGTTAAAAAAAGAATATGAGCCAAGAACTAATGATTATAGATATTTTGAAGAAGTCAGACGTTTCTATAATAAGATATTTGAGCAGGTAGACGGTTTCCTTCACAAAGACGGTGGACCTATAATCGGTGTTCAGATAGAGAATGAATATGGACACTGTGGAGGTCTTACAGGTGAAGCTGGTGAAGAACATATGAGAACACTTACAAAGTTTGCAAAAGAAGCCGGTTTTGATGTGCCATTATATACAGCTACAGGCTGGGGTGGAGCTATGACTGGTGGACTTATTCCGGTTATGGGTGGATATTGTGAAGCACCTTGGGATCAGAGAATTACTAAGATAGAACCAAGTGGTAATTATATATTTACGCATGAACGTAATGACCATAATATTGGAAGTGATTTTGGATTCGCAGAAGGAATTACTTTTGATATTGATAAGTTCCCATTCTTAACAGCAGAACTTGGAGGAGGACTTCAGGTAACTCATCACAGAAGACCTGTTGCAACAGCAAGTGATATTGGTGCAATGACTATGGTTAAACTTGGATGTGGAGTTAATCTGTTAGGATATTATATGTATCATGGCGGTACTAATCCAATGGGCAGACTTTCAATATTAGAAGAGTCAAGAGCAACAGGCTCATGGAATGATCTTCCAATATATTCATATGACTTTAGAGCACCGATAAGAGAATTTGGTCAGATATCAGATACATTTAAAGAGATAAAACTTTTCACATATTTTGCAAGAGAATTTGAAGATGAATTCTGTGATATGCAAGTGCATCTGCCAGCAGAGAATCCTTTAAAACAGGATGATTTGGAGGATTATAGAATATCTGTGAGAGATAATGGAGAGAGTGGATATGTCTTTATTAATAATTATCAGAGAAGCTATGAGATGGCAGAACATAATGGTATCAGCCTAGAAGTGAGTATTGGCAACGAGAATATAACATTCCCTGCAATTGATATTAAGGATAGAGATTATTACTATTTTCCTGTTAATATGAAGATTGGTGATAGTGCAATTATCAAAAAATCATTATTATCACCACTTTTAAAACTTAATAATGATAAGATAACTTATATATTCTATGATAATGGAAAAGGTGATTATACAGAGATTACAGGAGAACTTAGTAATTGTGAGATTATAAAGATATCAAGGGCTGATGCACTTAATGCTTATAAGATCGTAAGAGACAGGGAATATCTATTTATATCAGAGTCACCAGTTATAGATTGTGAAACAACCATACAAGTAATTGATTCAACAATTAAAAAATTAAAGGTTTATCCAAAACCGGATTTTAAAATTGATAATTATGAATATTCACACAATGAAGATGAATTTGCGGTATACAGATTCACCGGCGAAGATAAATCCGCTATGGAACAGCCAAACATATCCTTTGAATTAACAGCAAAAGAAGCTGAATATGAGGAATATACATTCCATATTAAAGATTATTCAAAATGTGAAGATGCCCTTGTTGAACTTACTTATTATGGTGATAAAGCAGAGTTATATATTGACGATGAATTTGTCGGTGATAACTATTATCTTGGAGACAAATATGATATAAGTATGAAATATTATGGATTTCCTGAAGAATTCAAAGTAAGAATATATCCACTTAAGAAAGACCAAAAAATATTTCTTGAGAAATGGCCAGAGATAAAAGGTGAATCAATCTGTGAAATTGCTGATGTAAAGATTAAGAATGAATACAGAGTTAACATAATAAGCTTTGATACTAGCAGCTTGTAGTATGATTTTTCAGTAGATTTCTCAAATTGGTAGAATTGATAAATTCTTTAGTGAATTTTCAAATTGGTAGAATTGGTAGATTCTTCAGTGAATTTTCAAATTGGTAGAATTGGTAGATTCTTCAGTGAATTCTCAAATTGGTAGAATTGGTAGATTCTTCAGTGAATTCTCAAATTGGTAGAATTGATAAATTCTTCAGTGAATTCCTTAATTGGTATTGACATATAAGAATGAAATAATTACAATATAAACTGTAATTGGAAATTATTATTAGTGATTGTATAGTATATGCAGTCATGATGAGTTTAATTTAATAGAATTCGTTTCAGGGCAGGGTGTGATTCCCTACCGGCGGTAAAGCCCGCGAGCCGAGAGGCATGATTTGGTGAGATTCCAGGGCCGACAGTAAAGTCTGGATGAAAGAAATGAAATATGATTCATAAGAGTTATAGCGATATATAATTTGAAGTATAGCATAGTATATCTCAGACCGAGATATATGCTTTATAAGATTACAAAGCCGATGATATGAAATAGCCAGCAGAGCTGACTAGTGGTTTGTAACAAGATTTGAATTTGAAGAGTATATCAGGTGAATTATATATTTGCATTTTGCGCTGAGATTGTTATCTCAGCGTTTTTTATTTTAGTTTTATAAGAAAAAAATTTTCCTTACAAATTATAATGCTTCACAGGGATGCAACCTGTGTAGAGCAGGATATCCTGTGAGAATGAGAATTTTTCATATATTTCAAATTTTCCATCAATTTCCCGAACAATTCAACAATTAAATAAAGAACTCCAATAGACAAATTGTAGATATGCTAAAATGAAAGGAGTTTTGCAATGTGATAAAAGAAGAGTATATGCGATATGCAATTGAACTGGCAAAGCGTGCAACTGGTTTTACGAATCCCAATCCTCTTGTAGGTGCAGTGATTGTAAAAGAGGATAGGATTATCGGCAAGGGCTATCATGAAAAATGCGGTCAGCTTCATGCAGAGAGAAATGCATTTGCATCCTTAAAAGAGTCAGCAGAAGGTGCGACACTTTATGTGACTTTAGAGCCATGTTGTCATTATGGTAAGACACCACCGTGTACGGAAGCAATTGTGGAGCATAAAATAGCAAGAGTTGTTATAGGTTCAAGAGATCCTAATCCTCTTGTGGCAGGAAAGGGCGTACGCTTTTTAAGAGAGCATGGAATAGAGGTCATAGAGGACTATCTAAGAGAAGAATGTGACAGAATTAATCCTGTTTTTTTTCATTATATAACCACGAAGATGCCCTATGTAGTGCTCAAGTATGCAATGACTGCAGATGGAAAAATAGCCACAGTGACAGGAGATTCGAAGTGGATAACAAATGATGCTTCGAGAATGAAAGTGCAATATATGCGACACAGATATATGGGGATTATGGCAGGAATAGGTACAGTGCTTGCAGATGATCCAATGCTAAATGTCAGGGTAGAGGGGCTTAAGAGTCCGATAAGAATTATTTGCGACAGCAATCTAAGAATCCCATTAGACAGCCAGATAGTAAAGAGTGCGGATAAATATAAGACAATAGTAGCCTGTGTTCATCCTGATGATGAGAAGATTGCCAAATTGCAAGAGTATGGTGTGAGTGTGGAAGTGATTCCTTCAGGGGAGAAAGTGGATATGACTCGTCTTATGCAAAGACTTGGGCAGTTGGAAATTGATAGTGTTCTTGTAGAGGGTGGAGGAACTTTGAATGATAGCCTGCTACATGCCAATCTGATAGATCAGATAGATGTTTTCATAGGACCGAAGATATTTGGCGGAGGCAAAGCCAAAAGTCCGGTGGAGGGAACTGGAATAGAGAAAGTCAAGGATGCTTTAGAATTTTACCTTGATGGAATCGAAAGAATAGAAGATGATGTGCTTCTTACATATATGAAAAGAAGGTGAGAAATATTTTTACAGGAATAATAGAAGAACTTGGTGTGGTAAAAAGCATTGCGATAAATGGAGCATCAGGATGTATAACAATAAAAGCAAGAAAAGTCCTTGAGGGGACTAAGTTAGGTGACAGTATTGCGGTGAATGGAACATGTCTGACAGTGACATCCATTAACTCGGATGGTTTTAGTGCTGATGTGATGGCGGAGACAGTGAGGCGAACCAGTTTGTCGCAAGTTGGCAAAGGTGACATGGTAAACCTTGAGAGAGCGATGGCTTTAAATGGCAGATTCGGTGGGCATATTGTATCAGGACATATTGATGGAACTGGAACAATTATCAAATACACAAAAGAGGAAAATGCCATATGGGTGACTATAAAAGTACCGGAGGAGATTCTGGATTTGATAGTAGAAAAAGGCTCGATATGTATAGATGGAATAAGTCTGACGGTTGCAACAGTCAGTGATCGTGATTTTCAGGTATCAATTATTCCACATACAGCGAAGGAGACAACACTTATTCAGAAGAAAGTCGGGAGTCTTGTAAATCTCGAGAATGATATTGTTGGTAAATATATAAAGAAGTTTATGGAAAATAAGCAGGAATCACAGTCAAAGAGAGAATCTGGACTTACTATGGAGATGCTTGAAAAATATGGAATATAGAGAGGATGCAAATATGGAGATAGGTAGAGAATATAATACAGAGAAAGAATATAATGCAGATGGAAAATGTAATACAGATGGAGAATATAATGCAGATGGAAAATGTAATACAGATGGAGAATATAATGCAGATGGAAAACATAATGCAGATAGAGAATACAATACAGATGAAAAATATAATGCAGATGGAAAAGACAATACAGATAGAAAATACAATACAGTAGAAGAGGCACTAGAGGATATTAAAGCAGGAAAAATAATTCTTGTAACAGATGATCCTGACAGAGAAAACGAAGGAGATATGATATGTGCTGGTGAATTTGCGACACAGGAAAATATCAATTTTATGGCATCGTATGCCAAGGGACTTATCTGTACACCAATGAGTGCAAATTTGGCAGCAAAACTTGGCTTTCCACCGATGGTTGCTGAGAATACAGATAATCATAGCACTGCATTTACTATTGCCATAGACCATGTTGAGACAACAACGGGAATATCAGCGGCAGAGAGAGCTTTTACTATTATGAGATGCTGTGATGAGAATTCAAAGCCAGAGGATTTCAGACACCCGGGGCATGTTTTTCCACTTGTCGCAAGAGAAGGCGGTGTGCTTGTAAGGAATGGGCATACAGAGGCAACAGTTGATTTGATGAAGCTTGCAGGACTTAAGGAATGTGGAGTATGCTGTGAGATTATGGAAGATGATGGAACTATGATGCGTACCAAAAACCTCTGGAAACTTGCTAAAAAATACAATCTTAAATTCATAACTATAAAGGATTTGCAAGATTACATAAGAATACATGTAAAGCATGTAGAGAAGATGGCAGAGGCAAAGATGCCAACAAAATATGGTGAGTTTCGAATTGCTGGTTATGTAAATGATATAACGAAGGAACATCATGTTGCTCTCATAAAAGGTGACATCGGTGATGGCGAGAATGTACTGTGTCGAGTTCATTCAGAGTGTCTGACAGGTGATGTGTTTGGTTCAAGCAGATGCGATTGTGGAGAACAGTTAGAGTCAGCAATTAAGCAGATTGAAAAAGAAGGCAGAGGAATTGTTCTTTATATGAGACAGGAAGGACGAGGAATAGGTCTTATCAACAAGCTTAAGGCATATGAATTGCAAGAACAGGGATATGATACAGTGGAAGCCAACATCAAGCTTGGATTTGCACCAGACTTGCGTGAATATTGGGTAGGTGCGCAGATTCTTGCAGACCTTGGAGTGAAATCCATCCGTCTTTTGACCAACAATCCAGACAAGGTATATGGATTAGAAGAGTTTGGTCTAAAGATTAATGAACGTGTGCCAATCGAGATTAAACCACAGAAGTTCGATTTTTTTTATATGAAGACAAAGCAGGAGAAGATGGGACATATATTTAATAATATACAATTATAGGAATATCGATGTATACCTTAAAATAAATTAATATAAGAAAAGAGGAAAATATAATGAGAGAAATCAATTTATTAGAAGGAAAAGTAGTAGCAAAAGAAGGAATGAAAGTTGCAATTGTTGCATCAAGGTTCAACGAGATAATTGTAAATAAACTTCTTGGTGGTGCAGTGGATGGACTTGTAAGACATGGTGTAGAAGAAAACAATATTACAGCTGCATGGGTACCAGGAGCATTTGAGATACCTGTAGTTGCAAAGAAATTAGCATATTCAAAGAAGTATGATGCAGTAATCTGTGTTGGAGCAGTGATACGAGGCGATACATCACACTATGATTATGTATGCAACGAGGTGTCAAAAGGTATAGCACAGGTAGGATTAGAGACAGGTGTTCCAGTACTTTTTGGAATTGTAACAACTGAAAATATCGAACAGGCAATTGCAAGAGCTGGAAGCAAAGCAGGAAACAAGGGCTATGACTGTGCACTTTCTGCAATCGAGATGGTTAATCTGTTAGAACAGATTTAAAAGGTTATAGAATCAACTCTATCAATTAACTAAAAAATGTGTTAAAATTAGAAAAAAATGATATGGGGTGGTTACTATGCAGAAAAAAGCACTTGAAATGGCAGGAATTGTTATGGGAATAGTGGCTGTTTTAGTTATGGTATGTGTGATAATAAGTTATAACGATTCTGATAAGACTAATATATTCACAGCAAGGTCTAATAGTGAAGGACTTGTTATTACAGGAGTTATGAAGAATGCAGAAGTTGGAGATGAACTTGTATTTCCAGATACGATATCTGGTAAGAAAGTCGTAGGAATAAGTCTATATGCAAGCGAATATGCAAAACTTGCAAAAAATATTGAAAAAATAGAAGTAAATACAAAGATTGAAAAAGTAGATTCAAAGATGTTTTCATCATTTATAAATCTTAAAGAGATAAAACTACCTGATAGTGTAAGGATAATAGAAGATGGTGCATTCGAATTCTGTGAGAAGCTTCAGAAGATAAACATAGATGAGCTTGATAATCTTAAGGAGATAGGTGAGAATGCACTTTGTAATACACAGTGGTATAAAGATTCAATTAAGGATAAGCAGTTTCTTATAAAGAGAGACATATTAATTGGAGTTAACGTAGATACAGATAGAATAGAAGTACCAGAAGGTATTAAGATTATTGCGAAGGAAGCATTTGCTTCAAATGATACAGTAAGAGAGATTTTGCTTCCACAAAGTGTTAATAGTATTAATGCAGGTGCATTTTCTAAGATGTCATCATTAGAATCGATAGAACTTCCTAAGAATCTGCAGCGTATAGAATATGGAACGTTTAGCATGTGTAGTAATCTTAGTTATGTTAATACTGAAGAGTTACTAGAACTTACGATGATTGATGAGAAAGCTTTTTATAGATGTGTTAATCTCTATATTACATTGCCTGATGATAATATAAAAATAGGCAAGGAAGCCTTTAGAGATACAAAAGGTACTACAATATCAAATAATAATTAACCACTACCGATATAAATTGTAAGGTATACTGTGCTTATCAGTATAAAAATGTAATTCAATGGGGGTTTTGTAGTGGATAAGATAGATGAAAGAAATTTTAAAGAAAAGTTGGCATCAGCGATAGTTAAGCGTGAGCGTGTAGATTATGGAGAACATCAGATTGCAAGAATAGACCCTAACAAAGATGTCGATGCAATGCTTGAGATAGTAGATGAAAAAAACGTTAGTACATCGGCAATGATAAATGGACTTGAAGATACAGAAGAAAGTGCAGAAGCTATACTTGCACGAATTGCTAATGATAAAGCAAAATATTTGAGTAACAGCATTAATGTGGCGAAGGAGCGAATGAACGAATGAGATTCTGTGACAATTGTGGCGAGATTATTGAAGACGATACTATTATCTGTCCATTATGTGGAAAAGTAGTGAATGATTTTGTAGATGACTATATAGAGGACGATGAAGATAGTACGAAAGACATTAATATATCCAGAATAGATAATGATGAGACAAGAGTTCTTACAAAAGAAGAGAGAGAGATGCTTCTATCTGCCAACGAAGAATGTTACGAACAACAAAAAACAGCGCTATATACAAGACAAAGAAGGGTTGCTGTTAGTCTTGTAGTAGCGCTTATGCTTTCATTTGTATTTATGATCTTATTATTTTTAAAAGAAAAATCCCTAAATTCTAATATCTATTATGTAACAAATAAAGGTGATATGTATTCACTCAATGGAAAAGACAGTATCATTAATTCTGATGAATATCAGTTTATATATAATGACAGAAAGAGTGGATTGGCGTCATTAAGTGTTAAGGATAATTCAATGACAGTTGTTACAACTCTTAATACTAAGAATAATCAGCTATATTATGATAAAAATTCTAATATTTGTATATATCCATATATGAAACTTGCATATAGGTATAATTATATTAATGATTACATAGAATTCTATGAATTGTATAATATGAAAAGTCCATACGTAACTGTAAAAGCACCGGAAGGTTTTGAAGTTGCAGGTCTTCATTTTAGCTCAGATGGTAAGAAGATACTTGTTACATTTGAATATAAGAATATCTCAACTAAATATGATGCTGAATATACAGCATGTTATGTAGTTGTTGATGAAAAAAAAGTAAGTGATTATATAGAATGTAATTATGGTGAAAAACTTATATGTAACAATGGGACAGTGATTAATATTAAAAGCGATAAATATCTTGAGATATGCAATGCTAATTGTAGTTATGAGATAGGTGAAAGTAAGTGTATATTACTTGATTCACTCAATAATTATGTATATATATTAAAGGAAAATGGACAATTGTATAGGATATCATGTCGTGACAATACATTTGGAAATAGAGAGAAGATAAGTGACAATGCTGATGATATATATGCTGAAGTTACATCAATGTATACTAAAGATAAAGAAGCAAGAGAAGAATACTGCTATACAGTTACACAAGGATATGCGACAGCAAGAGAAAATTCAAAGTATATATATTATACAGAAAATAATGTTATGTATAGATATAATCTAGAGTCAGGAAAAAAGAAAAAGATGATGGAATTTGATTCAAAAGTAAGTAAAATATATAATATTCCGAATGGTAAGTGTGTAGCAATAACGCAGACTGATGTATATGATGTATCAGAAAAAAAGACAATATCTAAGTATTATAATACACTTGCTGTATGTTCGGTTCAGGTTCAGAATAATGGAAATATATATTTTATTAATGGTGAATCAGATCTTATAAAATATAATACTAATAATGGAAAACGGGAAAAATTATATGAAAATGTACAGCTGTTCTATGTATACGATAGTGGAACAGAAGCTATATTTTATTGCGGAACAGATAAAGGATATTATTATTATGATGGAAAGAAAGCACACTATCTTACACAAGCATTGGAGTGTAGTTGGCATAATGGAACATTTAATGATACTAATGATGCTGATAGGAGTAATTCTAATATGCCTGTTATTACGTATGATAGTGTCTATTATCTTATGACTAACGGAGCACTAATACAATATGATAAAGAAAGTGAAATAAAAACAGTTATTAAAGAAAATGTAGTTGAATTATTTTCACTTCCGTATTATAACTAAATATAGAGAAAATACATTTATAAAATTAGGAGGATGAAAAATGTCAAAAATTGAATTAGTAAGAGCTGAGATGATTAAAGCTATGAAATCAGGAGATAAGGAAAGAAAAGAAGCACTTTCAATGTTACTTAGTGCACTTAAAAACAAAGCAATTGATAAAAGAGCAGATCTTACAGAAGATGAAGAAAATGAAATTGTAATGAAAGAGATTAAACAGACAAAAGAAACTCTTGAAACATCACCAGCAGACAGAACAGAGATAATAGAACAGTGTAAATTAAGAATAGCTGTATATCAGGAATTTGCACCAAAAGAGATGTCTGAAGACGAGATAAAGGCAGTTATACAGGGAGTTCTTGAAAAACTTGGAATAGAAAAACCTGAAGCTAAAGATAAAGGCAAGATTATGAAAGAACTTATGCCACTTGTAAAAGGTAAAGCAGACGGAAAAGTTGTTAATTCAATTGTATCCGGATTCTTTGCATAAGTAGAATTAATGTTCATATTGAATCAGTTAGATTGCATTAATCATATTGAATTAGTTAGATTGCATTGATTAGATTATATTAATCAGATTGAATTAATTAAATTGAATTAGTTAGATTGAATTAATTAGATTGATTAGATATTTATGTAATATTAATAAAAAACAACTGTCCGATTATCAATATCACAGATATATGATAGCCGGACAGTTATTTTTATGGGCTCTTTGTCAAGAGCGGGATAAATTTTTATAAGTATTATAAGCCATAGCGTTTTTTTAGTGTGCTTTCAAGATTGTCAAGCATTGTAGGGTTAAACGGCGACAAAAGATTATTTTCTTCAAGAAGTTCAGTATAACTTAGAGATGAACCTTGAGTAACCATATTAACGTATATGTCAGCAGCTTTATCAAAATCTTTAAGAGATATCTCCCATAATTCAAAAGCAGGTACAGCTGATATAGCATAACTGATATAGTACATAGGCTGTGTAAAATTGTGAGTGACTTCAACCCAGTCATATGCTTCAGTAATAGGATCATTAGAATCTATTAAACCATATTCTTTGCATAATGAACAATATAGCTGGTTGATTTTTTCAACAGTCGGATTCTCCATTGAATAGACTTTTTGCTGAAATTCATCATAAAGGCATCCTTCAATGATTGTATCAAGTCTTTGAACAATTGTATAATCAATAGCAGAAGATACGTATTTTTCGCTTAACATATCACTGTAATGATTAGTATACATAAGTTCAAGAGCCTGTGAATAGATCTCAGATATATCAGTACTTGCAGCTACATTACCTGAAGTTATGTAATATTCATAAAAATGACCAAATTCATGTTCAAGAGACATAAGATCATAGAAATCTTCATCTGGGTTATTAAATAAAAAAGGTGAAGAATAACCATTTATATAAGTGGTAAAACCACCAGAAGCCTTATTCTCTCTGCCTTCAATGTCATAAAGATTATATTTTTTCATATAGTTAAAAGTCTCAACAAACGATTCATCAAAATCTCCAAGGTAATTACTAAGCATCTCTAAAAGTTTACGATCAGTAACTTTTGAAAAATAAGAATCAAGTTCGTCAAAACCTGCCTGATTTCTAGTTGAATAGATTTTTGAAAAAAGAGGAACAATTTTTCTTTTTACACTATTACATAGATTCAGAACGTCAGTTGGAGTGTAGTCACGATAATATGTATTGACATAACTATATTCTGCGTAAGTCTTGTAATTATAGGCTTTTGCAATACTGTTACGAACATTAATTAGTTCAATATATATAGGCCCAACAAGTTCACATTTTTTCTTTAGTTCATCATTATAGTCGGAAATGTTATCGTCAGAACCGTTATCAAGTATGCCAGGTGTATTATCGTGACCATTTATGTTATTATCATTGCTATTGTTATCGTTGTCAAAATTATTATTAGTGTTAGAAGAAGTTGCATCTTCATTATATATAAGTTCAGTATATTGATTGAGAAGCTCTTTTTCTTTAAGAAGAAGAGCACTTACTTCGGAGTTAGATGTAGCTGATGAGAATGATTCGAATAGATCATCTCCCCAATATTCACGGGCTGCATCACTACAATTTGAATTAATAATAATAGCAGCAGTATCAATCAGACTATTATACATATTCATATAAGTCTCATAAGAATAATTATATTCATCTATATAATATTGGTCAGTTACATCAAGGCTGTTGTGTATTGATGCAAGAGTACAATTAGTATCCATAGAATTATATATAGAATACATACTGTCAAAATCTTTTAATACCTGATTAGAATTATCACTGTCATTACATAGTGATGAGATCTCATCGATTAGAGAATTATATTCTGTCATATCAGTATGAGTATATGACATATTGTTAAAATCAGTTCCTTTTTTATTACGTTTATGTGAAGACGCAGAATTATCCTCATTAGAATTATTGCTATTACCAAAAAGATTAATGGAAGATAATCGGTCACCTAATTCGTTATTATTAGTTCTACTGCATCCGGAGATTGTAATAGGTATTACAACCAAAAGTGCAGTAATCTGTTTTGCTAATTTTTTCATATTCCTACCCCTTAATATATTATTTACTATAAATATATAGCAATTATTTACAAATCAACGTAGTAGATTATACAACATTAGGAGATGTTTGTCGAACAAAAAATGCATAAAATAACAATAAAAAGGCTGATTATATAATATCTGATATAAAATCCTGATGAAAATCATCAAAAAAACAGATATATATAGTCAGCCACCCTTAATAAATCACAAATTAAAAATAAAAACTATATAGAGTAAAACGGTTTATTATTTTAAATCAAATCCAAAATAACGAACAGCATTGTAGTATGAAATACCCTTTACGATCTTTTCAAGAGCTTTCATATCTGCTGGATATTCTCCATTATCAACCCATGAACCGATTAAATCACACATGATTCTTCTGAAGTATTCATGTCTTGTATATGATAAGAAACTTCTTGAGTCAGTTAACATACCAATGAAGTTACCAAGTAAACCAAGGTTAGCAAGTGAAATCATCTGATCTCTCATACCCTGTTTGTGATCGTTGAACCACCAAGCTGCCCCCTGCTGGATCTTGCCGATAGCTGCTGAATCCTGGAAACATCCAAGAATAGTACCAATAACTGCATTATCACAAGGATTTAATGAATAGATGATTGTCTTTGGAAGTTCATCTGTTGAGTTAAGAGCATTAAGGAAATCAGCCATTTCAGCAGATGGAGCAAAGTTGTTAATACAATCATATCCTGTATCTGGTCCTAACTGGTTGTAACGGAATACGTTATTATCACGTTTACATCCATAGTGAAGCTGCATAGCCCATCCAAGTCTGTTATATTCACGTCCAACGAATGTCATGAAAGCAGTTTTGAATTTTAATTCTTCTTCACGAGTAATATCATTTCCTGATAATCTCTTGGCAAAGATTGCTTCGATTTCTTCAGCTGTAGCTGGTTTGTACATAACATACTCAAGAGCATGGTCTGATACACGACATCCCATCTCATTAAAGAATGCAAGACGAACTTTTAATGCTTCACAAAGAGTTGCGAAAGATGTAACTTTAACACCACTTACATCTGATAATTTTGCAAGATAATCAGCATAATCAGGTTTTTCGATATTCATTGCCTTGTCAGGTCTCCAGGCTGGTAATACCTGAACATCAAATGTATCATCTCCAGCAATCTTTTTGTGCCATTCAAGTGAATCAATAGGATCATCAGTTGTACAGATTAATGTAACATTAGATTGTCTGATTAAGTTACGAACACTCATAGAGTCTTCCTGTAATTTGGCATTACAAAGATTCCATACTTCTTCAGCTGTATCTCCGTTTAATACACCTGTATAACCGAAGTATCTCTGTAATTCAAGGTGACTCCAATGATATAATGGGTTACCGATAGCTTTTTCAAGTGTCTCAGCCCATTTCTGGAATTTTTCTCTGTCTGTAGCGTCTCCAGTGATATATTTTTCATCAATACCGTTAGAACGCATCTGACGCCATTTGTAATGATCGCCGCCAAGCCATACCTGAGTAATGTTTTCAAACTTTCTGTCCTCAGCAATTTCTCTTGGATTGATGTGACAATGATAGTCAAGAACTGGTACCTGTGATGCAAAATCATGGTAGAGTTTTTTAGATGTTTCTGTTGTTAATAAGAAATCTTTGTCCATGAACTGTTTCATGATTATTCCTCCTAAAATTAAAAATTGGTAGTGCCTCTTTTGATTAAATCGGCAGAAATATTAGTCTTACTAGGGACGTTACTGCCATTAAAGACACCCATTAATGTATTAATAGTAGTGATGCATAAAGCCTCAACTTTACTATCTATTGATGTAAGCTCTGGTTCACATGCAAGTGATAGCAGTGAGTTGTTATAACCTACAATAGACAGATCATCCGGAATACTGATACCCTTAGACAGTGCGAATTTGATTGCACCTACAGCAAGGGAATCATCAGATGTGACAACAGCCTGAAACTTAGAACCCATTGAGTAAAGATCAAGAAGAGAATCTTTGGCACATTGGATATTCTTGTCACAAAGTTTAATAAAATGTGGCTGAGGAGTGATATTATGCACGAAGTGTGCACGCTTGTACCCCGCCATTTTGCGAAGACCACTATAAGAAGTGCTTGTGTATAGATATACAATATCAGTACGTCCGCTCCTTATAAGAGAGTCAGTAACATTAAATACAGCATCTTCATCATCACATAATGTACTGTATATATTAGGACCATCAAGATGCCCATTAACAAGCATTATAGGCAGTTCTTTGGCAGCATTGATAATATAATTGTTCTCTGCGGCTTTTTGTTCAAGATATTTTGAACCAACAAGAATAATAGCATCTACACGCTTAGACATAAGCAGATCAAGATACTTTTTCTTGGTCGCCAGATTAGGACCGGTACAGCAGAGAATTGAATCATAGCCGTTATTTCTAAGTTCCCTCTCAAGATAGTAGACCGCATTGGCAAGATATATATCAGATGAGTCCGTACACATGATACCTATAGTCTTCATTGTGTTAAGGCCTAGTCCTCTTGCGAAGACATTGGGTGTGTAACCAATCTCTTCCATAACAGCAAGAACTTTAAGACGTGTCTTCTCGCTGACATTGGAATTACCGTTTATTACACGTGAAACGGTTGCTATTGATACACCAGCCTTTTCTGATACATCATATATATTCATTATTTCACCTCCAGCATGTATAAGTACAGTTGTTAATATAATCTAGCAGTTCTGTACATGATAGATTATAAAGCACCTTATCTTACAGTGCATAATCTATGTAAGAAACTTGTAAGTACTTACACCTAATTACTATTATACATTGTAATTGAGATAAAAACAAGCTATAAAATTTTTTTTTGCAAACTAATAAAAGTTTTATTTCTTATATAAAAACAGTATAAAAATGCAGTGCAAAAAAAATATATTTAAAATTAGCAATTGACTTATTGCTAATTTATATGTACAATATCTAATGTAAGCACTTACAAAAGTCGAAACTACGATATGAAGCATATTAAAGTGTATAACAAGTAGAATATGAATAAGTCATGTTTTACTTAAAAAAATAGGCAATATGCCCTAAAATAATTATGAGGTGAAATGAAAAATGCAAAGATTAAACAAAAGTATTACAAAAGCAGTAGACAGACCTGTAAAGGTTCTTCAGTTTGGAGAAGGTAACTTCTTAAGAGCATTCGTTGATTACATATTTGATGTAACTAATGAAAAAACAGATTTCAACGGTGGCATTGTAATTGTAAAACCAATCGAATTCGGTAACCTTGACAGATTCCATGATCAGGAATGTCAGTATACTCTTCAGTTAAGAGGATTTGAAAATGGACAGCCTAAGAAGATTACTCGTCAGATTACATCAGTAGTTGACGCAGTTGCAGCAATCGATGACTATGATAAATACATACAGTATGGTCTTTGTGATACACTCAGATTTATTGTTTCAAATACAACAGAAGCAGGTATCGTATTTGATGAAACAGATGATTTTAATGCATGTCCACCTAAGACATACCCAGGTAAATTAACAAAACTTTTATTTGAAAGATTTAAGAAATATGAAGGAGCAAAAGATAAAGGTATTATCCTGATTCCTTGTGAATTGATCGCAGATAATGGTATTGAACTTAAAAAATGTATTATGCAGTTTATCGAACTTTGGAACTTAGGCGATGAATTCAAAAACTGGATTGATACAGCATGTTCATTCTGTCCAACACTTGTAGATAGAATCGTACCTGGATATCCAAGAGATGAAGCTGCGGCATTATGTGAAGAATTCGGATATGAAGATCAGCTTATTGATACAGCAGAATTATTCGGTTTATGGGTAATTGAAAGTGATTCAAATCTTGAACTTGATCAGTTAAGAAAAGAACTTCCATTTGAAAAAGCAGGTCTTAATGTAGTATTTACAAAAGATCATCACCCATACAAAGAAAGAAAAGTTAGAATCTTAAATGGTTCACATACATCATTTGTATTAGCTTCATTCCTTGCAGGCAATGACCTTGTAAAACAGTCAATGGATGATGCTACAATTAGAAAATACATGGAAGAAACATTATTTGATGAAGTAATTCCTACATTATCATTACCAGCTGACGAATGTAAAGAATTTGCTGATGCTGTAATTGAAAGATTCCAGAATCCATTCATCAAACATAAATTATTAGATATATCATTAAACTCAGTATCAAAATGGGAAGCACGTTGTATGCCTTCATTCCTTGGATATGTTAACAAATTTGGCAAATTACCAAAATATTTAACATTCTCAATTGCAGCATTAATGAGCTTCTATTCAACACAGAAAGATGGAGAAGTTAATGGAGGATATTGCCTTGTAGGTAACAGAAACGGAGAAGAATATAATATCCGTGATGACAGATTTGTTCTTGATTTCTTCAAAGAAAACTCAACTAAAGAACCAACTGAATTCGCAAAAGCATACTTAAGCAATACAAAATTCTTCGGTGGAGAAGATTTATCAAAGGTTGACGGACTTGTTGACGCAATTGCAGCTTATATTGCTGATATTAGAACAAGAGGCATGAGAGCAGTAGTAGAAGATTTAGTAAAATAATCTGGAGGACTATTATGCAGGAAATTATTAAAATTAATGAAAATGATAATGTCGCTGTAGCTCTAAAACCAATTGCAAAGGGAACATCACTTGATGTTGCCGGCACAAAGGTTGTAACAACAGAAGACATTCCACAGGGACATAAATTTGCTTTAAGACCGATTAAAGAAGGAGAACCGGTTATAAAATATGGCTTCAGAATTGGTTTTGCAAAACAGGATATTGAAACAGGTGCATGGATTCATGTGCATAATGTTAAGACAGCACTTGGAGAACTTCTTGATTATACATATAATCCAACAGGCGTTGATGTAGAGCCAACACAAGAAGCTTTCTTCAATGGTTATATCAGAAAGAATGGCAAAGTTGGTGTAAGAAATGATATATGGATTATTCCAACTGTAGGATGTGTTAATTCAGTAGTTCGTGAAATTGAGCATAGAGCAAAAGAGATGTTAAAAGACTATGCTAATGTTGAAGATGTATATTCATTCAATCATCCATATGGATGTTCACAGATGAATGATGATCAGGAGAATACAAGAACAATTCTTGCTGACCTTATCAATCATCCTAATGCCGGTGCAGTTCTTGTAGTCGGACTTGGCTGTGAGAATAGTAATATCGATGTATTAAAGAACTATATAGGTGAATATGACGAACAGAGAGTTAAATTCATCGTAAGCCAGGAATATGATGACGAAATCGAAGAATCTTTAAATCAGTTAAAAGATTTATTCGCATACGCAAATGCATTTACAAGAGAGCCTGTAAGTGCAAAAGAACTTGTAGTTGGACTTAAATGTGGCGGTTCTGACGGACTTTCAGGAATTACAGCTAACCCACTTGTTGGTAAATTCTCTGATATTCTTGTATCAAAAGGTGGAACAACAATTCTCACAGAAGTACCAGAGATGTTTGGTGCAGAGACATTACTTATGGATAGATGTGCTAACGAAGAATTATTTAATAAGACAGTAGCACTTGTTAATGACTTTAAGAATTATTTCAAGAGTCATGATGCTGTTATATATGAGAATCCTTCACCAGGTAACAAAAAAGGTGGTATCTCAACACTTGAAGACAAGTCACTTGGCTGTACACAGAAGTCAGGTTCTTCACTTGTAAGAGGTGTATTAAAATATGGTGAAACAGTACAGACAAAAGGTCTTAACCTTTTAAGTGCACCAGGTAATGACCTTGTAGCAGCAACAGCACTCGCTTGTGCCGGTGCACATATTGTATTATTCACAACAGGACGTGGTACACCATTTGCATCACCAGTTCCAACTGTTAAGATTTCAACTAATTCTAATCTTAATGGTAAGAAATCAAACTGGATTGATTACAATGCAGGAAGACTAGTTGAAGATGTCTCTATGGAAGAACTTTCAAAAGATTTCTTTAACTATATATTAGAAGTGGCATCAGGCAAAAAAGTAAAAGCTGAGATCTCAGGATTTCATGATCTTGCAATTTTTAAGCAGGGTGTAACACTCTAAAAGCTGATTCTGATAATAGATTATAATTAATCTTTAAGCAGCAGTAGTATTGCTATTACCAGATTGACATATTGTATTTCTGAAATATAATAGATATTGCTAATATTACCTGCAATGATATCTAAAACGTATCTATTGGTTGATATTAGTAATATAGTTAAAAATGAGAGGTATAGCATGAAGATAAATAGAACAACACAACGTACTATTGACATATTAAAACTTGTATCAAAAGCCAGTGAAGGCGTAACTCTTGATGAGATATGCGAGAAACTTGAGATCCCTAAGACAAGTGCGTATGATATAGTGACAACACTTGTTACGATGAATGTGATTAATGTAAATAAAGATCAGAAGATAAGATATTCAATAGGACTTACAGCATATAGAATAGGTATAAGTTATACCAATAATCTCAATTCAGTTGAGATGATGGAGCCAGTATTAAAAGCATTTGCCAAAGAAGTGGGTAAGACAGTATTCTTTGGAGTGCCAACTGGTCATGAGATAGTATATCTGTGTAAATATGAGCCGGAGAATCCGGTTATAACAACAGCAACAGTAGGCGTTAAGAATCCAATGTATTGCACTTCACTTGGCAAAGCAATGCTTGCATTTATGGATGATGATACAATAGAAGCAGTAATTAAGCGAACCAAGTTCAGAAAAAGAACGGATTACACGATCATAACTGGTGATGATCTACGTAATAATCTTGCAACCATAAGAGAACGTGGATATGCAATGGATTACCGTGAGCTTGAAGAACATATGGTATGTATAGGAGCTCCTGTCTATGACAGTACAGGCGAGGTTACTGGTGCTATTAGTATTTCAGGATTATACAGACCCGACGAAGATTATGAATGTCAGGGAGAACTTGTAAAGCAAAAAGCAGAAGAAGTTTCAAAACTTCTTGGATTTGTATATTGACAAAATAGCTTGGTAGGTTATAAACTAGATTATGAAGTTGCAATTATGAATTGCAATCGTATATACGAATTAATGCTTATATAAAGGGATAACATTAATTAGGTAACAAATAATAATTTTATAAGTTAAGGAGATTATTACAATGGCAAAAGTTATTACTATGGGTGAGATCATGTTAAGATTATCTACACCTAGCAATGAAAAATTCATTCAGGCTAATGAATTTGATGTAAACTATGGTGGAGGTGAAGCTAACGTAGCAGTTTCACTTGCTAACTATGGACATGATGTACAGTTCGTTACAGCAGTTCCTGATAACGAAATTGGTGAATGTGCAGTAGCTGCTCTTAGAAAATACAATGTTGGTACAGAAAACATCGCTAGATGTGGTGAAAGACTTGGTATCTACTACTTAGAGTCAGGTTCATCAATGAGACCATCAAAAGTTGTATATGATAGAGCTCATTCTTCAATCTCAACAGCAACAGCTGCTGACTTTGATTTTGATAAAATTTTCGAAGGTGCTGATTGGTTCCACTTCACAGGAATTACTCCAGCTGTATCAGATTCAGCAGCAGTATTAACTGAAGAAGCTCTTAAAGCAGCTAAGAAACATGGCGTAAAAGTATCAGTTGACTTAAACTTCCGTAAAAAATTATGGTCATCAGAAAAAGCTCAGAAAGTTATGAAGAACTTAATGCAGTATGTTGACGTATGTATCGGTAACGAAGAAGATGCTGAATTAGTATTAGGTTACAAACCAGGTAATACAGATGTTACAAGTGGTGAACTTGAACTTGCTGGATACAAATCAATCTTCGAACAGATGGTAGCTGATTACAACTTTGAATATTGTATCTCATCATTACGTGTAAGCCATTCAGCTTCAGATAATGGTTGGTCAGCTTGTATCTATTCAAGAGATACAAAAGAATTCTATCATTCAAAAGAATACGCAATTCATCCAATCGTTGACCGTGTAGGTGGTGGAGATTCATTCGCAGGTGGTGTTATTTGTGGTTTAGTTGATGGTAAGAACTTCAAAGATGCTCTTGAATATGGTGTAGCAGCTTCAGCTCTTAAACATACAATTCCTGGTGACTTCAACCTTGTATCAAGAAAAGAAGTTGAAGCACTTGCTGGCGGAGATGCTTCAGGACGTGTTCAGAGATAGTCTTTTCGATTAATCGAAAAAGATAATTATACAATATAATATATGCATTTGGATTGAATATATAAGATTCATATTGAGATGCGAATAAAAAAGCTGTTGCTTTAGCGATTGTATAATCGCTTAAGTAACAGCTTTTTTGATGGATTTTTGTTAAGAAATATTATCTAATTAAGTCCTTCTAATGATTCAAAAAAATTGATCACATCACCACCAATATTAATCAACAATAGAACAAAGACTATAATGAATAATACAACTGTAGTAAAGTACCATACAAGCAGTGAAGCAGGTGCTGGATTATTACCGACAACTTCAATGATATCTTCATCAGAAGATATAGCACCACAATTAGGACAATGTTCAAGCTTCTTGTCATGGCTTTCACCACAGAATCTACAGCGACATATTTTTTTACGTCTTATGAAGATAGAATAGAGAATGAATCCTATAACCGGCAGCAGAGCATTAATAACAGTCCAAAGTTCATATTTTAAATGGCGATTCTTACCATCCTTAATAGTCCATCGGCATATAAATACAAGACTTAGTATCCATAGTGCTAATAGAGCAATAATGAAAAAAACGTACTTCATCAAAAATTTCCTCCCGTAAGTAAACTCATTACATTATTATACATTGTTCATATTAATAGTGCAATATGCTAAATCATGCTGTATAATTGTAATTATGATGATGGTAGAATTGTGGGAGTGCATAGCATGGAACAATTCGTAGGCATCAAAGTCGGGGCTTTTGACCACGACATCATAATAAGAAGGACAGAATGAAAGGCGGAGATTTACATGAAGATTAATTCAGTTGCAATATTAGGAGCTGGAGCAGTTGGTTCGTATGTTATATGGGGGCTTATGGAGTCAGGTGTTACAGATTCTGTGAGACTTGGAGTAATAGCACAAGGAGAGAGAGCTGAGCGATTAAAGAAGGGAATTATAATTAATGATAAAGTATATAATCCTGAAGTATGGACACCAGAAGAAGCACAAGGAGTAGATCTCTTAATTGTATCTGTAAAATATGGCGCACTTACACAAGCAGTTACAGATATTAAGAAGATTGTTAGCAAGAATACAATAGTAATGAGCCTGATGAATGGTGTTGACAGTGAAGAGATAATAGCAAAAGAGATAGGAATGTCAAATATTGTTCATTCGCTAATAAAAGTTGCATCTCGTAGGGATGGAGAAGGATATAGATTTGATCCGGAGACTACAATAGGAATTATATTCGGGGAGAAAAAAGAACCTTATAGAAGTGAGAGAATAGTTGCTATTGAAGAACTTTTTAAAGATTCAGGAGTTCATTATCGAAATACAGAATATATAGTTGAAGAGATGTGGAGCAAATTCAGACTGAATGTATGTAATAACCTTCCACAGGCAGTTCTTGGTGCGGGAGTTGGATGCTATCAAGACAGTGAGCATATGAAAGCAATAAGTGACGGACTTAAAGGAGAGCTTGAAGCAATAGCGAATGCAAAAGGCATAGATATGAGTAAGTTAGACAAATCATCAGCACGAGGAAGTAAAGTACCAAAGACAGCAAGATATTCAACACTACAAGATCTGGATGCCAAGAGACATACAGAGATAGATATGTTCTCAGGTGCACTTATTCGAATGGGTAGAGAACTTGGAATACCAACACCATATAATGAGTACACATATCATATAATAAAGGCATTAGAAGAAAAGAATGATGGAAGATTTGATTACTAAAATACTAGCCGCTTAAAAACGATATTATAAAATAAATTTATGAAAAAATGAATTTATAAGAAAATGAATTTATAAAAATGGATATATATAGTTTTTTATAAAAGAAAGGTTAGGTAGTATATATGGGATTTTGGATATTTATGTTTACGCAGAATTTATTAATACCAATATTAATGATTGTTGCTGGAAAATGGATGCATTCGACTAAAGTATCTATAAACGGAATAATGGGTTATAGGACAAGAATGTCAAGTAAAAACGAAGATACGTGGTATTTTGCACAGCGGTATTGTGGAAAGCTGTGGATGAAACTAGGACTTGTAATGCTTGTTCCATCAATAATAGTCAATTTTTTTGTGATTAACCGAAATGATGATATTGTTGGCGTAGTAGGTTCAATTATTATATCAATACAATGTATAATAATGTTTGCGACTATTGGTATTGTAGAGAAAGCATTAAAGCAGGAATTCGACAAGGATGGACACAGAAGAACTGGAAAACCAAAATTAGAAGAATGAATGATATGAAGATGCAATTAAAGAATTAGAAGAGGCAGGAGCGAATGTATAGTGCGAGGCTTTTATTTTATCAGACGCATATTAAGTGAAGTGAAGGATAAAAATGTTACCAGTATGAGCGAAATTAAAAAAATTAACTGGGATACAATAAAGCCATATAATAATGTTACACTTACAAGATTATTAACTATATCAACAAGTGTTTTTTGTGCAATTGATTTAACAGATGCAGTTGTGACGGAACAATATTTTGTATCAGTTAATTATGTAGGATTAGGAAGACTTACACTAGCATTAGGAGCAGAATATGTAAATCTATTAAAGACTCGTAACCTTAAGAAAATAAGAGATATGTATAAAATTATTGAGCAGAATGTATATGCCAAAATGGATGAAAAAATATATGAGAGGATATATGCTGATATGAAAAGTGAAAAATTTGGATTAACATTGCAACAGACAGAGATATTATATAATATTGAATATCTGAAAGTACTTAATGACATTGAGCAGACAAAAGGTTTAATTGGCGGTGAAAAAGTAGCAGCTTTAAAAAGAGAATGGCTTCAAGAGTGGAAAAACTATATGACAATAGGTTTTCCAAAATTCATGAATAATGAGAATGTAAGTCTTAATTGGTATGATAAAGATGAAATTATAGCAATTGTTGAAAGCAATAATCCATCTGATACATGGTTTAGATTAGTGTTACTTGAAGCAATGCTTTTTGAACCATATTATGCATTAAGTACTGTTAAAAATGACAAGGGAGAAGAAGTACCATCTAAAAAATATAGAGAATTGCAAGTTCCAATTAAAAAATATTCTGAGTCAAAGGGTGATGATTTCTTAGATGAATTATTTGATGGCGAATATTATCAAAAAGGATATATAAAACGTTTAAGAAAGACATATAAAAAAGTAATATCAGAACTTAATGAAGTTATGAAAAACATTATTAAAGGTATAGCGATAGCAGCCGGAGTTACTATCGTTGCTGTCGTGACAGCCGGAGCATTTGCACCGTCAATTGCTGTAGGATTAGTCGGTTCTAATTTTGTAGGATTAAATGGAGCAGCATTAACAAGTGCGTGCCTTGCATATCTTGGAGGCGGCGCAGTTGCATGTGGTGGACTTGGTATGGCAGGTGGAACTATGGCTATTGTCGGCGGTGGAGCAATGCTTGGAATTGGTGCCGGAGCTGGAGTCGGAACATTAGTTGGAGCATCAGGAATTATTGGGAAAAAGAGTACTATTATTCAATCAGCAAAGCTTATTGTCTCAGTTAGAGAGATATTTCTTAACGATGAGCATGATATAGAATATTCAAACACGATATATGAACAGTACGTTAAGAATGTATCAGAACTTGAGAAAGCCTTAGTAGATTTAAAAATAAAAGAAGAAAATATTGATGATAAAGAAGAGAAAAAGAAATTAAAGACAGAGATTAAGGATACAGAAGAAACAGTTGAAGCTATGAAAATAGCTATGAGAAGCATGAAAAAATATAATACCGCATTTGCAACAGGAGAAAGTGCCAAAAAGAGTAAGTATCCCGTAATTACATTGTGTGGAAGTACACGATTTAAGAAAGAATTTATTGAAGCTCAAAAAAGGCTTACATTAGAAGGAAATATTGTGTTGTCGGTTGGATTATTCGGACATTCTGGAGATGAAGAAGTATGGGAAGATATGGACGAAGGAACTATAACAAAGACAAAAATAATGCTTGATGATATGCATAAGAGAAAAATTGATATGTCAGATGAAATATATGTTATAAATGTAGGCGGTTATATTGGTGACAGTACAAAATCTGAGATAGAGTATGCTAAAAAGAATGGTAAGAGAGTTAGATATCTTGAAACGGATGAAGATTAGCATTAAAAATACATATCATAAAAATCTTATAATTGATAAGTAAGATGTAAAGATATTGAAGCTGTCCTCTAATTTGATATATTATTAGTTATAGGGTACAGATATCACATTATAATAATTAAACAAAGAGCCGATTATATAGATGATAATAGCAGATAAGCATCATGGTTAATAAAACTTAATTATTATTAATTATAAGATTAAACATGGGTTAGAGAATGGAGGGTGTTGTTATGAGAGACTGGATGGATTTTGATGGTGACGGAGATGTTGATATTGTTGATATGCTTATAGCTGAAGACTTATTACGTGCAGATGAAGAGAAACATACAGGATTATCAGCTGATTATGAAGATGAAGAAGATGATGAGGATGATGAAGACGAGCTAGAAGCTGCACTTCTTGCAGCAGGGATAGATCCATTGGATTTGAGATTCATGGATCCGTATGAGAAAGCCGAAGTACTAGAAGAAGCCGGACTAGATCCGGATGATTATGAATTCTATTAGTAATGGTAAATATAGAAGCGAAAAGTGTAATATATACCTAAAATAGAGATGATAAAAAATTAAATATAGTAAAAAGCAAATATAGTAAAAGCAAACGATATTAGTTTAAATAAAAAATACTAGTATCGTTTGTTTTTATTTAAATGTTGGAGTAAATAAAATGGAAGAAGAGAAGAAAAAACGAGAGAAATGTGCTATGATAATAATAAAAATTATAATAAGGAAGAAAATAAGATGATGACAATAAGAGAAGCAATTAGAAAATATGTATCAATACACAACGAATATAGTATTATAGAAGAGTATGAACCACAATGCATGATTGACGAAAATGTAAAGTGTCTTGCAGTTGAGCTTGATGCACAACAGTCATATATGCAACTTATAATGGATCTTACAGAGTATTTCGATTCTAATAATATAGAAGATACAGACTTTGAATTAGAAGGTGCATCGGTGGAAGCAGCAGAAGACAGAAGTGTTGTATTTTTCCCACAGGTGAAATAGATAGGTATGTAACAAAGTGTTAGAATGGTTTTGCTTTTGGTTGTAAAAAGTTTTGTGGGGTAAAATGTGGTTATATATAACTAACTAATGTTATCTCGTTATAACATATCTTACAATAATATTGATTTTTACTCAAAATATGATAAAATAGCATCGGGTTAGATTAAACTAACTTAATGCTGTTTTTTTATGCAGACTAAAGATTAGTCTTGTGATTAGACATAGTGTAATCACAATAATATAATCATAATTAATGAGGAGAAATATATATGGATATGGTAATGGAGAAAAATGAGAAGAAACTTGAGGGAATAGCGCAGACAATGTTACTTACAGTATATGCAAGAGCTAAACATTCAATGGCTAAAAATCATAAATTCTATGATGCAAAAGCTATTGAGATTACAAGCAAACTTGATTATGATTTTACTAAAGCATCTAAAGATATAATGATGAGTAGTGGAACAGCTGCACGAACAATAGTATTTGATGAATTGATTAAAGACTATATTGAGAAGAATCCAGATGCTGTAATTGTTAATATAGCATGTGGACTAGATACACGTTATTACAGACTAGATAATGGTAAGATAACATGGTATAATCTTGATCTTCCAGAGACAATAGCGGTGCGTAGACAATTCCTTAAAGAAGAAGGACGAGTAAGCCAGGTCGCCTGTTCGGCACTTGATGATAATTGGCCAAAATATATTACAAAACGTGGGAAGATGTTATTTATAATAGAAGGCTTAACGATGTATTTTGAACGTGAGGAAGTTGCACAGCTGTTAAAGATTATAAGAGATAATTTTGATAATGCGTATGTAATGATGGAGACGACTTCGCCTATGTGGGTAAAACAGGAAAAATTAGAAAAATCAGTTCAGGCGACAGGAGCCAGATTTAAGTTCGGAGCTAATACTTTTTTGGAGATGCAGGATATCGCAGAAGGTTTTCACAGTATAAAAGATGATAATATAATAAGAGGGATGATAGCACTTAAACCTATATTAAAACCATTTAAGAATATTCCGATTATCAAGAAAGTTACAGAGAAGATACTTATATTTGAGAAGAACTGAAGAATTGATAAGTCTGCCTATTATTGATGAGGAAAACTAATAGGCTGATAGTAACTGTTTATTGCACAAAAATTGATAAGTTGATAAGCAGGTTTCTTATTTAGAAGCAAATACTACTATATACAATAAGAAAAAATATTAACAATACCTAACTCTTAACCGATAACAAAAATATGTAAGTAGGTTTTTATAATTGATATGAACTATCAAAACTTTAATAGAAGTTGATTCATGGAGGTTAGAGTTATGGAGAGAGTTAGAAAGTATTGGAAGTACATAGTCGGGCTTATGGTAGTGTTTGGAGTTACGGCTGTGGGAATAAGGTATGCGACAGCGAGTGCAGACTTAGCAGTTACGATAAGTGGTGGCAACATCACAGGAAGTGGAACAGCAGATAGTCCATACATTGTAGAGATTGATAAAGATTCATCTGCAGAGATTAATTATAGTTATATAAATGGACTTGATGAAAATGGTAAAGGTAAAGTTGAAGCAGTATATACTGTAGCAAGTGATGACAGAGATGTTGTAAAAATTGAAATGATGTCAGGTGGAACAGGTGTAGCCAATGCAACAGCTCCTGCTGATACTGATTATGAGATGTTGCGAGATTATAATGCATCAACAGGTACTGATAAGATTAAAATAACAGCAGAAAAAAGTGGTATAGCTAAGATTACGATTATAACAAGTGAATATGGTGTTGATGCTAATGGGGCAATAGATCTTACAAAAAAAGAACAAAGAGCAGAAACTGTTATATATGTAAAAGTTCCATTTGTACAAGGTGCAATAACATCAAGTAGGGGAAATGACCTATTAAGTGCTGTAAATCATGATACACTTCAAATTCAAGATTTGGGTAATACAGTGGCAAAGTTAGATGATGTTGTGTTTGAAGCAAAACATAATATTGTTGAGAAAAGTCAGACAGATAGTAAGTTATTTGAAGCTAAATATGGTGGAACAACAAGCATCAAAGGTACATATACTAATTATAATCTTACATTAGAAACAGAAGAGATACCTGTATATGTAAAAGTTGAAATGAAAACAGAGGATGGAAGCTTTGTATCTCCAAGACCAAGTGGAACAACTTATAAATATTTTGAAGTATTAAAAGATGAGGGACGTTTACTCTCAGATATGTTTAATGTACTTGATGATGGAACACTAGCTGACACAGTCGGTTGGGAATATGAGAAGATACCTACAGAAGCAGATAATATATTTGAAAATAGTGCTAATGGAATTATTGGTAAGACATATGGCGTAGGAAAAATATTGTGTTATCCTAAAGGAAGAAATGCAGATGCACCGAAAGATGTATATATTGTTGTACCACGTTCAGTATTAACAAGTGATGTACTGACTATTAATGTAGGCGATACATATCAGATTGTTGATGATGATGATAATCTTGCGTCAGTATTAGTAAGTGGTGGTCTTGCTCAAAGTGTTATTAGTACAACAGGAAAATCAATAACAGCATTAAGTAGTGGTACTGCCAAAGCTACAGTTAATATGGATGAAATAACAACAATATATGGTGATTATTATATTAAAAAGAGAAACCTACAGCAGTATTCCAATCCAAGTCAGGTAGGTAGTAACGGTGGTTATGTGGATGCTGGTACTACTAATGGTTACCAGATTATAATACCATTTAATGTAAAAGTAATTGATAATTTTAGATTAGATAAGGAACAGGCATATGTAACTGTTCATCAGGATAGTACAGATAATCCTGATAATGGAATAATAGAATTAGTGGCATATGTAACTAATACAGTTAACCCGGTTACATGGTCAGTAAGTGCTAATGGATGTGTAACACTTATTGACGAGAATGGTACAGAGAGTAGTACAATAACAACTACAACAGTATATGATGAGAATGGTAATGTAGTAACTAACGAGACTAATAGTAATGGTAAAGTAAGATATCATAAGATAAGAATAAAGGGTATAAAAGCTACAACTGATAATACAGGAATGGCAGTTGTAACTGCAGTTCAGAAAGTTGGTGGAAGTACAAAATCAGCAAGCTGTAATATAACAGTTGGTAATCCGGTAACCGGATTGATTATTGATGATAAGGCTATAACACCGGTAATAGGTAATACTTATGAACTTACAGCATCATTTACTAACGAATTACAACCATATAATGGTAATCTTAAGTGGATATCATCTAACAGCAATATAGCTGAAGTTGAACAGGATTCAACTAATCCACGAAAAGTTCAGGTAACATTTAAAGCAGGTGGAACAGTAACAATAACAGTTGTCTCAGAAGATGGAATGTATGAGGCACATGTAACTTATGAAGTCACACAGGCTTTAACAGGAATTAAGATTGATCAGAAGACAGGAGATCAGGCATTAGAATTAGATTACAGATTAGGAAGTTTTCAGTTATCAGCTACAATAACACCGGATGGTGATGGTGTTAATAAAGGAAAGACATGGAAGTCATTAAATCCATCAGTAGCAAAGGTTAATGAAAATGGTCTTGTAGAATTTATAGCGCCTGGTACAGCAGCAATTGTAGTACAGGCAGATGGCGTTAATGAAAATGGTGAAGTTGTGACAGATCAGATTCAGTTAGATATAACTAATCCTGTAACTAATATAACACTTGATTATACAGAATTAACATTAAGAATTGGTTTTGGACAGAGATTATCAGCAACAGTTGAACCGGCTAATGCAACAGATACAACAGTAACATGGAGTTCATCAGATCAGTCAGTTGCAACAGTAGATGAAAATGGATATGTGACAGCAGTAAATGCAGGCTCATGTAATATATTATGTGTTGCAAATGATGGCAACTATACAGCAATCTGTACAGTAACAGTAGTTCAGCCAGTACTTTCCGTATCACTTAGCGAAAGTCAGATGACAGTTGTAAAAGGAACTTATTTCTGGCTTAGTGCTACGGTATCTCCAGACAATGCTAATAATAAGCAGGTTAACTGGGTATCATCTAATTCAGAGATATGTACAGTAGGTTCTGATGGACAGTGTGTTGCAGTAGCAGCAGGTAAATGTACAATATCAGCAGTCAGCCTTGACAGTGGTGTCGCAGGATATTGTGAAGTAACAGTAACAGAACCGGTAACTGGTATTTTATTAAATACATATAGTGAGAATATGATAGCAGGTAACAAGTTAATGCTTCTACCAACTGTTTTACCGGTTGAAGCAACTAATAAAAATGTTACGTATGTATCAAGTGATCCATCAGTAGCAACAGTAGATGTTAATGGTATTGTAACAGCAGTAGCAGGTGGTTCATGTTCAATAAAAGTTACAACAGAAGAAAGACAGCTCACAGCAGTATGTAATATAACAGTAAAAGAATATGTATCATCTATTACACTTGACAGAACACAGGCATACTTAAATTATGGTGCATCAATGCAATTAGCAGCAACAGTTGCTAAGGAAACTGCAACAGATAAAGGTGTAACATGGTCATCTAATAATCCGGGTATTATATCAGTAGACCAAGCCGGTGTTGTAAGAGCAGTTAATTATGGTACAGCAGTAATATCAGTAGTAGCAAACGATGGCGGTGGTGCAGTCGGAACATGTACAATAACAGTAATAAAGCCAGTTACAGAGATAGGACTTGACAGAAGAAAAGTAACAATAATTGTAGGTGAAACAGTATATGTAACACCAACAGTATATCCGTCAGATGCAACAATACAGGGTGTAACATGGTCATCAAGTGATTCTAATATAGCAACAGTAGATTTTGATGGACAGGTAACAGGTATGGCAGTTGGTAAGTGTGAAGTAACTGCAACGTCAACAGATGGTAATAATGTTCGTTCATCATGTATAGTAACAGTAGTTCCTGCTATATCAGCATCAGGAGTTAAGATTAATTCAGATGATCTTGTAATGTTAAGAGGTAAGACAAGAACATTAAAAGCAAGACTTACACCTGGTAATTCAACAGAAGGAATCAATTGGGTATCATCAGATACATCAGTAGTTGTAGTTGATGGTAATGGTACGATATCAACAGTAGGTCCTGGTGTTGCAGAAGTAACAGCATATTCATCAGTAACAGGAACAGAAGACAGTTGTAAGATAAGTGTAATACAGATGAATTCGACAGCTATAAGTCTTGAACAGTATGATACTTATAATCTATTCGTTGATTATGCACCAGATAAGACAATATCATGGCGAACAAGTAATAACCGAGTAGCAACGATATCACAGAGTGGACTTGTAACAGCAAGAAAACCGGGAACATGTACAATCTATGCAACAATAGAAGGTAAGACAGTATCATGTACAGTAACAGTAGTTGCACTTAAGAGATAGCAGGGAATTGGTTAGAGAATATAGAGATAGAAAAAAATACGGGTAGTGGGGGCTGCCCGTATTTTTGCGTTTGTATTTTATGTATTTAATGTAATGTTTGCATTTTATGCAGGTAATGTAATGAATTATATTTTTGAATTGCAAAAAGATAGTAATGCTAAACCTTGTGGTTATTGGAAGAATACTAGTGATAATGCGATTATAAGATCATTTATAGATTGTTCAGGAACAGAGATTACAGGCAAGATGGAAGAACTATTAGCGGGTCATTATATAGTTCAGCATATAGAAGATAATCTTACATATGATTATCTCAATTCATCTGAAGATAATCTTTGGAGTATTTTATATCTGACAGGTTATCTTACCATTGATAAAGATAGTAATATTAGGGAACAGATACCAGATGGAAAGAGTGCACTTATTATTCCAAATCTTGAGATTAAAGAGATCTTTGAACAAAAAATCAGGTACACAATCCCCTTCCTCTACGAAGTAGGGAGGGGTTAGTACCGTTATATTGACAATATTGTTATGTTGTGATATAAAACAGTACATACAGTCACAAGGGAGGAAGTCTGATGGCTAATAAAGCAATTATTTATGCTATATATCCAAACAACAAACAGAATGAACAATGCCAAAAGACTTTTGGCTGTTGCAGGTTTGTGTATAATCAGATGCTTACAGTTCAGCAGAACAGGCATAAATCGGGCGAGAAACATTTATCCAAAATGTCAGCCAATACATACTGTAACCAACATTTAAAGACAGATTATCCATTTCTTAAAGAAGTGGATAAATTTGCATTAACGAATGCTGTTTATCATTTGTCTGACGGATATGACAGGTTTTTCAAGCATCTCGGCAAGTTCCCAAAATACAAAAATAAACATAAAGCCAGGAAATCTTATACAACCAATTTTACAAACGGAAACATTGAGATTGGAAATAACTACATTAAATTACCTAAACTTGGCAAAGTAAAAGCCAAAATACATCGTGTTCCGGATAATAACTGGAAGATAAAGTCAGCTACAGTAGTCCAGAATAGAGATAATACATATCAGGTATCAGTTCTGTTTGAGTACGATAAAACTGTTTGTGACGTTCCTGTAACAGATGCAGTTACTATTGGATTGGATTATAAATCAGATGGCTTATATGTGGATAGCAACGGTAAAACCGCTGATATGCCTCATTATTATCGCAAATCAGCTGAGAAACTTGCCAAGTCACAGCGTAAACTGAAACATATGATTATCGGCAGCAACAACTATAATAAACAGCAAAAACGAATTGCCAAAATTCACAGACATATAGCAAACCAAAGAAAAGATTTCCTTCATAAAGAGTCTACTGCGATAGCCAAACAGTACTCATGCGTATGTGTGGAAGCTCTAAATATGAAGGCTATGTCAAATAAAGGTTTTGGCAATGGTAAGGCTATTTTGGATAACGGATACGGTATGTTTTTAAATATGCTTTGCTATAAATTACAAGACAGAGGCGGATATTTTATAAAAGTAGATAAGTTCTTTCCGTCAAGCCAGTTATGTCACTGCTGTGGATTTAAGAACTCCAAACTTAGAGATTTATCTATAAGGCGTTGGGATTGTCCTGCCTGTGGTACAAAAAATATAGACAGGGATATTAATGCCGCACAAAACATAAAATACGAAGGACTAAGACTTTTGTCAGCTTAAATAATAAAATATAGTAGGTGAGGAACTCGCCAAACTAATACGCTTGTGGAGATTTTGGGAAAACTGCCAAATAGGTGTGATAATAACCGAGGTCGGATTACAAAGGATTTTTGTATGATGCTATATATATGGCAGGAAGCAAGAAGCTCCGACTTCTACAAGTCGGAGTAGTTCACGCTAAATATTGCAAAGCCCAGTCACAGCTTAAAGAATCATGTATGAGAGCTATAGAACAGATAGATGATAAGATGTATGCAATAGAATTTGAGGATACTTATGATGAAGCACTATGTTACGGAATATCATTTTTCAAAAAAAGATGTATAGTAATGAAAAAATAGCATCATAAAACGACTTGCAAAGGAAGTATTACTTATCTATAATATAATTCAGATATATTTTAGTTATAAAATATTATAGAATGGGAAGATTGGAAGTGTGAAAATGAATATTAATTATGCAGTTCTTAGTAATATGGGAGGGTATACGGTTTTTCGTTATAAAGATTGTGTAATACGATTTAAAGCACCATATTCATTGGAACGGTATACCGAAGTTAAAACGTGGGATAATGGTTATCTTGTTGTTATGGCAAAGTATAGTCACAATGATAAGAGTGAAGAAGAATATATTGATTTAATTCCAATATTAGAGAAGTTGTATATTGTGCCAGAGACGTTTTTAGAACAAATTAAGGAGGTGAGAATTGAACAGTGATTGATATAAAAAAAATAGCTGATGAAGCAGATATGATTGTTAATGGGTATGCTTTTAAAAGATGTGAAGACGGATTTAGAGTTCTTAATCTTAATAAACCGAATAAAGCAAGTGTATTATCTTTAAAAGGAGAAATTTTAGAAACTACAATGGATGATATCGAAATTCAAATAGTTAGAGATTATTATATGAAAAATAAGAAATTTTTGGAGGAAGAATAATGCCTAAATATTATGAATTTAAGGTGTCTGGATACTATTTATATTTCACATCATTTTGTACAGTTGAATGTATGCATGTTCATGCTAGTGATAGAAAACTTACAGAATCTGGTTCGGCAAAATTTTTTGTTAAAGATAATGGAGATACAATAGTTCAAAAAAAGGGTATTCTTACAGACAGGGAAGTAACCAAAATACAGGCTTTTATAAAAGATAATTATAAGGATATGTATATAAAATGGGCTGAGTATAGTGAAAATGGTTATTATGGACAAGAAAACTAACAATATAAAGGAGAAAAGTATGAAAAAGATTGATATCGAAGATTTTTGTAAATTAAAATACCTTTCAGGTATTACATATGCACCGGATGGCAAGTGTGCAGCAGTAGTTGTAACTGATGTTAAAAAAGATGAGAATAAGTATGAAGGCCACATTAATATTGTAAAAGATGGCAAGATAAGTAAACTTACATCAGGAAGTGGCGAGAGTAGCTTCTTTTGGGAAGATAATGAGACAATTATCTTTAGAAGTAACAGAGAGAATAAAAAAGATGAAAAGAATCTTAATTCATATTTTTACAGAATTAAGACAACTGGCGGGGAAGCGGAACTAGCATATACAATTCCGGTTCCTGTTGCAGAGACAGTACATCTTAAGAATGGTAATCTACTTGTGACAGCATCTGTATATCCTGGATATGAAGATCTGTATAAGGGAGATAAAAAGAGAGTAGAAGCATATTTTGCACATACACAGGAAGAAGCAGATTATGAAGTCATCACACAGAATCCATGGTGGTGGAATGGTGGAACATTCATAAGAGGTGAATATACAAGCCTCTATTATTATGATGTTAAGAAAAATAGATTAACATTGCTTACTGATACAGGAATGGGTATATCTAATGTAAAAGTTGATGAAAAAGAGGAATGGGCATATTTTACACAGCTTGATCAAAGTATTGCAAGACCTGAATATTTTGCCGGTGGTGAATTAGTAAGAATTAACCTTAAGACTTTTGAAAAGACAGTTATTAAGAAACTTAATAAAGATTTCAAAATACATGATTACTATCTTGGAGAATCAAAAGCACTTCTTCTAGTAGCAGATGACAAATATGGAATGAATACAGATGCTGATTTTTATACAATGGATTATGATACTCTTGAGATTAAACCATATCTTACATTTGGTCAGGCTTTTGGAAGTTCTGTAGGTTCAGATGTGCGTTATGGTGGTGGAAGACAGACTAAGATAGTTGGAGATACATTCTATTTTGTATCAACACAGTATGACAGTGCCAAACTGTATAAACTTGAAGATGGAATAATTACATGTATTATTGATAAAGAAGGTTCAATTGATAATTTTGATATATATGGTGATAAGATTCTTATGTCTGCATTATGGGATATGAGACCACAGGAACTTTATGATGAGAAGTGTAAAAAAGTAAGTTCATTCAATGATAAAGTGATGCGTGGTAAGTATATAGCAATTCCTGAGATTCTTAATTTTACAACAGCAGGACATGAAGTTCATGGATTTGTATTAAAACCTTACAATTATGAAGAAGGTAAGAAATATCCGGTTATTATAGATATTCATGGTGGACCAAAGACAGTATATGGACCGGTATTCTATCATGAGATGCAATATTGGGCTAATCTTGGATATTTTGTAATATATTGTAATCCTACAGGATCAGATGGACGTGGAGAATATATGGATATTCGTGGTAAATATGGTACAGTTGATTATGATGATATTATGGCATTCTGCGATGAAGCTTTAAGAGCATATCCGGATATGGATGTAGAGAACTTCTTTGAGACAGGAGGTTCTTATGGCGGATTTATGACTAACTGGATCATCGGACATACAGATAGATTTAGAGCATGTGCGAGTCAGCGTTCTATATCTAACTGGCTCTCATTCTATGGAGTGTCAGATATAGGTGTTGAATTTGCAGAGGATCAGAATGATACAACAATATGGCCATCAGTTGATGATATGTGGTGGCACAGTCCATTAAAATATGCTAATAAGTGTAAGACACCGACTTTGTTCATACATTCATTTGAGGATTACAGATGTCCGATAGATCAGGGATATCAGATGTATACAGCACTTGTTGCACATGGTATAGAGAGTAAGATGGTATGTTTTAAAGGTGAGAATCATGACCTTTCAAGAACAGGTAAGCCAAAACATAGAATCAGAAGACTTAAAGAGATTACTGAATGGTTTGAGAATCATAGAGGATAAGAATATACAATAATTTAACACAGATTCTTTCTGAAGTTGAGTATAGTAGAAAAAGCAGGTATGAAAAATATCTGCTTTTTCTATATTACTGAATATTGTAAGTTTTTTTTAGTATACTTCAATAAGCGAAAAGTTGTATATAGGTTCATAACCTTGTTAATGTTATCTAGTAAAAAAGTTCACTTCTAATAAATATTTAAGTAAACAAAATAAGATTAGATAAAAAACTATGCCGATAAATATTAAGGTGATGAATATGAAAAAATATAATATGAAAAAGTATAATATGGATATGAAAAAATATAATAAAGATAATATAAGAACTTCATTATTGGTATATATGCCATATATATTAATATGTATAATATGCCTGATAATAGAGATTATGTATTTGAACTTGTGGGAATATCCTATATATGCAGCACAGCTTATGGATAATGCAAAAATAGAATATTGTGATGCTAATGCAGAAAACATAGATACAGATGCTGATATGAATATTCTGCGAAGTAATCTTGACAAAGACATAGCCAAACTTGCAGATGGTCTGCGAAGTGAAGATGTAGCAAGAACTATTTTTAATGCTTATAATTATATATATTATAATACAGAACCAAAGAGTGATAATAGTATAGCAAAGACTGATTCAGATATCTTATATAATATTTATTATAATAAGATTGGCGATAGTGAAGGATATGCATTATTTTTTAAAAAATTAATGGACTGTTATGGATATGAGTGTCAGATAGAATATGGAACTTCTGAGTCTGGTGATAATGCATGGAATGTAGTAAAAATATCAGGCGAATGGTATTATGTCGACTGCTATGCTGATGATGTGGCAGGTACACCGGAGAATTATTGTCTTGCAGGAAGTGACAGAGTCCAACATGGCAGTTATGGAGATATTACACTTGCAACAGTATCATATTTTGACAGAGAAGTGTCAGATAGTGATGATAATGATGAAGATAATAATATATATAATGAAATAGATAATGTAGACGATTTGGATAGCAACAAATCAAGTAATAATAGTGCAGTTAATAATAAAGATAATCAGAATAGCAATGCTAATAATATATCACAGGATAATAGTTCTTCACAAAATAATGGTGGAAAAGTTGAAGTGATTACACTTGATGGTAACTCAAATAAAGATGGAGAAAGTGAAGAGATGAATGGAGTAGATGACAAACAAAGCGGTAATGTTGATAATATATCAACTATTAATGAAGCAAGTAATCAAAGACCACTAAAGAGAGTATTCTATTATGTATCTTCATTATCAGTGATTGTGTTAAGTTATGTAATAGCAAGATATTATATAAATAAGATGAATATAGAATAACTAAATATATTACTAAAAGAATGTTACTAAAAGAATATTAGTAAAAAATGTTCATACAGAAGTGTAAAATTAAATAAAAAGACATATTATACAAAATGTATGTCAAGTACTTACATTTTGTATAGTATGAGAGATAATACTTACGAAATGTAACAAATATGTTATAAAGTGTATTTACAAAATGAAATTTGTGGTATTATATATATATTACAGCCAATGAAGATTTATGAATTTTTTTTGCAATGAAGGAGGGACTTGATTGTGAGAATTAATGGACTTGATAACATTGACAATACATTACTTACACTGCTTAAGGAGAATGCAAGATATACATATTCTGAACTTGCAGAATATGTTGGTATCTCAAGAGTAGCAGTTAAGAACAGAATTCAGGATATGGAGGAGATTGGTCTTATAAGAGGCTATGAGGTGAAGATTGCACCTAAGAAGGTTGATACTTCGGTTGAATTTATAGTTAATGTAAGCCCAAGACCGGAACATTATGATTATGTTGTTAAAGTTTTGGCAAAAAGTGATATGATACTTAAAGTTCAGGCATCTTCAGGGGATTGTAAGATTATTGCAATTGGTGTTGCCGGTGATATGCAGGCAATGGATGTGTTTTATCGAAAATTGAGAACGATTTTTACGGATGTAAGAGAATTTTCTTTTGATGTAATCACATCAACTTATAAAGACGTAGATGGAGGAATTGATTATGAAAGAAGAGAAGAGATCAGTATTACAGATGCCAGAGGATTTGATAGTAGACATGAATGAGAATCTGCCGGGGGATCTTACAATGGAGGACATACAGACTGTTGTAAAAGGAAAATCATTTAAGGTTATTTTTTACATGAATGAAGCATTACTAAGTACAGACTTTGCAGATATGGATCTGTCAGTAAGATCTTCAAATGCATTAAAAAGAGCAGGCTACCATACAATTGGAGAACTTATTGAGAATATAGAGTCTTTTTCAGAACTTGAGAAGATTAAAAATTGTGGTAAGACAAGTGTATATGAGATAAGTGGAAGATTATTCTTTTATCAGTATTCACAGTTATCTAAAGACAAAAGACAGCAATATCTTATGGATGTATTAAAACTTAATGGAATAATGCCTGAATAAAAATGGAAAAAAATTTTAACCTTGTAATATGTTGTCATATAGTATAAAATATATTTTGAAGTTCAAAGTATAATGCAATTAAAATATTACCTATAATTTACTATATTATAGGTAATATTAATGTATAATATTTTGCAATGAGAATTACTGAAACATAGTTTCAGATATACGGGAGGAGAATAGGTTATGGCAATGATTGAGATTAATAATCTTACTAAGATATATAAGCTTAGTAAGAAACAGATGCAGGCAGCCAAGACTAAGAAGAATATGAAGACAGCTGTTGATAATGTGAGCCTAAGCGCCGAGAATGGCGAGATATTCGGACTTTTAGGACCAAATGGTGCCGGTAAGACAACGACATTAAGATGTATATCAACACTTCTTACACCTACAAGTGGAGATATCAGTGTTGCAGGTTATGATACTGTGAAGAATGCAGAGATGGTAAGAAGCAAGATAGGTTTTCTTACTAATGAGATAAAACTCGATCCACATTTTTCACCAAAGTACCTTTTTAATTTTTTTGGAAGACTTCATGGTGTAGATGATGATGTGATAGATAGTAGAAGACAGGAACTTTTTGATTATTTTGGAATAAGAGAATTCGAAGATAAGAAGATAGAAGAACTCTCAACAGGTATGAAGCAAAAAGCAGCGATAGCAGTAAGCCTTGTACATGATCCACAGATTGTAATATTTGATGAGCCTACATCGGGACTTGATATTATTACAGCACGTTCTGTAACAGATTATCTAAAAAAACTTAAGGAACAGGGAAAGCTTGTCATAATATCAACGCATATAATGTCGGAGGCTGAGAAACTCTGTGACAGAATTGCTGTAATAATTGGTGGACAAAAAGTATGCGAAGGAACATTAAAAGAGATATTACAGAGTACAGATACTAAGGATCTCGAAGATGCATTCTTTGAGTTATATAAGAATAATTCAAAGGAGGATATGTAATAATGAGAGGAATAACAACTATTTTACAAAAAGAATTAAAAAGAGTATTTCAGGATAAAAAACTTGTTATGTCATTGTTCGTACTTCCAGTTGTACTTATCATAGCAATATATGGAATTATGTTTGTAATGGCTAAGAATGCAAGTGATGATGTAGCAGCACATATATCAAAAGTATATATTCAAAACGCACCGGAAGAATTAATGGATGTACTTAGAGATAATAGTTATAATGGTGATGTTACGCAGAATGTAAGAGATGTAACAGAAGTTACGGATGATAGTGAGATTGATAGTATAAAAGAACAGATTCTCACAGGTGATATTGATCTGCTTATAATATTCCCTGATAATTTTAAGGAGAGTGTTGAGAATTATAAAGAAGGTGATATTCCGGAGATAATGACTTATTACAATCCATCAGAAGAATATTCGGCAGCAGCAAGAGAAGAATATGTTGATTACATTCTTGAAAATTACAGAGAAGAACTTCTGGAACAGAGAGTGGGAGATCTTAGTTATATAACAGTATTTACAGTAGATTCTACTAACAATGCTGTTATCCAGGATAATGACAAAGCCTCAGGGAAGATTATAGGAATGATGCTTCCTTATTTTATAACAATAATGCTATTCGCAGGTGCGATGAGTATGGGAGTTGATATGATCACAGGTGAAAAAGAGCGAGGAACAATGGCAACTATGCTATTAACACCAATTAAGAGAAGTGATATTGTTCTTGGTAAGATATTTGCACTTATGATATTCTCACTTTTATCAGCGGCAACATATATAATATCCATGATAGCAGCAATGCCATTAATGGGTAATTCGATGGGAGAAGGAGCAGGTGCAGACCTTCTTAAGAATGTAAGCCTTACTTTAGGTCAGTTTGGAGAACTTGCAATAATACTATTTGGTACAGTTTTCTTATATGTAGCAATTATCTCATTAGTATCAGTTATTGCAAAGACAAGCAAGGAAGCACAGACATATATGTCGCCGGTTTATATTGCAGTTATGTTCATAGGACTTATAACAATGATGCAGACCAAAGATGCGAAGACGATAGAATATGCAATTCCTGTATATAATATCTCAGTAGCACTTAAGAATATATTTACAAGAGATATTACAACATCCCAGTTTGTAATATCAGCAGTCACTACATATGCATATTCAGGTATTCTTGTATACTTTATTACGAGAGCATTTAACAGCGAGAAGACTATGTTTAATGCATAAAATATAGAGTTTTTCTTTTCTTTTACATGTATGAAGTTAGAGTAAAATAAGAATAAACAGATGGAGATAAAAAAGATTGTTATTATTTATACAATTCATGCATCTTTTAGAGAATGTACACAATTTGCTCACAACTATTGGATATAATAATAAAGGATAGTGAAGTTAATCTTTCTATCTCCCCCCTCATATTTTGAAGAGCGAGTCAGCTTCCCCTGGCTCGCTCCTTTTCTTTTATTCTTTTGTTTGAAAATCAAACATCTTGCTCATGGCATTAATCTATGGTATTATAATTAAGAATTATAAGCAGAGATTATGAACAATAATGGAATATTATTTTTCATAAAACATATAATAAAAACTATAAGGAGTGTGCTTGGATATGAGTTCAGAATTTAATCCTGATGATATAGATATAGAAGAACAGTTAGCAAAATCAATAGAACAGATAGTAAATGATGAAGAAGAGAGAGCTTACGGATATGAAGTAAAGAGCAAAGAGCCAAGAGAAGAAAGCCAGTCTCTTAATTCTAATAATACTACTAAGAATATGAATAGTAATAATAGTGGCACGAATGCAAATAATGTACCGTACAATGGCTGCGATAACGAAGATGAATTAAGAAGAAATGCTAAAGAAAATTCAAAAGAACAATCACTAAAAGATGAATTATATAGAAATCCTGGTGATGCAGAATATAATGGTGGAAAGAGAAGTACGAATAACTCAATTAAGAAAAAGAATAATAAGCCTATTATAATTGCATCAGTTATAGTAGCAGTTGCAATTGTGATTATAATAGCAGTATTAGTTATAGATAATAAGAAAAAGGATACTTATACATATCAATACAATAAAGGCGTTGAGAGCCTTGATAAAAAGCTTTATAAGGAAGCAGCGTCATATTTTAAAAAGGCGATGGAATATGATGAAGCTAAGAATAAAGCAGAAGTAAGAATTGACCTTGCAAAAGCATACGAAGGCAATAAAAAATATGGTGATGGAATTAATGTGCTATATACAGTTTTATCTTTTGATGAATACAATGAAGAAGCTATAAGTGGAATCTGCAATCTGTTAAAAGAGAGCAAAGACATAGATGGACTTAATGAATTCATTGATAAATATACAGGTACAGATGGAGAAAAAGGTCTTGCCGGATATATGGTTAGCACACCTAAAGCTTCAGAAGATTCAGGTGATTATACAAAAGAGATTGAGATAGAACTTGCATCTGATGATAATACAGTAATATATTATACAACAGATGGCAGCGAACCTGATGAAAAGAGCGAGAAGTACAAAGAACCTATTGAACTTGGAAAAGGTGAGCATCAGATTAAAGCTATGGCTATAAATGCAGATGGAATTAAGAGTGCAACATCATCATATTCTTATGGAATTAAGATTAATAAACCGGCAGCACCTGCTGTAACACCTAAGAATGGTAACTATACAGAAGTTCAGAAGATAATAGTAAGCGTTCCGGATGGTTCGAAAGCATATTATACACTAGATGGAACAACACCAAATACTGAATCATCAGAATATAAAGAGCCGATTGATATGCCGGAAGGCAATACAGTATTCTCAGTTGTAATTGTTGACAAATATGAACAGATGAGTAATGTTACAAGAATGAATTATACGCTTGCAGTTAAGAGTAAATATGGATTTGATGATGCAGTTAATGTATTAAAAGGCAGATTAAAAGAACTTGGAGTGATGTCATCTGACCGTAAGGATAGTGATGGTAATGCAATGTCTCTTGTATATTATTCTAAGAAGACAATTGATAATAGAGAGATATATCTTATATCAGTAGATATAACTAAGGATGGTCAGACAGAGCGAAAAGAGTATTGGTATGGTGTAGATGCTAACAACTGTGAGACATTTACTGTAACTGGTGATAGCGAGGGCAATTATTCAATTAGTCCTTTATAATCAGCGATAGGATTATTAATATTAATATGTTCACAAGCAAGTAAAATCAACATCTGACATAGTAAAGTTTATATAATTAAGCTGTAAAATAAAAAACAGGTAAAAATTGTTAACGAAAAAACAATGTTTTACTTGTTTTTTATGCTTTAACGTATTATCATTAATACATAACGTATTACTATTAATACATAGAAATTTATTTCACATTAGAATTAGGAGGGCTTTATGTACAAGATTTTAAAAGCAGAAAAATTAGCTGATAAGATTTATCTATTCGAAGTATCTGCACCGAGAATAGCGAAATCATGTGAGCCGGGACAATTTATTATTGCAAAGATGGATGAACAGGGTGAGAGAATTCCTCTTACAATCTGTGATTTTGACAGAGAGAATGGAACTATAACAATTGTGTTCCAGATAGTTGGAGCATCAACAGAGAAGATGTCAACATTAAAAGCCGGTGACAGCTTTAGGGATTTTGTCGGACCTCTTGGAGTTGCATCAGAATTTGTTAATGAAGACGTAGAAGAACTTAAGAATAAGAAGTTTTTATTCGTTGCCGGTGGTGTAGGAACAGCTCCTGTATATCCACAGGTTAAATGGATGAAGGAACATGGAATTGACGTAGATGTAATTATGGGCTCAAAGACAAAGGATCTTCTTATCCTTGAAAAAGAGATGAAAGAAGTTGCTGGTAATCTCTATATAACAACTGATGATGGTAGTTACGAGAGAAAAGGAATGGTAACAGAAGTTATTAATGATCTAGTTGTTAACAAAGGTAACAAATATGATGTATGTGTTGCAATAGGACCTATGATTATGATGAAATTCGTTGCAAAACTTACAAAAGAACTTGGAATCAAGACAATTGTCAGCCTTAACCCTATTATGGTTGATGGAACAGGTATGTGTGGTGCATGCCGAGTAACTGTTGGTGACGAAGTTAAATTTGCATGTGTTGATGGACCAGAATTCGATGGACATCTTGTTAATTTTGATGAAGCAATGAAGAGACAGCAGATGTATAAGACACAGGAAGGCAGAGCTATATTAAAACTTCGTGAAGGCGATACACATCATGGTGGATGTGGACATTGTGGAGGTGACAAATAATGGACGTATTAAAGAAAGTACCAGTTAGAGAACAGAAACCAGAAGTAAGAGCTAAGAATTTTGATGAAGTATGTCTTGGATATAATAAAGAAGAAGCAATGGCAGAAGCTGAGAGATGTATTAATTGTAAGAATGCAAAATGTATAACTGGATGTCCTGTATCAATTAATATTCCAGCATTTATCCATGAAGTAAAAGAAGGTAATATTGAACAGGCTTATAGTATTATCAGTGAATCATCAGCACTTCCAGCTATCTGTGGACGTGTATGCCCACAGGAGAGTCAGTGTGAAGGCAAATGTATAAGAGGTATCAAAGGAGAAGCAATATCAATTGGTAAGCTCGAAAGATTTGTAGCTGATTATGCAAGAGAGAATGATATATCACCAGAGAAACCAGAGTCAACTAATGGTAAAAAAGTAGCAGTAATTGGTTCAGGTCCTGCAGGTCTTACATGTGCAGGAGATCTTGCAAAACTTGGATATGAAGTTACTATATTCGAAGCACTTCACGAAGCAGGCGGTGTTCTTGTATATGGTATTCCAGAATTCCGTTTACCAAAATCAACAGTTGTAAAACATGAGATTGAGAACGTTAAGAAACTCGGTGTTAAGATAGAGACTAACGTAGTAATTGGTAAAGCTACAACTATTGATGAATTAATGGATGAAGAAGGTTTTGATGCAGTATTCGTAGGTTCAGGTGCCGGACTGCCAAAGTTCATGGGTATTCCAGGAGAGAATGCTAATGGAGTATTCTCAGCTAATGAATATCTTACACGTAATAACCTTATGAAAGCCTTCAAAGAAGATTATGATACACCAATTGCAGCCGGAACTAAAGTTGCTGTAGTAGGTGGTGGTAACGTTGCAATGGATGCAGCAAGAACAGCATTAAGACTTGGAGCTGAAGTACATATTGTATATAGAAGAAGTGAAGCAGAACTTCCAGCCAGAGTAGAAGAAGTACATCATGCAAAAGAAGAAGGAATCATCTTTGATCTGCTTACTAATCCAAAAGAGATTCTTGTTGATGATAATGGCTGGGTTAGAGGAATGAAGTGTGTTAAGATGGAACTTGGTGAACCTGATGCATCAGGAAGAAGAAGACCAGTAGAAGTTCCAGGTTCAGAATTTGAACTTGATCTTGATACAGTAATCATGTCACTTGGTACATCACCTAATCCACTTATATCTTCAACTACAAAAGGTCTTGATGTTAATAAGTGGAAATGTATCATTGCAGATGAGAATAATGGTAAGACAACAAAAGAAGGCGTATATGCCGGTGGTGATGCTGTAACAGGTGCAGCAACAGTTATTCTTGCAATGGGTGCAGGTAAAGCAGCAGCTAAAGGTATTCATGAATATTTATCTGCTAAATAAGATGATTTTATATAAAAACTAAATAAGAGAATCTTAATATAAAAATAGAATTTTAATAATTAAAATGGCAGAATGGATTAAGTAATGTATTCTGCCATTTTTCTATAATAAAACATAAAGATAGGACTATTTGATAAGAGTAAGGATATTGTAATATTTGAAATCTATTGTATAGTATATATTGTATTAATCAAATTGTAGTATGTGCACATATATTGTAATAATTGAGCCTTAATATATAGTGGAACTAATACATCGTTTCGTAAATAACTGAATTTTAATTAAATTAAAAGAATGGAGAAAAAATAAGATTATGTATAATAGTAAAAAGCTTCTAAAGGCTGTTATATTCGATATGGATGGACTTTTGTTTGATACAGAGAGTCTGCTTGTAAAATTCTGGCATGAAGCTGGGATGAAGTATGGATATAATATAACACCAGAACATGTAATTAGTATAAGAAGTCTTGCAAGAGTTAAAGCAATACCTGTATTTCAGGAATATTTTGGCTCAGGCTTTGATTATGAAGCAGTAAGAAATGAACGTATACGTCTTATGAATGAGTATATTAATGAATATGGTCTTGTTAAGAAAAAAGGTGTTGATGATATACTTGAATTTTTAAAATCAAATAATGTTAAGATGGCACTTGCGACAGCAACTGATTCTAAGCGAACACCTTTATATCTTAAAAAAGCTGGAATATATGAATATTTTGATGAGATAATATGTGGAGATATGGTTAAGATAGGAAAGCCGGAGCCGGATATATATAGATTAGCTGTCAAAACATTAGGGTTAGAAGCCGATGAGTGCATGGCACTTGAAGATTCACCTAATGGATTAATCTCAGCTAAGAGAGCTGGATGTATACCGGTGATGGTTCCAGATCTGTCAGAACCAGATGAAGAGTTATTATCTAGTATATATGCAAGAGAAGATAGCCTTATAGACGTTATTGGCCTTATAAAAAAAGATTTCATACTATCCTAGTAGGAAAACTATTGACAGCCTTTCTCATTATGTGTATCATATAATTACAACCCGGTAAATAGGACTAAAGCAGGTTTTATGAAAAAATTGGGGAATAATATGAGAAAGGAAAAGCTATATATGATATATATTAGAGTGAGATTATGCTATGACAATATATAGTCATATATGATAGATATCACTTTATAGAATAATATCAGTCAGATAGTAGGATATAGTATGAAGATTTCAACAAAAGGAAGATATGCATTAAGATTAATGCTCGATATGGCACTTAATAATACAGGTAATCCAATTAGAATTAAGGATATAGCCGCAAGACAGAATATATCAGACAAGTATCTTGAGCAGATAGTATCAGTGCTTAATAAAGCAGGTTTTGTTAAGAGTATAAGAGGTCCACAGGGTGGTTACAAACTTACTAAACGACCAGAACAGTATACTGTTGGCATGATCTTAAGACTTACAGAGGGAAGCCTTGCACCGGTATCATGTCTTGATGATGAAGTTAATATGTGTGATAGACAGGAAGAGTGTGTAACACTTATATTATGGCGTAAGTTAGATGATGCTATTAAAAGTGTAATTGATAATGTAACTTTGGCAGATCTTATGGAATGGGATGAACAGCAAAAGGGCAATTATATAATCTAATATATGTTTAAGCTGAGAAATATAAGAATTAGAAAAGTATTAATAAAGAGACAATTTAGAAAATTAATTAAACTTTGAATTTAGTAAAGCAAAGTGGTGAAAAAATATTTGTAAATTTTGCGAGAACTTTACAAAATTACAAATAAATTTTATCTGCAAAATTAAGTTGACAAAAAATAAAAAAGAGATAATAATGTTCCTATCATCAATGCAACACTTTAAAGATGTAACAAGATATACATCATGAGTGATATAGTGCAGACAATTAATACATAAGATGAAGAGGAAAACGAAGCCGTTTATATGCATAGCATATAAGCGGCTTTTGTAATGATTGGATGCAAATGCAAATGATAAGCATAGTAATTGTTATGATGAACTATGCAATTACAAAAGTATGAGTCAAAGGAGGAGCATTATTATGAGAAAAGGAATTATCAGAAATAAAATCTTTAAAAAAGGTTTTGGCTTATTGCTCACAGCAGCAGTTGTATCGGCAACATTCATGGCAGGATGTAGTGGAGGTGGTGCTACGTCAGATAATGGAGCTGTATTATCAGATGAAGCATCCAATGATGCAGTAATAACGTATGCACAGATAGCAACATGGGATACACTATTTCCGTGGTCTAAGAGTAATTATTATTCAATAGGACCAACAGATAAGATATTCGATACTCTTACAGTAAGTAATATCGATGGAACAGTATCACCAAGAGCAGCTGAGAGCTGGGAATTCTCAGAAGATGGATTAACAGTTACAGTTCATCTTAATAAGAATTCAAAATGGCATGATGGTGAACCTGTAACATCAGCAGACTGGCTTTGGACATTTGAGACAATAGGTAATCCTGAAGTTACAACTGCAACATCAAAGTCATATCTTAACATTTTAAGAGGATATGATTCTTCAGGTAATATAGATGCTTCAGAAGAACCTGGTGTAGAAGCACCAGATGATTATACACTTATATTCCATCTGGATAGTCCATCAAGTGAAGTACCATTTTTCGGAACAGCAGGTATGTATTATGCAGTAATGCCAAAACACCTTCTTGAAAATATAGCACCGGCAGACCTTGTATCTAATGAATTCTTTACACATCCTATAGGCTCAGGTCCATGTACTTTTATCAGTGAAGTGTCAGGACAGGAACTTACAATGGGAGCATTTAAAGATTATTATCTTGGAGCACCAAAATTCAGTAAATTAATCTATAGAGTTGTGGCATCAGCCAATCTTACAACTTCAATGATGGCAGGAGAGATAGATGCATGCTATCCTAACATAACTCCAGACGAAGCCAAAGACTTAGAAGGAGTTGATTCAATAACAGTCACCAAGAATACAGATGTAACAGCGCTTATGTTCGTAAGCCTTAATAATGAAAAATATGAACCGGCAATACGTAAGGCAGTAAATTATGCAATTGATAAGCAGATGATAGTAGATCAACTTCTTCTTGGTGAAGGTTCAGTTGCAACATCGACAGCAATTCCGGGGAGCGTGAATGATGTATCCGGTATTAAGTATGAGGGACGTGACGTAGAAAAAGCAAAAGAACTTCTAAAAGAGGCAGGATGGAAAGACGGTGATACAATAAAATGTGCTATTCCAACAGGTATAAGAGAACGAATAGCTACAATAATGCAGCAAAATCTTGAAGAAGTTGGAATTAATCTTGAAGTAATCACAGTTGATGCAGCAACAATGTTCACAGGTATAAAAGATGGAACATACGATATGGCGATAATTACATCTAACTTAAGTCCTAATCCTACAAGTCTCAAATCACTTTATAATTCAGAAGTAGTAACGTTTGGACACATAACAGATCCTTATTATTACAATACAATGGTTGAGATTGAAGGAATACAGGATAAAGCGGCTAGGGAAGCTAAACTTAAAGAATTATATGAAAAAATGGACGAAGATCAGCCATATATACTTCTGTATCATGAATATATATTCAACATAACATCACCAAGGATATCAGGTCCATCAATTGTGGGTTATGATAAAGTATGGACTTGGGAAGTAAAATAGATTTACATAGGAGGTAGCAGATATGGTTAAATATGTTATAAAGAGACTTCTTTTGGCAATTCCAATATTCATTGGCATAACAATATTTGTATTTGTATTGTCCAATATGGCACCTGGAAGTCCTGCTGATATAATTGCTGCCTCCTCTGGTGAGATGTCAGAGGAAGCACTTGAAGAATTAAAAGTGTCAATGGGACTTGATAAGCCAGTTGTAGTGAGATATTTTCTCTGGTTAAACGATCTGTGCAGCGGAGATCTTGGTACATCAACAAGAACTAATCAGCCTGTATCACAGATGATAGGTCAAAGAATAGGACCATCGCTTACACTTACATTAACATCAGTAGTAGTAGCATTGTTGATAAGCATACCACTTGGAGTTATAGCTGCGATAAAGCCCTACTCGTTTTGGGATAATCTTTCATCTGCAATAGCATTTATCGGAACTAGTACTCCTAATTTTTTTATAAGTCTTGTACTTATATATATATTCTCAGTAAAACTTGGAATATTTCCATCACAAGGAATGTATAATTCAGGCGAAATGGCGAATTTCCCATCATTATGCAGACATCTTGTACTACCAGTTATAGTAATGGCGATTCAGATGATGGGTAATTTTATAAAACAGACACGAGGAAGCGTTCTTGAGGTGCTTAATGAAGAATATATTAAGACAGCAAGAGCAAAAGGAATTAAAGAGATTCGGGTGACTATCAAACATGCACTTCGTAATGCACTTATACCAATAGTAACGTCAGTAGGACTTACAGTTCCATTCTTAATAGGCGGTGCAGTAATAACAGAACAGATATTTAGCTGGCCGGGAATAGGAAGTCTTATGATTCAGTCAATCAGCACAAGAGATTACAATGCGATTATGGGAATAACAGTAATGATCTCATTAGCAGTAATATTGGTTAACATATTTCTTGATGTACTTTATTCATATCTTGATCCAAGAATTAGTTACGAATAGATTGATCATAAAAAATAGTCGTAAAGAATTAATTATGAATAGATTGATCATAAAAAATAGTTGTAAAGAATTAATTATGAATAGATTGACCATAAAATAATTAGTTACAAAGAATTGGTTATGAAAAAAATTAATCTTAAAAGATTAGTTACGAAATAGTTAGCTATGAATTGTTAACTATAGAGCGTTGCTGTTATAAGAAAAGAGGTGCTTGTAGATGAAACAAAAAAGAAAAACGGAATTTTTTAAAAAATTCCGAAAACATAAATTAGCGAATGTTGGACTGATAATAATTATTATCGAGATACTTATGGTAACTTTCCTGCCAATAATACTTGGACTTGATCCCTATTCCATAGATAGTACCGGATTCAATCAGGCACCTTGTGCGAAACATATACTTGGTACAGATGATATAGGACGAGATTTATTTGCAAGAGTACTCTATGGTGGACGAGTATCACTGATAGTTGGTATATGTTCAACAATAATAAGTATAATAATTGGTCTTCCACTTGGAATTTTGGCAGGTTATTATAGAGGAATTATAGAAAATATAGTAATGAGACTTGCAGATATATTCATGTCAATTCCAGCGATGGTTCTGATACTTGTTATTGTTGCAGTGTTTGAACCATCAATAATAACAATAATAGTAGTAATTGGAATTACAGGATGGACAGGTGTTGCAAAGCTTATATATGGCAATGTATTATCTGTCAGAAATAAAGAATATGTTGAAGCAGCAAGAGCGATAGGAACAAAAGACAGAGAGATAATTATGAGATATGTTCTTCCTAATTCGATAGCTCCACTTTGGATGTCAGTAGCATTTCGAATATCTCAGGCGATTATGACAGAATCAGGATTAAGTTTTCTTGGTGCAGGAATACAGTCACCACAAGCTTCATGGGGTAATATCATATATGCAGCACAGAATCTGGTAGTACTCACAAAGAGATGGTGGGTGTGGGTTCCGGCAGGTGTACTTCTCATGATAACAATAATATGTATTAATCTTGTTGGTGAAGGAATAAGAGATGCACTAGATCCTAAGATGAAGAGATAGGGGTGAAGAGTATGGCTAGGAATAACAATATTAATTTAGATGAAGTAGGTTACAATACTGATGATAAAACGAAGTTAAAAATAGATAAAAACAACCAGGATATAATTCTTGATGTTAAGAATCTGCAAGTTGATTTTCACGTTGGTAAGAATAAGATGACAGCTATAAAGAATGTGAACTTTCAGGTAGCAAAAGGTAAGACACTTGGAATTGTAGGCGAGAGTGGATGCGGTAAAAGTGTTACAGCTAATTCTATTATGAGACTTTTTCCAAAAACAGTAGGCGAGATTGCTGATGGAAGTATAATCTATGAAGGCAGAGATATAGTTAAGATGACAGATAGTGAGATTAGAGAGATTAGAGGTAATAGAATATCAATGATATTTCAGGATCCTATGACAGCTCTTAATCCGGTATATAAGATAGGCGAGCAGCTTATGGAGATTCTCTTTGCACATCAGAACATATCTAAAAAAGACGCATTTGAACGTTGTGTTAATATGCTTGAAAAGGTAGGTATTCCGGCTGCAAGACAGAGAATGAAAGAGTATCCGCATGAACTCTCTGGAGGAATGAGACAAAGAGTTATGATAGCGATGGCACTACTTACTAATCCAGACATTTTAATAGCAGATGAGCCTACAACAGCACTTGATGTAACAATACAGGCGCAGGTGCTTGAACTTATTGAAGAATTAAAGAAAGAGTATAATACAGCAGTTTTATTCATTACACATGATATGGGAGTAATAGCAGACATAGCAGATTATGTAATGGTAATGTATGCAGGTGAGATAGTCGAATATGATACAACAGAAGGTCTTTTTGAAAAGCCACTTCATCCATATACGTATGGACTTCTAAAGTCAATTCCAAAACTCTATGAAGATATAGATAGATTATATACAATAGAAGGTGTTGTGCCTGCACTAAATGAGATGCCTGATGGTTGTAGATTTAGTACAAGATGTGAATATTGTACTGAAAAGTGTAAAAGAGAAAAACCACCATTAATTAATCTGTCAGGTGAAAAAAAGGTGGCATGTTTTAGATATGTATAATCAAATATAGTATCAGAAAGAGAAATACACCTTATAATCAGAGATTAGAGAATCTATACAAAAAGAAAATGCAGACATTAATTAGATTGTACTTGTGGATATGAAGCAGAGAAAAGTTGTAAAGTAAGTAGGATTTACATTAGGCAGAATTTATGTAATGAAGTTTGGACAATTGGTTGATGTCTGTGAATTGGAGATGAATAATATGGAAAAGAGAGAATTATTATTAGATGTAGTAGATCTTAAGAAATACTATCCGGTTAATAAAACGATCATAAAAGAAAAAAGAAAATATCTAAAAGCAGTTGATGGAATAAATCTTCGTATATACAAAGGAGAGACAGTTGGACTTGTAGGCGAAAGTGGATGTGGCAAATCAACACTTGGAAGGACAATTCTTAAATTGCATCAGTTAACAGATGGTGCAATATGGTATAAAGGCAACCAGATAGAATCGTATGGATTTGAAGATATGAGAGAACTTAGAAAAGATATGCAGATGATATTTCAAGATCCGTTTGCTTCGCTTAATCCAAGAATGACAATATTTGACGCAGTAAAAGCACCACTTGATGTATTTAAAATCGGAACTAATGAGGAGCGTACAGACAGAGTAAAAAAACTTCTTAACTATGTAGGATTAGGAGAGAATCATATCTATAAATATCCACATGAGATGTCTGGTGGTCAGAGACAGAGAGTAGTAATAGCAAGAGCAGTTATATCTAATCCGGAATTCATTGTATGTGATGAACCGGTGTCAGCACTTGATGTATCAGTTCGTTCGCAAGTACTTAATCTTATGAAAGATATGCAGGAGAACATGCAGCTTTCATATCTGTTTATATCACATGATCTTAGTGTAGTACGTTATCTGTGTGACAGAATTGCAGTTATGTATCTTGGAAGAATAGTTGAGATAGCATCAAAAAAAGAACTTTTTGAAAATCCTATTCATCCATATACCAAAGCACTTATATCAGCAATTCCTATACCGGATGTTAAAGTTAAGACAAAGAGGATAATACTAAAAGGTGATGTTCCAAGTCCAATTGATCCACCAACAGGATGTAGATTTCATACAAGATGCCCGTATGCCACTAAAGAGTGTGCCGAAGTTATGCCTGAACTTAAAGAGATTAATTCACAACATCAGGTAGCTTGTATACATGCGATATAGTGACTGTCTTAGCTGAATTGATTGCCAAAATAGATTAGTAAAAATGACAGTTTGGAGGAATAGTGTATATGAGAAAAAGAGTATCAGCAAAACTTTTGCTTGCATTTATGTGTGTATTCTATGTCGGAGCTAATATGGCGCATCCATTTACTCCAACTCTTTTTAAAAATCTTAACCTTCCGGATTATATGTTTGGAGTTGCACTTGCGTGTATGTCGGTTATGGGATTTTTGATTGGCCCTTTCTGGGGAAAAAGCTCTGATGTGATAGGAAGAGTAAAGATTATGTTTATCGGATGTATCGGATATTCAGTCGGTCAGTTTCTGTTCAGTATAGCATATAATATTCCAACAGTTGTAATAGCAAGACTTTTTTCGGGAATATTTTGTAATGCTACGATAATCTGTTCAATGGCATATATGGTTGATAATATAGAGGTTAAATCAAGAAGCAGATTTATGTCATATATGGCAGCATTATCAGCAGTATTTTCAGCAACAGGCTATCTTCTTGGTGGAATTCTTGCAGATATATCAATAAGACTTGCATTTAATGTTCAATGTATAATTTTGCTTACAGCAGGTATGTTGATGTGGCTGTTTATACAGGATAACAGACATGAAGATGTCAATGCTTTTGTAAAGAATGATATATATAAGTATGAGCGTGGTAGTGATAAGAATAGTCTTAAAGATAGTATAAAGAAAGTATTATTGATGTTAAAAGACAACAATCCATTATCAGCAATAAAAAGTTCAAAAAGCATATTAACGTCAGTAATGATAGTGTTCTTAATATCAGTATGTCTTGCTAATTTTGCAACAATATGTTTTGACAATGCTTTTAATTATTATCTGAAAGCGGAATTCAATTTTCCATCGACTTATAATGGAATTATAAAAGCAGTTGTAGGAATAATCGGGCTTATAGCTAATTTTACAATTAATATATGGCTTAGCAGACATACTGAAATTAGAAAGACAATTATATTCGTATTTATATTGGCTTCTATTGCTATATTAATTATAATGCAGCAGACACAGATAAGAACATTTATTATTGCAAGTCTGGTATTTTATCTGGTTAATGCTATTTACCTTCCTATGCAACAGACATTAGTTACAATTAATGCTGATGCAGATAATGCAGGAATGATATCAGGAATGTTCAATTCGATGAGATCTATCGGTCAGTTTACAGGTTCGCTTATGGCGGGATTTGCTTATGGATTTGGAAGCAGGCTGCCATTCATATTTGCAGGAATAGTATTCTTTATGGCGGCAGTTACAGCATTAATTAATTACATACAGAATCAGAGACAAAAACAGGTTCAATTGGAATTATCAAGATAAAGATATATGTAACTTATATAATACATACAATTCGTATGATTATACAGTTCGTGTGATTATGCAGTTCGTGTGATTATGCAGTTCGTGTGATTATATAGTTCGTGTGATTATGCAGTTCGTGTGATTATATAGTTCGTGTGATTATGCAGTTCGTGTGATTATGCAGTTCGTGTGATTATATAGTTCGTGTGATTATGCAGTTCGTGTGATTATATAGTTCGTGTGATTATGCAGTTCGTGTGATTATACAGTTCGTGTGATTATGCAGTTCGTGTGATTATATAGTTAGTATGGATATATGCAGTTTGTATAATATATGCAGTTAGTATGATATATGCAATTCATAAATTATATTTTGCAGAAGAAGTGTTACAAAATTATATATATATATAATAAAATTATGAGAGGAAGAATGAGATATGATGAATGAAAATATTAAGAGCTGGTTTGAGACTCACAAAGAGGAAGTTGCTAATCTTAAGAAGACGTTTTGGGAAAATCCGGAGACTGCGTTTACTGAATATGTAGCGGCCGAGACGACAAGAGAATTTTTGCTTAATCATGGCTTTACCGAAGTAAATGCTTTTGACGCAGAAGAAAAAGGCGGAAAGCCTAATACAGTTATTGCAAAGTGGGGAAGTGGAAAACCTGTTATCGGCTTGCTTGGTGAACTTGATGCACTTCCAGGCTTAGGACAGGACGCAGTTCCATATTATTCACCAAAAGAAGGCCCCGGACATGGATGTGGACATTGTCTTATGGCAACAGCCGGAGTAACATCAGCAGTTGCATTAAGAGAGGCTATGGAGAAAGAGAATATTCCCGGAACACTTGTATATATAGCATGTCCGGCAGAAGAAACTTTAGCCGGAAAAGCAGTTCTTGCACGAGATGGATATTTTGATGATCTTGATATTGGACTTATATGGCATCCATCAGGAAGTGATATGGATTTTTCAACAGGAATGGTTATGTCAGCTACGACTAATATATTGTTTGAATTTCAGGGAAAAACAGCACATGGAGGTACAGCATGGCAGGGCAGAAGTGCACTTGATGCTGCAGAACTTATGAATGTTGGAGTACAGTATCTTAGAGAACATGTTACAGATGATTGTCGTATGCATTATGTATATAGAGATGGAGGTGAAGCACCGAATATAGTACCGGAGCATGCTTCAGTTTATTATTTTTTACGTTCAAGAGAAGAGAATAATGATGACCTTGTAAGAAGAGTGAAATTAATAGCAGAAGGTGCAGCTATGATGACAGAGACAAAGGCAAGTTATAGAGTGGAAGCCGGATGCCACAGCTATCATGGCAGTCGTGTGCTTAGCAAGTATGGATATGAATCAGCGATAAAAGTTCCTGATATTGAATATACTGAAGAAGAATATGATTTTGCAAAAACGATGTATAAGAATGCAACAGGAAAAGAGCCACCAAAAGACCTTGATAAACTTCTTCCGTCAAAAGTATTAAAAGGTGAGCATATTGATGGATATGCAGGAGGTTCAACAGATGTAGGCGATCTTGCGATGAAATGTCCGACATTACAACTTAGTGGTTTTGGAACAGCAATGGGACTTCCGGGACATCATTGGACAGTAGTTGCATCTGCCGGAACTGATATAGGGCTTAAAGCCGCAGTAAAAGCCGGAATGACACTTGCACAATTTGCTTATGATATATTCCACAATCAGAAGATAATAGATGAAGCATGGGAAGAATTCCATGAAGATTATAAAGAGCCTTATGTATGCAAGATACCAAAATATTAATATTAAACAGTTAACCGAAGTATAATTTAGAAAAAACTATACTATCGCTGTAATATGTTGATATGCACAAAAGTTGATGTGCTAAAGCGTAAAAATATAAGCAGAATTAATAAAAAACATAAAAAAATTAAGAAAATTAAAATTAACCGTTGACAAAATCAAAAAATGGGTTAATAATGTCAACAACGAAAACAAAAAACAAAAAATAAAAAAGCACATTAACGAAGGCGTTAAAGTAAAAAATTACTTTGACGCCTTATTTTTATCCATTTTTATGAGATTAATCTGATCTGATATATGTGGATGGGTGCGAGAGGAGGACGACATTATGTCAGCTATTAACACAATGTGGGTATTACTTGGAGCAGCAATGGTATACTTCATGCAGGCTGGTTTCGCAATGGTTGAAACTGGTTTTACAAGAGCCAAGAACGCAGGTAATATTATTATGAAAAACATGATGGATTTTTGTATCGGTACACCATTGTACTGGTTCGTAGGATTCGGAATTATGTTTGGTTCAACAGGAAAACTTTTTGGTACATTAGATTTCTTCACAAGAGGTGATTATTCAGCAATCTTACCTGACGGAGTTCCAATGTATGCATACTTAATCTTCCAGACAGTGTTCTGTGCAACAGCAGCAACAATCGTATCTGGAGCGATGGCAGAGAGAACAAAGTTCATCTCATACTGTATATATAGTGCAGTTATCTCATTAGTTATATATCCAATATCAGGTCACTGGATATGGGGTGGCGGCTGGTTAGCTCAGTTAGGATTCCATGATTTTGCAGGTTCAACAGCAGTTCATATGGTTGGTGGTGTATCAGCATTAATCGGAGCTAAGATACTTGGACCTAGAATTGGTAAATATGATTCAAAAGGCAATTCAAGAGCAATTCCAGGTCATTCACTTACACTTGGTGCACTCGGAGTATTTATCCTCTGGTTCTGTTGGTTCGGATTTAACGGATGTTCAACAGTATCAATGGAAGGCGATGCAATAGAGTCAGCCAGCAGTATATTTGTAACAACTAACCTTGCAGCAGCATGTGCAACATGTACAACAATGTTATATACATGGATTAGATATAAGAAGCCAGATATCTCAATGACATTAAATGGTTCACTTGCAGGTCTTGTAGCAATCACAGCAGGTTGTGATCTTGTAACACCAGCCGGTGCAGCAATTATTGGTATTGTAGCAGGTATTGCAGTTGTAGTAGCAATTGAATTTGTTGATAAAGTATTAAAAATTGATGATCCAGTTGGTGCAATTGGTGTTCATGGATGTTGTGGATGTCTTGGAACATTACTTACAGGTCTTTTTGCAAAAGAAATAGGTGTGTTCTATGGCGGTGGATTCAAATTCTTCGGAATTCAGTGTCTTGGTGTTGCAGCAGTTATCTTATGGGTAGTTGTAACAATGACAATAGTATTTACAGTAATTGATAAGACAATAGGTTTAAGAGTTTCAGAAAGAGAAGAAATTGAAGGTCTTGATAGTACAGAGCATGGTCTTGCAAGTGCTTATGCAGATTTCGCACCAACAAGTTTCTCAGGTATGCCTTTAACAGAGCCAGTAACAGGTACAACTCCAGTAGAAAAGGCAGTCCCAGTAGAAGTAAAAACAACAGACAAGATTACAGCATCAGATGTAACACTTACTAAGATAGAGATTCTTACAAGACAGGATAAATTTGAAGCACTTAAGAATGCAATGAATGAGATAGGTGTAACAGGTATGACAGTTACTCATGTACTTGGATGTGGTGTACAAAAAGGTGCAAGAGAGTATTATAGAGGTGTTCCTGTAGATATTCAGTTACTTCCTAAGATTCAGGTAGAGATAGTAGTTGCAAAAGTTCCAGTAGAAGAAGTTGTAGCAACAGCAAAGAAAGTTCTCTATACAGGACATATCGGCGATGGTAAGATATTCATCTACGATGTTAAGAATGCAGTTAAGATTAGAACTGGTGAAACAGGTTATGATGCAATGCAGGGAACAGACGAATAGAATATAAGATTCAAAATATAACACAAATACATAACAAATACATAACAAATACATAATATAGTAAAAACTCAATTTTATAAAGAATGCCATTTTTCATTAATGCACGCTCCTGTATATCAGGGGCGTGTATTTTTGAGAGAATAATCTTAAGATAAAATTAAGAGAAATGTTACTTTTTTGTAAGGTATTCGTAAGTTAATATTATGGTTTGAAACTCCGAAGTCTGTTAATATAGTATTATATTAAGATGTCAGGGTAAAAAAGGTCTAAGCCAACATAAACATCAAAGTCAGGGGCTTTTGTTCCCAACATCATATTAATAGACAAAGGAGAATGACAATGAAGAAAAAAAAGAAAAGACTCCGTAGAATAATACTATCTATTATAATATTAATTATAACAGTATGTGGTGTTTTAGCAGCACCAATTATAAAAAGAGGATATGTAATGTATGAGGAAGCAGTTGCAGCTAAAAGTGTAGATGAAGCAATTGCCGAGATGAGAGATAAAGATGATTACATAAAATATGAAGATATATCGCCAACATATATAAATATTATGCTAAAATCAGAAGATAGGCGATTTTACTATCATTATGGTTTTGATCCAATAGCTACAGTACGGGCTATGTGTAATAATATAATTGCCGGTAGATATGTACAAGGCGGAAGTACATTAACACAGCAGCTTGCCAAGAATATGTATTTTTCATTTGAAAAGAGAATGGAGAGAAAAATTGCAGAGTTATTTGTAGTAGTGCAGCTTGAGAATAAACTTACAAAGAAAGAGATTATTGAATTATATTGCAATATGGCATATTTTGGACAAGGGTGTTATGGAATAGAAGAAGCTTCAGAACACTATTATGGTATAAGTGCTTCAACACTTAATAAGGAACAATCCGAAGCACTTGCATGGACATTAAAAAGTCCGGAGAATTATAATCCTAACGTATATAGTAAGTAAATTGAAAAAGTAATTGATAAAATATCCTTTCGTAGCTCCTTTTTTCGTATATCGTAGTAAAGTTCCCATTATCTATATGCAATGGGCGTCATAAAGAAAATACTGATTATTGGTTAATCGTAATAAAGCCCCCATTATCTGTATGCAATGGGGGCTTTTACATTGTAAGATTTACTAATACCTTTAGTATATAATTATGAATTCTTTAAAGAAGCCATACTCTTTCTGAATTGAAAAAGAAACATGATTGCTGTTGTTGTAACTGCGATTAAGTCGGCAACAGGTTCTGCCATGAATACTCCGGTTGTCTTATCTCCAGGATAGATATGTGGCATAATGTATATAAGTGGTATCAGAAGAATTATTTTTCTAAGTAATGCTAAGAAAAGAGAAGTCTTAGCGTTGCCAAGAGCGATAAAAGTCTGTTGACATGCAACCTGTATACCAAATATCAGACATACTGCCATATATATTCTAAGAGCTTTAGAAGCAAATGCTACGAGTTCTGGTTTGTTATTAAATATAAGAACAAATGCACTAGGGAATAGCATTGCAAGTGCCCATAGAATTGTTGAGTAAGTAACGCATGATATGAGAAGAATTCTAAAGGCATCTTTTACACGTTTGGCATTCTTAGCACCGTAATTAAAACTTATGACAGGTTGTGCACCCTGAGTAAGTCCTTGAAGTGGTAACATAGCAAACTGCATAACACTTGTAAGAATTGTCATTGAGCCGACAGCAAGGTCATTACCATATTTTAACAATGAAGAATTAAAACATACAGCTATAAGACTTTCAGTTGACTGCATGATAAATGGTGCAAGACCTAGTGCAATGCTTGGAAGAAAGATATTCTTATCCAACTTTAAGTATTCTTTTTTTATTCTAAGTGTTGACTTCTTGCCTGTAAGAAAAGAAAGAGTCCATATCATTGAAATTGCCTGTGATATAATAGTAGCAAGAGCAGCACCTTTAACGCCCATATTAAATAAAAAGATAAAAATAGGATCAAGGATAATATTGCATATAGCACCGATGAGGACAGTGAACATACTGATTTTGGCAAAACCTTCAGCACTTATGAATGCGTTAAGTCCAAGAGTAAATTGAACAAAGATAGTTCCAAGACTGTATATTTTTATATAATCGAGAGCATAATTAATTGTATTCTCACTTGCTCCAAATACCATTAACATATCTTTTGAAAAGATCTGAAAAATAATAGTCAGAATTATGGATATTATAGTAAGAAGACTGACAGAGTTGCCAAGTGTCTTTTCTGCATTCTCCATATCATTTTTACCAAGAAAAATAGATGAACGTGGAGCAGCTCCCATACTTACAAGTGCAGCAAATGCCGATATAATCATAATAAGCGGAAGACATACACCAACACCTGTAAGTGCAAGATCACCAATATCTTTGATATGACCAATATACATTCGATCAACCAGATTGTACAATAGGTTTATTATCTGTGCGGCAATAGCAGGAGCTGATAGAGTAAAGAGTAATTTTCCAACACTTTTTGTGCCGAGTTCTTCTGTTTGATTTTGATTCATTTGTGAACGACCTCTTTTCTGAATTAATATAATATAGTAGTATGTTGATAATTTCACTACATCATAATAGAAAGGCAAGTATGAGTGTTTTATTATACTATGATGTTGTGAAAATAATATGCAATATGATTATAGAAAGATGATTATAGTGCATATTAAAATTAATATATCGATCATAAATTGAGGATATATGTTATAATAAAAGGAAGAGAAAAGTAATGTGCTTAATGTGTCTATATAATGATAGTATAGCATAGAAGCAACCTCTCTTAAGAAACACCGAAGTTATAACTTCGTGTGTAGTTCACAGAATAGTGTATAAAAATAGGCTTAAAAAGTCAATTGATTTATAAACATTTTGTATAGTAAAGTATATTGATTGATCTAATTAATAAAAACAAGTGATATAAAGCGAGGAATAGATATGGAAGTAGAGAATAAGAATAAAAATATGGAGAGTCGTCTGTCAAATCTCTTAGGAGGTGTTATTGATGAGGCTGAACCATTTATGCATCTTATGATGCAATATAGATGTGCAATGCTTGAAGTTACTACTAAACTTGAAGTTCTTAATAATGAACTTTCGATGCAGAATAATAGCAATCCGTTTGAATCAATAAAATGCAGGCTTAAGACGCCAGAGAGTATTGTTGAGAAGATGCAAAGACGAGGAATAGAATTCTCTGTAAAGAACGTTGAAGAAAATCTTACAGATATAGCCGGAGTAAGAGTTATATGCTCATTTATAAGTGACATATACAGGCTTGCAGACTGCCTTGCATCGCAAGATGATATTATAGTTGTAGCAAGAAAAGATTACATAAAACAGCCTAAGGAGAATGGATATAGAAGTCTTCATCTAATTCTTGATGTACCAATATTCCTTACCAATGAGAAGAAACATATGAAAGTTGAGGTTCAATTTAGAACGATTGCTATGGACTTCTGGGCAAGCCTTGATCATAAAGTTGAATATAAGAAAAAAATACAGGATTCAGAAGAGATTGCCAATGAACTTAGAGAGTGTGCGAAGATAATAAGTGAAGTAGATACACGAATGGAGAATATTAAGAATCGAATACGTGAATAATTCTTATATTAAATATGAGATGTAGAATATTAGATGTAAAATATTAGATAATAAAATATGAGATAATAAAATATTAGATATAGAATATGAGATAATAAAAAGGAAAGTGTATATATTAAAAATTAAAACACTTTCCTTTTTGAATATGAATTAGTTATGTCTATAATTATGTTAATGATTAACGTCAATCATTAATATCAAAGATTAATATAGTCATTGGTTATGATAATTATATTAATATTATATTCTGTGTAAATGCTTGAGTGATACATCAAGGATTGGTGCAGAATGTGTTAATGCGCCACTTGATATATAGTCAACACCGATATCTACAAGGCGTGCTACGTTCTCTAATGTTACATTACCTGAACATTCTGTTTCAGCACGTCCGTCAATAATCTTTATTGCTTCTTTCATCATGTCTGGTGTCATATTATCTAACATAATAATATCAGCACCGGCTTCAACAGCTTCACGAACCATATCAAGATTCTCAACTTCTATTTCAATCTTTCTTACGAATGGTGCATATTCTTTTGCCATTGTAATAGCTTCTTTTACACCACCGGCAGCACCGATATGATTGTCTTTTAGAAGGATTCCATCTGACAGATTGTATCTATGGTTGTATCCACCACCTGTCTTAACAGCATATTTTTCAAAAATACGATTGTTAGGTGTTGTCTTTCTAGTATCTAAGAGCTTAGTCTTGCTTCCTGCTAAAAGATCAGCAATCTCTCTTGTATAAGTAGCAATACCACTCATTCTCTGAAGATAGTTAAGTGCAGTTCTCTCACCAGAGAGAAGTACTCTTATGTCGCCTCTTACTTTACCGATGAGATCACCTTTTTTTACTCGGTCACCATCTTTGTATGATGTCTCAAATACTGTAGATTCATCAAGTAATTCAAATGTACGTCTGAATACTTCAAGACCTGATATTATACCGTCCATCTTACAGATAAGATCAACTTCACCCATTACAGCTTCATGCATAACAGCATTAGTAGTAACATCTTCGCTTGAGATATCTTCTCTTAGAGCCTGCATAATAAGATTATCGGCATTCAACTTCATTGTTATGTTGTTCATGTTCAGTTTTCATCCTTTCGATTTCATCTAATACAATTTTTTTATATTCACTTTGTAATCTCTGATAGTTCTTATAATTGTTAAGATTAACATTAGCGATATCATATCCTGACAGAGATTCATAGTTCTTGGTCATATCAAGTGCAGCACGTTTTGCAAATACAAGACTCTCAAGAAGAGAATTACTTGCAAGACGATTCTTGCCATGAACACCATTGCAAGCTGTCTCACCAACTGCATACAGATGTTCCATGGAAGTCTTACTATATCTGTTAACATCTATTCCACCCATAAAATAATGCTGCGCAGGAACTACAGGAATAGGTTCTTTAGTTATATCATATCCTTCTTCAAGACACTGTTTGTAGATATTAGGGAAGTGTGTAAGAATCTCATCAGTTGGAATATGTTCAAGTGATAATCTTACATAAGGCATATTATCAATCTTCATCTGTTCAAAGATTGCATTAGCAACAACATCTCTAGGAAGAAGTTCATTAACAAAACGTTCATTATTCTTGTTAAGAAGAATAGCACCTTCACCTCTTACTGATTCAGAGATAAGGAAACGTCTTCCATCTTTTTTGGAATAGAGAGTTGTTGGATGAATCTGAATATAATCAGGATTCTGTAATCTTATGCCATGTTTTAGTGAGATTGCAAGTGCATCACCTGTAAGATGACGGAAGTTAGTTGAATGTGTAAACAGACCTCCGATTCCACCAGAAGCAAAAACAGTATAGTCAGCAGTGAATGTTATAGGTGTTCCGGCTTCATTGCGTGCAACAATACCATAACATGTATTATCTTTTTCAAGAATGTCAAGCATTGTTACATGTTCATACAAAGTGATATTATGATGCTTCTTAGTCTCAGTGAGAAGTTTAGAAGTAATCTCTTTGCCTGTTATGTCTTCGTGGAAGAGAATTCTCTTGTCAGAATGTGCACCTTCTCTTGTATATGTAAGTTCACCATTCTCATCACGTTCAAAGTCAACGCCGTATCCGATAAGCTCATTAATAACATTTCTTGAAGATCTTATCATGATATCAACAGATTCCTTGTTATTCTCATAATGTCCCGCTCTTAAAGTATCTTCAAAGAAACTGTCATAGTCATTTTCATTCTTGAGGACACAGATTCCGCCTTGTGCAAGGAAAGAGTCGCTGTTCTCAAGAGAATCCTTAGTTATAACAGTAATACGCTTGTCTTTTGGAAGGTTAAGTGCACAGTATAAGCCTGATACACCACAGCCAATGATTATAATATCTGATTTGATATTGAATTTGTCATTTCTTCTAATCATTTTTTTTCATCTTCTTTCATATATTAAACTGGATTAATGCTAACATGTTATATCTTTGTTAGAAAAATACCAAACTTTTATGTGAGATTATAACACATAAAATTACAGGTGACAAGACACCTGAATATACAAAAGTAAAATTAGTGTAAAATAGTATATAGTTTAAATTGACGAAAAAAAATAAAAAATTTGTAAAAATGTTACATAGTGAACATTATATCCGATATATTCATCAATAATATTTTCTGAATAAAGCATCATATCATAATGTTAACATATTCATTATGATATGATGCTTGTAGCGATACATATATAATATATCAGATATTTTTATGCATCATATTTTTTAATAAGGCCAACACCAAGTGGATAAGGACCTGTATGAACTGCAATAGTAGCACCAATCTGGTAGATCTCTATGTCTTTTATGTTAGAATATTCACTAAGTGACTCAAGAAGTGCATCACGGAATCCAACAGCTTCATCATAATCGTAGCCAAATCCAACGACAATTCTGTAATTGTCAGGAGTGTCATGTACTTCTTCAAAATGTTCACGAATCTGAACAAGAAGTTTCTTAATAGAAGCTTTTCTGCTTCTTGCAACACCATTAGAGAAGATCTCGCCCTCTTTTAGAATGATCATAGGTTTGATTCCAAGAGTATCGACAGCTTTTCCCATAACTTTTCCGATACGTCCACCATGAATAAGATATTCAAGATTGCCAACAGTGAAGATGATACGACCGGTTGTCTTTATCTTATTGATAATCTTTATTGCTTTATCAAGTGTTATGCCATTAGCTTGCATACGGGCAGCTTCTTCAACAAGAATACCTTGAAGAACAGTATTAACTGTTGTATCAATAACTTCAATTCTGGCATCTGGATAAGTCTCAAGAAGGATGTCTTTTGCAGTCATTGCAGAATTGTATGAACCACTGAATTTGGTTGTAATACACAGACACAGAACATCTTCACCATCTTTTATAATTGGTTCAAATACATCTATATAGTCCTGTGAAGATGGCATAGAACTCTTTGGAAATACAGTAGGATTATCAACAATATGCTGATAGAAATCACGGATTCCTATATCAACGTTCTCTTTCATATATGTTTTTTCATCAAATGATACATAAAAAGGTACAACTGTAAGGTTAGCTCTATCTACATGTTCTTTTGAAAGGTCACAAGAACCATCTGTTACTATTCTATAACTCATAAAAATTCCTCCGGTTAATAATTATCTAATATGATATATGGTTTTGAAAACTACATTTCATTATATATCAGTCATATAATGTTGTCCATAGTTCATTATATAAAATCGGAATATTGTTGAAAATTTGCCATGGTAATTATAACGTCTTATATGATTATTGAAGAAATCAGCTGGTTAAGTGCTGAAAATATTGATAATTCACTAAAAAAATAATGTCGGATAATGAAATATGGTCAGTTCACTTGAAAAAAATAATGCCAAATAATCAAATATGGTCAGTTTAATTAAGAGAAATAAGACCAAAAGTGTGAAAAAAATATCTATTGTTTACTTTTATGAGTTAATTGATTATAATAGCCACTAGCAAAAAGAAAGAAGAGGAGATAAAATGAGCAGATTAAGCATTATTACTCAGGATAAAGCCCAAGTGACAATAGAATCACTTTACAAAGACCTTGAGAGAAGAATTGTGGCAAGTCCTCCGGGATTATGTCCAATCGACCTGACATGTTCTTTTATTAAGATGTGTCTTGCACAGTCATGTGGTAAATGTGTTCCATGTAGAATAGGACTTGCACAATTAGTAAAATTACTTGAAAAAGTATTAAGTGGAGAAGCAGAACTTGAAACAATTGAACTTATAAGAACAACAGCAGAAGGAATATACGCATCTGCAGATTGTGCAATAGGATATGAAGCCGCAAAACTTGTTCTTAAAGGACTTGATGGATTCATGGAAGACTTTGTACAGCATATTACCAAGAATAGATGTACATGTAACAGCAGTCAGCCGGTGCCTTGTGTGGCATTGTGTCCGGCAGGTGTTGATATCCCAGGATATGTGGCACTTGTTGGTGAAGGCAGATATGAAGATGCTATAAGACTTATAAGAAAAGATAATCCACTTCCGGTAGTATGTGCACATATATGTGAGCATCCATGTGAGAATAGATGTAAGAGAGGTATGATAGATTATCCTGTTAATATCAGAGGACTTAAGAAGATGGCAGTTGATAACGCAGGTGAAGTGCCAATTCCGGAATGTGCAAAGGCAACAGGTAAGAAAGTTGCAATTATCGGTGGTGGTCCTGGTGGATGTGTTAATGGTGGCGGTCAGCCAATTAATGATGGTAAACAGATGGCAGCAGTAAGAGCAGATGTATTATATGGTCTTGATAAAGTTAATAATCTTAGATTCTCACATGAGAACCCTGCAGTATTAGACTGCTATACTAAGTATTTTGGCGAACCAAATTCACATAAAGCACATGAACTTCTTCATACAGATCATCATGGATGGACTGTGGGAGAATAATTAGATAAGCATAATTGCAATATTATAAGAATAATTATATGATGTAGATAAGATAAAAAAAGACATTCCAGATTGTCAGATTATGTACCAAATTAAAAAGTTAGATCTAAAAATCTAACGATTGTTAGTACAGATTAGGGCAGTCTGGGATGTTTTTTTAGTTGGTTATAACCAAAACCTATAACCAATTAATTTTTTTTATAATAGCCAGCACTGTTGACAATTAGGTTAACTGGTGATAATCTAGTATTCATATTAATCATAGCAAATAAGTATGAATACTAAGCATACAAGAAGGCATGAGATTACGATATATCTTAATTCATCGGGAGGCAATTATGGATTTTGAATTTATAAAAGAATATTACCCCTTATATGTTGAAGCTGCAAAGATAACAATATCAATCGCAGCGATAAGCATTATATTGGCATTAATAATAGGAATATTAGTAGGAATGATTAATTACTACAAAGTTCCGGTACTTAGAAGAATATGTTCCATATATGTGGAACTTTCAAGAAATACACCACTATTAATACAGTTATTTTTTCTATATTTTGGACTTCCAAAGATTGGAATAGTATTAAGCAGTGAACAATGTGCAATAATTGGTCTTACATTCCAGGGTGGAAGCTATATGGCGAATGCGTTTCGAGGTGGTCTTGAGAATATAAAAAAGTCACAGGAAGAATCAGCATTAAGTCTTGGAATGACTAAGAGGATGACATTCTTCGAGATAATACTTCCACAGGGAATAATAATATCAATTCCTGCAATATGTGCCAATGTAATATTTATGATAAAAGAGACTTCAGTATTCAGTGCAGTTGCACTTGCAGATCTTATGTATGTTGCAAAGGATCTTATAGGTATGTATTACAATACTAATGAAGCATTGCTTATGTTAGTTATTTCATATCTGATAATACTGCTGCCAATATCAATTATTTTCAGTTTGATAGAGAGGAGAGTCAGACATGCAGCTTTTGGAGATTAATGTTTTATTAAAAGGTAATAATATTCTAAGACTGATATCAGGAATGTGGATAACAATAAGAATAGCTGTTATAGCGATGATTCTTTCGATAATACTTGGAACTGTCTTTGGACTTATAATGACAAGTAAGAGTAAGATTATAAAAGTAATATGTAGAATATACCTTGAGATAGTCAGAATAATGCCACAGTTAGTACTTTTATTTATCGTATATTTTGGATTCACTAAGATGTTTGGAATAAGCATGAGCGGTGAGACAGCTGCAATAGGCGTATTTACTTTTTGGGGATGTGCAGAGATGGGAGATCTTGTAAGAAGTGCATATATCTCAATACCAAAGCATCAAAGAGAAAGTGGTCTGGCACTTGGACTTACAAGAGTGCAGACAGCAGTATATATAATAATTCCACAGACAATAAGAATGCTTGTACCATCAATAGTAAGTCTTTTTACAAGAATGGTTAAGACGACATCACTTGTAGCACTTATTGGAGTTGTTGAAGTTGTCAAAGTCGGCAAGCAGATAATTGATGCTAATAGATTTGTCGCACCGAAGTCGGCAATATATGTATATGGAGCAATATTTATCATGTATTTTATCGTATGTTACCCGATGTCAAAACTTCAGGTATATTTAGAGAAGAAAATGAAAGGCTAGGTGTTATATTATGGGCGAGATTTTAGAGATTGATAATCTTACAAAGTCATTTGATGGCAATGTAATACTTAACAATATCTCATTCAAATTAAAAAAAGGAGAAGTTGTAGTTGTTCTTGGACCATCTGGTTGTGGTAAGAGTACATTCTTAAGATGTATCAATGGACTTGAGACAATCGATTCAGGTGAGATAAGACTTGATGACGCAAGAATAGATAATAATAAAGCTGAACTTCCAAGGATTAGGCAGAGAATAGGAATGGTATTTCAAAGTTATGATCTTTTTCCACATAAGAATGTGCTTGATAATATAACACTTGCACCGGTTAAAGTTCAAAAAAGAAATAAAAAGGAAGCTGAAGAAGAAGCACTTCTACTTCTTGACAGAGTAGGGCTTAGGAATAAAGCAAAGTCTTATGAACGTCAGTTATCGGGTGGACAAAAGCAGCGAGTTGCGATAGTAAGATCTCTTATAATGCATCCGGAGATACTTCTGTTTGATGAAGTTACAGCAGCACTTGATCCTGAGATGGTAAGAGAAGTTCTTGAAGTTATCTTAGAACTTGCAAAAGAAGGTAAGACAATGCTTATCGTAACACATGAGATGGAATTTGCCAGAGCAGTTGCCGACAGAATCATATTCATGGAAAGTGGCAATATAATAGAAGAGAGTACACCGAAGGAGTTCTTTAGCAATCCAAAGACAGAGAGAGCAAAAGCTTTTATTAATACATTCCATTATGATGCTAAGTAATAGATTAGGCGATTAAGTTTTTTATAAAAATAAAAATGTATTAAACAAATATATAAAGTATATAAGCAGCAGGCACATTAACTATATAAGTTGTAATAACTTTCTATATGTAATGATTTTCTATATTATTATAAAGTTAAAGATGCCGGAGTCAAAAGCCCCGACTTTGATGCCTGCTAACTGCTTAAAAATAGAAGTAACAAAAGTTACATAATAATGAGATGGAAACAGGAGGAGAAACCATGAAAAAATTATTAACACTTTTATTATCAGCATTACTTGTAACATCACTTTTTGCAGGATGTGGAAAAGGTGAGAGTACAGATGCAACAGACAAAAAAGATAACACAAAGACAGCACAGGCAAGAACACTTGATGAGATCAAAGAAAGCGGAAAGCTTATTATTGGTGTATTCAGCGATAAGAATCCATTTGGATATGTTGATGACAATGGCGATCTCAAAGGATATGATGTTAACTTTGGTAAGAGACTTGCAAAAGACCTCTTAGGAAGTGAAGATGCAGCAGAATTCGTATATGTTGATGCAGCAAGTCGTGTTGAATATCTTCAGACAGCCAAAGTAGATGTTATGCTTGCTAACTTTACAGTAACTGATGAAAGAGCAGAAAAAGTAGACTTTACATTACCTTATATGAAAGTAGCACTTGGTGTTGTATCACCGGAAGATGCACTTATCACTTCAGCAGATGATTTAGAAGGTAAAAAACTAATCGTTGTAAAAGGAACAACAGCGGAATCATATTTTTCAGAGAATTATCCTGAACTTGAACTTGTAAAATTTGATGAATATCAGGAAGCATACGATGCACTTCTTGATGGACGTGGAGATGCATTCTCAACAGATAATACAGAAGTTCTTGCATGGGCACTTCAGAATGAAGGATTCAAAGTAGGAATCGAATCAATCGGTAATACAGATACAATCGCAGCAGCAGTACAGAAAGGTAATACAGAATTACTTGACTATATCAATGATGAGATTAAATCACTTGCTGATGAACAGTTCTTCCATGCAGATTACAAAGATACACTTGAACCAGTATATGGCGACAGCATTGATCCAGATAACCTTGTTGTTGAAGGTGGAGTTGTTGATTAAGAGGTATTGACAATGATATATTGTTACAATTGTTGAAGAGTATGAATTGCCAGTAAATAGGCAAGAAAGAATCTTGATAAAATGAAGAAAAGATTTGTTATATAAGCATTAAAAGAGCCCCATTTGATGGGGCTCTTTTAATTGTCGCAGGTTTCTTGGAAAGATGGAAAATATGGAATATAGATGAAATATCCGTAAAAAAATTGCGGCTTATGTTGATTAATTTTACGGATTATAATATACTATGAGTAATGATATTTTACGTCCGGATTGTTATAAACAAATTAAATAAAAAACATTGATTTTTAATAGTTAAAATGGAATAATGAGTAAATGAGTAGTATATTAGAAAAATAAAAAGGTAGAATATAGAAAGCAGGAAATAAAATATATGGAAAGAAATTGTAATTTTAATGATATATCAGATGGAAAGTTATATAATTCAGAGGATATGGCAAGACTTGGATGCAACGATTGCAAAGGATGTTCATCATGCTGTCAAAAAGTTGGCAATACGATAGTGCTTGATCCTTATGATATTATGAGAATGTCATCAGGAACAGGGCTTGCACCATCGGAACTTATTGGCAGTCACGTTGAACTTAATGTAGTCGATGGAATAATTCTTCCGAATCTTAAGATGGCAGGAACTGAAGAAAAGTGTACATTCTTAAATGCAGAAGGTAGATGCAGTATACATGATATAAGACCTGGTATATGCAGACTATTTCCACTTGGAAGAATATATGAAGATGGTGGATTTAAGTATTTTTTACAAAAAGACGAATGTAAAGTCGCTAACAGAAGTAAAGTTAAGATTAGTAAATGGTTAGGGATAAAAGAACTTCCTAAATATGAGAAATATATTAATGAATGGCATTATTTTCTTAAGGACACAGAAGCAGAACTTAAGAATTATGATGAGACTGTATCTAAGAATATGAGTATGTACATATTAAAGGAATTTTATTTAAAAGAATATACTATGGATAATTTTTATCCTGATTTTTATGAGCGACTTGCTAAGGCAAGAGCTATGTTCTAATAAAAATAGTTCTAAAAATAGTTTGGTGCAAATATTTTTGAAAAAATTAGGACTTTTTATTAATCTTGGAAGTAAAATCGGTTCTTTGTCAAAAGTGAAGATAGAAGGCTCTTTGGCAAGAGTGGTGAAAAATCCAATATTGGAAACCTGGTGCGTTAGCATCAGGTTTTTTTGATATATTTAATGGCTTTTGTTAAGAGCAAGAGTAAAATTAGATGGTTTCCCTATTATAAAAAATATTTCCAAAATATACAAAAAGTATTTACAAAATATTCCCTTGACAAATTAAATTGTGTTAGTATATACTAGCCAAGGAAAATGAAAATCATTATCATTTAAATTTGGAATAGCAGGGAAATGAAATTTTAATGATATATGAAGTGTCAGTTTTGATAAGCCAGATTAGTCAATAATACTTATAAATATAATAATTGAGAAAGGTATAATTATGAGTAAAAAAACAGTAGAGGAAAAACGTATTAATGAGAAAAAACTTGTAATGACAATGATAAGAATATACTGTCATGGTAATCATAAGACTAAAAGAGGAGAGCTTTGCTTAGAATGTAGGGAACTTGCAGAGTATGCAGAACTTAGAATTGGTAGATGCCCATTTATGGAGACCAAGACTTTTTGTAGTGCATGCAAAGTTCATTGTTATAAGCCTGAGATGCGAGAGAAGATAAGGCAGGTTATGAAGTATTCAGGATGTCGTATGTTATTCAGTCATCCAATAATCACAATAAAGCATGGAATTGTAACAATAAAAAGTGTCAGAAAGGAGAAGAAACAGAATGTTCAACAAAAGGCTTCTTAAAGAATTTGCCGGTAATAAAAAGTATGTATCTGGAATAGTTATATGCCAATGTATTGTACTTATAGTGAATATTATATTTACATTATATACAGCAGGTATAATGGCAGATCTTCTTAATAAACAATATGAAAAAGTTAATGTATTAAGTTATGGAATAATGGCTGCAAGTATAATTATTATAAGAGTAATTGCAACAACTATAATGTCGAAATTGTCTTTTGCATCATCATCGAGAGTAAAAAAAACATTAAGAGATATGATATACGACAGACTATTTAAGGCAGGAAGCCATTACAGACAGATTATTGCAACATCAGAAGCTGTTCAGATAAGTACAGAAGGTGTAGAACAGTTAGAGATATATTTTGGTAAGTATATTCCACAGTTTTTCTATAGTATGATTGCACCACTTATTCTTTTTGCAATAGTAGGAACAATGAGCATTAAGACTGCTATTGTTCTATTTATATGTGTTCCTCTTATACCGGCATCAATAGTAGCAGTTCAGAAGTTTGCCAAGAAGATGCTTAATAGATATTGGGGAACATATACAGAGATGGGCGATAGTTTTCTTGAGAATCTTCAAGGGCTTACAACACTTAAGATATATAATGCAGATGACAGATATGCAGTTAAAATGGATGAAGAAGCAGAGAAATTCAGAAAAGTTACCATGCGTGTGCTTATAATGCAGCTTAATTCAATAAGTATAATGGATCTTGTGGCATACGGTGGAGCGGCACTTGGAATAATTCTTAGTATACTTGATTTAAAATATGGAAAAATAGATTTTTCACAGTGCTTTTTTATAATAATGATATCAGCAGAATTCTTTCTTCCAATGAGAATGTTAGGCTCATTTTTTCATATAGCGATGAATGGCAATGCAGCTGCGGACAAGATATTCGGATTTATCGATTCAGTAGATAAATCAGAGGATATACATAATTGTAATAATATGGATGTTGATGTGGCAATTTGTAATAATAAGGATGTTAATGTGACAACCAAAGATATAGTAACCAAAGATATATTAATTAATAATGTAACAGGCAGTAATATAGTGGCTGATAATGTATCAACTAAGAAAGATGACTTAGAAGTTAAGCCTAGAGAAGATGATAAAATAAGTAATTCAGTAATAAAATTTAGTAAAGTAGGCTTTACTTATGACGGTGAAAAACAGATTCTTAATAATATCTCTTTTGATATAAAAAAAGGAAATTTTGTATCAATAGTAGGTATATCCGGATGTGGAAAGAGTACAATAGCATCACTTATAATGGGAGAACATACGAATTATTCAGGTGATATTATAATAGATGGAGTACACAACAGAGAATATAGTACAGAAAAGAGATATAAGAAGATAACAAGAATTAATCATAATAGTTATCTTTTTAAAGGGAGTATAAGAGAGAATCTTCTTATGGGAAAAGAGAATGCATCTGATAGCGAGATTTATGAAGTATTAAAACAAGTTGATTTATATGAGTTAGTTATGAATAATGGCGGACTTGATATGCAGATAGAAGAGCGTGCAGCCAATATATCCGGTGGGCAAAAACAGAGATTTGCCGTAGCGAGAGCATTGTTAAAAGAAAGTGATATGTATATATTTGATGAAGCGACTTCTAATGTTGATGCAGAGAGTGAAAATAAGATTATGGAAGTAATTAATAATATAGCAAAATATAAGACAGTAATTCTTGTATCGCACAGACTTGCCAATGTTGTTAATTCGGATAATATTCTTGTTATGAATGAAGAAACTATATGTGAGAGCGGAACACATAATGAATTAATGGCTAAGAATGGATATTATGCAGAATTATACAATAAGCAAAAAGAACTTGAGATGTATAGTAATGGAGGTGACTGTGATGAAGAATAGAAGTGGATTAGGTGTAATGATGGGGCTTATAGGTCTTGTAAGACCGCTTATTCTTATCATGCTTGCTGCAATTATACTTGGCTGTATAGGTAATCTTTTTGCAACATTTATTACAGTACTTGGTGGTTATGGACTTCTTAATGTCACAGGAATTAATGATGACATGTCGCTTTCATTTATTTTTACATTGATTGCAATATTTGCAATATCAAGAGGCATATTAAGATATAGTGAACAGGCATGTAATCATTATATAGCATTCAAACTTCTTGCAAGAATAAGACATGAAGTATTCAAAGCACTAAGAAGACTTGCACCTGCAAAGCTTGATGGCAGAGAAAAAGGTAATCTTATTGCATTAATAACGTCAGATATAGAACTTCTTGAAGTATTCTATGCACATACAATATCACCAATAATGATTGCAATAATAACATCAATATTTATGTCAATATTCATTGGAAGAATATATTATGTGCTTGGAATTCTTGCATTGTTATTCTATATAATTGTAGGTGCAATAATTCCTATAATTAATGGCAGAATCGGTAAGAGTGCAGGAGAAGCATACAGAAGAGAATTTGGATCATTAAATAGTACACTTCTTGATAACTTGTATGGTCTTGATGAGATATTACAATATAATGTGCAGGATAAGAGAAATAAAATAATGTTAGATAAGACAGACAAGCTTGAAGATACTATGAGAGTATTAAAATATAATGAGAATGTACAAAAAAATATTACAGATATAGCGATATCGCTTGCAGGAATAATATTTGTAATATGCAATATATATTTTGTGAAAAATGGGACAGTTACATTAGATAAAGCAGTAATATCAACGATTGCAATTATGAGTTCATTTGGACCTACAGCAGCACTATCAGCATTATCTAATAATCTGACACAGACACTTGCATGTGGTAATAGAGTTCTTAATCTGCTTAATGAAGAACCGGTAACTTATGAGAATGTGAATGGTAAAGAATATGTAGATGATGATGTAATATGTGATATGGTAGATTTTGTTTATGATGCAGATAGTAAGATACTTGATAAGTATACTCATACTTTTACTAAAAATAAGATACATGGAATATTTGGAAAAAGTGGATGTGGTAAATCTACATTAATAAAATTGATGATGAGATTCTATGAGACACAAAATGGAACAATTAATTATGGAAATAATAATGTTAATGACATTAAGACAAAGTCACTTAGGAAGCATGTTGCTTATGTAACTCAGGAGACATTCTTATTTAATGATACTATTGAGAATAATATTAAAGTAGCAAATAATGATGCAACGCATGAGCAGGTTATAGAAGCGGCAAAAAAAGCTTCTATACATGATTTTATTGAAAGCCTGCCTAATGGATATGATACTGTGACAGGTGAGATGGGTGATGGAATATCAGGTGGTGAAAAACAGAGAATTGGACTTGCAAGAGCATTTTTACATAATAGTGAACTTATGCTTCTTGATGAACCAACAAGTAATATAGATAGTCTTAATGAAGGAATTATTCTTAAGAGTCTTAGAGAAGAGAAAAAAGATAAGACAGTTATACTTGTATCACATAGGCGTTCAACTATGGGAATATGTGATGATGTAGCGAAGATGTAACATAATTACATAATAAAAGAGAAGAATGAAAGGAAGAATAGATGAAAAATCCAATAAGAATTATATGGCTTATATTAGGCTTTGCGGCAATAGGGATAGGAACAGTTGGAGTTGTACTTCCGGTACTTCCTACAACACCATTTTTATTACTTGCATCATTTTGTCTGGCAAAAGGTTCAGAGAGATTTCATACCTGGTTTACACAGACAAAATTGTATAAGACACACCTTGATGATTTTGTTAAGACAAGAAGTATGACATTAAGGAGTAAGTTTACAATCCTATTACCGGCATCAGCTATGTTAATATTGGCATTTATAATGATGCCTAACTGGTATGGTCGAGGATTTATAATATTTTTGATAATATTTAAATATGTGTATTTCTTCACAAGAATAAAGACGATTGCGGCATAATCGTATAAGTAATTATTAAGAATAGAATACCAAAGAAGTTGTTCTGCTAAAATGCAAAAAAGAGCAACTTCTTTTCTTTTTATATTTTATAAAAATAATGTTTTACAAAAAAATCCCTAAATTTTGCTCCTTTTTTACCTTGATTTTACAAACTTTACCTGCTCTATATGGTAATAAAATAATATTCTACTAGACAACTCAAGAAAATCAACAACATAATTCGTGTAAAACACAGAAAATATTTGACGATAAGTATATACTATATGAATTAAAACTATGATATGTATATGAAATGTAAAAAATAGTCTTTTTAGACAGATAGAACGAATATTTTACAAAAATCACTATACATTTTTATAAAAATGTAGAATACTGTAAACGCACATCGAAATTTGTCTATGTGATTAAACTGCTTATGCTGATAAGATATACACAGAAGACAGAAAATAAACAGAAAAGTATACTATATGAATTGTTGCGATAATTGTAGTTAAAAGTACAGATAGATTGTATATTTCTGTTATTTATTTAAGGAGGAATTGGTATGAGTAGTATTTCACATTCAGCAGGAAGACTGGCAGCGGGGGCAGCAAGTGATATTGTTCTTAAAAGCCTTAAAAAAGACAGAGAAAAGTCAATAGTAAAATTGGTTGATTTTATGGAAAAATACATGGACGGAGAACAGATAGATCTTAACTATGAAAAAGCACGAGAGATGATATGTGATAAAGATAAGACACTTAACAGATATATTAACCGTCTTATTGATGAAGTAGATCCGCATGTTCTTAAGACGATGGCACTTAATCTTGGATTTGAAGCATTTATGCATGGAACTAAGACAATAAGAAAGATGCGAGAAAAATATCAGTGTAATGTTCCATGGCTGATACTTATGGATCCTACAAGTGCATGTAACTTACATTGTACAGGATGTTGGGCGGCAGAATATGGTAACAGACTTAATCTGACACTTGATGAGATGGATAAAGTTGTAACACAAGGTAAGGAACTTGGGGTATATCTGTATATGTTTACAGGTGGTGAACCTCTTGTAAGAAAAAAAGATCTTATCAAACTTTGTGAGAAGCATAATGATTGTGCTTTCTTATCATTTACAAATGGAACACTTGTTGATGAAGAATTCTGCAAAGATATGAAGAGAGTTGGCAATCTGTATCTTGCAATAAGTCTTGAAGGATTTGAAGCAGTTAATGATCTTAGACGTGGTAATGGTGTATTTGGTAAAGTTATGCATGCTATGGATCTGTTAAGAGAGAATGGCCTGGTATTTGGAACATCTATCTGTTATACATCTAAGAACATAGAGACAGTGACTAATGATGAGTTCGTAGATCTTATGGTTGAAAAAGGATGTCGATATGCATTATATTTTCATTATATGCCAGTTGGCAATGATGCATCAGTTGAACTTTTGCCAACACCTGAGCAAAGAGTATATATGAAGGACAGAGTTCGTGAGATTAGAAATATGTCACATGGAAAAGGTATATTTACAATGGATTTCCAAAATGATGGTGAGTTTGTCGGAGGATGTATAGCCGGTGGACGTAACTATTTCCATATTAATGCTAATGGTGATGCAGAGCCTTGCGTATTTATTCACTATTCCGGTGCTAATATAAGAACGCATAGTCTGATAGAGATTCTTCATCAGCCACTATTTATGGCATATCATAATAATCAGCCATTTAATGAGAATCACTTAAGACCATGTCCAATGCTTGAGAACCCAGAGATACTTGAGCGAATGGTTAAGGAGACAGGAGCAAAATCAACAGATCTTCAGTCACCAGAGAGTGCTTCGCATCTGTGTGGCAAGTGTCATGAATATGCCAAAAAGTGGAGACCATATGCTGACAGATTATGGAGCGAAGAACATCCAGGCTGTGCGAATAAAAACCCTAGTGAATGTTCTGACAAGCAGGCAGTTAATGATTAATTATCCGCAGCATTGATTAACCACATATTAGTATTATGTATTGTTATTGCATTTGTTATTGCATTTGTTATAAACATGGTTGTTATAAAAATAGAATTTGTGGACAAAATTAAATAATATATAATATACGCCGATAGAATATATAACGATATATAACGATATTAAGGCACACTGTATGAGATAACTTATCATAAATATAGCGTGCCTTTTGTTTTATGAACATAAGTATATGTTGATATATGTGATCATAGAACAGCTGATTATCTGGTGACAATATGAATTTTACTATTATCAGATATTTTGAAGATACATGGAGGTATATAAGAATGAAAGTATGGTTAGAAAATGGAATTAACGTATCGGCAGATAATATTATTACAAAGTCAGGACATAATAAGTTAGATAATGCTAAAAATAGTGGAAAGCAGGGAGGCTCTTCTTTTTTTGCAGGTGAAATTAATGGTCAGAATACAACAGATAGTATAATAGAACAGAAGAGAAAACTTGCAGGTAAACAGGCGATGAAGCTTGTAAAGGATGCATGGGAACGTGATAATGATAAAAGTGAATCGATGCAGTCGATGAATGATAATAGAGAGAAACTGCTTGGCGAGATGAGAGAGAATAATGAGAAGATAAAAGATATAGCAAAACAAAAGCAGATATGCAAAGAAAGCTATGGAATTACAGATGATAGTGAAGAACAAAAGGATTTTGAACTTCTTGAAAAATATCAGAATAATATATTAGGAGTATTTTCTGATGATTTTTCAAAGGAAGAGATTGATAGATTAAAAGAATTACAGAGCAAACCAAGAACTGAATATCAAAAAAAGATGCTTGAACTTAATGGACTTGAAAAAAATTATCGAATGGATAATGAAACTAAGAAGATGCAGATACAGTCGATTACTGCTACTGAGAATCAGGCAAAGATAGACAATCTTAAGAATCAGGATATGTTAGATGCATCTAATGCAGCAGATGACATATTAGCTGCACTTAATAAGGAGATGCTTGGACTTTTGTTATCTGACGCAAAAGATAAGAGCGATGAAAAGGCAGAGGAAGATTCGAAGAAGAAGGAAGAGATTGAAGAAAAACAAGAAGAGAAGAACGAACGACTTGAAGAGGCTAAAGAAAAACGAAAAGAAGAAGAGAAGATTATAAAGGATAGTATTGAGAGCGACAAAATACATACTGATGTTAAAAATAGTAGTATTAAGAATGACAGAAGTGAAGAAGTGCAAAAGATTATAAGTAAAGTGACAAAAGATAATAAGCTTGTTAATGAAGAACTTAAAGGAATTGAAATAGATCTTGGAATATAGAATCGAATAGTGCTACAATATACCTAAAAACTTAGAAAGAAGTGACAGAATATGATTCCAATAGTATGTGTAGATAATCGTATGGGAATGTTATTTAATAACAGAAGACTTAGCAGAGATAGATTACTTACTGAATGGATTATTAATTATGCAGGATGTATAAAAGTGTGGTGTAATTCTTTTTCAAAGGAACTGTTTGCTAATTATAATGTGATATGCGATGAAAATTTTATTTACAAAGCAGGAGAAAAAGAGTATTGTTTTATTGAGAATATAGATATTTCGCAGATGACAGACCTGTATAATGAGGTTATTGTATGCAAATGGAACAGAGATTATCCTTCAGATGTAAAATTTAACTTATGTAATGAAGAGAAAAACTGGGACAGCATGGTAATTGACGAGATAATAGGAAGTTCTCACGATAAGATAACGATTGAAAGATGGAGGATGAAGTTATGAAAATACGAAGACAGAGTATAATTACAGTGCTGATATTATCTGTAATGCTCCTTCTTGGAGGATGTGGAGATGCTGTTAATGATAAGGCAAATCTGTCAGATAATGATGCTAATGTAACAACAGAACAGACGACTAAGGTAGATGCTACAGAGAGTGCTAAAGATTCAAAAGATAGTATGCTTGTAGATGCAGAACATTCGAAACAGATCGAGGAAGATACGAATGTAGCTTATATAGAACAGGCACTTATAGCATCTGTTAATTCAGATGGTGCAGGCAATAATATTCCGGCTTATTCAGGTAGTCCATACATAATAGTTAATAATAATGTTCCTTTTTTTGATGCCACACAGTATAATTCACAGGCTTTCGAGACATATAGCGAGCTTGATACATTAGGAAGGTGTGGAGTAGCATTTGCTAATGTTGGTAAAGAGATTATGCCAACAGGTGAAAGAGGTTCAATAGGTTCAGTCAAACCTACAGGATGGCATACTGTAAAATATGATAATGTCGATGGCAAATATCTGTATAACAGATGTCATCTAATCGGATATCAGTTATCAGGTGAGAATGCTAATAAGCAGAATCTTATAACTGGTACAAGATATATGAATGTAGATGGTATGTTACCATTTGAGAATATGGTAGCAGATTATGTAAAAGAGACTAATAATCATGTTCTATACAGAGTTACACCAGTATTTGATGGTAATAATCTTGTAGCTGGTGGTGTGCTTATGGAAGCACAGAGTATAGAAGATGATGGAAGTGGTGTAAAGTTCTGCGTATATTGTTATAATATACAGCCGGGAATAAGTATTGATTATGCAACCGGTGACAGTGAGGTAGGAGATCCGGTATCGGCACAAGCTGATATAGGAGCAGCAGTAGCAGATGCAGGAGCGAGTGCTAATGTGCCACAGACAGAGGCACCGACAGCTGCACCAACACAGCCACCGACGCAGCCACAGACAGAGGCACCGACAGTTGCACCAACACAGCCACAGACAGAGGCACCGACAGTTGCACCAACACAACCACAAGATACAGGAAATAGTACATTAGTATGGTTGTCAGAGACAGGAGAGAAATATCATAGCATCAATAATTGTGGCAGAATGAATCCTGATAAAGCATATCAGGTAACACAAGAACAGGCAGAAGCTATGGGCAAGGGCAGATGTTCGAAATGTTGGTAATTAGGCAGTATTGCGATTTAACAATATTGGTAATTGTTAGTAACTAATAATATAGAAAAAACCTTCGTTTGATTATAAGTATGAGATAACTCACAGAGTATATAATCAGGCGGAGGTTTTTCTATATATCAGTTCTATTGGAACTTCCTAGGTTTTTAATTAGTTCTTTTAATATAATTAAAAAGCTATTTTTGACAGTCTATTTTATTTTTAGCAGACTAACTAATTTTTGACAGTCTATCTTATCTTGATAGATTATCTATAGAAAGCCTGAACTCTTATAGATTGATTGTGATCACCAAAGTCTTCACCAAATATTGTAAAACCACCACAATTAGGTGTATCTTTTGGAACTTCAAAACGAAAAGATATTATGCTTGTATAATCAATCTTAAGATCGTTAATAGTAACGTCAGATATCTGATTGCCACCATCAATAAATGTACCAATATCATTGATTATCAGAGTCTTAAGAAGTCCATATTGATTAAGAAGTTCTGGCCACCATGTAGGTGTTACGAATCCAGGGCGGCTTCCAAAGTCTCCCGGACTTACCCATATACCAAGTGGAATTCCATTAATAGAAAAATGAATGTCTGATGGATAATTCTCATTATAATTAGGACATTCAGACGATATCTCAAAAGATATTCTAAGCTCATCAAGTGTCTGACCGGCAACAAGATGATTAGGAATATTATATTCGACAAAACCATATCCAAACCATAATATACCGGCATCGAATCTCTCAGGGAACATAAAATATCTTGGATCGTCAAGAGCACCTATTATGGTCTTTGAAGTTGCAAGTCCACAAGTAGGTGCAACTTCACATGTTGTAAAGTGTCCGATTTTAATGTCATCCTGATAGTACTTTCTCTTTTCTTTAGCTGGTGTCAGGTTGACAAGAAGGCGATCATGAATAGGTTTTACAATCTTCATACTTCCTCTCTTGCCAGCAGTTGTATGGATGGATACCAGTCCTGCCTGTTCGAGCTTACTTACATGTAGTGAGATGGCACTATTGGTAAGACCAAGTGCTTCGGCAAGGTCATTCATACTCATCTCGTTATCTTCGCTTATCATTTCCATAATCTTTAGACGCATTGGTGTGCTGAGTGCTTTGAATACTTCAGCAGCATCATCTATGGAATCAAAATATAACATACTGGTCACTCCCTTATATATTGTGTATAAATATTAAAATTTATAATATTCGTTACATTAATATTCAAATAATGGCAGGCATCAAAGTTCGTATTTGTCCTGATATCATTATATGTAAATATAGTAATTATACTAAAAACTGACATATATAATTAATTCTACATTGCGTATGAGTATTAATAAATACTTAATATTTACTAAGCATTATATCGGTTAGTTAAATAAATGTCAATATGATATGGATTAAATGTTAAACGAAAAAGTTAAATACAAACTCAAAATATTGTAAAAATATCTAAAAAATGCAAAAAAAACTATTGACTATTGTGCAATATGGATGTATCTTATATGTATAATTAAATCAAAAACTTAATATTTAAGTTAAAACTTAAATAAATGGGAGATGCATTTAAGCAAAAACTATATTATAATATTGGGAGGAAGAAAATGGCAAAGTTATACATAAAACCAAGTGTTACTTTAGGTCATATTAATCCGGAAGTTCAAGGACATTTTTCAGAACATCTGGGGAGATGTATTTATGAAGGAATCTATGTAGGAGAAGATTCTAAGATTCCTAACACAAAAGGAATGAGAAATGATGTTGTAGCAGCATTAAAGGAGATTAAGATACCGGTTTTAAGATGGCCCGGTGGCTGTTTTGCAGATGAATATCATTGGAAAGATGGTATTGGTCCTAAAGAGTCAAGAAAGAAGATGATCAATACACACTGGGGTGGTGTTGTAGAAGATAATAGCTTTGGTACACATGAATTCTTTGAATTATGTGAACAGTTAGGATGTAAGACATATATTAATGGTAACGTTGGAAGCGGTACAGTTGCCGAGATGTCAGAATGGGTTGAATATATGACATTTGATGGTGTGTCACCTATGGCAGAACTTCGTAAGAAGAATGGTCATGAGAAAGCATGGAAGATTGACTACTTTGGTGTAGGCAATGAGAATTGGGGCTGTGGCGGTAATATGAGACCGGAATATTATGCTAACGAATATAGAAGATATCAGACGTATGTAAGAAATTACAGACATGATACACAGATATTTAAGGTATGTGGCGGTGCTAATGTAGATGATTATGAATGGACAAGAAAAGTTCTTGAGACAACATTCACAAGATGTCCGGATTTCTTACATGGTCAGATGGATGGATTATCATTACATTATTATGTACATCCAGAAGGATGGGATATAAAGGGAAGCGCAACACAGTTTGATGACAAAGTATGGTATAAGACACTTAGTAAAGCTCTCTATACTAATACATTAATCAAGAGACATGGTGCAATAATGGATGAATTTGATCCTGATAAAAAAGTCGGAATTATAATGGATGAATGGGGAACATGGTATACATGTGAGCCTGGAACTAATCCTGGATTCTTATATCAGCAAAATACAATGAGAGATGCACTTGTTGCAGGTATACATCTTAATATTTTTAACAAGAACTGTGACAGAGTTAAGATGGCTAACCTCGCACAGATGGTTAATGTACTTCAGGCAGTTATCCTTACAGAAGGCGATAAGATGATTCTTACACCTACATATCATGTATTTAATATGTATAAAGATCATCAGGATAATGAACTTGTTGACAGCTCAATTGAGACTAAGACAATTGGACTTGAAGAAGAGTATATGGTTCCTAATCTTAATGAGTCAGTTTCAAAAGATAAGGAAGGCAACTTACATATTACAATTAACAATCTGTCCCTTGAAGATTCAGAATTTATAGAAGGTGTTCTTGTTGATGTTAAGATACAGTCAGTTGAAGCAGAGATTCTTACACAGAAGATGGATGCATATAACGATTTTGAACATCCTGATGTTGTTAAAAAACAGGAGTTTAATGATATTAAGATTAATGGTGATAACAGAATTGAATTTACAATTCCACCTTGCAGCGTAATGCATATAAAAGTTGTAACAGAATAGATTGCCGGCTTGTATTGGAGGGATGTAATATGAAACGCACTAAGACGTATCATATGAAAAGAATATATAATAGAAAATCCATCACCAACAGAACAGTATCAGCGTTACTTACAGTATCACTTGCAATTACAGGTTTTAATTATTCGACAGTTGATGCAATAGCAGCAGAGAATCAGACGAACATTACAGAGTCATCAGATGAGAGTATGGCACAGTATTCGAATGAACGAGTTGATAATAATTATACAAAAGTAAGTGCTAATTACACATATAGCGAATATACAGGAGATACGATTATATACAGTGCCGCAGACATAATGAGTGATGGTACAGCAACGATTACAGATGATGTTATGGGATATGACAAAGATAATAAGGCTGTTAAAGCTGTTATTAATGATACATTTACATTAAAAGTAGATGCACCACAGGATGGAATATATTATATGAGCTTTGATTATCTGTCAGCTGACGATTCTATTTTGCCAATTGAAGCATCTGTTAAGATTAATGGCGAATATTCATTCTATGAACTTAGAAGACAGATATTCGAGAGCTTATGGGTGTCATCAGGCGAGAAGACATATGATAGTTATGGTAAAGAGATAACAAGTATTCCTGATAAGAAGTATGAGTGGCAGAACAAGTATATAATGGATGCTACTTACAGATATACAGAAGCACTTGGGATAGAGTTAAAAAAAGGTGCTAATGAAGTTACATTTGACATATCAGAAGGTGAAGTGCTGATTGGTAATGTATATCTTAGTGCAAAGCCTGATATAAAAGAATATTCAGGAAGTGAAGCAGCAGAAGGTGATGGATTCGTAGAGATTCAGGCAGAAGATTTTACATATAGAAATGATTCTTCGATTCATGCAGCTTGTGAATACAATCCTAATCTCTATCCTTATAATGTTAAGGAAAAATCACTTAATACGATTGATAGCAGTTCATTTTCAGAAGGTGGACAGACAGTCACTTATGAATTTGAGGCTTTGAGTGATGGCAATTATTATATGGCATTTAATTATAGTCAGTCAGATAAGTCGGATTTTCCGGTATTTATGAACATTAAGATTGATGGAGAATATCCTAATACAGAATTTCATAATTACGCATTTGACTATGATAAGACATATAATATGCTGACATTAAAAGATGAAAATGGTGACAAATTAAGTGTACCACTTACAAAGGGAACACATACAATATCACTTACAATAAGTATGGAACCGGTAAGACATGCACTTGAAGTTGTTGAGAGCGTAATGAATGATGTTAATGATCTTGCACTTGAGATAACTAAGGTAGTTGGTACTAACAAAGATAAATATAGAGATTTTTCACTTGAAGCATATATACCTGATGTTGGTGATACATTAACACAATATGCTGATGAACTTGATGCAGTTATGGAAGAAGCTAAGCAGTATAATCCGGGAGTTAAGAAGATAGCAGCATTTTCTTCATTATCAATTGCTTCAGGACAGTTAAGAAGTCTTGCAAAAGATCCTGATGAATTATTATATAGAATAAGCGAACTTGCGACAAGTACTAACTCAGTTAACAAATACCTTGCAAACCTTGTTGATTCACTTAATGGTAATGATTTTTCACTAGACAGTATCTATTTTTATCAGAGTGATTCAGCATCCAAACTTCCTAAAAAAGTTGGATTTTTCAAAGGAATATGGCTTGCAATAGTAAGATTTTTTACATCTTTTACAGAACAGGCATATTCAACAAGTAATACAGATAAAGAACATCTTCAGGTATGGGTTAACCGTTCAAGACAGCATCTTGAGATTATGCAGCAGATGATTGATAAGGAATTCACACCTAAGACGGGTATAAAAGTAGATCTTTCACTTATGCCTGATCAGAACAAATTAGTTCTTGCTAATGCATCAGGAGATTCACCTGATATAGCAACAGGTATTAACTACTCAGTACCATTTGAACTTGGTATAAGAGGAGCGATAAAAGATCTTAGTGAATTTGATGATTTTGCAGAAGTTGCAGAGAGATATAATGAAGGTCTTCTCTTAGCATCGACAATCGGTGATGGAATATATGCAGTTCCGGAGACAATGAACTTCTCAGTACTATATTATAGAACTGATATCCTTGAAAAATTAGGACTTACAGTTCCGGATACACTTGAGGATGTAAAAGCAATGTTACCTGATCTTCAGATGAGAGGACTTAACTTCTATTATCCTACAGCGAGAACTACAGGTACTAAGACATTCCTTGATACGACACCTATTATATTCCAGCATGGAGCATCATTATATGGTGATACAATAGCTGATTCAGCAATTAATAGTGAAAGTGTTGTTGAAGGATTTAAGGAACTTACAGATTTATTTACAATCTATAATCTTCCAAAAGATGTACCTAACTTCTATCAGCATTTTAGAAATGGAGATTATCCTATTGGTATATCAGACTTCGGAACATATAACCTGCTTAGTAATGCAGCACCTGAGATAGCAGGTTCATGGGATATAGCACTTATTCCGGGTGTCGTTAATGATGAAGGTGAAGTTGTACGTTATTCATCAGCCGGTGCAGAGAGTACAGTAATGTTCAAATCGGATGAAGAACGAGAGAATATGAGCTGGGAATTCATGAAATGGTGGTCAAGTGCAGAAGTTCAGGCAGAATTTGGTCAGACATTACAGATTACTTATGGTGATGAGTATTATTGGAATACAGCTAATATGGAAGCTTTTGCAGAACTTCCATGGTCAACAGATGATAAAGAAGTTATTATAGAACAACTAGACTGGACACTTGAAGCTCCACGAGTACTTGCAAGTTATATGACAGAACGAGAACTTAGTAACGCATATAACCTTGTTGTTATAAGTGGTGAGAATATAAGAGAAAGTCTTGACAGTGCAGCCAGAACTATTGAGAAAGAGACAGACAGAAAGCTTGAAGAGTTCGGCTACAGTGATAACAAAACTGTTATCAAAGAGTATGACGTACCTACAATCGAAAAGGTTCGTGAGATTATCGAAAGTAGCAAAAATGGTAAGTAGGAGGGAGAAAAAGTGGCTTTAAGAAAGAGAACAAAGATAGCTAAAAGAGAGCAAAGCAATTCCTCTGCATACTGGTTCATGGCACCATACGTGTTAATGTTTCTTACATTCATTATCATTCCAATGGTTGTCGCAATCGGATTATCATTTACGAGTTTTAATACAATTCAGATGCCTACTTTCAAAGGATTTTTGAATTATATTAACCTTTTAACTGCAGATGATGTATTTATGCAGAAGGTACTGCCTAATACAGTAATATATGCACTTATTGTAGGACCTGGTGGATATGTACTTTCATTCATTGTTGCGTGGGGGCTTTCACAGCTTACAAGTGTTCCACGAACAATACTTACAATAATATTTTATTCACCAAGTATGACTGGTGCAACAGCGATGACTGTGCTTTGGAGAATTATCTTCTCAGGTGATCAGATGGGTTATGTTAATAACTGGCTGATGAAACTTGGAATTATTGATGAACCTATATTATGGCTTGTTGATTCAAGATATCTTCTTCCAATTATGATTATCGTTGCATTATGGTCAAGTATGGGTGTTGGTTTCCTTGCGATGCTTGCAGGTATACTTAATTCAGATGAAGAGATATATGAAGCAGCAGCAATAGATGGTGTTAAGAACCGTTTTCAGGAAGTTATATATATAACAATACCAACAATGAAGCCACAGATGTTATTCGGTGCAGTTATGGCAATTGTTGGTGCATTCCAAAATGGTGCAATCGGTGTTCAGCTCTCAGGCTCGAACCCGACACCTAACTATGCAGGACAGCTTATAGTTAACCATATAGAAGATTATGGATTTATCAGATATGAGATGGGTTATGCTGCCGCAGTATCAGTAGTACTGTTACTTATGGTATGGGTGTTCTCAAAACTGTTTGGTAAGTTATTCAGAGAAAAATAGGAGGAGGAAACATGGCTGGATATAAAGGTAGTAATATCAATCCTAAAAAGTTTGAACGTGGACAGATAAAGATAATAATACTTTTATTACCACTTGCGATATTTATGGGTATACCAATCGTATTTATCGTCTGTCACGCATTTAAGCCAATAGATGAGCTGTTTGCATTTCCACCTCAGATATTGGTACACAAACCAACACTTGAAAATTTTTCAAAATTATTTAAAGCTTCACAAAGTGCTGATATACCAATGAGCAGATATGTGTTCAACAGTATTATTGTTACAGCAGTAGTAGTTATAGCTTCGATATTCATGTCAACAATGGCTGGATATGCATTATCAAAGCTTAAGTTTAAAGGTAAGAATACAATACTTGAAGTTAATAATATGGCTCTTATGTTTGTAGCAGTTGCAGTTATGATTCCAAGATATCTTATCATTGATATGCTGGGAATTAAGGATACATATCTTGCACATATACTTCCACTTCTTGCAATGCCGGTTGGTCTGTTCCTTGTTAAACAGTTTATTGACCAGATACCGGATGCACTTATAGAAGCGGCATACATAGATGGAGCATCAGATTTTAAGATATATAGAAAGATTATACTTCCACTTATAAAACCTGCGATATCAACAACAGTAATTCTTGCATTCCAACAGGTATGGACTAATGTTGAAAGTTCGAATCTATATATTAATAATGAGAGTATGAAGACACTTGCATTTTATCTGAATACACTTTCTAATGCGAATAATACAGTAGCAGGTCAGGGTATTCAGGCAGCAGGTATACTTATACAGTTTATACCGAACTTGTTAATTTTCCTTATCTTAAGAAAGAGCTTTATGAATACAATGGCTCATTCAGGCATCAAGTAGGGGGTGGCAGTTATGAAAAAATTAGCAAAAATTCTTGTTACGGCATTAGTATTAATATTCTTAACTACACCTGTGATAGTTAATGCAGAGACGCCTTATAAGACTTATACAGTTGATGGATATGGATATGTAATGGAGACACAGACAGCATATACTCCATATTCAGCGATAACCAAAGTTGGTGAGACATCATTTATAACACCGGTTGATATGTCACTTTCAAAAAGTGGTAATCTCTATATAGCAGATTCAGGAGCAAAAGCAATTCTTGTATGTAATCTTGCCGGTGAAGAAGTTGGAAGAATAGGAGATGGCATATTAGTCGCACCAACAGGTGTATATGTTACAGAAGATGAGACAATATATGTAGCAGATAAGGATGCCGGTAAAGTATTCGTATTTAATAAAGATGGTGAAGTAATTCACGAATATGGCAAACCATCATCTCCAATATATGGCGATGCGATGGCATTTAAGCCAATTAAGATTGTAGCTAACTCATCAGGAACAATGTATATTATCTGCGAAGGTAATATGAATGGTATAGTACAGTTAAGTCCGGTAGAAGGTGGATCATTCCTTGGATATTTTGGTACTAACTATACTTCACTTAATCCTTTTGAGATATTACAAAGAATGATTCTTACAGATGCACAGAGAGCAAAACTGTTAAGTAATATTCCATCAACACCAACTAATCTGGCGATTGATGATGACGGTCTTATATATACTGTTACACAGGGTGATGATTCGTTAAGCCTTAAAAAACTTAACATAGCAGGTAATAATATGCTTACATCAGATCCATATTATGCAGACCTTCCTGCAGCAGTAACAACAGGAAAATATAATAATATTCTTGTTGCTGATTCAGACGGATATATATATGAATACAATGAAGAAGGAGAACTTCTCTTCATGCTTGGCGGACGTGATGATGGACGTCAGAGAATAGGTCTTTGTAATAAAGTTGAAGCGATAGCAGTAGATGATAATGACAGAGTATATCTTCTTGATTCAGATAAGAAACAGATACATGTATTTGAACCAACAGAATTCACTAATCTACTTCATGAGTCACTTGAATTATATGCAAAAGGAAGTTATACACAGAGTAAGGAACCACTTACAGAAGTTCTTAAGATGAATAGCCTGTTTGATTATGCTAACAAAGCAATAGGAAGAGCATATTATCAGGAAGAGAATTATAAAGAGGCATTAAAATATGCTAGATTATCAAAAGACTTTGACGGATATTCCAATGCATTTTGGGAAGTAAGAAATGTCTGGATAAGATCTAATCTTGTAAAAGCTGTTGGTATTATAATTCTTATAATAATACTTATTAAGATATGGAAGATGCTCGTTAAAAAAGGCAAATTTGGGAATATCGTAAGTAAATATGAAAAGTTTAAGAATATAAAACTGGTAGACAGATTAAAATATTCAAAGTTCTTTATGAGACATCCGATTGATGGATGTTATGCAGTAAAACGTGAAGGCAAGAATTCAGTTTTATGTGCAACAATAATACTTGTATTATTCATAATAATCTCAATAATTGGCAAGTATTATCCGGGATTTTTATTAAAAACAGTAAGAGAAGGCAGATATGACCTTGTAACAGATATTGGTAAAGTACTTGTTATATTCTTCGGATTAATAGCATGTAATTATCTGGTAGTAACAATTAATGATGGTGAAGGAAGTATCAAAGAATTATATTGTGCATACGCATATTGCTTATCACCATACGTATTTATCAAACCAATATGTATACTTGTAGGTAATGTTCTTACATATAATGAAGTATTTATAATCCAGTTTGGTAATCTGTGCATTACAGTCTGGGTAGTAGTATTGTTATTCTTAACACTTAAAGAGATTAATAATTACAGCGTCAAGGAGACAATTAAAGCAATATTTATTACAGCATTTACAGTATTAATAATGGCATTACTTATATCTATTCTATATGTATTATGTTCACAGGTTATAGACTTCGTAATAACTGTAGTACGAGAGGTGGTGTATCGCATTGGCAACTAAGAATGTTAAAAACAGAAAAAAATTAATAATTGCGATAATATGTGTTATGATTGTGGTAGTGCTTGTTATAACAGGAGTGAACGTAGCAGGCGGACATATAAGTAACACTAACATTACATATGCTGAGGCGGCAACAATAACACCTCCACAGGCTGAATTAAGTTCTGATAAGACACAGAACAAAGAAGAGATAAAAGGACATAAGCTTGTCGCAGCTAATGATAATTATGAACTGTATCTAAAAGAAGATACATTATCAATTATCGTAAGAGATGTTAAAACAGGCGAGATAATGGAATCAGTTGTAGATGATGCCACAGAACTTCAAAATGTCAATGATACTTGGAAAAGTTTTCTTCAGTCAGGTGTGGTTGTAGAAGTTCAGGAAGATACTAATACAATGCAGAAAAAAGCAGGTGTTAATAATGCTTCTGTAAATGTTACTTATGTTGATGGTGGATTTAAAGCAAAGATAGACTATCCTAATTATAAGTTTGGATTCGAACTTGAAGTATTATTATATGATGACGGAAGTATCACAGCATATATCCCTGAAAGCTCAATATATGAAGAATCAGACAAAGTAAAGATTGGTAATATATACGTATTCCCAATGCTTGGCAATACATGTCTTGATGAAAAAGAAGGATATATGTTCGTTCCGGATGGCAATGGTGCACTTATATATCTTGATGACAAAGAAGGAAGATTTGATTCAGGATATACACAAAGAGTATATGGAAGTGATATAGGTATTGGTGAATCCTATGTATTATCACTTCTTTGGGATAAATATGAGACACATAACGATTCCGAGAATGTACTTGCACCAATATTCGGTATGGTTTATACAGATGCCAAACTTGGTTATCTTGCAGTAATTGAAGCAGGTGCAGAAGAAGCGACAATAATGGCAACACCTAATGGTGCATATACAGATTATAACTGGATTACATCATCTTTTAGAAAGTCAGCAACATATATACAGCCAACATCTAATTCAGGTGGTTCTGTAACAAAAGTAACAGACAGAATACAATATGATATTAAGATAAGATATATGTTCGTTAATGGTGATAAAGCTAATTATACAGGACTTGCCGAGAAGTACAGAGATTATCTTATTGAAAAAGGTGAGTTGCAGGAAAAAGAAGATTCATTCAATATAAGACTTGACTTCCTTGGAAGTGATGTGGAGAACTGGTTATTAAGCAAGAAAAGTGTAGCAATGACAACAACTGATAATATAAGAGATATATACAAAGAACTTCAAAGTGAAGGAGTTAATAATATATTCTCATTATACAAAGGCTGGCAGGACGGCGGAATATATGATATTCCGGTAACTAAAGTTGATACAGAAGGCAGCATAGGAAGTAAAAGCGACCTTAAAAAACTTGCAAAAGATGCAAAAGATATGGGAATAGACTTCTATCTATATACAGATGGACTTAGAGCTAATCCGGATACCGGTAATACTACATTTAATACAGTTAAGAAGATGGATAAGCGTCTATATACAGAATCAACATACAAGAGTGTATATGAAAAGATGGTATATTGGACACCGGATAAGTCAGTATTTAATGTAAATCAGTTAAAAGATAGTATGCTTGATAATGGACTTAATAACCTTGCACTTTCAGGTATAAGCAATACATTATTCACATATACAATCAGTGATACAATGAAGACAAGACTTACAACTGAATACATATATAAAAATATGTATGAGAATCTTGATAAAGATATGAATCTTGTATTATGTGAACCAATATCAGAATACTGGAAATATACAGATGCATTTGTTGATATGCCAGTATCAGATTCAGATTTTATCTATACAGATAAGAGCATACCTTTTTTATCAATAGTACTAAAAGGAATGGTTCCAATGTATAGTGATTATATTAACTTTGAAGCTAATGAGAGAGAATACTTTTTAAAACTTGTAGAGACAGGAATATATCCTTCATATTATCTTACATACGAAGATTCTTCAAAATTAATATATACTAATTCAAGTGATATCTATACATCAAAGTACAGCACATACAAAGACAGAATTATAGATACATATAATGAGTTAAAAGCTATTGATGATAAGACATCAGGTGCATATATAGTTAATCATGAGATACTTGATAATGGTGTTGTGGCAGTAACATATGATAATGGTGTCAGAATACTTGTTAATTATTCAGATAAAGAGCAGACAGCATACGGTGAGACAGTAGATGCTATGTCATATAAGGTAGGTGAAGTGCAATGAGACAGCAAGATAAGAAGATAAGTGTAAAACCTGGAAAACTTAGAAAACGTGAAAATATGATGGGATACATATTTATACTTCCATGGCTGATAGGATTTTTACTTCTGGTTGTATATCCTATATGTGAATCATTCATATATTCGTTAAATACAATAAAACTTCTGCCTCAAGGCATGGTTAAAAAATTCATCGGATTTGGTAACTATACACAGATGTTTTTAAAAGATCCTAATTTTGTAATGGGACTTGAAAGTTATCTTCTAAAGACAATAATATCAGTTCCAGTTATTGTAGCATTTGCACTTATTATAGCAATGTTACTTAATGGTAAAATAAAATGCAGAGGAATATTTCGAATGATATTTTTCCTTCCTGTTATCATAGCAAGCGGTCCTGTAATGAACCAGCTTGCTGACCAGGAAGCTGCAACAGTTCCAATGCTTAATACAACAACAATTAATCAGGTGTTATCAGAATATCTTCCAAAAGTGCTTGCAAGTTCAGTTACAGATGTATTCGGCAATATGATTACACTTCTATGGTATTCCGGAATACAGATACTTCTGTTCCTTGCAGCATTACAAAAGATTGATTCAACACTCTATGAAGCAGCCAAGATTGATGGTGGTTCAGGATGGGAGTGTTTCTGGAAGATAACACTTCCGACAATTAAACCAATAATATTACTTAATGCAGTATATACAATAATATTTATGTCTAACAATGAGCAGAATGCACTTATCGTATTAATCTATGATACAATGCTTTCAGCAACAGGTGGTTATGGATATGCATCAGCTATGGCATGGTGTTATTCAATAATTATAACAGCAATAGTTGGTCTGTTTGCACTCATTATAGCAGGAAGAAAAGATGTATATGAGAGACGTGTTAAGAAATATATGAGAGAAGTCAAGAAGCAGGAGAGACTTCAGAGAAGAATAAGAAGGAGGGGCAAGAGAAATGAAAAACGTTATAGAAGAAAATACGCATCATAATTCATCCCTCCTAAAAAGGGAACAGATTAAATATAAAGTAAAAAGATTCCTGTGGGGTTCAAAAGACAAACAGGGTGTAGGTAAGCAGATATTTGTATATGTACTACTTATAGCTATTGGTTTCATATATCTCTATCCTGTGCTTTATATGATAAGCAAGAGCTTTATGGATCTTAACGATCTGCTCGATTCTTCAATCAATTGGATTCCAAGCAAACTTAATATTAGTAATTATAAACAGGCATTTAAAGCCATGAATTACTGGAAGACATTCAAGGATTCTATCCTTATAGCTGGAATTCCAACACTTATTAATCTTGTGGTATGTGCTCTTGTAGGTTATGGATTTGCAAGATATGAATTCAAAGGTAAAAAATTACTGCTTGGATTATTAATCTTCTCATTCATACTTCCACCACAGGCAACAATGATGCCAACTTATGTATTCTATACTAAGATAGGACTTGTTAATTCAATAAAAGCTTTTATAGTACCGGCAATTCTTGGACAGGGATTAAAATCACAGATATATATACTTATATTCTTCCAGTTCTTCAGACAGATACCACAGGTACTTATTGAAGCAGCCAAGATTGATGGCGCAGGACACTTAAAATCATTCTTTAAGATAGCAGTTCCGTCAGCAGCACCAGCCATACTTGTTGTATTTCTTTTCTCAATAGTATGGTACTGGAATGAATCATATCTTACACAGTTATATGTAGTTGGTGCTTTTACAAGCAAAACAGTAGGTTATCACTGGTCATCATTAATTGTAGCACTTAAGAACTTTGACAGCAGCTATGCTGATGCGAGAGCAGTTGCTGGAAGTGGAATGGCTGATATTAATGAATCGATTAAGATGGCAGGAACAATGCTTAGCATACTTCCACTGCTTATTATGTATCTTATCTTACAGAGACGTTTTGTTGAGAGTATCGACAGAACAGGTATTACAGGTGAATAAACATACATTAAGTGTTTATTATAAAAAACATATTTTATGGGAGGTTTTATCATGAAGAGAAAACAATTATTAAGCGCAGCACTTGCAATGGTATTAGGTATTTCAACACTTGCAGGATGTTCAGACAAAAAAGAAACTAACAACGATGCACCTGCAGACAACAAAGCAAATGAAGAATCAAAAGCAGATGGGGATAGTGCTGATGGTCTTCCAGCTATGACAACTGATAACATTACTCTTACATATATGCACTTTGATAATGAAGAGCTTGTTAATTCTGTAGCAGAAGCATTCATGGAAGCATATCCAAATATTACTGTAAAAACAGAAGCTTATGCAGCAGATGGAGAATATAACAATACATTATTAAATCTTGTTCAGTCAGGTCAGACACCAGACTGTATGATGATTCTTGGTAACTGTGATTTTGCACTTTCTAATGCAATTCTTGGAGATATGACAGAGTATTGGGAGAACGATCCTGAGAATGAGAATATTCTTCCAACAATTAATTCAGCAAAACTTGGATATTATGGAACAGATAAGAAGTTAGCAACTCCTATTAAGTTCTTCCCAGATGCAATCTACTGTGATCTTAACGTACTTGAGACATTAAACCTTGAAGCACCAAGTACAAGCTGGTCATGGGATGAGATGATTGATTCATTCAAGGCAGCTACTAATACAGATGCAGGAACATATGGATTCAACCAGTTCCATTCAATAATTACATATTGTCCGGTTGCAAGTGATAAGAATTGTATTGGTGAATTCGGATGGGATGGCAAACAGTACAACATGGATTCATGGGCAAAAGGTGTTAACCAGTGGGCTGAACTTGTAAATGGTAAATATCATGCACCATTTGGTGATACAGATGAGATGGAAGCATGGACAGGCGACAGAACAATGTGGGCTGCATATACAGGTAAACTTGGATATCAGCTTGATGCATGGTGGACATATCTTAACTTATTCGATACACCAGAATATAGACAAAGAGGTATGGAATGGGTACCTTATACAACACCAATCGGTGAAAGCGGATATACATTCGGTGTACTTGACTTTGGTGGTATCTCATCATTAACAGAACATCCAAGAGAAGCATACGAACTCCTTAAATGGATGGGCTGGGGTGTAGACGGCTGGAAAGCAAAACTTAAAGCATACCAGGATACAACAACATATGCTGAGAACCCACTTTACAGACAGGCAATGCCATGTCCAATCACAACAGATGCAGACATCTGGGAAGAATTCCAGCAGAGCTTCTATCCAACAGCTAAGACAAGAAAATATGACTCAGTAAATGATCCAGTTAACAATGAAGCACTTGTAACAGCTGATGAAGATACTAAGTATGGTAAATACTTCGATGACTTCTTTGCAAACTGTAAGAATGCAATTCCATTCGGTGACTGTCAGATTCCTGGATTCTCAAGCTTCTTATCAACATCATATTTCGCAGTTGGTGATACACTTGGTGTAGAAGATCAGGTAAGACTTGAAGGCAAGAATGCTAATGACTTTGTAGATGAACTTGAACAAAAAGGTGTAGAAGCTAACAAAGAAGCACTTGAGGCAGCAAAAGAAGCATATTCAATGATTGGTATTGAACTTAATATTGGTGAATAATTAGAAGTTATTATTGAGTGACACGATCTGATTTACTTCTTAATATGTAGAATATCTTCTAAATAGATGCAGAGTATGTGTAGAATATCAGATGCATGATATGAATGTGATATGTGTAATATCAGAGGCATGATATGAATGTGATATGTGTAATATCAGAGGCATGATATGAATGTGATATGTGTAGTATCAGATACATGGCATAAATGTGATATATGTAGTATCGAATGCATGGTATAAATGTGATATATGTAGTATCGAATGCATGGTATAAATGTGATATATGTAGTATCAGATGCATAGTATTTTGGAAGATATATATAGCATAAGCAGGGGAGAGTACCTACAGAACGGTACTCTTCCCTGTTTTATATTATAGAAGTCCTTACTCAAACAGACTTATACCTGTATTCTAAAACCTATGGAATATTCATATGGTGTACGATTACAGGCTAAACTTGGCAGTAAGAACCCCACAGGCTTGCCAGTAGGAGTAGTCAGATAGATATACTAAGGCTTATATATAATGATTTTGATGATAAGAACGAATATTTGATTTAGATTCAATTTAGTAATTCTATTAATGTCAGTTACTATTATAATCTAAGAAAAGTAGGTAATTAATATGATTAAAATAAACAAAACTATATTGACAGCAGCAGTACTGTTAATGACATCAATAGCATTGACAGGGTGCAACAATAAAAATAATGATATACAGGGGGAATCATCTCAGATGGAATCAGTTAAGAATGAAAATGAAACAGAAAGACCAACACCTGCAGTCTTAAGTCAGGTAGAAACTCTTGCAGATGAAGAGGCTGTTGATGTTACATATAAAAGAGTATCAGTTCATGATCCGTCAGTAGTATATGCAGATGGACATTATTATCTCTTTGGTTCACATATGGCCTGGGCAAAAAGTGATGATCTCATGAATTGGGAGACATTTACAATGAATATTAATGATGATTATGGAACACTTTTTGGTAAAGAATGGGCTGAATATTGTAAGACAGATAATAATCCGGAACTTGGTGGTAATCTATGGGCACCAGATGTCATCTATAATGAAGATATGGGCAAATATTGTATGTATATGAGTGTTAATGGAAGTGATTATAATTCAGTTATAGTGATGCTTACAGCAGATAGCATAGAAGGACCTTATGAATATGCTGGACCAGTTGTATATTCAGGATTTGGAGAGAATCACGATCCTAATCTTACAGATGTCTATAAAGTGCTTGGAGAGGGAGCAGATCTTACAAGATATCAGTCAACTACTAATACTAAACTTAATGCGATAGATCCATGTGTAAAATATGATGAAAATGGAGATCTTTGGATGTCTTTTGGTTCATGGTTTGGCGGAATATATATACTAAAACTTGATAAGACAACAGGATTTAGAGATTATACATGTACATATGAGACAGTAGCTAATCAGTCAGATGCCTATTATGGATATAAGATTGCAGGTGGATTCACTGTATCAGGTGAAGGCTCATATATAATTCATGAAGGCGATTATTATTATCTATTTTTATCATATGGTGGACTTACTGCTACAGGAGGGTACCAGATGAGAATATTCCGTTCAGAGAATATATATGGACCATATACTGATGAAGTTGGTAATTCGGCAGTATATACTAAGAATGAGAATAATCTTTTTGCCAAGAACGGAATAAGAATTATGGGCTCTTATGAGTGGAGTGGCAGCAATGAGATGCGAGTTGCACAGGGACATAATTCAGTTATAGAGACAGAAGATGGTAAAGTATTGTGTGTATATCATTCAAGATTTGCGGATGGAATAAGTGGCAATGCTGAAGCACATCAAGTAAGAGTACAGCAGATGTTCATGAATGAAGATGGCTGGCTTATCTGTGCACCTTATGAATATAGTGGTGAGACTATAAGCAATGAAGAATATGATATTAATGATATGACAGGTGATTATGAGTTAGTAATTCATGTACCTACATGTTATTATCAGGAGAGAGATACATTTGGCAAATATGGATATCAAAAAGCTGTTAATATAATGCTTAATAAAGATGGTTCAGTCTCAGGTGACAAAGAAGGAACATGGACATACGAAAAAGGAACATCCAATATGAGTATTACAATCGACAAAGTGACATATACAGGTAAGTTCATTGAGATGGCTAATGAGAAGACATATAAAGGCGGCAAACATAAGTTAGTTATGACATTCTCAGCACTTGGAGATAATGTATGTGCATGGGGAAGTAAGAAGTAGAAAGGATATTTTGTAAAAATCACTATATTATCTTAGCATTTCCGTTTGGTGATTATCTAATGGAAATAAAAGTATATAAGTAATAAAAGAAAAAAATAGTGATTTACTGATATTAGTATGATATACTGTAATAGAATAAACAGATAAAATATCAAAGTGAATATCAGGAGGATGAAAAATGGATATGAATATTGTATGCCTTGACCTTGAAGGTGTGTTAGTACCAGAGATATGGATTGCATTTGCAAAAGAAAGCGGAATTCCAGAACTTACAAGAACTACAAGGGACGAACCAGATTATGACAAGTTAATGAAATGGAGACTTGGAATATTAAAAGAGCATGGTCTTGGATTAAAAGAGATCCAGGATACAATAGCTAAGATTGATCCAATTCCGGGAGCAAAAGAATTCCTTGATGAATTAAGAAGTATAACACAGGTAATTATTATAAGTGATACATTCTCACAGTTTGCAGGACCACTTATGAAGAAACTTGGTATGCCAACAATCTTCTGTAACACACTTGAAGTGGCAGAAAATGGAGAGATTACAGGCTTTAAGATGCGAGTTGAGAATTCTAAGTATTCAACAGTTAAGGCATTACAGTCAGTAGGTTTTGAGACAATCGCAAGTGGTGACAGTCATAATGATCTTGGAATGATAAGAGCAAGTAAGGCAGGATTCTTATTCAAGAGTACAGAACAGATTAAGAAAGATAATCCTGATCTTGAAGCATTTGAGACATACGATGAATTACTAGATGCGATTAAAAAAGCATTATAATCTATAATGTATAATAAAAGAATAGTACAATAAAAGATTAAACTAAAAACATTGTAGAAAAATCAAAATACATATTATTAAAAGTGGTCAAAAACGTTAAGTATGGAATGAAGAGATGTTTTTGGCTACTTTTTGTTTTTATATATTTTTTCGAAAAAGGACATTTAAAAACTCATATTTTTAATTATGTCATCCATTGTTCAATTTAGTCATTTTAAACGCAAATGACTAAATTAAAATTGGAAATGAGGTGATTGAATGAGAGACTATAACTACAGAAAAAAATGGCAAAAACTGTTAACACCAGAAATAGTTAAAAAACTTACGCTTATTAATGAATATAAAGGTGAACAGCGACTATTTATTGAGACGCACAAAGATGAACTTAATGAACTGATGGAAATTGCCAAAGTTCAAAGTACAGAAGCTTCTAATAAAATTGAGGGCATTTCTACAGCTGATGACAGGTTGAAAAATCTTGTACAGGCGAAGACAACTCCTAGAAATCGTGATGAATCGGAAATTGCTGGATATAGAGATGTGCTTAATACGATTCATGAAAACTATGATTATATTCCGATTAATGCTAATTATCTTTTACAACTGCATAGAGATTTGTATAAATTTCTTGGAAGTGTAGAAGGAGGAGTTTTTAAAAATTCAGACAATGTTATTCGTGAGATGGATAAAGATGGAAACGAGAAAATTCGCTTTAGACCGGTCCCAGCATGGGCAACACCAGATTCGATAGATGCTTTGTGTTTGGCATTTCGTGAAGCAAAAGGGGAAGTTGATCCGTTATTGCTTGATATGATGTTTGTTTTGGATTTTTTTAGTATTCATCCATTCAATGATGGTAATGGAAGAATTAGCAGACTACTTACATTGCTTTTACTATATCAGTCAGGTTTTATAGTTGGTAAATATATTAGTATTGAAAAGATAATAGAAGAGTCGAAAGAAACTTATTATGAAGCACTTCAGGACAGTTCTGTTAATTGGCATGAGAATGAAAACGATTATAAGCCATTTGTAAATTATATGCTTGGCGTTATTGTAAGTGCGTATAAGGAATTTGAATCGAGAGTAAAATTGCTTACAGATCCTGGAATTACTAAAACAGACCGTATTCAGGAGGTAATTAAGAATCATATTGGTCCAATTACAAAGACTGAATTAATGAATATGAATCCTGATATTAGTGATACTACGATACAGAGAACTTTGAGTGATTTGTTAAAAAATAAAAAAATAGAGAAAATTGGCGGAGGCCGTTACACAAAATATGTGTGGAAAATGGAGGAATAGATTAGATGATTACAGGTGAATTAAAAAATAAAATTGATAGTCTATGGGATACATTTGCAGCATGAGGACTGGTTAATCCTCTTGAAGTAATTGAACAGATAACATATCTTATGTTTATTCATGATTTGGATGATTCAGATAATACGAAAGCAAAAGAAAGTGCAATGCTTGGTCTTCCATATAAGAGTATTTTTTCAGAGGAAGTAAAGATTGGCGAAAGAACTATTGAAGGCTCACAACTTAAATGGTCAGTGTTCCATGATTTTCCAGCTGATAGAATGTATTCTGTAATGCAAGAGTGGGTATTTCCATTTATTAAGGCATTACACAGTGATAAGAATAGTGCCTATTCAAAATATATGGATGATGGTTGAAATGATGGATCCGGCAAGCGATGAAGTGATTTGTGATCCTGCTTGTGGAACATCTGGATTTTTGGTTGCATCAGGAGAATATTTAAAAGAAAAGAAAAAAGAAGAAATCTTTTTTGATAAGAAGAAGAAAGACCATTATATGAATCATATGTTTTATGGATATGATATGGATAGGACAATGCTTCGTATTGGTGCTATGAATATGATGACACATGGAATTGATAATCCATATATTGAATATAGGGATAGCTTATCAGATCAGAATCAAGATAAGGAAAAGTATTCGTTAGTATTAGCAAACCCGCCATTTAAAGGAAGTCTTGATGCAGAATCAGTATCAGGTGATCTGCTTAAAGTATGTAAGACAAAGAAAACAGAATTATTGTTTCTTACATTATTTCTTAGAATACTTAAAGTTGGTGGACGATGTGCGTGCATTGTTCCTGATGGAGTATTGTTTGGTTCATCTAAAGCACATAAGGATATTAGAAAGGAAATTGTTGAAAATCAAAGATTAGAGGCAGTTATTTCAATGCCTTCGGGTGTTTTTAAACCGTATGCAGGAGTTTCGACAGCTATTCTTATATTCACAAAAACAGAACATGGTGGAACTGATAATGTATGGTTCTATGATATGACAGCAGATGGATTTAGTCTTGATGATAAGCGTACTCCGATTGCAGATAATGATATACCGGATATTATAGAGAGATTCCGTAATCTAGATAAAGAAATTGAAAGAAAACGTACAGAAAAATCATTCATGGTTTCCAAAAAGGATATTGTGGATAATGACTATGATCTCAGTATCAATAAATATAAAGAAATTGAATATGTGCCTGTGGAATATCCATCAACATCAGAGATTATGGCTAATATTCGTAAAATCGAGATGGAGATTAGCGAGAATATGAATGAATTAGAAAAATTGTTAAATATATAAGAAAGGATATGCAAAACTGATAAATTCGGATTCGTCGGAAGCAGTCCCCGAAGCTGTCACGACCTACCAGTATGACCTTCAGGGCAGCCTGATCAGGGAGCAAAGCATAGATATCTGCAGACAGTATCTCTACAACGACTTCCACCAGTGCATCCAGACTGATGTTATCAGGGGAAGAGAAGAAGAGGCAGAAAGACTTGTACAGCAGAATTTCTATGATGGAGAAGGCTTACGCTTTGCCCTGATCGAGAACGGCAGCAATACCGGCTTTATCACAGACGGCTGGAATAATGTAACCGAGTTTGATGGGAACGGCAGGGTAAGGAAGAGAATCATCCGCGGAATGGGTATCGCAGCAAGTGAGGATATCGGGGAATCTGCTGATACAGCCAATGCATTCACTTCGTCATACCATTATTACCATGGCAATGAGCGAATGGATGTGGAATATATCACAGATGAATCAGGAAATGTGGTAAACAGCTATGCTTATGATGCATTCGGAAGTATAATAAGTTCCAAAGAGACCATTCAAAATCGGTATACTTACAATGGTGAAGCTTATGATAAGGCTGCAGAACAGTATTATCTTAGAAAACGATACTACAATCCAAAGCTCAGCCGCTTCATACAGGAAGATGAATACCGAGGTGACGGACTGAACCTGTATGCATTCTGTGCGAACAATCCAGTGATGTATGTGGATCCGAGTGGGTATGCAAAGAAAGATAATGTTATTAATATAATAATTATAGATAATACTGATTTTAAAGAAAGATTTCCAATATTAAGCAAAAAATATGATAAAATTTATATAGAAGGAACTGTTTATTCAAGAGTTAGTGTAAATAGTATTGATAGAACTGTATATCAGATGAATGATATTGATTGGGATTATGTTTCATCAAATCCTATTAATACCAAAGGATTGTCGAACAGAGCACTTGCACACTTAGGTAGAGTTCCTTTTGGAACAGATGATATGTGGATAGAGTTACATCATATAACACAAAATGAACCAGGAGCGATGATAGAAATGATGGGTAGCATGCATGATAAATATTCAAAACAACTTCATGGGTCAATAGAGTCAGGAGAAAGTTTTAGAAATGATTTGGATTTAAATGCGCAATATGAAAAATTTCGAAGCGAATATTGGAAAAAACGTATAGAAGAAGTAGATAAAAACGAAAAAACAGGCAAATGTGCAAGATAGGAGTTAAGAAAAGTATGGACACATATAAAAGATTTAGTGATTTACTTGAACAAGTATGTTTAGATGAAGGTGTGGAGCTAAATGAAATTTTTGATATGCCACAAAAGGATAACACAAACCTTATATTACAATTTGAAAAAAAATTTGAAGTTAAATTACCAGAGGATTATAAGTTTTTTTTGTTAAAATATGGGTCTGGTGGTATGGAGAATTTTGATTATTTTGGTATTGAATCAAAGAAGTGCAATATAGATATGTGTACAGTATCTTTAATGACTTCAGAGTATCGAAAAAAAGGAATGCCTAACAACTTAGTTGTTATTGAGTATGATGGTGACTATATAACTTGTATTGATACATTGAAAGAGAACAAGGGGCAAATTGTAACATGGTCTTGGCTAGATAATGGAAAAATTGTAGAAAAAGCAGACAATTTTGAAGAGTATTTTATTGAAAAATTAGAAGATTATGTATAAAAATAATGTAACTGTTATACCTTATATTCCTACGACACAGAACGCAATCTCGCATCCATGGAAACCAGAGACAGGAATGGAAACAGTTTACTTTCATACAGCTATCAGTATGACCACAACGGCAACCGCATACAGAAGCAGACACAGAGTTATGTGGAGGATTATCTGTATGATGAGCGCAACCGCCTGATGCAGAAGAGTGTAAAAAACAGCACAATAAAGAACCCGACAAACCCGGATTTGCCGGAAGCAGATATCACGACCTACCAGTATGACCTTCAGGGCAGCCTGATTAAGGAACAAAGTACAGATCTCTGCAGACAGTATCTCTACAACGACTTCCACCAGTGCATCCAGACTGATGTTATCAGGGGAAGAGAAGAAGAGGCAGAAAGACTTGTACAGCAGAATTTCTATGATGGAGAAGGCTTACGCTTCGCCCTGATCGAGAACGGCAGCAATACCGGCTTTATCACAGACGGCTGGAATAATGTAACCGAGTTTGACGGGAACGGCAGGGTAAGGAAGAGAATCATCCGCGGAATGGGTATCGCAGCAAGTGAGGATATCAGGGAATCTGCAGATACAGCCAATGCATTCACTTCGTCATACCATTATTATCATGGCAATGAGCGAATGGACGTGGAATATATCACAGATGAATCAGGAAATGTGGTAAACTGCTATGCTTATGATGCATTCGGCAGTATAATAAGTTCCAGTGAAACCATTCCGAACCGTTATACCTACAATGGTGAAGCTTATGATAAGGCTACAGAGCAGTATTACCTTAGAAAACGATACTACAATCCAAAACTCAGCCGCTTCATACAGGAAGATGAATACCGAGGTGATGGACTGAACCTGTATGCATTCTGTGCGAACAATCCGGTGATGTATGTGGATCCGAGTGGGTACAAGTGTGAGACCGGGGCAGAAGCTGATGGGGATACTGATGCAATAAGTGGGAATACTAAACGTTTGATTCCAGGTACAGAAGGTGTTGTTACTGGTGGAAGTTCAAAAAAATTGGGAGAAAACTTATTTAAAGAGATGCGACTAGACCCTAATACATCAAGAGCAGGCTATCAAGCTCAACATATAATTCCTAAAGAATTCAAAAATCATCCTATTTTGAAAAAATAGGCATAGATTTAGATGATGCAAGTAATGGTATTTTCTTGAGAAATCGTAAAAGTGGTGGAGTGAGCCCAATGTCAAGGCATCAGGGGGGCATGAGCAATATTCAAATGTAATTTTAGAGCGATTAAATGAAATGGATATAAATAAAAGCGTTCCAGAGCTAGAGCAAGAGGTATATGCTTTACAACAGTCAGCTAAAACTATGATGCAAAATGGTACACCAATTTATATGAAGGATTATGCACCTACACCCAGTAATAGTAATATAAGTGATATTTGCGAAAAAATATATGGAATTGATGCAAGTGTTAGAACAGAAGACTTTTTAAGGAGGATGTTAGAAAGATATGGATATTAATTATGAATTACTAGAAGAAACAAAAAAAGAAATTAATGAGATGTTTTTTTGGAAAGAGAATATAGAGATAAACAAAGAAGAATACGAAGTTATTAACGATTATGACCAAGCTTATGAGAATGCATTTGAAGTATTTTATGATTATGAAGATTTAGATGGATTGTCGTGGGTTGATATATTAGAGGAAAATATGGCAAAAATATGGGAAATAGTATTTCAATCTGATAATTATGCAGAACTTTCTAATATTATAAATAATGTAGATATACCAAAGATAGGAGAAAACTATTCTATAGACGATTCTGATGTAATTGATGAAATTGAATATGAGATTAGATTATGTGTAAAAAGCAGACTAGTTTGTGGAAAACAGAATCCTTTTTTTGAGAGTTTGTTTAAAGCATATAAACTAGGTGGCTGGCCATGTGGATGGAATGATGGGAAAATAGTAGTATATGTTCCTCAAAATGCAGATTAATCTGTAAGTGTTTCAAAACAATAAGTTCTTTATATCTTTAGGGGCGTGTGAAAAAACGAGAGTTTTTTCATGCGTCCTTTTGCTTATGGATGTAATAGTAGTTATATTACATAAAAAAGGGTATAGTTCCCCTTACCCCATAAGAATGCTATTATGAAAT
>NZ_JAHLQC010000010.1 GCF_018918265.1 Falcatimonas sp. MSJ-15
TCTGTGCTTTTTGTTATTCTTCCGCACAGATCGTATTCTGTATATGATGTGTGTGACTGTGCATCTGTCACTGATGTACAGTTGCCGTATGCATCATATGTATACTGTGTTGTTCTTCCAAGTGCATCTGTCTGGGCAAGAAGATCTCCTGCTGTACTGTATGTATATTCTGTTACTCCTCCGTCCGGATCTGTCTGTGATATCATTCTTCCGGCTTTGTCATAACTGTATGACGTTGTATGTCCGTCACTGTCTGTTACACTCTTTTTTCTTCCTGTACTGTCGTATGTATATCTTACTGTCTTTCCTTCAGGTCCTTTTTCACATGTTATGCTTCCTGTACTGTCATATTCGTATTCTGTTATGCCGCCTTCGCTGTCCTGCATCCTTATGACTCTTCCAGCCGGATCATATGTAATACTGCTCTTACTTCCGTCAGGATATGTTGTCTTTACAAGTCTGTCTTCCCTGTCATACTCATATGCTGTTACTGCACCGTTCCTGTCTTTTTTGGTCTTAAGGTTGCCGTTGCCGTCGTATGTATATGTGATACTGTTGCCTTCCGGATCTGTCTCTTTTGTTATCTCTCCACGACTGTTGTATTCATAGTATGATGTATATCCGAGAGCATCTGTCATGCTCTTTACTCTCTGTGACGGTGTGACTGTCTGCGCAACTGTGTTGCCGAGCGGATCTGTTGTCCCTGTAACACTTCCGGCTGCATCATATGTGGTTGTTATCACTGCTCCTTCCGGATCCTTAACTGTCTTAACCTGTCCGTTTTCGTAGGTATATTCTGTTACCCTGTCTCCGGTTACCGTCTCTGCGAGATATCCTTTTTCATTATAGACATACTCTGTTACTGTTCCTCTCTGGTCTGTTACTGTCTTTCTTCTTCCATAATCATCGTATGTATATCTTACTGTTCCTCCGTCAGGATATGTTATGCATGTAACATTGTCGCTGTCATCATATTCATATTTCGTTTCTGCTCCGTCTGATGCTGTCTGTGTCTTAAGAAGTCCATCTTCCGTATACTCTTTTATCACACTGTTTCCTGCCGCATCGGTTACAGCCGCAAGTCTTCCTTCACTGTCATATGTATATCTTACTGTATTTCCGTTCTGGTCTGTCTCTGAGAGAAGCTGTTTTAACGGACTGTACACATAGCTCTTTACTCCGCCTTCCCTGTCTGTAACAGTTACTGTGGTTGTTCCGTCACATGCACTGTCGTCATATTCAAAATATGTTACGCCTGACTGTGCATCTTCCTGTTTTATGATACGTCCAAGGCTGTCGTAGCTGTCCTTAAAATAGCATACTTCTTCTCCGTCTGTTCCAGATGTTATTCTCGTATATTCATCATATGTATAATGTGTTGTGTATCCGTCCGGTGTCGTTATTCCCGTAAGTGTTCCGTCACTTCCGTATGTGAGTACAGCTCTGTTGCCACATCCGTCTTCTGCCTGTGTGACAAGTCCTTCACTGTTGTGTGTGAGTGTTATCTTCTGCCCTGATGAACCGTCCTCTATCTGAGTTATGCCGTCTGCATATGTTATTATTACTTCAAGTCCTTCTGCATTCTTCTCTCTGATGAGCCTTCCATTGCTGTCATATATATACTGTGATGAACCTGTATCAAGAAGATATCCTCCTTCTTCTGTGGCTGTTATCTTCTCCCTGCTTCTTCCCTGAACTGCTGATATATATGTTCCGTCTTCCTGTTTCTCATATTCCGTATATGACGATGGTGTTCTGTATACTCTCAGTTTTCCGTCTTTTTCTTCTGTTCTGCTCTCATAATTCCATGAGAATCCTCTTCCGAATATTCCCTTTCCTGTTCCTGCGGAACTGTAGGAGAGAGTTATTCCAACATTCTGCGCTCCGTTTACACTTATAAGCTCATGTTCTATATCATGCGCTCCTGTGGCAAGGTTAACCGGATCTGCCCAGTAACTGTTTGTCTGTGGCTGTGACGGCTGATTTGACAGTTCTTCTGTTATTCGTGTGTCATCCATGCATGATACTGCTGCATCTCTTCCAGAATATGCCACTTTGTCTATACTTACTTTGCCACTGCCGCTTCCTATGGTTATGTCTGTTTTATACTGGTCGAATGTCCATGCTGCCGGCATAAGATATCCAAGGTTGCCGCTGTATCCCTTGGATGCATCACTTACAAAACAGTATTTCGCATATCCTTTCTGATATACCCTGTTGCACACATTTCGTGGTGCATATATTCCTACGCTGTAGCCTTCGTTAAGTGCCTTTACCCTGCTGCTTACCTGTTCAAAGTATGGAATTATGTTCTCTGTTACCTGATAGTCATATGCATCATAATCAACTGCAAAATATATTGTGCTTCCTGATGGTATTCCAAGATTCACAGCTGCTGTTACGGCACTTACTGCATCCTCATTGCCCTGCTCTGCCGTATAATACGCAGCCTCCCCTCCGTATGTCTGATATATAGGGAATATCTTAAGTCCACCGTCAAGTATTGTCTTTACTTCTTCTGTAGTCATCTTCTTATCAAGCTTGCCACTCTTTGAATTGGTAAGATATCTTCCTACATAACTGTATCCTGCGTCCTTAAGTGTCTTTACCTTGGCACTGTCAAGTCTTGTGCTTGTATCACATGCCTGCGCACTTCTTGTTGTATCACCACATGTTGTAAACAGTGACATTAATGTTCCCCTGTCCGCATCACCAGTCTCATTAAGACACATGAATCTCTGGAACTTTGCCACCTGACGCTTAACTTCTGCTGAATATACTCCGTCAAATGCACCCGGATTATATCCGTTGCAGTAGAGTGCATACTGTAGAAGTGTTACATAGTTACTCCTTGTATCGCCATATGTCAGCGACGGACATCTTGATATTGTTCCATTGCCAAAGTTACCATTGGCTGTCTGTGTGTCCATTCCCTCTTCCGCCTGAAGCGCATATATAAGTGCCTGGTTGGTTGATCTTCCATATACTCCGTCACATGGTTTTATGCCGAAGTAACTGTTATATTTTCTGTTTAATGCCTGCTGAATTGTTCTGACTGTTGGATCTCCCTGTGTCCTGTTTAACACAAGTCCATCCGTATTAAGAATTGCCTTAAAGAGCATCGGACTTACTGTTCCCGTTGCATCAAGTCCTGCATCCGACTGTACTCTTCTTACTGCTGCAGATGTCTGCGGTCCGAATGTTCCGTAATCGTCATATTCCCCATATCCCTTACAGAACAGTGCATGCTGCAGTATTATTATTATGTTTTTGTTATTACCTGGATTACTCATTGATATGGTCGGACACCTACTCATTGTTCCGTTGCCAAAATTACCTGTTGAACTGTTTCCAAATCCCAGTTCTATCTGCAGCGCCTGTGTAAGCGCTGTTACTACTTTATTACCCGTATGTCCATCTTCAGGTATTGTTTTGTAACAATATTTTCCTGAATAGGTTCTGTTAAGCCACTTCTGTGCCTCAAGTACTTTCTGATCCACTTTTCCTGCTGCACTTACCGTCTGTATTCCCCGTAACGGCATAGCACATGTAAGCATCATCACTACTGTAAATAAGAGTACTGATAATATTCTACATCTCTTTTTCATCTCTCTGTCCCCCATGTTTTTGATTTTTAAGATATTACCGTATTACCGTATTTTATAATACACCTTTATTACTAAAAAGTAAATCTACTTAAATAGAAACTTTTTTGTTTCCATTTAAGTAGATTCTTACCGTTCAAAATAATCGCATATATCTCCACCAATATAGTTTGCATACGAATTAACTGTAAAATCGTTGCCAAGGCTTAATTGCACTTGTTTATTTTTTGCAAAATCATTTGCTGTTTTTCAAATATTCTCATTTGAAAAAGATGATTTATTATCAAATATAGAGCATTTATTTATACTATCTAAAAAACGCAGGCACAAATTAAATTGTAACCTGCGTTTTTAGTATTATTTTTATCTATATTATAATATGGATTTTACTGTATTAGCTACATTCTCTGCTGTAAATCCGAATTTCTTAAATAATGTAGCTGCTGGTGCACTTGCTCCAAAGCCTTTCATTGTAACATATGCTCCATCAAGTCCTACATATCTGCCCCATCCAAAGTCTGAAAGTGCTTCTACTGCTACTCTCTTTCTTACTGCTGATGGTAATACTGATTCTTTATATTCTGCTGACTGTTCTTCAAATACATCCATTGATGGCATACTTACAACACTTACATCTACTCCTTCTTCTTTAAGAAGAGCTTTTGCTTCTATTGCAAGTGATACTTCTGAACCTGTAGCAATAATAATTGCATCTGGTGTCTCTTTAGCTGAATCAGCAATTACATAAGCACCTTTTAATGCTTCTCTTGATGAACCAGGAATCTGTGGAAGGTTCTGTCTTGTAAGTACTAAAGCTGTAGGTGTCTTCTTAGATGTTGCTGCATAATACCATGCTGCTGCTGTCTCTGTTGCATCACATGGTCTATATACTGTGAAGTTAGGCATTGAACGGAACTCAGCAAGCTGTTCAATTGGTTCGTGTGTAGGTCCGTCCTCACCAACACCAATACTATCATGTGTAAGTACAAATGTAAGAGGAAGTTCCATAAGTGATGAAAGTCTTGCCATTGGTTTTACATAATCACTGAATACAAAGAATGTTGATACGAATGCTCTTAATCCACCATGAAGCATAAGTCCGTTGCCAATAGCTGTCATAGCTGCTTCTCTTACACCAAAGTGTAGATTACGTCCTGCATAGTTTTCTTTTGAGAAGTCACCCATATCTGACATATATGTCTTAGTTGATGGTGCAAGATCCGCTGAACCACCAATTAAGTTAGGCATCTTTGTCTTAATTCTGTTGATCATCTTACCTGAAAGACTTCTTGTTGCTTCTGCTTTATCTTCATAAGCCCAGAAATCTTCTGTATCGAGTACTTTTTCACCAAGATTTTCATCATGGTATGTATCCCATAATTCTTTCATCTCAGGGAACTTAGCACAATATTCTTCAAACATTGCATTCCATGCATCATTAACTTTTGCATTCTCTTTTGCAATATTTCTATAGTTATCATATACTTCTTCTGGAACATAGAATGGTTCCTGTGATGGCCAGTTAAGGTTCTCTTTAAGTGCTTTTACATTATCAACACCAAGTGGTTCACCATGTGCACTTGCTTTTCCTTCTTTTGCAGGACAGCCATAACCTATCTTAGTCTTTACTGTAATCATTGTAGGACGTGTTGTATCAGCTTTAGCTTCTTCGATTGCTTTACCGATTTCTTCTAAGTTATTACCATCTTCTACTACTAATGTCTGGAAACCAAATGCTTCAAAACGTTTCTTAACGTCTTCTGTGAATGCTATATCTGTGCTTCCTTCGATTGATATTTTATTAGAATCATATAATACGATTAATTTACCAAGTCCAAGTGTACCTGCAAGTGAGAATGCTTCTGATGAGATACCTTCCATCATACATCCGTCACCACCAAGTACATATGTATAGTGATCTACTACAGGATATCCTTCTTTGTTAAATACTGCTGCAAGGTGTCTCTCTGCCATAGCCATACCTACTGCCATAGCCATACCCTGTCCTAAAGGTCCTGTTGTTGCTTCAATACCAACTGTATGACCATATTCAGGATGTCCGGGTGTAAGTGATCCGTCCTGACGGAACTGTGCCAAATCTTCTACTGATAAGTTACCATATCCAAATAAATGAAGTAATGAATATAGTAGTGTTGAACCGTGTCCACCTGATAAGATAAATCTGTCTCTGTCTGCCCATTCTGGTGACTGTGGGTTGTGTTTCATATGTTTTGCCCAAAGTTCATACGCCATGGCTGCAGAGCCAAGTGGAAGTCCTGGATGTCCTGAGTTAGCTTTCTGTACTGCATCTGCTGCAAGAACACGAATAGCATTAACTGACATAGTATCGATATTATTCATTCTATTTTCCTCCTAAACCGCAAAGGTTACAATTTTACCGAATTTAAGTCTATCACATATCAACAGCTTTCTTCAATAGTTTAAATCAATTATTCTCCAAAAACAGCTTTATAATCTGCCTGGAACTTTGCAATACCCTGATCTGTAAGTGGATGGTGTGTCATCTGTTCTATAACTTTGTATGGAACTGTTGCTATGTCTGCTCCTGCTAATGCACAGTCTGTTACATGAATTGGATTACGAACACTTGCTGCTATAATCTGTGTCTCAATTCCATGAATACTGAATATCTCTGCAATATCTCTGATAAGATCAATACCCGGCTGTGATATATCATCAAGTCTTCCAAGGAATGGTGATACATATGTTGCTCCTGCTCTTGCTGCTAGTAATGCCTGATTAGCTGAGAAGATTAATGTTACGTTTGTCTTGATTCCTTCTGCTGAGAGAACTTTTACTGCTTTAAGACCTTCTACTGTCATAGGAATCTTAACTACCATGTTCTTATGAAGTTTTGCAATCTCTCGTCCTTCTTTTATCATTCCTTCGGCGTCAACTGTTGTAGCTTTAACTTCGCCACTAATTGGTCCGTCTACAATTGAAGCTATCTCTTTTAATACTTCTTCCTGACTTCTTCCGCCCTCTTTTGCTATAAGTGATGGGTTAGTTGTTACCCCACAGATTACTCCCATCTCATTAGCTTTTTTAATGTCCTCAATTTTTGCTGTGTCTACGAAAAATCTCATTATCCTTTTCCTCCTAAAAATATGCTGTTAGTTATGCTATTAATTAGTTTACTAGCTAAACTATATCACTATACGACCCCAATGTTCATATAGTTTATATTTAAAAATCATTTTTTGTATGATTTTTTTACATTTTAATGTCTGGTTATGTATTCTAATAATTAATGATCCTCCGAACCCTGTCCATAGTATGCATTCGCACCATGTTTTCTAAAATAGTGTTTATCCAGAAGATACTGTGGAACTCGCTTTACTCTTGGATTAAGTGTCATTGTCTTATATGCCATCTCTGCTACTTTATCAAGCACTACTGCATTATATACAGAACCTTTTGGACTTCTTCCCCATGCAAATGGTCCATGATTCTTAACTACAATTCCAGGAATTGCCATAGGATCTGCATCACCTATTGTCTCAACAATTACATTACCTGTATTAAGTTCGTAGGCTTCTTCAATCTCTTCTTTTGTGAGATCTCTTGTACATGGAATATCTCCATAGAAGTAATCTGCATGTGTAGTTCCAAATGCCGGTATATCAAGTCCTGCCTGTGCAAATGTTACTGCCCATGTTGAATGTGTATGCACAACACCACCAATGTCTTTATATGTCTTATATAATACAAGATGTGTTGCTGTGTCTGATGATGGCTTATACTTGCCTTCAACGACATTACCTTCCATATCTACGACTACCATATCTTCTGGTGTCATCTTGTCATAATCAACACCACTTGGTTTTATTACAACAAGTCCTTTTTCTCTGTCTATTCCGCTTACATTACCCCATGTATAGATAACCATTCCTTTTTCTACAAGTTCCATATTAGCTTCATAGACTTCTTTTTTTAATGCTTCTAACATCTACTTTTACCTCCCAATTAGCATTATTCTAATAATTGCAGATTTGCCTATGCTCTAGCCATCTTATGAACTACCCATCACCTAAAGGCAGTGGGTTTTACGCTCTAGCTTATAAAAAGATTAAACCTCATAATATGAGGCTGCAGTTTACAGGCTCTTAACTGCTGCTCTCTCTATCTCAAGTCCTTTTTTATATCTCTCTATAAATTTATCAAATCCTGCTACATCTTCCTTATCAGGTTCTACTGTTACTTCTTTTTGACCTGCAAATACTCTATTATTAAGGAAATCATCAAGTGTCTCATTCTCTTCTCTGTTAATCATATAAGAAGCAAGAAGTGCCATTCCCCATGCACCGCCTTCACCGGCTGTCTCCATTACTGATACCGGAACGTCTATCGCTGCTGCCATAATCTTCTGTCCGACAACCGGTGTCTTAAACAGTCCACCATGTCCTAATATCTTGTCAAGTGTTACATGTTCTTCCTTAAATAGAATATCAAGTCCGACTTTTAATGCACCAAGTGCTGTATATAGATTAACTCTTATGAAGTTAGCAAGATTGAATGTACTGTCTGGTGTTCTCACAAACAGTGGTCTTCCTTCTTCAAATCCTGTTATATGTTCACCTGAAAAATAGTTATATGCAAGTAATCCGCCGCAGTCTTTGTCTGCTTCTAACGCTTTACGATATAATGTTCCGAACAATTCATTCATATCAACTTTCATTCCAAAGCTCTCTGCAAATTCTTTAAAAATATTAACCCATGCATTAAGATCTGATGTACAGTTGTTACAGTGAACCATAGCTACAAGATTACCTGTTGGTGTTGTTACAAGATCTATCTCGTCATATACTTTTGTAAGTTCTTTTTCAAGAACTGCCATAGCAAATACACTTGTACCTGCTGATACATTACCTGTTCGCTTTGCAACTGAATTAGTTGCTGTCATTCCTGTGCCTGCGTCACCTTCAGGTGGACACATAGGAATTCCTGCTCTAAGATTGCCACTCTCATCTAAGAGTTTTGCACCTTCTTCTGTAAGTACACCTGCCTTATCTCCTGCAAGAAGTACTTTTGGAAGAATGTCTCTAAGTTTCCATGTGAAATGTCTGTCGCTTATTCTCTCATCAAACTGACTAATCATTGCATTATTAAAATCTTTTGTATTAATGTCTATAGGGAACATTCCTGATGCTTCTCCTACACCAAGAACTTTCTCACCTGACAATTTATAATGTATGAATCCTGCAAGTGTTGTGATAAATCTTATATCTCCTACATGTGTCTCATTATTAAGCACTGCCTGATAGAGATGTGCAATACTCCATCTCTGTGGAATATGATAATTAAATAACTTTGTAAGTTCTTCTGATGCCTGTTCTGTTATTGTATTTCTCCATGTTCTAAATGGTACAAGAAGTTCATCATTCTCATTAAATGCCATATATCCATGCATCATAGCTGAAAATCCTATTGCTCCTATTGTCGTAAGCGTTATTCCATATTTCTTCTCTACATCTTCTCTAAGTTCCGAATAACAATGTCTTAGACCTGTATATATATCATCAAGGCTATATGTCCAGATACCGTTCTCATAACGGTTCTCCCAATCATGTGCGCCCTGTGCCACAGGTTCATTAGTATCTGTTACAAGCACTGCTTTAATTCTTGTTGAGCCGAATTCAATACCAAGTGCTGTACGTCCGTCATTAATCGCTTCTTTGATAATCTCTTTGTTCCCCACAATATGCCTCCATTTTACACTTCTACTTTATAGTTTTGCTAAAATATATCTGTTCAGATACTATCTCGTTGCTGCTCTGACTATATATTGTCACATATAATATTCCATCTGCTATATATAGTATCTGTCTCAGTCTCTCTTTTTACATGATTCTCCTATGACAAGAACAGGTTCTATCACCCTTTTTACCCTGCTGTCCTTATCAGAGATCCCTTTTATCTTCTCAATTAACAGCTCTGCTGCCATCTCTCCTAACTTCTCCTTCGGGTGTTCTATAGTGGTTATCTCCATCCTGCTTACCGCCGACAGATTATCATATCCTGTCACCGATACATCCTCAGGAACGTGTATATCTCTTACTGCAAGCGAATCTATTATCTCTGCTGCAATCATATCGTTGTAGCACACAATCGCATCAAATGAACGTCCTGCATCTATCATAGAATTAACTGCTTCTGCCGGTTTAATATTGCGATCCTCTGTATGAAACCATATAACATTATCAGGATTGTAGTCTATTCCTGCCTCACCAAGTGCCTGCACATAACCCTTATGTCTTGCAAGTCCCTGCGTATCATCTGCCTTGAATATTCCAAGAATATTCCTGTGTCCAAGCGATATAAGATATTCTGTCACAAGGCTTGCGCCCTTAACGTCATCCATAACAACCGACGGATGTCCCTCTCTTCCAAGATATGTTCCCTGTATAAAAATATAAGGAATTCCAAGTTCATCCATCTCCTCATACTGTTTGTCATTAAGACAGCACAGTGCGCTCTTGCTGGGTTCTATTATCGCTCCATCAACATTCTTCTCAATAATATCCTTAAGACATCTGCCTTCTCCTGACCTGCTGTTCCCGGTATTCTTAAGCATAATGCTGTAACCATTAGCTGTTAGCACTCTGTCAATTCCCTGTATAATTCTTGGAAATATGTAGTCGGATATATATGTTGTGACAACTGCTATGTTCTTAGACGATACCTTCTCTTTTCTTCTGTCTGCAACAAATGTACCTTTGCCATGTTCCGCTACTACATATCCCTCATTCTCAAGTATTCCAATAGCTTTTCTTATTGTATGTCTGCTTATTCCATATTTTTCTGAAAGCTGATTTTCTGATGGAAGTTTCTCTTTAGGCTTTAAGATTCCTTTATCTATCTGTTCTTTTATAGCTTCCATTACTATATAATACTTGGCTTTTCCATTATCTGTCTTCATACTGATAATCCTCCTTCCCTAGTACAATTTCTAGATATTTATGAAACTCATAATCTTCCTTCTCCTGATTCTTTTCTAAAAATATCTCCTAAAAGCATTATACACTTGTACATATGTATGCACAAGTGTATAATTGAAATTTTTTTATATTTTTTTAAACTTTTTTATATTTTACTTAAAGTCACTCTCTGTTAACATTATAACGCCTTTTCCGTTAAGTGCTCTTGGAAGTCTTTTTCTAACTTTATTGACACCTTTTTTATCAGAGTTTGCAATAGCTTTATCGATTATATTCTCAACTGAACTTTCATCAATTCCGCCAGCTTTTGAATGCATCGTATCAATTATCAGATAGAGCTGTAAAAGTGCCTTATCGTTAATTCCATAACCTTTTTGATGTGCAAAGCTCTTAGCCATCGTTACCATATCATTAACGGAATATTCCATAAGTTCAATTCGTCCACCAAAATAATCCTGTATAAGCGGATTTCTTCTAAGTAGTATATCTATTCTCTCTGCAGAATCTTCAAGTATTACAAATGGTGGATTATCAAGTTCTGTCATAACTTGTGTAAGTTCATCAATTCTTCCCATATTCGCACTTCCGGCTGATTCTATTATAAGAATTGTTCCTGATAACTTATCCTTTACTTTCACTATACCTTTTTTATTAAGTGCATCACCATTAATTCTTGCTATCTTTCTCGTCATTGAACCATCTGATTCAAATATACTCTTAACAAGTGCAAGAACCAGTTCCTGTCTGTTAACCGAGCCATTACCGGCTATGATTATGTTCATATGTGATAAGCCTTTTCCTGATGCTATCGCCTCATCTATCTGTTTTAGAAGATTAATTATCTGCACTGATAATTCTTCATTATCCATGAATTCTCTAAGATTATCATATCTTCTCTCTTTGAATACTTCCCCTTCTTCGAATCCATTAAGGCTTCTCTCCTCTTGCTCATTCACAAAAGCAAATTCTCCTGCTTCTTTATGAATAATTCCTATGAATTCTTTATCATCATCTGATTGTTCGATGTTCTCGTCTATATCCTGTGATTCATCTTCATCCTGAGTATTCTTAGCTCTTAACTCTTCCATCTTATTGCGCTGTTGCTCTATGGCATATCTTCTAATCTCTTCAGGGTCCGGAAGTCTTATTGTAGTTGACTTGATAAGAGGCTCTTTTATCTCCTTAGGCTCATCAACTTTAACATCTACATTATCTCTATCAGCTTCTGCTTCAGGCTGTAGATTATATTCTTCCTCCTGTATGCCAGCCTGTACATTCTCTGATATATTGTCTATATCATATTCACCTGCTGTCTGAGAACCACTTATATCCTGTGTATTATTCTCTTGTGTCATTACAGTTTCTGGTATATCATGCATATTATTCGATTGTGTATCATATATATTGCTCTCTTGTGATGATGCACTTTCTGGCATATCTTTGGCAATATTCTCTTGTAATATCACACTTTCTGCCATATTCTTAGCATTATTCTCTTGTAATGTCACACTTTCCGGCATATTCTTAGCAATATTCTCTTGTAATATCACACTTTCTGGCATATCCTTAGCATTATTCTCTTGTGTAACTTCTGCCTGTCTATCTGATATATCACTTATCTGTCTCTTTGCTTCAACTTCTTCTCTCTTATCATCTTTAATCTCTGTCTCATCAAAGTCAAAGAAACTATTCGCATCTTCATCGTATATATCTTCATCATAAAGAGTATCTGGTGCACTCTCTATTGTTAATTGCAATGTATCATACGCATCCTGCTGACGTGGTGTAAGTGTTGCATGTGCTTTTTTCATCTCAAGTGCTGCATCTACAAATACGCCCTCTCCAAACCACATAAACAACTCATCACATTCTTTTATACACTTATCAATCTGACCTGTCTTCTCATACAGTTCGCATAATTCATACATTATCTTCTCATCAAGGTCTTCTGCAAGATACTTCTCAAGAATATCTATAAGTTCTGTATAAGGTGCATCTTTTGCATATTTTATTGTATACAAGAGCATATATCTCTCTATATCTTTTGGCCAGTTCTCAACATATTCATTATACAGATCCATAGCTTCATCAAAATCACCTGTCTTGACATACAGCTCTACCATCTTGTATACATTGCTCTTACCGCCCATGTTTTTATTATAGCCAAGAATTCTAAGGTCTCTTGCTTCTTCATACTTGCCTGCTGCCTCATAACATTCTGCTGCCATCTTAAGAACCTGCCACTGCTTAACTTTTCTCCACTCAATAGTATCTGCTATTTTGGCACATGTCTCATAATCTTTTCTGTCTCTTAACTTTTTAATCTGCTCAAGTTTAATATTAAATTCGTATTTATCCATTATAACCACCTGTCTTTTTAAGTCTGTTTTGTTATTATATCTGCACAGCATCTATTACTATACCAAGCCACACAATAACCCCCTCATGCTGCCAATGCCTGCAAAGCTCTTATAAGTTCATATATATAACCTTTAATTGCAAACTTCTTATAAGCTATCCTAAAAACTTCTAAACAATTGCAACTTTCAAATCAGCAATAAAACAGCTTTGCAAGTCTGACATATTTCAAGCAAGGGTCCTTGTAATCGTCGGCACTTAGTTCGCTATACATCAAAGATGTAAAGCGGACTTAGTACCGCTACGTTTACAACGAAGCGAGAGCATCCCTTGCGATAATATGGCAGACTTGCAATGCGTTCTCGCACCACCTAGAACACAAATGAGCTTTGCGTATAACTTAGTCTCTCATATTCCATATCGTCATTATTTACCTGACTTCTATAGTCAACTACCACTGTCTGCTGTCTCTTATCAACAAGTTTCTGTCCAAGCACATAATTAACATCAAATCTTCCGGTTATAGCAGGTGTTGCACCTCTTGCCGGTACGATAAGCTGTACATTATTAGTCTTTAGGAGTTTGAATATCGGTTCCCATATATATACATCTTTCGCTGCTCCAAATGGATTATCGATAAAAATAACTTTTGTTAAAACCCCCTGTTCCCTTCCAGTTGCATTAATACTTGTTATATAGTTAATTATTGCAATTAAAAACTGTATATATATACCCTGTGACTGTCCTGTACTTCCTACTGCTTCTTCATATTTTAGATATCTGCTCTGGCTCTTTATTCTCTCTCTCTTATAAAGATTAAGCCTTATCGCATTCATATCTGTAACTATTGCTGAAAAAAGTTTCTTCCATGAAAGTCTGGTTCTTATATATTTCACTCTATCTTGTGCAGTTGTAAAATTCTCTGCATTAGCTATTGTATCATCAATATATTCTCCCATTCTCTGTTCATAGAATTCATCCTTAATATATGGTATCTGTAGATTAATTATTGATATAATCTCATCTTCCATATTTATTCTTGAAAGTTTTGACAGCTTATCAAGTTCTCCTTTTATAAGTGTACATGTCTGTATACACTGATTTTCAAAGTTCTGTTTAATCTGCTCCATATCTTTTATGCTCTTGCCGATTCTCTCTTTTTCAAGTGCAATTAAACTTGTCGTCTCATGAAGATTATGCGTAAGTTCATCTATTCCATCAAGTTTATATGGAATATCTACAGAACGCTTTATCTCATCTGAGAGTTCATACACTCCAAGCTTCTCAAGTGATTCAGTAAGTTTAAGTCTGCTCTTTGTAAGATTGTCCATTAACTTATTCTGTTCTTTCTTAATAGCCTGATAGCTCTTTTGCACTTCTTCATAATCAAGTTGTGGCATATCTATGCTACGTTCTAACATACTCTGTGTTATGTTAATCTCTGCATCTTCAATATATCTTTCAAGATCTTTTTCCATAACTCTATATTTCATACACAGGGCATCACATTCTTTGACATTCTTATTCTCTATGCTTATCTTACTGTTAAGTGAATTCTTAAGCCTGTTTCTCTCTTCAATATATCTTGTAAGATTATCAACATCTTTTAATTCTTCATACATACCATATTTTTCTTCTATAGATTTTATAGCATGTGCGATACTTCCTAAAAGTCTGTTTCTATCTGCACTTTGTGCATCAAGAATCTTCTCTTTGGCATTTATCTCCTTGTTAACTTTAGATATCTTATCTCTTATCTTAAGAAGTTCTTCATTAGGTGTAATAATAAGTCTGTTATTCTTACTTAACTCTTTAAGTTCTTCTATGTTAACATTGCGATATTCAAGATTCTTAATAATCTTATCTGCCTGCTCATTATAGTTATTCATAAGTGCTATCTTATCTCCAAGATCTGCATTTTCCCTGTCTATAACAGCCTTAAGTCCTCTAAATCTTGCTTCTGTATCTTCATTGCTTATCCTTTTAAGAATATCAGCTTCTTTTATATTTTTTCTGATATCTTCATCATAATACTCTGCAAATACCTCTTTAAAAGTATTATTAATGTCATCTATCTTCGCTTTTATATCATATATCTGCTCATTATAATCAACCATACTGTCTTCAAATCTGCTAATCTCTCTATGTAATCTGTCATAGTTCTTTTTGCTCTCATTAACAGCATCTTTAAGGTCATTAAGTTCATTATATTTAGCATTTAAAATATTATAATTTTTCTTTATATCAGCAAGAAGCTCTGCGTACTCTCTGGCAGTTTTTAACTGAAGAATATTCTTTTTAATATTCTTATTAACTGTATCAAGTTCTTTTTTACATGCATCTGCATTATCTTTTGCTGCTTTTTCATCTTCTTTCACGTTAAGAAGTTCTTTTTCTAATTCTGTAAGCAGTTTCTTTTCCACAACAATATCTTTGTAACTGTTATAATATCTGCTTATAAAATTATAGTCTTCTTTTATTATCGCACTCTTTTGTGATAAAACAGTGATTTTTTCTTCTGTATCAGCGATTTTTTTAACAGTGTTTTTTATCTCATCCTCTTTTAACTCTTCGTCATATAGGATTCCACCATTTCTTACCATAAGCGATATCTTGTTGCCATCTATAAGTTCATCACCATCTTCAAGGCTATTCTTATCAATAAATGCAATAAAATCAAGTTTATCTCCCATTATACGATTATCAACCGCTGACATTATATCACAAAAGTCTTCTTTTATTATTAGCGAAAAAGGAATATACGGTTTTTCCTGTAAGAGTTTTTTACGTTTCATTGCGTCATATTCTTCAAGATATTCGCTTCCTGTAACTACTTTATCGCCAAAAATCCTTATCATATACTCTTTTACGTGATTAAGTTCCTCACATATTTTTGGTATATCTCCATTATTAAGGCTCTGTACATATTCATTATATTCTGTCACTTTTTCTAAAAGAGAATTAAGCTCCATTACTACATTAATGTATGTATCATCTATCTTAGTTATAAGCCTGTCTTCTTCTGTAACATCATATACAGACATAAGATTATCTATTTTCTTTCTATTTGATTCTGATTTTGCTATAACTTCTTTTTTTGCGATAATCTCTTTTGCCAAATATTCTTTTTTTACTTCTATGGCACTGATTTTGCTATTATATTCATCTATGTCTGTAATTATGCCATTTTTATTAAGTTCATAATCACTCTCCATATCAGTAAGTCTCTTAATCTCGTTCTCGCAAGCTGCAATATTGGCATCTATATTATCAAGCACAAGTACATCTGTGCCTGCTCTTAAAGCTGATACTTTCTTTTCTAGAACTTCACATTCATTCTTAAGACGTTTTATATCACCTTCCATTACAGCTATGGTTCTGTCACAATTTTTCTCTTCTTCTTTGTATTTTTCATATCTTGTGCGATTTTCCCCGTCTGCTTTTTGTTTTTGCATAAGATCGTCTCTTAATGTCTTTAGTATCTGCTCATTCTCATCATGTTTTACAAGTGCAAGTAGTCTAAGCTCGTCAGTTATCTCTTTATTATCTTTTTTCTGATTATCGATAAGTGTCTTAATCTCTCTACTCTTATCCTGATATTTTATATAGTCGCTGTATTCATTAGCTGCTTCTCTTATAGAGATATTCTTCTCATATTCTGATTTTTCCTGTGACATATTATCTATATCACTCTGAGTATCAGCTACAAGTCTGTCTATCTCCTCACCTGCTACTATCTCTTCTTTGACTTTTGCACGCATTATGTTTTTTTCTTCTTCATCAGTCTTATAATTAAGTTCACTTATTGTCTTAAGAATCTGCTCTTTTTCTCCTTCTTTTTTCAAAAGGTTCTGTTTAGCGGCAATAAAATATGATGTTATCTTCTCTTCAAGATCTGCTTTTCTTACATAGACATTCCTAAGATCTGCGAATTCATCTGCAAATTCATCTATAAGTGCTATCTGCATATCATATCTGTCTATCTCATCTTTTTTCTTAGACAATTCCATAAGCTTATCCTTAATATCTATAAGTACCTGTGCTATATCACTTACATTGTCTTCGCCTGAATTAATCTTATTATTGTAGGATTTCTCTATTATCTCTTCGATAAGCAGATCCTCAACTACTTTTCTTGTAGTTCTGTAATTAGTCTCAAAGTAAGTTCTTACATGACCTTCAGTCTTATTAATTCCTCTTATAATCTCCCATTCACTCTCATAGAGTCCATATCTGCTTATGAAGTTCTGATATTCCCCTTTTTTCTCAAATATCTTAACTTCAAGGCTGAAATTCTTACGTTCTAATTCTTTAAGATAGTTCTTAAGACCGGAATATGTAATCTTCTCTGTTCCATTATTAAGCGGAAGATTACGCATATCATTATCATTGAATTCTCTATAGAATATTACATAGTTAAAATATTCTATTGTGGCAGTTTCTACATTCTTAGTATTCTCTTCACTTTCATCTGCACTCTCACGTCCTTTTCTTGCACAGAATCCTGTTGTCATATACTTATAACCATTTTTTACATAACAATTATCAAGTTTCCACTCTATAAGTGAATGTATTACAGTATTATCATTGCCTGATCTGAACAGTTTCTCTATTGGCTGTTTCTCATCAAGTGTTGAATTAGGTATCAGATTCTGTAATAATAGTAGCATAAGTACACTCTTACCACCACCATTGGCAAGATCATATATTGTATTCTTACATGAAAATCTCATTACAAAATCGTCATATATCTGCGTTCCAAAATTGTATTTTACATTATTTACTCTTATTCTGTTAATGTGTGGCATTCTCTTTCTCCTCTCCATTAAGAATCTCGTATATTCTTCCCTTATATTCTTCAAAATAATTCTCTATAAGTGCTCTCATTCTGTCTTTTGGATAATATCTGTCATTCTCTTCAATAAATAGATCCTGTGTCATAAGAAAATTCATTACAAGTTTTATATATCCTGCTCTTGAATTCTTAGATGCCCTCACCTGGTTTATATCATCTCCTGCTATCCTTGGAAGTTCATTCCAAAGAAGGCATATCGCCTTAAATCCCTCTGATTCTGTCTGTGTCATATTAAACACTTCCTTTTCAGATGTAAGTGTTGCTACAAGTGTATCCACACTATCTAATATCTGAGGTGCTGTTGTATTCTCAAGATATGTATAATTAGCTGAATCATTATAAAAAAGTGTCATAACACTATATATAATCAGATAGCACATAAACAATTCTTTATTAAGTCTTAAACCGAGTATTCTCTTTAGTTCTTCATTAGAATATCCAAATACTCTGTTATTCTCACCTGCTGTAACAAAAAGTTTTCCATTGTAATCATAAAAATTAAGATTAAAGTTCTTCATAACAGACATAAGAATGTCATATACCTGTGCATTAGTTGAATATTTCTCATAAAGTGCTACATTATCACCATTTTTACTTATCTCTTCACCATTAATAAGTTTTGAAGCTATAAGAAGTGCTGTCTCAAGATTGCGATCTTCCATATTAGTCATCCTTTCTCACAAATTCTATATTACTTATCTCAAACATATCATTAATCTTAACTGTCTTTTCTTCACCATCTGCAAATTCTATTATAAAATGCAGATTCATATACTCATCATAGACTTTTCTTCTCATATTATTATTAATAATTCCTTCAAGAAAAGTATCCGGTTCTCTATTAAGTTCTGCAAGATTATATTCTTTTTTCTGGCATAGATGAATAATAAAAGAATAATAATCTCCATTCTTAAATATCTTCTCTCCAAAACTCTTCTTAAGATATTCATTGAATTCTACAAGGCTTATACGTTCTTTTCTGCTTATACAATATAATAATGCAGACATTATAAGGACATAATTGTTCTCGATTCGTTCATCTTCTATCTCATCATCAAACTTTATCTCTGACTCTGTCTGTTCCTGTATAAGTTCTCCCTGTTCTTCCTTTTCATAACGATATGTGAGTATATCATCTATCTTCTTTGTATCAAATGTCTTTTTTGTCTTAATTCCCATAAGTGGTCTTACCATCTCATAGAGAAGTTCCGGTCTGTCTTGTCTTATTATCTTATTAAGAATACTCTTAAAATCCATTGTATTTTTAAGTCTGTTAACTTTGGCACGTCTTACCATATCATCTACTTTTATCTGCAGATCAGTACATGCGCTAAGAAGTGAAGCATGTCTGTTGGTCGCTCTTTTTAATTCATTCTCAAGATTATGTATATCTTCAACAGTCTGTGCCATAAAACTTCCCTGCTCATATACTCCGCCTTCTGCTCTTTTAAGTGCCATCTCAATAAGTTCTGTATTCTGTGCAAAAAGCCTCTGTTCATCATCAAACCACTTTATGCCTGTCTCAACAAAATCTTCATAAGCTTCAAGACCTTCATATATATCATTACCAAGTATATTTAAAACTTCATTTTTACGAAGCATCAATTTTCTTACTTCATTATTAATTCTCTTAATTACTTCTGTTCCACCCTTAAAATTCTGTGCTTTTATCATCTTCTGTAAAAGAAGCTGCTGCACACTTATTGTACTCTCATCCTTAATCTCTTTAGTATCAAGGTAGAATTCTATTCCATCAGAAGTTATCGAATAAAACAGTGAATTCTCTGTAACATGGCTTTCAATAAGCCTTATCCTTGATATTTTTTTCTCTTTCTCATAAGGATCATAATATTCATACGAAAAAGGTCTTCCATCGTTACGTATCTTATCAAATATATATGCTATAAGTTCTTTTTCATCTTCTATATTTTTATATTCTATATTAAAATCTCTCTTTAAACATCTCGCAGTAAATTCTTCATACTCTGAATATGTAACATCCTGATCATTAAAATTATTCTGTTCTATAAAAAATCTAAGGACTGCCATCACAATATACCCCATATCAAGCATATCATAGGCACCATCTTTATAATTTGTAAATTGAATTGATGAAAGTTTGAAAAATGGATAATATTTTCTTATATTCATCATTCTCTCTTTATGCTCTTCAACTATCTCTTGTATAAGAGTATATTCTTCACTCACGCTTTTTCCTCCCTATTTCTATAATAAATAATTACTGACTTATATTTCTCAGTGAATTATTCAGCAAAATTGTGTAAAATACTATTTTTTGATAAATCTATTAGTCTGTTATATTTTCTAAGCAACAATTATATCAAATGTTATCAATCTTAATTTGCATAAAATGTCAATATTCTTAGTTTGCGTAAAAAAGGGCACCCGCACTAAGCGGATGCCCCCATCCTGATATTCTGATAATCTATAATTCTACTCTTCCTTCTAATGCTCTTAGAAGTGTAACCTCGTCAATATATTCAAGATCTCCTCCAACCGGAACACCGCTTGCTATTCTGGTCACTTTTATTCCTGTAGGTTTTACAAGTTTACTGATATACATTGCTGTTGTCTCACCTTCAAGGCTTGAATTAGTTGCAATTATAACTTCCTTAATATCATCTTTTGTAAGCCTTGCCATCAGCTCTTTTAACTTTATGTCATTAGGTCCTATTCCAAGCATTGGCGATATTGCTCCATGAAGAACATGATATACTCCATCATACTTGGCAGTTTTTTCATAAGCTGCAAGATCTCTTGTAGTCTCAACAACCATTATTGTAGATGCATCTCGCTTTGGATTACGACATATTGGACATATATTAGTATCTGTAAGTGTAAAACACTTCTCACAGTAACATACATTCTCCTTGGCATCTATAATAGACTTTGCAAGACCCATAACTTCGTCTTTTGGCATATTAATCACATGAAATGCCAGCCTCTGTGCAGACTTCGCACCTACTCCGGGAAGTCTTTGGAACTCCTCGATAAGTTTACTTATGTGGCTGCTAAAATACTCCATTAGAATGGAAAGCCTCCTCCAAGACCACCAAGGCCTCCTGTAATCTTACTCATTGAATTCTGTGAAAATTCTTCAATCTGGCGTAATGCTTCATTAGTAGCTGCCATAATAAGATCTTCAAGCATCTCAACATCATCAGGATCTACACAGTCTTTTGATATCTTAACAGCAGTAATCTCTTTTTTACCTGAAACTGTTACTTCAACAGCTCCGCCACCTGCTTTACCTGTTACTTCTTTTTCTTCAAGCTCTTTTGTTGCTTCTTCCATCTGTTTTTGCATCTTCTGAGCCTGCTTCATTAGATTATTCATACTTCCAGGCATTCCTCCGCCTGGGAAACCTCCACGTTTAGCCATCTAAAAAAAATCCTCCTTATCATCGTCATCGACAGTTATATCCATTTTAACGCATTCTTTAAGATTTGTAAATAAATCTTCTGTTCTCTGCGTCTTATCTGTATTAAGCTTCATCTGTATCTCTACGCTTACACCACATTTAGCCGCAATATACCCTTTTAATTCATTAATAACACTCTCTTTGTTGCAATAATTATATCCCATTTCATCGCTAAAATTAAGCATAATATTACCATTATCGCCAAGTGCTGTCTTTGATGCTTTTAAAAATCTTGATGTAGGCATAGCGAATGTTGATATTATATCAGCCCACTTATCAGCTACCTTAAGTATATCTTCTCTGCTTGCCTGTGGTATATCATTAATATCAATCTTCTTAACCTGTTCTTCTCTTATATTATCTTCTCTGTCAGCATAACTGGCATCCTTAGACTTAAGGACAACGCCTTCTTCAAGCTGTCTCTCAAGATTCTCAACTCTGTTAATAAGTGCTTCAAGATTCTCTTCCATTGGTGGCTTTATCATCTTAATAATTGCAATCTCTACAAGTATTCTCTTTTGCATTGCAAACTTAATCTGACCGGAAAGTTCTGACAGAATCCTTATGTATCTCATAAGTGTATTATCACTTATGCTCTTTCCAATCTCCATAAGTACTAAAAGATTTTCTTTTGACATATCTACAATGTCTGTATTGTCACCTGCATTCTTAATAAGCAGAATATTTCTTAAATACCATGTAAAGTCATTAACAAACTGACTTATCTCTCGTCCCTGCATTATAACATCATCAAGTAAAGATATTGCTTTTGCAGTATCCTGTGCAAGTATATATTTAAGCATATCTGCAAATACAGATGCATCAACTGCTCCAAGAACATCAAGTGCCGCTTCATAAGTAAGCGTCTTGCCATAGTTAAATGATATACACTGTTCAAGGAGACTTAATGCATCTCTTAATGAACCATCTGCCGTCTTAGCTATATACATAAGTGCTTTATCTTCAACATCTATCTGTTCTGCTGTCATAAGTTCTCTTAGCCTGTCTGCGATTGTATCAACACTGATTCTCTTAAAATCATAACGCTGACACCTTGACAGAATTGTTATAGGGATCTTATTAACTTCAGTTGTCGCAAGTATGAATATTACATATGATGGTGGTTCTTCAAGTGTCTTTAAAAGTGCATTAAATGCTCCTATCGAAAGCATATGAACTTCATCAATAATATATACTTTATACTTGCCTTGAGTTGGTCTGTAAGCTACTTCTTCTCTTATCTCTCTGATATTATCAACGCCATTATTAGACGCAGCATCTATCTCGATAACATTCATACTATTTCCGGCTTTTATTGCCTTACAACTCTCACATTCACCACATGGACTTCCATCCTTTGGATTCTCGCAGTTAACCGCTTTTGCAAAAAGTTTGGCTATTGTAGTCTTACCTGTACCTCTTGTTCCACAGAACAAATATGCATGACCTACCCTGTCTGCATTAATCTGATTCTTAAGCGTCGTTACGATATGCTCCTGTCCCTTAACATCTTCAAATTCGTCAGGTCTCCACTTTCTGTAAAGGGCCATATACGACATAATAATTACCTCATTTCTAACACATATATATTTTTATAGTTATAAATCTGTTTCTAATTTATTAGTATACTATTTATTAATCACCAAAACTTATTCCAAGAAGTTTTGCTTCTTTTACAATAGATGAATCAGGTGATACCATCTTAAGCTTGCCTGCAACTTCGCTTAATGGAACACCTACTATCTCTCCATTCTTAATTCCTACCATCTTACCATAATCATCTTTTAATATAAGACTTGCTGCCGCTGCTCCAAGTCTTGATGAGAGAACTCTGTCATATGGACATGGATCTCCACCTCTTTGCATATGTCCAGGAACTGTTATTCTTATCTCCTGACCGGTCTTTTCTTCAATCTCATGACCTATCTCATACGAAATTGAAGGATATTGATTCTTTTTTCTCTTTTCTTTTAGATCTTTCTTTGACAAAAGTGAATCTTCATAAGAGATTGCGCCTTCTGCAACAGCAAGAATTGAGAATCTCTTGCCCTGTTTAGTTCTTCTATTAATTGCTTCAACAACTGAATCTATCTTATAAGGTATCTCTGGTATAAGAATGATATCCGCACCACTTGCAATTCCTGCATGAAGTGTTAACCATCCTACTTTGTGACCCATTACTTCTACTATGAATACTCGTCCATGTGATGCTGCTGTTGTGTGTATACAATCTATTGCATTGGCTGCTATATTAACTGCACTTTGAAAACCGAATGTCATATCAGTTCCCCAGAGGTCATTATCTATAGTCTTTGGCAGTGTAACAATATTAAGACCTTCTTCACTTAGAAGATTAGCTGTCTTATGTGTACCATTACCACCAAGTATTACAAGACAATCAAGTTTTAGTTTGTGATAAGTTGCCTTCATCGCTTCTACTTTATCAATTCCATCCTGATCAGGAACTCTCATAAGTTTGAATGGCTGTCTTGATGAGCCTAATATTGTTCCACCAATTGTGAGTATCCCTGAGAATTCTCTCTGTTCCATAACGTGGTAATTACTATATATCAGACCTTTATAACCATCTTCAAATCCTATAATCTCTACTTCTTCGCCGCTTCCATACAGTGCTTTGGCTACACCTCTCATAGCTGCATTGAGGCTTTGGCAGTCTCCGCCACTTGTTAACATACCAATTCTTTTCATAAACCAACACATCCTATCTTCTATTATTTTGTAATGCTTTTTCCTGTTATCTTATTATAGTATGTCCATCCTTAAGGTGTCAAAAACATTTTTTTGTAAGCATTATTCGTAAATTGCACATAAAGCTAAAGTTTCAGTGCTTCCTGCTTAAATATCACACTATTTATCGTCATGTTATATCATATAATAGATTGTGCCAATATATTGTGAATTAGTTATTAAGCATACTTATGGTACATGTGTTCGAGTACTATCTGTAAAAAAAGAACATCTCTAAGATGTTCAATATATTATAATCCGTGCATCCCGCTTCGTGTAATTACCATAGACGTTACCACTACAGTTAACTCAGTCCAGGCACCCTTACGGCACACAAGAGCTTCCACTTAATGCTGCTTCGTTCCCGACCTGACATGGTTCATGGATTCCTGTTGCGTAAGACCCAAACGTCAACGCCACTTATAGCGGGCAGCTCTACAATAGAAAACCCTAGGCGGGATATCACCCCATCTATAGCGGATTGTAGGTACAGGGCACCGCTAGCTCCCCGGCTGCACGGAAGTTTTATGACAAATTCAGTGAACTACATTATACCATATTTTTTATAATATGTAAAGATGTTAAATTCTGTATATTAAGGGACCTCACTTTCACCTCATTTTCCCTTCGCTTTCCTAGCTTTCACCTAGCTTTACACTTATATTTACCAAATCTTAGCTTTCACTATTTTCCCACATTAGGTGCAAAGCATTTTCTATATTTTTCTTCTTGTGTATCCCTTAACTTTCGCTATTTTTCCACATAAGTCTTCTCGCATATTCCATATCATAAAAAACATCACCATATACAATAGTTTCTTCATTAGCAGATGCATTTTGGATGTTGCTTATTGCGAACATCTGGTTAAGTCTTATTCTCTCATTAGTTGTAAGCTCACTAAGTGATTCTACCATTCTGTCGCTTTTTACTGCTATCATAATGTTCTCTGTCTCTGTTATTGCAACGCCTATTACTTTCACATGAAGAATTTCTCCTGCCTTGTATTGCTTATTATCTTTTGGGAAAAAATATGCTTTACAATCATTACCTCTGTCCTTACATTCATTGATAATTCCGTATGGCTTATTATCACCTCTTCCAGCTATTGTTAATGTCATTGTTGCAAGAGTCTTTTTTATCATATCTGTCTCTTTTTTCTTTTCTCTTAATTTTTTAAAAAAACTACTCATTAATTCACTACATTCTTCTTCAAGTACACCTCTTGTAACTTCTGCCTGATGGTTAAATTCTGACATCTGAAGAATATTAATGATACTTCCCACACAGCCGGCTTTCTTATTCATACTTCCAATTACTACTCTGTCAATTCTTGCCTGCACAAGTGCACCTGCACACATCTGACACGGTTCGAGTGTCACATACATTGTACATCCGCTAAGCCGCCAGTCACCAAGTACTTTTGTTGCTTTTTTAATCGCCTGAATCTCAGCATGTGCAAGTGTCGATCTGTCTGTATTTCTTCTATTATAACCTCTCGCTATGACACGTCCTTCATAGACTATGACGCAGCCTATAGGCGTCTCGTCAATGTCAGATGCTTTTTTGGCACATTTAAGAGCCATTTTCATGTACTTTTCATCAAGTGTCTCCATATAATATATCATCATCCTTTTGACTCACTTTTAATATTTTAACTATATTACAACTGATTATACAATGTGTCTTTACCACTAATTTATAACCTTAGATTTATGCAATTCATCTTTCGAACCTATAACTTTTTAGTGTTTCTGACATTTTGCTTTAAAATCTTATGCTTTTATGCTTAATTATTTGTATCACATATATTATTATTATGCAAACTTTCCGTAATAATTATTTTTTCGTATGTCGATACTATATACATAAACAAGATCCAAATAATTTTGCATTTATTGGGACATCAGGTTTTTATATACATAAAATTATGCGAAATGAGGTAATGCCATGCTATTTTGTTACGAGACTGATCGTCTGTTTTTAAAAGTATTACAACAAGACAGTGCGAGATCTGTGCTTGAATTTTATAAAAATAATAGAAAGATTTTTGAACCTCTTGAGCCTCCAAAAGATGAAAATTTCTATACTGAAAAGTATCAGGGAAAGCTTCTTAGTGCAGAGCTTAAGAATTTTCTTGCCGGAAAAAGTGTACGTTTTTTTGTATTTACAAAGGACTGCCCTAATGAAATTATAGGCACTATATCTTTTAATGCAATTAACAGAGGTGCTTTTCATAATTGCCAGATAGGATACAAGTTTGACAAGAACAAGCTTCACAGAGGATATGCTACCGAAAGTGTTAAAAAAGCTGTTCAGATTGCAATAGATGAGATGAATATCCACCGAATTGAGGCTTATATTCTCCCCGATAATATAGCTTCTGTTAATCTTGCAAAAAAAGTCGGATTTATAAGTGAAGGAATGGCATTTAAATATGCAAGACTTGCCAGTGGATGGCATGATCACTTAAGATATGTCTATATTGCACCGGATGATGACATATTTAAATTATAAATAATGTATTTTAACAAAACTTTATTTTAATATTCATTATAGAACAATGTACTTTATGAATTCTAAAATGACAAAATTAAATGATAAGATTGCCAAAGTGGCGAAAACCCACCACCTAAAGGTAGTGGGTTTTTGCCACTATCAAGTCTCAAGATATGTATACCAATATCCATTATATTCTTCTTTGGATGAATCATTATCTATCTTTTCAAACTGTGGAAATCCAAACATTGATGCCATAAATTGCTCTTTTTCATGGAATATTCCAGGGACACCTATTAATATAAGTTCCTTATCTTTGTCATTATCATATTTCTTACCAACTATAATATGATCATAATTATAATATCCATGCATTAAGAAACTATTATTAACAATATGGTCTATTTTATTCACTATACTTATGTCACCTGTTTTTGCATCCTGTTTTAAACTCATAGCTTCCATCTGGCTCATATCTCCTAATACAGTTTCCATAAGCTCATCAGGTTTTATCTTCTTAAGTTCATATACTGCACTGTCTGAGAACATATTATTCTCTTTTATCACTGCCGCTTCATATATGGATTCATCGTCGGTAGTTTCCTTATCTGATTGTAATCTATCTATATCTTTATCACTTGTAACTTCCATATTACAATTTGAATTATTGATATAGCTGATACTATCAGTATTTAATTTTGTCTCTTGATTAGTTTTAGGTTTTAATGTATCTTTCTGATTTGAATTTTCTACTATTGCCGATTGTTTTAATTCATCTGGCTTTTGTAATTTTTCTATTTTTAGTGGAGTTTCCATTATTTTTGATATTTCTCTTTCATTGTAGTTTTCTCTGTAAGTTTCTTCTTTTTCTTTCTCATTATATTTTTCTCTGTAAAATTGTTCTTTTTCGTTTTGTTTTTCATTATAATTTTCTTTATAAAAATCTTCTTTCTCGCTTTGTTTTTCGTTATGATTTTCTTTATAAATATCTTCTTTTCTAGTTTCTTTTTCGTTATAATTTTCTTTATAAAATTCTTCTTTTCCGGTTTCTTTTTTGCTTTCTTTTCCATTATAATTTTCTCTATAAATATCTGTTTTTTTAACAAGTTCATAAGGATTAATATTTTCTTCGCCCCATGATGATATTATAGCATAGTCTATATTATCATTCTCTGTTATAAGTATTCCCGCTATATTCTCGAATATTATTCCATGTGACGCAAGTTCACTTTCATCTATTCTTGTCTGCATCTGCCCCTGTCCGCTATTAAGGTTAAGTTCACCTATGCGTATCTTATTATATTCTTTTTTTATTGCATCTTCGCTGTTTTTTCTGTAAAAAAAGTTTATATCTGCCTTATTCTGTCCAAACATAACATTTTTCACATCTACAATAAGTTTCAACCTTCCATTTCTTAATTCTGCTTTGGCAAAACCTACATTTATTGTCTTGACTCCTGCATCATACGCATACAGGTATGATATCAGTCTTCTATACTCAGACATATAGAAATCCCTCCTACTAACATATATTGACAATTGATGCTGCAATATCAGATAATTACAAAACTTATATTTGCAAACATACAGCAAAAACTATACTATATTATAAACAGTAGTCTTTGCAATCGCCAGTACTTAGTAAGCTGTACATCTTGATGTATAGCGAACTTAGTACTGTTGCGTTTGCAACGAAGCGAGAGCGCCTACTGTGGTAATATAGTAAAGTTTTTGCGTTCTCTAGCGAAATTATAATTTTGTAATTACCTAGTTGCAATATATGCGGAAGGAGGGATTAGTATTACCGAATATTCTTCTATTTATTTCATCTCATATAATATGTCACTTAATTTTGCAAACTGCTCTAGTGTGAGTGCTTCGCCTCTTACTGTTGCCACTACTCCAAGTTTCTCTATTGCTGTTACTATCTGTTCCTTGGAATAATTGATATTTGGTGCATTGTTAAGTCCATTCTGAAGAGTTTTTCTTCTCTGGTTGAATGATGCTCTTATTATGTCAAACATCAATTTTTCATTCTTAACAGTTACCGGTGGATTGTCATATCTTTGTAGCTTAATAACTGCTGAACCAACATTAGGCTTTGGCATAAAGCATGTTGGAGGTACGTTAATTAATATCTGTGGTTTAGCATAATATTGCACTGCAAGAGATAATGCTCCATAGTCTTTAGTTCCAGGTCCTACTTGCATTCTGTCTGCAACTTCTTTTTGTACCATTATGGTTATACTGTCTATTGGTACATGGCTTTCAAAAAGTCCCATTATAATCGGAGTTGTTATATAATATGGAAGATTGGCAACAACCTTAATTGGTCTGCCACCATTTCTCTCTTCTGCAAGTTTTTTTATATCAACCTTAAGAATGTCTTCGTTGATAACTGATACATTATTATATGCTCCAAGTGTATCCTTAAGAATAGGTATAAGCTTAGTATCTATCTCAACTGCAACCACTTCTCTAGCCGATTCGCACAGATACTGTGTCATTGTTCCGATACCAGGTCCTATCTCTAGAACAAAATCATCTTTTGTAACTCCGGCATCTCTTACTATCTTCTCAACAATATTTGAATCAATTAAAAAGTTCTGTCCAAACTTCTTTTGAAAAGCAAATTCATATTTATTAATAATCTCCAAAGTACTCTTTGGATTACCTAAAGTTCCCATATCTCACCTTACCTTATATATTATTATCAGGTAGCTGCCTAATTCATTCGCAGCTAAATTCCTCTATAATTTTACCATACTATCTATATTCTGTATAATCTCAACGCATTATTATATGTCTGATTAATAACTTCGTCTGGCTCAATACCTTTTATACGGCTTATTTCGTCAACTACATAAGGAAGATTAATCGATGAATTGCGCTTTCCTCTGTTTGGAACAGGTGCAAGATAAGGGCAGTCTGTCTCTAGAACTATGCTCTCAAGTGGAACATATTCTGCAACTTCTTTTACTTTCTTAGCATTGTTAAATGTAACAACTCCACCAATTCCTATATAGAATCCCATATCAAGGTATTCTCTTGCCATCTCTTTTGAATATGAGAAGCAATGTATTACTCCTCCTATCTCATGGCACTTCTCGGCTTTCATTATGTCTAGTGTATCTGCTGCTGCATCTCTTGAGTGAATTATTACCGGTTTGTTCACTTCTCTTGCAAGCTCTAACTGCCTTACAAACCACTTTTTCTGAATATCTCTTGATGGTTCATCCCAATAATAATCAAGTCCAATCTCACCGACTGCTACCATCTTGTCATTAAGAAGTTCATCATGAAGCCACTTCATATCTTCTTCTGTAAGTGGAGCGGTGTCCGATGGATGGACACCTAATGCTCCATAGAAAAAATCATATTGTCTTACTACTTCTATTGTCTTCTTACAGCTTTCAATACTCGCTCCTACATTAACAACATTAATAATTCCACTTTCTTTAAGACTTCTTATAAGTATATCTCTGTCTGTATCAAATGCTTCATCATCATAATGTGCATGAGTATCAAATATCTTATTTAGCATATCTCAGCTCCTGCCGGCATATCTTTTTCTGGAACCATAAGTGAGAGTTCTCCATCTTCACCTTCAGCACATAATAACATACCTTCTGATAATACTCCTGCAAGTTTTGCTGGTTTTAAGTTAACAAGTACCATTACTTTTTTACCTACCATCTGTTCTGGTGTATAGTGTGCTTTGATTCCTGATACTATCTGTTTAACTTCGCTTCCGATTCTTACCTGTGAGCAGAGAAGTTTCTTTGATTTTTTAACTTCTTCACATGCGATAATCTCGCCTACCTGAAATTGCATCTTACCAAAGTCTTCAAATGTAATCTCTTCTTTTGGTTCTATGTCTATTACAGGACCTGCTGGTTTTTCTTCTTCTTTTTTCATAGCTGCTTTCTTAGCTTCTACTTTTTCCATAACTTCATTTAAGTCTAATCTTGCAAATAAGATCTCTGGCTTATCTGTTACTTTGTTGCCTGATTCGTAAAGACCGAATTTATCAAGTTCTTCGTATGTTCTTGCTTTTGTATTTAACTGTGCATATATCTTAGATGCTGTCTCTGGCATATATGGTTCAAGCATTGATGTTCCTATTACAATACTCTCTACTAAGTTATAAAGTACTGTTTCAAGTCTGTCTTTCTTAGTCTCGTCTTTTGCAAGTGCCCATGGCATTGTCTCATCAATATATTTGTTACATCTCTTAAATAATGTAAATATCTCTGTCATTGCATCTGCAACTCTTAATTTGTCCATTTTTTCCTGAACTTTTGCAAGTGTTCCTGTAACAACTTTCTTTAAATCATCATCTGGATCTTCTGACACACCTGTATTAGTTACAACACCGCCAAAATATTTGTTAGACATTGAGATTGTTCTGTTAACAAGGTTACCAAGTGTATTAGCAAGTTCTGAATTGATTCTCTCTACCATAAGATCGTATGATATAACACCATCATTATCAAATGGCATCTCGTGTAAAACAAAGAATCTTACTGCATCTACGCCAAAGAGTTCTACAAGATCATCTGCGTATATTACATTTCCTTTTGATTTACTCATCTTACCATCACCCTGTAATAACCATGGATGTCCAAAAATCTGTTTTGGAAGTGGAAGATCTAGTGCCATAAGCATGATTGGCCAATAGATTGTATGGAATCTTAATATATCTTTTCCGATAAGATGAAGGTCTGCTGGCCAGTATTTATTGAATTTGTCGTCTGAATTGCCATCAAGATTATAGCCTAATCCTGTGATATAGTTGCTTAATGCATCAATCCATACATATATGACATGTTTATCATCAAAATCTACAGGAATTCCCCATTTGAATGATGTTCTTGATACACATAGATCCTGAAGTCCTGCAAGAATGAAGTTGTTCATCATCTCATTTTTTCTTGATTCCGGCTGTATAAAATCAGGATGTGTCTTAATGTGTTCAATTAATCTGTCTGTATATTTTCCAAGTTTTAGGAAGTATGCTTCTTCTTTTGCCGGCTGAACTTCACGACCACAGTCCGGACATTTTCCGTCTACAAGCTGGCTTGCTGTGAAGAATGATTCACAAGGTGTACAATACATTCCTTCGTATTCGCCTTTGTAGATATCTCCCTGATCATATAATTTTTTGAATATCTTCTGTACTTGTTTTTCATGATATTCGTCTGTTGTTCTTATGAACTTGTCGTATGATGAATTCATAAGATCCCAGATTCTCTTAATCTCACCTGATATATTGTCTACGAATTCTTTTGGTGTAATTCCGGCTTCTTCTGCTTTTAATTCTATCTTCTGTCCATGTTCATCTGTTCCTGTTTGGAAATATACATCATATCCTTCGAATCTCTTATATCTTGCAATACTGTCTGCAAGAACTATCTCATAAGTATTACCGATATGAGGTTTGCCTGATGTATAGGCAATAGCTGTTGAAATGTAGTATGGTTTTTTACAATTTGTACACATAAAATATCTTTCCTTTCTAAATTTACTGCGATACAAGCAATATATGCTCATCTGTTCCTACGGCCATTCGTATTCCGCTAATTTACTCCGTAAATTGCTACATACTCATGTCCGTTCGCAATATACGCTTACCCGATACCACGGAATGCTTCGCCTTCGGCTCTCGCATTCCTACGGCCATTCGTATTCCGCTAATTTACTTCGTAAATTGCTACATACTCATGTCCGTTCGCAATACAAGCTCATCCGATTTTTCATGCGAGCATGAAAATCTGATGAGTTTGTATATAACCATATCCGATACTACGGAATGCTCCGCCTTCGGCTCCCGCATTCCTACGGTCATTCGTATTCCGCTAATTTACTCCGTAAATTGCTACATACTCATGTCCGTTCGCAATACAAGCTCATCTGATTTTTCATGCAAGCATGAAAATCTGATGAGTTTGTATTGCTTGTATCGCACAAAAAAAGTCCTCTAACGCTGGGCGTTAGAAGACGATGTTATCGTGTTACCACTTCTATTCATTTATCTCTCACGAAATAAACCTCTGCAGGTACTTAAATAATACCTCTCTGCTATAACAGGCAGATGCTGTCGCAGCCTAAACTTATATTGTCTCGGTGCGCCACTCCAGAACCATGTTCAATACTCATATAACACCCTATTCCAGCTTGCAGGGCTCTCTGTTGTTACGGTTTGTATCTACTCTTTCTTTCATAGTGTTTGTCATTGATATAAACTTTAATTGATTATAGAGTAAGACTATCACAAGATCTTTTTAGTGTCAACCTGACTTATGAAGTTTATTTTATTTTTATTATCATACCACTTTACACTATATGCAAAAAATCCCCATACAACGTAAAAATCAGGAGCCGGGAAGCTCCTGATTCGAGGGGGGGTATTTCTTATAATACATATTATTTGTTAGAGAATGTTATATTTTGTATTACTCATACATAATATCATCCATATAGGTATTTAACAATCGTACAAAAGGAGCATAAATATAGGAAAAATGTACTATTTTTCTTTTTTTAATGCCCTTGCGTACTATCCAAAGTTGTAAATGAATAGTATAATAAGTATATACTTTTGGAAAGGAATATATTTTATGAGAAAAACTGTTAAATTTTCAATAAGTCTACTTATGAGTAGCTGCTTAATGTTTACAGCCTGTTCATCTTCTGATAACAACAGTCTTATCAATAATTCGCTTAATTCTTTATTTGACAATAACAAAAATGACTCTGCAGATGCGACTACTGGCGAGACTAACACCGATACTACAGGCAATACTGACATTGTCTCTGATATACCTGATAATTCCGACTTTGAACAGTATCTTAATGATCTTTTTTGTAATTCTGTTACAAGTGATACTATTACGTTGCATTTTACATTAAAAGATCCTGCCGCATATGGAATAACTGACTATCCTGTAACACTTGGTTCTTTTACACTTGATGATATTGAGAATAGCAGCACTTATGAATCTGATATTAATGAGCTTACTAAGTTTGATTATAACACTCTTAGCAATCGTGAGAAGCTTACTTATGATATTCTCTCCTATACTTATGAACTTTCTAAGGATGCTGATTCAATATCTCCTTATTATTCTGAATTCTTAAGCCCTAATCTTGGCTTACAGTCAAATATACCTGTTATGCTTGCAGAATATGACTTTAATAGTGAAAAAGATATTACGGATTATCTTACTCTGTGTTCTCAGGTTGATGACTATTTTAATAGTGTAATGGAATTTGAGAAAAAGAAATCTTCTGAAGGACTTTTTATGAATGATCATATATGTGATCAGGTTATTGATCAATGTGAATCTTTTATCGAGAATCCCGAAGAAAATTATATGATTGATGTATTTAATGATAAGATTGATGCTGTTACTTTTCTTGATGATACTGCCAAAAACACTTATAAAGAGCAGAATAAAGATGTCATTATTAATGATCTCATACCAGCTTATAATATTCTTATTAATGGAATAAAAGAGTTATATGGAAGTGGCACTAATGATGGTGGTCTGTGTAATTTTACTGATGGCAAAAAATATTATGAATATCTTGTATCTTCTAATACAGGTTCTGACAGAAGCATTGATGATCTTGATGATCTTCTTAATGAATCTTTTGATGATGCTATTATGGCTCTTAGAAAACTTTATATTAAAGATTCAAGTATATTTGACAAAGCTGATAGTGTTACTTTTCCACTAACTGATCCTAACGAGATTCTTAATGATCTCCAGAAAAAGATGCTTAATGATTTTCCTGCTGCACCTGATGCTTCATATACAATTAAGCATGTACATCCTTCATTAAGTGAATACCTAAGTCCTGCATTTTACATAATTCCTACTATTGATGATACTTACAATAACAGTATATATCTTAATGATGCAAGTCTTACGTCTAACGAGAGCCTGTATACTACACTGTGCCATGAGGGATATCCCGGACATCTCTATCAGAATATCTATACTGCACAGTCTAATCCTCATGCAATCAGAAGCCTGCTTAACTTTAATGGATATGCAGAGGGATTTGCTTCGTATGTCGAGATGTATTCTTATGGATACAGTGGTATTGATAAAAATATAGCTGAATGTCTTAAACTTAACCAGATTCTTACACTTTTAATATATGCTAAATCTGATATTGGTGTTAATTATTATGGATGGACTGTAGATGACCTTGGTAATTATCTCGACAGAGCCGGTTTTTCAAGTGAATATGCCTCTGACCTATATTGGTATGTAATAAGCGAACCTGCCAACTACTTAAGATATACTATAGGATATCTTGAATTCGAAAGTCTCAGAGAGAAGTTCAGTGAAAAGTTAGGCGAAAACTTCTCACTTGTGGATTTTCACGATGCAATTCTATCCGTAGGTCCTGCACCATTTAGTATAGTAGAAAAATATGCCGGTGCTAAACTTGGTATAGATTAATTTTGTAATCTATATTGTAATTAATATTTTATAGTTATAATTTATAATAAAAAACGTAGACTTTAATATGGAGTAGTAAGACATAACTTATACAAGTTAATTAATATTAACTATATGTTGAAACAAATCTAAAAGTGGCGAATTTCCTTTACATATTATGGAAATCCGCCACTAATTTATTGTTTTATTTTTCAGAAATATTTTATCAAAATGTAGTTATCTATTTTCTTTTTTACTTATTGTTATTTACAAGTTTTTTAAGATCTTCTGATATCTCAAATATCTCATTAAGGATCTTATTCATATCTATAAGTGCATCCATACTGTCATTGCACATAGTCTCACAATTATCTGATGATGCTGCAAGTTCTTCACTTGTTGCTGACAGATTAGTAATACTGTCTGTTATATGTCCATTAGCTTCAAGTATCTCGCTAATCTCACCTGTCAGATTCTCGATTGTTCGATACAGGAAGTCTGTCTTCTCTGTCACTGTATCAAATGTAACTTTAGTAGTATCAATCATATCATTTTGTTCTTCAACGAACTGTGCTGACTTTTCCATATTGCCTGAAGCTTCGAATACTGTTGCTGTAAGTTTCTCTATTATTGTTGTTATCTGTTCTGTTGCCCCTTTAGTCTCGTCAGAGAGTTTTCTAATCTCATCTGCAACTACTGCAAATCCCTTGCCTGCTTCTCCAGCTCTTGCTGCCTCGATTGACGCATTAAGTGATAACAGATTGGTCTGCTCTGATATTCCAAGAATTGTCGCAATAATTGATTCTACTTCTTTGATACTATTATCAAGTTCTAATGTGCTTTCTTTGGTATGTCTTGTAATCTGTGATGTCTGTAATGCTTTTTCTCTTAATGAGATTATCATATCGACTCCATCTTTTATTGAGTTCTTTGAATCTGACGCATTATCTTTCATCTCTTCTGTTTCTTTACCGGCATTATCTATGTTTTTCTGAATGTCATTAGTCTTTGAAGTCTGCACTTCAAGTGCCTCTGCTGTATCTTTTACACTTCTTGCTATCTCATCAACAGAATTCTGTGTAGCATGCATACTTTCTGTAAGATGTTTTGACTTATCTTTAGCTTCATCAAGACTCTTTACAAGTCTTTCAGAGTTATTAATTATCGCATCTGACATCTGTTCTGTCTCTTTCATCTGCTTTAATAGTTCATCAGCATCTTCTTTTGTATGTTTTGCTAGTACCATAACTGTCTTTACTACTGCTGCACAGAATATTATTGTATAAAATACCTGCATAAAACTCTGATCCTGTGTATCTGGATATGCTACAAAGTTTTTAATTCCTGAAACTAATACAAGTGCTGTACATATACCCGCTGTTATCTTAGTCAGTTTAACATCCATATATACAATAGACAAAATCATTATTGGATATACTAACGCATACATATATATATGTCGTTGTGTGAGTACTGTTATTGCGTAACTTATTATTATACAGCTAAGCCCTGTCACATTGGCATAAGGTGTATCCTTCATCTTAAAATGAAGTATAATAAATACTACAAATACTAATACTATGGCTATGGTTCTTGGTGTTACAACCGCCATATCCGCTGTTTTATCTGCAAATCCGAGTAGTGATATAAATGTTGAATATCCTATAATTACAAGTCCAAGTACAAATATAATTCTGCTTTTTTCAATTTGTTGACACTTCTTAATTTCCACAACTAATACCCCCATTGCCTGCTATTCTCAATTATATGGTTTCTATTATATATTATCGGTAACCTTTTTTAGATTTAAAACAAAAAAATGACCTCCTAATCATTTTTTTAGTCACATATAGTTATGATTAAGAAGTATTTTTTTACTATTACTTATTTTGTTTTCTTTTTTTAATTATCTCTTCATATCGCCTTTGAGAAGCAATCTCTTCTTCATCCGGTGTTTCTTCTGCTACATCTTCCATCTGGTTTAACTGTTTAAGTACATCTGCGAGGTCATCCATTTTTAATAAATCATCATTATTATCCATTTATAGCCATCCTTTCATATTATCAGCATCAGGAATTCGCTTAATATATTACTGCATATTCATTGTCATATCTCATATATACAACTTATATAGCATATATTCTAGCTTCCTGTCTACTTATCATGTACTTTAAGATTATTAAAATAATCTGTCATCTTATTAAGCGAGCGGACTAATACCACCGCTTCATCTTCATCCAGTCTGTCCATTATTGACAATGCCATATTCTTATGGAATTGCTCATGATGTCTGTATGCTCTAAGTCCTTTGTCTGTCAGTGAAATGTATACAACTCGTCTGTCAGCTGTGCCACGTTCTCTTATAACATATCCTTTTTTTACAAGTCCGTTAATGCCTATAGTAAGTGTTCCAACTGTAACATCTATAGCTTTTGCCACTGTTGACATATTCTTTGGCTCACCGGTTCCGATTGCTTCAATAATATGCATATCATTAATTGATATATCCTTAAATTCATCAACTATCAATGCTTTCTCTTCAATATCTATAAGATCATTAAAAAGACTTACAAGTATTCTGTTTAAATCTCCATAAACGTCCACAATCACACCTCCGGTTCTATATTCTAATATACACCAAACAAAAGATCTGGGCAATTTATTTTTTATATCGGCGATTTTATTTTATTATTTATTCCATTCTTCTGTTGGAACTTTAATTTCTGCAAGAGTCTCTAAGATCTTTGCATCGCTGCCTTTTGCACCTACTCTTCCTCTTTGTAATATAATTCTGTGTGCTAATACCGGTACTGCAAGTGCTTTGATATCTTCCGGAGTAACATAATCTCTGCCACTTACAAGTGCATACGCTCTTACTGCATTGACAAAAGCGAGTGTTCCTCTTGGGCTTACTCCCATTGCAATATCTGCTGACTTTCTTGTTGCATTTACTATGTCTACTATATATTCTCTCAGGTCATTATGAATATATACTTCCTTTGATGCTGCCATCATCTCTCTTATATCTTCTTTTGTGCATACTGCATTAAGTGTATTAAGCGGACTGTCTGTTAGAAATCTCTCTATTATAGCAAGTTCTTCATCTTTATTGAGATTGCCCATATGTATCTGCATAAGGAATCTGTCAAGCTGTGCTTCTGGAAGTGGAAATGTTCCTGCTGTCTCTATTGGATTCTGTGTTGCTATTACAAGAAAAGGTTCTTCTAACTTATGTGTTATACCATCTATTGTTACCTGTTTTTCTTCCATACATTCAAGAAGACTTGACTGCGTTCTTGGTGTTGCTCTATTAATCTCATCTGCTAAGACAATATTTGCAAATACTGGACCTTTTCTGAATACAAACTCGCCTTCCTTCTGATTATAATAGTTAAGTCCTGTTACATCTGATGGTAAAAGATCCGGTGTAAACTGTATTCTTTGGAATTCACATTCAACCGACTTTGCAAGTGATTTTGCAAGTACAGTTTTACCTGTTCCCGGAACATCTTCTAATAATACATGTCCACCTGCTATAAGTGAAGTTATTAAAAGATTGGTTATATGCTCCTTACCTACTATTACAGAACTTATATTGTCTCTTACTACATTGATCTTAGCTGTTATGCTGTCTTTGTTCATTTTTTGTTCCCCCTGTGTTATATATTTTTAGTTATACAAGCATATCTAAACAATGTTAAAGTCCATATCTGCCTACAATTGATTGTAATCATCCATTTACTTTTATTCTGCAAATTCTACATCTACTTGCAAATTTTCTACATTATTATTAAGTCCTTTTACTATATTTTCAATAAGTCTTTTTGCTGATTTTTCAGCATTATCATAATATCTTGCATTAGAATCGAATTCTTTTTGCATAAGCACGTATGCTTCATTGATAAGTGACTGTGCTATATCTTCTCCTACTTTAACACTGTCATTAAAGGCATTATTTTTAAAGCACATCATCTCTACTTCACTATAATTAACCTTAAATTCTGTAATCTGTGGCTTTGGAACTTTTATATATATATAATCTCGCTCTGCATCTACTACAATCTCACTCTGATTAAGGTCAACTGCATATACACCTGTTCCCGGCACTTTAAATATTGTTGTTATTCCTTCACCATTATCTTCATTATCACTCTTAACATATTCTATATCTCCTACTCTTAATACTTCAAGTTTTGATACACTTTTTATGTCTTCTATTACAGCTGTTGCATCATTTTTCACATGATTATTAGCTTCACCATCTTTATATGCTTTTTCACCTATTTGTTGTGATACTGCATCCTTATTCTCTTCCTTTGCTCCTTCATATGCCGCTTTATATGCAATTCCGGCTGTTGGAATAAGTATTAATACAATAAGTACTAATCCAGCTATTATCTTTGGTTTTCTACCTATTTTTTTAAAAAATCCTTTTACAGGATTATTGCCTTTTGAGCTACCTTTACCATTCTTAAAAATTGCATCTGCTAATTTAACTTCTGCATTATCTGTTATATTAATAACTTCATTATTATCATCAGTATTCTTATTACCCATTCTCATATATATCACCTACTCCCAATCAATCTCAACTGTCTTAATGTCTGTATTAATGCTCTTAACAAGCTCTTCTATCTGTGTTTGTGCCGATATTTTTGCACTCTCCATAAGGTTTCCATCACTTGCTATTGAATTCTTAGTCTTTTCATCAAGCTGACTATAAGAGTTAATATATGCTGTAATTCCATCTTTTGCACTTCCATCAAAAAATTTAGCATAATATTCATATACTTTTTCTTTGTTACTGTCATCTATATATACTTCTACATTAGGCTGTGGAAGTGTTATATGTACACTGTGATTCTCTTCATCGAGTGTAGTTTCTGCATATGAGAGATCTACTGCAAATACTGCATCTGCATTCATAAGATAGAGTGCTTCATATTTGGTACTGTCTTCTTTACCATAAGTATGATAATTATCAATCTTAACGCTTGCTACCATAACTTCAAGATTAGCGACATTTCTAATCGAATTACCAATCTCAACTTGCGTATCTTTGGCACTTAATCCTTCAGCTTTGCCTTCTTCATAATTCTCACTATACTCAGCTATTCCCTTTATCCCGCCGAGTATTGTACCGATATATTTACCGGCTGTACCTCCCATTGATGATGCTACCATACTGATACCTATTACTATTATTACAACTAGTATTCCAAGCACACTTAATCCTATTGTATTCTTTTTATTGGCTTTAGTCTTATTGTCTTTAGCTGCTTTACCTTTAGTATTATCTTTGCTCTTTACATTAGTACCCATCTCTTACTCTCCCTTTTTTACAACATCTATATAATCTGCTCTTGTTATTGTTGTACCTATGTCATCTTCAGATACTGTTATTGTAACTTCTTTTTTCTTGTCTGATTTCTTTATTTTGTACTTCTTATTCTTCACTTTATAACCATCTTCTGTTATCGTATACTCCATGGTTATCTTCTGCTTTTCTTTTATCTTAACAGTTCCGCTTACTTCTTTTCCATCAATCTTATAAGTCACTGTTCCATAAGGATCTGATGTATCGAGTGTTATCGTACCGATAGGCTTAACTTCGTTCTTAGTAAGGATGTCTTCAAGGTTCTTTTTATATTCTCCATAAGTCATAGACTTACTATATATGCCATCACTAACTGACTTATTATCTACTATATAATATCCATCATCCGGTGTTATTGTAAATATAACTTTGCGATTCTTGTCTATCGTATCACCATCTTTTACTTCTGCTTTTGTGTCTGCATATATAAGAGTTGTGGTTGCATTATCAACTTCGCATTGTGCATATTCATTGATATTAACAAGACTGACTTTTATTGTAACTTCTTTATAAGATGCTACCTTGTCTGTCACATCATCTATATCATATATGTTAAATGAAAGTGTTTCCGGTAATTTTTCTATATATTCTGTACTTTTAACTGTTGCACTTCCTTTTTTGCCTGTCTTTGTCGTTACTACCTTAAGTGCTTTGCCACTATCTAACGAACCACCTTTTATACTAATTGTTACCGGTTCATCTGTGCCTATATTGCCAATTTTATCATAGGTATAATTTTTCTTAAGCATCTGAGATTTATATTTTATTCCACTCTTTTCATAGCTTGATGCCTTTATATCAAATGTAAGATCCTCTTTTTCTATTGATTCATTAAGCACAAGTTCAAGCTCTGGCTTGTGTTCGTCTTCTTCCTTAAAAATATTATCTACATTCTTACCATCAATAGTAATCTCCTGTTCATCTTCTTCAGTTGCTGTATATGTCACATCTCCTGTATCACATCTCCAACCGTTGTAGCTTTCGAATCCTATCTTTATTACTGTTCCGGCTTTAACAGTTATGCTGTCTTCTTCTATCTCTTTATCATCAACATAATAATTGATTACACCGCCCGCTTTTGGCTGTGGCAGATATATTTTTACATCTTTTTCCTTATATAATCGTATATTTTTAAGATCTTTTTGTAATGTATCAAGGTCGCTTACTATTATCTCATGTTCACCATCAGGAAGTCTATAATCTTCACTTACATTCTCCGCCGAGTACTGTATCTTAGCACCTTCTGATACATATATCTCATCAGTAACTTTTTTACCATGATATGTAAATACTATGTCTCCATTATCATACTTGTAATCCATAGGATTAAATCTTATTCCATTATTCTGTTTCACTGTAAAAATATATTCATATCCTTTTGATGTCTCTGTCGGAACATCTTTCATCTTTAGGAATTTTTCATCATAATCAAATGTAGTTTCCTTCTTTGATGTAAGTGTTATTACATCTCCATATCTCAATCCTGTGATTTTATGCGTCTTTTCTTTGCCTGAATCTTTTCCATCATTAATCTTATAGCTGAATTCTTTAGATGATTTTATCTCAGTTTCCAGATATTTATGAAGTTCTATCTGATATTCCAGATTAGAAGTATTAGACTCCGGTTTATCAAATACTACCGCTCCACTTTCATCGTCCTGATATCTGCATGGTGGATTCGCTCCCACAAAAAAGTATAAATTATTGTCATAAGTATATGAAACAGCGTCTGAAGATAATGCTTGTGCCGTTATAATCTCATCTTTAGTCTCCTTATCTCCTACAAGCCATACACCGTCAAGCTCACATCTATTATCCGATTCATCCATATAATAATCGCTAAGTGTAATCTCTTTTTCTTTGTAGTTTCCAATAGGTATTACACTAAGTTCTTTTCCTTCGTAATCTTTTGGAATTGTAAGCACTGTATTATCGCTTCCAGTTTCTAATGTAACTTCTTCTCTGTTGCCATTATTGTATTCATATATTTTATATTTTTCAAATTGATATACTTGCGAAACATCTTTTTTAGAACTTACTTTGGCATATAGACTTTCACCTTTGTTAAGATAACAGCTACCTGTCACCTCTTTAGTCATATCTGCATCATAGTAGTAAGTGATATCAAGATTATTATTACTTGCAAGAGTTACATGAACATCTTTTACATCTGTTTTATCTGTCTTAGCTTCATCTGACTCATCCTCAGCTAATATCTCTTCTGCTTTTTTATATCTGCCATTCTCATCAATCTCGCCTTGTTCTTCAAGGCTTTCATATTGATCAATACTATCTTTATCTCTTACCATATTCTTTACAATCTTAAGATTTACTTCATTAATGACATCTTTTCCCTGACATCCTGATAATATTAATGCTGACAATACTATCACTATACCTGACCTGTATTTTTTCATATGCTCTCTCCCACTTATTCATATTTTGATATGTCATATTTTTAATTATTCCCACTTTTTCGACATATTTTTACTATAATTATAAATGTTTGATAGCATATATTCAATATGCTTTTTCACTTTTTAATTTTTCCCTATTAACGTGCTGACTGCGATAAATAAATCTGCATACTAAATCAATATTTTATTATTAACCGATATGAGCATAAAAGCGGGATAATAATCCCACGATATGTGAATACTCGGTAGAATTGTGGGAGTGCGTAGCACGAAGCAATTCGTAGGCATCAAATATCATTAAAAAGATGTGCAAAAAGTCTTTTCTGCTTACTTATCCTCTTTTGCATCTCTCTTTTAATACTAACAGGTTCTAATACTCGTATCACAGGGCCAAATGACATCACTTCTATCAGCACTGCTGTCTCATCATCTGCATCATAGTACAGATTGATAATATATTTGTCTTCATCTACCTTCTCTGCTTCTTTTTTATATCTTGCAAATTTACGCATAGCTCGTTCAAGTGCGTTTTTATCATCTGTAAGTTCAAATACAAGTTTCTTCTGCTTGTTCTCATATCTTGATATTCCTGTGGCATCTTCGTCTGTGAGTTCACATCTTGTAATTCTCGCAATATTGAACTTACGCATATTATTAAATGCAGTTACTACTCTGAATTTATCTTCTTTATCTGAATATTCGATCCTTATAGGGATCATTCTTGCCTTTATCATATCTCCTTTTGCCGGTGCATACTCTATATCAACTTTTTTCTTAAGCTTAATCGCCTGCAATATAGTTCTGAATATCTTAATATATTCTTCATTATCATAAGGATCTCCATCTGCATACTTATCAAAATATACTACATCTTCAGGAAGATACAGTGGTTCGACATCTGTTAATCTATCATTATCAAGTTTAAAAAGTTTAATTCTCTTATCCATAAGTATAGTCTTTAACCATCTCTTCTCAATCTCTGTTACCGGTAACACTGGTTTGTTAAGAATAGGTGTCTCAAGCTCTCTATTAATAACTTTCCATTCTTCATTCTTAATAGCTGGAATTATTGTAAGCGCACTTTCTTCAAAGCAATATTTTCTTGCGATATCATACATATTCTCTTCTGTAAGTTCTCCATCTATTGCAAGGCTAATCATCTTTGCAACTGCATTGTAATAGCACCCATATATCTCATTAAAAACCATAATTTATCTGATGTTCCTTTCTATATTCTATATTTTGATTTTAATTACTTACAAAACTTATATTTTACTAAATAAACAGCCTGATAATATAATAAAATGGCTTGTAATTCTCTCTTCTAAAATATAATTTCACAATTACATATTCTTATTCTATATGCCCATCTTCATAAGATCATCAAGCAGTATCTCTATTACTCTCTTATTATCGCACTTAATATCCTCTATTCTTCCAAAAAAAGTTCTAATCCATGGCAACATCTCTATGCAATCACATACATCAGCTTCAAATCTATAAGTAGTATCATTAAGTCTTGTAACTTTGCCACATCGCTTCTCACGATTAAGACGTGATACTATATAGTCTTCATGTTCTGCTACATGTATGTCTATCTGAATATGTTCAAATGTCTTATTCTGGCATGATACACCCCAGATGTGTTCTTTTATCTTGTCAAAATCCTCTATTGCTTTGTTATAATTAATTGCATAATCACATACTTTTATTTTTCTTATATAATCAATGCGGAATGCTCTCATCTGTCCATACTCTATATCTTTAGCCATGAGATAGTTCCTGCCGCCATCTGCACTTATATATAGTTTAAGCGGTATTGCTTTCCATTCAGTTTCCGTCTTTGACATATTAATATTAGTAAATTCTATAATCTTCTTCTCATGTATCCCTTCAAATACTTTTTCAAGTATCTCACTGTCATAAGCATTCATAAGATAATTATTTTTAAAGGAAAATATATCCATAGAATTCACATTCTCATCATCTAATCTATCTCTGATATAGCTTCCTACAACCCCTAATGGATTAATCTCTGCAAAATATCTTACTGCATCATTATAATCTGCAAGCCTTATATTATCTTCGCTTATCTGATATGATACACATCTTCCTTCTTTTGTAATCTCTACAATTCCAAGAGTGGCATACTCATTAAGTTTTTTTCTAAGTGTCGATTCATCAAAAAATACCGGTTCTTCGAACGCATCAAGGTATACTGAATCTATTCTCTCTATTATCTCTTTTAATGTATGTTTTCTTCTATCCGACAATATATCAAGCATAATAAAATGTAATGTTATATCTTTTGCTGTAAAACTTTTTGACTTAAATGCCTTATACAAAGGATTGCGTGTCGTTGCACTTGCATCAAGCGATATGAATACACCTCGTCCTTTTGCATTCTGTGTGAATGTAACAAGATCTCCAAGGTAACTTTTTATTCTTCTTCTCTCATTGTCGTAACTTCTGCTGCTCTTATCCTGATATTCTTCCCTGGTCTTAAAACCATATATAAAGAATTCATTCATATATCCTCTGATATTCTCAAAGTTCTTAATAAGCTCCTGATAAGCCATCACATCTCACCTGCCTTTACATTGTAATCCTGACTACTCCCATAGGCAAGCCTGTGGGGGTGCCACTAATTCATAATACTTCTCATATTATGCAACGTATAGCATATAAAAGCAAGTAAAAGCAAGTGAATTACGTTTTCTTAGATTTTTAAATTGAATATTTTTTAACAATTATCTTAAAATGTAACTGCCAGGCTATCAAGAAACACCTTATCAAGCACTGTAATGTCTACGTTTGATTTGCTCTCAATGTGCTTTAATATCTCACTGTGATATTCTATCTCTGATTTAATAAATTCAAGAATAACCGGTATCTGAGGATTAAGATCACTCTCTTTAGTATCTTTTTTAATCATCAACAACCTGTCTATTGCCTGTCTTAATTCATCTTTTATATCTGTGTCTAAGAGTCTGTCGAATTCTATTGGTGGTACTTCATTTTTTTCTTCTATATATCTGCATGTTAAAAGCGGACGCAATGCATAAAAATATTTCTTATACTTCACTTCATCTCCTTGTAAAAATTTAGTATAAGTACTTTTTGCGACACCAAGATAATGATATATAGCATTTTTTTTATTATAATAGGGTGCAAAGTTCTCATATATCTTATCCCAAAGCGGATCTTTTATATATATTTTTTGAGATTTTCCCCATTCAAACGGAGTTGTATTACTTTTATACACATTCGCAAGTACTTTTTTAACATCCCAGCCATTGATATCAAATACTTCATCAAGCTGCCAGTCTATATGATCTTTTACAGGATTGATTCTAAGATATTCTTCCCTTTTTCTTATATATACAAACCTTACATCATAATCACTGTCAGTTGATTCTACTTTCCATGCACGACTTCCTGATTCTACAGCAATTAGTATCTTTACTGATTCTTTTGCTTCTATCTCAAGAAGCTTTTGCTTAATCTCTTCTTCTATATCTCTCATAATATCACCCTCTTTTTTCTTCCTGTCATCTATTAATAGCAATTCTATTAATACTACATACAAATTGTTCTATCGCATGCATATCCGGTTCATCAGGAAGTGTACTTAGTCTTACGGCTTTATTGAGTCTTGTCTCATATTCGCTAAGAATATCATAGAATTCTGCATCAAAATTCCCATCTTCTTTCATAAAGCCACCATTTCTAATCTTCATAAGAAGATCATGTTCCTTTGTTCTTCTTGTTATAATCTCTTCTTTTTCAAAGATATCAATCGCCATAATATACAGTCTTATAAGGTGCATCGCATGTTTGTTAAGATGATTATCATCTTTTTTCTTATTGCGTTTGCCTATCTTATCATAATCTGTCACTACATTGCCAAGTGTCTCAAGAAGTGCCTTGTACTCTCTAAGTGGCATATGTGTATATACCGCATCTGTGTATATCTCTGTCTCAAATCCGGGTGTAGTACTTTTATCTATATATAGCTTAATGTCACCATATCTGCACGAATTATATTTTCTGTTAAAATCATTAAGTGAATTACTCACCGAATTCATTATATGTTTTTCTTTTTCGCTTTGCTCCATCTTTCCTCTTGCGAGTGCATTTTGCATACGTCTTAACTGTGCACCGGCATATCCACTAAATGATCTTGCCGCTCTTTTTGATAAAAAAAGATGTGTGTTATCTATAAGTTCTTCTCCAATCGGTGTAAGTATTACATACTCTTCTCTTGGAAGTCCAAGTATCTCACAAGTATTAGGATTACATTCAATAAGCAGCTTTATAATCTTCATAAATGAATATATTACTGTGTCTGTCTCTCTGTCCTCAAACTGTTCAAATGAAGTAAGTCCTATAAGATCCGTTGGCTTTTGCAATGTTACACCTCTAAGGTCTATATCACTGTCTTCCCTATTCGTACCATAAGCATAACTTCCCCCTGGTCCAAGAATTATAATTCTGTCTGCTAAACGGTCATTATCTCTTAAAAAACTATATCTGTCTGAATCTATTAATTTTCTAAAATCTGGCATAATCTCAATCTCCTTAATTATATTTTTAACAAAAAACGGGATTTCACAGTTGCCTGCAATTCCCGTTTTTGCTATCTGTTGATACAGATTATATAATTTTTAACTAACTATTAAAATGAAAAAAAGTTGCGAAGTTAACTATCTTCTAATACTAATTTGTGGCTTATTATTCTCGCCTAGTATTATATATATTTTTCTTTGTCTAGTGACTAGACAATATTTCATCTAGTTACTAGACATTTTTTATCTAGTAACTAGACAACTTTATATTATTTTTCTTCCGGATATACAATTTTAAACTTCTCACGAAGTCCTGTCATTATCTCCATCACATCTTCTGTATATTGTAGCTTCATATTATTCATGCCACCACTTACAGCTTCTTCCATATCAAGTACTTCATATTCAAGTGCTCTCTTTGTCTCTCCACTTTCTATAACTTCACGACTTCCGTCTGCAGTATATGTTATCACAGCCTTCTCACCTCTTGGATATTCATATATCTCAACATATCCATTTTCAAATGCAAGAAGTCCTCTCTTTGGCTGTTTGGTATGAAGTGATATGATTACTGTTGCCATCTGACCTGATTCATTCATAAGAAGCATACTCATCTGTTCATCTACACCTGTTGGTGCATATTTCACCTGTGCCTCAATCTTATCTGGTGTCTTATCCATGAACATTCTTACAAAAGATAAAGCATATACTCCAATATCAAGGAGTGCGCCACCTGCAAGATTTGGATTAAAAAATCGATTGTTCATATCATAATCTTTGTAGCTTCCAAAATTCATCTGAATGATCTTAAGATTTCCAAGTCTGCCTGTATTAATTATATCATTAAGTTTATTATAAATCGGCATATGATATAGCGTCATAGCTTCTGCAAGGATAACATTATTCTCTTTAGCAAGTCTTACTGCTTCTTCCAGTTCTTTCGAATTAAGTGTTATCGACTTCTCACACAGAACATGCTTACCGGAACTTAATGCTTTTCTTAAGATATCAATATGTGTATTATGTGGTGTTGATACATATATAATATCAACTTTCGGATCTTCAAACATCTCATCCGGATCATCATATACCTTACTAATTCCATATTTTTTGGCAAAAGAAACTGCTTTCTCATGTGTACGATTGCCAACTGAATATAGATTACCACCAAGTGCTTTCATCGCACCTGCAAGCTCATTGCCAATCACACCTACACCATAAGTTGCCCAATTATATCTTACATTATTATCCATATATCTCACACAACCTTTCTATTATCTAATCTATATGCTATATATAATTATATTGTGGCATTCTAACCTTTTCAAGATATTTTACTTTTACAATTCGCCTTAAAATAATTTTTTAACAGTATTGACTGAAAATTATCAATATTTCATATTGCTTTCACATACTTTTTCTGTTAACATTATTGCAACGAATAAGTGACCTTTTGCAATAACCTGAATTTTTATTTTTTTATAAGCCCAGTCGTTATACGATAAAGGTTTACTTAATGGAAGTGTGTTTTTATATTATTATAATTTTAATACAAGGAGGATTTCATCATGAGTTTTTTGAAAGGTAAGACAGCTATCATAACAGGAGGAGGACGTGCTACTCTTACAGACGGAAGTTGTGGTTCTATAGGATATGGTATCGCAACAGCTTATGCAAAAGAAGGTGCTAACTTAGTTATAACAGGAAGAAATATGCAAAAATTACTTGATGCCAAGGAAGAACTTGAACGCCTATATGGTATTCGTGTATTACCAGTTCAGGCAGATGTAAGCAAGGAAGCTGACAATGAAGCTGTAACTAAGCATGTCGTTGAAGAAGCTATTAAAGAATTTGGACACATTGATGTATTAATTAACAATGCACAGGCATCTGCATCAGGCGTAACTATCGCTGACCATACAACAGAGCAGTTTGACCTTGCTGTATATTCAGGTCTATATGCTGCATTCTATTATATGAAAGCCTGCTATCCATACCTTAAAGAGACAAAAGGTTCTGTAATCAACTTCGCATCCGGTGCAGGTCTATTTGGTAACTTTGGTCAGTGTGCTTATGCTGCTGCCAAAGAAGGTATTCGTGGTCTTTCACGAGTTGCTGCCACAGAATGGGGTGCTGATGGTATTAATGTCAATGTTGTATGTCCTCTTGCATGGACTGCACAGCTTGAGAAGTTCAAGATGGCTTATCCTGAAGCATTCGATGCCAACGTTAAGATGCCACCAGCCGGTCATTATGGCAATGTAGAGACAGAAATCGGACGTGCCTGCGTACAGCTTGCATCACCAGATTTCAAATATATGAACGGTGAGACTATCACACTTGAAGGTGGTATGGGCTTAAGACCATAATTCTCTTTTAATAATTATTTTAGAGTTTTTTATAAATAATCATTTTAGATTTTTTATACTTGACTTTTTAATACTTATATCTTCCCAAAGCACCAATCTGTCAGTTTTTTGAAATTTTATTTGAAAAAGTTAAAATTTCCCGTTTCAAAGTATAAGTATTTGTTATAGAATTAAGCATAAGGAGTCCTCCTGATTTTTGTTTAGTATCTTTTTGATTAGACACCTTAATTTTACTACAAAACAGGAAAGGATTCCTTATATTTTGGACATTTTTTAAAAGTTGTTTATGACGATGATTATGAAAACGAGGCTTTGTGGATAAAAGTACGGAAACTCAAGCAGTGCAATGATGAAAAACGTGTGGTATTATGGGAAAAAGAGATTTACAAATCGGAATTTACAGAACTACAAAGAAAGGATACATATTATGGAAGGAAGATTAATAGCATTTGTTATTTGGGTAATAATCGGCGTATTATTTATTGTAATGGGCATTTATGATTTTAATTCCAAGAAAGCAAAACCTTTCGGTTTTTGGGCAAATGCTGAGGTAGCGCCCATAGAAGATGTGAAAGGCTATAATCGTGCTTTGGGCATATTGTGGTGCGTGTATGGTGTTTTGTTTACGTTAATTGGATTGCCTTTATTAGATGGGCAGAATTCGGGTTTGATTATTATACCTATATTGGGTGCAATGCTTATTAGTATTGCGGCTATGGTAGCGTATGTAGTAGGTATTGAACCCAAATACCGCAAAAAGAAATAAATGGAAACTTCCAGTTTGTCGAACACATGAAAATTTGAAGTTTCTTCACTGAAAGGATAAGAAAATGAACATGGAAAGAAATAGATTCGAATATGGTCACATTATTGACCAGAACACATTTGAACAAACCGCAGAAGAAATAAAACGTGAAGTTTGCGAAAAGATAAATTTCAAAAATGGAATTCTTCGAGAAATAAATGAGGTTCAATTCAATAATGGTATAATTTTGGATGTACGCTGGAAAAAAGATGTTCATTTTGTTTTGTGTGTGAACAGATGGTCTGGTAAATATTTATATTATGTTTTGCGAAATGGAGAACAGGTATCAAGCAGTTATTGGGCTAAGAGGAATGACGAAACGCTTCTACGCAAAATACAACTTTTGGTGAATGAAATTGAGAACGGAGATTTTGACCATAAGAAAACAGAGAGTGAGAAGATAGCCGAAATTATCAGGGACAGAAAGTTAACTGCATGTATGAATAATACGAAGTGGAAGGAATTTATTAAGGCTATAAATGAGGAAATGCCCGTGTTGATACCATGTGACTATTTGACGTTGTTTGGATCGGGTCCATTTTTTACAGCGGGTTTTGATGATGAGCATTTAGGATATAAATTAAAAGCAATTGAATGGGTAAAGGTTAAACCGAAATTTTATGTCAGTAAACATAATGGAAGGTTGGTCGAGGATGACAAAGAACTTTGCGATTTTGAAGAGGAGTTTCTTTGCTTAATGGACAAGTATTATATTCCATATGAATATGATAGCGAAAACGAAGTCTATACCATATATGGCTATAAATAATAAATGTTAACTTTGAATTTGGAGGAGTGAGATGGAAAGACCTATTACAACACTATTTATGCTGATGTCTGTTGACGGAAAAATCAGCACAGGTGCAACAGATGAATTAGATGTAGACAAAGATTTTCCTAAAATTACAGGGGTAAGCGAAGGCTTACATCAATATTACGAAATTGAACAAACGACGGATTTATGGTCATTAAACACAGGACGAGTGCAAGAAAAAATGGGTGTCAATACGAAGCCGCTACCAGATAAAACCCCAGTCTCTTTTGTGTTGATTGACAATAAGCATTTGAGTGAACATGGAGTGCGTTATTTTTGTGCTTTATCAAAGGAATTCGTGCTGATTACAACGAATGCTGTTCACCCAGCCTTTAGTGTTCAGGAAAGCAATTTGCATATCATTTGCCAAAAACAATTATCATTATCAGATGCACTTGCAAAACTCAAAGCAGAGTTCGGATGCGAGAGAATTACCATACAAAGTGGTGGTACATTGAATAGTCTGTTCCTTCGAGAAAAATTGTTCGATTATGTTGATGTTGTTGTTGCACCTGTTTTAATAGGCGGCAAAGATACATCAACACTGATTGATGGACAATCGTTGATGTCTGAAAGCGAGTTGTCCCAGTTGAGGGCACTGAAAATAGAGGAATGTGTGGTTTTAGAGAACTCGTATTTGCGATTACGGTACAAAGTAATGAACTGACAAATTCCAATTCCGAGGATGTGAAACTTTCAGTTTGTCGGTGCAACACTAATACCACACATAACTAAATATCAACACAGCGTTAGGGTGTATGGGAAAACCTATACGCTCTAATTTTTTATCAAAAATGGTGGAAAAACAAATGTAAGAAACAAATGTAACATTTTTGTAACATTTTCCTTGACACCCTCAAAACATCCATGTTACAATGGCACCCACCAGGGGGGATAAGATGCTCCGTAATACCTAAACAAAAACACATAATGAAGGGGCAGTTCACTATGAACTGCCCCATTTTATCTGTATATTAATTATTTATCTGCTTACTTAATCCATACATTCTAGTTAACTAATTTATCTAACTATTATACATCTTAGCATAGAATCCATTAAGTTTTAGCAGTTCTTCATGGTTACCCTGTTCGATTATATTACCATCTTTCATAACAAGAATGATATCTGCATTCTGGATTGTTGACAGTCTGTGTGCTACTATGAAGCTTGTTCTGCCTTCCATCAGTTTTGCAAACGCACTCTGTATCTTAAGTTCTGTACGGGTATCTATTGATGATGTCGCTTCATCAAGAATAAGCATAGGTGGCAGAGATAACATTACTCTTGTGATACACAAAAGCTGTTTTTGTCCCTGTGATAACATTCCGCCATCTTCACCAATTACTGTATTATATCCATTAGGAAGTCTTTTTATAAAAGAATGTGAATGGGCAGCTTTAGCTGCTGCTATTACTTCTTCATCTGTTGCATCAGGCTTACCCATAACAATATTCTCTCTTATAGTACCCTGTTTAAGCCATGTATCCTGAAGCACCATTCCATAAGACTTTCTAAGACTTTTTCTTGTTACTTCCTGTATGTCATTACCGTCAACTTTAATCTTACCCGAATTCACATCATAGAATCTCATAAGAAGATTGATTATTGTAGTCTTACCACAACCTGTAGGTCCTACAATAGCTATATTCTGACCTTGTTTTACATGAAGATTAAAGTTCTCAATAAGTTTTTTATCAGGAACATAAGAGAAGTTAACATTCTCGCAGTCAACAATGCCTTCTGTATTATTAAGAACAACTGCATTATTCACTTCCGGAACTTGTGGTTCTTCTTCAATCAGTTCAAATACTCTTGCCGCACATGCAAGTGCATTCTGAAGTTCTGTTACAACTCCTGATATCTCGTTAAATGGCTTGGTATACTGGCTTGCATAACTTAGAAAACATGAAAGTGTACCAACTGTCATTCCTCCACTTATCGCAACAAGTGCGCCTGTAAGTGCAACTGCTGCATATACAACACTATTAACAAAACGTGTCGCAGGATTAGTTATTGATGAGAAGAATATAGCTCTAAGTGAACATTTTTGCAGTCTTCCATTAATCTCATCAAACTCCTTAAGTGCATCTTCTTCATGTCCAAATGCTTTGACAACTTTGGCATTACCTATCATCTCATCTATAAGTGCTGTCTGTTCACCTCTTGTCTCTGACTGTAATTTAAACATCGAGAATGTCTTTTTTGCTATAAAATTGGCAACAAAAAGTGAAAGTGGTGTTATACATACAACTACAAGTGTTATCCATCCGTTAAAATATAACATAAATCCAAGTGTTCCAAGTATTGTTATAATTCCTGTAAACAACTGTGTAAATCCCATTAAAAGTCCATCTGCAAATTGATCAACATCAGCTATTACACGACTTACGACCTCACCATACGAATGTCCATCAATATATTTTAATGGGAGAATCTCTATTTTTCTTATCGCTTCATTTCTTATATCTCTTACTACATTGTAAGTTACTTTGTTATTGATTACATTCATAATCCACTGTGCGAGTGCTGTAAGTGCAATAAGTATAATACCTTTTAGAAGAATACCTTTTATCGCATCAAAATCAATTCTATTGTCAACTATACAGTCAATCGCATTACCAACTATTATTGGTATATAGAGTGTAAGTGCAACAACAATTCCTGCAAGAATAATAGAGGTTACCATAAGTCCTATATATCTCTTTACATAGCTTAGTACTTTTAATAAAGTCTCCTGTTTCTTCTGTCTCTTTGAGCTGTCTTTTGATCCACTTGTGACACTGTTTTTATTACCTGCCATTATTCTCACCACCTTTTCTATACTGTGAATAATAGATCTCACTATATATCTCACAATCTTTAATAAGTTCATCATGTGTTCCCATTCCGACAATCTTACCATCATCAAGAACTATTATCTTATCAGCATTCTGGATTGCTGCTGTTCTCTGTGATACTATGAATACTGTCGGATTATAATCTAGCTCTTTAATAGACTTTCTAAGTCTTGCATCTGTTGCCATATCAAGAGCTGATGCACTGTCATCAAGAATAAGTATATCAGGCTTTTTTACAAGTGCTCTTGCGATTGTCATTCTCTGTCTCTGTCCTCCTGACAGATTCTTGCCTCCCTGTGCTATAACTGCATCTGTTCCGCCTTTTGCATTAACTACATCTGCTGCCTGTGCAATCTCTACTGCTTTTGCAATATCTTCACTAGTTGCATCTTTTTTGCCCCATCTTATGTTGCTCTCAATAGTTCCTTTGAATAAAACTGCTTTTTGAAGAACTATTCCGACTTTCTTCATAAGTACTTCTCTTGGATAATCCTTAACATTAATACCATCGATAAGTACTTCACCTTTTGTAGCATCATAGAATCTTGGTATCATATTAACAAGTGAACTCTTACCGGAACCTGTACCACCGATAATACCTACTGTCTCACCTTTTCGAACAGTAAAATCAATATCTGTAAGTGATTCATCACCTGCTCCACTATAAGTAAGTGCCACATGCTTAAATTCAACTGCATTACTATTATCAGCTTTCATATTCTCATTAAGACTCTCTTTGTATTGCATACTTGTCTTAATCTCAAATACATCCTGTATTCTGTTCGCACATGCAACTGATTTATTAACTGTTATAATAAGGTTGGCAAGTTTTATGAGTTCTACTAATATCTGTGACATATAATTGTAGAGTGATACAACCTGTCCTTTTGTAAGAACACCTGCATGAACCTGTAATGCTCCTGTCCATATAAGATAGAGAATTGCAAGATTAATTATTACATAAGTAAGCGGATTCATAAGTGCTGAGAAACTTCCTGACTTTTGCTGTTTGGCTGTAAGTTCCTCATTTTTTCTTGTGAATCTCTCAATCTCCTCTTCTTCTTTACAAAAAGCTCTTATTACTCTTACACCTGAGAGATTCTCTCTTGTAATATTAAGAACTGTATCAAGCTTCTTCTGAACATCTTTTAGCATAGGGATATTGATTAACATAATTCCAAATACTACTATAGAGAGAAGAATTATCGCTACTACAAATATAAGTGCCGACTTTACATCTATTGTAAATGCCATTATCATCGCACCAAATACAACAAATGGTGAACGAAGAAATAATCTAAGCACCATATTAACACCAGTCTGTGCCTGGTTAACATCGCTTGTCATTCTTGTAATCATGGTCGATGTTCCAAGTGTATCAATCTCTGTAAATGAAAGACTCTGTAAATGTTTAAAAAGTGCATGTCGCAGATTAGTCGCAAATCCGACCGCTGCTTTTGCTGCAAAATATTGTGCTGTAATGGATGTTATAAGTCCTATAATTCCAAGTAGTACAAGCACACCACACATTCTAACCACAAGTCCTTTGTCTGACTTTGCTATACCACTATCGATTATGACTGCCATTACAAGAGGAACTATAAGTTCAAATGATGCTTCAAGCATCTTAAAAAGAGGCGCAAGCACACATTCTTTTTTATAATCCCTTAGGTAAATCAGTAATTTTTTCATAGACTGCCTCCGGAAATATTTTTTTCTTTTATCTTACCACATATTTTTTCTTAGTACACACATTATGATATACAAATTTTATTAACTTGTTAATATTTTTTGATATCATTAAAAATCAATAAAAAATACAGCATCCAAATGTATATATACTATATTACACTTGCATACTGCATTTTTCTTATTTTTTATTCTATTTCTATCCTAGTTCTTCTTATTGTAGATTATATTCTACTGGTGCTCCCACAGGCAAGCCTATGGATTCTTGTCACAGATTAATAACCTTTTTTCTTATATCCACTTTCTTCTGATTCTACATTATTCTTCTTACTTCCTGATGAACCTTGTAAATCATCATCTTCTGTATCTTCACAAGTAGCTTCTATTGTATCTTCGCCTCTTGATTTTAATACCATATTATATTTATCAACTGCTTCTTCATAAGTATCATCGTAGATAAATTTGTAAAGTTCAATCACATTAACATCCCAGTCATATATAAGTGAATATGGTATTGGACCACCTTCTTTGGTATCTGTATATGCATCATCAACCGGAAGTCTTGAAGTATCCATTGTCATAATCTTATTATCAACAACTTCTGATATGACTTTCTCAATCTCACTCTCTGACAGATCAGTTGTTACATAAGACAGGCACTTGCCTGTTATATTATAAAGTTCAAATATATCATTAGACATATATTGATCAAATATTGCCTGAAGAACTTTTCTATGTCTTAATGTACGTCCATAATCACTGTCATCGCCTTCGATTGTAGCAACTTTTCTTACTCTGCAATATCCAACAACCTGATTACCGTTCAAATGGTTCATACCTTTTCTTAAAGTATGATTGCTATAATCTGAGATGTAATTCGTTGTATTAAGATATTCAACTTCTTCTGATGAAAGTTCAATATCTATTCCTCCAAGAACATCAACTACATTCTCAAAATCTTCAAGATTAACTGTTGCATATCCATCAATAGCAATCTTGTAATTAAGTTCTATCGTATCAATTAAAAGCTCTATTCCACCTTTTGAATATACTGAATTGAGCTTATTACTCTTATATCCGGGAATCTCTACATAACTGTCTCTCATAAGTGATGTAAGTTTAATCTCATCAGTCTTTGTATCAACTGTTGCAATAATCATTGTATCTGTATTAGATGCACCTTCTATATCTTCTATACCTATTATAAGAAAATTAGTTATATAATCTTCATCTCTTACATCATATTCTCCACTTCCTATATCAGTCATATCAATACCGGCATCTTCTGTCTCACTTATATTAGATTCTGTCTCATTAGCAACTTCTGCGGCAGGCGTTGTCTGTTCTTCAACTTTCTTAACATTACTGTAGATATAATGAGCTGCTATCTTATAAAAAATTTTCTTGCCAAATATCAGCAAAAACAATGCAATAACCACTACAATTGCAAGCACAGTAAATCCTATTTTCTTTTTCTTTGATTTTTTGTCATCAGCCATGGTTTTTTCTCCTTACTTCGTCATACGGAATAACCTATTGTATTCCTCTATTATATATTTTTGCACTATGTTTTTCTAATTATAACAGTATAGCTTATATAAAACTTTAATTTTTTCTTACAATATTTTACATAAATACCGATATTTTATATGTATTAGGTGATTTTACAACTCATATTTAATAAACACTACTTACAATATAGTATATTTGCAGGTCTGCTTATTAAATATGAGTTCTACATTCGCTTATTATCTATTAAAACATAAAAGGAGATTTACTTATGAGTATTTTTACAGCTTCCCATGCTCTCATGGCGATTTTATATTATATAGTATTTCTCTTACTGTTCCTTAACAGCCGTAACCTCGGTATTAGAAGCAGTAAGATATTTCATTCAATTATTCATATTACTAATGTTACGCTTATACTTAATGTACTTACATCGTTTATATTTTATAGAAAAGATCATACCATAAGCACTATAGAGGTTCTTCTTGTAAGAATCTATATAATTGTGCTTGTCTGGGGCATATATATGCATCTGTGTTACATTAAAAATCTATGCGAGAGATGGACAACACACTGCATTAAGATTGATCTTCCATTACAGATAATCGCAACTATTATCATGGCTTTTGGAAGTCTTAGCTGGATATATGTAAAAGGCAGCTCAAATATCGGCGAAACTGTAAACATTATAGGAACTACAGTAGTAACAGCATATACTGTATCTGCAATACAGATAGTCTTTGGTATTATCAATGTAAGACTTGTCTGGAAACATCTTGATAAAAAAGAAAAATTTTCACTGCGTCTTGGCTGTATTATATGGCTTATATGCCTGTCTACACAGCTTATTTTTGATGTCTATCTTGATATGTTATGCACAGTATTTGTTATGACAATGTTCATATACTTCCATACATTCGAGAATACAAGCATGATAACGGATACAGATACAGATCTTTTTAATCGTAATGCCTTTTCTAAATATCTTAATGAGCAGATACGATATGATAAGAATTTATATATTATAAATGTATATTTTGGTGGAATATCTTATGTACGTTCACAATTTGGTGATGATGAAGCTGACAGGATTCTCTCTCGTGCAGGTAATATAATTGAGAGACTTTCTAATAACCCGGCATTTATTATTAATCACTCTAATCTTATCTGTATAACTGATTATGATAAAAAAGATGCCCTAATTGATAAGCTAAAACTATCACTTAGGGATGATTTTACTGTACAAAATACTAATATTCAAAGTGAGCTGCATCTTCTTACCATGGATGCAGCACACCTTAATCATGCTGATGAAGTTAATGACTTAATCGATTATATTATTGAAGAATGTGGCAAAAATCTGTATTCTGAGACTGTTATAAATATAGGTTCTGAGATCATTGAGAAGCAAAGACGTGTTCAGACAATCATTAGTATTCTTCAAAACGCAATAATCAATGATGGGTTTAACATTCTATATCAGCCAATATATAATACCAAAACTCATACCTTTAGTTCTGCAGAAGCTCTTATAAGAATAAAAGATACTGAGACTCTTGGTTTTATATCACCTGAAGAATTTATTCCTATCGCTGAGAAGTACGGTTTAATATCCCAGATAGGTTATATCGTATTTAATAAAGTATGTGCATTTGCCAAAACTGAACAGTTAAATTGCAAGGGCGTTGACTATATTGAGATTAATCTGTCTGCACTACAAAGCATTGATACCAAACTTCCAAGACAACTCATTGACATTATGTATGTATACCAAATCGATCCGTCTTTTATTAACCTTGAAGTTACAGAAACTGCTACTGTTAATTCTGAAAAACAGCTTGTTGAGAATATGACTACATTAAAAGAAGCAGGATGTACTTTCTCAATGGATGATTTTGGAACAGGTTATTCTAATCTGTCTCAGATCGCATCTATGGGTTATGACATTATAAAACTTGATAAAAGTCTTTTATGGCCATGCTTTGGAGATTATTCAAATGAGAAATCAAAAGTAATCCTCAAAAACATCATAACTATGATATTAGAACTTGGCATACATATAGTCGCAGAAGGTGTTGAGACTAAAGAACAGGCAGATCTTCTTACATCACTTGGTGTACACTATCTGCAGGGTTATTATTACTCAAGACCAATATCACAGGGTGATTACATTAAATATATTGAGATTAACAACAGATAACTTGGAATTTTGACTCTTTCTAATAGTTATGATAGACTTATAATAATTCGTTAATACTAATTATAATTTATATATGTGTATCAAGCAGGAGAATGAATTATGAACTTTTATAAAACAACAAACCCAAAAGACTATAGCCTTCATTTTTATAAAGAAATAGGCCTCAGTTGTTCTTCTCATTCAGATTTTGAGCAAATTTGGAATAATCCCCAGATAGGTTCTATCCATGTATGTGGCTCTCTTGACAATATCCAATGTGGAACGGGCGATTATCAAATTCCTACTGATATTATGTCAGAATTTGACTATACATCTTCTTTTTTACATTTCGGCATCATATATGAAGGAATAACATATTCTATTGTCCATAAAAAATTAGAGCCTTTATCCCATCCATCAGCCTTTCTATCCTTAGAACAATCCGAAGGTGGAATTATATGTTGGAAACGTGGTCAACACTTTCGTGGTATAGAAGTTTCTATAAATGTTGACTACCTAAACAATCATCTTCTGCCTTTCTTAGGATACTCTAAAGACGCTCTTGACTTCATCAATCCTAATGTACGATACAGTCATATATCTGATGAGCTTAAAGATATCTTATCGCGCATAGAATTTCTTATCAACCACAATCGTATGACTCTTGCTCTGCAAAAAGCTCTCTGTCTTGAATTTATCGCATATCTTGCAGATAAAAAAATTACTTGTATCTCCGACATTCCCTCCAATACTTCTGACAGATATGTTCATCTTGGAAGTCGGAAAATAAAGCTAACTGATGCCGATGTTAACAAAATAATCCTAGCCCATGAACAAATAAAAAAAGAACCCGGCTCATTCGTAACAATCTACGAATTAAGCCAGGCCTTGGATATCAGCGAACAAAAATTAAAGGTCGGTTTTACAAAACTATACCAACAGACTATATGGAATTATGCCAATAATCTTAGAATGAATCAAGCTGTAAAGTTATTACAAAATACAACTTTAAGCATATCTGATATATCTTCAACTATCGGATATCAAAGTTCCTCTGCGTTTACTCGCATGTTTAAGAATTGGTGTGGGCTTACTCCCGGACAATTTCGTACTCAGACCATTTCTGATGAATGATACCTTCCCTTCGGTATAATCATCGGTGCTTTTGATACAGGATCTTTAATCACCTCACAGTTAAGACCATATATATCACTTATAAGTTTTGGTGTTACTATCTCCTGTGGCGTTCCCTCAGCTATAATACGTCCATTCTTCATTGCGATCAGATTATTCGCATAGCGTGCTGACAGATTAATATCATGTAATACCATAACTATTGTTGTATTATATTGCTCATTTAATTCCGTAAGCATATCAAGAATATCTACTTGATATGCTATATCAAGGAATGTAGTAGGTTCATCAAGAAATAATATATCTGTCTGTTGTGCGAGTGCCAATGCAATCCATACTCTCTGTCTCTGACCTCCTGAAAGCTCATCAACCACACAGTCTGCTAATTCTGTAATCTTCATAATCTGCATTGCTTTCTCTATCGCATTATAATCATCTTTGTTCATACTTTGCAAAAATTTTCTATATGGAAAACGCCCTCTTGATACAAGATCAATAACTCTTATGCCTTCCGGAATGACCGGTGATTGCGGCAGCATACCCAATGTTTTTGCAATTTGCTTTGATGGAATAAGAGATATATCTTTTCCATCAAGTATAATCTGACCAGTTTTAGGTGTAATCAGTCTTGCAAATGTTTTAAGAAGCGTTGACTTACCGCAGCCATTTGCACCCAAAATCACGCTTATCTTATTCTTTGGAATCTCTACGCTTATACCTGAGAGTATGTTTTTATTAGAATATCCTGCATCAATATTATGTGCCGCTATTACATGACTATTCATCATTCACTCCTCCTGTTTATCCTAATTAATAAATATATAAGATATGGTGCTCCTAAAATTCCTGTCACTACTCCAACCGGATATCTCGATGGTAATGCATACTGTCCTACAATATCAGAACTCATAACCAAAATAGCTCCCGTAAGTGCCGATGCTATAGTATTATTTCTTCCATGTCCGACTATTCCTGATGCAATAGGTCCAGACAAAAATGCCACCGATGCAATAGGTCCTGTTACAGAAGTTGCAAAAGCTATAAGAAGTAATGAACATAACATAAGTCCAACTCTTACTGCTCCTTTTCGTACTCCAAGTACTGTTGCATGTGAATCTCCAAGTTGTAATATCTGCAAATGTCTATTCAATGCAATAATTAATCCCACCGAAAAACATACTGCTATTGCAAGCCTTGGAATCTGATTCATTGTGACTCCATTAAGACTTCCGCTAAGCCATCTTAATGCACTTGACACATCATATTCAGCAGCCTTTAGCAGCATCCATGATATAAGCGAATTTAAAAATGCCTGCATACCGATTCCCGTAAGAATAATTCTTCCATTAGAAAAATTTTCTCCTCGTGACAACATATATATAATTCCTGATACAGCTAATCCTGATATAACTGCCATCCATGATATAATATCGCCATTAAGCCTTAATACAAGTATTCCAAACACTGCTGCCACGCTTGCTCCTGAAGTAACGCCAATAACATCAGGACTAGCAAGCGGGTTACCAAAAAGTTTTTGAAATGTATTACCAGCTACACCGAATGCAACTCCTGTAAGTACAGCAGCTAACATTCTTGGCATTCTAAGCGTTTTGATTGTAAATGCCGCTCCTTTCATCTCATCACTTTTTAATATTCTAATAATCTCTTTAGGCATATATATTGTATTACCATAAATCATCATAAAACAAGCAATAACAACCACTAATATTAATAATATTCCTGTAATAATTATATATCTTCTCTGCCTTCTGATGTGTCCTTCCATAATTGTACTATTATCTATCATAAAGAATGTACCTTGACCTTTCGAATAATCAATATAAATACCGGACCACCAATCAATGCTGTAATAATTCCTGACTCAAGTTCTCCAGGTCTTCCAAGCAATCTTCCAAGAACATCTGATATAAGCAAAATACATGCCCCAGTTAATGCCGATAATGGCATTACCCTTTTTATCTCAGGCCCTGTGAATGCTCTAATCACATGCGGAACCATAAGACCTATAAAGCTTATCGGCCCTGCAAGGGCTGTCACCGATGCACATAATAATACACCTGCAACTGCTGCAAGCATACGAACTGCTGTAACATTAACTCCCAGTCCTGTCGCTACATCATCTCCAAGTGCAAGTGCATTCAAAGATGGCATAAGCAAAAATGCTATAGCAAATCCAACTATAATATAAGGCAACATAAGTCTTATATCTTCCCATGTAGCACCACTTATACTTCCAACTTGCCAAAAGCGAAACTGATCCATCACCTGTGTATTAGGCAACATAACTGTATTGACAAGTGACTGTAAAGCTGTCGATGCCGCAGCTCCTGCAAGTGCAAGTCTTATCGGCGTTGCACCTTCACGCCCCATTGATGCAAGACCATATACAAGAACTGCAGTAATTATTGCTCCTGCAAAAGCCAGCCAAATATATTGATTACCATTTTGAATATTAAAAAAAGTAATTCCACATACAACAGCAAGAGAGGCTCCTGTATTAACACCAAGAATGCTTGGATCTGCTATAGGATTTCTAGTTACAGACTGCATAAGCTGTCCTGATATTCCAAGTGCAGCCCCTGCAAGAATTCCAAATACAGTACGTGGAATTCTTGCAAGCACAATATTAACCTCTATCTTTGGAGCAGCATTAGGCACAAATGCTCCTATTATACTTTTAATACCTACATCTCTTACGCCACACGTCACAGATAATGCTACGCAAATGAATAACAGCAAAAATATTACTATATATGCTAAAACTATTCTTTTTTTATCCATTAATCTTACCACAAGCCTCTGATAGAACATCTAAATATTCATCAATCGTTGCAGGAATTGACAAAATACTTGGTGTTGTAGATGCTGCAAGACGTGATGTACTATCAAGAAGAACTACTGCTCCATTTTTAATCGCCGGAATCTCTGACATTATCTTGTCTGCCTGTAATGCTTTTAATAATTCCTCATCACCATATACAACCATTAGATCAATATCCGATAATGCTTCAACACTTTCTCTGCTTAATGTCACTGAGAAATCGCTGCCACCTCCAGCTAGATTCTTAATGCTCTTTGGAAGTTCAAATCCAAGATCCTGCAGATATGATGCTCTTGGATCTGCTGGCAGATATGCATAAAAAGTACTAAAATCATCTGCACTTATCCAAAAAAATCCTGCCTTAACACCTTTAAATTCTGGATGTTCACTTACTTTTTCTGCTATCATATCTTCTGTCTGTTTAACAAGTTCTTCACCTGCCTCTTTCATTCCAAGACCTTCTGCGTTACGAATTGTCTGTTCTCTCCAGCTTGTCTTCCACGCAGTTTCTTCGAAAGGAACAACTGGCGCTATCTCTGAAAGAGTATTATATTCTTCCTCTGTCATTCCCGAATATGCTGCAAGAATAACATCAGGTGCAGCATCACTTATTGCTTCATAATCATATCCATCTGTATCATCAAACACATTTGGCTCACTTTCACCAAGTTCTAAAAATGCTTCATCTGTCCACTCATGTAACTTGTGTTCAGTTACATATCCATAATTAGCAGCTGATACTCCAACTGGTACTATTCCAAGAGCAAGAGCTGTATCCTGATTACCCCATCCTAATGTTACAACTCTCTCCGGTTTAGACTCGATTACAGTCTCACCATATGCATGTGTAATTGTAACAGGATATTGAGTTTCTCCTGTTACATTATCTGAACTATCATTATGCTCCTCGTTAGCAGTAGTGTTATTATTTTCACTGCCTGTTTTACTTCCACATCCTGACAATACGCCTACAATCATTGTAATTCCAAGAATAACTGATACTATTTTCTTTTTCATCTTAACACTCCTCTTACTTTCGTTTTTTTATGCTTACTCTTGTTAGTTTCATCTAACTGTTTTGAAAATATATCACACACACTATATTATGTCAATGATTGCACCGAAAATAATACTGATTTGCACCTGATTTAGCATATCAACTATACTTTTTCTTGACTTGACATAATATTATATGATATAGTTTTGAAAAATTTACAGGAGGGTTCTTAATGAATTTAAAAGTGTTTAAAACGCTTAATAACTACCGCAAGGAATATCTTTTTAATGATATCTTTACCGGTATTGTTATCGCAATGGTGTCTATACCTATTGCAATGGGATATGCCCAGATAGCCGGAATATCGGCTGTTTATGGACTATATGGTTCAGTTCTTCCCCTATTTATTTTTGCAATGTTTACAACTTCACCACATTTTAACTTCGGAGTTGATGCAGCTCCATGTGCACTTGTCGGTGCAAGCCTTCTTGAACTTGGAATTGAAGCCGGAACAGATGATGCATTCGCTGTTGTCCAGCTAATAACTCTTTTAACAGCTGCATGGCTTTTAATATTCTATTTTATTAAAGCAGGGCGAATTGTAAACTTTATCTCAACACCTGTTATGGGTGGATTTATAAGTGGTATATGCTGCACTATTATTCTTATGCAGTTTCCAAAATTATTCGGTGGTACTGCAGGCACCGGTGAATTATTTGAACTTGCAAGTCATTTTGCCAAATCGCTTAGTAATATTAATATTCCATCACTTATACTTGGTGGATCGTGCCTTGCAATAATGTTAATCTCCAAAAGATTATTTCCTAAATTCCCGATGGCAATAGTCATTATGTTACTTGGTGCTTGTCTTACAGTATTCGTTCCTGTAAGCGACTATGGTATAAAGCTTCTAAGCAGTGTAGAGCCAGGACTTCCAAAATTCATTCTTCCACACTTTGATGTAATAGGAATAATCGATGCTCTTAAAGTAAGTCTTCCAATTGCAGTTGTAATTATGATGGAAACACTTCTTGCAGAGAATAATCTTGCTACTAAGAATAATTATAAAATAGATGAAAATCGTGAAATTCTCGCTTTTTCAATGAGTAATCTTGCTTCAGCACTAACCGGTGCTGTTCCTATTAATGGTTCTGTATCAAGAAGTTCTATGAGTGTTCAATACAAAGGAAAATCTCAGCTTAGCAACATCGTGGCTTCACTTGTTATGGCACTTGTTCTTCTATTTGCAACAGGATTCATACAATATCTTCCGGTGCCTGTACTTACAGGAATTGTAATATCTGCACTTATTGGTGCAACAGAATATAAGATGGCAATAAAGCTTTTTAGAGAAAATAGAAAAGAATTCTATATCTTCCTCGGAGCTTTTGTAGGTGTACTCATATTCGGTACAATATATGGTGTACTTATTGGAATTGTTCTATCTTTTATCGAAGTTATTATAAGAGCCTCAAAGCCTTCAAGATGTTTTCTTGGTGTACTTCCAGGGCATGAAGATTTCTTCAACATGACGATGTTTCGATATACTTATCCTATAAAAGGTGTTGTTATATACCGTTTTAGCAGCGATCTCTTCTTTGCTAATGCAGGAATCTTCCAAAATGATATTGAAAATGCGATTAAAGATGATACTAAGGCTGTCATAATCGATGCAAGTGGTATAACAAGCATTGACAGTACTGCTGCTGAAATGCTTCTAATCATAAGACGTAATCTGAATGAAAAAGGTATCAGGTTCTATATCACTGAACATATATCAGATCTCAATGTCCAATTAAGACGTTTTGGTCTTGGCGATCTTATCACTGATGGATGTGTGCGTCAGTCTATAGGAACTGCACTCTCAGATCTTGGACTTTCTCATCCATATCCACTTGTAGGTGCTGATAATACGGAACATTCAATTATACGAAAACGTGCCGAGAATACTGTGCAGGAATTCGTATGGGCTTTTGGCAATGAAGCCGAGAATGAGATTGAACGTCAGATTCATATTCAGATTGCTAAACTTAAAGAAAATGGCTCACTCGAAGCTATCACAACCGGTAACTGGAAGAAACTTGGCGAGATTGACGAAGATGAATGGTTATCACATCTTGAAGCTCATCTGTCTGAACTTGTAAGTCTATCTGGTGAAGACGAACTTACTATTGCAAGACGACTTGAGAGCAGACGTATAGAACTCTTTAAGAAGATTGCAAAAGAACATCCTGAACTTGCTGAAAAATTCAGGGAACGTCACGATTATATGGATGAACAGTTAAAAAAGAAGCATCCTGATATATATGCTAAAATAGTTTCTTTAAAAGAAGGACTTTAAGAAGTAATTGTTGATAAATATAGCCTCTGTAGAAGAAGGATTTTAAGCATTAATTGTTAATAAATATAGCCTCTGCAAAAGAAGGATTTTAAGCATTAATTGTTAATAAATATAGCCTCTGCATTGAATATATCAATATATAAAGCATTAACTTATTATGATATATCTCATGCAGAGGCTATGTCTTTACTTACAATATTCAGTTTTTACATATTCAATAAAGCGTTTGGCACATAGTGGCAAAGTCTCTTCATCTGAATAAGCAAGCACTACATCTGATGTTATATCCGGCTTATTTAATTCACGCATTGCGATATTATCACCCTTTATAAGTGAAGTCGCTGATTCCGGAATTATTCCTATTCCAAGACCGGATTGTACAAAATATGCTGTTGTTCTTGCATCATCATTAATTATATAAAAATCAGGTTTTACAAGTTCTTCTTCAAATTTCTTCTCTATTATACTTTGCCATCTCTTATATATTATAAGCTTTTTATTCTCAAGATATCTGCAATCAACCGGAACTTCTTCATCAGGCAGAAGTGTTCTGTCTCCTATTACAATCAGTTTATCTGTGAATATCTTCTCAATTTTTAAACTGTCATTTACAAAAGGTGTCCTTATAATAGCAATATGTAACATTCCTGATTTGAACCTGTTTAGAAGCTCATATGTATCACCTTCAACTATCTCAAAATGAACTTCCGGATATTTTCTTCCAAATTCTTTTATCCATTCCATAGCAGCTGAACCTACTACAGATGATACTATTCCTATTCGAAGCGTTCCCTCTGTCATATGCCCTATATTCATCGTCTCTGTGATTGCTACATCACTAAGTTCAATTATATCTTTGGCATATCTATAAAGTGTCTCCCCTGCCGGTGTTAATACCAGATTTCTTGCATATCTGTAGAACAGCTCACACTTTAATTCATCTTCAAGAAGTTTTATATGATAGCTAAGTGGTGGCTGTGACATATAGAGTTTTCTTGCCGCCGCTGATATACTGCCTTCATCTGCAATCGTTATAAAATATTGTAGTTGTTTTAAATTCATTATCTTCACTCTCCCATAGATATAATATATACCTTGGATATGAGAAGTGTCAAACGGACATATTACCTATATCTACAATATTATTACTTCAGATTGTACCTATATCTACAATGCTATCACTTCAGATTGTCTTAATATCTGCAACGTTATTACTTCAGATTGTCTTAATATCTACAACGTTATTACTTCAGATTGTACCTATATCTACAATGTTATCACTTTAGATTGTCTTATATCTTTTGATGAACTACCTGCATATATTATATATTCAGTATTCTTAAGTTCCCATCTTCTATTCTGTTCATTATAATGTATAAGCATATCTTTAGCTATATCTATATGTACAGTCTTTTCTTCTCCTTTTTTCAGCCATACTTTTTCAAAACCTTTAAGTTCTTTTACAGGATTATCTTCAGATATATTACGTTCACCAACATATATCTCTACTGTCTCATATCCATCAAAGTCACCTGTATTTTTAACTTTTAATTCTACTAGTATGTTCTTCTCATCCTCTTGAATACTAATATCAGAATATTTAAAAGTTGTATATGACAACCCATGTCCAAATGGAAAAGCTACAGGAATATTATATTTCTCATAATATCTATATCCTACAAATATGCCCTCTTTATATTCCTGTGTAAGTATTGCATTCATTCTCTGTTTTTCTTCATCAGTCACTTTTCTTCCAGGATATGCTTCTTCGTCATTCTTAAGTATTCTTGATGATTCATAAGGAAAAGTCTCTGCTAATTTACCTGATGGATTAACTTCTCCAAAAAGTACCTGTGCAAGTGCTGTTCCGCCTTCCATTCCATTATATGGATAATATACAATAGTCTTGGCTTCATTTTGCCATTCACTCATATCTACTGCACTACCTGCCATAATACATACAACGGTATTCTCATTTGCTTTTACAAGTTCTTTTATAAGTACATCCTGTTCATACGGAAGCCTTATATCTTTTTTATCTCTTCCTTCAATATCATAGTCATGGTTAAGACCACCTACAAATATGACTTTATCATATTCTTTTGCAAGTCTTACTGCTTCCTCTCTTAATTCTCTTGCTTTGCAAGATTCCTCACTCTTATCATTACAAGTATCTGTTACATTCTCTTCATTACTCTTTAGGCTGTCTGCCTGCCAGTTTACGTCATTATTACCTTCGTCATATACAGATGATTCATATCCTTTTGCAAATGTTACTTCTGTATTACCGCCAAGCAATTTCACTATTCCAAGAAATGGTGTTATTTCATACAGAGCTTTTATCTCCGCACTTCCTCCACCATTGGCATGAGCCTTTATTGCATTCTCACCGATAACTAATACCTTGTCTGTATCTTTCTTATTAAAAGGAAGCACATGGTCATTATTTTTTAATAAAACTACTGCCTGCCTTGCCACTTCAAGAATATCCTGTCTGTGTTCTGGTGTATTATAACTTCCAGCTTTCCTATCTTTGCATTTTTCAATTCTGCCATCCTTATACTCTATCATATTAAGTCTCATCATAAGTCTTAGTATATTTCTTACTTTTTCATCTACATATTTAATGTCCACACTGCCATCTTTAATCTTATCTATAAGAGGATTAGCCATACAATATTCATCAAAATTATATGTAATTGACATCTCTATATCAAGTGGACTCTTTGCTACTGCAACAGTATCATGTACTGCTCCCCAGTCTGATATAATTACGCCATCATAATTCCATTCTTTTCTTAAGATATCTCCAAGCAATTCACTGCTCTCACAACAGTGTATTCCTCTAAACAGGTTGTACGCTCCCATAATAGTCTTTGATTTTGCTTTTTTAATAGCAGCTTTAAAACCTGGAAGATATATCTCTCTTAAAGCTCTCTCACTTAATTCAACATTCACCCATAATCGTTCTGTTTCCTGCCCATTAACTGCAAAGTGTTTAACACATGCTGCAACATCATTCTGTTGAATACCTTCAATACATGGCACTACAAGTTCACTTACAAGATAAGGATCTTCGCTATAATATTCAAAATTACGTCCACATAACGGAGTCCTCTTTATATTAATTCCCGGTCCTAATATAACGTCTTTACCTCTTCCTCTTGCTTCTTCTCCAAGAATACTTCCTGCTTTGCCTGCAAGTTCTCTGTTCCATGTTGATGCTATTGCGGTATTACTTGGACAATATGACACTGCATCTTCTGAATTCCCTGCTGGTGTCCATTCATCATTCTTAAATTCAGCTCGAACACCCATAGGTCCATCTGACATCTTAAGTGACGGAATATTAAGTCTCTTAACTCCTTCTGTTTTAAAAAGACCGCATCCGTGAATCATTTTTATCTTCTCTTCAAGTGTAAGTTCTTCTAAGATCTTCTCTATATCCATCTCCATATTCTGTGTATCAACCATTGCTATGTCCCCTTTCTTAAAATTCTGATGTTTTAGGCTTTTTTTAATGCCTAAAGTTGCATTAAATGTGGTACTTTCTTATTATTAAAAACAAAAATCTCCTCACAATTTGTGATATAATAAAGTTACATAAACCAATTAATCATGCTCTGTAAGAAGACATATATATGATATCATAAAAACACTTCTTTTGGGGAAATATTTTGATGGTTATGAGGGGGTTTTTGTAAAATTTCAATCTAACCACGCTCTTATTCAATCAATGATTTTATTTCCAATTTCTGCTGTTTCTTTTGTCTATGGAGTTCTTGAACTGTGCAAATGAAATACATTATATTAATCATTTTTAGGTCCATTATGATAAGATTAATATTAAGAAGCAACCTTGCTTACAGCTATGGAAAATGCCTTTAAATTCCACTATGGTAAGATTCATATGGAACAATAGTATATGCACCTTATAGATTGCATTACTTTAAATTCCACTATGGTAAGATTCATATCAGTATCAGATTTCCATTTCTTCAACTTTGAAGAAGCACCTTTAAATTCCACTATGGTAAGATTCATATAGGTGATAAGTTGAAAGTTGAATTCGATGTTCAGCTCTTTAAATTCCACTATGGTAAGATTCATATTTGTCACCGTTCTGTACTGATGTATTCTTAGCTTCCTTTAAATTCCACTATGGTAAGATTCATATCGGATCTTCCCATGTTAGAATAATCGACTCTGTACTCTTTAAATTCCACTATGGTAAGATTCATATAGCATGGCAACGGTGGAGTCAGACTCTTTAATGACTTTAAATTCCACTATGGTAAGATTCATATAGTATGCTGTCAGGTATGAAGATACGGATGGATACAAACTTTAAATTCCACTATGGTAAGATTCATATTATGAAACGTATAAAGAGTAATGACGGAAATATAGTCTTTAAATTCCACTATGGTAAGATTCATATGTCGACCGTTTTAACTGAAAACCCCTACACTTCAACGACTTTAAATTCCACTATGGTAAGATTCATATACAACTGTATAATGTTTAAACCCATAATCCAAAATTTTCTTTAAATTCCACTATGGTAAGATTCATATTACTGTAGTAAGGCTTGACTGATTCTTTTCTTTACTTTAAATTCCACTATGGTAAGATTCATATCTGTCGTATAATTTCACGACTGCATCTTCTGTCTCCTTTAAATTCCACTATGGTAAGATTCATATGCCGTTCCCATCTTTGAACACTCCTAGATAATATTCTCTTTAAATTCCACTATGGTAAGATTCATATAAGAACTGTGTTGATGAATATGAAAGATTGTCAGGCTTTAAATTCCACTATGGTAAGATTCATATCTCGACCTTTTACATTCTCCATTCCTGGCACTTGCTTTAAATTCCACTATGGTAAGATTCATATTATAAGGCAGACTAGCAATCTGCCTTCCGTATGCACTTTAAATTCCACTATGGTAAGATTCATATATACTGTAACTGTAGAAACAATCAATGGAATGCTACTTTAAATTCCACTATGGTAAGATTCATATGAAGAAAACAGAAACAGATATGAAAGTTGTATTAACTTTAAATTCCACTATGGTAAGATTCATATGGCGACAAACGTGTAAAACTGTTAACAGAAGATACCTTTAAATTCCACTATGGTAAGATTCATATTTTTGTGTACGCTTTCCAATATTTAGTTTTTATTTCTTTAAATTCCACTATGGTAAGATTCATATCCTAGCGACCGTTTTTTATTTATTTTGTATAATATTTCTTTAAATTCCACTATGGTAAGATTCATATCATTGACGCGTTGTGAATCCCGCCTTCATTGAAGTACTTTAAATTCCACTATGGTAAGATTCATATATAGTTTAAACCGTTCGACTTGCGATACGGTATAGACTTTAAATTCCACTATGGTAAGATTCATATTTGATGATATGATGTTGATTTATAGATGTGAGTGCTTTAAATTCCACTATGGTAAGATTCATATACAAGATTCTTAATTAAAAGTGAATTATATATTGTCTTTAAATTCCACTATGGTAAGATTCATATAGAGAGAGCAGCAGCAAACTTAACAGCTTCAGACAACTTTAAATTCCACTATGGTAAGATTCATATGTATGTAACAGATGAGACAATAGAAGCAGGAGCAGACTTTAAATTCCACTATGGTAAGATTCATATCTCAAGACAGAACTTGCGACAGCTAGAGAAAAAACTTTAAATTCCACTATGGTAAGATTCATATAATAAAGATAAGAGCAATGAACGTGACGGTAAAAGCTTTAAATTCCACTATGGTAAGATTCATATCTTTTCTGCTTCTTTCACAATCTTATCTGCTACTTTCTTTAAATTCCACTATGGTAAGATTCATATAAGACCGGAAAATCATTTTCACAGTTGGCAGAAGACTTTAAATTCCACTATGGTAAGATTCATATTGCTTGCCACTATTTCCCCTATTTGTTCATTCAATCTTTAAATTCCACTATGGTAAGATTCATATAGAAACATCTGTTACCTTGTCCGCTTCCATTCCGTCTTTAAATTCCACTATGGTAAGATTCATATCTATTTCCCCTATTTGTTCATTCAATGTGGTAATACTTTAAATTCCACTATGGTAAGATTCATATGCGGATGCTTCGCCGTTCTTAAACTGCTGCTCCACTTTAAATTCCACTATGGTAAGATTCATATCCAAGTCTATCAATTCATTAACGTACAGGTCTTTACTTTAAATTCCACTATGGTAAGATTCATATAAGTAGCAACGCCACGGAGCGGGCGGAGGGCAAACTTTAAATTCCACTATGGTAAGATTCATATGTGTAGCGACATAGCAATTTAAAATCCTATATTCGCTTTAAATTCCACTATGGTAAGATTCATATTCTCCGTCCTCGTCAAATGAAACCGGTTCCTGTATCTTTAAATTCCACTATGGTAAGATTCATATTTGTTTTTACTATAATGTCATCATATATATAGTCCTTTAAATTCCACTATGGTAAGATTCATATCTTCTGCTTCGTACCTGCTTCGTCATCCCCATTGTCTTTAAATTCCACTATGGTAAGATTCATATACACCAAAAGATGTCTTCTATCTTGGTGTTTACAACTTTAAATTCCACTATGGTAAGATTCATATACTGGCATGGAGAAGAAAACAGTTGCTGCAATTGCCTTTAAATTCCACTATGGTAAGATTCATATGATTGTATCGAATATTTGTTCTATTACATCAAAGACTTTAAATTCCACTATGGTAAGATTCATATCTTCTTTCAATTTTATTTTCCGTTTCGCTTCTGCTCATCTTTAAATTCCACTATGGTAAGATTCATATTAGTTGGGGTTATAAACATTATGTTGTTGTTGATAACTTTAAATTCCACTATGGTAAGATTCATATGTTAATGATGATTTTCCAACCATTTATGATAGTTACTTTAAATTCCACTATGGTAAGATTCATATCGTGCCACGATTGTTAGTCATGAAGTGCTAAAATAACTTTAAATTCCACTATGGTAAGATTCATATAGAAATCCACAAATAGGGCTTGATAAAATCCCTAAATCTTTAAATTCCACTATGGTAAGATTCATATATTTTTGCATGAAATATGCTAGAATATGTAATGCTCTTTAAATTCCACTATGGTAAGATTCATATTTAAAACTTTTTTTTCTTCATTTTCAAGCGAAGCAACTTTAAATTCCACTATGGTAAGATTCATATTGTCCTCCAACATAATTATTAATATAAGGATACTACTTTAAATTCCACTATGGTAAGATTCATATATGTCAAGGGATAAGATTAATGACGCAAGAATGGCCTTTAAATTCCACTATGGTAAGATTCATATTCTACAATCTTATTAAGTCCAATTAAGCTATATTTATCCTTTAAATTCCACTATGGTAAGATTCATATCCGTCACTAATTATACTACAACTTTCCTCCTTTGTAATCCCCTTTTTTGTCTACATGTTAATTTTTCATCCTTATCTCAATCATAATTAAAACTCTTTATCATTTTTTCTTATTCATTTCTTTCATTTAGCAACATTGTCGATCTCCGCATATTTTTCACATATCTCTGGTCGACAGAATCAAATGAACATTGATGTATTATCATCTTTCTTTCCCCAATATTCTTTTTCAAGCCACCTCTCATTTCGAGATTTGAAGATAATTACAGAATCCTCATCTTTTCTAACTAACTTTTTTATATCAATTTCTAACTGCTTCAGCTTTGCTTCGGTAAGTACGCCTTCAAATACTGAATTTTGAATATGATTAAGATATTTTTTACAACACTTAAACACTTTAGGAAGAATCTTTTTTCCCCTATCATCCATTGTTATATCATATACAAGAATTACATACATATCTTTCACTTACCACCATATTTCAAATGGCTCATACTCCTTTTCTCCAATAATATGCTTAATAAGCTTATAACATTCTAGTTTCATCAAATGCTGATATGACACATCTCGTCCAAGTTCTTTATGCTTTATTGTTGATTGTAACTTTTTTTCAAGTTCCTGAACTATTGTCTGTGATGCTTCTTTCTCCAGATGAAGATAATTAAGTTCTTTTGTAAAACTTTTCTCTGTTATCTGCTGCCTGTTTAAAAGCGAGAAAATCAATCTGTCTCCAAGTATTGGCTTAAAAACTTCTGATATATCAAGACTTAACGAATATCTTCTTTCTCCTGGTTCATGAAGATAACTTATTGTTGGATTTAATTGTGTCTGATATATCGCTGTAAGTGTCTTTGTATATATGAGCATATTAACAAAAGATATCATACTATTTATCATATTATCTGGTGGATGCATAACTCTTTTTTCAAACTCAATCTCTTGATTAATTATTACCTGCCATGCGCTATAATACTTATGTCTTATATTACCTTCGATTCCCATTAATTCTTCGATACTCTTTGATTTTTTGATATTTTTTCTATAATCATCAATATCATTCATATACAATTGTAAATCTTTACCTCTGCCATTATAATATCTTAGATTACGATATATATTGGCAGAGGCACCTTGAATAAACTTTTGAGCTATTATAAGTCTCTTATCGTAGTCAGTATAATGTTCTACCTGTTTAACAAGAGTTCTTCCAGACAAAAGTTTCTCTTTTGGTATAAAACTTCCTATGTAATTATCATAGTAATTAAAAAAATGAACTACTATTCCATACTTTGATAATAAGTTTAACAAACTGACATTAAGCTCCATCTCTGTCATAACATAGATCTCTTTGACACTCTCAACAGGTATATCTCTCTTTTCTCCACTAGAATCAAGAAATCTTAATGTATTATCTTTTCTGCTTAATCTGCCACCTTTATATATATACAAACTACTCTGCATACATTTCCCCCCATCTAGATATAACACATCTCATAATATGCACATTTCTTACAAAAAGTCTTTTTTTCAAGTATTGGCGGCAAATTCTCTTTTACAATTCTGTATATATCATCAACAAGTATTTTTATTGCCTTCTCATCATCTTCTGTTAATTCCACCTCTACATTTTGTTTTAAAAGTGGATAATCTATAATCCCTTTTGTAATTACTCCTCTTTGTTTTAAATAATACAGATAGTACTTTACCTGCCATATAGAAGCTTCTTCTATCTTATTACTTTTCTTAATCTCATGAAGTATGTTATCTTTTTTTATGTAATCAATATTAATTACATTGTTAATATTGATATGTTTCTCGTCATTCTTATAACTGTTCTCATCAATTATCTTTCCAAGTGCAACATCATCATTAGAAGATTCCATCGCAATTTCATTGTAAAAATACCACAATTTTCTTTTACACACATAGTAATAATAAATCATCATTCCTGTAATCTCTTTTTGCATAGCACATTACCCCATTCTATTAAGATACAAATATTACATTTCCTTCTTCTGATTCTCTTACTCCAATTTTACTATCATATGCACACTGCATAACTTTAACTTTGTTATATTTACTGACTTCTATAACTTGTGACGTTGTACTCTTTGCAACTTCATAACCCGGAACTGATACCATAAATCCACGCATTCTATCCATAAGATCTACTTTTTCTGCTTTATTACAATCTTCACTATGAAGTCTATTAACAATAGCATTTATCTCTTCTCTGTTATCATCATATACCGGAGATGGTATAACATCTTCTGAATCGATATCTCTTAATTTATTAGGATTTCCATCCTCACCGACTCTTAGTGATTTTATAAGTTGCATACTCCCTTCATATCTTTTATAGTATGGACTATTCTTCACTTTTTCTGTTGTAAAGTGTTCATCTATAATCTTCATTTTATCTTCTTCTGATAACACACCATCTACTTTAAGTATCGCTTCTTTTGATATACTATATAGATATTCATCTATAAATCCTTTACCATTTGGTTCTCTCTTTAAAATTTTGCTATCAATTTCTGTAAAAATGTAACAATTATATTCTTCTACACTTTTTTTACCTTTTCTATTACATCTTCCAAGTCGTTGAAACAGCCCATTTATATCTGATAATTCTGTAAAAAGAATATCAAAATCTATGTCAAGACTTGCTTCTACAATTGAAGTAGCAACCCATATTCCTGCGTCATTTGTATTTTCTGTTTTTCCAAATTCAAATATTTGTTTTTCCTTTTCGGCTCTATCATTTTTAGTGAATTTATTATTGAGAAGATTAATATCTTCAATACCATATTCTTCATTTAATATTCGATATACTTCCTGTGATTTTTTTGCAGTATTACATACTACAAGTATTTTGTCTGTTTTTCCTTCTTCAAGTCTTTTATTATATATATCTGCAATCATTGCACAGTCAAGTCTATCTTCTATAACCTTTACATTATGTCTCTTCATATCATTAGTAAAACCAGCTTCACATACATCTTCCATAAAAGCTTCTTCCTTCAATATATCTTTTATAAAAGGCGATAATGTTGCTGTTAATATCGCTACTTTTCCTCCAAGTTCAATTATCTTTCTTATCCCATAGACAAGATATGCAAGTATGTCTGCACTATACATCTGTATCTCGTCAATTACAAGTTTTGAATAAGCAAGTGTAACTAACTTCATCTCATATCCTCTGTACTTAAATACAAAATCAAAAAGCTGATCAAGTGTTGATATTGTAAGAGGCATAGCTAAAGATTTCGTCTTTGTATAATAATCCATAAAATTTGTTTCATTATCCTGATGACTGTAATAAGACATAGTATCTGAGTGTAAAAGACCTAATCTTGTATCTATATTTTCATTTTTAATAATTACATTTTTTACTCTATCATATATTGCATTAATTGCTGTTTTTAATGGAAGTACAAAAAATCCTTTGTTATCTCCCATCCACCAAAGACCAGCTTCTGTTTTTCCCATTCCGGTCTGTGCTGTAACAATAATATTGTCATCTGTATGTTTTCTGCAAAACTCCTGAAGTTCATTCCACCCTGCTTCAGGCTTTTCTTTCTGCCATTCCTTCATCATATTGTCAAGTTTATCTGTAAGATAATCTGCCGGATATTCAATATCTGTTTCTGCACTTGCACTATAATCACATCTGTGAAGTAGTCCTTTTACTTTTACCAATTCATTATGTTGCTTAGTTTTAATTTCAAATAATTTTGGGTTTTTATTATATTTAGTTTTATCAATTTCATTTATAAGTTCTTCTATCTTCTTAATCATTCTATTGCCAATTGGATAAATATCTTCGGAAAAATCATACAAAAGTTCGTTTATAAGTTCTTTCTGATTCTGCATCACATCTAGTTCTTCACAATAATTATGATGAAATAAGACACTACATGCTATTATCTCATAATCATCAATTCTAGGATCTATAAAATAAATGGACAATACATTATGTGATATCTCATGCTCTACATCAAACTTCGTCTTACATTCTATTCTATGCTGAAATTCTCTATTAATTTTTCCATAATCATGATATTCACATGCCTTTAGAAGCATATTGTAGATTCTTTCCTCTTTAATATATCCCCTATCATGTAATGTTATTGCTCTTTGTATTACATCATCTGAATGTTCCCTTACTGTCTTGTTATCTTTCGCCTTGTATCTGCTTAAATCAATCATATATACACTTCCATCCCTTTTAATAAAAAACACTCATTTATACTATATATTAATATTTTAATATAAATGAGTGTTTCATGTTACTTGTTACAAAATCAATCCCCTACTGCATCAGTTATCAGCTATCTTATCCATCTTACCAAATTCCACTATAAGAGGTGTTTCACCAGTTTTATCAATATATACGTCTTCTGATTCCTGATCCACACAGTAATTTGATATATAATAAACTTTAAGTTTTTTAAATTTTCTCTTATTATTTATTACCTCATAATTTTTGCCTATGTAATACTTAGTACCCTGTGAACCATGTTTGCTTTCATTCCCTATTCTATACACAGATGCTCCAAATCCATTATCTTCAACTGCTTCAGCTGATATATATGCATGAAATGATGATTCATAGTCCTTATCAGGCTCCTCTAATTCAACATAACTTACTTCTTTAACATCAACAAAATCTTCACTTCTTCCTATTGATGTTATATTGTAAGCATTGTTATATATAGCTTCTAAGATTTCTTCTTTGGCAATAACATGAATATACAGTTCAATATCATAAAGAACTTCATAATACTTTATTGAACCATTCAGTGTACGAAATCTTGAATATGGTTTTGCAAAATTTTCTTCTTCATATTCTTTTGACTCTGCTGTAATTCGATCTATTTCTGCTTTTAATTCTTTGTCCTGTCTGTCAAGTTCTTTATATTCCTCTGAGTTCTTGTCAAGAGCTTTCTTTTTACTAGAAAGCTCTTTTCTTTTCTCTTTTAGCTCATCGATTTTAGGTTTTATAACTTCTTTTTTCTCCTGTTGTATCTTATCATTAAGATCTTTAAGCTGTCTATATTCTTCAAGAAGTTCTTCATTATGTACTGCAATATCAGTTCCTTTTCTGAAACTGCTACCCTGTTTTAATGCAGATGCGACTTTAATGTATCCACTTGAAAGACAGTCTGAATTAGCCATTTTTACAAGTGTTCCTCTATCTTCAAAAGTTGTATTAAGAAATGCCTGATCTCTGTATGCTTCTTTACCCATGGACTTATAATCTCCCTGAATACTTATACGCATCTCCTTATATTCTTTAAATCCACATGCATTATGAATTGCCCCTATAATTGTAGAAAATGGTGGCAGAGGATATGTCATTTTATTTTGTATTGTCTCTTCTTTTCTGTAGTTAGCACTTGACTGTGTAAGATGTATTCTTAACGCCTTCATAATCAATCACATCCTTAAATACCATAGTATTTTCTTACTTCATCTTCTACTTTATCAAAGAATTCTTTCATTGACACTGGTGATAATTCTTTTACTATATCCTGCTCATTAACAAATGCATTTCCATGTAATAATGCTACTGAGAATCCTTCTGATAGCTTGTCTTTAAGATCCTGTGATAACTCTATTCTGTCTGAATTAACTCTTACAACATTTTCAAAATAATGTGTTTTTCTCTTTGAGATACCACCAACAATAAATTGTGGTTCTGCATTATCAAGATTGCCTTTAACTACAAGGCTTAAGTTTCTTACAGCTTCAACAAGTGCAATTACTCTGTCAGCTTTCTCATTAGCATCTGCTTCTGCATTAAAGTTCTCATCCTTGCCAATCATATCAAGATCTATTGTTATACTGTATGTCTTAAGAGATTTCTCATATTCATACTGATATGGCATAAGTCCGGCATCTCCTGCTTTTTCCTGAAGATTTATGCCATGATTTTTAGCATAATTAGATGCCATATAAAGGTTATTATGAAATCTTGCTTCATTATTAAATCTCTCACTTGATATAGCATCTGTAAGATAAAATGAGCTGTTTCTGATATATGTCTTTGTATTAGTATACATATATCCGCCTTCAAGTGCTCTCTTAGTTGCAGCATTGTTATCTTCACTTGCAATCTTCTGATTAACTTTTTTCGCAACTTCTGTCTCTAAGTCATCATAGAAACCACTCTGAACCATAATTGCATTTTTCATACTCTCTCTGCTTCGAACTGAATATGCACTGCCATTACGATATACTTTCTGTACACTTGCAATATTTCCTAATCCTTCTGAATAGTTACTTGTCATATTTGCTACTACTGTTAATGTTAATGATGCCATATCTTATTCCCCCTGTGATCCATTTTTCTCTTTATTTTCAATTACTGTTCCAAGTGCATTAACAAATGCATATACTACTTCAATATTTTTCTCATAATCTTCATACAGATTATATACAAATCCCATATTAACTTCTGAGTAATTTGAAAGCTGTAATAATACATCAAATACTCTCATCTTATCATTTGCTGTCAATGCACTGGCAATCTTTGTTCTGTATGTCTTGATTTTGTTATTGTCAATCTTTTTTGTTACTTCAAGTGCGCATGCATACGCTGACTTTATTGTACCATCCATATTCTTTACTCCTTTTATATTTATATTTAGTTTTATCAGTTCTCCTATCATATAGCTGCTGCCTATATTTTTCTTAAGACACATCTCTATAAGACTGTTTAATGTCTTTCCATTTAATATAGCGTCTGATACTTCATCAACAAAATTAATGTAATAATCATCAGATATCTTATAGCTGTAATTAAATACATCAAGATTTTTAATGCTTCTTAATATGTCAATCGCATCTTTTCTTATATATAATGTTTCAAAGTAATCTTTATTTATTACATCCTTAGTAATTACCTCAACATCATAATCTATAAAATCTGCACTGTCATGAAGCTGTCTAATCAATAATTTCTTCGCTTTACTTCTTCCATTCTCATCATTTTTAATAAATTCTGAGAATTTATTATTAGTTGCTACTATCTGCTCTATAGAAGAATTATCATTAATAAAAAATGATATATAACTATCTGTAAAAGCAAATGGTATAAATTCGAAAGCTTTTATGTTAGTTCCTTCAAATGTGTCCTGATTAAAATTAAACGCTGCTGAACGTCCTTTTTTTGCTTCATCTACATAATATCCTGCAAGTCGGCATCTTGTCTTGCTACAATCATCAAAAAATGCATTTTTGTTGGAAAAATATCCATACTGTCTTTGCACATATAGTTCTTCATCTAATGCACTACGATTATCGCTAAGTATATCAAGTATCTGATTCTTATTAGTTCCATCAAACTTAATGCCTTTAAAAAATTTTTTAAGAGATGTTCTTTTATTCATAAGTTCATTAATATACTTTATCTGCTCTTCACTAAATTCTTCATTTCTCAGTATGTTTTCCAATATCCTATTTTCCATATTGTCTGAGAAATAGTCTGCCGCAAATGCAATATATCTGTCCTTATCTATATCTTCTTCGTTATATAAAAGCACATCATTCTCTATATTATATGGCAAAGAATCATATTCTTCACTGTGATACTCGAGATATTTTATAAGACCAACTATCGCCGCCGAACATCTCCAATCTTCACATTCTAGTCTGGATGTATAATTAGTATCACTCACGACTCACTCATCCCCTTTCTATAACATGTCTGTCAGCATCTCAACACATCCAAATCCAGCTGATTTTCTTGAACCCATTCCTGATTCAATAAGATGATTAAGCACTATTGGTTCACCCTCTAATAGAAATGTTCCTATTGTTGATTCGATATAACAGCCATAAAACTTAGCTACTGTCTTTTTACCGGTTAATGACTTTATCTTAAAACCAGAAAGACATTCATCATTAAATCCATCTGCTTTAAGCTGTGCCTTTATAGTATCTTCTGCTTTTACAGCGAATTCTTCACTTGCAACTGAATAATACTTATCTTTATTGCCTTCTTTAGTATGTTCTCTAATGACGAGTGGTGAATTCATCTTAATAATTACCTTATTCTCCTGTGTTGTCTGCTGTGTAATTCTTCTTACAGTCTTAAGTGTCATATAATTATCTTCTTCTAATGGTACTCTCTTATTTTTCTTTGCCAAGAATCCAGCTAGAAATATATATCCTGTCATCTCGTCTGATGTTGAGAAGATAAGTTTTATATTATTACCTTCTAATTCTATTTTCTCTTTTGTAAACTTAGGATTTTCAAAAAAAACTGCATATGTGAAACTCTTTGGAGATGCCTCTCCGTAATACTTATCATAGTTCTTACCTACATTCTCACTGGTGAGAAAACTTTTAAAAAAGTGTATGAATACTCTTCTGTAATCCAGTGGAAATTTATTATCTTTTGTTGTAAACTCTGCTTCAAACTTCACTAAATACCACCTCCGTTAAAATTGTTATGTTGAAACAATGATTAATATCTGATACAATTATGGTAATCTAAAAATAACATTGATGAATAGTATGAATCTACCCACATTGGAACCGGATACTCTTATTGCGTATCTGGTTTTTTATTTACCATGGTTACACTATACATCACTAAATTGCATTTGTCAATACTTTTAATCAATGTTATAGGTTGTTTTTAACAATACCATTTTACATGTTATTTCCAATTCTTTTTTTATTATGCTATATTATCTGTCCAATAAAAAGGACTTGCAATAATAATTTCAATACTTTTTGAAAATTTTTAATTTTTCTTTTTTCATATGTCCATACAATATGCACTACATGTTTACATTTTCCAATACTAGTAATCTCTATATAAGATATTCCTCCAACAATTTTGCAAGATGCAATGGCAGTGGCAAAAGCGTCCTCTGTGTACTGTCATACTGAATTGATGCTTTTCTAAGATTATGTATATCTCTTACATACTCTGTCTTTTTTTGACTGTTACCAAGATATACAGGATATATCTCAATCAAACTTCTATGTGAGAGTGCACTATCATTATTAATCTTAGTTATATCCTCTTTTATGTTATTCTTCTCATATTCTGGCCTTGCATCCTTGGAATAGTACACATTCTCAAAACTGTAGATACCGTAACCCTCTTTAAATCCGTCACCTGTATCATTCTCCATAAGAATATAATCAGGAACTTCATCATTGGCACGTATTCTCAGAAACTGAACATTACTGTAATCATCAAGTTTTATTGTAAAGCCAATATCTCTTGTGTTACTATTAATTCCAATCGCATACACATTGCCTGTCTCTTCGCAATAATTATCTTTTATCTCCTTATTCGTAATTCCACTGACAATCCTTCTTGTTACTCCATCCGCAAGCATCATAATTTCATATTCTCTGTTTGCAACAAGCCCTTCAAACCAGTCTTTTATAAAATGCTCCGAAGGTATTATCCTCTTTCCACTTTCAAGCTCTGTTATTATTCTACAAATTTTTAGTGGAAACTCATCATATCTGCAGTTAATTTTTTCTACTCTTTCTCTACGGTTAGTAATCTTTGACATTATAATTAGTTCTGTCTGAACCATGATTATTTCATTGGCAAAATCGCATGATACTATGAGTGGAAATGGTGCTATATTAACATCATTCATCAGATTTTTGTAATTAACAACATGAATTCCCACTTTTATATTATCCCAGAGAGAGATACCACCTTTTCTTTTCACTTTTACAGCACTATTATGAATTCCCACCTGCCTGTATACATCCAGTATAGTACTTTTTAAAACCATATTGGGTTTATCTTTCTTTGAATCATTTGAATTCAATTTATCCATTTCTATTTCTTTCGATTTTTTACGTTTTTTCTGCTTATTATCTCTACTGTCTGATTCGCTTTTTGGATCTCTGTATGCTTCAACAGTAATAAACTGTGTAAGCCTGCCTGTCTTGGCAAAACCCATTCTAAGTGCTGCTTTCGGATCTGCTTTAGAATCTGTTATACCATTGATTTTGTAATAATCCTGATTATGAATTATCACTATTGATATTGTAGGTCCTACTGCCATACCAAGTTCATCATAAACCTCCTTAATTCTCTGATGATACCCCCTGTTGTTTTTCTTCTTCTTAGAATCTTCACACACAAGATTTTCCGTAAGATTTCTAATTAAAACCATGTTCACCACTACTTTGGTATTTTTAAAGTGAACCTGCAGTCTCTCACACAGAGCATCTCTTATTTCTTCCTGACCTGAACTATAACATACTTCTACCGTATATCCACCATCTCCACATATCGCAGCTACATTATTCTCAAATATCTCCCTGTATTCTTCATTTATTAAAAAATCAGATGTAAATATGCTTTTTGTAAGAGAATCAGTACCTTCTGTTCTCCACGACTGCTTCTCTCCACTACTATAAGCATTAAGTTTGTTCTCGATATCACTGAATATCTCTCTTCTATCCATTACACTTATTCCTGCATCCTGATCATTCATATCTGTTTTTCCTATCTTCATTCCATACTCATAGACAATATAGTAATCCATATAATCCTGACCCCTGCTGTATTCTTCGGGATGAATTATTATATCATTGAATTTGACAACATTATCCGTTGCATACATTGCTCTAAAAAGTCTTTGATCCGCATATGTCCATTCAAACTCACTTGTTGTTGCATCATATTTGGCATACATATGCTGCAATTTGTTACCACTAACTTTGGCATAGACACTTTTTTCATCTCTATAATAAGGGATTTTTTCAAAATTATTGTGACTTATCCATCGTCTTGACGATATATTCACATTCAGATATGCTCTGTTATACGGAGGCAATGTCTGAACACTAAAAGATGCTACAAAAGAGAATCTTTCTTTACCTCCTTTTCCCGTATAAGCAAGTGGATTGGTAACAATTTGATTTTTATCCGAATACATCCATACAGAATGTTTTCCACCTACAGTTACTTCTGTCGATACCAGTTCATTAACTGCGATAAGCGGGAGTAATGAATATGCATCTTTATCAGCAACCTCACCATTAGCAAACAGTACTATATTTTCTGTATATTCACAGCCATTAAAAATATCTGCATTCAGTCTATCTATTACTTCCTGCGCATACTTTTTAGTATTATTATCATTATTTCTTATTTTATCAAGCTCTGTCTCCTGGATGTAAAAAGCATCTATCCATACTCTTATAATCTGTACTATCTGAACTGCATCAATCTTATCAACACTTATCAGCCACCTCCTATCATCCGTATTATAACCAACAGCCTTCATGTCCGTTACTCCCGGCATATATGTGATAAACATTTTTTTCAAAGAATTTAACGGAAGATTATGCTTTTCACGAATAAATCGTCCTCTTAGATCCTGTCCGTTTCTAGATAATTCCTCAAGTCTTGTAAGCGACTCCTTTAATTCACCTGGAAGCGTTAAAAAATGTACCTCTTTTTCAATTTTTTTATCTAATACAAGTGTCATTGGAATTATGTAATTAGGGTTCATAAGTTCTACATCTCCTTCATAATAATTATTCTTTATGTTTTTTACATATATCATTAATCTTTTATCATTTTCAGTGCCTCATAAAACGGTTTATACAGTGTCCTCGCAACTATGCTGTTGCTACCATTCTCTATTATTCTCTCAAGATATCGTGTGAGCTCAGATATAGTATCAAACTGTTTCTCACCAGAAACAAAAAATGCACCATCCATCCAATATATCTTAAGATTTTTTTCTTTGACAGATTCTCCAACTCTGCACAGACGCCCAAATACCTGCTGAAGTATAACAAATAAAGTTGCAATTACATCTGTCTTGTCTTTATCCTCAAGCATCCACAAAGCTCCCACAGGATAATTAAGAGCATTATACATACTGAACGACTCTTTTCTAAGTTCTTTCATCACGTCAATCCTGTATGAATAATTCCTGTCTCTGTAATTATTCATAATATAGCCATTAATCTTTTGGATAATAATCTTATAATCCATCGGATTTAGCATCGGTCTTACTAAAAACATCACTGTATCAAACCACGAATTTCCCAAATTATCTACTATATTGTAGCCTCTTCCAATAACCCATGCTGGTGCAATAAGGATTTCTTTATCAAACTTAGTTATATTACGTCTACTTATACTCTTCTCTATACCATCAGCTTCATATCTCCATCCGCTGCTGTCAGGCTTAAGATAATATGCCCGATAATTTGATTTATTCTTGCAAAGTATCCTGTCAACTGCCTTATATGCTATCTCTGCCTGCTCATAACTATTAACAGTCATGAGAATTCTCTCTCCATTATTCACACATCTCATAATAGAATTCTGCTCACTCTGTATTAGGAGTCCTATATTCCTATCTTTCTTCTCATCATCCTGTCCTGATATTCTATACTCACTCCTTACATTAATCATCTCTGTTCTGCTTATAAAATCTGTCTTTTCTTTCTCAGCTTCAATTATATAGTCAACTTTGTCACCTACATGATACATATTAGAACCTGGAATATATCCCGTTCCTGACATCATAAGCACATTAGGTCCTTTAGGACTTCCATCACTTCCGAGTATCATATATGGCATCTTTAATGCAAGTAGTCTTCCTATCACGCTTTGCTTTTTTATGCTTATGCTGTCACTATTTACCCTAAACGAGATTCCTCTTCCTAACGGTGTATCAGGCATTAGCTTTCTATGACGTTTACAGTTCCAATCAATAATCGCCTTAAACTCATCTGGCAGATTATCCATTATTTCTACAATATTATCTATGTCCTCATATATTCTCTGAAAAGCTATTACTCTCAGAATAAAATTAATTCGCTCCTGTGTACATCTGTCAAACTTACTAATCTTGTCCTCTATCTTTCTCACTCTGTTATCAGCTACCTTCATACTATTTTTCTCATTCATTCTTCCAATAGAATTACAGGTAACCTCAGACAGCTTATTTATCATATATTCCTCAAACCTGCTCTCCTCTGCAAGATATAATAACTCTGCCTCATCTTTTCTCACATTGACATTTTTTATAAGTTTCTCTAATTCACTAAATATCTCTCTGCCGTACTCTCCACTATCTTTAAGTCTATTCTCTATACTTTTAAGCAGTGAAACCAACGAAAAATCACGTAACTGACTTGACTTCCATCCTGCTTTTTCATCATTAACAGTTCGATTTATCCAATTAGCTAAATAAGCAAACTTCCCTATTTTTAACATCAGTTCATCTTCATATCTATTTTTCTTATTTGATATACCTTTTTTATTATAATTATAATGATAATCTGCTGTTCTTCTGATAAATTCTTCAACTGAAATCTCTGTTGAAAATATATCATCCAACTGACACAGAGCGTTATCAATCTCATCCATAATAACAAGATCAAAATTCATAAGTGCGTAGATCATGAATTGCTCTTTCTCTTTTCCAAAACTACAAAGTGAAAAACCTGAAAGTGTTGTCAGAACTATATCTGCACTCTTTATCTTTCTAGCATTTTGAGTCTTCGGACAGTTATCATAGTATGGACAGACATACGTCTCTGATCTTATTTTTTCATTTACATTTTTATCTGTTGGTTTTTTTAATGATGTACAGGGTTCTTCTCCATATTCTATAATATCATTAGGTTCTTCAGTCAGTGCATTAAGCAGACATGGCTGCTGAAGTACTCCTGATGTAAAAAATGAAAGATATGCCCTGTCTCTCATCTGATTTTCAATATGTCTCTTTCTTCCTGAATCTGCAATCAGTGTACATACCTTATAACCCATTTTATCCAAAAGCTCGGCCTTCTTAATTACATCATCAACCGATGCCAATATCATAACAATTCTGTATCCATCATCCATTGCAGCTACACTTAAAGAATCTGCAAAAGTTGATTTGCCTGCCCCTACCTGCCCAGCTACGTTACACACTCCTTTTATCGTAAAATCACTACTAGGCACTTTGTCATTATCAATAACATCATATATATGATTTTCAAGCACTCCACTTCTGTAGCGACTGCCCTCGTGCATATCAATACGATCTGCTGCCTCTAATATTTTTCTTACCGACATCCTTACAATTGTGCCTTTTCTGTCTCTTGCAGTAAACTTATCAGTCATGCCATCCAGTTCTTTAAATCGTATACGAATCTCCTTATCAGGTTTTACCGTTGCTAAATATATTTCATCAAATTTTATTTTTTTTAGATTTCTTTTGTCATTCTGCATATAGAAAGCATTCTCAAGTATATAATCATAATCCACATGCCTGTCATCATATACAGAGATTCTCTCAGGATTTTTCTTAATGGCATTATCCTCAACAGTGTACATAGCGTATCTTTTATTATCACTCGTACAATATATTTCAAGCACATCTCTATATTTCGCTGGATAAGTAAATTCCCAAAGCACCACTCTTGCATTCATAATCAAAAAATCTTTACTATCATATTTTTCTTTAAATATTAATTCCTGTCTTGATATTAGCATATACAGAATGTCTACATCCTGAGTTTCCCCTAGACGTTCCGCCAGCCTGAGTAATAGCTCAATCTTCACAAATTCATCACTACTCATTGTAAGTTCCATATTTTTCTTAACAATGTTTGAAATATTCTTAAGTTCTCTTCCTGTCTTTAACATTATTTTACCCCCAACATCTTCTTAAGTTCTCTAACTTTTAAACATCCTGCAATTCCGTCATATGCTATATTTTCGTTAATAATATCAACATATCTCTTCTCTTTGCTGTCAGGTACAACATACCAAAATTTGGCACCGTCCATATATTCTCTCTTATCATTAATTATCCAATATAGATTGGTAACATTTTTGGCATCAAGAAGAAGAATACTGCCATCACTCATATATACCCTAAAATCCCATGTATCATTAGTTCCTTCCCATTTACCAGGCCATATGTCATATGATTTCACAGTACCTTTTTCTATAGCTTTCTCAAGAACATCTTTTATCTTAAGTTCAAGCTGTCCTGGATAGCGTATGCTCTGAACCACAACATCTCTCATTATCCAACCCGCTGTCGTATCCATCTTTATTTTTTTGTCCAAATAACGATTGCATTCTTTTGAAACACACGAAAAATCTCCAACTTTTCTCTCTTTTAATATCATGCCGCAGTGGTAGCACCTGTATAAGTCCGTTCTTTCATTTCTCTTATATACTAATTGGAATAACTCCGGATAATTCTCTTTAAATCTTCTTTTATCTGCATCCACAATTAAATCCTGTACCGAAATATAATCATTGTCTCCACTGATAATAAACTGTCTCTTGTCTACATAATTGTTCTCATTCATATTCTGATATATGTTATACTCATCATATTCGTTCATCTGCTCTGCCTTATCTTTAGCCGCAGCTATCGCATTAATCTCTAATACCCTATATCCATCTTCTGTTATTATAATATCATTGTCACCGTCATCTATAAGTTCATCTGTTCCATAGTATGTAACACCTGATGTTGCCTGCGTCCTGTATGGCTCTGGCAATCTGTCTATCATCTCTGCAACTGGATGTTCAAACATATGAAAGAGTTCACTCTCTATCTGTGGAAGAATTCCATTGCCATCTTTATCAAATAATCTATACATTCTGTTTAGCCATGCCCCTATTGAACATGCTTTAATCAGTGCCGGAACTGTCTTTATATCTGAATGTTCATCTATAAGCTGCTTTCTCCTGTACACGCCAAGCATTCCATAATCCATCATCTTTTTTAAATTATCTATTAAACTTCCATTCATGCCTTTTTTCTCCTTTTCAATGCACTCTGATAACAAAAAAGGTTCTATATATCCGAAAATATATAAAACCTGATATGTCAAAATAAACCCTCTGATAAAACTTAAGTGTTTAAAATACAATATAACGATCAGCTTTAAAAACTGATATAATTTTCTCGAATACAAGTTTATTGTAATGCATTGAAGCGAAATATGCAAGAGAATACTTATTTAATGCAATTTTATTAAAATCTTGTCAAAAACAGTTGACAACTTCATCGAAAAACATGACGCTTGCGCCCTTTTTAGTTTTCGTTCAAAAACAAATATTATATCTTTATATTACTTTTGTCAACAATCTTTATCCTTATTATATTGTAACAATGCCAAATACTATATCCTCATTCCTTCTCTTATCAATTTTTCCCTTGCTCTAAGTATCTCTCTCTGTTGCCTTTCACTTGGCATTACACCTGTTGTATATAACGCAATAATTGATTTAAGTGCTTCTTTCTCAACATCATACAAAAGATTTCTCGTATCTCCCCACTCAAGAACTTTTCGCCAATAAGAGGCTCCTGCACCAATTATCATTTTTAAATTATCTATCTCATTTTCCAAATTTTTATTTGATACCACATCCTTCTTCCTATTTTTTGCGTCTGACAAACTATCCAAAAACTCAGAAAGTATTGTCCATCTACGTTTTTTAGCCCTCTCCCAACACTCCTTTTTCTTACACCATTCTGTAACATTTTGTGTTGATCTGTCTACCGATGTAATAAAATCATATACTTCTGGCCATAAAACTCTAATCTGTTTTTCAAGTTCAGGATAAATGTTCTGTGTTGACCATATTCGCATAAAATCAATGCTCCTGCCTTTCTCATTTTTTTGAACATATTCAAATATAATACTCATCATATATGCAATAACATTAGCCTTATAAGAGTTTCTTTCACCATTTCTGTAATCGTCACTATTTTTTATTATCCTGTCTGCATTCTTATATATAATTGCTATGGCAACTACTCTTTTAAAATAATAAACATCAAACTCTTCGTCTGATTTCATCCACTGAACCTTTATCTTCTCTGCAAACGCCTTAACTATTGCCTGCTTTCCCTTGCTGACTTTATCCGGTGCTCCTGCATATATCTCCATATACTTTGCCAATTCAACCATCTTTATAACCTGATTTTCAGGATATCTTAACTTATACTGATTTACTTCTCCCACTGTAAGCTTCATTTTTCCCTGGTTATACTGGCCTCTAGTTCTTTCATAATACCAATATTGCTGATATTGGTTTCCATTTACCGCTGGTGCTGGCGTTTTTCTAGAATAGTCTTCCATTCTTATATGAAATGGATGATTAGAAAAGAAGTCAGATGCATCAACTTTATTCTGAGAATTTGAATATTCCGAAATTTTAGGAATAATTTTCTCTGACACATAGTACTCCAATATCGATATCTTCATTGGTACTCTAAGATTATCCAACTTAACCTTTTCTCCTTTTTTAGCAGTAAGCACTGCATTTGCTATCGACGCTGTTGTCTGACCTCCATTTACTATCTGAAGGTCTTTTATTCTTGTGATTACAAGACCATTTTCTGTCATCTTGGTATCAATCTCTGTTGCCGTTGCAGCAATTCCATTATTATATGCAAAAAACATATCTGGATAATTCTTGATTGTATTCTGTATGCTCTTATTAACCTTACCCTTAACACTAAGAAAAGAACGCACATTGCCTTCTAGCAGTCTTGAACCATACTCAAGATACAGATCACACAAAATCTGTCCCGGTACCGATGCCAAATATGAACTATAAGTGATTTTGTTATTTTTATCCGTTTTTTCATCATCTTCGTTATACAAAGGTAAAATCTCTATGTCGGCAAGAACATTATTACACTCCATTCCTTTTACACATGGTATACCTTCCATACCAAATTCTGACAAGTATATTTCTACACTTTCTTTTTGCATCGTTGATGTTACCACATTAAATATACGATTTATATCCCATACATTTAATTCAACATTTTTTCCTGCTATTACATCATCTTTAATGTTTTTTACTCTCTGTCTGTTGTAAGCATCTGTAATAAAATAGAACCTGAATTTACTAATATTATCAATTTCATTATGTAATATCTGTGCAAATTCATAAACTTCAGAACTTTCCTCCATGTCATCATAAATTTTGTATTTTATTGCTTCTTCTACAAAATACCTTATCTTTCTGAACATACTGTTTATCTCATCTGTCCTGACAGAATCATCTTCATAAATTCCTCTGTAATCCGTAATAAAAACAGAACAGCTTCCATCTATTTCATCCATTGCATATCCATCAATTCTCATCTTTGCCTTATGTTTTGTTTCCCCTTCATAGAAGCATTCTGTAAAATCATCAAATTCTTCACCATCCTTCAAAATATCTGTAATTTTTTTTAAAAATTCTTCCTCAGGATTTGACATACCTGTTTCAGCAGCAATATCAATCTCCGTTTGCAGCATAGTTCTGTATTCGTTTACTTCCATTTTCCTATTCCTCCATAAACTTTGTCAACCCATCGGTCATCAGAGTATAACTTACATTTCCAACCGTCTGCGAAACATCTTTTCTTACAATCTTACGCTTTCCAAACATTTCTTGCCAATATTTCCATCTTGTAAAGGCTGTAGATATAATCATTTCTTTTCCGCTTTTCTCACACACTTTTATCATATCGATACAGAAAATAACAAATACCAAGCTATATTTTCCGTCCAAAATTTCAAATGAAAGCGCCATCTTTCCATCTTCTCTTCTTGCCAACGTAACATCTATCAGTTTCGATGATTTTACCCGCTCTCACTTCCTGGTTCGGTTATTACCATTGACATCATTCCCTCATTATTATATCTAAGATATATATTTGCTCTGTATATTGCATCTATTCTCTGATATGTGTGATTTTTCGCACCATATGCAAATTTTCCCATATATTTATAGTTAGTTATTCCTCCTCATATGTACCTTCATCTACATCTTCTTCACCGAGCAATTCTCTTATTGCAACCTTATTAAGCATATATTTTGCATACTGAGCTTCTGAATTTTCAAGTCTAGGAATTCCTATACTAAATCCAATAACTTCTTTATCCTTATATTTATTTACAGCCTTTTTTATCTCATCTAAATTTTGTTTTTTATCATCTATTTTTAATTCAATAAAATATATCGTTAAGAGAGGATTCCTTTTTATCAAAAAGCAGTCTTTTTGTGAAAGTGCCTTTTCATCATTAGTTTCTTCAATATTTTTTTTCTGCTCTTCTGTCAAACCAAATTCTCCATCCATCGCTGAACCAAGTCTTTTTTTAGAACCACTCATCTTTAATATTTTCCCATCATTAACAACTGTAAAACTTCTTTCAATACAATTGAATCTTATACCATTTCCAAACTCTTTCACATGTGATGATTTTCCACTTGCAAATGCAACATCCCACAATTCAAGTTCTTCCCCTTCGTAGTTACCAATAAAATCATTGATAGTCTTTATATCAAAATAAGCATTTTTAGGCGATACCTGTATTCTTTCCAAGAATTCCATTATCATTTTCTTTGCAACATTAACAAATCCAACTTTCCCATTTACTTCTTTTCTGACCTGATATTTAGCTGATGTCAACTCATCCACAAATTCCTCTACTTCTTTCTCATTGTACAAATTCATATCTTCATCAGCATATATTTCCGGAGTTTCAATTACAACACTGTTAAAACTTATTGCACACTTTCTACTCTCTGCACTTCGCATCTTATTAGCAGCTGTAATCATAAGTGTTGCCATATCCGATTTTACTCTTAATCCAAAATCATTCGGTGTAAGTCCACTGTCTTCAAACTTTTTTACATCCTTTCGAAGTTCATCTGTAGCCTCACTTATATATCGATACCATTCTATACTATCTTCTGACATAAATATTTTACATACATCATTATATCCATCTCTGTATCCAAACCATCTTCCCATCTGCATAAGTGTATCGTACATTTTTGAATTACGGTAAAAGTAGCTTACAACAAGGCCTTCCAATGTCAACCCTCTTGACAGGCTCATCCCGCCAACAGCTATAACTCTTACTCCATCTTTATAATCATCATAACTGAATTTTTGACCTTCTTCTATATTAAACATCTGCACCATTATTCCTGCTGAGGATCGATAAAGTGTTTTTTGTATTTCTGACCATTCATACTCTTCTGAAATATTACTATATATTTGGTAATATGTTTCATTAAGTGCCGACAATTCTGAGTTTCTTAATGCCACACTTTCTTCAAGTCCTGCATAAATCTTAATTGCAGATTGCATTTTTTTAAGATAATCATTTACCAGGTCAGCTATCTGTTTTTGAACCAATGTAAATCGACTTACATTAATCAGCATAGAACGATGATTTTTCTTAATACCTCTCAAATCTTCAATTGCATTGGCAAGTATGAATGTATTAATTGCTGTCTCCATATCCTTTGGAAGTTTCTGAACCTGTATTGAATTTTTATGACTCTGGGGGAGCAGCAGCGCTATACTGTTTTGATTCTTGATATTATCATCAATTGCAACCAACATATTACTATTTGAACCATTTTCGCTAAATATATTTCTCGCTCCAATATAATTAGATGGCGCATTTAATGAATAAATGTAATCTCTTGGAAACAAATCATCTGCATACATCTCATTTTCTGTATCCGGATCTATAAATATATTAGCATATGGTGTCGCTGTGAATCCAACATAACTTGATTTTTCAAACATTTTCAGCATTTTTCTTATTTCACCATTTATCGCAGTTGGTGTTTCATCCTGTTCCTTTTTTGTATTTACAGAGGCATTATCAGCTTCATCATCAATAACAAGAAGTGACTGAGATATTGCATTTTCATCATTCTTATTGTATGTACTAAGCCACTTGTTAAGTCTCTTTAATACTCCTGAATTTTTTTTAACCACAAAAACCACCGTTCCATTAATACTCTTAAGATCGAAATTTAAGTTTTTTGCATTCTGTGCCTTAAAATCAGAATCTACAGATGTCAGAACCACTGTACTTACAGTTTTATCATACCTGCCAACACCAACGTACAAACCTTCTGTCTTATTCTTAATCATTACATTACTGTCAGCACCAACAAAACCTTCATCTACTCTCTGTTGTGTCTGCTGTCGAAGTTTTTCGATTGTTCCTGTAAGAAGAACTATTACTTTATATCCGGCATCTGCCGCTTTACACATAAGTCCTATATAATTGGCTGTTTTTCCTGACTGTACATCTCCAATTATAAGCCCTCTTCTGCTATACACTGCATTAGCTGACGGATCTCCAAGCAGATCTGTCAGCGTATCAAGTATATCGTCCATCTTATTAACAACACCTGTTGCAAAGTTTTTATCATTAATGAGATATTGTCTATATCTACTCCAATATCGCATCTCCAACTCTGCCTTCTTAGTCAAAAACCATTTTTCATGCTTTTTCTGTTCAACCAAACTTCCCTTGTCAAGTTTTATCGACATCTCCGACTTTATCTCTGCTCCAACCTCTTCTATCTCTTCATTTTTAAGACTGCTATATGTCGGTAACATTCTTAATTCCGCCATTTTTGCATCGATTGTTATCTCATTAATATCCATATCATCGCTCATAAACGCCTTAACCATTTTTTTAAACTGTTTCTGTATCTCATTCATACTTTTCAAGCTCCTTCTTTATTCTCTGTCTTACTATTTCATTATCACAATAAGGCTCAACTCTGTAAAAAGCTTTATAATATTCTTTCTCAGAAAGTCCATTATTTTTTATATACCTAATCTGTTCCTGCAATTTAATCCAAAGTTCTTCTGTTTTATCATCACCTTCAACAGCTTTTTTTTCTTCAATATTTCCCTTTGCTGCATCAACATAAAGTGATGCCGTTGGAAACGACTCCTCTAATACCTTAATTACATCATCAAGCATCTTTACCTGTTCTTTATCAAGTGTTTCTTCAAGCATTTTAATCTGTGGAATATTTCTGTTTACAACATACTCATACCCATTTCTAAGTTTCATTCGTTCCCAAATATACTCAATATTATCATCTTTCTTTTCTTTTCTGCCTCTGTATGTATGAACCCGTTCACTTCCCATCACCGATTCATATACTGCATTATACATATTTTTCTTTATAATATCCGGTAATATAGCAGTACTTTTTTTTATATCAATCGACCACATATAGTCCAAAGAATTTGGTATATCTACTCTTACTCTCGCCAATTTATTAAGTTCATCTTTTCTTTCAAGCCTAAACCATGTTCCCCACACTATAAGTCTTCTGTTTCTATAAACATAAAATCCCTGTTCTGTTCTTAAGTTTTCTTTTCCACCTGCTTTTTCAAAATCTTTTTCTGTAAGTTTTGACAAATGTGGCAAAATATACGGCTTTAAAGTTATTGTTTCTCCTTTGAGATGAATTTTTGACTCACGCTTTATCTGTGTTGCTTTATGATATGTCAAAAACGGATCTCTTGCCTCGATTTCACGATTGTTGACAGTTATAATAAGGTTATCATCTAAAAAGCGATGAAATAACAATGCAATATGATCTTCCATTTCTTTTAGACGCTCATTAAATGTTTCAATAATATTTTTTGTTCCTTCTCTAACTCTGTCAAAATCGTTAAGATACAAATATGTTCCACAATTCATATTCAACAATTTTTCTATTTTGGGAAATGCTCTTATCTCGTCTGTATCAAACCCTTTTAGCATCCATGCTCCTTTTTCTATAACATAATCCAAATCCCATGAATATGCGTTTATTTCATCATCATGCTTACTGACAACAACTAGTTTACGGCACTGTGACAATGAAGCCGATTTTAAACCAAGTCCAAATCGTCCAAGATCAGAATCATCTCTTTTTTCTAACGGATTACTACTTCCATATCTCATAGCTTCATATAATTTTTTATCTGACATGCCACATCCATTATCGATTATAATTAACGATGGATTTTCTGAAGGCTCTGATACTATATCTATCCTTGTTGCACGAGCGCCAATACTATTATCAAGTAAATCTGCAACTGCCGATGAAAAAGAATATCCAATCGATCTCATTGATTCAATTAATGTTGGTGCAAATGGCACACATTCCTGTTCATACATTATCTTCTGTCTCCTCCCAATCTTCCTGAAGTTTTAATCTGAATATTGTTTCTTCTATTGTTTTAACGCATTGTTCAGGATTACATTTTATATCATTTCCCCAAAACCTTAATACTGTATATCCGTTAAAACTTAGCTTCTTATCCACTTCATCATCTCTTTCAATATTCCTTGATATTTTCTTTATCCAAAATTCACTGTTATTACTGCTCTTCAATTTTTCTTTCAGAGTCCCCCAATCTTTTCCATGAAAAAACTCTCCATCACAAAAAATTGCTATTTTATACTTTGTAAGCACTATATCTGGTTTTCCAGGGAGATCTGCAACATTTTTTCTATATCTGTAACCTTTATTCCATAATGCTTTTCGTAATATAAGTTCTATCTTTGTATCAGATGACCTGATGTGTTTCATATTTCTGCTTCTTTGTTCTTTTGACATAACATCAGACATAATTTCACCATCCATTCCAAATTCAGCAATTATATATATGACCGCATCACATCTCTTATATTAAGATAATGTTCCTGTATATATATTCCATCAATATCCCTTCGGTCTATATGAACCCGAGAGTAATACTCTCCCTCATATGGCATCACCAAACCATTGATAATCTTTTCTGGCAACACTCTTTTTCCATAAATATCATTCATGAGAAAATAACTGTAGGCTACCTGCTTATAGTTAAGTTCTGACATCCTTTGATAATACTTAGAATCAAAAATCCACACTTTCCCTTCTTCCTGTTGTTCAAAAAAGTGATCGTATTCAACAGTAAAATCATGATTTTTTTTCTGATTTATAACGCTCTCTGTACTATCACGTCTTTTATGAAAATTAAATTTTTTACATCCACGCTCAAAAATCATATTCTTGCTGTAATTATCATACCTCAAAAGATTATTGTTAAGGTAATTCTGTACCATAGCCTCCCACGATAATGCAAATGCCTGCGTTAAAAAATAGGAACTTTCTGTAATACTTCCCTGCCATCTGAAATAAGAAATCATTGCCCTTATTAACTGTATTTCAGAATCTTTGAAATACTTCTCTTCTTCCTCTTTGAGTTTCTTTATAACTGCCTGAGTATTTTTAAAGTTAAAATGATATCCATCGCTGTCAATCTTTTCTCCAATTCCAGCATATCTTCCAAATTGTTCATACCCATCATTTATAGTATACTTCATGCACTCACCAAGGAATGTATTATACTGTTCATTTTTTCTTATTTCAAACGGAAGGAATATAAGATTCTTTCCACTTATAATTTTTTGACTTTTTCTTACTGTTCTATTCCAATCTATATTACCTGAATATCCACTTTTGCTTACTCTGACATTATTTTTAAATAAACCATACCTATTATAATAATCACATATAAGCGTATATGCTCTATATGGTATATTGCAGTCTATCATCTGCGTTGAACCTTTGTCAGTATCCCTAAAGCTTTTTAATATGCACCTTATTATCAGTTTTATATCACTGTCATCAGTATAATTAAAATGTTTGGGAACAGATATAAGCATCCTGTTTTTCTTATTTATGAATCCTACAAAGGCATATCTTCCATCTCTACAAAGTTCTGAAATCTCAAATTCCCTTACCAGCTGAGAATCTGCAATTTCACCATCCATTATATTAATTATCTGAGGTTTCTGCATCTTTATTCTCCTGAATATCATCTGAATTTAACTCTGTACTGTCATCCTCTGCTTCTTCAGTAAGTTCATCATAAAACTTCTCACAAAAAACATTTTCATGCTTCTCAATCCTTGAATACGCCTCACCAAATGTAGCTATTTCTTCCTTGAAAAGAGGCTTTTCTGCCATTGCACATTTATGAACATCTTCCCAAATATACTGTAATACCTTGTTCTTTATCTGATTATAGTTATATTTATCAATCTCAACATTGCTATTATAACCTTCTTTAAACTTAACAAAAAACTGTCCTATCTGTTTATCTTCTCTAAGCTTCATATCTTTTGTCACATATTTATTAAGTTTTTGATAAAAATCAGTCCATTTTAATATATGATTTCCCAATTCAAACTTATAATCATTCCTATAATCTCCATTCTTTTGTGAAACCGGCTCTGTACCAACATATTCAAACTCAAATCTTCTCTTAAACGCATTATCCATAACAAATACATTTTGATCGCTTGTATTAACAGTACCATATATGTAAAAATTTTCAGGCAAATAAATATTATTATTATTAAATTCAAATCCTGTTTTATCTTTTACATATTCTGCAACAAGATCGTTTCTAATTTTGTATGCACTTCTACCATCATCCCTTCTATCCAACAGTTGGAATAAATCTCCAAAAACCGCTGCAACATTCGCTCTCGACATTTCTTCCAACACAAGAAAAACTTTTTTGTCACCATTCTCTAAATCCATCGCTTTTGATAATGCCAATGTAAATATTCCAGGTTTAAAATCATAAGTTATATTTTTATCATCTTTAACCACCGGATATGTTGTTCCAACAAAATCATAATACGAATATTCCGGATGCAGCGTTGTTCTAAATACAAACTCACAGTCATTATCTTCATCAGATTCATCATAATTGCTGTATGTTTCTTTTATCTTTTCTGTAATGCCATAACTCTTTCCAGTTCCTGGCACGCCATACTTTATAAGCTGTCTAACCTCTATTCCTGATTCTTCCAAATCTTTCTTTTCTGATGCCGCTATAACAACACTGTGCCTATCCTCTCTGCATAATTCACTCATATAATCATATACTGCTCCGTCATCAGATATAATTACTCCGAGCTTGAACACGTCACCTTTTTCCGCCTTTAAAGTCAGCAGATCTCCTTCCTGAATATCTCTAATCAAACCTCTACAGTCTATTTCTTTCTTCATTGCAGTTTTTATATTTCCACTAAAGCGTTTATCAGTCTGAGAAAATATAGTAATTTCTTCTTTTTCTCCACTTTTCTCACCTATTACAGTGAAAGTATCTCTGCCATTAAATATTTCCTGCTGAATTTTAATTGTTATTCCTATCTGATGTGTAATACACTGTTTATCCATTCTTCTAATATAAATACTGTTTGCCATAATATCCTCCATTGGTAATATCAATATCTTCCTGTAAGCTTTAGTTCTTCTCGTGTTTGTAAAAATGCATGCCTGTCACTTCCTCTAAACAGTATAAAAAGATCAAGATATCTGCTATCTCCACTTTTTACGATTTCAACATCATAATGTTCTGAATCTTTCTTATATATCAGCAGAATATCATTTATATCAGCCCTGCCCTCATCAGCGAGAATCTTCTTAAAATCTCCGCCAAATCTTGGATCAGTAGCACTATTTATGGTCACTTCGCCTTCCGAACCAGAACGTATTCCTCGAAAACCGACACCTAATGTTCTATTTTCAAAAAAGCTTCTTACAATATCTGTTTTTACACTTATCTCATGAGTTGTATCATGGGGAAACACTTTTCTTACATACACTATCATATTTATAATCCTCCCTAAGTACATATTCACTCCATTGCTCTGCAATTGCCTTTGCAAATCCAGGAAAAGTTTTACTTCTCATGTTTCTTCTTTCTTCTGGTGTTTTCGCTTTTACCAATGCATCAGAGTACCATTTTGGCAATTTTTTTCCACTACTTAAGACAACCATCTCTCCCTTACCAACTACGTTAGTTTTCTCTAGCAAAGGTAAATTCTTAAGCCAAAGACAGGTTGACTTGGATGCTTCATCTCCAAAGAAATATGGCTGTACAACCTGATCCGGCTTTCTATATCTCGTATTCATGACACCTACCGGATTTTCTACTGCTATATGTTTAATATTAGCATTGACCAATGCCATAAAAAAAGCTGCACCTTCCTCTCTGTCTCTTGCTCTGTTTGGAAATCTTGGATGTGGCCTTCTCTGCTCAACAGGAAGATTTTTATCATCTGGATGATAAAACCATCTTGCTCCACTAACAGCCAAAAAAGTACATGGTGGATGCGCTATCATTATATCCCAATCACCATCAATATATGCTTCCTCTCCGTTCTGCAAAATTCCACCTTTATTCTTTATAATATCTAATACATCTGTATTAAAATGCCATTCAGGATGACCTCCACTACATTTCAATAAATCACAGCTGTACGCTATATGTCCAAGTTTTCTAAACTCAGTGCAAACTCTCTGACTTTCTTCGCATGCAACCAGCACATTTAATCTTTTCATCTATCATTAACCTCCAAAACTGAACTTACTGCTTTCGCTATGCTTTTTGCAAATAATACTGGTACGGCATTTCCTATCATCTTATAGCAGTACGCATTCGAACCAATAAATTCATAATCCATAGGAAAACTCTGCAAAAGTGCTGCTTCTCTTATTGTAATCGAACGCCCCTGCTCTTCATCCGGATGAATAAACATAAGCCCATCTTTATGTAAATGTGATACAATTGTAGGTGACGGCTTATCCCATTCAAGACTTCTATATTTGTTATGATTTGTCGTTTTTCCTGATACCTGCTTATAAAATTCTAACTTTTCTTCGTTAGGAATATCATTCATTTTTTGAGATACCCATTTTCTAAATACCTGAATATCTCTCTTATTATGATATCTTGCCTCATGCTGAGAGATTACCTCATTACCAATCAGTTCATGCGATACATTGGCATTTCCTTTCTTATACGGATGTTCTAATTCTCTAAACTTAGGCATGGCTCCAATAGCATCCCTGACTGTTTTTTTAGGACCGGTAAGCTTCTGTGCATTCAACGCTTCATAAAAATCCTCTGTCTTATATTCAGAATTTTTATCAACACCAAATATAATTACTCTGTTTCTGTTTTGCGGAACTTCAAAATCAGATGCACAATATATAGACTTCTTCATTTTTTGTGGACTTCTTATCTCATATCCTATCTCGTTAAATGCTTTACATATACGTTCTATAACAAGAGTATCTCCAGGTCTTGCGCTAAGCATTCCGGGCACGTTTTCAAACACAAAAACTTTTGGTCTATAATGTTCCACAATCTTAACAAAACTTTCAAAAAGATAATTTCTGTAATCATTCTTCATAGAATTCGGATCCTGTGCCCTTCCCGCCAATGAATATGCCTGGCACGGCGGACCTCCAATAACGACATCAACTGTTTTCTTACCAATAATTCCATCAAGGCCCTTTTTTGCAACTATATCCGAATTAGCCTTTGCATAATCTTTCATCGTTTCTTCAGGCCAATTTCCAAAAAGCAGTTCATCTGTTTTTTGAATATCAAATTGTATAACACTTTCTTTTGCTTTGTCTTCAGAATATTTCCATCTTTTAACCAAATTATTTCTGAGAGTGTCTACCATAGGCTTCTCCCATTCCACATGACCCAAAAAATCAAATTTGTTGGTTTCCAAAAAACCTTCCGATAAACCTCCTGCTCCACAGAACAGATCCAAGCATGTAAATTTCTTCATAACTATACTCCTTAATCAACACTTCTTTTTTCAAAACTCATAACATCTCCAATATCACAATTAAAATATATACAGATACGCTCAAGAACATCAAGCGACACCGCTTCACCCTTTCCCATTTTAGCTATAGTAGCCGAACTTATACCGAGTGCTTCTGTCAAATCTTTTTTTTGCATATCATTATCTATAAGTTTTTTCCATAAACCGTTATAAGATATTTTCATCTCTATATCCTCTTTCTTTCCAACCAACTGAGTGCTAACACCTATTATAAATTATAGCATATCTTACTAATTTTGCATAGAGCAACTTTTAGTTTTCTAAAGCTTTTATTTTTCCATATAAATTTTATTTTTATATAACAATCAAATTATTAAGTTTATTGTATAAAGCAACATATAATAAACTTAATAATTTCAAAAATATCCGTCAAATTTCATAACACAACTTATTTCACTTTTTTCATTTTTAATTTCCATATTCATAGTAGCTTTTATCCATGTCTTTTTAAGTTTTTTTGAAACATAATATTGCAAAAAATTATCTTTAAGATAATATCTTCACTGATTAACAGTTACAATAATCAGCTTATCCATCTTCCTATGCTCCTCATAATATTTTAATAATTTATCTACATCTTTTTCATTCGAATTGCCTCAATTCCACTAAACTTAATGCATTTTTCCTCAGCTTTATGTATTGATTTTTCTTTACCTCCATCATAATCTTATAATAGGCGTTTGCGAAACGCCACAAGCCGCATAAATACAGCTTTTTTTGTTGCTAAAAGATAAATAACCCCTCACTAGATATGGTATAATAGAGTTGTCAAAAAAACTATAAACCATGTACCAAGAAAGGAGTTATTCTGATACCTATGATACCATATAAACAGCTTTCTTTGGCAGTTTTTTTCAGATTGCCCAAATAAATTTGAAAATGACAAACCTGCATTTCTATCCCTATTAGAAAATCATATCGATATTGATGAGTTTATTCCGATTTCTTTTAGAAATCATTTTTATGCTTCAACGGGCAGAACCCGTAAATACCCTTTACAGGCTTTCCTGTGGGCTTTGATTATACAGCATATTTTCTCTATCCCTACAGTTCAGCTTCTCCTGACTTTTCTCGCTTACTCAAAACCACTGCGTGAATTCTGTGGTTTTACCAAAGTTCCGGACACTTCCAAAATTACCCGCTTCAAACAGGACTTTTTAGATGACCTGCAGCTTGTATTTGATAACCTTGATGTTACCGAACCTATCTGTCGGGCGATTGACTCTGCAAAAGCTGATATCACCATCTTTGATTCTTTTGGGATTGAAGCTTTTGTTACTGAAAATAATCCCAAATACGCAAACCGTATTATTAAGCAACTTAAAGCCTATGCCAAAGCCCAGGGATTTGATGAATCTTATGCTCCCTACAAGGCTGCATATGGTTCCATGCCATCCCATGCCTCTGCTAATCCTTAGATTAAACAGCTTTATATCAATGGTCATTTTTACTATGTCTTCAAGTTTGGTATTATCACTAACGGGCTGGGCATCATCCGTCATATCTCTTTTTATAACAATGACTTTATGAAATCACATTCAGATATCGTTGTCGAAAAGAAATCCGATTCTCCTGACGAAGATAAATGTGTTCATGATTCAAAGCTTTTGATTCCAACACTGAAAGACTTCTTTTTAAAACACCCTCTTATAAATCCTAAAACCTTTCTTGGTAATGCAGCTTTCGATTCATCTCTGCTTTACAGTGAATTACTTACAGGCAGCACTTTTGGAGAAGATAAACATTTCTCTAAAGCATACATTCCTCTTAATTCATGTACAGTAATTAAGAATCTTGATTGCAAAATCAACGAAAACAGCATACCTTGTTGTCCTAAAGATGATTCTCTTCCCATGAAACCTGAAGGCTCATCTAAACGCAAAAACGGATTAACAAGATATAAGTTTGTTTGTCCCAAAATCAAATATGTCTATGACAAAACCACTCGTAAAACCCATCGTGAATGCATGTGTGATTCTCCTTGTACAACATCTTCGTGTGGTCGGATGACTTATATTTATCCAGAAAAAGAGCATCGTGCCTGCCCTGGTGTTCTTCGTGGTACAGAAGAATGGAATAATACTTATAAAATCAGAACCACTGATGAAAGAGATATCAGTCATATCAAAGATACCTCTGTCTGGCAGGACGTCAGACGCAAAACGAACCCCCTCCGCATGTTGATTTAATTCTGGCAGGTATCACACACCTCATTACAGTTGTTCTTGCAGATAAGATCAACCATCATAAATACATCCAAAGTCTAAAACCTCTCATAGCCTAGGACTTACCAACTTCATAAATTCTAAGGCTTATTAAAGTGCACCTAAATTTGGCAGTTATCCACTTTTCATCTTAAAATTCGTGTTCCGCGCGAATTTTTCCTTATTTTGAATTCAAAATTGCGAACAAGCTAAGCGAGTTTCGCAATTACCTATAATAAAGAAATTTGATAAATATTTGATGCACCTATAGGGACTTCAATAGGCTGAATATAGCGACATCCTTCATCTCCATAAACAGACATATTCATAGTCACATTTACACCATTATTTCCTTTAATTCGCCATTCAACATCATCAATCCATTCTGATTTCATAATTACTCTAGGAAGCACCATACATAAGCCTTTTTTTCCATTTTCAAAAGCTAGATAAGGTTTTGTTTGAAACTCTTGCTTCTTATCTGCATTACCTCTCGCATTGCTTCTTTCACGATTCTTCCAATCCGAATAGATACCTATATATCTTGATTCGCCATAACGTCCTTGTTCTACTGCTAACATTGCATCATGAACTTCCAAAATAAATTCAACCGCCCTATCATTCCTATATCTCTGTAAAAAATCAAGCAAAGGTTTTCTTATTTTACAAGAACGCATATCAATAAGATCCTCTATTATTAATCGAGGATCAAAAAATGAATGTATATCATAACTTAAGACATAAAACAAATTCTCCAAACTACTTTCTGGTGGTATTCCAGCTTCAAAAAAAATGGGAGCCATATTGACACGCCTTTCATCTTTTATGTCACTATAATCGAATCCATATTTTTTAAATGTTCTTCTTATACATTTGCCAATCTCAGTCTCCAAAACAGAATTAAGCCCTATATTTAATTCTTCTGCCATAAGTCCCCAAAAATTTACATCATACTTATATCTCATCATAAAAACAAGGAATGTTGTTATAGCTACCGGATAATTTTTGCAAATATTACCTATTTCATAACTTGAATTTTCTATTATGTCTTTTATTCTCTTTCTAATTGTTTCATAATCGTCTACTGAAAAAGGAATATCTCCCCATAAGTCTTTATCCTGTAATTCTTCAACAATCATATTTTCAATTGCTCTTAGTGACATATCACCGGTAATTTTTTTCTGCATACTTACCTCTCTTATCTCAAAAAGATTTTATATTGTACATAATGTTATTTTATCGTTTACATTTTACTAGTATTATACCATATAATGCAAAAGTCTTACAGTGTTTTAAGTTATTTTCTATTTTTATCTCTTTATTTTTTATATTTGAACAACATCTTACATCTGTTCCCTATTCTCCCCCACAACATTAACCCACTTTTCTCCATCCCTTCCCTCTCTAACATCTCCACTAATCCATATCTTACAGACTGACATACCGGCATCTGACAACCATTTTTTCACGCTCTCTTCATTCATATCTGTAAAATATCTTCCATTTTTCTCTCTGCTTCCTATACCATATTTAAAAGATGCATATAGCACCCCATCTAGCTTTAACGCACGCTTTATCTTAACAATGACATCATTAAGTTCTTCTTCTGACAAGTGTAGAAGTGATGCACATGCCCAGATTCCATCATACTTACTCTCATCATTAAGTTCTTCAAAATACATCTTCTTAACCATAATTCCAGTATACTCAGAAGCCAGTCTGCACATAGCTTCTGATGCATCACACGCAGATACATCATAACCTTTTTCAAGGAAATATCTGCTATCACGACCACTTCCACAGCCAAAATCTAATATACTTCCACCATCTCTCACATAAGACAAAAAGATATTCCCCGCTTCGCTAAAATCTACATCTTTTGTTGTCTTTACAAAACTCTCTGCATTTTTATTATAATATTCTATTGTCTGCTTTATCTCATCTTTTCTCATATCTATTCCTCACATATTCTTCTATACTTAAATAATCATTCCATTGTTAATTATCAAACAATTATTAATTATCTCTTATCTATCTAAGGCATTTATGGTTTCTCTTTCTATAATAAACACATAAAATGTATAAAATCTCAATTTCATTCTATCATATTTGTATAGACTTTACATTCAGATTCTTTGAAACAAACTACTAATTATTTTTTTAATGGAAAATGTTAATTTCAACTATTTTACAATATAATCTTGACTCAATTTTACTAACATGATAAACTATTTGTACAAATATCTGTACATTATCTTGTACAATTTTTAGGAGGAGTATAATTATGTTAGCTGTAAATTATTCAACCATCAGAAACAAATTAAAAGAATACTGTGATAAAGCTTCAGATTTTCAAGAAACAGTTATTATTACAAGAAAAAACGAAAAAAATGTTGTTCTTATGAGCCTTGAACAATACAATCAGCTAGAAAAAGCTGCTAGAAACAACGAATACCTTGCCATGATTGACAGAAGTATTGCTCAATTAGAAGCCGGCAAAGGACAGGAACATGAATTAATAGAGGTAGACTAATGAAAAAATTATGGTCAGACAGAGCATGGGATGATTATTTATATTGGCAAACTCAGGATAAAAAAACCATGAAACGAATCAATGAACTAGTTAAATCGATTGAACGCAAAGGATTATCGGAAGAAATTGGAAAACCAGAACCATTAAAACATCGCAAAGCTTGGAGTCGAAGAATTGATTCCGCTAATAGACTTGTATATACAATTGATGAAAATGGTTTTTTATGGATTATCGCTTGTAAAGGACATTATGAAGACTAAGCACAGCTTTCTATGGCTGTTGCCTAGTCTTTTGTCCATCTCGCTTTTCTCTAGCACATCCATTAATTGATATTCCCCCTACATCCTACGTTCCTCATATCTTCTTCTATAATAATCCATCGCTCTATATTCACATACATCTCTCATCTGTGTGGCAAATTCAGGCATACCCGCATATTTTCTAAGTTCTTCACTAAGAGCTATGACATATCCTTCTTTTTCTACAAAAAATCCTTCACCAGAAGCAAGAAGATACTTAACCGGCATTTGTTTTATCTTCGACAGATGTTTTTTATCACTTATCTGCATATATTCTTCTCTTGTAATTGCATCTCCAAAATCTTTCCAGTTAGTGCCATTATCAAAAAACTTCTTCCATCCTTTAAGAACATCTGCTTCACTAAGTTCCATCTTTATATAGTTTTTATGCACTTTATCCACCTGTTCTTTTACATTCTTGGTATTCATTGCATCAACATTATCATCATCTATATAGCAAAAACTTGCAAGCACAGGCATCTTGTAGACTTTTGTCATTGCAGTATTCTCAATATTCTTAATGAATTCTCTTGCAATTCCACCATATATAATCTGCTGATTTTCATTAAGATCACCGTTAGAATTTAGGAATCCAAGATAATCTTTAAATATATTTTCTTTAGATTTTCCGATGCAATATTCATATACATCACTGTCCATATATGTAAAAAGTTCAACCCTTGTAGGAACTTTCCCTAATATCTCCTTAACTCTCTCATATTCTTTAACTATTCTCTGTCTTATACTAACCGAACGTTCATCAAGCTTCTTAAAGATATCTATAATTCTAAAATCAAAATCTACAAAACAGTCATCAGGATACAGCGACGAATCATTATACATAGAAGCTGTTTTATTAGCATCTGATATATCTGTTTTTTCATTTTTTACACCTCTGGCTTTATCATCAATCTCATTAGATGACTTTGCACGCATGAGTAATTTTGGACCTATTCCCGCTTTTTCATAATTGCCAATAAAATCAAGAACATTAAGATATGTCTTACCTTTACTAAGTCTTAATCCTCTTCCGAGCTGTTGGAGAAATACAACCGGTGACTCTGTTGGTCTAAGGAACATAACCATATCAAGTGCTGCCACATCAACACCCTCATTAAACATATCAACTGAGAATATAACATTTATCTCAAGATTTTTAAGCTGTCTTATTGCAACATCTCTTTTCTCAGAGAACTCACCATCGCAATTACTATATACAGCAACTGCTTTTATTCCTTTTTTGCAGAATTCTCTTGCCATATCTTCAGCATGTTCTCTTGAACAGCAGAATCCTATCGCACGTTTTGAGCCATATTTCATATAATTCTTATATATAAGTTCATATCTCGTTATTGCATTTTTATATGTATCTGTAAGTTCTTTTTCAGCATATTTTCCTTTTACAATATGTAATTTTGAATAATCTGTATCATCATATATTCCATAGTAGTGAAAAGGCACAAGCATCCCCTTGTTAATAGCATCTCTAAGTGATATCTCGTATGGCACATTGTAATCGCAGATCTCATAGATATTCTTACCATCCATTCTCTCCGGTGTTGCTGTAAGCCCAAGCATGAATTCCGGTTCAAAATATTTAATAATATTCTGATATCCTTTTGTTACTGAATGATGGAATTCATCTATAATCATGTAATCAAAATATTTTTTTGCAAAAAATTCTTCGCTAAGATATTTTTCATCACCAAGTGTTCCTACTGATGCAAATATGACAGATTTGTCTGTGTCTTTATTTTTTCCATCAAAAAAACCATAATCGTCTGAATTACGTACATTTCTAAATGATTCTGCTGCCTGTTTAAGAATTTCTTCCCTGTGTGCAACGAATAATATTCTCTTATAATTCTTAGAATCAAATGCTGCAAGATATGTCTTACCAATTCCCGTAGCTGCCTGAATAAGTGCTTTTGATGCCCCTTCCGCTCTGCTCTTTTCAAGTGCATAAAGTGCTTCTATCTGTGCTCCTCTTGGTTCATATAATATTTTTACATTGTTATCGCTAATATCAAGAGTATCATATTTTGCAAGGTCTTTTGATACTGCAGGTCTATGCCAGTTTTTAGAATAATTATCAAGTTCATCATCATCAATTATTATTGAATGATTATTAAAAAGATCCACGAATGTACTATAAAACATCTGATAACTTCTCAAATCAACACTATCCTCAAGCCTGTAATTCCATTCTATTCCTGATGTTAACGCACTTCTTGATATGTTAGAAGAACCTATGAATACTTCATTTCTGTTCTCATAATGAAAAAAATATGCTTTTGGATGAAATGATCTGCTCTTATCATTATAAAAACGCAGATCTATCTTATCTCCAAGCTCATGTTTTATAAGATATAATGCCGATGGCTGTGTAATACCAAGATAATTGCCTGTAAGAATATTAATCTTAACATCTCTTGATAATGCCTGTTTAAGATCGCTTAATATCATCTTAACACCGGATTCCATAAGAAATGATACAACAATATCTATTGATTTGGCATTTCGCATACTCTGTTTTAACTGATAGTATAGATATCTTCCTCTATTCTTATCACCAGTTGTAACATTAGTAATATCCAGTTCTGATATCATTCCATCAGTACTGACTGCATCTAATTCCAATTTACCATCTGTATTTTTAATCTCTTCGCCCATATTCATCCACCTGCCATTTAATATCTATATATTCTGATATATCCATAGTTACTGACTAGTTCAATTTTATTACAACCTCGATTTTTCTTCATTCGATGGTCCGGTGAACTTTATTATCTATAATCTTTAATATCTGCTTGGATATATCTTATTTTATACGCACTTAATCTATATTTCTATCTTATCATTATGGTATATATAATTCCACTAATATTTATCCCAAAATTTCTTTCTATATTTTATATTTCATATCACAATCACTTTTTCTATATTTCATATTTCCCATCTTAATCACCTTTTTCTATATTTCATATTTCCCATCTTAATCACTTTTTTATATATTCCATATTTCCCATCTTAATCACTTTTTCTATATTTTATATCCCCCATCTCCATCACATTTTTCACACAAAAAACCACCCCACCACCTTTATTTTTCAAAAGACGATGGAGTGGTTCTCTGATTATATTTTTATGGAAAGTTATGTATGTACAGCCATATTTAATAGCATGACATCTTATCCTTTAACACTACCAATAGCAACACCCTGCACGATGAATTTAGATAAGCAGAGATATACAACTACTACCGGAAGAATTGATATTGCAATTACCATATATACCTGACCCATATCGAATTTTAAGTAATCGGCACTTCTGTACATAGCAATCATGATAGGAAGTGTCTTTCTCTTAGCATCTTCAAGAATAAGAGCTGGTACGAAGTAGTTATTCCATGATGATACGAATGCAAATATCGCCTGAACTGCAACTGCCGGTTTTAATATAGGAAGAACTACATGGTTAAATGTTCTGAATTCACTGCTTCCATCTATTCTTGCCGCTTCAATAATCTCTATTGGAAGTGAACTCTCCATGTACTGTTTCATAAAGAAAAATACAACCGGAGCTGCTATTGATGGAACTATAAGTGGTACAAAAGTATTCATAAGATGCATTGATTTCATTAAGTTAACAAAACCCATACTAGATACCTGTGCCGGAACCATCATTATCATAAGAATAAATGTAAAAGCTGCATTTTTGAATCTAAAATTATAAGCATGAATTGCGTATGCTGTAAGTGCTGAAAAATATGTTGTAAGCACTGCACATGATGCTGATATTATAAAACTGTTTCTAAGTCCGTAGAGAATAGGTATCTCTTTGTTGGCAAATACAGTTTTAATATTAGCAAGAAGTCTTTGTCCTGGTATTACCGAGAATCCCTGCTGAATCTGTGCATTAGCTCGTGTTGCGTTAATTACAAGAATATAGAATGAAAACAGGCATATAACTGAGAGCAATATAAGTACAAGATAGCTTATGAATCTTCTTACTCCAAGAACAGCCTTATCGCTTCTTTCTTTTTTGTTCATAACCTCATCCCCCTTATGCCTTTCTCTGCGCTGCCAGTGATTTGTATACTGCAAGACTTAGTATGCCTGTTACGATAAACAGGATAACTGAAAGTGCACCGGCCATTCCGTAATTTTTACTATATAAATGCTTATTAAGATACATAATAAGCGTCATGCTCGTATTATTAGGTGCTCCACTTCCATCTGTAAGAATCTGTGGAACGTCAAACATCTGTATACCGCCAATCATAGATGTAATTAATACATACATAAGAATTGGTTTTAAAAGTGGTAATGTAATCTTTGTGAATGTCTGAAAAGGCTTAGCACCATCTACCTGTGCCGCCTCAAAAAGTGCTGTATCTATACCCATCATACCAGCCATAAGAAGTATTGTTGTATTACCAAACCACATCATAAAATTCATAAGTGCCACAAGACCTCTTGTTGTCCATACGTTTGATAAAAATCTGATTGGCTGTTCAATTATTCCTGCATTCATAAGAATCTGATTAACAGGTCCCTGATCTGAGAATATTGAGTAGAATAACATCGCAAATGCCGATGCCATTATTAAGTTTGGTAAGTATATTACTGTCTTAAAAAATCCTGCTGCTTTAAGTCTTAATCTGATATCTGTAAACCATGCTGCAAGTAAAAGTGATACTATTATCTGTGGAATGAATCCCATAAGCCACATAATTATTGTATTCTTTGCGTATGCAACCATATCACCGTTAGATATAATCGCTTTATAGTTATCAAGCCCTACGAATCTTGGTCCAATCTGCTGTAATCCAAGCATATAATTTTCAAAGAAACTGTTGTAAATAGTTGTTACTAATGGAATAAATGAAAAAATCGTATATGTTAGGAAAAATGGAATAAGGAAAATATAACCCCATTTTGTGTATTTAACACATTTCGATTTTTTCCTGTTACCTGATGTTTTCGTCATTTTCATCACCTCATTTTATTTTTACAGGATGGGCACATTTTGGTTACCCATCCTGTAAAATGTGCCCCTTATAGTGTAGATTCTCTATCTCTGATATTATATATTACCCATTGCCCCAAACCGGTTACATTTAATATGTCCCCATATATTTTATTACCTTCAAATCCCAGTTATCGATTGCATATCTTTATACCTCAGGTATATAAGTTTTAATATAACAATTCTCTAACTGTATAATTTAATCAATATCTGCCAACTTATTATTTATATTTTAAGTTAGGATATTTAACAACTGCTGCTTTGTAGAAGTTCTCAAGTGCTTCATCCTTAGTTACTGTTCCATTAAAGTAATCTTTGAATGCTGACTGGAATGCTTCATTTAAGCCCTGGTCGTATGGTGTACAGTTGCTCATATCAATCTTAGGAGCTGCAGATGAGAATAATGCGATATGGTTCTGTCCACTTAAGAATGCTGAACCATAATCAGGATCGTCTGCAAGTTCTTTCATAGCTGACTGACTGTTAGTATAATCTTCTGTATCAAGTGTGATAGTCTTCATTGTATCTTTATCACATGTGAATTTTTCCATAACCTGTTTTACAAGTGTAGGATTATCTGTACCTTTTGCTGCACATAACCATGAACCACCCCAGTAGTAAGCCTGTGGTCCTTCACATACTGCCCAGTCACCATAGATACCATTGCCTTCTGTTGCTGCTTTGTAAGCATCAGGATCTGATGTCTTTGTAAGTCCTTCTGGAAGTGGTGTCTCAAGTGAGTTGCCAAGTAATGTAAAGTTAATTCCCCATGTTGAATAGAAGAAACCGAATACTTTACCTGTTGGTCCCTGGTCTGCTGACCATTCTGTTGCCCAAAGAGAAGTCTTATTGTTGTATCCATTATCTGTATATTCTTTTGTCTGGTCAACCCATTTCATAATATTGTCATCAATTACTATGTTGTCATTCTCATCAACCCAAGGTTTTGTTACGTTATTAGAGAATACTCTGTATGAATCATCATATCCTGATAACATCTTGTAGCCACCGTCTGACATCTTCTTAGCTACTTCATCGAATTTATCCCAGTCAGATAACTGTTTCTGAACTTCTTCTGGATCATCTGTTCCAAGTACTTCTTTGGCGATTGAGCGTCTGTAAGCAAATAATCCAGGTGTTGCCTGCCATGATACAGCTTTTAACTTACCGTCTGAATCAGTTACGATGTCTTTAGTATACTGATACTGGTCTGACAGTTCATCCTCTGTAAGTCCAATATCATTAATAACATCAAGTGTGTAATCACTGTCAACATATTTAAGAGCATAATCTGCTTCGATTAAGAACATATCAATCTTGTCATCATCTGAAGCTTTATCCTGATCAAGAAGTCCCTGATCAAGTTTCTGCTGATAAGCATTGTCTTTACTAGGTGTTGATACCCATTCTACTTTGACATCTGATGGAACTTCACTTGCAAAATATGTATCAAAAAGTCCCTTAAATTCGTCATTCCAGCAATAAATTCTAAATACCTTGCCTTCTTCGTCTTTACTTGTATCATCTTTTTTGTCTTCTTTTGTTGACTGGCTATCTTTACTTTCCTTAGGCTCATTGTTCTTGTCATTATCTGCTGTATTACCACCACAACCTGCAAACAATGTTGCTGCCATTGATGTCGCTAAACATACACTTAATAATTTTTTCTTCATAGTTAAGTCCTCCTAAATGATAAGTATAGGTTATTTAGTTTCTTTTATTACAACAGCCTTCCTTTTTGCTGTCAGTAATCTTAGTTATAACTCAATTCTTCCTACCGTAGCTCCTTCTAGCAACTCACCCTGTACAATAACCTGCTCGATAAGCGTTGTCTTTGGTTTTTCAATAAGTCCTATAAGTTTCTCTGCGGCATATCTGCCAAGTTTTTTAGTATTCTGTGCTAACGTTGTTATCGCCGGTTCAATCTGTCTTGCCACTCTGATTCCGTCATATCCGGCAACTGATATATCCTGTGGTATTCGTAATCCTCTTTTCTTAATTGCATTGATTCCACCAAATGCTGCATAGTCATCCGGAAAAATAATGCACGTTGGAGGTTCTTTCAGATCAAGAAGTTCTCTTGTTCTCTTCGCTGTCATATCAGTATCTCTGTAGCCTGCTTCCTTAACGTACTCATCAGGAATCACAAGTCCAAGTTCCTCTGCTGTCTTGTAAAAACTTGAAAGTCTGCTGCTTGTTACTGCTGATTCCATTCCATGTATGTATGCTATCTTTCTATGCCCATGATTATATATATATGTCAATAAATCTCTCATTCCCTTGATATTGTCCGATACAATTGATATTCTGTTGTTAAACAGATGATCTATTGTAACTACCGGAATGTCACTCTCTACAAGCTCCATTACCTCAGGATCAGAAAAATCAATACACGCGATGACCACTCCATCAAATCCCCTAAATCTTGCATGCTCTAGATATGATAACCTGTTGCTTCTGCTTTTGTTACAATTTAAAAATGTTATGTCATATCCCTTTTTCTCTGCTGTCACCTTGAAGCTCTCTAATACTGCAACGAAATAGTCATGTGTCAGACCACTTCTGGCTTCGTCAACGAACAACACCCCAATGCTGTAAGTTCTATTTGTTTTAAGTGCTCTCGCTGAGATGTTTGGGAAATATCCCATCTCCTTTGCCTTTTTCTTGATTTCTTCCCTTTTCGCTTCGCTTATGTCGTTGTGGTTATTAAGTGCCTTACTTACAGTTGCCACTGATACATTACAAGCTAAAGCTACATCTTTCATTGAAACCATTTATAATCCTCCTGTGTGTAAAACCTATTATACATTGTATCACATCTCAATTTTTAGAAGAATTATTTTTTACTTAATCGTTTTCGTATCTTTAATATACAACACTTTTTATACAAATGCAATAGTTTTTTTGAAAACATTTGTATATTTTTTATATTTTTCCTAGTAATAGTCTATATGTTTTTGTTATTTTTGCCAACCGTTTGCGCACTTTTAGTATATTCCTGGCTTATTTGCTTTGTTTTTAAGTAATACATTACGAAATCATCTCATATATTATGTTAATTTTTGTTCTTGATTTTGAGCTGTATTCATTGTATAATCAGCCTGTAACCAATCTTACAATCTAATTAATCCTTTTACTTAATCGTTTACTTGAATATTTTAGTTAAAGGAGAAACAATTATGAAATATGGTTATTTTGATGATTCTAACAAAGAATATGTTATTACAACACCAACAACTCCATTACCATGGATAAACTACCTTGGATGTAAGGATTTCTTCTCACTTATATCCAACACTCAAGGAGGATACTCTTTTTACAAAGATGCCAAACTTCTAAGGCTTACAAGATATCGTTACAACGATGTTCCGGCTGACTGTAACGGCAAGTATTTCTACATTAACGATGGTGAATGTGTATGGAATGTCGCATGGCAGCCCGTTAAAACAGATCTTGATTCTTATGAATGTCGTCATGGCATTGGCTACAGCCGCTTTACTTCTTCTAAGAATGGACTTAAAGCCGACTGTCTTACTTTTGTTCCTATGAATGATAACTGCGAGATTAACAGTCTTACTCTTACTAACACTTCTAATCAGGTTAAGGACTTCTCACTTTTCTCATACGTTGAGTTCTGTCTGTGGAATGCAGATGATGATATGAAGAATTTTCAGCGTAACTTAAGTATCGGTGAGGTAGAGATTGAAGACGGTGGAAGAACTATCTATCATAAAACAGAGTACAGAGAACGCAGAAACCACTACGCTGTATTCTCAGTCAACAATTGTGTTGACGGATTTGATACTATAAGAGATGAATTCTTAGGTGCTTACCATGGAAGTGACAATCCGGTTGTTGTTCATAACAGACAGTCTGCTAATTCTGTTGCAAGTGGATGGGCTCCTATCGGTTCTCATCATCTAAAAATCTCACTAAACCCTGGTGAAAGCAAAAACTTAATATTCGTTCTTGGTTTTATCGAAAATGATGATGATGACAAATGGGAATCTTATGGTATTATCAACAAGACAAAAGCTCATGAACTGCTTAACCGTTACAGCGAAGAAGAACATGTTAATGAAGCTTTTAGGGAACTTAATACTTATTGGGATACTCTTCTTGCACGATATAGCGTCAAATCTTCCAATGAACATGTAAACCGTATGGTCAATATATGGAATCAGTATCAGTGTATGGTAACTTTCAATATGTCACGTTCTGCTTCTTATTATGAATCAGGTATTGGACGTGGAATGGGATTTCGTGATTCATGTCAGGATCTTCTTGGCTTCGTTCATCTCATTCCTGACAGAGCAAGAGAGAGAATCATAGATATCGCTTCTACACAATTCGAAGACGGAAGTGCCTATCATCAATATCAGCCACTTACCAAAAAAGGTAATTCCGATATCGGAAGTGGTTTTAATGACGATCCTCTATGGCTTATCGCAGGAACTTCTGCTTATGTAAGAGAAACCGGCGATATAGGAATTCTTAAAGAGATGGTTCCTTTTGATAATGATGAGAGTAAATCTGTAACACTTATGGAACATTTAAAGAGATCTTTTGATTATACTGTTAATCACAAAGGTCCTCACAGACTCCCTCTTATCGGAAGAGCCGACTGGAATGACTGCCTTAATCTAAACTGCTTCTCTAAGCATCCGGGTGAATCTTTCCAGACTTTCGGACCTAGTGAAGGACCTGTTGCTGAATCTGTATTTATTGCAGGTATGTTTGTAAAATATGGTAAAGAATATGCCGACTTATGCGAGCTTATGGACGATAATGCAGAAAAAGAACGTGCACTAAGAGAAGTTAATGAGATGTATAATACTATTCTTGATGCCGGATGGGATGGTGAATGGTTCTTAAGAGCCTATGATGCATACAGCAACAAAGTCGGTTCTAAAGAATGCGAAGAAGGTCAGATATACATTGAGCCTCAGGGCTTCTGTGTTCTTGCCGGTGTTGGTGTAAAAGAAGGTATAGCCAAAAAGGCTCTTGATTCTGTCAAAGAAAGACTTGATACAAAATATGGTGTCATGATTCTCCAGCCAGCTTATACAAGATATCATCTAGAACTTGGCGAAATATCTTCATATCCACCTGGATACAAAGAAAATGCAGGTATCTTCTGCCACAACAACCCTTGGATATCAATCGCAGAGACTGTTATCGGACGTGGTGACAGAGCTTTTGAAGTATACAAAAAAACTTGTCCATCATATATCGAAGATATAAGTGACATACACAGAACAGAACCTTATGTATATTCCCAGATGATAGCCGGAAGAGATGCCAAGTATCATGGCGAAGCTAAGAATAGTTGGCTTACAGGTACTGCAGCCTGGACTTTTGTCAACATCTCTCAATATATTTTAGGCATATATCCAACACACAAAGGACTCAGCGTTAACCCTTGTGTTCCTAAAGATTTTGGTGATTTTGATATAACAAGACTATTCCGTAGTACTACTTATAATATACACGTTATTAATAAATCCGGTTCTGAAAAAGGTATTACAAGCATGACTGTTGACGGCAAGGAAGTTGACGGATGTGTAATTCCTTATGAACCAGGCAAAGACTGTGTTGAAGTTGTCGTTACAATGTAAAATACTATTAGTAATATTATATTAGTGTAACTTATGTTTTATATAGCTTAAAAACGAGCCCCCTATAATGATTATTATCTATATTCATCATAGGGGGCTTTCAATATATAACTTTACATATCTACGTAGATGGAAACTTTTTTGTTTCCATTTACGTATAATCTGTATTTAATCTCATTATCTCTGCTCAAACATCTCTACAACCCCATCATCAGCATGTTTTGCCTGTGCAAGCAACATCTCTTCTGCTTTTGTTATCATATCTGTTCCTGCATATTTTACCGAAGCTTCAGCAATATCTGTATCTTCTATCGCTGATTCTGCTTTTTCAGTATTCTCTACTGCATTATCAAGATTTCTTCTAGCTGCTGTAAGCCTGTTCTGATACGTTCCCATTCTCGTTCTCTCATTATTAACATATTCAAGTGCCGACTTAAATACTTCTATTGCTTGTGACGCACCTTCCTGTGTTCCAATATTAGCTTTTACGATTCCAAGTGCAAGGCTTGATGTACTTGCAAGTTTTACTTCAAGTTCCTGACCTGTCTCTGATCCCACCTGAAGAATACGGCTGTCTGCATCTCTGAACATCTCACTATCGTCTGCAGAGAATGCACTTCCCGGTCCAAATCTGCCATATGGTCCCCATGCTGTCACTCCAAACATCTGATTATCCCAATCTGACATAGAATACGCAAAATTACTTGCAGGATCTTTTCTAAGATTTAAAAGATCTGCAGGCTCTTGATTCTTACCTCTGTCATCATATACAATAAGCGTTCCCGGTGACTGCGGATCTTCTACAAGCTTTGTAAAATGGCTATTAGGATTACCGCCATCTGTTCCTGCTATTATTCGTGAGATTATATCTTGTGGAGTTGTTGCATCTTTTATTCCTATTGTATATATATAATTATCTCCACTAATTTTCTTACTGCTAGTTGCTGTATCCTCAAATTTTATACTATAATGGCTCTGACAAGTACAGCATGTTGCATAGAATCCATTACCAGCAAGTTCTTCTATATCTTTTTTACTTCCTGTAAAATTGGTGAAATCTATTCTTCCAGCCGAATGTTCAATCTGTGTAGTTCCAGTCTTAGTGGCAGGTGGTGTTACGGAATTATCTATATAACTGTATCCAACATCAGTTGTATATGTTCCTGAGAGTATTTTATTAGCACCATTATTCACATCAGGATCCATTGGTGTCCAATCCGGCATACCACCTACTATTATCACATCACCATATTGATCTGTAATATCAGGCATATTACCTCTTAGAAGTGGAATCTTATTAAACTCAGTATTCTTAGATATATCATCTATCTCACTTCTTATCTGTATTATCTCATCCTGCAAAAATTCTCTGTCTTCATCTGTAAGGACATCATTTGCAGCCATTACACTAAGCTCTCGTCCTCTGTGCAACATATCCTGAATCTCTGCAATCGCTCCATCAGCAGTCTGAACCATTGATACTCCGTCCTGAATATTAGAAACTGCCTGTCTAAGACCTCGCACCTGTTTGTTTAATTTTCTTGATACTGCAAGCCCCGCTGCATCATCTGCTGCCGTATTAATCTTATATCCAGACGATATCTTTTCAGATATTTTCGCCTTGTTTTTGGCTGACACTGAATAATTACCATTGATATTTAATGCTGTAAGATTATGTTGAATAATCATATATACACCCCTCTTTTAAAATATAATTATTATCTTTTATATCGGTCAATTATTCCTACACTAAAACTTGTTTAATTCCTTATTACATTTGTAAGGCAACTTCATAATCATTCTATCTTAGACTCATCTATACAACCAACAGTTTAGTCCTCTCTCCATAGACGTTATTGTATATTATTAGTGCATATCATACAATTAATGTGTTATAAGACATGACCGGTCAATGTTATGAAATAGATTATTTTAATCTGTGTTAACCAATAATTAAGCACAGGGAAAGGATTCTAGTTATGGATTTAGGTAAAAAAATAAAATCATTAAGAATAGGAGCAGGATATACACAAGAGGATCTTGCAGGCAAACTTAAAATAAGCAGTCAGGCTGTATCAAAATGGGAGAACAATATATGTGCTCCAGACATATATGTACTTCCACAATTATCAGTAATATTCGGTATCACTATTGACGAGCTATTTAACCTTACTACTGATGAAAAACTTAACAGAATTGAGAATATGCTTGACATCGAGAGCAGTCTTAATGACAACACATTTAACGATACAAGACATTTTCTCATGGAAGAACTTAATTCCAATCAGGATACAGCAAGAATATATTCTCTGCTTGCACGACTATATCATCATAGAATGGCTTCTGATTCTGTATTTGTAAGCAGATATGCCAGAGAATCTATGCGTCTTAATCCTGATAAAAAAGACTGTCAATGGCTTTTACAATTATCTGAAGGTGCTGCCATCACTGATTGGAACGCAAGACAGCATACTAAGACCATCAACTTTTACAAAGAACAGGTAGCCAAACATCCTGACATCTCACGCAACTACTTAGAACTTATGGATAATCTTCTTCTTGATCACAGACACGAAGAAGCTTTATCATATCTTCTAAAATATCGTTCTCTTAAAAATCACAATGAGATTCAGGTTCCTGTTTATCAGGCAAGAATTGCCCTAAGCCAAGGCAATCACGAACTTGCAAGACAACACATACAGGAACTTGTAACTAATTATCCCAATAACTGGTGTGCATTATTCGAAGCGGGTGGATTCTATGCTGACAGATGCGAATATGATACAGCTCTTACATATTTTGACAAAGCATTTCTCGCATCTAAGAGTCCAAGATATACCGATCCACTAACTGCCATGGCTCTTATATACGAGATAAAAGGCGATATTGCAAAAAGTATCGAATGTTACAAGCAGATATTAGTCTTGTTAAAAGACGATTGGGGATTTAGCGAAGGTGCACCTGTTGATGAGATTAATTATGAGATTGAACGTTTACATAATCTAGTATAGATATTTGTATACTGTTAGCATTTTATTTTCCCCACATTTTCTCTATATGCTTAAATATTCCCTGAAACGTCATGGTATTTACCAATTATATATGTTATACTGTTAGGTAAAACTTTTAGCTTTCTAATATGTATTATACAATTACAGGAGAATTTTTAATCATGAAAAAATGGCGCAAAAAGATATTTTTTAGCATAGCAATACTCTTAACAATATGGCTATTATGGGGAAATTATTCAGTCGATATTAATCACATATCTGTGTCCGATGAGATGATTCCTTCTGAATTTCGTAATTATAAAATTATTCAAATATCAGATTTACATAATGCTAATTTTGGTAACGGACAAAACTATCTAATTAAACTTATTAATGCCTACTCTGATTGTAATATTAATCTTGTATTAAGCGGGCACGCACATGGTGGACAATTTCGTATTCCTTTTATAGGTGGTTTAGTTGCTCCTAATCAAGGTTTTTTTCCAAAATATACATCTGGAAAATATATTGTAGGTAACACTCAGATGATAGTAAGTCGTGGATTAGGAAACAGTATTATTCCTCTAAGAATTAACAATCGCCCGGAGGTTGTTGTAATCACCCTTAATTAATAACGCATATATCTCACTTGTTATTTTCCAAATGAGATATATGCGTCATTTTTATTACTGCTTTTATATATTTCTTTTAATTCATTTATAACTGATTCTTTACTTTTGAAAAGTCCTTTTTGATGACTTAGCACGAACTTTTTTGTATCTATCTTATCAAGCGTTGCTATCTCTTCACTAAGAAGACTTCTATTATATACGATTTGCCCCGCTTTCATAGTTGAGTATGTGGCATCTCCAAGAAGACATATCTCTCTATTAATGTTCATAGCTATACAGCCTTTTGCATGTGATGATGGAAGATATATTATATCTAGATTTAATTTTCCATCAGTTATCTCTAGTCTGTCAGATACAATCTCACTAAGCTCCTTATCTTTTTCATTCATATACTTAATTGTATTCGCACTAGCATATATTTTTTCTTTATTAATCTTATCAATATTGCCCATATGATCTGGATGGAAATGAGATAATATCACGTTTACCATTTTGTCACCGTACGCACACAACACGTTTTTCACATCATTAAGACTCTTCTCACCGTTGCCTGTATCATACATATATACATTTTTCTCACCTTCGACAATAAATATATCAGCCGAAAGTGGTTCTGTGTAACTTCCGATATAATTTATAGCTGTCATACATTCACCCAACCTTATTTTAAAAATCTCCCAAAACCAGCTTTTTATCTGCTTTGGGAGATTTTTACACCTTAATTATATTATAATGGTCTTACTAGAATCCATATCTAAACACACTATTATTCTTATCATATACGATAACTTTACCGCATATTCCATACTGTGCAAGTACACTATTATAACCATAATCTCCATCAAGGTAATAATATATGTCTCCTGTATTTGCTCCATTACTGTTACATTCAAGATCTCCTGCAAATCCTGTATTAACATTCATATCCATAATTGTAAATGTTCCATACGCAACAAGTCCAATCTCCATCTTCACACCTGTCTTCATTGTTGCATCTACACCATAAGTAAATTCTCCAGGTGTATAGTTGCATACGAATCTTGTATTAGTTCCGTCATAATCAACTCCACATTCTCCTGATACATAATATGTTACATACGCACTTCCGTCTGCCTCATATACAAGATCAAGGTTAAGGTATGCTGTAAACATTCCATTAGCGAATGTATATGGAAGTCTTACAAGCGGTATCTCTCCTGCCTTTGCACATTTTACTGACAGATTGTGAAATGTAAGTTTATTATCTGCTACAAGTCTTAACTTCTGTATTCCTGATGTGTTAAAAGCAATGTCATATTCTAATTCCGGTGCAAGCACTATATCTCCGTTAATGCTTCCTATTCCTTCAATATCTCTGTTAATGTTAAGTGTAAGTTTAGTTAATTCTGCTGTTCCTTTTTTGCCAAAAGAAAACATTCCAAGAAGTCCTCTGCTTCTTACATTGTCTGACTGAACAGATGCAATACTTACTCCATCCATAGTAACTATATCTGATGGATTAACATACGCTGTACCACTTACTGATACACTTTTTAATACATCAAAGATATTATCTGCTTCCTTACCTGTTACTATGTATCCGTCACCATCTGCATTCTCTTCAAGTCCTGTTACTTCAAGTGCCTTGCTCTCTCCGTTGTCATCCTTAACAACTACAATACTTCCATCTGACAGATTTTCTTCTTTTACACTGCTTTCAGACAGAACAAAGCTTGTATCATCAAGCATCTGATATTGTGAATCTGATGCAACATCTGTTACAACTCCCTGTTCATATACTATCTGCTCTTTCGCTACCTCTGCCTGGTCTGCAAATACTGTATTTCCCATTACGCCTACTGTAACCATTACAGCTGCCAGTGTTATCCCTGTTGCCATTAGTACTTTTTTCTTCATATAAAACATCTCTTTTCTAATAAAATATTGCTACTTATTTGTGCAATTTATTATTGCAAACCAAGTAATTATTCCATTATTTTACCATATTTTTGTGAAATAGCAACAAAAACTTTCATTTTTGTAATTATTTTTAGTGTTATTTTACAAAAAATTCATATTATTTTTTTATTAATGCATACCGATGTCTTAATTTGTTTTTACAGTTTTCTACAAAGCCTTTTATTCACTATTATTACTGATTATATATAAAATACCGTTTTCTTATTGCTTATCTGTGTCTATATCTCTCTTTCCGACTGCAAGTACAGCTATATCACCATCAACTTGTCTGACCGGAAGATGTATTCCGTATATTTTTTGTATAACTTCTTCATCAATAACTTCTTTTGGCTTTCCCTGTATAAGGATATGTCCTTCCTTAAGTCCTATAATCTCATCTCCATAATGTACAGCCTGATTAATATCATGAAGAATCATTGCTATTGTCATTCCATATCTCTTATTAAGTTCTTTTACCAGTTCGAGTATCTCAACCTGATATCTTATATCAAGATAAGTAGTGGGTTCATCAAGAAATAATATATCTGTATCCTGACATAGTGCCATTGCGATAAATGCTCTTTGTCTCTGGCCTCCTGATAATTCATTTATCTGTCTGTCTTTCACTTCGTCAAGTCCTGTTACACTTATCACCCAGTCTATCTTCTTATCATCATCTGCCATCTTTATACAGCTTATCTTTCTATGTGGTATTCTCCCATATTCTACAAGTTGTCTTACTGTTATATCTGATCCCTCATTACCACTTTGATGCACAATCGCAACCTGTTTTGCAAATTCTTTTAACGGGATATATCTTATATTCTTATCTCCAAGTACTATCTTACCGGATGTCGGAACCAGATTTCTTGTCATTAATTTAAAAAGTGTTGATTTACCACATCCATTCGCTCCTATAATTGTTGTTATTTTTCCTTCTTTTAGAGAAAAAGATATTTTATCTAATATTTTCGTCTTACCATATGAGAATGATATTTCCTTAACGTCCATAGTTTTTCTCCTTTCTAAGCAGCATTATAAAAGACGGTCCTCCAATAACTGCCATTATTATTCCCGGTGATATCTCGTATGGCATTGCTATTGTTCTGCCAAGCGTGTCTGCAAGAAGAAATACGAACGAACCAAGTATCATCGAATATGGTATAAGCACTTTATGATTATTGCCAACAATAAGTCTTCCTATATGCGGTACAATTAGTCCAAGGAATGATATAGCTCCTGCAAATGCTGTTGCCACTCCTGCTAAAAATACAGCTATAAAGCTTACTATTATTCTAATTCTGTTAACATTAATTCCAAGTCCTCTTACTGTCTCATCCTTAAGTATCAGTATGTTACATATACTAAAAGTAAGTAATGCTATTATAAGTCCCGGGATTGCGTATACTATAATCGTCTTAACATCTGTCCATGTCTTAAGTGTGACATTGCCATCTGTTATAGATGCCACTCCACTAAGTGTACTTCCTGCCATCGCTTCAAAGCCCTGTGTAAATCCACTAAATACTGCTTCGACTGCAATTCCTACAAGTATTATTCTTATTGGTGTAAGACCATTCTGCCATGACAACATATATACCATAATGAAAGCTACGCATGCTCCAACTACACAAAATAATGGTTTTTGATAATATATTGCCGGAAAGAATGAGCTTACAATGACTCCTGCGAATCCTGCACCACTTGTAACACCTATTATTCCCGGATCTGCAAGTGGATTCTTAAGTACTGCCTGAAGAAGTGTTCCTGCTGTAGCTAGTGCTGCACCTGCTGTCATAGATACTATTATTCTTGGAAAGCGCAAATCATATATTATTGCAATATCATGATCATATTCTACAAATAGTCCTCTAAACAGTTTTATAAATCCTGTATCAATACTTCCTGCAAGTACAGATATGAATATTAATGCTATATGTAATATAATAAGTATAGCAAATGCAGTTGTAATCCTTATTATTCCTTTCTTTTTTAAAGCTGACTTTTTGATTTCATTTTTCTTTGCTTCTGCTTTATTTATCTCTGCTTTCTTTATTTCATTTTTCTTTGCTTCTGCTTTATTTATTTCCACTTTCTTTATTTCATTTTTCTTTGTTTCCACTTTCTTAATTTCTGCTTTTTCTAATTTAAAAATCTTTGCTCCTGTATTTTCTTTATCCATCTCTTTATTTCCCTATTTTTGTATTTTGCATTCTGTAATGTGTATTTTACATTTCATAATGTATATTTTGCATTTTGTTAACCAAAAGTATATATAAATATATACAATGCACCTAACAATCTTCTTTATATATCACTTAACAGTTTTTTCTAGCTGTTACTTTTAGTAGAATATATCTTCTAACACATTTAGTGCTTCTTTATATTCAAATGTTGCACTCATTCCAAAGTATTCGCTTGGGAGATCATATACTTTTCCATTTTTTACTGCTTCAAAATGACTCCATATATCATTAGTTGCAAATTCCTCGCTAAACATCTCCATAACCGAATCCGGCATTGCATGTGCAGTTCTTAATATTATGTCCGGATTCTGAAGCAGCATATCTTCTGCATTAACATTAAGGAATTCTTTATCTGTGCCTGCATATACATTAATTCCTCCGGCAAGTTCTACAAGGCTTCCGGCATAAGAATTCTCAGTTGCCACTACATAAGAACCCGGAAGTCCCATAAGCACAAGAACTCTTGGTCCTTCTTTTCCTTCATGATTCTTAGTATATTCATTATAAAAATCCTCAAATTCACTGATTAATTCCTGTGCTTTATCTTCTCTTCCTATAAGTGCTCCAAATTCTTCTATTGATTTGTACATTCCTGTAACACTCTTTAGATTAAAAAAGGCATACGAAAGTCCTGCTGCTTCATATTTTGGCTGCAGATCACTTATAAGTGATGACGGACTTAATACATAATCAGGTGCTATCTGTCTTAGAACCTCTATGTCAGGTGACATAGGCGAACCTATTACTGTCGCATCAGGATGTGTTGCGGCAATGTCTGATATCTGACTTTTTGGTACTGCTATTGGACTTATTCCCATTCTGTCACATATCTGAGTTATCGCTACGCTTGTTGTTGCAACACGCACATCATTAGTCTGCGTTGCCGCTTTCACTTCTTCACTCTTATTCGGATGTTGATTAACACAGCCGGTAACATTAATTATAATAAGTAATAATAATATACTTAAATGTATTTTTTTCTTAGCAAAAACTTTACTCAATCTATTACTTAACTTCTGTACTTTCATCATCTTTTTTCCTCTTTTTCTCTATTTTGTAATTAGCACATACTTTAAAGAGAAGTTTTAGTATTACTCCACCTGTTATAACTGATGCTGTCATTACTAGAAAAAGATAGAGCCAGAACTGTCTGTTTACTTGTATATAAGAACCTGTTTTAATGGTTTTTGTATTATTCTCTTGTGCTGCCTTAACCTCATTTTCATTTTTAAGTTTCTCATCATTTGCCGCCTGGTTTTCTTGTGCTTCTTTAATAAGCTCATCTATATCACTATTTTGTGTAGTCGGGTTTCCTTCTCCTGTTATAAGTCCGGTTTCTTCTGCGATAGCTTTTTTGGCACTGTCTGCACTATCTTCACTATCGCTAAGAGTATCTTCCTTGGTACCTTCACCTGCATTACTATCAGATACATCTTCTATCAAACTGTCAAAAGGAGTCTGGTTTCCATCTGTATATGATGATGCTGTTGCAAAAAATACTACACTCCTTCCCATCGGTGTGACATATGCACTTACTCTTATTATCCCATCTCTGCCTGCCATTAATAATCTATAATCTTTGGTAGTACTTGTAGATGAAAGTTCTGTAACTTGTGTATTACTATAAGCCGAATCTCCATTCTTTTGTACTGCAAAGTTCACATCTGTTATATTATCCATCATTGCCATTCTTACTGTCATATATACATTACCGGCACTATCAGTTTCCACAAGTGCAGGACTTAGAAGTACATTCGCAACCATTCCCTGGCCTATCGCTTCACCAGCTTCTCCACCTGAGTCTTCAATAGTTCCTGTGCGTGGATGCCTATATGTAATGCTTAATGTAGCTGTCTCACATTTAACTGCCGCATACACACTCATAATATTATTATAGTTTCCAATATTTTCTGTTAATCCCATTCCTATCGTTATACATAACACGATAACACATGCTATTAGTTTCCTTATTTTTCTACTTTTTTTCATAATTAATCCTCTCTGTATCTGTTACTAATTCCATATATATTGCTAGTCTCGTATATATTGCCAATTCTGTCTATATGTTATTAATTCTGTCTATATCCATTCTCATGCATCTTACATTATTTTTTATATATGCGATATTATCTATGGCTTTAGTCACTTGCAATCGCATAATGTATAATAATCAGTTTCAGCCTTTCTATATGCAAAAAATATTAGATTATAGGCTTATATCACTTATAATTATCTTCTATAATCTATATAATCTTCGTCTCTTACTATAATATGTAATCCCTGCAATACCGCCTGTTATCAACACTGTAAGAATTATAATTATCATAGATATTACAATACCAAGTTTTGATGCTTCTCTAAGTGTTATATTATTAGAATATTCTGCCGCATTGACTTCACTATTATATTCATCTGAGTTTCCTTTATTACCACCTTGTATAGCATTAGACAAATTGCCTGATTGGCTATTATTTAATGTATTTTTTAGTTCACTATCAGTTGTGTTATTAGCCATCAAGTTTCCTTGTGGTGTAAGTGTACCAGTTGTTGCAGTAAGGTTTCCTGACACGCTTGCTGTTATGTCAGTTGTAACATCTGAATCGCCTGTTGCAACATCACTTCCACTATTATTCTGATTACTGCCACTTACCCCACTCCAATCTATTTTTAATCGAAATCTCTGTACTGCCATTGCAAGATTTATCTTCTCCATATATGCCACACCTGCTGTTACTAATTGATATTCTCCTGCATCATTAAGCCTGAATGTAAAACCATCATATTCTCCCTCATTATATACACTGGCTCTTATGCCATTATATTCAAGAAATGTCATCTCACTTTTTTTAAAATATACTGTAAGTGTGTATATTCCATTATTAACATTTATTTTTGCCTGATTTTTCATATATGATGATGCCATGCTCTTCTCATTAACATTTTCTTTATATGCACTTATATTAACCATATAATCACCATTAATATATGTACCTGCATTATTGTATGTATTGTTATTCTGACTATTTTCATTACTGCCTTCGTTATTGCCTGAATTATTCTGATTATTATTAGTATTATTCCCATTATTGTCATTATCTGTGTTGTCGCCTGAATTGTCATATCCGGAATAACCAGATAGTTCAAGCCTTATCCTTGCTTTCTGTGTTCCAAATCCTGCTGCCATCTGCTCCATCGGAATTACCATAACAGTAACAGGCAATGTATCCGTAAGTTTTTGCAGATTTATAACATGTGTATCATACATCTCTCCATCTATCTCTTTTACATTCTCTTTTTTTACTAATCTTTCACCATTGTAATTAATATATTCAACTGCCTGAACACCAGATGCTTTGTCATACCAGTGTTTTATATATATAGTAAGTGTATAATCATTTTGATTTTTAGTAATCTCTGCTTTTTGATATGCATAATCATTAAGTACACTCTTATTATCTAATGTCTCCTGAAGTACAGTAATTGGTATTTCTGTACTACTGCTGTCATCTTTATTATTATTGTTGTCACTATTATCATTCTTATTATCATCGCTATTATTATTGTCATTTTTATCTTCAGTAACATCAATATGCATATTTATATGAAATACATAATCTGTTATCTTTGAATATATCTTATAAGTATAATCATTCTGTCCCTTTGTATATGGAAGTTCATAGTAATCCCATTCTCCATTATCATATTGTGTTCCGCTGCTTTTTACCGGATTATATGTCTTTCCTTTGTAACTAATCTTTCCAAGCCCTTTATAATATACAATAAGCTTATCTCCATCTATTATTGCATCTTCATAAAAAAATATATCTCCTGTATCAAATGGATCTTTGCTAAGTATCTCATTATCAATTGTTGCATGAATTCTCTTAGCCAAACCATCTGCAGCCCATATAGTCATTGTCCCCATTCCTATGTCTGTAAAAGAATTATTACTATCTTTATAAAATATTGTATATGTGTTACATGTCCACATAGTAATAATTATTGCGAGTATCTTGCATACATACCCTGACTTCTTATTTTTCTTCACAATCACACTCCCTTTCCTTTTCTCTTTTTATCCTTTCTCTCTTTTATATTTTCTTTTTTTGTTTTTCCTTTTTTATATTTTTTATCTTTTCTTTTTTTGTCTTTTCTTTTTTGTCTTTTCGCTTCTTTACTTTTTTCTTCTTCATCTTTTTTAAGTAAAAAATCTCTACATTTTCTTCTCATATTTGTATTGTAATCTTATGCACAATTAATAAAGTTCCACCACCAGCCTGGTGGCGGAACCTGTATGATCATGTATATTTTTATTACCTGCATAGCAAAAGCATACCATATAATAATATGCTTACTTATATATCATCTTATATCAAGTGTATTATTCTGCTTCTGAATATTCAATGTTAAATACTGTTGTTCCCTGATAATCACCTTTTACTTTTACATCATCTGCTTTTACACTGATATCAGCTGTTGTAGTTGCTGATTCTGTATATGATACCGTTCCAAATGAGTTAGCAAATGCAATAACATTTGAACCACTGTTTAAGCTGCCATTCTCTGGTGCACTTACTTTTACTGAACCATTTTCAGGCATTGATTTTACATCTACAACTACATCGTATGACACTACTGTATCTGTATCTCTGCTTAATTCTCCAAGTGAGATCGATGCCGGTATTGTTACATAATATTCTGCGTCTTCTTCTGCTACTGATGCTGTGATAACTACTGACTGCTCTTCCTTCTTAGTTGTATCATCATCTTTTGCATCTTCTTTTACAAATGATAAGTCAAAGCTCTGCACTGCAAAGTTAGGATTGATTGCTGCCATCTGATTAACATATACTGTAAGATTCATAACATCTGCCACTTCGCTTACAGAGATTACAAATGCATCATAAGTTACTCCGTCAATTGTCTTTGCATTAGCATATTTTTTAGCTTCTGCATCATTATATTTTACATATCCAAGTTCACCTGCATTAGCATATAATGTAACACTGTGTCCATTTTCTGTATCTGCTACAATTACATTATTATATAGATAATTTGCCATTGAACTCTTATCTGTTGTTCCGCTTTTATATGCATTAATTTCTTTTTGTTCTCCCTGTGCCTCTACATATTCTTCCTTAGAATCATCCGTTGTCTCAGCTGGTGTAAACTGTGCATTATCCATATCAAGTATCATATAAAAATACTGATATGTTGACATTACTGCATTAACATAAGCTGTACAGTATAATGCTCCATCTTCGTCATTTTCAACCGCTTTTGTTGGTACTGTTACTGTAATTACATCACATTCATAATCTCCTGCTGATGTAAAACCAAATCCTGTTCCAAATGATTTTGTCTCTTTATTGTCGCTGTCTATTGATGCCTCATAATCTGTTCCATCTACTGTGAATTTCACTTCTGTAAGTGGCTGTCCTGCACTGCTGAATGCAGGAATCGGATCTACTACATAGAATGTAAGTGTTGTGTCTTCTCCTTTTACCTCTGCTGTTGCATAATCATAGAAAAGACTGTCACACATACTTGCTGTATTAATATCTGATGACTTCATAAAGTGTGTCTCTGCAATATATGTACCATCTGCGTATGCTGTATTAGTTGTGTCTGCTGCAAATGCCTGAATATTCATCTGTGACAGTACTGTTACTGCACAAAGTCCAAGCGAAGCTGCTCTTTTTAAATTTTTCATCCTCTTTATCCTCTTTCTTTCTAGATATACTGTTTCATTACTTTTCGCTTATCCTACTATCAGTGTACACTTAGTTGTAGCTCCGTTAAGAGGTACAAAGTTTCCATCAGTTGTGAATGTATGATATTCTATTATCGCTTCATACTCACCAGCTTCAAGTTCATGATTAAGCTCGATATCATATATGTGACTTCCCGGTTCTATATAACCCGACTGATATATAAGATCGCTAGAATCACTTATATACATATCAATCTGAAAATAACATGGATTATCTTTTGGATTTTCAAAGTTTACACTTACATTCCTAGTTCCCGCATCAATGCTTATTGTACGAAACCCCGGAATCTTAATTCCTGCAGATATTCCTGCTTCTTTTTCATCTCTTGTCTGGTTCTCCTCAAACATAGGTGTTGTCTGTTCTTCATTCCCTCCACCGATTGAAGGTCGCATTAAAAATATTGCAAGCAGTATAATCCCCGCAATAACAACGCCTATTCCAAGTTCTTTTAGAAACTTAAACTTCTTCATATCAAAACGCCTTTCAGTTATAACTAATATTAGTTAGTTTTATCTAACGTGGATTATTCTAGCATTTATTAATATTAAAAGTCAATAAAGTGATATGATAAGTTTTCTCATTAATTATTTATATTTTGCTGATATTTTCTTTATTTTTATCATATTATAGAAAACCCTAGTTACAATTAGTTATCTCTAACTCGCAATTAATCCAATATTTTTCGATACTATCTTCTTATTTTTATTATCTCATCTTCGTATTAGCACGTTAAATTCCTTATTATTACTTTTTTCATATTTACAAATCTTTACATTTAACGTACAATTCAAATTGTCTATATTATATGTACAATATATTTTTATACATAATTAACAAGGGAGTTTATATTCTTACAGATATTAACAATATCTGTTCTTTAACAAGGGAGGAAAATAATGAAAAAAAAGAAATTCTTATTAAGCATGATAGTTATTCTTGCTATCTTAACTGGTATAACCGGCGGATATTATTATTTTTTCTTTGACAAAAATGATATTTCTGCATCTATGAACATCTCACCGGCAACTGCTCATGTACATCACAATGATCCATTTGACTTTGCTCTTACAGGAGGATATATCGCTAAAAATGAAAATCCTGATGACGATGCTGACGGCGATGGTCTTACTAACAAAGAGGAAGATGAATATAAGACTGATAAGCATCTTATAGATACTGATGGTGATGGTATTAGTGATTATGATGAGATTAATACTACTAAGACTGATCCTCTTAATCCTGATACTGATGGCGATGGTCTTAGTGATGGTGTCGAAGTATTAGCTGGTCTTGATCCTCTTAAAGCTAAAACTGATGGCAAGACAGATGACAGCAAAGTTAAGACTACTAACAATATAGATTATGACGATCAGTGTTCTTTTTCTATAAAAGGCAATGCAGATGTTCATTATTGTTACTTTAATGAACTTAATCTTACAGGTTTTTCATCTACACCCGGCGTATTAAGTCCACTTTATGAGTTCTATTATAAGGCTGATTTTGATACTGCTGTACTCACAATAAAATATGATGAAGATTATCTGTCTGAACATAATATTAATACATCTGATATCGGAATATATTCTTTTAATCCTGTTGATGCATCTTTTTCTAAAGTTAAAGATCAATCAGTTGATGCTGACAACAATGCTGTTCGTGCAACAATAAGTGAGTCTGGTAAATATGTTCTTTGCAATGCAACTACTATTGGCAAGAATAGCAAACCTGAAGTTGTACTTCTAATTGATAATTCAGGAAGCATGTATTCTGAAGAAGATTGTCCTGGTTCTGATGAAAATGATGTTGATTTTAAGCGTCTTGATATGGCTTCAAAGTTAATTGAGATGTGCGGCGATGATGCTTCTTTTTCAATATCCAAGTTCACTTCTACACCTACTGAACTTGCATCAATGGGTTCTGATGCTGATACTCTTAATGCTGCTTTAGATAAGATTAGAACTGAAGACGAGGCCTTCGATGGTACAGGTATCGCTGATTCACTCTATGATTCAGTTGACAGATTCTCATCTTCTGATTCTTCAAGAAAATTCATAGTTCAACTTACTGACGGTGCCGAATCTCATGGTCTTTTCAGCTTTGCTTATCACAGTATTAACGACGCTATAGAATATGCTACAGATAATAATGTTACTATAATTACTATCGGTCTTGGAACTGCTGTTGATACCGATGTTCTTACCGAAGTTGCTTCTCTTACAGGTGGCCGTTATGTATATGCTAATAATTCTAATGCTCTTGAGGAAGTATATAAGACTATTATGAGTGCAATTAATTATGATCTTGAGAATAATACTTTTGTTCTTGCAGATTCAGGTTTTAAAGCTGATATTAATGGATTCTCTTTTCCTAATTATGGTATCGTAACTGATGATAATGATTACTCAAACGGACAATGCTTTGGTATGGCTATGTTCTCACAGCTTTACTATACAGGCAATCTTCCTGTTACACTTTCTGCGTCTTCACATACATCTAATACGATTATAAAGAACACACTTACTGCCGATGAATATGACCTTGGAAACAATACATTCTTCTCAACTGACGGAACTTCAGTTAATACAAAGAACAATCTGTATGATTATAACAACTCAGCTACTAAGGCTTATAAAGATCTTAAAGCTATAGATCCTACTAAACGTTTTAGTGTTGATGACGATGGATATCTTCAGTTTACAGATGAAGCTAAAGCTGTTATTGCCAATTGTAAGTTTATTAAGACTAAAGTTGTTGAATGTGACGATGAGCAAACACTTGATGATGGAACTAAGTATACTTCTTATGATTCTGTATATTTCTCACTTGAAGGCATAGATGAAGATGAGCTTACAGGTGAAGATCTTGAGATCTATGAGATGTTTACTGCTATATCTAATCTGTTTACCAAACAGTTTTCTTCTGAATGTGATGAGAATACAACCTCATTCCCTACTGCTAATGTATTCTCTGGCGAGAATCAGAATGAGCAGCTGACTGATATAATCAATTCACTTAACAGTGGTAAACCTTATATTCTGTCTATCAGTAATTCTACTGCCGGACATGCTGTTGTTGCAACTAAGATTATCCGTTCTCTTGACAATGCTGATGATCTTAAGATTGTTATCTATGATAACAATTCACCTGGTGAAGAACATTATATCACTGTAAAAAGATGTAGTTCTTCAATTCTTGACCTTGATGCCACATCATGGGCAAATGGTATGTACTATGAAGTATATGATACTGAGAAAATTAATCCTTATTCTAATCCTAAAAGCGATATAAGTGTTGATATGTATCTTCCTAGTATTAATTAATAATATTTTATACATAAATAACCTATATGTACTAAATCTTATATGTGTTAAGACTTATATATACCAAAATTTTTATGCAAATATAAAGCTTCGGCACAGGATATTTATTATCATCTGTGCCGAAGCTTTTGTGTTTTATATTACTTGTTTGTGTTTTATATCACTTGCTTACGTCTTATATATTTTCTCTATATCTTATAATATTTCCAGACAGATTAATGGCTTATATCACCACAGATATACCAGTATGCGTTTCGTAGATAACTATACCAATCGGATTTACAGACAAGTGAATGTTTTAGTTATTTCGAAAACAATATACTAGAGTACCGTAAATACTGATGTCTCTGTCTTAAGCTGTTTGGATATCTCTTTATTCTCATCCATTCTTCTTGTGATATTATCCATATCTGTAACAAGTACCTGTGTACTGTCTGCTGCACTTGTTACACCATTAACACCTTCTTCAATAGCTGTTGTTATTGTGCTTATAGAGCCCGCAATCTCTGCTATGTTACCATTAAGATCTTCTGTTTTTGTTGAGAAATCATTCATAACTTCTTCAATATATGTTGCATCTTCTCTATATTTTACGCCTCCGGCAACAAAAGTCTCAAACTCAGGAAGTATTGATTCATTAAGATAATTTACAATGCTTGTTGAATGTTCTGACAGATTATGTACTGCATTAGTTACTATCTTGTTGATATCCTGTATTCGGTTAGCTGTCTCTCGGCTCGAATCTGCAAGTTGTCTTATCTCATCTGCTACTACTGCAAAACCTTTTCCTGCTTCTCCTGCTCTTGCAGCCTCAATACTTGCATTAAGTGCAAGAAGGTTAGTCTGACTTGATATACTTAAGATATCATCTGTAAGATTATTTACCTGATCTACACTTCTGCTATCTTCAATTGCTTCTTCAAGCACTTTAAGAATCTCATTAACTTTAGCTGATGTTACTTCTTTATTCTTCTTAGCTGCCTGCTCCATCTCATTAGCACTTGTCTTCATGTCTTTTGCATAATTGTTAATCTCGTCTGATTTATCTGCTATTGTCTTTACTTCTTCTTTTACAGTATTAGCATTGATATTAATAGCTCCTGCACTGTTAGATACTTCCTGCATTGTTGCTGCAAGTTCTTCTGTAAGTGCTGAAAGATCTCCTGCACTTGTATTAGATGTCTTAACGCTTTCAAGAACCTCATTGACAACTTCATCCATCTTATCTGAATTCTCTGTTATTGTTTTTAAGATATGCTGCATCTTCTCCATAAATGTATTAATACCTTTACCAAGAGAGCCTATCTCATTATCATATTTTACAGTTATTCGTTTTGTAAGATTACCTTCTCCATTATCTATACTGCTTATTATCTCTTTAATCTCTTTTTCTGCTCTTACAAGTGGATCTGTAACACATCGTACTACTACTATTATTGTAAATATTGCAAATAACATTCCTACTATTGCTGTTGTTATATTAGTACTAAGTGATGCTGTATATACTCCTGCAAGTTCTTTTTTGGATGCTTCAAGTTTTTTATTAATACTATTTGTTATATTCTCTATGCTTGTATATATCTGTTCTGCATATACTGCGACATCATTGTTAGCACTGTAATATGCTGCTTCTGATTTACTATTTGCACTATATGCAAGGAGATTCCTTATTGACATCTTATATTCATCATATACCATCATTATGTTGTCATAATCTGACTTATAATCACTGTCTATACCATCTCCAAACTCTTTTAACAAGGCTTCAAGACCTGCTTCATCTTCTTTTATTTTACTAACAACACTTATCTTCTGTTCAAAACTTGTAGCTGTTATGTGTGAAAGTGATTCCTTATGTATTGTATTGGCATATTTTTGTATATTAGCTAACTGTTCTATACTCTTTAAATGCTTATCAATAATAATATTGGCACTATTGTTAACTTTTTTCATACTTGCTAGTCCTGTATAGTTAGTAATTATCAGCATAATTCCTACAAGAAGCACTGGCACAAGTATCATTGTTCTTATACTTAATCTCTTATCTTTCATACTAATAATCTCCTCTTAGTTTCCTATTAATGCTGTTATTTTCTTAACCAAATCATCCATAACTTCCTGAAGGTTTTTGTTATCAGGATTACCGCTAGCCATAATCTCTCCGAATCTTTCCATTGGATACCAATAATTGCCGCCAATTCTTTGTAGTTTTGCATATTGAGACTGCTCGATTATTGCATTTATTGCAGGTGATGCTTTTACTTCGCTTGAATCTGATGCATTTATATTAGATGGACCAAGTCCTCTTTGAACAAATCTCTCTTTCTGACTATCTTCATTAGTAAGCCAATCTGCAAGTTTCTCTGCCCATTCCCTATTATCACTATATGAGTTAACACCAAGATACTTATATCCTGCGTATGATGACATCTGTATCTGCTTTCCGGCACATGTATATGTTGGAAGTTTTACTGCTCCATAGTCATCTCCCCATGCTTCTTCTATTGATGTTTCAAGCCATACGCCACTTACACCTGCTATTATACTGCCATCTTTTACTCCTGCTTCAAATTCATCATCTCCAGCATTTAAAAATCCCGGATTCTTAGCAATGTTAATCATAGCTTCTGCCACGTCAATACCGTTGATATCACCATCTGTTCTGTTCCAGTTACAATAGTTAGTAACACCATCATCGTTAAGATACATATCCATTCCGGTATTTCCAAAGAATGAATACATATACCATCCTGATGACCAGTCCATTAGGAACTTTTTGCCATTTCTTGCTGCTGCGTCCAGAATTCCATCTAATGTCTTTACTTCTTCGTCTGTAATATATTTTTTATTATAATATAAAAAATATCCATTATCTGCTGTCATTGGATATGCATACAGCTTTCCATCTATTGTTGCTGCTTCAACTGATGTTTCTATATTGGCTGATTTTACTGCTTCTTCATTTTCAATTGGTTCAAGCACACCTGCTGCTACAAATGCCATAATCTGGTCATCAGGAAATGCAAATACATCTGGTGCATTAGTTATATCTCCAAGCAGAGAGTCTTTACAGTCACCTTCAACCATAGGCTCATATGTTATTGTTATATTTGCCTCATTTTTATATTTTTCAATGAATGCGTCTGTAAGGTCCTTAATAAGAGCTTCATCATTGGGTGCACTCCACAATTTTAACGAGACATCTCCTCCCGGTAATGTAGTCTGCACTTCATTTGTCTGCTCTTGTTCAGTACTGCTATTATCAGTAGTGTCACTGCCTTTATTACCACCACTTCCACATCCAAACAATGTTGTTGTTAATAAACATGCCGTTACTGTAATCGCAGCCCACCTTTTCTTAATCGTCATTATGCATTACTCCTTCCTATATACCATTGCTTTTTTTTAATATTAATTAGTCCTACAAATCATTAGTGTTTTGGTATATATATCGTCACATATTGCATAAAATTATACTTACAATTGTTCCAATTCCCAAAGAAAATAATGCTCCCGGTATTATCCACCTTGTCTTTTTAACTTTTATTTCCATACAATACATACTTACCGTATAGAATAGCGTCTCACTGCAACACATAAATAATGATGCCATAAGTCCTTCGCAGGAATCTGTCCCATATTCTCTGAATATATCAAGCACAAGTCCTGTCGCTGCTGATGCTGAGAACAGTTTTACAATCATAACAGGAACTACTGCTCCCGGAACCATAATATATTCTGATATTCTTCCAACTGTCTGCCCTATTGCGTTAAGAAGTCCTGAATCTCTCATTATCCCGACTGCTGCCATAAGCCCTACAAGTGTCGGAAATACTCCGATTACTGTCTTAGCCCCCGTCTTTGCACCTCTTACAAAGCTTTCGTATACATCTGTCTTATTAAGCAATCCATTTAATACTATTGTAGATACCATAAGTGGTATTATAAGCTCCGAAAGATATTTCACTATGTTCATATTCTTCTCCGACCTCATCTTCTTCATAATAATTACATATCTTATTTTTTGTTATACTTATTGTTTCCTGCATCTTATTCTGCAAAATATTGCTGCTGCAAGTGTTGATGCTGTCGTTGCTATAAGTCCTGGAAGTATTATCCCCCATGGATTGACACTTCCATATTGACTTCTGTATGCAATTATATTAATTGGTATTAGCTGAAGTGAAGATATATTAAGTACGAGGAATGTGCACATCTCATCTGATGCTCTCACTTCGTTAGGATTTTGCATTTTCTTTAGTTCACGCATTGCGCTAAGCCCTGATGCTGTCGCTGCCCAGCTAAGTCCACACATATTAGCTATAAAATTCGATGATATATATTCTCTTGCTTTATTTTCTTTTGGAATATTTGGAAAAAAGAAATTAATTATTACACTCATCTTCTTGGTCATACTTTTTATTATTCCGCTATCTGCTGCGATCTCCATTATTCCACTCCAGAATGACATTATTCCAAGCATTGTAATAGATAATGATACTGCATCTTTCATTGAATTCATTATTCCGTCACTTATGTCTGACATTCTGCCTGTTAAGGCTGCATATACTATTCCACCAATTATCATTATTCCCCAGATTATGTTCACACAAAAAATCCCCACACCAATATGTTTATACTAACTATATTCCTGTGGGGATAACTTTATAACTAAGATTTATTTTGCATCTATGTGCTAATCTTGCTGATTCAATGTCATATTATAGATATCTCTTTTTGATACTCCTCTGTCTTTTGCTACCATTTTAATAGCATCTTTTTTGGCAATGCCCTGACTGATATACATATTAAGATGTTCTTCAACTGTCATTGCATCAAATTCCTGCTGTTTTTCTCTCTCTATCTCTTCAAATGTCTTTCCTTTTATTACAAGAACATATTCTCCTCTTGGTTCATTATCTTCGTAATAAGAAAGAGCATCATCAAAACTACTCATATATGCATTCTCATGTTTCTTGGTAAGTTCTTTGCATATAGTGAGTTCTCTGTCACCACCAAAGACTTCTTTAAGTTCTATCAGCGTTCTTATAAGCCTGTGTGGTGCTTCATATATTATTATTGTTCGTGTCTCATCTTTTAACTCATCAAGTATATGTTTTCTCTCTTTTTTGTCAGTTGGAAGAAATGCTTCAAAACAGAATCTTCTTGTCTCTCTTGCTGATATTGTAAGTGCTGTAACACATGCTACCGGTCCTGGAAGTGATGTAAGTTCAACTCCTGCTTCTCTACACTGTTTAACAAGTTCTTCGCCAGGATCTGATATTCCCGGTGTTCCGGCATCTGTAATCAGAGCTATATTAACACCTTCTTTTAATTTTTCAACAAGATATCTTGCTTTTTCTACTTTATTGAATTCATGATAACTTGTCATAGGTGTCTTTATACCATAATGATTGAGAAGTTTTATACTATGTCTTGTATCTTCTGCTGCTATAAGATCAACTTCTTTTAATGTATTAAGAACTCTGATAGTTATATCTTCAAGATTTCCTATTGGTGTTGCACACAGGTACAACTTACCAGCTGTATTTTGCTCCATCTTATTCTCCTCTTTATCTTATTGACATACACTAATGTCTATTCGCTTTCGTAGAGTTCATATACTTCTTGTGTATATACGCCTACTTCTTTATAGACGATAAGTGGTTTTTCTACTTTTAACATTGAACCTGCACCTTTTATTCCTTCTATAAGCACCATATTAGGTTCTTTATCTGCAAAAGGATATACCATTCTCATTCTCTTTGGTTCAAGCTTATATTCGTGCATAAGCGTTATTATCTCAACTAATCTGTGCGGTCTGTGTACCATATAAAAACGTCCATTTTCATTAAGTATCTTAGATGCTTCTCTTATTATATCTTCAAGTGTACAGAGTACTTCATGTCTTGCTATCGCTTTTGGAAGATCCGGATTCTTAAGTCCATGATTGTCATTCATATATGGTGGATTGCATGTAATTACATTAAAAGAAGCTCCTTTAAATATATCTGAAGCTTCCACTACATTACCTTTTACAATATCTATCTTATCGCCAAGATTATTAAGCATAACACTTCTCATTGCAAGATCAGCACTTGTATCCTGAATCTCAAGCCCTGTATAATGACTTCCTTTTGTCCTTGCTTCAAGAAGTATTGGTATTACTCCATTCCCTGTACAAAAATCAAGTACTTTTTCATCTTTTTTTACTTTGGCAAATGCACTTAATAGTACTGCATCCATACCAAAGCAAAAAAGTGAAGGATTCTGTATTATTCTATATCCATTACGCTGCAGGTCATCTATTCTTTCATTAGAATTAATATTAATTGTCATCTAATAATGATTTCCCTTCTTTTTTCTCAAGAGCCTCAAGTGCTTTAAGTTCTTCGTCATTAATATTTAATTTTTCTTTCTTTCTTCTTGGCTTAAACTTAAGTTCACTTACTTTATACTCTCGGATTTCTTTTTCATCATTTTCGAGTGTAACTATAACTTTAACCAGCTGTCTTAATACGCTGACACTCTGTACATCACCTCTAAGACCATCCGGAGTTCCAACATTATCGCCTACAACTGGAAGTTTGCTATTAAGTTCTTCATAAGTCTCTTCTTCATTCTTAAGGCAACACATAAGTCTTCCGCATACTCCTGATATCTTGCTTGGATTAAGTGACAGATTCTGTTCTTTTGCCATCTTAATTGACACAGGTGCGAATTCTGACAGATATGAATGACAGCACAATGGTCTTCCACATATTCCTATTCCTCCGACTATCTTTGTCTCATCTCTTACACCTATCTGTCTTAATTCTATTCTTGTCTTAAATACAGATGCCAGATCTTTAACCAGTTCTCTAAAGTCTATTCTTCCATCTGCAGTAAAATAGAATAATACTTTATTATTATCAAATGTATATTCTGAGTCAATAAGTTTCATTGACAGACCATGTTTTGTTATCTTCTCAAGACATATCTTAAATGCCTCTTTCTCTTTTTCTTTGTTGTTCATCTCTATCTGATCGTCTTCTGGTGTTGCTATTCTTATAACCGGTTTCAAAGGCTGTATTACCTTCTCGTCTTCAACTTCTCTTGGGCCAATAACAACATGTCCATATTCAACACCTCTTGCTGTTTCAACTATTACATGCTGTCCTGCCTCTATGTCAAGGCCAACCGGGTCAAAAAAGTATATTTTTCCAGCACTTCTGAATCTGACCCCAATTACTTTTATCATATTAACCTCCATCTATATTATCTGAATAATTAAAATTAGTTTTCTTTTATTGTAAGTATCATAAGCTCAAGTGTCAATTGAAAATTAACATTTGCACTAAGCCTCTGTCTGGCTTTTGCCATTGCATTAAGAATATTCTCTATTCCATTGTATGAATGTCTGTTTGCCTGCTCTCTTATGCTGCCAATTTCTTCTTTAAATATCACTGAATTAGCATCATTTGTAACTTTAAACATTAATACATCTCTATACCATATCATAAGAATATCAATATAATCATTAACAGAAATCTTGAATTCTTCTATTTTTTTAATTGCATCAATAATCTCACCAATTTCCATATCATCTATATATTTTACAAGATGAATTGCTTCTGTTTTTACTTCATCAAATTCTTCTGTCTTGGCAAGTTCTATTGCTTTACCAACATTACCCTGAGCAAATGACACACACAGATTCGCTTTATAATCCGGAATCTGATATTTCTTCATAATATACTCTCTTATTATGTCTTCTCTTACAGGCTTCATAGATAACATTACACATCTTGATGTTATTGTCTGTAAAAAAGCACCCGCATTATTAGTTATGAGTATAACAATAACATAATGTGGAGGTTCTTCTATTGTCTTTAGGATTGCATTTTGAGCCTGAACATTCATCTTCTCTGCTTCGTTAATTATATATATCTTATAACGTCCTGCATACGGTTTTATCTGTGCATCATTAACAATCTGTTCTCTCACGTCATCTACAGTTATGGTATTTGGTTTTTCATGCGTTATCCATATTATATCAGGATTATTATGTGAATCTGCCTGTATACACGATTTGCAATGTCCACATGGTCTTTCATTCTCATCAACACACATAAGTGCTTTTGCAAATTCCAAAGCAAGAAGTGTTTTTCCGGATTTATCTTCGCCATTTATAATATATGCATGGGATACTTTATCATGCTTCATTGCCTCTTTAAGGTGCATTACTATTGCATTGTTACCAATGAATCCTTCAAAACTTTTATCATATGATATACTTTTTTCTTCACTATTCTTTTTGTCATTCTCCACGCTCATCAGGTCCTCCATTATCTCTTATTATGCCGCCAGGCTGCTATTAATTTACTCCTCATCAGGTAAGTATAAATTTCCATCAATTAAGTATAACTTTTTATAGGATAAGTATAGTTTTCCATCAATTAAGTATAACTTTTATAGGATAAGTATAACCTTCCATTAATTAAGTATAACTTATTATCAGGTAAGTATATCGAGTAATAATCCTCTTATTTCTCCCACTTTTCCAAGTATTGTAAGGTTATCTTTTTCATCTTTAATAAGCTCTGATGCAAGTGCATCAAGATTCTCATCTACTTTTCTCACAATTCCATATATTCTGTGTCGTCCTCTTCTGTCAAGAAAATTTTCTCTTGAAAACTTATGTGATCTGTTTATAACTTCATTGAGAAATCCTTTAACAAGTTCACGATATGTCTTCATATCTTTTATATCCATATGCTTTGACAACTTATCACCCTGCTCAGTAATTCTATCAATAAGCCCATTGAGTCTATCTTTTAATTCTTCTTCTTCAATGTTGCTAACCAGTGTAAATTTAAAATTATCATCAGTATTAACTGCTGTCTTTGACTTATCTGCAACCTGATTTACAGGTTGAAGTTCATTTACTCTAATATCCACTCGAAACCCTCCATTTTTAGATTGACATAATCTACGTTATCCTTATGTATATTATCGTCTATTTTTTATATTTATTACCACTGTATAGACTTTTAAGCTGTTTTATTTAACACTTTGGATCTATCTTAACAAAGTCATCATGCAACAAGCAATTATTCTATTATAAGCAGGTTTTGTTCTGTAATATGTTTTGTATTATAGATTTCACTTGGGTTATATAATTGCTTATATTACATAATATTCACTTGCATTATATAGTTTGGCTTGTATTATATAATTCACTTGCATCATATATTTGCTTGTATTACATAATTCACTTGCATCATATATTTGCTTATATTACATAATTCACTTGCATCATATAGTTGCTTATATTATATAATTCACTTGCATCATATAGTTGCTTATATTATATAATTCACTTGCATCATATAGTTGCTTATATTATATAATTCACCTGCATCATATAGTTTGGCTTGTATTACATAATATTCACTTGCATTATATAATTTTTTATATTGTTTACACATTCTAAAAAATCATAATTTTCAAATTTTTTCTCTATACCAAGTTTTTCTATATTCTCCTTAGCAAAATCCGCTTCATCAGCAAGATACCTTCTACATATCTCATCATATCGTGGGCTTGCCTGCTGCTTTTCTCTGTTTAAGGATCTTATAAGTCTGGTATAATCATCAACTTCAATATACAATGGTACTACTCTATCTCTGCCATAATATCTTAAAAAACATTCGTATGATTCAAGTGTCCCAATTATAAGATAATTATCAGTTTCATTAATATTACCATCATCAGCTGTTGCATAACACCACTCTCCTGCAACAGTATTATAACTTCGCATTTCTATAAGATTAAGCTTTTTCATATCTTCTTTTGTAACAAAAAAATACTCTACTCCATCTGTCTCGCCTTCTCTTATTGGTCTTGTTGTATATCCTGTTATCTTCTTAAGATTAAGTTCACCGTCTTCTATAAGCTTCTTATATATGCTATCCTTTCCACATGAACTTTTTCCCATTAGATAAAATATCTTTCCCATTTTTCTCTACCCTTTTATATTGCTTTTTTGTTTAAATAATTACTATGCTATCTTCTTATTCAACATTGTGTTTACTAGATTATAACATATATCAAACTATGTATGATATTATTTTTTTACAATAGTTATATCTCCATCTTCTGTAATACCAATAAGATTAAGTTCCATATCTATATATTGTATAATCTTCCTGATAATTGCATCTGAGATCACTTCACCTGGAACAATAATAGGACTTCCTGGTGGATAAAGATATACATAATCATACGAGATCATACCCTGAGATTCTACGAGTTTCACAGTTTCACAATTACTATTCAAAGCTTCATATATCGTCATTTTTTTAGCCGGAGCCTGATTAATTTGTATATACTCTGACCTACTATCAGTCACATCAATTCTATCATTTTTAATTATGTCACAGTTCTCCTGTTCATCACCTGATATACATTTTTTTTCTTTAACGCATCCTTTTGCATTAACAATGTCAACGCATCCACTCATTGTTGCAATCTCACTTAATGCATTATATAAAATATCATAATGTTCAAAATTATCACATAATGATGTCATTCCTATTACATATCTCTCAGAAGCCATCTCAAGCTGTATTCCATATCTGTCATGAAGAATGTTATATAACTGACTTCCATTTAAAAAGTCCGATTTTATAACAAGCTTTGACATATCATAATCATACATTGTATATCCATAATTCTCCACAAGACTTATCCCATTAAGCCCATTAATTCGTCTTCTCAAAGACATAAGATTATTATAATAATCCTCTATAATCCCACCTGTTTCTTCTCTGCACATAAATCTTGTACAATTATCCATAGACGCCATCATAATATATGAAGGACTTGAACTTTGATATATTCCAAGATATCTGTGGACTTTACTGCTATTAATTCTGTCTGAACATATATGCAATATTGCTGTCTGTGTTAACGATGGCAATGTCTTATGAAGACTCTGAATCACAAGATCTGCCCCCTCATATATAGCTGATTTTGGAAACATATCCATATATGGGAGATGTGCCCCATGTGCTTCATCAACAATAAGAACAGCATTATACTTATGTACAATTTCACTAATTCTCCTTATATCAGATACAACCCCTTCATACGTTGGCGATGTTATAATAACAGCTTTTGTATCTATATTTTTTTTCAACATTTCTTCAAGCTTACAAGGATCTATTCCACAATATGCACCTGTATCTTTGTGCATTTGTGGATAAATATATTCTGCTTCAAGTTCCTGGTGGAAAAGTGCATTATATACTGCTTTATGACAGTTTCGTGCAACAATTACCTTATCTTTTTTATCAGTCACACCATAGATCGCCGCTATAAGCCCTACAGTACTCCCATTAACAAGATATATACTCTCTCTTGTTCCATATACTTTTGTAGCTAATTCCATACTCTCCTTTATAATTCCTTCAGGATTATGATAATTATCAAAACCATCTATCTCCGTAATATCTATCATAAAAGGATTAACAAAATTCATATACTCCACATTTCTCTTATGTCCCGGCATATGAAAAGGAATGTTTGTATGGTCTTTGTATGTACGTTCACAGTATTCTAAAAGTGTTTCATATAAAGGATGACTATATTCTTCACTATTTAAAATATTACCGGTACATCTATTAGCAATGCTTTCACTATCCTTATTTTTTATCATGATAAATCCTTTCTGTAATACACTACATTAAGTGCTTACATAATTCATATTTCCAACATAATCTATCTTACTTCTATGCGATTATAGATTATAAAGCAACTTATAGTATATCACAATATTGCCAACATAATACATAGCCAATTTATCTGCTAAAATTGGCTGTCTCATATTCAACTTATACTATACAACTTACTCCACCATTTCTACCAACTCCTACTCAACTTATGCTATCAAATCTTCCCAATATACTCTCTCTAACTTATACATCTACTAATAATCTCACAACAAAAAAGGCTGTATCCCTCATACTTCTTAAGGAATACAGCCTTTCAATTACTCTTATATATTATTAGAAACAAAAAAACGCTACCAAACAAATAGTAACGTCTTTGTTAATAATGAGACATCGGGGATTCGAACCCCGGACAACTTGATTAAAAGTCAAGTGCTCTACCGACTGAGCTAATATCCCATTTTTTACATAACCACCTAAGTGGAAATGCCCAAAGCCGGAATCGAACCAGCGACACGAGGATTTTCAGTCCTCTGCTCTACCGACTGAGCTATCTGGGCTTAGTAGCGGGGGCAGGATTTGAACCTACGACCTTCGGGTTATGAGCCCGACGAGCTTCCAGACTGCTCCACCCCGCGTCAATATAAATGGATGGAGAAGGATTCGAACCTTCGAAGACGAAGTCAACAGATTTACAGTCTGCCCCCTTTGGCCGCTCGGGAATCCATCCATATGCTGCACAAAAAAATGCAAGCCGACAATCGGACTTGAACCGATAACCTGCTGATTACAAATCAGCTGCTCTGCCAATTGAGCCATGTCGGCATATATATGGGACCAATAGGGCTCGAACCTATGACCCCCTGCTTGTAAGGCAGGTGCTCTCCCAGCTGAGCTATGATCCCACATTATTTAATTATCATTGTTTCACAATGAAACGACCCGGATGGGGTTCGAACCCACGACCTCCGCCGTGACAGGGCGGCGCTCTAACCAGCTGAGCCACCAGGCCAAATGAATATTATATATTCAAAACTACACGCTGAATTTATATCTTTTAGAATCCTTTTTCTGAGGTTAACCTCTTCTTTTGGTTAAGTCCTCGACCTATTAGTAACAATCAGCTGCACGTGTTACCACGCTTCCACCTTTGTCCTATCTACCTTGTCGTCTTCAAGGGGTCTTACAGCTTGCGCTTGGGATATCTCA
>NZ_JAHLQC010000011.1 GCF_018918265.1 Falcatimonas sp. MSJ-15
TGAGATATCCCAAGCGCAAGCTGTAAGACCCCTTGAAGACGACAAGGTAGATAGGACAAAGGTGGAAGCGTGGTAACACGTGCAGCTGATTGTTACTAATAGGTCGAGGACTTAACCAAGAAAAAGAGGTTAACCTCAGAAAAAGGATTCTAAAAAGATATAATTTCAGCGTGTAGTTTTGAGTTTATAATATATAATATAATACAATGTAATATATTAAAGACCGTAAGGTCTTTTTTTGTGTCTATTGAAGTGCATTTTAGAATAGAAGATTATGAGTATTGTAAAAATCATATACTTGCACAAAAAAACATAGGTAAAATTGTATAAAATATATAGAGATTTTTTAAAAATGATGTGGTATACTAAGTCGGTATGTCGAGAAACGGTACTATAGTTTCTGGTGGCGAATATTAATTCACGTTCTAGAAAGGCGGTTTATATGAAATATAAGGTTTTGGTTTTGGATATAGATGGAACCCTTACCAATAGCAAAAAAGAGATAACACCTGATACCAAACAGGCATTAATTAAATTGATGGAGTCAGGAATAAAAGTAGTATTAGCATCAGGTAGACCTGTAGCAGGAATACAGCCAATAGCAGAACAGCTTGAACTTAAAAAATACGGTGGATATATTCTTGCATTTAATGGGGCGAGAATAATAGAGTGTAATACAGATACAGTGATTCACGACCAGACATTACCAATAAATATTATTCCTAAATTATATGATTTATCAAAAGAGTATAATGTTAATATTCTTTCGTATGATAAAGATGCTATTATCTCAGAGATTCCAGATGATAAATATCTTGAGATAGAGGCTAGAATTAATAAGATGCCGATAAGAAAGGTAGATTCATTTAAACAATATATAGATTATCCGGTTAACAAGTGTTTGATAACAGGTGATGGAGAATATTTGGCTGAAGTTGAAAAAAATATAAAAGATAGATTAGAGGGCGAGATTACTGTATATCGTTCGGAAGCATTTTTTTTAGAATGTGTGCCACTGAATATAGATAAAGCAACTTCTTTAGACGATTTATTGAGATATCTTGGATATACTAAGGAAGAGATGATAGCTTGTGGTGATGGATATAATGATATATCCATGATAGAGTATGCGGGTCTTGGTGTTGCTATGGCTAATGCTAAGGATGAAGTAAAAAAAGTCGCTGATTTCATAACTTTATCTAATGATGATGAAGGAATAACACATGTTATTAATAAGTTCTTTGATTAGATTTAGGTAGATAATAACATATGATTAAAGAGTTTAATAATGAAAGAAGGGATAAATAATGAAATATGTATTAGATACTCATACACATACTATTGCGAGCGGACATGCATATAATACAATAACCGAGATGGTAGAAGCAGCTAAGGAAAAAGGTCTTGAGGCGATTGCAATAACGGACCATGCGCCTAAGATGCCTGGTACATGTCATGAGTTTTATTTTACAAATTTAAAAGCGATTGATAGAAGTGTATATGAAGGTATCGAAGTTCTTTTTGGAACTGAGCTTAATATAATTGATTATGATGGACATGTTGATTTGTCAGACAAAGTATTAAGTACACTTGACATAGTAATTGCGAGTTTTCATGTTCCTTGTATTGCACCGGGAACTATAGAAGAGAATACAAATGCGTTGATAAAAGCCATGGAGAATCCATATATTAATATAATTGGACATCCTGATGATAATAGATTTAAGATAGACTTTGAACAAGTAGTAGAAGCGTCAAAAGCAACAGGTACATTATTAGAACTTAATAATAGTTCATTAAGGCCTGGAGGATCAAGAGTAGATCCAATTGAAAATGATAAAGAGATGATAAGAATCTGTAAGGAAAAAAGAGTTCCGATAGTTGTTGGCAGTGATGCACATCATATATCTTACATTGGTGAACATAAGTTAGCATATGATATGCTTGAGGAAGAGAATTTTCCAGAAGAACTTATTATAAATACATCATTGCAAAAACTTAAAAAATTTATAAATAAGCATAAAAGCAGTTTACTTTAAAACTTTAGTATGTTAAAATAGTAATGGGTTTTAGTGAATAATATAATTTTGACAAAAAAGGAGAAATTAGTATGAGCAAAAAAATCAGAACAGAAGCAGTTGATCATTTATTCGAGGCAATTTTAAGCCTTAATGGAACTGAAGAGTGTTACGCATTTTTTGAGGACATTTGTACTGTAAATGAATTATTATCATTATCACAGAGATATGAGGTAGCAAGAATGCTTCGTAATCACAAGACTTACTTAGAGATAGCTGAGAAGACAGGTGCTTCAACAGCAACAATCAGCAGAGTTAATCGTTCACTTAACTATGGTAATGATGGTTATGATATGGTATTTGCAAGAACACCAGAACAGGAAGAGTAGAGAGATATTGTAAATGCGTAAAGTAGACAATGTATATGCATTGTCAGAAATAGCAAGGAAAGAAGTGTCTGGCAATTAAGTTTGCAAGCATAAAAAAGGAAGGATGACTTTGAATTGTAAAAGTCATCCTTCCTTTTTGAACTTCATATTGAAGATTAAGTCGCAAAGAAGTTAGTATTCAATGTTAAAGTCTAGATAGTTATTATCTTGAGTTACAAAGAAGTTAGTATTTACTATTAAAATCTGGCTAGTTATTATCTTTGATATTCTTTGTAAAAGGTAATTTAGTTATTTAGTCTTTTTTTGATTTATCTTTGTTTTTTTCATCTTTTTTAGAATGATTAAACATAGACAAATCATCGATTATACTTTCAATCATCTGTTTTTTTATATATACATCAAAGCTTAACATGCATACAAATGAAAAAAGTTTTAAAAATTGACTATCATCAGATGACGTTTCAGATGATGTATCAAAATCAGATGATTGTTCTTGATTGTTATCTATATCAGAATTAGAAGCTTTTTCTTTTTTTGATGAAAAATGTTCATCTACCATTTTATATTTATCAATAACATCACGTGATAAAGCAACAATCTGTGATCTCTCAAGCGAAAATACTTCCTGATATATTTCTTCAAGTGAAGGAGCTGCATCAGTTTTAAAATATTTGTCAGTTAAAGGATTGAGAAGGCTTTGTATATCGTTTATTGATAATATATTTTTGAAATAGTAGATAAAAATTAAAATCAATAAATGTTCTTTAGAATATTTCTTCTTAACTGGTGGTGGAAGTAAATTATTCTTAGCATAGTTATTAATCATAGTCTTAGTTAGAATCTTATCCTGCTCATGGCGCTTAAGTGGAGCAAGATGTGAATCCATAAATGTAGTCACCTGATCCATATATAAATCTATATTAGGTATATCTCCAGGTTTAATATATTCAATTTCTGAAAGTTTTTTAATTAGTTGTTTAACATAATCAGAATTATTTTTTTCAAAATTCATTTTTATCACCTCATTATTACATTATATAGTATTAAAAACCATATGACAACAAAAAGTTAAAATCAAAATCAATAAAATTGATTAAATTCCCCCCTAAAAGGGGGGGGATTTTTAGAATGTGTATGCTAAAATATGTAAGAAAGGTTCAACAGATATGGGGTAAAAATGGCAATAGCAATTGGTTGCATTTGTTAAGTACCTATGTAGTATTAAAAATGAAAGCGAGAGTGATAAAGAGAGAATATTGTAGTAAAGACTAGTAATTGATAGAACTAATGATATAGACAAAGACTAGTATTGAACAAAGAGTAATTGAAATGACTGATATTAAACAAAGAATAATTAGAGCTACTAGTAAAGAAAAGAAGAAAAGAGAATGATGGATAACTAAAAGAATAGTGAAGAACTAAAAAGAACATTAATAGACATAACTAGTGGTAAAAAGTTAATAGTAAGTTAAGTAAGATTACTGTTAGCGATAATAAGTAAAGTGCATTTTAAGCTATATTATATATGGTTAAGTGCAGAAAAATCTAGTGACTTTTGATAGTCGGTGTAATATAATAATAATTGTAAAAAGCGTGTTAAACACAAGGAGGATAAAGAATATGGGAATTATGACAAGATTTAAAGACATTATGTCAGCTAATATTAATGCATTATTGGATAAAGCAGAAGATCCAGAAAAAATGATAGATCAGTATCTGAGAAATTTAGAGAGTGATTTAGGTAAAGTAAAAGCAGAAACTGCTTCTGTAATGGCAGAAGAGACAAGAGCAAGAAGAGCATTAGATGAATGTACAGCTAATATAACAAAGATGCAGACATATGCAGAAAAAGCAGTTGCAGCAGGAAATGATGCAGATGCTCGTCAGTTTTTAGCACAGAAGAAGATATATACAGACAAATTAGCTTCACTTCAGCAGACATATCAGCTTGCAGCAGAAAATGCAACTAAGATGAGACAGATGCATGATAAACTTGTAGCAGATATTAATGATCTTAATGCAAGAAGAGATGCCATTAAAGCTAAAGTTGCAGCAGCAAAGACACAGCAGAAGATTAATAAAATTGGAGCTTCTGGAGTTGGAGCTTCTAATAACCTTTCAGCTTTTGCAAGAATGGAAGAAAAAGCAAACAAGATGCTTGATGAAGCAAACGCAATGTCTGAATTAAACTCTTCAGCACAGGAGACATCAATAGATAATTTAGCAAGCAAATATGATACACCATCTACAAGTGATTCTGAAGTAGATGATGAATTAGCAGCATTAAAAGCTCAGCTTGGTAAATAATTAATTAAGTTATATATCATTAAAGGAACCTGTAAGTGTCTGCTTACAGATTCCTTTTTGTGACGAAAGAGTGCTATTTTGTGCTAAAAGTACGATGTTTTGTGGCAAAAATACGATATATAATATACGAGATATAAAAATATGAGATGGGAGTTGAATGTGTATGGAAGAACAGGTATACCGCTGTGAAGCATGTGGTAGTGTAATGGTATATGATGTAGTAAGTAAAAAATTAAAATGCCCTAATTGTAATACAGAGATAGAGATAGCTAATGATAAGGATAGTATTGTAGAGCATAAGCTTACACTTGAGGCACGTAGAACATTAAAGCCGGAAGAGAAACCAACAACAACAATGGAATGTACCGGATGTGGTGCAGTAATAGAAGTAGGTAAGAATATAACAGCTGTAGAATGTCCATATTGTGGTTCGCAGTATGTATTATCACAGAGACAGCTTGATTCAATTATTCCTGATGGTATTATACCATTTGCGATAGATCAGAATCATGTAAATGAGATATTTAGAAAATGGGTTAATGGAAGATGGTTAGCACCTAATGCTTTAAAGAATCTTTATCAAAATGATAAGATACAAGGCGTATATCTTCCATATTGGACATTCGACGCTAAAGCTAAAGCAGATTATACAGCTATGGGTGGAAAACATAGAACTGTTACATATAAAGACAAAGATGGAAATACACAGACTAAGACGGAAACTGATTGGTATCATACAAGAGGTCATGTTGATAAGTTCTTTGATGATGTGCTTGTTAAAGCAGTAAAAAGTGATAAAGCTTTTTTACTAGAAAGTGTTGAACCTTACAATACAAAGGAACTTGCATCATATTCTCCTGAATATATATCAGGATATATATCAGAATGTTATAGTGTGGATCTGGATACTGCACATCATCAAGCAGTTGCTGATATGAATAGTCAGTTAAGAAATATGGCAAGGCAGGATGTTTTAAGAAGGTATGATGATGTTAAGGATATTCATCTAAGAGCAGATTTTAGTAATGAATCATATAAGCATATTATAGTTCCAGTATATACAACATCATATAACTATAAAGGCAAGAATTATAATGTGGTAATAAATGGTCAAAATGGAAAGATAAAAGGAGATTATCCTAAGAGTTTTGTAAAAATAGGTATAATAATTGCCGCTATACTAGCTGTTATTATAGGTATATATTTCTACTCAGAAGGTGGAAGTAAGACTGATAGTGGTAAAGCTGTTGCTGATACACAATATGCATATTTAGAAGATTCAAATATGAGATATGAAAATGATTATCTTAAAGAGTCAGAAATGCTCTATGAGAATACTTATATAGAGAACGAAGATATTGTATTATAGAATAAAATGTGAGTATGGTATAACCAGAGAGTGAAATCAAAATAAGTATTAATAGAGAATAGATACAAATAATTAATATGATTAACAGGAGGCGTAAAAATGGGATTTTTAGGTGGTCAGTTTGCAAATGTAGTAGAATGGGAAGAATATAGAGATGATATAATCTTTTGGAAATGGTCAAACAAAGAAATAAAAAAAGGCAGTAAACTTGTTATAAGACAGGGACAGGATGCCATATTTATGTATAATGGTAAAGTTGAAGGTATCTTTACTGATGAGGGAAGCTTTGATATTGAGTCAGATATCATACCTTTTCTTTCAACATTAAAAGGATTCAAGTTTGGTTTCAATAGTGGAATGAGAGCAGAAGTATTATTTATTAATACTAAGATCTTTAATGTTAAATGGGGAACTAAGAATGCAATAAGTATTCCGGCACCAGGGCTTCCAGGTGGAATGCCAATAAGAGCCTTTGGTACATTTGATGTTAAAGTCAATGACTATCTTCAGCTTATTGAATCTCTTGCAGGAATAAAGAGAATGTATACAGTTGAGGATATAAGAGAATATGTATTATCAATGCTTGATCCATTACTCATGAAGTGGATTACAAGAGAAGGTAAAGATATGTTTAATCTTCAGATGAACTCAATCGAGATTGCAGATGGTATTAAGACTGATCTTGATATGCAGTTAATAAAGAGAGGATTAACATGTACAGCATTTAATTGTTCTAGTTTTACATATCCAAAAGAAGTTCAGGATATGCAGGCTAAGGCTGCATCACAGTCTATGGTAGGCGATATGGCTAAATATCAGGCATTTGCAGTTACAGATGCTATGTCAAAAGGCGGACAGAGAGGAACTGGAGCTGCAGTTGATATGGCAAGTATGCAGATGGGAATGATGATGGGGCAGCAGATGGTTAACAATATGTATAATAACAATATGATGAATCAGGGTTATAATCAGCAGATGCCTAACCAGAATATGAATCAGAATCAACCACAGCAGACATCACAGCAGCCGGCTGGTAATGGTACAGCACCAAAGTTCTGCCCTAATTGTGGTACACCTACTAATGGAGCAAAATTCTGTTCAGAATGTGGTCAAAAGTTAGTATAATTGCTATTAGTAACTGTATATGAATAAAAATAAAATCATAAAGCACTTGAACTTTTAAAACTGACATCGTATTATAGTAAGATATTAAATAAGATGCAGAAGGGAATTGGAACAGATGAGCATATATGACAGCTTAAATAATAAACAGCAGGAAGCTGTGTTTTTAACAGAAGGACCACTACTGATATTAGCAGGTGCAGGAAGTGGTAAAACACGAGTGCTTACTCATAGAATAGCATATCTTATTGAAGAGAAAAGTGTTAATCCATGGAATATACTAGCGATAACTTTTACTAATAAGGCTGCCGGAGAGATGAGAGAGCGAGTTGATAATCTGATTGGATTTGGTGCTGAAAGTGTATGGGTTAGCACATTCCATTCCATGTGTGTCAGAATACTAAGAAGATACGCAGACAGAATTGGTTATACGAATTCTTTTACAATATATGATACAGATGATCAAAAAACTGTTATGAAAGAAGTATGCAAAAAACTTCAGATTGATACTAAAAATCTTAAAGAAAAGGCAATTCTTGGCAAGATATCAGCCTGTAAGGATGAACTTATAGGAGCAGAACAGTTTTTAAAAGAAACACAGAATGACTTTGGTATGAAAAAAATAGCAATGGCATATAGTGAATACCAAAAACAGCTTAAGAGTAATAATGCAATGGATTTTGATGATTTGATATTTAAGACTGTTGAATTGTTTAGAATGAATCCAGATGTGCTTGAGTCATATCAGGAACGATTCAAGTACATAATGGTTGATGAGTATCAGGATACTAATACAGCACAGTTTAAGCTTATAAGTCTGCTTGCCGGTAAATATAGAAATCTATGCGTTGTTGGTGATGATGATCAGTCTATATATGGATTTAGAGGTGCAAATATTAATAATATTCTTGATTTTGAGAAGATATTTAATGATGCACATGTTATAAAACTTGAACAGAATTATCGTTCAACACAGAATATTCTTGATGCTGCCAATCAGGTTATAAGTAATAATTATGGGAGAAAGTCAAAGACTTTATGGACTGATAATGGCGAAGGCGAGAAGATTAATTTTACTGCATATAATACTGGATTTGATGAAGCCAATGGTATCGTAAGTGATATAAAAACTAAGGTGGAAGAAAGAAAATATGATTATAGAGATATAGCAATATTATATAGAACAAATGCACAGTCACGAGCACTTGAAGAAAAATTTGTTCAGAATAATATTCCATATAGAGTATTTGGTGGAGTTAATTTCTATGCACGAAAAGAGATTAAGGATATCCTTGCATATCTTAAGACAATAGATAATGCTACTGATGATGTTGCAGTTAAGAGGATTATTAATGTACCTAAGCGTGGTATTGGACAGACGACTATTGACAGAGTTTCAATATATGCTGATGAGAATGAGATAAGTTTCTACGATGCTCTTAGAGATGCAAGAAATATATCTACTATATCAAAAGGTGCATCAAAGATTGAACCTTTTACTAATATGATTCAGATGTTAAGAAGTAAAGCTTCTGTATATAGTGTTACAGAGCTTGTTGAAGATGTTGTTGAAGATACAGGCTATATACAATATCTGAAAGATACAGAGACTGAAGATGAAGTTGAACAGAGCGTTGAGAATATTAATGAACTTATAACTAAAGCTAAGAACTATGATGATACAGCAGAAGAACCAACATTAAGTGGATTTCTTGAAGAGGTTGCACTTGTTGCAGATATAGATAACCTTGATGAGAATACTAACAGAGTTGTACTTATGACACTTCATAGTGCTAAGGGACTTGAGTATCCGGTTGTATATCTTGCCGGACTTGAGGATGGCCTTTTTCCAAGTTATATGACTATAACTTCTGAAGATCCAAATGCTCTTGAAGAAGAGAGAAGGTTAGCTTATGTTGGAATAACAAGAGCTATGAAGGAACTTAACTTAAGTGCTGCGAAACAGAGAATGATTCGTGGTGAGACACAGTATAATAAAGTGTCACGATTTGTTAAAGAGATTCCACGTAACCTTTTGAAAGTTGATGGAAAAGAGACATCTGAGAGAAGAGTCTCTAAAGAAAATAGAGTTATAAAAGATGAGAGTGTATTTAAGAGAAATACACCGGTAAGAACACCAGTAAGGACTAACTATTCAAGTCTTTCATCAAGTAATATATTTGATAAGACTCCTTCAGGCAATAAAGCGACATTATCTTATGGTATTGGTGATAATGTTAAGCATATTAAGTTTGGAATCGGAAAAGTTGTCGATATAAAAGACGGTGGCAGAGATTACGAAGTTACAGTTGATTTTGATACTGCTGGAACTAAGAAAATGTTTGCTTCATTTGCTAAACTTGTAAAATGCTAAAAAATTTATAGTAAAATTACATGTTTGGTGGTATAATATATATTATATATTAAGAAGATTTCGATTTATGAGGAAAGGATGTGCATTGCCCATGAATAAGTTGGAGGAGTTACTTACAACTTCAAAATTGAATGAGTTGCTTAATAAAAAAGAGCAGGAAGAGAAACATAAGAATGCTGTTCTTTGGGTATTGGCAGTAATAGGTGCTATAGCTGCAGTTGCAGGAATTGCATATGCAGTTTACAGATATTTTACACCAGATTACCTTGAAGATTTTGAAGATGACTTTGATGAAGACGATTTCGATGATGACTTTTTTGATGATGAAGATGACGAAGAAGATGGACCATCATTCGAAGACGAAGAAGAGTAGTTAAGAATTACCGCGGGCCTGACGTGTATGATGACTATATCAGGTTACGCGGTATTTTTATGAAAAACGCGTTAGGTTTTTAGTGGTTATATATTAAGATACTAAGTAAGTAAATTTTAGATATTAATATAAAGATACAGAGGAGATAATATAATGAATAGTAAGAAACAGGAAAATGAATTGTTAGAGTTCCTTGGTGGACTTGCAATGCTTGTTGTAGGACTTTATTGGTTTTCAACAAAAGTTAATGTATCAAGCAGCTTTTTTTCAGGATTTACACTTGGAGGGTTTGGTGTTAATTCAGGAATGGTAATAGTTCCATTTATAATTGCTGTTGTATTATGCTTTGTAAAACCAGAGTCATTTGGATGTAAAGTCTTTCTTGGACTCACAATTTTGTTAATAATAGCAGCAGTTGTTGCATCAACAAGAATGTATCTTTCAACAATGTCATTGTTTGAATGGGCAGGAGTTCTTGTTCTTATCTTTGGTGGTGCTGGATTACTTGGAAGAATCCTATTCAAACCAGTTAAGGCAAAAGATAAGAAAAATGATGAAGAGAATAGACAATTCTAATGTAACATAATTCATTTTAATGTTGATGAATAAAATGATAACGTAGTATTATATACTAAAGACATATATCCTTACTTTACAGTGAGGATTTTTGTCGTATATACTACTATGCAAATATATAAAAATGGATAATAAAGATATTAGGTAATTGTGAAACTATGATTTTATAAAGAAGATTGATTATAATATAGTAAAGTTTTCAATTGAATGTTTGAAAATGTAGGTTTCGTAAATGTCTAGATAAGTGTATGAGTGAAAGGATTTATATGAAAAAAGGACAGTATTTTGAAAGTGTAATTGAAAGAGTTGATTTTCCAAATAAGGCAGTGACTTATGCAGAAGATAGAAAAGTTATAATTAAAAATGCAATACCGGGACAGAAGGTTGGATATACAATATCTAAGATGCGTAAAGATAAGTGTGAAGGAAGACTTGTAGAAGTTGTTGAAAAATCGCCACTTGAGACTGTAGAAGATGTATGTGAACACTTTGGTATATGTGGTGGTTGTACATATCAGTCATTACCTTACGAAGAACAGCTTAAGATAAAAGAAGGACAAGTTAAGAGCCTTTTAGATTCTGTGATAAGTGATTATGAATTTGAGGGAATACTTGGAAGTCCTAAGCATCTTGCTTATAGAAATAAGATGGAGTTCTCTTTTGGTGATGAAGTAAAAGATGGACCACTTGCACTTGGAATGCATAAAAGAGGTAGCTTTCATGATATTGTGACAGTTTCACACTGTAAGATTGTGGATACAGATTATAATAAGATTCTAAAGTGTGTACTTAATTATTTTACAGAGCGAAAAGTTGACTTTTATCATAAGATGCAGCATACAGGATATCTTAGACATCTTATAGTTAGAAAAGCTGTTAAGACAAAAGAGATATTAATAGATCTTGTAACAACTACAAGTGAAAATCATGATCTGACACAGCTTGTGACAGAACTTAACAGACTTACTCTTGAAGGTAAGATTGTTGGAATACTTCATACTAATAATGATTCGCTTGCAGATGCTGTTATTAATGAAGGAACAGAAGTATTATATGGACAAGAGTTTTTCTATGAAGAACTTTTAGGACTTAAATTCAAGATAACACCGTTTTCATTCTTTCAGACTAACTCGCTTGGTGCAGAAGTATTATATAGCAAAGCAAGAGAATATGTCGGTGATACTAAAGATAAAGTGATATTTGACTTATATAGTGGAACTGGTACGATAGCACAGATACTTGCACCGGTTGCAAAAAAAGTTATTGGCGTTGAGATTGTTGAAGAGGCTGTTGAGGCAGCTAAAGTCAATGCAAAACTTAATGGACTTGATAATCTTGAATTTATAGCAGGTGATGTTCTTAAAGTTATTGATGGAATAACTGATAAACCGGATTTTATAGTTCTTGATCCACCAAGAGAGGGAATTAATCCTAAAGCACTTGATAAGATTATTAACTATGGTGTTGATAATATGGTATACATCTCTTGTAAGCCAACAAGTCTTGTAAGGGATCTTGAGATATTAAAAGAAAAGGGATATAAAGTTGTTAAGGCTGCACTTGTGGATATGTTTGCTGGAACGGGGCATGTGGAAACAATTTGCAGTTTAACCCGCATAAAATAAGCATTTGCAAGGTTTTTGAAGTGTGGAAAAGGGCGGTTTGCCACCCATTTGCCACCCTAATTCTAAAAAACTTCACTGAACACAAGAAAAGCACTGAACCCGTTGAACTTTTGACGGATTCAGTGCTTTTTCAGGTCTATATGTAGTTATTATGATGTTTTTGCCCGTGTGAGCTGTTCAAACAGATCAACAGAGCGTTCAACCATCTTTTCGGTATCATGCACGTAAGTCTGCAAGGTGGTTTCAATGTTGGTGTGTCCCAACCGGGTCTGAACATCCTTTACATCAGCACCGTTTTCAATCAGCAGTGTGGCGTGGGTGTGCCTTAATGAATGGTAATCAAAGGCAAGCAGCAGTTCTTTATGAATGACCCTTGAACAGAACTTGAAGGAATCGGTTGAAGTATATTGACCATTTTCTGCAATGCAGACCATGTGAACCCGTGGCAAAGGCGTATTGACACATTTCTGAATTGGAACTATACGCTTCATATCGTTGCCTTTTTCATCCTTTTCAACCTTGATGACATGGATGGTGTAATATTCACCGTACTTCATTTCATTCTTTGCCTGTCTGACCTTTTCAGCCTTTAATGCCCGGTATAGAGTTTCACCAAACTTCACAGTTCGGTTTGATGTGACTGTTTTGGTTGTGCCAAAATACCATGATGATCGCTGTTCTTTCTTTCCCTTCTGTTCAACAACCTTTCTAACATCTGCCCCAAAGTTACGCTTTACAATCTGTTTGTTGACGCTGATGGTGCGGTTATCAAGATCTATATCATCCCAAGTTAGGGCAAAGGTTTCAGAGATACGCAAACCAGTATAAAAACCGATCATAAGCGGAATATGATAACGGGAATCAGGCGGGAAACGGTCAATGATTCGCTGCCATTCGTCCAAGGTCAAAATGATGCGTTCTCTTGGTGCTTTTTCAACCTTGGGAAATTTGACATACTGCATAGGGTTTGAAGTGATGTAGTGCATTGGTTCAACAGCATAGTTCAACGCTGCACTGAATACGGACAAAATGCCGATCATGTGACTTTTAGAATTACCGTTCATTTTCAGTTCAACGGCATATTCCTGTAATATTGCCGGGGTGATCGCTTTCAGGCGGTACACGCCAAACTTGGGAATCAAATGCCCCTGAATGATTCGCAAATAACCGACTTGTGTATTATATTTCAGGTTGGTCTTGCAGTACAGGTCAAACCACTGGTTCAGGTAGTCAGCAACCGTGATTTCAGTAGGTTCAAAAACTGCTCCCGCATTGTTGTATTCATTCAGAGCCTTGGCAAGTGCTGCTTCTGCTTCTTTCTTGGTGCGAAAACCTCTTTTTTCCTTTCTTTTGCGTTTTCCGTCAACTTTTCCAAGGTCAAAATAGTATGACCATGTTGAACCTCTTTTTCTTACTGAACCTTTCATAAAATAAGCACATCCTTTCTAAAAAATGGTGCATTTAACAAAGGAATGTGCTATACTGTATCTGTCTTGGAAGTATCACATATTCCTTTATATGGTTTATGGGTTACATCTATTGAAACCGTTCCGGCTGCAACCGGGGCGGTTTTTAGCATTATTTACATTGATTAAAAATATACTTTATTGATTATGTTTTCCATCACTTATATATTTGGTGATTCTCAAATCAATGTTTTCTTTGGTAGTACGTTCTAATGTGTCCATTTCTTCACGGCTGATATAGACTTCAGTATTGGAATTTTTAATATTGATCACCCATTTATCATTATAAGGGCTTTCATGTATTTCATAGCCTAAAATACCTAAATAATCTTTGAATGAAGTTGTTTCATGTATTTCCTTTTCCACTTCATCCAAATAGTCAGATATCCCCATTAAATCAGCAACTTTTACTTCTAGGGCGGTTGCTATTTTTTCTATAGTCTTTAGTTGGGGGGTTATGTTTGAGTTTATTTCATATTTTCTTATATTGGCTTCATTTATTCCGCATAGTTTACCAAGTGCTTTTTGGGTCAACCCCTTTTCTTTTCTGATTTTTCGTATATTTTCACCTATTGTCACTTTTTCACCACCTTCTATGTTCGAGTATATCATAAATGATGAAAAAATAACAGATAAAAAAACATCTATTGGCAGATAAACAAATATCTGATAAAGTGACTATAACAGATAAACAAATATCTGTCAATAGAAAATGAAAGAGAGGTAGACACATTGAAAATTAACAATTCTAAATTACAGATTGCCTTGGCTACTGCTTGTATGAATCCATATGATTTATGTAAAGTGGTAAATATTCAATATCAGACATACAGAAGAATTTCAGCCGGGAATAACTGTAAGCCCGCAACAGTTGGCAAAATTGCCAAAGCACTTGATGTACCAGTAGAAAGTCTGATTGATTTAGAGGGCGGTGATTGAATGAGATACCGGATTGAATACGCTAATGGTAAATGTTGCAGCTTTGCCAATAGTAGCAAAGATTTAATTGATTGGCTGAAACTTTTGAAAGATGAAACTATCAGTGACATCCGAAAAATTTATAAAAGTGGTGTTACTGATTCTGTTAAAGAAAAATATCAAAAGTATATCAGTAAATAGGTGTTGCAGCACCTTAGAAGATGTAACCTAGACAACTAACCAAGGAATGAATGTTAAAACGAATAAAAAATATAAGTAGGAAGGCGGTGAAAATGAAGTGATAGATTTTGATGAAACAGGGCTTTACAAAGGCTTTGTGAAGAATCAGAAGGGAAAGAAGTTCCCCGGTAGAAATCCGCACCTTTTAACTTTATCAGAAGCAGATACTTTTGATGGTTTTAGCGGAATAATGAAACCTAATACAGTACTTATAGATGCAGATGAAGAACCCCATAATGAGATTTTGCAGAATATCATCAAAGGGGAGAAATTAGCTTGCTATATGACAGATCGAAAAGGTGGCAGAGGTGTTCATGTACTGATGATTAACAGTAATATGTCACTGAAAAAGTCAGACAAAGTAATGCTTGCCTGTGGTGTTGTGGTAGATTTTCACCCCGGTTATTCATTGCCGGGTGAGTGTTTAAGGTTCAACGGTGTTGAACGCACACCAATTTATAATGAACAGCCTTATCAGGAATTACCCAAGTATTTTACACCGTTGCCAAAGTGCAGCATAGATTTTACGAATATGGGTGAGGGTGACGGTAGGAACAGCACATTGTACGCCTATATCCTGTCTTTGCAGAATGCCGGACTTGATGAAGATGATATTAAGGATACAATCAGGATAATCAACCAGTATGTGCTTGCTGAACCACTGGAAGAAAAAGAACTGGATGTGATTCTTAGGGATGAAGCGTTTAAGAAGTCGGTTTTCTTCACAAAGAACAAGTTTTCGCATGACAAATTTGCAGAACATATCAGGACACTGTACCATGTGAAAAAAATCAATGGTCAGCTTCATATTTATGAAAATGGTATCTATGTACCCGGTTATGATGCGATTGAAAGGGCAATGGTGAGGGAGATTCCTTCCCTGACATCCAATCAAAGGAATGAGGTGCTGAAATACCTAAATGTAGTGTGTGTTGGGGAAGAAAGAAATGCAGATCTGAATTTGATAGCGTTCAAGAATGGAGTATATAACCTGAACACTGACAGTTTAGAGCAGTTCAGTCCACAGTATATCATTACAAATAAAATACCTTGGAACTATAACCCTGATGCAAAATCAGATTTAGTGGATAGTATGCTTGATAAATTGTCATGTGGTGATAAAGACATACGATATTCATTAGAAGAAGTTGCCGGGGCGTGTCTATACAGATCGGCTGCTGTTGGTGGTGGTATGGCTGCTATACTGGTGGGGGACAAGCATAACGGGAAAAGTACGTATATTCATTTAGTAGAATGTATGCTTGGAAAAAATAATTACTCTGCTGCTGATATAGGTACTCTTGGGAACAGGTTTATTACAATTACACTATATGGTAAGTTGGCAAATATCGGTGATGATATATCAAATGTGTATATTGCAGATACTTCAATTTTTAAAAAACTGGTAACAGGTGAAGAAGTTCAAGCAGAGGAAAAAGGCAAACCACCAATTAACTTTGCATCTTATGCAATGCACATTTATTCAGCAAATGATATACCGCACATGAAAGACCCTACCGGGGCAGTGCTTAGAAGGTTGTTATTTATCCCTTTGAATGGGAAATTTACAAAAGATACCCCTGACTATGATCCACTTATCAGGTACAAACTAGAACAGCCGGAACATATAGAGTATTTCATACAGTGCGCCTTGGATGGGCTTGCAGATGTTTTGAAAAATAAATCCTTTACAATTCCGGCAAAGTCAGAGCAGCAGAAGGAAAGCTATGAGAGGGAAAACAACCCTATTCTTGCATTTATTGATGAAGTAGGAAAGGAAAGCATTATCAATGAACCAACTGCTGATGTTTATAAAAGGTATCAGGTATTTTGTGCTGACAGTGGATTTCAGCCGGGAAGTAACCTGACATTTTCAAAGAGCATTAACCGAACATTGGGAACAAAAATCATAACCGGACATATAGGAACAGGAAAGAAAAGGAAGTCAATCAAAATGTTTTCTGAATAGTGGCACTGTATGGCTACCGTTAGGTACTGTTATACGGTACGGTTAAAAAACAATAAAAATCAATGTGGCACTGTATGGCACTGTTTGGGTGAACTCTTTAATATATTTTTTTGTGTGTTGTGTTACATAAGTAAAAAATATAAAAATAATATAATTTACCCCTTAAATAGTGCCAACAGTACCCGAATAGTGCCAAGCATAGAAAGGATTGGTGAAAAAATATGAATCAGTATGAAGCTATTGTTAAACATCCATACATAGACAGGCAGAATAAACATTTTATTCTATTGAATAATGCAGAGCCGGAAACAGTGGAAACTTTCATGATTGTGTTGGATATTGCTGAAAAATTGTGTACTTGCAGTGATGAAATGTATATGAAACTGCTGCCTATATTTAAAGAGTTTTATTCGTTAGTAGGTGATGCAGAAATTGAAATTGAATTTATCAAAAAGCAAAGAAAGGAATCAGGTGGTAGATCATGAAGAAAACTTTAGAGGTAAACACAGATTGGAAGAAAATGGTATTTGATATGTGTGCAATGTTAAAAGACAAACCAAGAGAAACACAGCTTGCATATACTTATGTTTGTGCACTTACTGGTAGTAAAATGTCGGATTTGAAAGAAAGAGAAGGTGAAGCTGATGAATAGACAGGACTATGAAAAATTAAACAATCTTGCAATATCTTTTGATTATCTCATGTCTATGATTGAACTTGCTGAATATATGACAGGTGAACTCGTATGCAGTGACATAATAGATGATGCAGAAAGGGCAAAGGAACATATAGATAGACTTTGGTCTTTACTGAATGGAATGGTTGAACTTTCCCATTTAAGACATGAAGAATTTGAACAGGTGTTAAAGTTAGTGACAATAACAGAAAATGCCCCTGAATAATCATAAGGACTATACAAGGGGCTTGCCACATGGTAAACACATGACCTGAACAACCATAGTTTATCATGTGGCAATTTGTTTTATCAAGTATCAGTTTTAAATGATTTTTGAATAAAAAAGTTGAATAATTTTACATAAATCGTGAGTTGGAAAACATAAATTTCAGATTTTTTTAATCAGTGAAACAAAATCGGGAAAGTATTAAAAGTGAAAAATGCCCTATATTGGGATATTACAAAATTGATGGTTGAAAATAAAGTTAGTATTTAGGGTTTTGTTCGCGCACACGTGCGTATTGTCAGATTTGTCAGTCCCTAAAAAGGCATATGCAGAAAGAAGGTGATTTGATGACACGAATTGATGTAAGAGATTTGAAGGGAAAAATTAAAGACAATGCTATTCAGGTCACTTTGGATGTGATCGGTAAAAAGCATGATCTGATGCTTGCATATCAAAATACTGGGTTCGGAAAGAAACGGTTTTTTGTATGTCCGTATTGTTCAAAGAATGTTCAGTATTTGTATATTACCGGGAACAGCTTGAAATGCCGGGTGTGCAGCGGTGTGAAATACACCGGAATACAGAACAACACCAAGGGCGGTTATGATGAAATAGCATACAGAATGAAAAAATATGCTGCTGCACATGACATTCAGTTTGATTTCCCGTTCAATTACTTGGATTTCGTTCTTGATAGTAGGATGCACCGGGAGAAATTCAGAAATTATGTGATAGTGCTGCAAGCATTGGAAAACATGAGATTTCAAGGAATCATCTGTAAAACAACATACAGTGCAAAGACAATCAGATTGGTGACCAGTGGAAAGCATCCATTGTTGCAAAAGTGTAGCCTGATGGAACTGAAAGAATATTTTTATGACTGGGAAACAGGACAGCAGATCATCATTCCGTCAGTTAAAAGCATACTGAAATAATGGCATAGTGACATTTCTGACACCCTAAAAAGCGTGTGTTGGTGGCATCAGGGTGGCAAATGCTTGGTTTTAGGTGCTGCCGGATGACAAGAAACATAGGAAAATAGCGGTTTTGAATGGTTGGGGTTTCCTAATGGTTACACTGTTGAAACCCTGACAGAAAGGATGATGAAGATGAAAATTAAAGTTACATATGCAGAGAATGAAAAAGAGAAAAAGGCAAAACATGAAGCAATAGTGAAAAAACTTTTCCCTGATGCCAAAGTAAAAGAAACAGCACCAAAAGATGGTTTTTTGCATACTGTTTTAACTATCCCCAAGCCTAAAGAATATACAAAATAAGCTGTATTTATTGACTACAACCACTAAATATAGTATAATAATATATACAACAGAATAACGGCATGAGTACCGCACTACATGATTTTAACTGTTTTCTTGATGTAGTGTTAGCTTTAATTTTGGATTGTTAAGGCATGGGAATAACTGATTTTTGATTGATTTGGTCAGTTATGCTCATGCCTTTTTTGTTTGGTAAATTTAGTCAACTTCGGACGTAAAAAGAAGGGAGAAAATCATGGAAGAAAAAAACATGAATCAGAATGCAGACCCGGCAACCAGTCAGGAAACAGGGGAAAAAACCTTTACACAGGAAGATGTGAACCGTATTGTTCAGGAAAGACTTGCAAAAGAAAAGTCAAAGAATAACGGTGATGCAGATTTTGCAAAAAGGGAACAGGAACTTGCGCAGCGTGAACTTCATATGTCTGCAAAGGAAATGTTATCAGAAAAAGGACTACCTGTACAGTTATTTGATGCTCTGAACTGTAAGGATGAAGAAACATTGAAAAAGAGCATTTCAACAATAGAAACAGTATTTAATGAGTATAAAGCGAATGCAACTAAGTCAATACAATTTAAGAGTTTCACACCGGGTGTACCAACATCCCCAGTAAATGCGGGGGATGGGGATGCAGACGATCTTAATATTAGAAAGGCTATGGGGCTTCGCTGACGAAAAGAAAGGAAGCGTTAAACTATGGCAGTTATCAATTTAGTAACCAAATTTTTACCGTATGTAGATGAAATGTTTACTACGGAAAGTAAAACATCATTACTGACAAATAAGGACTTTGAATTTGATGGTGCAAAGACAGTAAAAGTGTATAAGGTGTCTACAGCTGAAATGTCAGACTATGACAGAGACGGTAGTTCAGGAAATCAGTCAAGATATGGAGTGATTCAGGGCTTGGATGCCACAACAGAGGAATTCACACTTAGCAAAGACAGATCATTCACATTTGCAATCGACAAATTGGATGAAAACGAAACAGGCGGTGTATTAAAGGCAAGCACTGCACTTTCAAGACAGTTGCGTGAGAAAGTTATTCCTGAAGTAGATACTCACACTTATTCAAAAATGTGTACTGGTGCGGGAATTAAGCCAACAGCGGTTGAACTTACAAAAGAAAATATTTGCACAGAAATCTTAAAGGCGAATACTGCATTAGATAATGCAGAAGTGCCGGAAAATGGAAGAATTATTGTTGTTACGCCTGACACATATCTTCTGATTAAGCAGTGCAAGGACATTATCATGGAAACAGACATTGGTAATGATTTGAGATTAAAGGGCGTTGTGGCTATGATCGACGGGGCACTAGTTGTAAAAGTTCCGGCTACAAGATTACCAAAGAAATTTGGTTTTATGGTCGCACACCCTTGTGCAACTGTATCACCGACAAAATTAAGCGAATACAAGGTACATGAGGATGCACCAGGTATCAGCGGTTCATTGGTAGAAGGTAGAATTGCCTATGATTCTTTTGTACTTGAGAACAAGGCAAAGGCTATTTACTATCAGGCAACAGTATAATTTTTGATAAAATACCCCGGACTTTTGTGGATAGTCCGGGGTGTATTTGAATATGGGAAATGTTGCACTCTTATTTGAACGGAAAGGAAATACAGAATATGAATAAATTCTATGAAACAGAACAGCCGGATTTAGTAACTGTGATAAGCGGTGAATTTCGTTTATATCGCAATGGTCAGCGATTGGCGGTATCAAAACCGCAGTTCACAGACAAGGATGGTCAGAAGCGCATAGGTAAGACCGTCAGCATTGATTTGGCAGCCAATAAAGGAAATCAGGAACTGATTAGACTGCTTCAAAGTGCGATTGAAATATTACAGACAGACAATTCAGCACAGGACAACAAATAATTGCTATATGGCGGTTATATGAGGTCAGAAAGGGCAAAGAAATGATGAAAACAGTACGCCACAACAGGAAGGAAATAAAACACATTGAAAACTGCACATCTCAAAATGCAGTGAAAAAACAGGTCAAGGTGAACAACTATCTTTTCATGGATAATAAGAAACGATTTGAAAATGTGTGCCTTGGGTATTCAATTCAGGCTGAACGGCTGATGAAGGTAATACAGAAGGACACCGCCGGAAAGATCACAAAGGACTGGGTGACACCTGAAAGAAAAACAGCCATTGAACAAAGTTCAGTGCTTATGGAAATGATTCAATTACAACTTCTGAAACTGAAAGAAGCAAGTGGAAAATATCAGAAACACATCAAAAATTCTGTTTACTGTCAGCAGTTGTTAAGACCGTACATCAGCAAATTACAGAAGATCATTACAGAAGTAGATGCACTGGTTGGAACAGGGGGACAGCATGAACGGGAACATTGAAGTTGTGAATGAAAATCTTTGGTGTGTCAATCAGCATTATGTTCATGCCGGGTATATTAAAGAACTGACTCTGTTACCGGGGACATCATTGGATAAAGAAATTTATCTGACTAATCAGGGTATTTTGGTTTTGAATACCGCTGCCCCGGCTTATGAAGTCACAAGAAAGATGCTGTTGCGTGTTATGGGGCATACAGATGAACAACTGGAATATGCACGGCAGAAGATGCAGAAGGTGGAAACGCCTGATGCGTATGTAAAAATGTATCTTAATGTGTTGGAGTGGGAAATAAAAAGACGGTGTGTAAAGGCTGAATATATTGCAAGCCAACCCAAGCAGACACTTTTAGATAAATTCAAAAATAAAGTAAAGAAATTTTTAGAAAGAAGGTGAATGAATGTCATCCATTCAAACAGGTATTGTCTTACAGGACAATTTTTCTAATGTTGCACAGGGTGTTGTTGAATCTATGTATAACATGACTGCTGCTGCATATGAAGCATCACAGGCTGTTAGTTCAAATGTTGACACAAGCAGTATTCAGGCAGCAACAGAAGAAATCAATCAAGCAACTGCTGCTATGGATGAACTTAGTGCAGCAGCAAGCAGACCAACAGCACCAAGTGTTGCACAGCCTGTTGTGGATGGGGGAAACGGTCAGGTGATTAACGTGGATGTAAACCCGGTACTTCCTGATCCTTTGGTTGAAAATCCTGAACCTTTAACATTGGATATTCAGCCAAACGCACCCCCGACAGGTGAAATCGGTCAACGTATCGAAAATATCAGAAATCAACTGAATGATGTATTATCAATGCAACAGCAGATTGACCAAACTGCTGCAACAGTTGATGTATTGCCGGATGAAGTCACTAACAGAATGTCACGGGTAAATGCTCTTATAGAGCAGATACAAGCAAACCTTGCCTTTTCAGTAGAAAATCCTTTTGGTTTAGGTGGCAATGAAATTGAACAGCAACTTTCAGCAATAGAAAGATCACTGAATCAGGCTGTTACACAGCAGAATATGCTTAATAATGCTGTTGGCAACACAGAAAGGTATATCCGTGACAATGTGGATGAACAGGGGCGTTTCAATCAGGAAATTTCAGCCGGAACACAACAGGCAAATGAACTGACCAACACCATTAAACGGGCAGTTGCAGCCTATGTCAGTATTCAGTCAGTCGGTAAGGCGTTGGATATTTCTGATGAACTTGCAAGCACAACGGCAAGATTGAATCTGATGAATGACAATCTGCAATCAACAGAAGAATTGACTAACATGGTTTATGCTGCTGCACAAAATTCAAGGGGTTCATTTTCTGATATGGCTGCAAATGTTGCCAAAATCGGAAATCTTGCGGGTGATGCGTTCAGTAGTTCAGAACAGATTGTTGTTTTTGCTGAACAGTTGAACAAGCAGATGAAACTTTCAGGAGCATCTACACAGGAAGCAAGTGCAGCAATGTTACAGTTGACGCAATCGTTAGCCAAAGGTTGCCTGAATGGTGATGAACTTACTTCTGTTATGGAAAACGGTTCAGCGGTAACAAAAACGATTGCTGAATATATGGGAATTACCCAAGGAGAACTAAAAGACCTTGCAGCAGAGGGACAAGTTACATCTGATATAATTATTGCAGCAATGCTTGGTGCAGCAGATCAGACAAACGCAGCCTTTGAAACATTACCTATGACGTGGGCAGATGTTTGGCAGAGCATGAAAAACAGTGCTTTGGTTGCGTTCCGTCCAGTATTGCAAAGAATCAACGATTTGGCGAACAGTCAGGCGGTTCAAACTTTTGTAAATGGTGCGATTGAAGCAATGGCAGTACTTGCAAATATTGTATTAAACATTTTTGAACTTGTCGGAACAGTAGGCGGTTTCATTGCTGATAATTGGTCAGTGATTAGTCCTATCATTTATGGTGTCATTGGTGCGTTAGCGGTATATGCAGCGTACCTTGGTATTGTAAAAGCTATTGAGTTAGCATCCGCAGCAGCAAGCATGATTCATTCATTGGCAATGTCGGCAAAGATTGCTGTTATGGCAGCAGTTACCGGGCAGACAATGGCAGCAACCGCTGCACAGATGGGTTACAACGGTGCTTTATATGCGTGTCCTGTTGTTTGGATTATTATGTTGCTGATCGCACTTATTGCAATAATTTTTGCCGTATGTAACGCAATAGCCAAGATGACAGGAGTTGCAAACAGCGGATTCGGTGTCATAATGGGTTGTATTTTTACGGTAGGGGCTTTATTCAAGAATTTGGGTCTTACCGTGGCAAACATTGCCTTGGGTATTGGTAACGCCATTGCAGCACTTGCATCCAATATGATGACGGCATTTCACAATGCTATTTGCAACGTACAGTCATGGTTTTACAATCTGTTATCAACCGCCTGTTCAGTAATTGAAAATATAGCAGCAGCCTTGAACAAGTTGCCGTTTGTAAGTTTTGATTATTCAGGCATCAGTTCAGCAGCAGATGACTATGCAGCCAAGGCAAGTGAAGCAGCCGGAAACAAAGAGGACTACACCAGTATTTCAGATGCGTTCAATGAAGGTTTCACAACCTTTGATGCGTTTCAGGACGGTTGGGCATCAGATGCTTTCAATGCGGGTGCAGCTTGGGGTGACGGCGTTGCTGATAAAGTATCAAATTTCAGTTTGTCAGACTTGTTTGGTAAAACGGAAGTACCTGACCCGGCATCATATGCTGATGGTTTCAATGATGTAATAGCAAATTCCGGCATTGGTGACGGTGTTGGAAGTATTGACGATAACACAGGTAAAATCAAGGATTCTTTGGAAGTATCAGAGGAAGAATTGAAATACTTGCGTGACATTGCGGAACAGGAAGCCATTAACAGGTTCACAACCGCAGAAGTAACTATCAATCAAACCAACAATAATAATGTTTCATCAGATACAGACATTGACGGTTTTATTACCGCATTGGATGATGCAATGGGTGAAGCAATAGATTCGATTACGGAAGGGGCAAGATAAAAGATGGATGCAAATGGAATTGTTAAGAAAGTACATCAGGCAGCGATTGATGCAATGGAATCAACAAAACCCGTGAATGTATATTTTGGTGAAGTGGTGAGTGCTTCACCGCTGAAAATCAATGTTGAACAGAAGATGATACTGGGTGAAAAACAGTTGATTCTATCAAGAAATGTGACAGATTTCAAGACAAAAATTACAGCCGGAAACATTAAAAACTATTACTATACAGGTGATGTAAATTCAGGAACTGCACCTGTTTCACCCGCACACGTTCATGCAGTAGGAACGATTGACATTACCGTACACAATGGCTTGGCGGTCGGTGATGGCGTTATTCTGATAAGACAACAAGAAGGTCAAAACTTCATTGTTATGGATAGAATTGGATAAAAATGATAATGCAAAAGTCCTTGGTGCAGATCAGGGACTTTTGTTTTGTCTTAGAAGGTGTTACAATTCTGATGAAGCATAAGATTATAATAGGTGGTTCAATCTATGGAAATTAAAAGAAAAGATGACGGGACTATTGAAGGAATGACAACAATGGGGGATTCCGTCAAGGAAAAATTCACTGATGAAGAAAAGAAACGTCAGGAAATGAAAAAGAAATATGATAAAAAGTATGCAGTAGGCACGGTCAAATAACCGTGCTTTTTTAATACCTTAACAAGTTATCAATCAATTAAACCAAGCGTTTATATAAGCGTTATATGAAACCCTGATATAATACTTTTACCCTTTTGCATGGGGAATATTATTTTGGAGGTTTCAGAAGATGAAGAAAAAGAAGATTGTGGTTAGTATGCTTGTGGTATGCCTGTTATGTGTGAATCTGTTAAGCATGGCAGTAAAAGCAGAAACAACACCAACTGTTCATGTAGTATCAGATTGGTATGATTTTAAGAATGCAGTGCAGTATTCACAGGATGGGGACATAATTGTTGTTTACGGTGTAGTTGATTTGGGTGATGTTGTTAAAATTGGCAGCAGTTCCAAGCATCTGACGATTGAAAGAGGGTCAGCAGATGGTTATATTATTTTTGGTTATACGCATGAAGAAGTGATGAATACAACATTTGACGGTGGTGGGATTGTATCATCATATTCTTGGATAACAAGCCAACATGAAACAACCTTTACAAATTGCACGTTCAAAAATTTTGGAAGCAAGGAAAATCTTTCAAGCAGTGGAAGTGTTGGCGGTGCGGTAAAAGTTCAATCAGGTTCATGTGTGTTCAATGCCTGTACTTTTGAAAACTGTTATGCCCTTGAGGGTGGTGCTATTAACATAGATGGTGATGCACAGGTTGAAATCAATGACTGCATTATAAAAAATGGTGGTGCAGTAAGTTGTGGCGGTGCTGTTTATAACAGCTCGTATGCTGCAACCTGTACCATATCAGGCAGTGAGATCACCGGGAACACTGCACATGATTTTGGCGGTGGGGTCAGCAATGCCGGGAATATGACCATAATAGGCACGAAAATATATGCAAATAGTGCGGTGAATGGTGGTGCTGATGTCGCAACAAAGGTTTCAGGTGTGACAACTCTGAAAGATACTGTTGAACAACTCAATGAACTGTTCAGCAGTGACAATATTGAAGTGAATGGTTGGGTATGTGACTATGATTTTGATGAAAATATTTATATCCCGGATGTGACCCCAACAAATGAAAATGCACTGTTGAAATTGGACTATTCAGAAAAGCAGCCGGAAACACCTGACCCAACAGACCCGGTTGAGCCGTCAGAACCTTCCGAACCATCAACACCAACAGACCCGGAAAAACCGGGTGAAACTGAACCAGGAACAGAACCAAGTGAAACGCCTGAACCGACAAAACCGGGAAAAGAAGAACCTGATGATAAAACTGAACCGTCAAAATCTGATAATGTGACAAATACAGATAATTCAAGCACCAATACAAGCAATGTCAGCAATAGTGACACGGTGAACAGCACCACAACCACCACAACAACGGACAATTCAAACAGCCGGGTTGATAATTCAAAGGTGAACAGTACGGGTGACACCAATACCACCACAACGACTAATACAACAAACAATTATTATCAGGCAGCAGCCGGGAACACATCACAACCAACCATTCAGGACAGCACCCCACAACATGAAAGCAATACATATATTGTTTATCCCAATAACTGGGATGCAGTCACACAGACTGACGAAGCACCCAAGGCGGTCAAGGATGCTGACCCGGTGCAGAATTTTAGTATTGATGCAAAGGGCGTTGACTGCAAGATTGAATTGGTGGATGGAAAATATAACATAACCATCAATGCAGATCAGCAGCAGACCGTGGTGGATGATTCAGCCAATGGCAGCAGCGTGGATTGGTTGCAGATTATTCAGGCGGTGTTGTTGGTTGCTATTCTTATATGCCTTGTCAGGAAGCCTAAAGACCGTCAATGATAAAATATAAGGGTATAGGGTAGAAATGCCATATATAACGCTTATATGAGTTGTCAGCGGTGTTGTAGCATGGTAAAATACTGATGAAGCAGATGAAAACAATGGGCGGTGTGTTCAGTGGTGGCATTGCCACCCTATTGCCACCGCCCCACAAGATATACAAAGAACTGCAAAGATATTGAAACACTGAACATTTGAAAAAACTTGATTTTTCAAGGCTTACAAGGTTTAACAAGAGCGTACGAGATACGGAAAAACAGAAGTTTCAACAGACGGGGCATGTGGAGACGGTTGTTCTCTTGTCTAGATTAAAATAAAAATTTGATGATTATATTAGTGTCACGATTGAACTTGAAGATGTGTACATAACATCTGCAGAGACTAAGGCAACATATGATGAGATAAAGAAAGTGCAATTGTGGAGGCATTGAAGCATTTTAAGATGAATAGTTAATAAAGAGAGGTGCATATGCTATGCCAGGTATACTCGTGGTTGAAGATGATGAAAATTTAAATCGTGGAATTACATTTTCACTGAAAAAATCCGGATATGAGGTTTTTTCAGCAGAATCAGTGAAAAAAGCGAAAAGAATTGCAAGTGATCATAATGTGGATGTTACCATTTGTGATGTGAATCTTCCGGATGGGAATGGACTGGAATTTGTAAGGTGGATGAGATGCAATTATAATACATACATTATTTGCCTTACAGCGCTAGATCAGGAGATGGATCAGGTCATGGGATATGAAGCAGGGGCCGATGATTATATTACAAAGCCGTTTAGTCTTTCGGTACTTCTTTTAAAAATAGAAGCACATTTCCGCCGCAGACAGGAGAAAACGGAAGCCGGAAAGATGATTTCGGGAGATATCGTATTTATCGCAGGAGAAATGAAAGTCCTGATAAAGAGTCGTGAAATCAGTCTGACAAAAACGGAGTTGAAAATGCTGACTTTTTTTCTTCAGAATCCGAAACAGATTCTTTCAAAAACACAAATATTGGAAAATGTGTTTGATCTGGAAGGGGATTTTGTGGATGAAAATACAATCGCTGTCAATATCAGAAGACTCCGTGAGAAAATCGAAGACAATCCGGCTGCACCGGTCTATATAAAGAATATCAGAGGTCTTGGGTATATATGGAATCAGGAGGTAAGGCAGTGACAAAGAGATATCGCAAGAAGATTACAGTAGTGCTCTCATTGGTATTACCTGTCATATTATTGTTTGCAATATTAAATTGCTTTACCACGTATGTGTTTTATGAAGATTATAAATATAAAATGAATCTTATGACAGAGATTGCTGCAAAGGAAGAATTTTCCGGGCTGGATGTTGTTTCGGAATTGCTTAAGGATAAGGATATTGAAACTAACGAACAGGGAAGGCGATTATTGGAGCAATATGGATATTGGGGGAATAAAGGGAATGCATTTTATTCGCAATTCCGGCATCAGGTTATGGTGACCGGTGCTGTAAGCACTGTGATATGCGTGCTTCTTTTGACTTTTTTACTTTATTGGAAGAAAAAAGAAGATGCGTGTCATCAAAAAATTTTAGACCAGTTGGAAGAAATTCTGATCAGATTCCGTGAAAATAAATTTGATGATTTACTGAAAACGGAAAATCATGCAGAACTGGAAAAATTGAATGACCAGCTTGAAGCAATCGGACATCATATTCAGTTGATAAAGGAAGAAGCAAGGGCAGAAAAGGAGAATACGAAAGAAATGGTTTCTGATATTTCTCACCAGTTAAAGACACCGGTTGCAGCTTTGGATACATGTTTTAGTGTGCTGATGCAGAATGACTTAAGTGCCACAGAACAGGAGGAGTTTCGTATCCGTTGTCGGAGTGCTCTGGATGGACTGGAGACATTATTGCAGTCGCTTCTTGAAATATCCAAGATGGAAACTGGACTGATTCAGATTAATAAGAAAAAACTTCCGCTTATGGATACTGTCATATCTGCTGTGAACCGCACTTATCCTAAAGCGGATGAGAAAGAAATTGAATTCGTTTTTGACTATGAAAAAGAGCTGGAAACATGCACGATTATGCAGGATAAAAGGTGGCTTGGTGAAGCTGTGATCAACGTTTTAGATAATGCAATCAAGTACAGTCCGTGTGGTTCAAAAATATTTATCCGGTTACAAAAAAGAAACGATCTTGTAAGAATGGAAATTGAGGATCAGGGAATTGGTATTCCGCAGAATGAGTATCACAAAATTTTTCAACGATTTTACAGAGGAAGTTCTGGGGAGGTCATGGAAAAGAGTGGTACAGGAATCGGACTTTTTCTATCGAGAGAAATTATCGAAAAACACGCAGGTACGATTACGGTAACCTCCGGCAAAAAGAAAAAAGGAAGCACGTTTGTGATTCAATTACCATATGTTGGTTAAATTTTAAGTGAGCAGAAATCTTACAATTCTGTAAGGGTTCTGCTCATTTTTTGAAAGTGAAATGAAAGATTGTCCTGATATAATTTGGGTGTAGGTTGAAAAATGACGAAATATTTCAAGTCGAGCAGCTGCGAGACTTGGCACGTGATTCTGGTCAGCGTAAGCTGACAAATTCTTTACAGAATTGAAAAGGAGGCAACACATGAGTGTGATATTAGAAACCAAGCAGCTTTGTAAGTTTTATGGCGCAGGTGAGAATCAGGTCAAAGCGGTCAATCAGGTGGACATTCAGATTGAGCAGGGAGAATTTGTTGCAATTGTTGGAAAGTCAGGTTCCGGCAAAAGTACATTACTTCATATGCTTGGAGGGCTTGATACCCCGACAAAAGGCAGTGTTATTTTAGCAGGGAAAGATTTATACAGGATGAAGGAAGATGCCCTTGCTGTTTTCCGCAGAAGAAAAATCGGATTTGTTTTTCAGGCATTTAATCTGGTTTCATCTGTTAATGTCTGGGAAAATATTGTACTGCCACTGGGGCTGGATGGAAGAAAAGTGGATGAAGCGTATGTAAATGATATCATTGCAACTCTGGGGATTGAAAAGAGGATTTACAATCTGCCAAATCAGTTGTCCGGAGGACAGCAGCAGAGAGTAGCAATTGCAAGAGCACTGGTGAATCGTCCGGAAATTATATTTGCAGATGAGCCGACAGGAAATCTTGATTCTAAGACCAGTGATGAGGTAATCGCCCTGCTTAAGATGACAGCAAAAAAATATGGACAGACAATTGTAATGATTACCCATGATGACGAAATTGCACAGGTCGCTGATCGTATTCTGGTAATTGAGGATGGACAGGTGGTGGATTTCAGATGAAGACAATAAGCAGGATTGCATATAGCAATGACAAAAAGAACAAGACAAGAAGTATACTGATTATGATGTCCATATGTCTGACTACGATGCTGCTTGTGATTATCAGTACTGTGGGAAATGGAATGATCCGTTTACAGAAAAGTCAGGCGGCAGGCTCATATGGAAGCAATTATGGTTTGTTTGTCGCAGCAGATGCCTCGCAGTTAAAGGAAGTAAGCCGCCGTGCAGAAATAGATGCAATAGGAATTATGTGTACAGAAGGCATCATAAAAGGCAACGAAAACGGTGGTTTTGTCTGCATGGATGAGACTGCAAGAAAAATGCTTCCCTATAATAAGGAATATGAGTTAAAGGAAGGAAAGTATCCGGGGGGAATGCAGGAAATTGCCGCAGGAAGAGCATTTTTTAGTGAAATGGGATATGATGATGTAAAGGTCGGAGATACGGTTACACTGGATTACCGCGCAGGGATGCAGTCAGAATATAAGCCGGAAGAATTTGTTGTCAGCGGAATCCTATATGATCGGGATGAGTATACCATAGAGGCATCTTATGTTGCTTTCGGGTCACAGGAGTTTTATGATGAGCACGTCGCAGAGAATGACAGACAGTATAATATTTATTTTACTTTAAATGATTCTGCAAATGTATCTATGAATAATATTGATTCGGTTATAAAGCAGATTGCAGCAGCTTGTGGGATCGAAGAAAAAAACGTTATAGTCAATGATCTCTATTTGCAATGGGTCTTGCAGCCGAGTTATGAAACGATTGCGGTATGCGGGGTTTTGATTCTTGCAATTGTACTTTTCTCTGTTGTGGTCATTTATAATATTTTTCAGGTCGGTATTGCCAACAAGATACAGGAGTATGGAAAAATCAAGGCTCTGGGAGCGACAAAAAAGCAGATGAAACAACTGATCTTCAGAGAGGGCATTTTTTTGACATTTTTTTCAATACCGGTTGGATTGCTTTTTGGCTTTCTGATTGCAAAATGCGGTTTTAACTGGCTGGTAGAACAGGGGAACCTTGTATCAACCCAAACTGGCTCTATGGAAGTTCAAAATCAGCAGGTGCCTCTGTTTTCCCTGCCTGTTATGCTTCTGTGTATTTTCGTATCATTTCTTACCGTTGCTTTGGCACTGCGTAAACCAATGAAAATTGTTTCACGGATTTCACCTATCGAAGCAACACGGTATTTAGAAAATGCAGAAACACAAAAAAAAGGAAAACGAAATGGCAGAAAAAATGTCACCGTGTTTTCTATGGCAATGGCAAATGTAACGGGTAATCCCAAAAGAACTATTGGTACTATCCTCACAATGGGTTTTTCTTGCGTATTGTTTGTGATTATCTCTAATTATGTGGGAAATATTGACACGGAGCATGAAGCACGTCTTTCCGTTAATCATGGACAATTTGAACTGCAGCTTGACTATTCTGCTGAGTATGATGAAAGATATCCGGAGAATAATCTGGATACGATTCTTACGGATGATCCATTGAATGATTCGCTGATTGAAGAAATCAAAAGCATTCCGGGAGTAACAGATGTCATGACGAGAGAGATTGTCTCTGTAAATCTGAACGGAACAAGATTTCCGGCTGATATTGTGAGTAAAAAGGATTTTGATTTTATGCGCCAGGACGGGGATATTGGCTCTATGGACTATGATCAGGCGGTAAAGAATGGTGATATTTTCTTTGGCTGGTCAACGTGGATGGAACAAGATGGATATGCTCCGGGTGAATCCATTGCATTTGACTTTGAGAATGGAAGTGGAACCTATACCTATCAGGGAAAGATTGCAGGATCTTTTGTAAGTGCGGACACTTATCTTGTCATTCCGGAAGGTGTATATCGTTCCATGAATCCGAGAGGAACAGCTTATGGCTATCTGTGGGTGGACTGTGATAAAAAAGATGTGGCATCTGTAGAACAAAGTCTGAATACTTTGATTTCTAATACTTCGCATATAAAAATGGATACTTATCATGCGCAGTTACAATCTGCCGAATTTGCAAGCAGCATGATGAAGCTTGGCTGTTATCTGTTTATGGCTATTGTAGGACTCATCGGGTTTATGAATATGGCGAATACCATGATCATGAATATTACGACAAAAAAGCAGGAATATGGTATATTACAGGCTGTGGGTATGACAAATAAACAATTAAATTTATGCCTGCAGTTACAGGGACTGATGTTTACGGTTGGTACCATATGCGTAGCTTTGATCATTGGTCTGCCGCTCGGCTATGCACTTTTTTCCTATGCAAAACATATGGGAATATTTGGAATGAATATCTATCATGTTCCAATCGTACCAATTTTTATTATGATTTTTTTGGTCGGTCTGTTGCAGATTGTACTTTCATGCGTTTTAAGCAGTAATCTGAAAAAGGAAACGCTGGTTGAAAGAATAAGGTATCAGGGATAGCAAGTAATATGTAATGAACTAGGTCTTAACGAAGAGGAGAAATAGATAACTTCCAGATTTGAAGTTGAAGGAGGGGCTTTCACTATGATTAGAGAATTACGAAAAGCAGATATCGATATAGTTGCAGATATATGGTTGGATACCAATATAAAGGCTCATTATTTTATCCCTGCTCAATATTGGAAAAGAAATTTGGAACTTGTGAAAGAACTGCTGTTGCAGGCAACAGTCTACGTCTATGAAGATAATAATGAGATACAGGGCTTTATCGGAATGAATGGTGAATATATAGAAGGCATTTTTGTTTCTGAGGCAATGCAGTCTCAGGGCATTGGCAAAAATCTGCTGAATTATGTAAAGAATACAAGGAGCAAACTGCTTTTAAATGTATATCAAAAAAATATACTGGCCATATCTTTTTATCAGAGAGAAGGATTTGAGATTCAGTATAGCGGCCTAGATGAGGCTACCGGGGAAAAAGATTATTTAATGGTATGGCTCCATTGCAACACATCGAAAGAAAAGTAATATTTTTATCATTTAACAGGATGCAAATTTTATGACAGGTTACGCATTTAACCTTTACGCATCCTGCTTTTTGTTATACTATATAAGCGTATTTTTAAGAGGAGCAAGTGGATGATTAGTTTATCGTAGTGAGAGGTGATGGAGATATGGATTATATAAAAGAAAAACTATATCAGCAGTTAGCAATTGACTATTGTTGTCAGGTTTCGGATATAAAGGATGATAAAAATCATTTTACGGAATATGAAAAACTTGAAGGCAGGAGAATCTTTGAAGAAGCTGATGAATGTATCTTAAAGGTGATTGCAGTAAATGGAAAGCTGATATTTACAGGAAAAAAGAGCATTGTTGATGTATGTCAACAGCAATTTTTAAATAAATCAGGTAATTGGTTTATGGATGCTTCAAATTTTAGAAAACTGGATGAAATTTTGCAGAAAGAAGGATGCAGAGTTAAAACAGTTCATCCGTTTTTTATTCCAAAGGATGATAATGTGCAAGAAATAAATGGTATTGAAATAAAAAAATACAATCAGGAAGAAATTCTTCAATTTAAAGATGATGATAGGTTTGATGAAGCATTTTGTTTTAGTGAAGAGTCACCGGATGTACTTGCAGTTGCAGCAATTATAGATGATGAGATAGTAGGCATGGCAGGAGCTAGTGCTGATAGTCCTTCTTTTTGGCAGATTGGAATCAATGTGAACAAGAATTTTGAGGGTAGGCATATTGCATCGGGACTTGTATCAATACTTAAAGCCGACATCCTCAAAAAAGGAATCGTGCCATATTATGGGACAAGTTTTTCAAATCTTGCATCACAACATGTCGCTGCAAAAGCAGGATTTGAGGTTGCATGGGTGGAATTGATTACAGAAAGAATGGAGAGTTAAGTAATTATATTCCTGGTATTGCTGCTTATAGGAATTGTTCTATGCAGAAAATAAAAAGGTTGATTCTTTAAAGTAATTAACAAAAAAGGTTGATTCTGACAGATACTTTTTATTGGACACCTTATATGATAATCTTTAGATATAGAAAAGAATTAGATAAATAATTCTAGAGAAACAATAAAAAACTCTATCAATTAAAGATTTATCAAGATAAGAAAGGTGGATATGGTATGGATAAGATGTATTTTACGATAGCAGGGTGTGGACATTATTATGGTAATAAGTTCATGGAAAAAGGAATGAAAGTTAAGCTTGAAAAAGAACCGGATAATAAGTTTGACAGTGAAGCAATTATGGTAAAAGTCAAAGGTCTTGGAAAGTGTGGATATGTTGCTAACAGTACATATACTGTAAGAGGCGAATCAATGAGTGCAGGAAGGCTGTATGATAAGATTGGAGACAAAGCTAAAGGCAAGATTGTAGCAATTATTCAGGACTGTGTTATTGCAAAGATTACTGATACAGGAATTGAGAAAGACAAAGTAACATCTAGATAAGACTAATATAAAAGAAAAATTAAATCAATCATTAGTCAGAAAATCTATGACACGTAAGCTATTATCTAAAGTTATATAGAACATTAATAATTACTAGTTAAAAAGCCCGTTTAAAGGTAATTTAGCAGAAATCCAGTTAGCTTTAGCTAAGTGAGTGGATGAATGCGACAATCATAAACAGATTGTTCTAAAGCAATCGTCCGTTGCCGATAAATCAAATAAAGGAGATTTGTCATGGGCGAATGGAAATCTAAAAATCATAGTAAATACTTATTACAGTATCAACTTATGCGACCTTGTTAGAACTATGAAAAGTTATACCACTTATCATATCTGGAAGAAATATCATACTTATCTTTCTAAATTCTTTTGGAAAGAACATACCTTTTGGACGGATGGATATTTTGTATGTTCAGTTGGAAATGTCAGTGAAAAAATTCTAAAGGAATATATCGAAAAGCAATGGTAAATGTAAAATTATGGTTGACTATTATGTGGTAGTTCCCTATAGTATAGTATATTAAGAAAAAGTACAGGATTGAGCCAAAGTAAGTTTTCTGCTTACTTTGGCATACCTACAGCAACATTACAGGATTGGGAGCACAAAAGACGTACTCCCCCACCATATATCATTGGTATGATGGCACGAATATTAGAACTGGAAAAAGAACTTTCAGAGAAAGGATAAGATTATGATTCAGAAAGCATATAAATTTCGATTATATCCAAACAAAGAACAAAGAGAATATTTTGCCAAGACTTTCGGTTGTGTGCGTTTTGTATATAATCGTATGCTTGCTGAAAAGATAGCCTATTACGAGGAAACAGGTAAATCTTTGTCTGTTACTCCTGCAAAGTATAAAACTGAATTTCCATGGCTGAAAGAAGTGGATTCCCTTGCACTTGCAAATTCACAGATGAATTTACAGAGTGCATATCGCAATTTTTTTCGTGATAAATCAGTGGGTTTTCCTAAATACAAGAGCAAAAAGAACAACCACAAAGCCTATACAACAAACAATCAGAAAGGTTCAGTTGCGATTGTTGGGAAATACATAAAGTTACCTAAGATTGGATATGTAAGGATAAAACAGCATCGTGGATTTATTGGTAGAATAAAGAGTGTTACGATTTCTCAAGTACCCAGTGGAAAGTATTATGTGTCAATACTTGCAGAAACAGAGCATATCGAGTTTCCACATACTGATAATAAGGTTGGACTGGATTTAGGAATTAAAGATTTATGTATCGCATCAAATGGAGATAAGTTTGAAAACCCTAAGACATTAAAGAAATACGAAAAACAGTTGGTAAAATTACAACGTCAGCTTGCACATAAGGAAAAAGGCAGTGCCAATTTCTATAAAATGAAACGAAAGATAGCAAGATGCCATGAAAGAATTACAAATATCAGAAAAGATAATCTGCATAGAATTTCACATAAACTAATCAACGATAACCAAGTGATAGTAAGTGAAAATCTAGCAATATCCAATATGATAAAAAATCACAACCTAGCAAAATCAATAGCAGACTGTTCATGGTATGAACTAACACGCCAATTAGAATACAAGGCTGAATGGAACAATCGTCAGTATATAAAGGTCGATACATTCTATGCGAGCAGTCAGTTGTGTGGGTACTGTGGATATAAGAATCCAGATGTAAAAAATCTAGCAATAAGAATATGGTCGTGTCCTGTATGTGGGACAAAACATGATAGAGACCTCAATGCAAGTCAGAATATATTAGCAGAGGGACTTAGACTACTCTCTGCATAACACAAAATACAACTAGGGATGGTTCAAGCCCGAAGTTACGCTTGTGGAGTTAGTAGGTTACGAGGACGTTGAAGCAAGAAGCCACTAAGCTTTAGCTTAGTGGTAGTTCACGAGTATATAGCATATAGACTATAATATATGCATTGCACTTAGATGGGCTTTTAAAGTAGAATATAGAAAGTATATGTTGATACTAATGAAGGACATGACATAGTATAAGCATCAATGCTAATGGGAAGGTATGAGATAGAATGGTTAGAATAATACAACAAAAAAGAATCAGAAAGATAAAAAAACACATACAACTTATTTTTACAATAATATTAACAGTAATTATAGGAATAAGTGTAATGACAAACTTAGCAGGTTGTTCTAATCTTAACGATAAAAGTGCAAAAAGAGATTTTTTTGCAATGGATACATATATGCAGATTGTATGTTATGGTAAAGAATGTGAAGAAGCAGTAGACAAAGCAGAAGAGGAGATTAAGAGGTTAGAATTAATATTTGATACAAATAGAGAAGATAGTGAAGTTACAGAACTTAATAAATCTAAGAAGATTAATGCAAGTAACGATATGTTAGAAGTTGTTAGAAGCAGTATAGATATATATATAAGTACAGATGGTGCATTCGATATAACATTAAAACCACTTATAGATCTGTGGGGATTTAGTATAGGAACTCTTAACATACCAACACAATCAGAGATAGATAACGAACTTATGGGCTGTGGCAGTGATAGAATAGTTACAGATGTAGATGGAGATATAACAATAGGCGATGAACAGATGATAGATCTTGGCGGAATAGCAAAGGGATATGCGACAGACAGGCTTAAAGAGATATTAGATAGTTATGAGATTACAAGTGCATATATGTCACTTGGAGGTAATATATATTGTTATAATAAAAAAGTTGATGGAACACTTTGGAATATAGGAATACGAAACCCAAAAGCAGCTGATGAGTCTGATTCGGATGGAGATTGTTATGCAAGTATTAGTGTAGCAGATAAAGCAGTAATAACATCTGGTGGATATGAGAGATATTTAACAGATGACAAGACAGGTAAAAGATATATTCATATAATAGATCCAAAGACTGGAAGACCAAGCGAGAGTGATATCTTGTCAGCAACGATAGTATCCGAAGATGCAACACTTGCCGATGGACTATCGACAGCATGTTTTGTAATGGGAAGCGAAGATGCGATTGCTTATTGGCAGCAGCATAGAGAAGAATTTGATATTATACTATATACTATTGATAATAAAGTGATTGTGAGTAGTGGGCTTGAAGATAATATTAAGTGTTATATAGATAATATTCAGATTGTAAGATAGAATGATGTCAGGGTCAAAAGGTCTAAACCCACGTGAGCTTGCATTGTATAACGTAGTCACAAAAATAAAAACAATACAAATCGCCTTCGTAGTAGCGAAGGCTTGTATTGTTTTTATTTCTTAAATAAATCAAAAAAAGTATGAGATATCATAAATTTATAACCTTCAAAAATATCATCCGCAGAGATTTTGTTGCCATGAATCTCAAAAAGCCAGCTTTTGATAACATTAACAATACCAATAGTATAGTATCTTGCGATAGTCTCAGGTCTAAACAGTTTGAGCTTCTGGTTATCAGCAACAGGATGTTTGTTTATATATTTCATAAAAGATAGAAAGACATGTTCACCAAGCATTTCTTCAAAACTATTTTGTCCTGTTATTTTAAAAGCATTAGTGAAGAACTTCCTATCTTTATCAATAGAGACAAAGATACATTTTAAAGCTTCAATTTCCATTCCCATATCAATAAGTTTATCTGTATTTTCAAAAATCTTTTTAACCATAATCCATTCAAGCAGATCATATTTGTCCTGAAAGTAGTAATAAAAAGTCGGTCTGATTACATTAGAAGAGTCTGTTATCATCTTTATGGTTATTTTCTCAAAATCATGAGTAAGCATTAATTCATAGAAACTCTCAGCAAGGAGTTCCTTGGTAATTTCTTTCTTTAGTTCCATAACACATCTCCTAAGAATATTTTATATTTTGCCTTGTTAAATAATAGCATATATAATAACATATTTACAATAACAGTTTACTAAAAATATTTTATAAAGACATTTATAGAAGCAGCAAGTAGTAAAATACCACCAAGAATATAAGCTTTATTCTTGTGTTCAAAACCGAAACGATATCCGGTATACAGTCCAAGTATAACTACAATTATAGTAGTTATCATAACGGATATTCCTTCTAATAAGAGTTTAGTCTTTAAAAAACCAAAACCGATACCGGCAAAGAAAGCATCAACACTTGTTAGTAAAGCCCATAGGCATAATATTTTAACAAAAAAATTATCTTCACGTTTTTCAAGAAAAGGTTTTTTGCTAAAACCTTTATATATCATAATTCCTCCAAGTCCGGCAAATATTACACCAGATAACATCTCTAGTGTATGTGCAAGTTTTTGCGATTTATCTGCAAAGTCAGGAAGTATGGCAATAAGATCACCAAGAATAAGAGCTATTACTTGCCATATAGCAAAGATAGCACAGGATTTAAAGACCTGTTTTGTAGGAATCTTTGATAAAACAGCACCTTTACATACCATAACAGCAAATATATCTAGTGAAAGCCCTATAGAGATCCAGATAATCTCGATTAAACTCATAAGATCAATCCTTTCATTATATTTTATTAGTTGGTTAATATTACAAAAATCTCAGTAAACACTATATCGCAAATTATAAGATTTGGAAAGTGCCAGTAAAAAATAAGTGTAGTTAAGGTTACTACATATTATAACTAATGTATAAAAAATAGAAAACTTAAATTTGAAAAAAGTTTTCCAAATGTAGGCAAAACTTAAAAAATTAATCTTTAAGAAATGAAATTGTAACAATTAGTTAATAAATAAAAGGTAAAAACCGTTTACATACATATATCGGAAACTAGTTGTGAAAAATAAGTGTAAATAAGGGAAAATTGGCGAAAAAAATATGAAAATTTACTAAAAAAAATATTTACAAACAACTTTTTATATTATATCATAGTAAATGAAGTAAACAAGTTTGTTTAAGTAACTTAAAGATAAGGAGAGCGAGAGTATGAGGAAAATCAAACAACTGATGTGTGCTTTACTGAGCCTGGTGCTAATTATTTCCATGGGAGGGTTTGGAAAGACAATTATTGTAAGTGCTGCAGACAGCGATGTTGTAACAATAGTTTATAACATAAAAGATACTAAGTATGGAATAGTTTCATTTGTGCAGTCATATGAACCGGGTGAGAAACTGGTTTTTCCTACCAGATATGATTATGAGTACAAATATAACAGTGAAGACGAAGGGGTTAATCTTAGAAGATACAGACTGGGAAAGAGATGGCTGAACAAAGATAATGAATTTGTATCAGACGATATAACAGTAACAGAAGATATGAACGGGATGGTTTTAACTGCTGAGATTTATTCAAGAAGTGATTTAAAATTATGTTATTATGTTCTTAACAGAGGACTTACACAGCCTGATGAGATAAGTTCATATCCAAAGCCTAACTATTCACAGGGAATTGAGATTAATGATGCGATAAGACATTTTACAGAACTTGGCGATGAGGAAGCTGTAAATGATAATATTATTATAAAACCAACAAGAGAACAGTTAGAAGAAGTTGGAGTAATTCTTGCAGATAATGAATATGTAAAATGGTATGTTCTAAAAGATGAAGCAGATCATTGGCATATAGATGGAATTATTACAGAAAAAGATCCGGAAATAGAAGAACCAACAACAGAGACTGAGACAGAAACAGAAGAACCAACAACAGAAACTGAAACAGAAACAGAAACAGAAGAAGTAACAACAGAAACTGAGACAGAAACAGAAGAAGTAACAACAGAAACTGAGACAGAAACAGAAGAAGTAACAACAGAAGTTGAGACAGAAACAGAAGAAGTAACAACAGAAGTTGAGACAGAAACAGAAGAAGTAACAACAGAGGCTGAGACAGAAACAAAAGAAGTAACAACAGAAGTTGAGACAGAAACAGAAGAAGTAACAACAGAGACTGAGACAAAAAAATCAGAAGTACTTGGTACAGAAGAAGTTAATAATAAAAAACCAGGAGAAACAGTTGTAAAGAAGCCAGCTAAGAAAAAAGGTGTTTTATCAACAATAGAGATAAAAGATCATGTAAGCAGATATACAAAGAATACTAAGAATACAGGAGTTCTTTCAGCTAATACAACTAATGTAGTAAAAACAAGTGATGATAAGCCTATTAATCAGGCAGTAGCAGCATTAGTAATATCAGGTGCAGCATTTATTATCGCTTTCAGAAAAAAAGTTAAATAAACAAAACATAAATATTAATATATGACAAAACTGTATCACAAACAAAAAGTGATACAGTTTTTTTGTTTTATTAATGCTTTATCTAAGTAAGAGTAAAGAATATGCCGAATAGATATTAAGAGTGACAGTACGCCATTATATGAACAAAACTTGAATGGAGGTATTAGTGTGATTGATTTTGAAAAAAGTAAAGATTACCTGATATGTGTTGATAGTGATGGAAGTGTATTTGATACACAAGAAGAGAAACATAGGAATTGCTTTGCACCAAGATGGATAGAAGTTTTTGATCTTAATGAGCATTATCAGGAAGCAATGATGATATGGTTAAAGACTAATCTATATTCAAAAGCAAGAGGAATTAACAGATTCATAGCACTTGAAAAATGCCTTAAACAGATTGAAGAGATAGGTGTGGAAGTAAAAGGACTTATGGGCTATGAGAATTGGATACTTTTATCTAATGAGTTATCAGATAAAGCACTTATGGAACAGATACGAAAAGTAGAAAATGAGTGTCTTGAAAAAGCACTTATATGGAGTCTTAGAGCAAATAGAAGTTTCAATATGCTTGTAGATGAAGTTAAGATATTTGACAATGTGAAAAAAGCATTACGTTTTGCAGATAAAATAGCAGATGTTGTATGTGTATCAGAAGCAAATATGGATACATTAGAGAAAGAATGGGGAGATAATGATATACGAAAGTATGTAAAAGCAATATATGGTCAGGAGGCAGGAATACCTGATAATACAATAGAGAAACTTATCGCAAAAGGATATGACAAAGATAAAGTAATAATGATAGGTGATTCGCCAAATGATCTTGAAGCAGCAAAAGCAAATGGAATAAGTTTCTTCCCTATTGTTGTAGGTCAGGAGGCTGAAAGCTGGGCACAATATATATATGAGGCATCAACAAAATTCCTTGAAGGTGAATATAAAGGAGAATATGAAAACAACCTTATTGATATATTTGAAAAAGTACTTGAATAAGAATACGAGAAATTGATATAATAAAAATATGGGGATACTTTTTATAGAGGCGAAAATATATAAACGGGAATGGAGATACGAGAGATGGAAACTGAATACATAGAAGTAAGAAAAAAACAATGGAACAATTGGTTGGCTAATTCACCAATCCAGATAACAGAATGGAGACTTATGGCAGGAACAACTTCTGCAGATTATTATATCCAGTTTATACTTAGGAATACAGGTAATGATGATATAACTAATATAAAGCTCGCAATAGCATTGTGTGATGAAAATGGTGAAAAGTTCAAGTTAGTTCCATTTGAATACAAGAAGATAAAGATGGTAAAGAGAAGGGATTTTGGCGAAGAATATTATATTAATGTTGGAGAAAGAATTCCTGAGAAGATAAAACTTTCGATAAATGAAGTCAGATATGAAAATGGAAGAGTATGGAGTAATTATAAGAGTGTAAGGAGAGAGATTCTTCCAAAACAAACGGAGATAGAATCGCTGTCAGAGATACAAAAAAATATGATAAAAAGATCTTTTAAAGTAGAACATATAATGTATATACCAGAGAGAGTGATGTATATACCGGTTGCAGAACATAATTTTTGGATGTGTTCATGTGGACAGCCTAATGAAGCAACCGAAGAGACATGTATAAGATGTTCATTAGATAAACAGTGGTTATTCAAAAATGTAAAAGCATGATAAGATAAAATACCGATTCTAAAGATATCAGATAAAAATGATGAAGAAGAATCGGTATTTTTTTACGAATTTTTAGGCAAAACTACACAAACAATCTTTTGTATGGTAATATAGAATTAATAGTAATCTGGTATTTACAATTAGGAGATAAAGAATATATATGAATATGATTATGTAAATATTGTATGAATACAAATGGATAATTAAAATGATGGGGGATATGAGATGGAAAGATATCTGAGTATAATTAATAGTATTACAGATGAGGTAAAAAAAGTAGTAGTAGGTAAAGATGATATAGTAGATAAAGTAATGATGGCAATATTAGCAGGAGGGCATATACTTATTGATGATATACCGGGAGTAGGTAAGACTACACTTGCAATCGCATTCTCTAAGGCAATGAGTCTTAAACAGAATAGAATTCAGTTTACACCAGATGTTATGCCGGCTGATATTACAGGATTCTCAATGTATAATAGTAAGACTGGCGAATTTGAATACAAACCGGGGGCTGTAATGTGTAATCTTTTTCTCGCAGATGAGATAAATAGAACATCTTCAAAGACACAATCAGCACTTCTTGAAGTAATGGAAGAAAGACATGTATCAGTTGATGGACAGGCATATAGTGTTCCGAATCCTTTTATAGTAATGGCAACACAGAATCCTGTAGGCTCAATAGGAACACAGATGCTTCCAGAATCACAGCTTGACAGATTTGCAATATGTATAAGCATGGGATATCCTGACATTAAGAATGAAGTACTTCTTATGAAAAACAGGCAGAATAAAGCACCATTAAACAGTGTAAAAGCTATTATAAGAAGTGAAGATCTTAGAACACTTCAGAATATAACAGAGCAGATATATATAGACGATGCAGTACTCACATATATAGCAACAATCGCAGACAGAACAAGGAAACATCCATTTGTAGAACTTGGTATAAGTCCAAGAGGAAGTCTTATGGTAGCGAAGATGGCTAAAGCTAGTGCATTTATGAATGGAAGAAACTATGTTATTCCAAAAGATGTTCAAAGAGTATTCGCTGATGTGTCAGGACATAGAATGATACTTAATTCAAAAGCAAAACTTAATGATGCGACAATGGAAACTGTGATTGCATATATATTACAGTCTGTTGCTGTGCCAAAAATAGCATAGGTGGTGACAGGATGATTATCGCAAGACTTATATATATATTGTGTTGTATAGAGATTATATGGATTAATATTGTATATACAGATTATATACCTATATTATTAATACCAATTATGCTTGGCGTTCCTGTAATATCATTTTTTATAATGTTTGTTGCAAGAGAGAATTGTGATATAGAATTTAAGAGCAATACAGAGAGTATTGTTGTCGGAGAAAAAGCAGTATTTGGAATAAGAGTGCATAATTCATCTATATTTCCGGTACTTAATTCAAAGTATAGATTAATAATAACCAATGAACTTACCGGTATGACAGAAGTCAAATATGTGAGAATACCAATAGGAGCAAGAAAAAGTGAAGTAATATATTTTGATATTACAGGAAAACATTGTGGTAATATGGCTGTTGAATTAGAATGGGTAAAATTATATGATTATATTAATATTTTTACATCAAAAATAAAAATTGATTCGAAGATTATTCTTAGTGTATTTCCGGAAACTTTACAGACAGAAGTAAGTGTAACAGATACTAATGAAGAAATATATGAAAGTGAGATATTCTCAAAAGTAAGACCGGGCGATGATGCATCAGAGATATTTGATATAAGAGAATTAAAACCCGGAGATAAGATACAGAGAATTCATTGGAAACTGAGCATGAAATATGAGAAGATGTTAGTAAAAGAATATTCTCTTCCAATAGCTGATAATAATACAATACTCTTTGAAGTAGATAGAGAATATAAAGATAATGAAGAACATTTAGATGTGATGATAACTGCATTTATCTCATTGTGTCTTGGTATGTTAAATTGTACAGAACAGATATCATATAAAATTGCATATATTGACAAATATACAGATATTCTTAATGTTATACGAATTGATAGTGAAGAAGAACTTTACAATACAGTAAAGACACTATTCTCATTTGCAAAGATAAATGATAATAAAGAACTTCTGCATACATATTGTGACAATACAAAAAATGTAGTTTCTGAAAAAATCTATTATTTTACAAATAAAAATAATGAGAATGTTACAAAAATTGCAAAAATATATGGAATAGCAAATACTATGAAAATATTTGAATATACAGAATCAGGAAAAATATTGCCGGAAGAGATGTATATATAAGGGGATAGACAGGATGAGATTAGCAGGAAAGATAATAAAAAATGACAAAAGAAATATAGCAGACCAAAATGTGAAAAGTAATTTTACAATAATGCATCAGGATAGTGCAAAAAGTGGAATGTTTTTACTTATATTGACTGTAATATGGGGGATGCTCTCATCTGTTATGTGTTTTGTGACATCATTCGAACTTGAAACAGAACCATATAAGATAGGTATTACAATTATTGTGACTGCATTGGTATCGTGGATATGTGCTTCACTAAAGAAGATAGGTAATATAGTAACTACAATACTGTTTATGTGTTACATTATGTTATTCGTATTCCTTGTTGTAACCGAAAAAGAGCAGTTTATGGTACTTAACAATGATGTGATGGGGACAATTAATAAAGTATATTTTACATCTTTTTTTGAGTTTGACATAAGTAAGAGCGTAATACAGAATACAGATTATACGATAGCAGTTATGTATATAGCATCATTACTTACATTTCTGCTCAATATATTTGTGAGTATAAAATATAATATAATTATGTGTCTCATAATAACATTTGTGCCGGCATTTTTTGGCTTTACATTTACACTTATGCCTAATGTTGTATGGTTTATTGCATATATAGGTTTCCTTATAGGACTATTCTTAAAGAATAATATGAGTACAGACTTTTCCGGAAATATAAATGGTAATTTTCAAAAACGAGGTAAAGAATATGTACTTAAGGATGATATAGGTTATGGTAAAGATGTATTTATTGCAACAGTATGTATAGGAATATCAGTTGCAATTATAAGTTTTACAACAATGATATTTATACCATTAGACAGTTATGAACGTCCGGGAATACTTGAAGATGTCAGACAGTCATTTGAAAAAGGAATAGTATTTATACAGAATAATATGTGGGGAAGTCGTAATGCAACAGGTGGCATTAGTGGAGGAAAGCTTGGAGATGTCTCAAATATAATATTTAGTGAGAATACAGAACTTGAATGTGAGCTGCCATATACAGGACAAAATATATATCTTAGAACATATATCGGAAGTGAATATACAGGAAGATCTTTCGAACCATTATCGGATGAAGTATATATGGAATATGCAGATGAATTTGAGCATTTAAAAAATGATAAATTCAATTCGTTAACAATGACTTGTGACATACTAAAAAAGCTAGAAGGTCAGAATGTATTTTATACTGACAATGGTGATGCCATACACTCATATGTCGGTGATATAAAGATTAAAAATGCATCTAAAAGACATAGTTACATTCCTTATTATACGAATGTTATATCTGATGATAATGTGAATGTTGAAGATGGTTTTATGAAGAAGATATCATCTAAATATACAATTCCTATATATTGGATTGAGAATGATGCAAAGTATGATGTGATATCAGAATATGGTTCATATAAGAGATATACAGATGATTATGAATTCTTTGGCGATGAAAGCATGAGAAGTGTAACAAGTGAGGGACTTGAGAGATATTTTGATGATGAAAAGATATATCGAGATATTGTTAATGATGTATATACAAGGCTTCCTGATAATATAAGCAGTGATATTGTAGACAATATGGGACAGTATGATATATTAACTAATGACGATATATTATCATTAATTGGTAACCTGCAAGATTATTATAACAAAAATTTCACATATACGCTATCACCTGGAGTAGTTCCTAAAGATGAAGATGTAGTAGAATATTTTTTATACAAGACTAAAAAAGGATACTGCACATATTTTGCAGCATCTTCTGTTATATTATTAAGAGCAGCAGGAATTCCGGCAAGATATGTAGAAGGATATGTAGTTAAGCGGAAGGATTATACTGACAAGACTAAGATAGAAGATGGGAATATCCAGATAGGAAAAGTTAATATAAAAGATTCCGCAGCACATGCGTGGACAGAAGTATATATTAATGGTTATGGCTGGCTGCCGGTTGATTTTACACCAGGATATCAGGAAGAATTCAGGGCATCAGGTGTAGTTCATACAGAAGAAGAGACCGAGAATATGACAACAGAAGAAGAAACAGAGACATTAGAAGAACAGACAAAGCAACAAAATGAGACAGAGCAAGATAATACGCATGAAGCTATCACTGAGGAAGAGACAAAAGCAGATACACAGAACGTGGCTGTTGGTAGTGATAAAAAAGAGTATTTTATAGTAGCTGCAATTAGGAAACTTGGAATCATAATATTGTATATTATAGCAGTAATGGCTGTTGTATGGATATATCATGCTATAGTAATATCTGTGATAAAGCTAAGGCTTAATAGAGCAGACAGAGATAGAAAAATTAAGATAATCTATAGACGTATGGAGAAACTGCTTGAGTTAGTGGATATTAAAAAAGAAAAATCGGAATCATATCCGGACTTTGCTAAAAGGACAGAAGAGTCAGTCAAGGTATTTGATCAAGGTGTATTTATAAAATGTGTTCAGATAATTGAGAGCATAGAATATGGCAATCATAAAGTGACAGAAAGTGAATGTATATATTTTGAAAATGCCTTAAAGACAGCACAAAAGAGAGTTACATCTTATATGGGAATAATGAGAAGAATTATATACAGATATTTTATAAACCGTCTTGGAATATAAAATGATACATGTAGATTCTTGACATAATGCATTATGTGCTTATAAAATATGATCTGAACAGGTAATTGTTAAAAAGAGAATAGCTTGTAGATTCATGTAGATATAAGCACTATAATTACATATATGATGTGGAAAAGAGAAAGGAGTACTGCGATAAGCAGCAGTAAGTACAATATGTCAGAGAAAAATATTAGTTTTGAAGCAATAAAATCATATAAAAAAGAGTTTGAATATTCATATACACTTGGAGCATTTCCAACTGTTGAACTCATAAAAAATAAGCCTGAGAAGATTCGTAATATATATCTTCACTCACATTATAAAGGCGATTGCGACATCGAAAAACTCTGCAACGAGAGACATATACCGGTTGTACATGATGATAAAGTATTTAACAGAATCAGCCAAAAAGAAAACTGCTTTGTAGCCGGTGTAGTTAAAAAGTATAGTTGTGAGCTTATGGGAGATAAGAATCATGTAGTATTAGTCAATCCGAGTGATATGGGTAATATGGGAACAATAATAAGAACTATGGTAGGATTTGGAATATATGATCTTGCTATCATTGCTCCATGTGCAGATATATTTAACCCAAAGACACTAAGAGCTTCAATGGGAGCAGCATTCAGGATAAGATTCAGAGTGTTTAATTCATTTGAAGAATATGATAAAGAATATGGTAACCATGATTATTTTCCATTTATGTTAGATGCAGACAGATCACTTACAATAGAGAGTTGTCCTCATTCAGAACTGTTCTCGCTTATATTTGGCAATGAAGCATCAGGACTTCCGGATTCATTCAAAAATGTTGGTCAAAGTATATTTATCCCGCAGTCACCTGATGTTGATTCGCTTAACCTTACAATAGCAGCAGGTATAGGAATATATACATTTACAAGATGTATGAAGTAACTTATACATATAAAATAATCTGAAAACAGGGTGAAGATATGAATACAGAATTGCTGGCACAATTAAAAAAAGTCACTGAAGAAGAATTGGCAATTCTTAATGGAAGCGACAAAATAGAAAAACAGATATATTCGAATACTAAAGATTTTACAATAAGAAGTAATAAAATGCTTGAAAAAGGAAAGTTTATAGATGTCAGGACACATACAAGATTTGTAGCATTTCCAAAGCATAGGCATGATTATGTAGAGATGATATATATGTGTAATGGAAGTACGACACATATAATCAATTCGCAGGAAAAAATAGTACTTAAAAAAGGAGAATTGCTAATTCTTAATCAATATGTATATCATGAGATTGAAGCCGCAGGAAGTGATGATATAGCAGTTAATTTTATTATATTGCCACAATTTCTTGATGTTGCACTTGAGATGCTTGGGGGAGAGAATATAATAAGCAGATTTATAATAAATTCATTAAGAGAAAAGAATGATGAATTTGGATATATGTATTTTCAAGTAGCAGATGTACTTCCAGTACAAAATCTCCTAGAGAATATGGTATGGTCACTTGTTAATAAGAAGAATTACAGAAATATAATTAATCAGACAGCAATAGGGCTTCTGTTTATGTATCTTGCTGATTGTATAGACATGATAAGTGTTAATGATAATATATCAGGCAAAGACAGGCAGACTGTAATGCGTGTTATGGCATATATAGACGAGAATTATAAGACAGCATCGCTTAATGAGATGGCATTTAATGAGAATATGTCGATATCAACACTTAGCAGGCTGATTAAGGAGTATACAGGAAAGAATTTCTCACAGCTTTTGCTTGAAAAACGTTTTGCAAAGGCAGCAAAGCTATTAAAAGATACAACACTTGCAATATCGGACATTGTTACAGCAGTTGGATATGATAATAATAGCTATTTTTACAGAGTTTTTAAAGAAATGTATAATGTAAGCCCTAAAGAATACCGAAGACTAGGGAAAACGGACACAGGTAATGAACTATAACTGATAACAAGTGATTGTAAAGATGTAGTGTTTGAACCAGCTATATTACCATACAATTGTAGATACAAGGACAGAAAAGCAGATTCAGAATGCTATGTATAGTCTTATGCAATGGCGAACATGTATTAGGCAGTTTGTGTGAAAATATGAGTTTGGTAATAAAAATATAAAAGCTAAAGAGATAAAAGATAAAGAGATGAGGAGATGTATGGTATATGAGATTAATGATAGCATCAGATATTCATGGTTCTAAATATTATTGTGAGAAGATGTTGCAGGCATTTGACAGAGAAGGAGCTGAAAAACTTCTTCTGCTTGGTGATATTCTATATCATGGACCACGTAATGATCTTCCAAGAGAATATGCACCAAAAGAAGTAATAAAGATGTTAAATGACAGAAAAGATATAATCATGTGTGTGAGGGGAAATTGTGAAGCAGAAGTAGATCAGATGGTTCTCAAATTCCCGGTAATGGCTGAATATATTGCTCTATTCATAGATGGACATACAATCTATGCAACACATGGACATAAGATTAATGCAGATAATCCACTTCCTTTTACAAAAGGTGATATTCTTGTGCATGGGCATACTCATGTACAGGCTATTGAAGAATATGATAACTTTACATATATTAATCCAGGCTCAGTATCAATACCAAAAAATGGTAATGAAAACAGTTATATGATATATGAAGATGAGACATTTAAGATTAAGAATATGGAAGGCAATGTTATACATGAGTATAAGATCAATACAGAGAGATAAAAATATAAAAACAATAATAAAAGCTATAAAAAGTATTGACACATATGCAAATGTATGATAGAATACAATAGTTGTGAAAAGAAAAGAAAGAAGAGTATCCACTCTCACCTTAGCACATATTAAGTGACTCGGGTTAATATTTGGAAAATGATTTAATTGTTTTTTATGAGTGGATAGTCTGACTATCCACTTTTTTAATATATTATGGAGGTGCACGATTATTAGCGATTTAATGATTAACGAACAGATCAGGGATAAAGAAATCCGTGTTATTAGTGAAGATGGTGAGCAGCTAGGCGTTATGTCAGCGAAAGAAGCAATGAAGTTAGCAAAAGAAGCAGGTCTTGATTTAGTGAAGATTGCACCAGCAGCTAAACCACCTGTATGTAAGATTATCGATTTTGGTAAATACAGATATGAATTAGCCAGAAAAGAAAAAGAAGCAAAAAAGAAGCAGAAAGTAATTGACGTAAAAGAGGTTCGTTTATCTCCAAATATTGAAGCTAATGACCTTAACACTAAGGTTAATGCGGCAAGAAAGTTCATCCAGAAGGGTGATAAAGTAAAAGTTACTTTGCGCTTTAGAGGTAGAGAGATGGCACACATGGCAAGCAGCAAGAAGATACTTGATGATTTTGCTGAGATGCTTACAGATGTTGCAGTAGTTGAAAAGCCACCAAAACTTGAAGGCAGAAGTATAATGATGTTTTTAACAGAAAAACGTTAAAATAAAATTTTTAGTATTTAAGGAGGATATATCATGCCAAAAATTAAAACAAGCAGAGCCGCTGCAAAGCGTTTCAAAAAAACAGGTTCAGGACAGTTAAAGAGAATGAAAGCTTACAAGAGCCATATCTTAACAAAGAAATCAGCTAAGAGAAAGAGAAATCTTAGAAAAGCAACTATTACAGATGCTACAAATGTAAAGAATATGAAGAAAATTTTACCTTATTTATAGGATTTATATAGAAAGAAGGAGGAATACTTAACATGGCAAGAGTAAAAGGCGGTTTAAACCACAAAAAAAGAGCAAATAGAACACTTAAGCTAGCTAAAGGTTACAGAGGCGCTAGATCAAAACAGTATAGAGTAGCTAAACAGTCAGTAATGAGAGCTTTAACAAGTTCTTATGCTGGTAGAAAAGAAAGAAAGAGACAGTTCAGACAGTTATGGATTGCAAGAATCAATGCAGCTGCAAGAATGAACGGTTTATCATACAGCAAATTCATGTATGGATTAAAAGCTTCAGGCATCGAATTAAACAGAAAAGTACTTGCTGATATGGCAGTTAACGATGCAGAAGGATTTGCAAAATTAGCAGAAGTTGCTAAAACAAAAATTGCTTAATTAATATTAAGTAGATATTTAGGCTGCCCGGATGGGCAGCTTTTTTATAGCTAGAGCTTAAAAACTACTACCTTTAGGTGGTAGTTTTAAGTGACAAAAGCATAAATGCCAAAAATAAAAAACCTATAAAAAAATTATGAAAAAGTATTGACTTTTGAAAAAAAGAGTATATAATAATAATTGTTCTTCCTCGATAGCTCAATGGTAGAGCGCACGGCTGTTAACCGTGATGTTGTAGGTTCGAGCCCTACTCGGGGAGTTCTTTTTATGTAATAATACAAGTTAACATAATATTAACGGGGTGTGGCTCAGCTTGGCTAGAGCGCTTGATTTGGGATCAAGAGGTCGCAGGTTCGAATCCTGTCACCCCGATTCCTAATATATTTCTTAATAAAAATCTCCTCTGAGGATAATTTCAGAGGAGATTTTTTGGTTTCATAATATAAGTTATAAGCAGATGACATTTCAAAAGATATTCGACAACTGCTACAAGACGATAACAAACCACAAGATATTCGACAACTGCTACAAGACTATAACAAAACATATAGATAAATACAAAATATGAGATATCAGCATATATGACAGTATAACCACAAGAGGGTTGTCGAGTAGTTTTGGATAAATTACATACCTTAATATCTACATATCATAGAATTCAAGATTAGTCTGGAGTGGAGGTGTTATTATACCACCATTTTTACTAACCTTAAGGTTGACACCTTCAGCACGTTTTTTCTTGTTAGCAGTCTGAACTGCATACCTTTCTAGTAACTCTTTGAACATAGGACTTTGTGAAAGTGTTGTACGGTATTCTTTAGAAAATGGACAATATGTGAAGATAATTCGCCTTGCAACTTTATTAAGTCTTGATGCTCCTTTAGATTCATATATAATCCATTGCTCGTAATCCTTGGCAAAAAGCTCTCTTGTACTATTTCTTGCTTTTTGAAGAGAAGATTTGAGCTTCTCTTTTGCCTGATCTGATAAATCTCTATTTTTCTTATAAAACTGTACATAATCACAATATTCAGCAGTAAGAGATTTCTCAGACAGATCATTCCATCTTGCACCTTGTATACGACGACATATCTCCCAACGATATCTTCCAACAAGTCCGACAAGAGTCTCTAGAAGTTCTTCTTGAAGAATAACAGGCATTGCGAACCTTGCAGGAGTATTTCGCTTAGAATTACCAAGTTCCTGCCACATATGTCCCTTTGTTCCTGAATTAGGAAACAATATAATATCGGGAAGAACTTCCTGTTGAACAAACTCTTTGTCAAGTCCATGTTTTATATCAGAATACATAACTTCTCTATAGAAAGCTGAGAAATCTATAGATCTTATCTTGTTAAGAGTATCGTCAACCTTAGATGCATTAAGACATGAAACTGCAAGTGGTTTTATAATAACATCATCTGACAGGAGTGGACAGAATGTTGAGATACGACCACAAGTTACTCGGTTAGCAGAGATGAAGAAGTTACGCATCTCAAAATTAAGTCTCATATCCATATTATTCATATATTCATTAAGTTGAGCAGCTGTTATTCTTCCTGATTTTTTCTCATCTCTAAGATAAGCAGGATAATCAAGGTCAAAATCATTCTTGGAAGGATCACGTCTACCGGTATAGATAGCTTTGAACCATTCGAATATTGTAAATATATGTTCACTGTTAAGTTCATGGATGTTCTCTGCATAACCATATATCTGAATAGCATTATCTATGCCAACAAGCTGTTCATCGATATATCCAAAGTTAAGAAACATAGATATAATGGTTGGAACATTAGAATCATGAATGGCTTTAACGAGTATTGATTCATATATATCATAATATAGCTTGGTGATTTCTTTTCGTGTCTTCATTGCATTATCACCAGTATCACTGCGATCTTTGAAATTCTTAAAAGTATGCACAAGCGATTTGAATCTTGTTGCAGTATCTTCATCAGTTTCTGAGTATTTAAGTATTGTATTTATAGAATCCTTGATGATGAGTTTGATCTTCTCAGGATCAGTATCAACATGAGTTTTATTGGCATTGTCATCAGTAGGAATAATCTCACCTACAGGAATCTCAGTAAGTTCAGTTTTAAATCTCTTTACACGTTCGGATGTCTTGTTAGCATCATACAGTTTAGATGATATTATAAAATCTGAGAGTTCGTTAACCATTGCAATAACACTTTTGACATCCTTGCCTGAGCGTGTAAGATCAAAAGCAAGCTCACATAGACATTTAAAAAAATCTTCATGTCTGTCATTGATGAGATTGTTCCTTAGATCGAATACATAATCCTTGATAGACTGAACATCATTAACAAGTGATACAACGAAGTTACTGGCTTCTGATATAATATATGCCGCAGTTCCGGGACTGCATTTGTAATAAGCATCAGAGATATTCTTAGGCATATGGCTGACACCATGATAATAAGATATAGTCAGCGGATCAACTGATGATATGTCAGGATCGTTATTAAGTATACTGATGTCGGTATATGGCAGTGGAGCAATCTTGTTATCTGCACAAAGTGTCTGATATTTTCCATAATTGTTTGTAATATAATTCTTTAATTCTACTGAATGATTGATAAAAATACGCAGATAATTGAGGTATTCATTAATATATCCGGTAATTTGTTTTACAAAAAAAGTTGCATAATTGTTATATGAACGCATTATTATCTCAATATCTTCGATGCCGGAATATGGAAACAATATTACTGTACTATCTTCCACAGCAACATAAGAAAAATTGTATATATCGAAAGAAGCGTCTAATATTCCGGCTATCTGACCGGATTCAATAGTGAATCCGATACGATTATCACTGGCTTTGATGCGACCGCTTTTAACAAAAGCCATCTGTTTAACGGGAGAACCCTTATGATAAAGAGTCTGCCCTTTTTTTACTTCAAATGTTTCACTCGCTGAATTCATACATACCCACCTTTTCTAAAATTAAATATAAAAAGTAAAAGTTGACACTAAATTACAAAAAAATCATTTTGGTTAGCTAATAACTAATTCGTATTTCGACCTGTTTTGGGTATAAATGTAGAGTAAAAGGTGTTTGATTGTAATAGTCAGTATATTGCGTAAAATGCTGAATAATACTAAATATAGTAAGACTTTTAAAAAAAACACTATATTTAGTGGACTTAAAGAGTGAGCGGTGCTATAATCAGTAGGAGAGAGTTTTGGTCTCGAATATATTTTAACAAATAAATAACGCAAAGAAGCGTTATATGGGAAAGGGAGAAGGTCACGTGAAAGTCATAAAAAGAGATGGACGCGAAGTTACATTTGACAGAAGTAAAATAGTAACCGCTATCCAAAAAGCCAATAGTGAAGTAGAACCTGAAGAAAGAGTAGATGAAGATACAATAGAGAAGATAGTATCATTTGTTGAATCTAAGAACAAGAAAAGAATGCTTGTTGAAGACATTCAGGACATTATTGAGCTTAAACTCATGGAACAGAACAAATTTGTTTTGGCTAAGACTTACATCATTTACCGTTACAAGCGAGAACTTGTCAGAAAAGCAAATACAACAGATGAATCTATATTAAGTCTTATAAGAAGTACTAATAAAGATGTTATGGAAGAGAATTCCAATAAGAATGCTGTTGTTGCATCAACACAGAGAGATTTAATTGCTGGTGAAGTATCTAAGGATCTTACAAAGAGAATACTTTTACCAGAGAAGATATCAAAAGCACATGAAGAAGGCGTATTACATTTTCATGATGCTGATTACTTTTTACAGTCAATTTTTAACTGTTGTCTTATCAATATTGGGGATATGCTTGATAATGGTACAGTTATGAATGGCAAATTAATTGAAAGTCCAAAGAGTTTTCAGGTTGCATGTACAGTAGTTACACAGATAATAGCTGCAGTTGCAAGCAGTCAGTATGGTGGACAGTCAGTCAATGTTAGTCATCTTGGCAAATATTTAAGAAGAAGTCGTGATAAATTCAGAAGACTTTTAAGAGAAAAACTTGGTGATGAATTAAGTGAAGAGATGATGGAGAAGATTGTTGAAGTAAGACTTAGAGATGAACTTAAGTCTGGCGTTCAGACAATTCAATATCAGATTAATACACTTATGACAACTAATGGTCAGTCTCCATTTGTTACATTATTCTTATATCTTGATGATAATGATGAGTATATAGACGAGAATGCTATGATTATAGAAGAGATATTAAAACAGAGATATGAAGGAATTAAGAATGAAAAAGGTGTATATGTAACACCTGCTTTTCCAAAACTTATCTATGTACTTGATGAGAATAACTGCTTAAATGGTGGTAAATATGATTATATAACAAGACTTGCTGTAAAATGTTCATCTAAGAGATTATATCCTGATTATATATCAGCTAAGAAGATGCGTGAACATTATGAAGGCAATGTATTCAGTCCGATGGGATGTAGAAGCTTCCTCTCACCTTGGAAAGATGAGAATGGCAATTATAAGTTTGAAGGAAGATTTAACCAGGGTGTTGTATCAATCAACCTTCCTCAGATAGGTATTATAGCAAAAGGTGATGAAGACAAGTTCTTCAAACTTCTTGATGAAAGACTTGAATTATGTTATGAGGCACTTATGTGCAGACATAGAGCACTTGAAGGAACATTGTCAGATGTCAGTCCAATTCATTGGCAGTATGGCGCTATTGCAAGACTTAAAAAAGGTGAGAAGATTGATAAATTATTACATGGTGGTTATTCAACAATTTCACTTGGATATATAGGTCTGTATGAAGTTACAAAACTTATGAAAGGTGTTAGCCATACAGATGAAGCTGGTAAAGAATTTGCATTAAAAGTAATGAATAAGTTAAGAGAAGCATGTGATAAATGGAAAGAAAAGACAGGACTTGGATTTGGTCTTTATGGAACTCCGGCAGAATCATTATGTTATAGATTTGCAAGAATAGATAAAGAGAGATTTGGAACAATCAAAGACGTAACAGACAAAGGATATTATACTAATTCATATCATGTAGATGTAAGAGAGAAGATAGATGCGTTCTCTAAATTCGATTTTGAAAGTCAGTTCCAGGTAATCTCATCAGGTGGTGCGATATCTTATATTGAAGTACCTAATATGAGTAAGAATCTTGAAGCTATGGAGACTGTTGTAAAATATATATATGATAATATTCAGTATGCAGAGTTTAATACAAAGTCAGATTATTGTCATGTATGTGGTTTTGATGGTGAGATTAAGATTAATGACAATCTTGAATGGGAATGTCCAAATTGTGGTAACAAAGACAGAAATAAGATGAATGTTACCAGAAGAACATGTGGATACCTTGGTGAGAACTTCTGGAATGTTGGTAAGACAAAAGAGATAAAATCAAGAGTATTACATTTATAATTATTTAACCAGAGAATACACAGAAGAGAAAACTTCTGTGTATTTTTTAATAATTATGTTGACTAACTGATTTTTCAGAATTATTATAGAAATACATTGCAACAGGAGGAAAATTGTTATGAATTATGCAGATATAAAACAATTTGATATAGCGAATGGTCCGGGAGTGAGAGTGTCACTATTTGTAAGTGGCTGTTATCATCACTGTAAGAACTGTTTTAATGAAGAAACATGGGATTTTAATTATGGAAGTCCATATACTAAAGAGACAGAAGATAGAATTATTGAATATATGAAACCGGATTATGTAGAAGGGATAACATTATTAGGTGGAGATCCTTTTGCACTTCCTAATCAAAAACCTCTTGTAGAATTGCTAAAGAGAATAAGAGAGATATATCCTTGTAAGACTATATGGTGTTTTACAGGATATCTGTATGACAAAGAGATACTTGAAGATATGGCAATAGACCATGAAGAGACGATGGAATTGCTTAATCTTATAGATGTACTTGTTGATGGAAGATTTGTAGAGAGTCTTAAGAATGCCAAATTAAGATTTAAAGGCTCATCTAATCAGAGAACAATTCTTGTAAAAGAATCACTTGAAAAAGGTGAGATTGTTCTATGGGATCCTAATACAAGATAGTTATGTGGAGGCTTATAATGAATAAAGTAAATGTAAAATTTAAGAAACTAAAAGAAAATGCAATTGTTCCAACATACGGAAGTGAATATGCAGCAGGAGCAGATCTATATGCATGTATGGATGATGGAATTAATGAGATTAGCATTAATCCGGGCGAGACTGTGCTTATCCATACAGGAATAGCTATGGAGTTACCAGTAGGCTATGCAGGACTTATATATGCAAGAAGTGGTCTTGCTAGTAAGAGAGGACTTGCACCTGCTAATAAAGTAGGTGTTGTTGATAGTGACTATCGCGGGGAATTTATGGTAGCACTTCATAATCATTCAGATAAAATTGCAACAGTTGAGAATGGTGAGAGAATAGCACAGCTTGTTATTACACCATATCTTACAGCGATCTTTGAAGAAGTAGATGAACTTAGTGATACAGTTCGTGGCGAAGGTGGATTTGGTTCAACAGGAACAAAATAAAGAGTAAGAGGATGACGGTGCAATGGACAAAGTGGAATTAGGAAAGAGAATAAGAGAAGCAAGGCTTTTTAGAAAGATGACTCAAAGTGAGTTGGCAGGTGATGCAATTACCCGTAATATGTTAAGCCTTATTGAAAGTGGAACAGCATCACCATCAGTTAAGACATTACAATATCTTGCTGAGAGACTTGGAGTGCCATACGAGCATCTATTAGCTCCAAAAGAAGAGAAAGAAGAGATTGCTGATACTGTTGAAGAAGCAGCACCTAAGTGGGCAACACCTGTTGAAGTGCAATATAATGAACTTCTTACTGGCAAGGAATTATATAGAACCAAGCATTATGAAGAAGCTATAGAGCATCTTAAGAAGTATACAGATAAGCAAAGCAAGATATATGATGAAGCATGTGCAATAGTAGCAAAGAGCTATTATGAACTTGCAAAACCAAAAGTAAGAACAGAAAAAGCAGCTAATGTTGAATATGCGAAGAGTGCAGCTGATTATGCAACAAAGGGAATATATGCGAATAAGAATCTAAGAGCAGAAGCACTTTTTATAATTCAGGATTATATCTGATAAAATCTTTAATTGTTAAAAACTAATCTAAAAATGAAAATAGATATTGAAATTATGAACAAAAGGTGTTAATATCTAATGGTGACGTTAAGCAGCAGTGGCGAAATTGGCACACGCGTATGATTCAGGTTCATATGATAGCAATATCATGAGGGTTCAAGTCCCTTCTGCTGCATACATTTTTACAACCCTAGTAATTACTGGGGTTATTTTTTTGCCATAAAGTAGGAACAGATATGATTATATTTAGAAAAAAGGCTATGTCATATAATGTGAATTCTGGTATATCGATATAATAAAATCATCTAATAAGTTGTGAATGGAGAGGAAAATATGCAATATTTGCGAATGAATGAACGGTATCATATGACACTCAAACTCGCTAAAATACTGCATTTGTTAATATCGGCAAAAAAAGTTGAAAAAAATATTAAAAAAAATTAAAAAAGGTGTTGACATAATTAGACAGATAGTGTATTATACTAACTGTTGAGGCAATCACTTAGAAGTCACAACAAAGACAACAACTTAATATAAGACTTGCGGGAATGCTGGAATTGGCAGACAGGCTAGACTAAGGATCTAGTGTTGGCAACGACGTGAGGGTTCAAGTCCCTTTTCCCGCACTTAGCTTTGCATGATATGCAAAGCTTTTTTTATATCTAAAAATGATATAATATGATTCAAGGGTCAAAAGGTATCATCGATGCATGCTTGCATGCAATTCGGTGTATGCCTTATTGACTCACACTACACCGAGAAAGTAGCAATTTACTGCGTGGAGGCAGTAAATTAGCGAATTTCGAGGTGTGGTCAGATTACAGGAATGCGTAGCATGTAGTAATCTGATGAATCATAAATGACGGGCAAAATACCTTTTGACCGTCATATCATAATATAAGAAGGTTATAAATATATGGCGCCCTGCCAGGTTTTCTTGTGGGAGCAGTCAGAATAAAATATATAGATGGGAGCAAAAGAATATGGAGAAGTATGTACTCGCAATAGATCAGGGAACAACAAGCAGCAGAGCAATTATATTTGACAAGCAGACGAACATAGTCGCATGTTCGCAAAAAGAATTCAGGCAGATATTTAAACAGCCTGGATGGGTTGAACATGATGCTAATGAGATATGGCTTAGTGTATTGTATGTAATGACAGATGTGCTTAATAGCAACAATATATCAGCAGAACAGATAGATTCAATCGGAATAACCAATCAGAGAGAGACAATAGTAGCATGGGATAAAAATACTGGAATTCCTATATATAATGCAGTTGTATGGCAATCAAGGCAGACTGATTATATATGCGATGAATTAAAAGAAGCAGGATATGCAGATATGATTCATCAAAAGACCGGACTTAGAATAGATCCTTATTTTTCAGGAACAAAAGTAAAGTGGATTCTTGATAATGTAAAAGGAGCAAGAGAAAAAGCAGATAAGGGTGAATTAATATTCGGAACAATTGATACATGGCTTATATGGAAGATGACAGGTGGCAAATCATTTGTCACAGATTATACTAACGCATCAAGAACACTTATGTTTAATATACATACACTTAAGTGGGATGAAGAACTTATGGATATATTCGGTGTTAATGAGAGTATGCTTCCAAGGGTACTTAATTCATCAGGTGATTTTGGCATGACAGTTCCTGGACTGTTTCAGAATTATTCAATCCGTATTGGTGGTGTTGCAGGTGATCAGCAAGCTGCATTATTTGGACAAAATTGTTTTGAAAAAGGAATGGCAAAATGTACATATGGAACAGGCTGTTTTCTATTAATGAATACAGGAGAAGAACCGGTAGAGTCTAAGAATGGTCTGTTAACGACAATAGCATGTGCAGCAGATGGAAGTGTTAATTATGCATTAGAGGGCAGTATATTTGTAGCAGGAAGTGCTATATCATGGTTAAGAGATGGAATGGAGATGATTCATAAGGCATCTGAATGTGAAGATGTTGCAAAAGAAGTACCTGACAGTGATGGCGTATATGTTGTTCCGGCATTTGTAGGACTTGGTGCACCATATTGGGATGATAAGGCAAGAGCATCTATATTTGGAATGACGAGAGGAACTACAAGAGCACATTTTGTAAGAGCAACGCTTGAGTCAATAGCATATCAGGTCAAAGATCTTATAATAGCAATGAATAAAGACAGTGGTAATAAACTTATAAGACTTAGAGTAGATGGTGGCGTTGTTAAGAATAATCTTCTTATGCAATTTCAAAGTGATATTCTTAATGAAATTGTGGAGAGACCTTTGATTAATGAGACTACAGCACTTGGTGCTGCATGTCTGTCTGGAATGGCAACCGGATTCTATAAAGATATGAGAGAGATAAGCGAGAATAGAAAAACAGATAGAATGTTTATTCCATCAATGGAAAAGGAGAAAAGAGAAAAACTGTATAGAGGATGGCTTAATGCAGTTGGGGCAACAAGAGTATTTAAAGGAAACTGATTGTTGCAGAAAAAGTGCCATATAGTACTTTTGACACATTGACACATTATAAAAAATAGTACTATACTGTACCTAGCTCATTGATATGAGCAGAGGGACTTGTTTAGAGACTTACTTAGCTACTAGTATACAGACATCGTGTGGACATCGTATCGACATCATGTAGACTTGTAGATAATTTACTTAATTAAAAAAGGGACGCATTAATAGCGCCCCTTATTTTATATAAAAAAAGTGAGTGGAGGATAAAAAGGATGACATTATTAGAAGAACTTAAGAGGGTTGAGAAGAAGAAGTTTAGGACATCGGTAATTATACTTGTTATTCTTGCAGTAGTGCTGTCGGGAGTGGTAACTTACTGTGGAATGTTCAAATTACTAAAACCTAACGACTTCTGGAAGTATTCAGAGCGACTTATGGATGGCGATGATAGCATGAAGGGTGAATTTGCCAAGCTTAAAGTTGACTATCTGATGGATTATTATATTCAGGAGTATACATATAAGGAGAATCAGTCATATAATAAGAAAGTGACAACACAGTATTATTTATTTCCTGTAGATGATCAATTATCATATTATGTGACGATTATTGCACCGAAGATGTACTTTGATGATTTTGATAAGATATCAGAAGAGACTTGGGATTATATTATCAATGGAACACAGCCTGAGACAACAGTTGAAGTACAAGGTGTATTCACAGAACTGACAGATGAAGATCTTGGATATGCTGCCGATTATTTTGAAGAAGCACTAGGGGCGCAATATTCAACAGAAGAGATAAAAAATATTGTATCACCAATGGCTATCAAAGTTGATTATACAACAGATAATGTTGCAGCAAGTGCTAAATATCTATTTATGGTTTTATATGCAGCTATATTGATAATGTTAATACATCAGATTATAAGATACTTAACACATGCATATTCAAAACCTATTATTAAGGCAGCTGGCGGTAGTGAACAGGTTCTTGCAGAGATGAATTCTGATTATATGAATGCGAATGAACTTGCAGGTTCAGTAAGAGTCGGAAGAAAGTATATATTCGGACCAAAAGGAAGAAACTACGGAGTTATTGAATTAGCAGATGTTATATGGACTTATTCGTATATATATAATAATAGAGGTGTTAAGTACTATTACGTACATATCTATAATAAAGCTAATAAGAAGGTGGCATTCGGACCACTAAGAGGAGTTCGTTCAACAGATCATATTATTGAAGCGATATATAAAGCAAAGCCTTACATATATGTTGGAGCTTCAAAAGAGAATAAGCAACTTCACAAACATGATTTTGCTCAGATGGTTAATAATGTAAAAGCCGGTGAACAGCAGTATGCAGCTAATATTGCATATGGTATGGATTATACTTCAGGTTATGCACAGCCTGATATGCAGGATGATTATGCACAGTATAATAATCAATCAGAAGGTAATATTAACCAGGAACATTTTGGTGATAATTAAAGTTAATATATTAAAAAATAAAAGGATAGTCATACACAGACTGTCCTTTTTGTGATAGAATGGTAAATGTATGTAAAATGATTAAAAAGTTGTTAAATAATGAAAATTTGTAATAGTAATTAGTATAACAGCCAAGTAGTAGTTAATAGAATGATTTATATCAGAAATGGAGGTCGTTTTATGGATATACGAATACAGCAGGAAGAATTAGAATATGCATACCTTAACAGATATGCATCATATAGTCGTGAATCAAAAGGCAGAGATATACCAGAGCCAGAGTGTGACATAAGAACCTGTTATCAGCGTGACAGAGACAGAATATTGCATTGTAAGTCATTTAGAAGACTAAAACATAAAACACAGGTATTTCTGGCTCCTGAGGGAGATCATTATAGAACTAGACTTACACATACACTAGAAGTTGCACAGATTGCAAGAACGATATCTAAAGCCTTGAGACTTAATGAAGAACTTACAGAAGCGATAGCACTTGGACATGATCTTGGACATACACCATTTGGTCATTCAGGTGAAGATGCACTCAATAGTATATGCAAAGAAGGCTTTAGACATTATGAACAGAGTATAAGAGTAGTAGAGATACTTGAGAATGATGGAAGAGGACTTAATCTTACAAAAGAAGTAAGAGATGGAATACTTAATCATAGAACAGCGGGACATCCTTCAACGCTTGAAGGACAGGTGGTAAGGTTGTCAGATAAGATAGCATATATTAACCATGATATTGATGATGCGATGAGAGCAGAGATATTATTTGAATCAGATATACCGGATAGATATACTAAAGTATTAGGCAAGAGTAAAAGAGAACGTCTTAATACAATAATATGCGATATAATAGCTAATAGCATGGATATGCCACAGATTAATATGTCAGAAGATATAGCAGATGCAATGTCGGGACTTAGAGCATTTATGTTTTCAAGTGTATATACTAATCCTAAGGCAAAGAGTGAAGAGAAAAAAGCAAAGAATATGCTTATAACACTTTATCAATACTATTTGGAGAATTTTGATCTGCTTCCTGATGAATACAAAAAACTTGTAGAGACGAGAAGAGAGAAACAGGAACGAATAGTATGTGATTACATAGCTGGAATGAGTGATACTTATGCAATTAATGCGTTCAAGGAACTATTTGTACCAAAGCCATGGACAAGAGTGCAAAAATAAATATATATAGATTAATTAAGAAAAAGCAATAGAATTGAGATGAGAAGATGTATTATCCAGATGAAGTAATAGAAGAAGTAAGAGAAAAAAATGATATAGTGGATGTGGTTTCTGAATATGTAAAGCTTACAAGAAAAGGAAGCTCATATTTTGGACTTTGTCCATTTCACAATGAAAAGTCGCCTTCATTTTCAGTATCACCAGGTAAGCAGATGTATTACTGCTTTGGATGTGGTGCAGGAGGTAATGTATATACTTTTCTTATGGAATATGAGAATTATACATTCCAGGAAGCACTTAAGACACTTGCAGACAGAGTGAACTATCCATTACCGGAGCTTGAATATTCAAAAGAAGCTAAGCAGGAAGCAGACCTTAAGGCAACACTTTTTGAGATTAATAAGCTTGCAGGCAAATATTATTATTATATGTTAAAGAGTGAGCATGGGCAAAGAGCGATGGAATATCTTAAGAACAGACAGCTTACAGATGAGACAATACTTAAGTTTGGACTTGGATATTCAGGCAAGAATGGATATGATTTATACAATTATCTAAAATCAAAAGGTTATAAAGATGATATTCTTAAACAGACAGGATTGTTTAATGTAGATTCAAAAGGTTTTTATGACAGATTTAGAAATAGAGTAATGTATCCTATAATGAATACTAATAATAAAGTAATAGGTTTTGGTGGAAGAGTTATGGGTGAAGGTGAGCCGAAATATCTCAACTCGCCAGAGACGAAGTTATTCGATAAGAGCAGAAATCTATATGGACTTAATATTGCCAGAAGCTCACGAAAGCCTAATATGATAATATGTGAAGGATATATGGATGTAATATCACTTCATCAGGCAGGATTCAATCAGGCAGTCGCATCGCTTGGAACTGCACTTACAGTTAATCAGGCGGCGATATTAAAGAGATATACAGATAATATTCTGTTAACGTATGACAGTGATGGTGCAGGTGTTAAAGCTGCATTAAGAGCAATCCCGATACTTAAGGAGGCAGGGCTTAGTATCAAAGTAATCAATATGCGACCACATAAAGATCCGGATGAATTCATAAAAGCACTTGGATGTGAAGAATTTCAAAAGCGAATAGATGGGGCAACTAATAGCTTTATGTATGAAGTGGCAATTATGGAAAAAGATCATGATCTAAAAGATCCAGATTCAAAGACAGCATTTTTTAAGGAGGTAGCAGGCAAACTTACTGAATTCACAGAAGAACTAGAGAGAAACAATTATATAGAAGCAATAGCCAACAAGTATATGATAAGTTATGAGAGTCTTAGAAATCTGGTCAATGCAAGAGGAATGCAACTTGGAATAGAAGCATCAAGAAGACCGGTAAGACAGAAAAATAAAGACAATATCATTAATAAAGAGGATGCGTTAGTACAGGCACAGAGAGTGTTGCTTACATGGCTTATAGAAGATACAGGATTATTCAAGAAACTTGAGAATGTGCTTAGTCCAAAAGATTTTATAGAGCCTTTATATAATAAAGTAGCAGTATTGTTGTATGAGCAGTATGCAGGTGGAAAAGTAAGCCCGGCAGCAATAGTTAACCATTTTGACAGCGAAGAAGAACACAAGGAAGTAGCAGCGTTGTTTAATACACCATTAAGAAGTAATCTTAATGATAATGATAGAGAAAAAGCACTTAATGAGACTCTGCAAAGAGTTAAAAATAATAGCTTTGATTATCGTAAAGAACATGCCTTAAGTGTTAACGAACTTCAGGAGGTAATGAAAGAGCAGGCGCAATTTCAGAAGATGCATATATACTTGAACTAATTTTGTAGAAATAGCGGATGCTATTTAGAAGGGTGGAGAAAGTGATGGATGAAAATATGTTAAAGTTCACAGAGAGATTAAAAGAATTGTTAGAGAGTGCAGCAAAGAATAATAATACAGTTGAATATAAAACAGTTAGAGAATTCTTTGGTGACATAGAACTTACACCAGATAAATTCGATAAGATTATAGCAATGCTTGAAAGCAATAATATAGATATTATAAGACCGACAGAAGATGAAGAAGTGCTTATTGTTGAAGATGAAGATGAGGAAGAAGATAATAATCTTGATCTTGGCAATATTGAGGGAATAAGTACAGAAGATCCTGTAAGAATGTATCTTAAAGAGATAGGTAAAGTGCAGCTTCTTACACTTGATGAAGAGATAGAACTTGCAAAGAGAATAGAACTTGGAGATGAAGATGCCAAACATAGATTAGCAGAAGCTAACTTAAGACTTGTTGTAAGTATAGCAAAGAGATATGTAGGCAGGGGAATGCTATTTCTTGATCTTATACAGGAAGGTAATCTTGGTCTTATAAAAGCTGTTGAAAAATATGATTATCGTAAAGGATACAAATTCAGCACTTATGCAACATGGTGGATAAGACAGGCGATAACAAGAGCGATAGCAGATCAGGCAAGAACTATAAGAATACCAGTGCATATGGTTGAGACGATTAATAAACTTATAAGAGTTCAAAGACAGATGTTACAGGAGCTTGGAAGAGAACCTTATCCGGAAGAACTTGCCAAAGAGATGAAGATGCCGGTTGAAAAAGTAAGAGAGATTATGAAAGTCGCACAGGAACCGGTATCATTAGAGACACCGGTAGGTGAAGAAGATGACAGTCATCTTGGAGATTTTATTCAGGATGACAATATGCCACTTCCAGTTGAAGAAGCTTCATATACACTTTTAAAAGAACAGCTTGTGGATGTGATGTCAACACTTACACCACGAGAAGCAGAAGTTATAAAGCTTAGATTCGGACTTGAAGATGGAAGAAGCCGTACACTTGAAGAAGTAGGCAAAGAATTCGATGTTACAAGAGAGCGAATAAGACAGATAGAAGCTAAAGCTCTTAGAAAGTTAAGACATCCAAGCAGAAGCAAGAAACTAAAAGATTACCTTGAGTACTAATAAGGAGAAAAAAATAGATATATGATTCAGTTATCAAAGAGATTACAGGCAGTTGCAGATTATGTAAGCAAGGGAACAACCGTTGCAGATATAGGGACAGATCATGGATATATACCAATATATCTTACAGTTAATAATATATGTAAGAAAGCATATGCCATGGATGTAAGAAAAGGACCACTAGAACATGCAAAAGCCAACATAGAGAGAATGGGATTATCAGATAGAATAGAAGCAAGATTGTCTGATGGTCTTAGTAAGTTACAAAGTGGAGAAGCAGATACAGTTGTAATCTCCGGAATGGGAGGACATCTGACAACAGAGATATTAGAAGCAGGTAAGGATGCATTAGAGAGCGTAGAAGAACTTGTATTGTGTCCACATGCCGATGTAGATGTTGTAAGACATTATCTTCATGATAATAATTATATGATTGAAAAAGAGACAATGCTTATAGATGAAGGCAAATTCTATAATATTATCAAAGCACATAGAGGAAGTGAAGTCTATGATAGAGAAGTATATTATCAATATGGCAAGAAGCTCTTAGAACAGCAAGACAGTGTATTAAAAGAATTCTTAGATATAGAAAGAGATAAATATCTAAGAGTTAGAGATATACTAAAGAATAATGATAATGAAGCCGGACAAAAGAGACTTATACAAGTTGAAGAGATAATAAAATATATGGATGAGGGACTTGAATTCTTCAAGTAACCCATAATTCCCAAAAGGATGGTGCATGATTATGGAAAAAATCAATGTTGTTATTAATGGTGAGAATAAAGAATATGATAAAAATATATCATTAGAAAAATTGGCACATGAATATCAGGGAAACTATGAACATAGAATAGTTCTTGCAAAAGTTAATGGTAAACTTCGTGAACTGTTCAAAAAAGTAAAAACAGATAACAGTGAGATAGAATTCGTTACACTTAATACCAAGATTGGATATATGACATATCAAAGAAGTGCCATATTCCTTATGCTTAAAGCAATATATGATGTATATGGCAAACAAAAAGTTCTCGATGTAAGAGTACAACATTCACTAAGCAAGGGATTATACTGTGACTTTAAAGGTGAACTAAAAGCTGATGAAGAGTTTATTAAAAAAGTTGAAAATAGAATGAATGAACTTGTAAAAGAAGATGTAAGAATTGAAAAAAGATCAGAGGCAACATCTAATGCGATAAGCATATTTAATAAACATAAGATGTATGACAAAGAGAGACTTTTCAGATATAGAAGAGTATCAAAAGTAAATATATATAGTATAGAAGGCTTTGAAGATTACTTCTATGGATATATGGTTCCATCAACAGGATACATAGACAGATTCAAGTTATATCCATTTGGCGATGGGTTCGTAATTCAGCTTCCGACAAGAGAAGAACCGGAAGTAATACCGGAATTTGAACCACAGGTAAAACTTTTTGGAATATTAAAAGAAGCAGCAAAATGGCTTGAACTAATGGAAGTAGAGAATGTAGGTGCGCTTAATGATGCAATAGCTAATGGAAGAATAAGTGAACTTATGCTTGTACAGGAAGCACTTCAGGAGAAGAAACTTGCACAGATGGCAGATGAGATAGCATCCCATAGAGATAAAAAGTTCGTTATGATAGCAGGACCATCATCATCAGGTAAGACAACATTCTCACATAGATTATCTGTACAGCTTATGACTAATGGATTAAAACCACATCCAATAAGTCTTGATGATTATTTTGTTGAGAGAGTGAATACTCCAAGAGATGAATTCGGAGAATATAACTTTGAATGTCTTGAAGCACTTGATATAAAACAGTTCAATGAAGACATGTGCAATCTTCTTGAAGGTAAGACAGTGGAGATACCTACATTTAACTTTAAGGCAGGTAAGAGAGAATATAAAGGTAATTATAAGACACTTGGCCCGGATGATATTCTTGTAATAGAAGGAATACATGGACTTAATGACAGACTTTCATATTCTCTTCCAAGAGAAAGCAAGTATAAGATATATATAAGCGCACTTACACAGCTTAATATTGATGAACATAATAGAATACCTACAACTGATGGCAGACTGATAAGACGAATAGTTCGTGATGCAAGAACAAGAGGAACATCAGCTAAGCAGACAATATCTATGTGGGATTCTGTAAGACGAGGTGAAGAACAGAATATATTCCGTTTTCAGGAAGGTGCAGATGCAATGTTTAATTCAGCATTAATATATGAACTTGCAGTACTTAAACAGTATGCAGAACCACTTCTGTTTAGCATAAAAGAAGATGAACCGGAATATGACGAAGCTAAGAGATTATTAAAATTCTTAGATTACTTCCTTGGAATTACAAGTGAGGATATTCCTAAGAATAGTATTCTTAGAGAGTTCATTGGAGGCAGTTGTTTTAGAGTATAAAAAAATAGGAAAAGACGGGATGATTAAGACACTATGATATTGGCAGATTTTTTTAACGAAGAGAGAACGAGAATTGGCGCAACACTTGAACAGATGAGTTATGGTCTGTATACAAAATCAATGATGATACAGATAGAATCAAAAGATAAAGAAGCGAATAGAAGATATATAAATAGAATTCTTCAAAGACTTGGGATAGAAGATGAACTAAATGAAGAATATGTAAGTTGTGAAGAATATGATATATATATGCTTGAAGAAAAAATAATGAATAATATCAGTAATAAGAATTATGAGCAGGCGAGTAAAGAACTGATAGAATACAAAAAACAGGTAAAGAATAATAAAGTGTCATTGCAGTTTATGACTGCAATGACAGCTTGGATTATGAGAGAACATAATTTTTCTAAGGAAGAAATAAGTAATACATATAAACAATCAATTAGATATACAGTTCCTGAATTTGAACTAAGTATAGATGAGTATCTGTTATCAAGTCAGGAATATAATCTTATTCTGGAATATTATAATTATATGTCTGGTGAAGTATTTGAAGAATGTATATTGAAGCTGATTGATAAGATAGAGAATAGCAGTCTTACGCAATATTCAAGGGCAAAGATATATCCTAAGATAGTAATATATCTGTCAGACAGATATATGGAGTTGAAAAAAATAGATGATAAGGAATTAATCAGATTAGGTGAAAAAGCATTGGAATTGTTAATTAGCTGCGGCAAAATGTATTATATTATGGAACTGCTTAATGTACATAATAGTAATCTATTAAGGTATATAAAAGAACATAATAGCGAAGATATCAAAGAATATGTATTACGAAGAACACAGATATTACAATATATGAATACTATAGATGACATTGCAAAAGAATGTAATATAGATATTGAAAGAGGCAATGACAGTTATCTCTATGAACAGAGAGGAATATATAGTATATCAGATGTAATAAGAATAAGAAGAATAATGCTTGGAATGACAAGAGAAGAATTGAGTGATGGTATATGTTCTGTGAGAACAATTATGCGAATAGAGAATAGAAAAGGATGTGCTCAGAAGAATATAGTAAGACAACTCTTTAGAAGGTTACATCTTGCACCTGAACTTACAAGGACAGAGGGAATAACATCACAGAGAAAAGCTATAGAATATGAAATAAAATGGAATGATGCTATATGTAGAAAAGATAACAATATAGCAGAGAAGATACAGTCAGAAGTGCATAATTACAAATGGGAAGATGTTGTTGAAAATAGACAATGTTTTGAAAATAAGAGTATAATAGCCAAGATACAGGCAGGTAAGATTGCACCGGATGAAGCTGAACGGGAATTAAAAAAGATTCTAGAATATACAGTGCCTTATGATAGTATTCATAAGAAAGAATGCTATTATACAAAAGTAGAAATGATATGCCTATATACGATAGCAACGCTTAATAAAGACAAGCGTATAGAGAGATTAAAACGATTAATAGATGTAATTAAATCAGAAAAAGGCAACGATCCTATATCGAATAGGATATCAGTGTATGAGATTATAGCGATAGCATATGCTAGTGAACTTGGTAATAGAGAGAGGTATGATGAATCTAATCAATATAGTATAAGGACAATGTATAAGTCAATTAAGAGTAATAGAATGTTCTATTTGGAATTAGACGAATATGGCTTGATTTGGAATTATGTGCAAAGGACACCAAAAGAACAGTTAGATCTTAAATATATAGAAGAGAAGATAGATAACTGTATAATATTGGCAGAATTAAATAAACAGGATAGAAAAGTTGAATTCTATAAAGAACATAAAAAAAGCTGGATACCTAATTAAAAAAATGGGTATCCAGGAAAAAGATTGTCATTAAAAGGAAATGCAAATAGATATAAAAATAAAAGCATGTGTTACCTCCTTAAATATGTATTAAATAGATATAAAATCTGTACGGTATAGATATCGGCGAATATCTAAAAAAGTAAATAGCATAATGATACATTAAAAGTTTACTACTCTGTCACTTGACTATGAAAAAAACGGTATATATAATTAAAGAGTAATTGATTACAAGAATATCAAAAATATTAAAAATGGGAGGATTGTTATGGAAAGAAAAATATATAAAAAGAGCAAAAGTATAAAAATAGTAACTATGATAATGCTTGTAATGATTATAAGCTCTTGTGGAAATAAGAAATCATCGCTAGAAGATTTACAAAAAGTAACAACTAATACAGAGGATAAAAGTAATAATTTTGCATCAGGATTAATAGCTAATACTGATACTGGATATTATACATGGAATATAGATAAAAAGCACATGATGTATTTTGATAATGAATCAGAAAAACAAGTAATATTATGTAACAGACCGGATTGTGAGCATAAGTATGACGCAGATGGTTCGGTTACAACCGATGTTAAGTGTAATGGATATTTTTCAGATGAATATTCTAAGAATCATATATTAACGTATGGAAATAGTATTTTTCTTATAAAAAAAGTAAACAAAAAAGGTTTATATCTTACTCAGATAGCTGAGGATGGGCATTACAGGGAAGAACTGCTATGCCTTACTGAGAATACTTCGGAGGAAAGTCTTAATAATATTATATTACATAGAGGATATTGCTATTTCGCAATTGAGAGTATGAAAGACAATATTGCTGTATCAGAATTGTATCGTGTGCAGCTTAAAAAGGATGCTAAGCCAATAAAGATAGATGAGATACAGGGAACATCGCCTATAATAATGCATATAAAAGGATATGAAGATGAAGTATATTATGTGAAGTTTACATGTAATAGTGAATCACTTAATAATCCACTTGATGCTAAGATGTCTTATGAACTTAAGAAGTATGATATAAAGGCAGAGACAATTAGCGATGTACTAGATGAGAATATAGATGATTATGTTGTTGATACAGTCAACAATGTTCTATATTACCATAGATGTGGAGAAGCAGTGTATAAGTGCGATTTGAATACTTTGCAGACAGAACAGATATATAGTGATAATAATCTTATATTGTGTAAACTTATGTATGATGGAACTAATATATATATTGATAATCTGCAGACATATATATGTGATGGAGATATTGACCGAAAAATATATGCTATAGACTCTTATGGAAATATTGTTAAGAAGATAGAGTGTCCGGTGACATTTGATAAAGGAATATTTGAATGTGGTGATAGCAAATATCTGTTTAATTATACATATGATTATTGGAATTATATAGGCAAAGATAGTTTGAATCAGAACAATAACGATGTAATTACACAGGAAGAATGGAAACAGATAGAGTGGGAATGATAGTGTGAAAAATAGCACATTTAGAGAAAAATGTTAAGTTATTATAAGAAAAAAATAAAAATAAAAGGGGATAATATGATGAGATACAAAAAAATAGTAGCTCTTGGAATTACGATAGCAGTTGCAGGTCTATCAGGATGCAATCAAAGTACAAAATTAGAAAATATGGAGTCAATATCAGTTAATACAGAAGATAAAAGTGAATATTTTCCAGGAAAATTTTTTGCAAGTAACACGAGTGGATATTATTATTGGGGATATACAGATTATATGACATTTTATGATCTGAATACTAAGAAATCAGTACTTCTATGTAATAAGCCAGATTGTAAACATGTAATAAATAATGATAATACAATAGAGACAGACAAAGATTGTAATGCATACTATTCTTCAGTTTATCAAAATGAAAAAGTATGGACATATGGAGATTGTGTTTTTGTGCTTCAAAAAATAGATAAAAAGGGATTATATCTTACACAGATATCATCAGATTCAACTATGCGAAAACCGGTTATTCGATTATCTGAGAATACAGAAGCGATCGTAGAACTTATTATGAATAATGGATATGCATACTATTCAATAGCAGCTAATACAACAGAGGGAATGGCAGAACTATATAAAGTTGAATTAAAAGAAAATGCAAAACCGGAAAAAATAGATAGTATCGAGGGTGCATCACCAATCATAACTCATCTGAAAGCATATGATGACAATGTCTATTATGTTAAATTTTATTCTGATGAGTATAATGCACAAGATCCATTATCAGTAGAGATGAATTATCAGCTATATATGTATAATGAAGAAAGTGATGAGACTAAAGCAGTATCTGATAAGAATATAGATGACTATGCAGTTAATGTTGATGATAATGAATTGTATTATCATGAATGTGGAGGCAATGTATATAAAGCTAATCTAGATGATATGACATCAGAATGCATATATAGTGATGAGAACTTAATACTAAGCAGAATAGCATATGATGGTAAGTATATTTATGTAGATAATTTTCAGGATGTTATTCTTGAAGTTGATGATGAGCGAAAAATATATGTGATAGATAATGATGGAAATATTAAAAAAAGAGTAATAGCTGATGATGATAAAAGAAAAGCAACAGTTGAATATGGAGACGATAAGTATATGTTTCTTATAAGTTCGAAAGGGTATTATATGCTTGATAAAAGCAATATATATTCAGATGAGGGAGATACCTGTAATGAGTGGATGCCAATAGAGGTAACTGGTCTTACTAAGAAGGAGTGACAAGATGGAATTTAGACATTTATGGAAGAGTAGATGGACAATTATTCTTATTGTTATGCTTATATTTAATGGAATTCTATTTGGCAGCAGTGGGATAATTAATCAATATGATAAAAAAGAATATATTGATGATTATTCAATGTATATAGAAGCTACACTGAATTCTGCAGATACAATGAGTGGAATAAGTATTTTTGCTAAACAGAATTCATATTCATCAAAGAATATTGAGAGAACTAAGAATGTGTTTGCAAAGTGCAGAAATATAGAGTTAGAAGAGACTAATGATACTGCATTAGAACAGGTTATGTCATGGAAACTAAGATATATATTGGTACTTATATTGCTTATAGTTGTAGCAGAAGAATTATTAGTTGAGCGCAAGAATGGATTGTGGGAAGTAACTTATGCAGAGACGATACATCGAAAAAGAGCTGAAGTTAAGAGAATATTTGCACTGCTTGCGACATCATATCTGGTTCAGTTATTATTCACAGGAACACAGTTAGTGATTGCATTAGTAAAATATGGTGGAATACAGGATATGTCATCTGTAGTTCAGACAAGTCTTCTTTTTAAACACTTTCCTTATATTATTAATAAGTGGGAGTTCCTTGTAATATATCTTATTTTGGCTGGTGCAGGAACATTTATAGTAGCTCTTTTTATTCTTATGGCTTTTAGTATATTTAAAGAGAGGCTGTTAAGCTATATTCTTGTAATTAGTATGAGCGTAATTGAATTATTATGTAAATATCTTATACCGGAACATTCAGTTATGAATATCTTTAAGTATGTTAATGCAGCGACAGTATTTATGCCGGAAGAATACTATACATATTATGCTAACTGGGGAATGGGCAGTTTTATAATCAATCGCAATATACTTATATTAATTGTGGCAGTACTTGCAATTCTTGTGTTCACAACTGTTCTATTGTGGAATAGAGACAGGCAAAGACCTTGTTCTGGTGGAGGAAGACTTGAGAGATGGGCTGTAAGATGTATGAGAGATTTTCACCAGTGGATAGCCAATAGAAGTATACGAGGAAAAGAAATCTATAAGATATATATACTTCGTGCAGGAATTGTATTCATTATAGCAGCAGGCATAATGTCTGTATATAATAGTAAGATTGATAACAAATCATATACTGTTGGCGAGCGTATGTATGAAGATTATTGTAGAAAGTACATTGGTGATGTCAATGCTGATGCACAAAAAGAGCGTGAAGATATAAGAGACAGATTGAATGTTATGGACGAGCAGTTTAATGCAATCAGAGAACAGAGAGATAATGCTAATACATCGGATACTTCAGGTAATAGTGATGGTACTAATGCTATAAGTGATGAAGATTATGCAATGTATATAACACTTATGGAAGGCAGTCAGTCATTAAGGGAAGAATTGCAATATATTGATGCGAATATGGAATATCTTGATAATCTTAGTGCAGAGCGTGGAATAGATGGTAAGATTATAGTACAAAGAGGTTATGATGAACTATTTGGAGAAGATATGGAGAAGACAGAGAGATATGGACTTCTCTTTATGTTTATTGTTCTTGTACTTGTAATGCACAGAGATTATTCAGAAGATATAGAGAATCAGATGTATTCACTTTATAGAAGTATTGCAGATGGATGTAAGAGAGTATATAGACTAAGAACATCCGTAGAGATAGGTTATATAACTCTTATGTATCTTATATTCTATGGAATTAAGATAGGAATAGTAGTATATTCGTATGGCTTAAGCGGACTTTCATATCCTGTACAGAGTATAATGATGTTGTCAGATGTCAAATTGCATATTAGTATTGGTATATATCTTGTGCTATTTTTACTTATAAGATATATGGTTATTCTGTCAGCTTACGAGATTGTAAAGTGTGCATCAATATTGTTAAAAAATAATTGGAAGAGCTTTTTCGTATCCGGTGTTATTATGATAATAGTGAGTGCTATAGGTGTACTTAAATATTATCCTGTTATTATAATACCAGGGATAATCGCAATTATATTAAGCAGAATGTCATGGAAGAAGATTAGTTAGAATTATAAGGTGACAAATGCCAGATTAGATGATGAAAAAGTCAAAAGATCTAAGATGAGATAGTTGACAAGTGAGTGATAGATATTTTGACTAATGTCATGTAAATAAGAATAATTGAAAGGGGAGATATTATGAAGCTTGAGATAAAGAATCTTACCAAGACGTATGGTGATCTTGTGGCTCTTGATTCATTTACAGCGAATCTTGAATGTGGAATATATGCACTGCTTGGTGTTAATGGAGCAGGAAAGAGTACGCTTATGGGACTTCTCACAGATAATGTTGAGAGAGAAAAAGGTGAGATTCTATTTGATGATAAAGAGATATTAAAACTTGGCGCAGATTACAGAAGATTGCTTGGCTATATGCCACAGAAGCAGGCTTTGTATGAAGATTTTACACCACTTGAATATCTCACATATATAGCAGAACTTAAAGAGATTAAGCGTAAGGATGCTAAGAAACAGATAGAAGATATTCTTAAGACTGTTAATCTTACACAGGTGCGTAATAAGAAGATTAGAGGTTTCTCTGGAGGTATGAAGCAAAGAGTAGTACTTGCACAAGCACTTCTTGGAGATCCTAAGATTATAATACTTGATGAACCAACAGTAGGATTAGATCCTAAGGAACGTAATAATTTTAGAAAGTATCTTAAAGAGACTGCAAAAGGCAGAATAATAATATATGCAACGCACGTTGTAAGCGATGTTGAAAGCATAGCTGACAGTGTAATTATTATGAAAAATGGTAAGATAATGGTTCAGGGAACGGTTGATGAACTTACTAAGAATGAGATTAATCCGTCAGACAGATTTAGCTTAGAAGATGCATTTCTTAATTATGTAAAATGATTAGAGAGTGTATATATTTTCTAATCTAACAGAATAGTATTATACTCATGTTAATTATTAGATTAACGTGGCTTAGTTGGTTGGAAGTAAGAAAATAAAACTTTACAAAATATGGTTCGGGTGTTAGAATAGAAATTCGAGTAGGATGAATGGTCGCGCTTGTACAGACGAAAGGGTGCAGGTGAGGAAAGTCCGGGCTTCATAGGGCAGGATGCCGGATAACGTCCGGTGGAGGTGACTCCAAGGCTAGTGCAACAGAAATATACCGCCACGCAAGTGGTAAGGGTGGAAGGGCAGTTTAAGAGACTACCGCCTCGTTGGTAACAAAGAGGGCATATGTAAACCCCATCCGAAGCAAGACCGAATAGAGAACTATGTGGCTGCCCGTCACGTTTTCAGGTAGGTCGCTTAAGACTATTGGTAACAGTAGTAACAGATAGATGATCATTCACGACATAACCCGGCTTACAGTTCTGCTCATACAAAAAGAGACATATATATTTGCGCATTATGTGCATTTACATATGTCTCTTTTTTATAAATTATCAGCTAGAGAGAATATTTCTCCTCACAATATTTACAACGGTATACCTGCTTTTCTTCGTCTGTTAAGACAAATATCTGTTTAAGCTCCTGTTCGATTGAGCTTATACATCTAGGATTTTTACATTTGATGACATTAGTAATTGTCTTAGGTAGAGAAAGTGATTTTTTCTCTGCAATTACACCATCTTTTATAATATTAACAGTGATATTGTGGTCGATAAATCCAAGAATATCAAGATCTACGACATCAAGACCACCATCAATTTTAATAATATCTTTTTTACCCATCTTATTACTCTTGGCATTCTTGATAATAGCAACACAGCAATCAAGTTTATCAAGACCAAGGTAATGATATATCTCCATAGCTTTTCCAGCTTCTATATGATCTAATACAAAACCGTTATTAAGACTTCCTACGTTTAACATTTATTTTACCTCCAGACCAAGTAATGTAGCGATTATAGCCATTCTTACATATACACCATATTGAACCTGCTTGAAGTAAGCAGCTCTTTCATCATCATCAACTTCAACGGATATCTCATTAACTCTTGGAAGTGGATGAAGAACTAACATATCAGGTTTGGCAAGTGCCATCTTGGCTTTGTCAAGTATGTAGAAATCTTTCATTCTAAGATAATCTTCTTCGTTGAAGAAACGTTCCTTCTGAACACGTGTCATATATAAGATATCAAGGTCTGCGATAGCATCGTCAAGACTCTGAACTTCCTTATATTCAATTCCTTTTGCATCAAGAACATCCTGGCGGATATAATCAGGGACTTTTAATTCATCAGGTGAGATAAGAACGAATTTGATACCTGTATAACGTACAAGTGCATTAATAAGTGAATGAACAGTTCTTCCGAATTTTAAGTCACCGCACAGACCGATAGTAAGGTTGTTAAGACGACCTTTTAATGAACGGATAGTAAGTAGATCTGTGAGAGTCTGTGTTGGATGCTGGTGACCACCATCACCTGCGTTGATAACAGGAATTGAAGAATGAAGTGAAGCTACTAATGGAGCACCTTCTTTGGGATGTCTCATAGCACATATATCAGCATAACATGAGATAATTCTAATAGTATCGGAAACACTTTCGCCTTTAGAAGCAGAACTTGATGCTGCTGAAGAAAAACCAATAACATTACCACCAAGATTCATCATGGCAGCCTCAAAACTGAGTCTTGTTCTTGTACTAGGTTCGTAAAATAGGGTTGCAAGCTTTTTACCTTTACAAAGTTCGCTGTACTTTGAAGGGTTCCTTTCCATATCGTTTGCGAGATCTAATAGTTTGTCAATCTCCTCGACTGAAAAATCTAATGGACTAAGTAAATGTCTCATAATATCCTCCTAAATGTTTTTTTTTATAATACTCTTTTTTTTATGAAACTACAACAATAAATTTTAAATTTTATGTACAAAATGAAAAACTTGTTTTGCAAAACATACCAATTAATTAACTGAATAATTGGCTAAATGTACCAAAATATTAAGGAAAAATAAAAAATATATTAAAAAATATTGACATCTAAAAATTAGTGTGATAAAGTGTTTACATCAATTAGATTAAGTAATTGGGGAGGGAGATTTAGCTATGCAAAAAGGTACAGTAAAGTGGTTCAACGCTAAAAAAGGATTTGGTTTCATCAGTGATGAAGCAGGTAATGATGTATTTGTACATTTTTCAGCACTCAACATGGATGGTTACAAACAGTTAAGTGATGGGGATTCAGTTGAGTTCGAAATTGCACAGGGCGCAAAAGGCCCACAGGCTGCTAACGTAACAAAGTTATAATATTGTAATAATAACAATAACAATATTATATTTAAGTTGCTATAATAGTAGTAACAAAAAACAATTTAATATGACTTCAGGGCAGAGTGAGGCGGTTGCCAATTCTCGACTGGCGGTGAATGTATGGTTGCATAAGTCCGCGAACTGTGTTAGCACAGCTGATTGGGTGTGATTCCCAGACCAACGGTATAGTCCGGATGAAAGAAGTAAGACTGTTGTAAGATGAAGATAGTTGTAATTAAGAATTAGAATTATATAATCGGAACTAAGATTTTAGATATCTGATCATTAATGCTTTTTAATATACAGTAAAGCTTTATTTTATATGACAGATTAAAAAGCCCTGTGTTTATGCACAGGGCTTTTTCGTATGAACAATTAGACAAACTGAAACGAGTATTATTGTTTTTTGATATAAATATTTTTTTCAGGAGGAAAAGAAAAATGGATATGAATGTAGAAATTAATGAAAAGGAAAAGAAAGTAAAAAAGGTGAATGTAAGGAAAATTACAGTTACAGGTATGTTTGCAGCACTTTCTGTTGTATTGTATATGACAATGAGTTTTAAACTTCCATTTATGCCAAGTTTTATATCACTTGATTTTTCAGAACTTCCAGCAGTAATAGCAGCATTTACAATGGGACCTTTATATGGCGTTGCAGTATGTCTTATTAAGAATATAGTGCATATGTTAGTATCAAGTTCAATGTGGATTGGTGAATTATCTAACTTTATTCTTGGAGCAGCACTTACATTATCATGTGGATATATATATCAGCATAACAGAACTAAGAAAGGTGCGATTATTGCAGGTATAGCAGGTGCAGTTACAATGGCATTAGTTAGTGTTGTATCAAATTATTTTGTAATATATCCTTTATATTTTACAGTATGGCCCAAAGAGGCAGTACTTGGAATGTATCAGGCTATTATGCCATCAATTCATGGACTTTTACAGGCACTTGTTGTATTCAATATGCCATTTACATTCTGCAAAGGGCTTATATGTGTGTTAATTACAATTCTTATATATAAACCACTGATTAAGATAATTAATCAATAGGAACAATCAGACAACACTGATAATAGATTAATAGAGATAATAAATTATATGAGAATAGATTACAATGTGAATATCAACTATCTTTATCGTCAAACTAATTGTAAGAGATTATGAAAATGTTGTTAATAAAGTTGTAGAAGTTGTTAAGAAAGTAGTTGAGACAATAGTTAAGATATTTAAATGGTTTGGCAGACATTAATAAATATAATAATTACAAACGGTTTAAGATAACAAGTCAAATTTTGACGACAAAAAAATAGTATGATAAAATGTCCTCTGATAGAATATGATCGGAGGACATTTTTTTATGGGAAAAATACTAGTGGTAGATGATGATCAGGATATAAACCGACTGATATCTACTATATTGAAGAAAAAAGGACATGATGTTACAAGTGCTTATTCGGGAACAGAAGCAGAATTACTTATTAATATGAATACATACGATCTTGTTATATTAGATCTTATGCTTCCGGGACTTACTGGTGAAGAAGTTATAGAAAGACTTAGAAAAGTGAGTAACATTCCTGTTATTGTATTGTCAGCGAAGGGCGCAATGGAAGATAAAGTAGAGGTACTTAATCTTGGTGCGGATGACTATATAACAAAGCCTTTTGAGAATGAAGAGATAATAGCAAGAGTCAATTCGCAGCTTAGAAGATATACTAAGCTTGGTGCAAGTAATGATATTAAAAATGATACTTTAATGAATTGTGATGATAAATCTTTTTCTGATATAGCAAATAGCAATATAGCGAATAGCAATATGTCAGATAGCAATATGTCAGATACCAATTCAGATGTTATATATAAGAATATTCATATACAATCAGCAGGGCGTGAAGTATTTATAAAAGGAGAACAAGTCTCATTTACAGCACATGAATTTGATATAATGGTATTATTGTTCTCTAATCCATCTAAAGTATATTCAAGAGAGATGCTATACCAAAGTGTATGGAAAAATGGATATTATGGTGAAGATAATACAGTTAATGTACATGTAAGTAATATCCGCAAAAAGATAGCAGAACATGATACAGAAGAATATATAAAAACTGTATGGGGAATCGGCTTTAAAGCATGTTAGATAAATCTATATATGATAAAAAATGATATAATATGCAATTTAAACTTTAAACTTTCTTTAAACTTTTTTTAAGACATATTAAATCTTAGATGATAATATATAGTTCGTAATAAACAACGAGAGGATGAGTAGATATGTATAATAATGCGGTTACAACGACTAATCTTAGTAAGCAATATGGCAGACAGATGGTTCTTAACAATGTAAGTATTCAGGTTAAACCGGGACAGATATATGGTCTTGTAGGTAATAATGGAGCTGGTAAGACGACACTTTTAAGAATTCTGTCTGGGCTTACAATTGAAAAATCAGGTGAATATACAATCTTTGATGAGAGCGAATATTCTAAGAAGAATGAAGCTAGAAGAAGGGTAGCTTCACTCATAGAGGAACCTGGATTTTTCCCATTTATGACAGCAAGACAGAATCTTGAGTATTTTAGAATCCAAAGAGGAATACCAGGTAAAGAGATTGTTGATGAAGTATTAAAAGAAGTTGGGCTTGATAAAGTAGGTAAGAAGAAGTTTGGTAAATTCTCACTTGGTATGCGACAGAGACTTGGAATAGCACTTGCACTTATGGGAGAACCTGAATTGCTGCTCCTTGATGAACCAATTAATGGACTTGATCCGGAAGGAATTATAGATATCAGAAATATAATTCTAAAAGTAAATAGAGAAAAGAATACGACTATAGTTATATCAAGCCATATTCTTCCTGAACTTTCCAATATTGCAACCTATTATGGTTTTCTTAAAAAAGGCGAGCTTGTTGAACAGATATCAGCAGAGGAATTAAGTGAAAAATGTGAGACATATCTAGAGATGATAGTATCAGATGTTAGCAAGGCTGTTATAATACTTGAAAAACAGTTAGGGATAACTAATTACAAGATTCTTCCAGGTAATGTAATTAATATATATGACAGAATAGATGATGGTGAGTTAGTAAGTCGTGAGATAGTGACTAATGGAATTGGTTTAAAATCACTCTATCTTAAATCTATTAATCTTGAAAAATATTATATGTCACTTATGGGGGAGGAATAATTATGATTAATTATATAAGAAGTGAATTCTATAGAATAAAAAGAACGAAGAGCCTGTATATATCAATGGGAGTGATATTAGCAGTGTTGGCGTTTGCGATATATGCAGCAACTGATGTAACTAGGGAATATGGACTCGGAGCAGGAATGATATATGCATCCATAGCACAGACACTTGGAATGTGTACTTATATGGTAATATGGATTATGTCATGTGCACAGGGTGATGAAGGTAAATATCATATATTTAAGAGCAGTATATCATCAGGGAGCGGAAGAGGAGTAATATTCTTTGGACGTTTTATAGCTGAGATAGTAACATGTATAATATCATATATAATTATTAACTTGTTCATAATACTTATGACATCACTTATGGCAGGTGATTTTGATACAGAAGCTATGAGTGCATACTGTATGCTTATGCTAAAGCAGTTGCCAGTACTTGTAGCGATGGCAGCAGTTGTTCATACATGCTATATAGTATTTAAAAATTCTCTTTCAGCAGTTGGTGTATCATATTTTATACTTTCATTAATGCCACAGATTGCTACAGTAGTAGGAATGAAGTATAAGTTTATATCTAAGTTAAGAGACTTTTCACCAGTGAGATTTCTAGAAGCTACATTTGATGCAGATACATATACATATAGAGTAGTATGTGCATGGGAGATTGGTAATTCAACTTGGAAGATGATATTGACAGTAGCTATCTATTTTATCGGAGCATTAGTAGTAGGTTATGCTATTATGAGAAAAAAAGATATTAAATAGGTACTAGGATATGAATAAGAAAGATATAAAATAGTTATTCGGATATAAAAATAAAAAAGATATTAAAGATATTCGGATATAAAAATAAAAAAGATATTGAAGTTATTCGAATATAAAAATAAGAAAATATTGAAGTTATTCGAATATAAAAAATTCAATTATGAAGATGGAAGTGGCTAATATGAAAGGATATATAGTAATAATCATAATATTGTCATTAATAAGCGTGTATTCAACTACACGCTTTCTTCTGTTAGAGAATGAGATAAGAAAACTTAATAAGTATCTTGAGAAGATATTAAAATCAAAATCAGATATTACAGAAGATTATAAAAATGCAGCTGATGTTGAAGATGCAAGGATTATAACATGTACAATAGGAGATCGTAATTACGAGAATTTGGTAAAAAATATTAATAAATATATTAAAAATAAGAGAGTTGAAAGAATTACTTTTTTTAACAGAGAGCAGGAGTTCAAGATGGAGATTGCTAATATATCACATGATCTTAGAACACCACTTACAACAATACTTGGATATATGGATTTGATTAAAGAATCACTTAGAGATGAACAGATAAGAATAGAAGATAATGTTAAGAAGAATGACATAATATTAGGCAGGGAAGATACTAGAGAGAATAATAATATATCAGAATCACAACGAGTAGAAGCAATAGAACATACAAAAAGTGATATATGGACATATATAGACATAGTAGAGAGACGTTCTAAGAATCTGCAGAATCTAATCGAGCAGTTCTATGAATATTCAAGGCTTAATGATATTAATTATGTAATTGAACTTACCAAAGTTAATATTACACAGATTGTAAGCGAACATCTTCTTTCATATTATCAGGATTTTGAAAACAGAGGGATAGAAGTTCATGTTGATATAGAAGACAGACCAATATGGGTAAGTGGAAGTGAGAATACAATAGGAAGGATAGTTAACAATCTTACAGGTAATGCATTAAAATATGCGACAGATGGACTAAAAGTTAAAGTATATGAAGATGATAATTATGCATATATAGAATATTCTAATCGGACAGAATGTATGACAGAGTATGATATTAAGCATATTTTTGATAGATTTTTTATGACAGATAAATCACGCAATAAGAGTAGTTCAGGACTTGGACTTACAATAAGCAGACTCCTTGCAAATAAGATGGGTGGCGAGGTTTATGCAGAATATGAAGAACCATGGTTTATAATAACAGTAAAATTAAAAAAATGGGATTCAGATTAATGAGTTAATTAAATATATGTGGATTGTCAAAACAATATTAATATTGTATGTGATAAAAGGTGATTAATAAAAAATAATTATAGATTTTACATTGATTTTACATAAGAATGATTATAGATTTTACATAAGACCATTATTATATGCATTGTAAAGAAAAAGAAATAAAAGTGCAAAGCACATAATAATGGAGGAATTAAAAATGAGAAAATTTATCGGAATGGCAATGGGAGTAATCCTTATGGCAACAGCCATGGTTGGATGTGGCAGTAAAGATGCTAATGGAACAGGAACTGAATCTGGTAAAGCAGTACAGGAGACAACGATTGATGGTACAGATAAGAAATCAGACAGCAAAGATTCAAAATCAGATTTTGATACAAGTTCTGAGATTACAGTAGTATCAAGAGAAGATGGTTCAGGTACAAGAGGTGCATTCATAGAACTTATGGGCATTGAACAGAAGAATGCCGACGGTAAAAAAGTTGATATGACAACAGAAGAAGCAGTTGTAACTAACTCAACATCAGTAATGATGACAACAGTAGCAGGTGATGAATATGCACTTGGATATATCTCACTTGGTTCATTAGATGATACAGTAAAAGCAGTAAAAGTTGATGGAGTTGAAGCAACTGTTGATAATATCAAGAGTGATAAATACAAAGTATCAAGACCTTTCAATATTGCAACAAAAGGTGATGTAACAGGAGTTGCAGCAGATTTTATCAAATTCATCATGAGTGCTGATGGACAGGAAGTTATCACAGATAATGGATATATCAGTGTATCAGAAGAAGGTGCTTTTACAAGTGATAATTCAGAAGGTAAGATTGTTATAGCTGGTTCTTCATCAGTAACACCTGTTATGCAGAAATTAAAAGAAGCATATCTTAAAGTTAATACAAAAGCTGAAATTGAGATTCAGGAAAGTGATTCATCAACAGGTATGCAGGCAGCTATCGAAGGTGCATGTGATATCGGTATGGCATCAAGAGACTTAAAAGATAGTGAAAAAGAAAGCGGACTTACACCAACAGTAATAGCAAAAGATGGTATTGCAGTAATCGTTAACAATAATTGTCCTGCAGAAGATTTAAAATCAGAAGATATTATGAAAGCATTCACAGGCGAAGTAACAGAGTGGTCAGAGATATATGAATAAGATAATAGATAAATTAATGAAGGTAGTATTCTTTATTGCAGCATGTGCGTCAATAGTAGCAGTAGCACTTATATGTGGATTTATGTTTGCTAATGGCGTTCCTGCAATAGGAAAGATAGGATTTGTAAAGTTTATATTTGGTAAAGTATGGAAACCGGGAAGCGAATTATTTGGAATCTTTCCTATGATAGTCGGAAGTTTATATGTTACAGCCGGAGCGATAATTATAGGAGTTCCAATAGGAATATTGACAGCGATATTTATGTCAAAGTTTTGTCCAAAAGGATTGTACAAATTTTTAAAACCTGTAATAGATTTACTTGCAGGTATCCCTTCAGTAGTTTATGGATTCTTTGGCCTTGTGGTTATAGTACCATTTGTGCGTGAGAATATTGGCGGAAAGGGGTATAGCATCCTTTCCGCTTCTGTTTTATTAGGGATAATGATACTTCCGACTGTCATCGGAGTATGTGAATCAGCAATTAATGCTGTACCTGAGAGTTACTATGAAGGTGCACTTGCACTTGGTGCAACACACGAGAGAAGTGTATTTAAAGCGGTAGTACCTGCTGCCAAATCAGGAATATTTGCCGGAGTAGTTCTTGGAATAGGTAGAGCAATAGGCGAAGCGATGGCAGTAATTATGGTATGTGGTAATCAGGCAAGAATGCCAAAAGGACTATTAAAGGGTGTTAGAACTCTTACGACCAATATTGTAATGGATATGGGATATGCAGCAGATCTTCACAGAGAAGCACTCATTGCGACAGGTGTTGTATTATTTGTATTCATATTATTAATCAATATTGCATTTTCAGTGCTAAAGAGTAAGGAGGCAAAATAATTCATGAAAAAATATATAAGACATCCTGGTTCACTTATAATAAGAGCAATTGTATATCTAGCAGCAGCATTCACTGTTATAATGCTTGGTTTTATAATTGCACATATACTTATAAAAGGTGTGCCATATCTTACTCCGGATTTATTCGCACTTAAGTATAATTCTGATAATGTGTCGATGATGCCTTCAATAATTAATACACTTATAATGATAGTACTTGTACTTGTTATAGCAGTTCCATTTGGTATATTCTCAGCAATATATCTTGTAGAATATGCAGATAAGAATAATAAATTCGTGAATGTAATAAGACTTACAACAGAGACTTTAACAGGAATTCCTTCAATCATATATGGTCTGTTTGGTATGCTCTTTTTTAATTATGCATTACATTGGGGTAATTCTCTTATCGGTGGAGCATTAACACTTGCAATAATGGTACTTCCTGTAATTATGAGAACGACAGAAGAAGCACTTATTGCAGTACCATTAAGTTACAGAGAAGGTTCATTTGCTCTTGGAGCAGGTAAGGTAAGGACAATATTTAAAGTAGTACTTCCACCGGCTGTTCCAGGTATACTATCAGGTATAATTCTTGCGATAGGTCGTATAGTTGGAGAAACAGCAGCTCTTGTATATACAGCAGGTACAGTACCGGATCTGCCAAAGAGTATATTCTCATCAGGCAGAACACTTGCAGTTCACATGTATTCATTAAGTCGTGAAGGTATGTATACGAATCAGGCTTATGCAACTGCAGTAATATTATTGTTACTTGTCATTATAATTAATAGAGTATCAGCACTTATTGCAAAAAAATTGCAAAAGTAATATTTTTAGGGGGTATCTGGGCTTGTCAGAGTATTAATAATATCAACGAAAACACGCTTTCGCTAAGTGTACATCGTAACGGTACTAAGTTTGTTGGAAGTTAAAACTTTAGGCGCACTAAGTGCCGACGATTACCACATTGTTTTTTTATGATATTATTAATACTCTGACAAGCCGATTTACGTTTTCGTGAGATGTTAGTAGTGTTTATGTAAGGCGATTTGCGATTTTGTGAGATGTTAGTAGTGTTTATGTGAAGCGATTTGTGTTTTTGTGAGATTTAGTAGTGTTTATGTAAGGTGATTTGCGTTTTTTGTTAAAAAAACGCTCTCACTAGTAATATTTTTAGTGAGAGTGTATTTTAAATGATACTATTATACTTTTATGGTGCTAATACAAGGGCAAGATTTATTTTAGATAGTCGGGTGTAACATCACGTCCCATATCTTTAAGAAGTTTTTTATCACTTCGTATTGTTGCACATGCAACGGTTGTAAGCATATTGCCGGTAATAGTTGCAGAAGCACCGGATTTAAAAGCAAGCTCGCCATCATTGGTAAGTAATGCACGTCCGGCAGCAAGTCTTATATCAGCAGTCGGATTAATATATCTAAAGAAAGCGATAGTTCTTAGAATATCTTTTTCACTTATTCTCTCAAGATTCTCAAGAGGAGTTCCTTTTATAGGCATAAGTGCGTTAATAGGGATTGAATCTACAGGAATTTCAGACAGGCTTACAGCCATGTCAAGGCGATCTTCCCATGTCTCACCCATTCCGATAATTCCACCAGAACAAGCATACATTCCTTCAGCTTTAACTTTTTTCAGAGTATCTATCTTCATATCATAAGTATGTGTAGTGCATATATTAGGAAAGTTTCTCTTAGAAGTTTCTATATTATGGTGGTAACTTGATACACCTGCTTCATGAAGTCTGTGCAATTGTTCAGAAGATAAGAATCCCATTGAAGCACATAAGTCAATTTTACATTCTTTTTTCATAGTCTCATAAGCATGAATTGCTTTATCAAATTCGATACCGGTAAGTGCCTTGCCGGCAGTTACTATTGAAAAGCGATCTACACCTTCGCTTTCATTCATGCGACATGCTTCTAATATCTTATCTTCTGGAAGAAAATCATATATATCACAATCTGTATGATGATGTGCAGATTGGGCACAATATTTACAGTCTTCAGGGCATCTGCCGCTTCTTCCATTTATAATAGAGCATAGATCAACTTTGTCACCTACAAAGTGTTCTCTTATCTTATCAGCACCTTTACACAATTCATCAAGATCACATGTAAGAAAAAAGGTTAGATCATCATCTCTTGTAATTCTTCGTCCGTTAATTATCTCATTAGCCAGTTCCATTGCATCCATACGCTCGTCTCCATTCGTTTATTATATTATAAAAAACTCTCATAAAAGTACATTGGTGGCATATATTTTTAAATTTTTTAGTGAATTATGATTGATAATATTATTTTTTATTAATACCATAATTAAAATAAGGAAATAAAAGGTAAACCTCAATGTACTATAAGTTAACAATAATACTTTTTATATTTGGTGTCAACTCTTAAAAAAAGACTATTGAATTTCGCTACCATATTAAAGTATAATACTAGTTGTGTGTTGTCTGGCTAAGAGAGGATAGACAGATATATGTATACACAAAAAAATATTAAGGGGTCAAAATAATGAGGACAGAGATTACGAGAGAAGAACTCGAAAGAGCAACAGGTACTATTAACAGAATCAATGGATACTATCAGAGTAAGGTAGTTGGACAGTCATATCTTGGATGTGCACTTTTGGTTGCACTTATGACTAATGAACATATTCTGCTTGAATCGGTACCGGGACTTGCCAAGACAACTGCAGCAAAAGTAATGACTGATGCTGTTAATGGTGAGTTTTCAAGAATTCAGTGTACTCCTGATTTATTACCAGGAGACATAATTGGAACACAGATCTATAATGCAGCAACTAATACGTTCGAGAATAAGCTTGGACCTGTATATGCTAACTTTGTACTATTAGATGAAGTTAACCGTTCAAGTGCCAAGACACAGAGTGCAATGCTTGAAGCGATGCAGGAACATGCTGTAAGTATTGGGGGAACTACTTACAATATGCCAGAAGTATTTGTTGTAATCGCAACACAGAATCCAGTAGAACAAGAAGGAACATATATGCTTTCCGAAGCACAGATGGATAGGTTTTTATTAAAAGTTAATCTTACATATCCGGATGCAGCAAGTGAGATGGAGATTCTTAATAGAATTGAAGCAGACATATTTAGCGAAAGTCATGCAGTTGCATCATTAGATGATATTGTATTTTTACAGAAACTTTGTAAAAAAGTATATATGGATCCGGCAATCAAGAAGTATATAGTAGATATAGTTCAGGCATCAAGAATGACAGACAGAATTCTGCCACCAGAATTATCACAGTATATCTCAATGGGAGCAAGTACCAGAGCAGCAATAGCATTTATGGATGTAGCTAAAGCAGTTGCACTTGCTAATGGAAGAGTATATTGCATACCAGATGATGTCAAGATGATGCGTTATTCCGTACTCAGACACAGAATAATGCTTAATTTTGCTGCAGTTGCTGATGGAATTAGCGAAGAGACGATAATTGATGCGATAATAGGGGCGGTTAAGACACCATGAGACTGAATTATATAATGAAGATAGAATCACAGCTTAAGAGATATAGGACAATAAGTACTAACAGACTTACTTCAAGAATACTTGATGGTTCGTATGTATCAATGTATAAAGGGAGAAGTATGAACTTCGATGAATTAAGAGAATATGAGCAGGGTGATGATATAAGAGATATTGATTTTAAAGCATCAGCAAGAAATCCACAGGGTAAATTCCTGGTGAAACAGTATATAGCAGAGAAAAAACATAATATTATGTTATGCATAGATACTAATAAAAGAATGCTTGCACATACACCGTCAGGATATGAAAAAAGAGAAACTGCACTTATGACAGCAGGTACTCTTGCATGTCTTGTATCTAAGAATGGTGATTATGTAAGTGCAACATTCTCTAATGACAAACTTATGGAACATTATCCTTTTAAAAATGGAACTATTAATATTGAGAATATATTAGAGCAATATTATAAAGCTGTTAATATGAATAATGAATCAACACTTACAGATTCACTTAAATATATTATCCGTAATTATAGAAGAAGAATGATAATCTTGATAGTTACTGATATTGAAGGAATAAGAAGTATAGATGAGAATATTCTTAGACAGATTAGAGCTGTTAATGATGTGCTTTTAGTATGTGTGGAAGATGCACAGGCAACCGGTGGGAATGTATATAGTGTTAAGAATGCAAGTTATCTGCCTGAATTTCTTACAGGAGATAAAAAACTTGCAAAGATATTGCAACAGAAGAAACAAGATGTATATGAAGAATGTGAAGCAAAACTTAAGAGATATGGAATAGCACATTCTATTATAAATAGTTGTGAAGAGATTGACACTAAGATAATTGAACTTCTTGAGAAGCACAAAAAGAATTAATATGTTTTTATAAAATATGTTCACACCTAATACAATTTAATTAGAATAGATGCAAAGCTAGAAAGAGGAAAGATATAATATGCAGACAGAGGTAAAACTTCAAGATCCTTTTTCTTATTCACTGTTACCGGTTATAATTACAGGTATTATTGTAGTAGCATTTATTATTTTTATAATAGTGAGAAAAATTATAATAATAAGAAAAAATGCAAAAATGCGTAAGAAAACGGTAATAGAAGATAGAAGAAGAGAACTTACTGAAGAAGAAATATTACAGATAAAAAAAGAATATATATCACAGCTTATAAAGATACAGGAAGGTTATGACAATGGCCAGCTTGCAATGCGTGATACATATCAGAGAATAAGTGCAAGTATCAGAGAATTTGTATTTAAAGTCACAGATATAGAAGTACATAATTATACACTTACAGATATAAAGAGACTTAATATGCCAGTTCTTGCGGAACTTGTTGAAGAATATTACAGACCGGAATTCGAAAGAGAATCACTAGGTGATGTTAAGAATTCTATAGAAAAAACAAAAAGGGCGATAGAAAGATGGAATTAAGAAATCAATATGTAATCTATATTTTTGCAGCCATCCTGGCAGTTGTTTTTATTCTGCGTGGTAAGAATAAGACTGATAGGTATAATGGCGGTAAAAAAGTAACAGGTATGTCTTATATTGAAGATGATCCATATTATAAGAAAAGATTAAGAACATACAAAGTATTATCAGCGATGGTTGCTATATTATGCATATTAAGTATTGTAACATCAGTTGTTATACTTGCAAGGCCTTATAGCAGAGCTTATGTTGAAAAAGAGAATCATAACAGAGATATAATGTTGTGCCTTGATATATCAACATCTGTAGACGAACTTAATCTGTCACTTGTTGAAAATCTTAAAAGTGTAGTAAATGAACTAAAAGGAGAACGATTCGGAATAGTAATATTTAATACATCTCCGGTATTATTAGTACCACTTACAGATGATTATGAATATGTTAATAATACTCTTGATGAGCTTGCAAGATGTCTTACTAATAGAATAGATGATGATTATAGCGATGATGAATGGATGTATCTTCAGTCATATCTTGAGACAGGAACACTTGTAGGTAATGAAGAAAGAGGAAGTTCACTGATTGGAGATGGACTTGCAGGTGCATGCATTAATTTTGATAATCCTGAGACTGAGAGAACAAGAATAGTGATATTGGCAACAGACAATGATATTCAGGGTGAGCCTTATTATACACTAAGTGAAGCGGCATCACTTTGTGCTGATAATAAGATAATTGTATTTGGAATTGGAACTAAAGAGATGACAAGTGACAATTCCGAATCTATGGAGAGTGCTGTTAGAACTACAGGTGGAAGTTTTTATATTGAAGAAGAGAGTGGAACAGTTAAGAGTATAATTAATGATATTAACAAGCAGGAAAAGAGCCTTATAAAAGGTAATAAAGAACTTATAAAAACAGACATAATAACGATTCCTTTTATAATTCTCATGATATCAATATCATTAATGTATATGCTTGCATCAATTATTAAAAAATAATAAGGAAGACATTATGGAGAGTATGAAATATGAAGATTAATCCTATTATACCAATATGGCTGATGGCTGTTATATGTGTGGTTATCCTCTTTTTTAGACGAAAAAAGGCAGCATATATAAGACAGATTGTAGCAGTAATATTATTATTTGTTATGAATCTTAGAATAATGATACCGGATATGACAGTTAAGAAGACAGATGTAGAGATGAATACAAGAGTATTATTTGTAATAGATAATACTCTTAGTATGATTGCGAATGATTGTGATGATAACAGACAGAGAATGGAAGCAGTTAAGGAAGATTGTGAATATATAACAGATAAACTTGCAGGATCAAAGTTTGCAATAATAACATTTGATAATGTGGCTGAAGTTGTATCACCATATACAGGTAATACAGAATTTGTTAAGAATGCAATACAGTCAATAAGACCGTTAGATTCGCTATATGCGAAGGGAACATCATTTGAAGCACCACTTGATGATATTAAGAGAATGTTAGATAGTATAGAAGATGAAAAATGTAATAAAATAATTTTCTATATAAGTGATGGTGAGATAACTAATGGTGATAATATGCCTTCATATAAGAAGATAAGTGAACTTGCAGATGCTGGAGCTGTACTTGGCTATGGAAGTGAAGAAGGCGGTAAGATGTATGTAGATGAGTACGGAGATGGTGAAGAAGCGATAAAAGATCCAGATACCTATAAAGATGCAATATCAAAGATTGATGAAGATAATCTTAAAAAGATTGCAAAAGATATGGGACTTAATTATGTCAAGATGGATTCTAAGAAAGATATTGATAAAATATTAAAGGATATAATAGATAATTCTGATGCAATAGAGGATGAGAATGATACAAAAGGCTATGCAGATATTTATTATTTTTTTGCAATACCATTAATTATTCTTGCTGCGTATGAATTATATACAATGAAAAGGAAGTGAGAGATATGCTAAAGCGAATGACAATCGTATGGGGAATAATAACAGCAATATTTGTATATCTTCTTGTTAACTATACTTCTAATGAGATAATGATTAACAATTATAAAAAAGGAGAATATAATAATAATCCACTGTCATTTATGGGATTTTATGAGCCTTATGTTGAAGATTATAACAGAGGTAACATAGCATATAAAAATGATGATTATGAGATGGCAGTTACTTATTATGAAGAAGCTTTAACTAAGAATCCTCCGGTTAAAAAAGAATGTAGTATAAGAATCAATCTTGTACTTGCAAAGCTTAATCAGATTGATTTTGATAATATCACAGAAGAAGATAAGAATGAGGTAATAAGAACACTTGATGACTGTATTGATATTCTGTGTGAAGATGAATGTGCAACAAGGGATGGTAAAGGACATAATGCTGATGCACAGCAGTTAGAAGAAGATATAGAAGCATTAAAAAAACAGCTTAATGAAACTTCAGAATATGTTAAAGATAATCATGATAATACTAAAGATGATAATAATGAGACTAAAGAAGATAATAATAATGAGCAAAAAAAGGATAAATTAAAAGAAGACCAGCAAAAAGGTCAAGAGGAGAGAAGTGGAGAATTAAGAGAAGACAAAGAATTATCAGATTATGATTATTATGATGGAAAAAGGTGGTAATAGTATATATTTTACATAGATTTTACATTAATCTGATTATACATTTTACATAGCAAATATATAATAAGCCATGATGAAAAAATAAAAAAGGTACTGCAAAAGGAGTAAAATTATATGGCAGAAAAATTTGTTGTGGAAAATTTGAACCTGCATTATGGAGATTTTCACGCATTAAAAGATATTAATCTATCTATGAATGAAAATGAGATAACTGCATTTATCGGACCTTCAGGATGTGGAAAGTCTACATTTTTAAAGACTCTAAACAGAATGAATGATCTTGTGGCAGGTTGTAAAATCGATGGAAGTATAAAACTTGATGGTGAAGATATATATGGTAATATGGATGTTAATATCTTAAGAAAAAGAGTTGGCATGGTATTTCAGAAACCTAATCCATTCCCTATGAGTATATATGATAATATTGCTTTTGGACCAAGGACACATGGTATTAAGAATAAAGCAAAACTTGATGATATCGTTGAAAAATCACTTCGTGATGCAGCAATTTGGGATGAAGTAAAAGACCGACTTAAAAAGAGTGCACTTGGTATGTCAGGCGGACAGCAGCAGCGTCTGTGTATAGCAAGAGCATTAGCTGTTAAACCAGAAGTAATATTAATGGATGAGCCGACATCAGCTCTTGATCCAATATCAACTTCCAAGATAGAAGATCTTGTTCTTGAACTTAAGAAAGACTATACGATTATAATGGTTACTCATAATATGCAACAGGCAACAAGAGTATCTGACCGTACAGTATTTTTCCTTTTGGGTGAGATTGTAGAAAGTGGAAAGACTGAAGACATCTTCTCAGTACCGAAAGATAAACGAACAGAAGATTATATTACAGGGAGGTTTGGATGATGAGAAACAGATTCGACAGGCAGCTTGATGAACTTAATAAAGAACTTAATAATATGGGTAGTCTTATAGAACAGGCTATTGAGATGGCAATAAAGGCACTTATAGAGCAGAATGTTGAACTTGCAAAAACAGCAATTGATTTTGATCAGGAGATTGATGATCAGGAGAAGAAGATAGAGAATCTCTGTATGAAGTTATTAAGAGAGCAACAGCCGGTAGCAAAAGATCTAAGAGTTATATCGGCAGCACTTAAGATGATTACAGATATGGAGAGAATAGGAGATCATGCAGCAGATATATCAGGAATTACAATAGAGATGGCAAAAGATAAATATATCAAGAAGCTTGAACATATACAGATGATGGCAAAAGAGACAACTGTTATGGTAATAAAGAGCATTGATGCTTATGTGAATAAAGATATTGAAATGGCAAAAGAAGTAATAAAGCAGGATGATGTTGTTGATGAACTTTTTGCAAAGATAAAAGCTGAGCTTATAGGTCTTATGAATGCCAATGTGCAAAATGGTGAACAGGCAGCAGATTTGCTTATGGTAGCAAAATATTTTGAACGAATAGGCGATCATGCAACTAATATTGGTGAATGGGTAATATTCTCTATTACAGGTAATCATGAGGTCTAATAATTTAATACGAATATTAAATTATTAGACTGTTACTTTAGATTGAATGATAATTAGTGGATAGAGGAGATGTTTGAGATTATGGGAGAATCAATAGAAGATATTATGCATGATTTCTTTGTAAGTGAGATAAAGCCAGTTTTGGCACCGTATGTCATAGGCTATAATCAGCCTGTTCCATATCTTTCACAAGATAAAGAATATATACTTACTATAATGAAGACTAGAAAAGGTAATCTTAAGGCTGGAATAATTCCACTTGATGAAGAGATGTGTAAAGTATATGATATACCGGGGCACAGAAAAGCAAAAAAAGCAGAACTTATATGTAATTACATAAGTGAAGTATATGAGAATTACAGAATAGAATCTACTGCATATATGATATTAAAAAGAGATGATAGGAAGATTGTATCTATAAATCTATCTGACAGAATAAAATTAAGTCAGGCATTATTCATCTGTAGAATAATTGGAATTGATATCAAAAATATTATGTATGATATGGAGGCTGTAGTCTAGCAAAGGTGGTTTCTGCGAATAATGAATAAACAGATTGAAGATATTGCAAAAATTGAGAGATATATTCAAAAATCGGATTTTGTTAATGACTGCATGAATAAGATAGAACATCTTGAAGCTGAGATAATTAAGATAAATGACAGAGAAAAAAAGCATACAGGAAAAGAAATTATATGCGTAATGTCACATCGTATAAAGACAGCACAAAGTATATATAATAAACTTATCAAAAAAGGTTACATACCTGTAAAGAAGAACATAATAAAACTCAAAGATATAATAGGAATAAGAGTAGTATGTTCTTCTTTGGAGGATGTATACAGACTTAGCGATGAGATTAAGAATATAGAAGATATAATTATATTAAAAGAGAAAGATTATATTAAAAAGCCTAAGAAAAAAGAAAAAATATAAAGTATAGATTTGGGTACAATACATTGTTATTGTGCTTTTTTTGATCTACGGATATGGTTTTGCCAGAGAGTATAATTAATAATGTATAATGATAAATTTTACATAATATTTACGTTAATGTATTAATAAAATTTACATTAGTAAAGTATCATTTATATAGTTAATAATTAAGTAATAAGTAGAAAGAGGAGAACTATAATGAATGGTAAAAAATTAACGTCACTTGAAAAAAGCTGGATATTGTATGATGTAGGTAATTCAGCGTTCATACTTCTTGTATCAACAATAATACCGATTTTATTTAAGAATCTGGCATCACAGGCAGGAGTAGCCAATGCACAATCAACTGTATATTACAGTTATGCAGCATCAATAACAACAATAATAGTAGCAATACTTGGTCCGATATTTGGTAAGATGGGAGATAGACATTCTACTAGAAAGAAACATTTTATAATAAGTTTTGTAGCAGGTGCAATTGCATGTCTTTGTCTTTCAATTACTAACAGTTATCTGGTATTTCTTGGAATATTCATTCTTGCTAAAGTAGCATATTCAATAAGTCTTATACATTATGATTCTATGCTGATGGACGTAACAGATAAGGACAGAATGGATGAGATATCATCACAAGGATTTGCCTGGGGATATATCGGAAGCTGTATTCCATTCGTAATAAGTCTTATGATTATACTTTTGTCAGATAAGATTGGTCTTACAATGAATAATGCAATGAAACTTTCATTTATAATATGTGGAATCTGGTGGATAGTAAGTTCAATACCATTAAGCAGACAGTATAATCAAAGATGTGTTAATTCTGAAGATACTAATATTATTAAAGTTTTAAAAGAGATTAAAAATAACAAGAAAGTATTAAAGTTCTTAATAGCTTTTTTCTTCTATATAGATGGAGTATATACAATAATTGAGATGGCAACTTCTTATGGCAAAGATGTCGGAATAGATGACAATTCAATGCTTTTAGCACTTTTACTAACACAGATAATAGCTTTCCCTTTTGCATTAATATTTGGAAAATTATCAAAAAAATATAAAACAGATAATCTTATATCAATTGCAGTTGGAGCATACTTTATTATAGCACTATTTGCACTTTCACTTGATTGTGCGTGGAAGTTCTGGCTTCTTGCTATATGTGTTGCTATATTCCAGGGAGCAGTACAAGCACTTTCAAGATCATATTATGCAAGAATAATACCACAAGAAAAAGCAGGTGAATATTTTGGAATATATGATATATTTGGAAAAGGAGCATCATTTTTTGGAACAATGTTAATGGGAATTGCGACACATATAACAGGGAATTCAAGAGTAGGTGTATTTATGATAGCACTTATGATATTCATAGGATTTTGTATATTTAATGGTGGACGAATAAGAGAAAGTGAAAAAAATAAGGAAGTTATAACAGATACAACATTTTAAAACTTACTTAAGTTTTTAAGACAGCTTCATTGACGATACTTATCTGGTGTGATATATAAATATAGGTAGTATAATAGAAACTACCCTTCTAAGAGAGAGCATTTTACTTTTGGAAGGAGTAGTTTTTTTAATATAATGAAAAAAGGATGTGTGAAAATTGTTAACTTACTCATTAGAAGACAGAGGTTCAGTGCCAATATATGATTATCTGTATCAATGTATTAGAGATGATATTTTGTCAGGCAAGATAAAAAAAGATGAAAAACTCCCATCAAAAAGAGAGTTTGCAAAACACAATAAAGTAAGTGTCATAACAATTGAAAATGCGTATTCACAACTTCTTACAGAAGGTTTTATATATTCACTTCCTAAGCGGGGATATTATGCTTCGGATATACTTAAAAACACAGAATACCTTGATAAGAATCAGAATGTTAAAGTTGCACATGAGCAAGAATTTGTAACAAAATATGTAGATCATGAATATTTTGTTGATCTGAAGTCTAATAGTGCATCGCTTGACAATTTTCCATTTTCTGTATGGTCAAAACTTATGCGAGAAGTATTATCTGTTCATGATACTTCATTATTAAAAATAGTACCTTTTAACGGAATTGCAGAACTAAGAATGGCACTTAGCGATTATCTATATAGATTTAGAGGAATTGCAGTATCACCGGATCAGATCATTATAGGAGCAGGAACTGAATATCTATATTCAAGACTTATACAGCTTCTTGGCAGTGAAGACAGATTACATTTTGCAGTAGAAGATCCGGGATATAAGAAGATATCAGAGATATATAAGAGTAATGGACTTGATTATTCATATATTCCGGTTGATGATAATGGAATGAAGATAGATGAACTTGAGAAGTCCAATGCTAATATAGCACATATATCAGCATCCCATCTATATCCGCTTGGACAGATAATGCCAATTAAGAGAAGACAGGAACTGTTACGATGGGCAGCTAAGAAGGAAGACAGATATATAATAGAAGATGATTATGATTGCGAATTCAGAATTAATGGTAAACCGGTGCCACCGATAAAAAGTTATGACACATGTAATAAAGTTATATATATTAATACTTTTTCAAAGACGTTGTCACCTTCGATAAGAATAAGTTATATGGTACTTCCGGAGAAACTTATGGAGAAATATATTAATACTATGAGTTTTTATGCATGTACAGTATCAAGTTTTGAGCAGTATACACTAAAGCGTTTTATCAGTGAAGGCTATTTTGAGAGACATATAAGCAGAATGAGAAATTATTATAAGAATCTTCACAGCGATATAATTAAGGCAGTTAGAAAGTCGGAATTTATAAACAGAGCAATTATATGTGAGGGTAATGCAGGAACGCATATTCTTTTGAAACTGGATACAGACAAGACAGATAAAGAACTGATTGAAGCAGCAGCCGGATATGATGTTAATATAACATTTGTATCAGAATATTGCAGCGATACTTTACTTGGCTGTGGTAATTACAATCATATTCTTATAGTCAACTATTCAGCGATAGTACCAGAGAGGATGGAGTATGCATTTAATGTTATTGCAAAGATATTGTAATAAGAAGGAATACAAAAATAGTTTGATAAATCAGAATATTTGGTGCATAATATGAGAAGATGATATCTTGATATATAGATAATATTACATTGACATATTAAAAAAGAGAGGAAGACAATATGAAGTTTACAAATTATGAGCTTATAAAAAAACAAAGTATCCCTGAATTAAAATCAGAAGGATATCTGTTAAGACACAAAAAGAGTGGTGCAAGAGTAGTATTGTTATCAAATGATGACGAGAATAAAGTATTTACAATCGGTTTTAGAACACCACCTGAGAATTCAAAAGGTGTACAGCATATAATCGAACATTCAGTATTATGTGGGTCAAAACTGTATCCGGCAAAAGATCCATTTGTTGAACTTGTAAAAGGATCACTTAATACATTCCTTAATGCGATAACATATCCTGATAAGACAATATATCCTATTGCAAGCTGTAACGATACTGATTTTCAGAACCTTATGCATGTATATGTTGATGCAGTTTTTAATCCTAATATATACGAGAGAAAACAGATCTTTATGCAGGAAGGCTGGCATTATGAACTAGAGAATGAAGATGACGAGTTAAAATATAATGGCGTCGTATATAATGAGATGAAAGGTGCTTATTCATCACCGGATGAAGTACTTAATAATATTACATTACAGACTCTTTTTCCAGATACATGTTATAGCAAAGATTCAGGTGGAAGACCTGATGTGATTACAGATCTTTCTTATGAAGAGTTTCTTGAATATCACAGAACACATTATCATCCATCAAATAGCTATATCTATCTGTATGGTAATATGGATATGGATGAGAAGCTTGAATTTCTTGATAGAGAGTACTTAAGCAAATATGATGCAATAGAAGTTGATACAGAGATTAAGAGTCAGCCACAGGCAGGTAGAGTTAAGAAAGTTACAGGAACATTCTCAGTAACAGAAGGTGATACAGATACAAAATCATATCTGTCATACATTGTATTATGTGGGAATATTCTTGATAAGGAATTGTATCTTGCAATGCAGATGCTTGACTATGCACTTTTATCATCATCAGGTGCACCATTAAAGCAGGCACTTATAGATGCAGGCATAGGAAGTGATGTATATGGTTCATATCTTAATATTAAACAGCCTGTATATTCAATTATTGCCAAAGATGCAGATGAAAAAGACAAAGACAGATTTGTTAAGATTATAAAAGATACATTACGAGAACTTGCTGATAATGGTATTGATAAGAATTCACTCTTAGCAGGAATTAATTATTTTGAATTCAAATATAGAGAAGCAGATTTTGGACAGTTTCCAAAAGGACTTATGTATGGAATACAGGCATTTGACAGCTGGTTATATGATGATAATGAACCATTTATGCATATACAGGCTAATGATACTATAGAATTCCTTAAGAATAATGTAGACAGTGGCTATTTTGAGAATATTATTAAAAAGTATCTTTTAGATGAAGACAACCTTGCAATCGTTGTTCTTAATCCAGAAGAATCACTTACTAAGAAACAGGATGATATTACAAAAGCAAAACTTGCTGATTATAAGAAGACACTTTCAAAAGAGCAGATTCAGGAGATAATTGACAATACAAAAGCACTTAAGAAATATCAGGAAGAGCCAAGTACAAAAGAAGAACTTATGACTATTCCTCTGCTAAAGAGAGAAGATATAAGGAGAGAAGCAGCACCTCTTTATGTTGATGAGAGAGATGTTAATGGAGTAAAAGTAATATATTCAGATGTATATACTAATGGAATTGGATATCTAAAACTTACATTTAACACACAGTATGTTCCTGACGAATTAGTACCATACGCTGGACTTTTAAGAGCTGTACTTGGAGACATTGATACAGACAGACATAGCTATTTTGAACTGTCTAATGAGATTGATATGAATACAGGTGGAATCGGTTTTGTATCAGCAATGTATCCAAATATAAAAGATTATAAGAAGTATGTAGCATCAATAGAAGTATCAGCCAAATCACTTTATGCAAAACAGGGATTTGTATTTGATACGATTGAAGAGATTATCAATCATTCAAAATTTGATGATGAAAAGAGACTTCTTGAGATAATCAATGAAGTTAAGTCAAGACTACAGTCAGCTATATTATCATCAGGACATACACTTGCTGTAAAAGAAGCTGCATCATATTATTCAGAATATTCATATTATTCAAACCTTACAGGTGGAATTGAATATTATAATTTTATTACAGATATTCAGAAGAATTATGATAAGAAAAAAGATGAGATAATAGCTAACCTTAAGAAAGTTGCAATGCTTATATTCAAAAAAGAAAATCTTACTGTATCATATACAGCAGATGAAGACGGATATAAGGAGATACCATCTCTCTTAACTGCTTTTATAGAGAAACTTAATACAGTTAAAGCTGAGAAAGTTGTAAGAAAATTTAACATTATTAAGAAAAATGAAGGCTTTATGACACCTTCACAGGTTCAGTATGTAGCAAGATGCGGCAACTTCATTAACCATGGATATCAATATACAGGTGCGTTGAAGATATTAAAGTTAATCTTAAGTTATGATTATCTGTGGATTAATGTACGAGTAAAAGGCGGAGCTTATGGTTGTATGAGCAGCTTTGGAAAAAATGGTGAATTATATCTTGTATCATATAGAGATCCAAATCTAAAGGAGACTAATGAGATCTATGAAAAGACAGCTGATTATATAAGAAACTTTGATGTCGATGAGAGAGATATGACCAAATATATCATAGGAACAATGAGTGAGATGGATACACCACTTACTCCATCAGCCAAAGGATCAAGATCTTATACAACTTATATGAATGGTATATCCTATGAAGATATTCAGAAAGAGAGAGAAGAGATACTTACAGCTAATAAGGAAGACATAAGAAAACTTGCCGGAATTGTTGAAAGCGTAATGAAAGATGATTATTTGTGCGTTGTCGGTAGTGAAGGTAAGATAAAAGAAAATAAAGATATGTTCTTAGAGATAAAGAATCTTTTATAAAGGAGTAAAAATGAACGAAAATTGTAAATCAGGATTTGTAACACTGATAGGAAGACCTAATGTTGGCAAGTCTACACTAATGAACCATCTGATTGGCCAAAAGATTGCGATAACATCTAATAAGCCTCAGACAACAAGAAACAGGATACAGACTGTCTATACAGATGAGAGAGGACAGATAGTATTCCTTGATACACCAGGTATTCACAAAGCTAAGAATAAACTTGGAGAATATATGGTCAATATTGCTGAGAAGAGTATCAAAGATGTTGATGTAATATTATGGCTTGTAGAACCAACAACATATATAGGTGCAGGTGAACAGCATATTGCAGAACAGTTAAGACACTGTAAGAAACCGGTAATTCTTGTAATTAATAAGATAGATACTGTAAAAAAAGATGAGATACCAAAGTTTATTGATGCATACAAAGAAGTATGTGATTTTGCAGAGATAATACCGGTATCAGCATTAAGAAGTAATAATACAGATACTGTAACAGACTGTATATTCAAATATCTTCCATACGGTCCTATGTTTTACGATGAAGATACAATAACAGACCAGCCAATGAAACAGATTGTTGCTGAGATGATAAGAGAAAAAGCACTTCGTTCTCTTGACGAAGAGATACCTCATGGAATAGCTGTATGTATAGACCGAATGAAAGAAAGAGGTAATACAGGTATTATGGATATTGATGCTACAATTATATGCGAGAGAGACTCACATAAAGGAATTATAATTGGAAAAGGCGGAAGTATGCTAAAGAAGATTGGAACACAGGCAAGAGCTGATGCTGAGAATATGCTTGAGATGAAAGTTAATCTTAAGCTATGGGTAAAAGTTAAGAAAGAATGGCGTGACAGTGATTTCTTAATTAAGAATTTTGGATATGATAAGAAACAAGAAGAGATATAATTGATAAAAAAGAGGTGAAGACAGGTATGGCTGACAATAATATTATAACTGTAACAGGTATGGTAATATCAACCATGCCTGTTGGAGAAACCGACAGAAGAATAGTACTTCTTACGAAAGAAAGAGGTAAGATAACAGCTTTTGCAAAAGGAGCAAAAAAGCCGAACAGTCCATTATCTGCTTCATGTCAGCCATTTGTATTTGGAGAGTTTGAAGTATACGAAGGAAGAACATCATATAATATAAGGAATGTTAATGTTAAGAATTATTTTAGAGAACTCGTTACAGATTTCTATGGAGCTTATTACGGGTTCTATTTTCTTGAACTTGCAGATTATTATGGAAGAGAAGGAATCGATGAGAGTGTACTTATAACACTTTTATATCAGACATTCAGAGCACTTCTTAATGAGAATATTCCTAATGAACTTATAAAAGTGATATATGAACTTAAGATAATGACAATTAATGGTGAATATCCGGAGATGACAGTATGTACAGAATGTGGTACAGATACAGATATAGCATATTATAGCGATAATAACAATGGAGTATGTTGCAAGATATGTGGAAGCAGAAGAGGAGACTGTTTTACAATATGTGATTCAACAATATATGCAATGCAATATATAATATTCTCTCCAATAGGCAAGCTGTATAACTTTAATGTTAAAAGAGAAGTGCTATATGAGATGCGAATGATAGTAAATCGCTTTAGAAGCAAGTATATAGATAAAAAATTGAAGTCATTAGAGATATTAGAAAGTCTCTCTAATGAAAAATTGGGTTGAAAAAATAAATTATAAAGGTTACAATAGATTATAATTTTTAGGAGGGTAAAATTGTGAAAAAATTATTAAAAACAGTAATAGTAACTGGATTACTGTGTACAGTTGCAATGTCAGGATGCAAGAAGGCAGATAAGTTCGATCCGTCTTCAAATGCTATTAATATTAAAAGCGACAATACAATTGAAGAGGCAGCTATAGGAAGTTTTTCAGAATCATATTACAATGAGAGCGAATTGACTACATATGTCAATGACAGTGTAGCATCATATAATGATGCTAATGGAAAAGATAAGATTAAAGTTTCATCTGTAAAAGTAAAAGATAACAGTGCAAAGATTATGATGAAATATCAGTCTTATGAAGATTATCAGACATATAATAATGAAGTATTATTTGTCGGAACTGTAAGTGATGCATTAAAAGAAGGATATGATTTTAATGTCAATTTTATATCAACAGAGACTAATGAGAACGTTGCAAAAGATGATATTATATCACACGTTGATTCAAAAGTTGTAGTTGTAAATGAATCTTCAGATTATCTTATTGATCTTCCGACAGCAATAGTGTATTATTCAGATAATACAGCTCTTAACGGTAAGAAAGAAGCTAAACTTACAAAAGATTCATTAACATATATTATATATAAGTAATAAACGTGTTGCGGAAGTCCGTTTTACACAAATAATAAAGAAAGGTTGTTATTAAGATGGAAAAAACAATGGAAAAAATTGTTGCTTTGGCGAAAGCAAGAGGATTTGTATATCCAGGTTCAGAGATTTACGGAGGATTAGCTAATACTTGGGATTATGGTAACCTTGGTGTAGAACTTAAGAACAACGTAAAGAAAGCATGGTGGCAGAAATTTGTTATGGAGAATCCATACAATGTTGGTGTTGACTGTGCAATACTTATGAACCCACAGACATGGGTTGCATCAGGACATCTTGGTGGTTTTGCAGATCCTTTAATGGATTGTAAGAGCTGCCATGAGAGATTTAGAGCAGATAAATTAATAGAAGACTGGTGTGCAGATAACAATTTTGAGCTTGAAGGTTCAGTTGATGCTTGGTCTAATGAACAGATGATGAACTTTATCAATGAGAAAAATATCTGCTGTCCAACATGTGGAAAGCATGATTTTACAGATATCAGACAGTTTAATCTTATGTTTAAGACATTCCAGGGTGTAACTGAAGATGCTAAGAATACAGTATATTTAAGACCTGAGACTGCACAGGGTATATTTGTTAACTTTAAGAATGTACAGAGAACATCAAGAAAGAAGATACCATTTGGTATTGGTCAGATTGGTAAATCATTCCGTAATGAGATAACACCAGGTAACTTTACATTCAGAACAAGAGAATTCGAACAGATGGAACTTGAATTCTTCTGTAAACCTGGAACAGACCTTGAATGGTTCAACTACTGGAGAAGTTACTGTATCAATTGGTTAAAGAGCCTTGGAATCAAAGATGATGAGATGAGAGCAAGAGATCATTCACAAGAAGAATTATGCTTCTATAGCAAAGGAACAACAGATATCGAATTCTTATTCCCATTTGGATGGGGTGAATTATGGGGTATCGCTGACAGAACAGATTATGACTTAACACAGCATCAGAATGTATCTGGTGAAGATATGTCATATTTTGATGATGAAGCAAAAGAAAAATATATCCCTTATGTAATCGAACCATCACTTGGTGCAGACAGAGTTACACTTGCATTCTTATGTGCTGCTTATGATGAAGAAGAACTTGAAGGTGGAGATGTTCGTACAGTATTACACTTCCATCCAGCACTTGCACCAGTTAAGATTGGTATATTACCTTTATCAAAGAAGTTAAACGAAGGTGCAGAAAAAGTATTTGCAGAATTATCTAAGAAATATAACTGTGAATTCGATGACAGAGGTAACATTGGTAAGAGATACAGAAGACAGGATGAGATAGGAACACCTTTCTGTATTACATATGACTTTGATTCAGAAGAAGACCATGCAGTAACTGTTCGTGATAGAGATACAATGGAACAGGAGAGAGTTAAGATCGAAGATCTTAAGGCATACTTTGAAGATAAATTTACATTCTAAAGATATAAGTTGTATTGTAGATTAAGTATATTATAAGCGACTTTACAAAGTTAAGAATGAGAGTGATATATTAATCATATATTCTGGATAATATGTGATATATTCTAGATAATATGTGAGATAGAACTTGACAATTAGATAGTAGTATACTATTATGGTTGACATAAGATGCAACGGGGCATGAGAACTCGTTGCATCTTTTTTTGTGAACAATGTTCATAAGTACTAGCTATAATATCTGCTAGTTGGCGTTCATTGTCGCAACAATACCATTTTATCCATTTATATTTATTTATTCTTTTTATTTACGCAAGTGGCAATAGGTTGCAAGACGAGAAGTGATAACTTATAAGTATATTATGTGTCAGTTTACTATAATATGGCAGAATTAATCAGTTCGAAAACGCATAATAATTATGGAATGATTAATCAATTTGAATACGTATAATCGTTATAGAGTGATTAATAGATTCGAAAACGTATAATCGTTATGGAATAATTAATTAGTTCGAAAATGCATAATCGTTATGGAGTGATTAATCAATTTGAAAACGTATAATCGTTGTAGAATGATTACTTAAGATAAAAACTGATAATTAATACTAGAGTATAATAGTTAACATAATATATGCCGCATAACGGTGAAACATACAAAATATTGTTAAAATATTTGCAAAGATGCAATGGGGTTTGCTGCCTATTGTATCTTTTTTTGTTTCACACATAATAAGCCCCTAGATAGGTTATAAATGCTCAATTATAACTTTCCTAGATAGAACCTGATAGAAAATGCTCATTCTATCAGGTTTTTTTATACAGAAGATAAGTCAAAACCTGATAAATATGAGCTTTTTGGCAAAATAAGATAGATATTGGCGTAAAATAACAATTACAAATATTGTATAATATTACCCGTATATAGGAGCGTGGTACTAGAAGAAACTGTGATTATGTGCAAAAAAAGTGCAGATATTTGAGGACGTATTAAATGAAAAACAATGTAACTTTGATACAAAAAAGACTAAAAAACGCCATAAAATGAGAAAAAGTTATCAGAAAAATATAATAGCAACAGCGCAAATGTAAATGCTTACAACAAAAAGTAGGTATTTTTTATAAAAAAAGTAAACAAAATATTAAAAAATAGTGGACTATTTATAATTTTGTGCTATAATATTAGCATGTTTAATATATTTTAGGAGGAAGAAGAATATGGCAAAATGGGTTTACTTATTTACAGAAGGTAATGCTGATATGCGTAATCTCCTTGGGGGCAAGGGTGCTAACCTTGCAGAGATGACTAATCTTGGCTTACCAATTCCACAGGGTTTTACAGTTACAACAGAGGCATGTACAGAATATTATAACAGTGGTAAGAATATTACTGATGAGATAAAGACTCAGATATTCGATGCTCTAAAGATACTTGAAGAGAAGCAGGGTAAGAAGTTTGGGGACACTAAAGACCCACTGCTTGTATCAGTTCGTTCTGGTGCCAGAGCATCAATGCCTGGTATGATGGATACTATTCTTAATCTTGGTCTTAATGATGAAGCTGTAGAGGGGTTTGCAGCTAAGACAGGTAATCCAAGATTCGCATATGATTCTTATAGAAGATTTATTCAGATGTTCTCAGACGTAGTTATGGAAGTACCAAAGTCATTCTTTGAGAAAATCATTGATGAAGTCAAAGAAGCAAAAGGTGTAAAATATGATACAGAACTTACAACAGATGACTTAAAAGAATTAGTTGTAAGATTCAAAAAAGTATATAAAGATGCAATGAATGGCGAAGAATTCCCACAGGAACCAAAAGTTCAGCTTATGGAAGCTGTTAAAGCAGTATTCCGTTCATGGGACAACCCTCGTGCTATCGTATACAGAAGAATGAATGATATTCCTGGTGACTGGGGAACAGCAGTTAATGTTCAGGCTATGGTATTTGGTAATATGGGAGATACATCTGGAACAGGTGTTGCATTTACACGTAATCCATCAACAGGTGAAAAAGGAATCTATGGTGAATACTTAATCAATGCACAGGGTGAAGATGTTGTTGCAGGTGTAAGAACACCACAGCCTATTACACAGCTTGAGAAAGATTTACCTGAATGTTATAAACAGTTCATGGAACTTGCAATGAAACTTGAGAATCATTACAGAGATATGCAGGATATGGAATTTACAATTCAGGAAGGTAAGTTATATTTCTTACAGACTCGTAATGGTAAGAGAACAGCTCCTGCAGCAATCAAGATTGCATGTGATCTTGTAGATGAAGGCAAGATTACACCAGAAGAAGCAGTTCTTAGAATTGAAGCTAAATCACTTGACCAGTTATTACATCCAACATTTGATCAGGCAGCTCTTAAAGCTGGTAAAGTAATCGGCGAAGCACTTCCTGCATCACCTGGTGCAGCAGCAGGTAAAGTATATTTTACAGCAGAAGAAGCAAAAGAAGCAGGTCAAAGAGGAGAAAGAGTTATTCTTGTACGTCTTGAGACATCACCAGAAGATATTGAAGGTATGCATGCTTCAGAAGGTATCTTAACAGTTCGTGGCGGTATGACATCTCATGCAGCAGTTGTTGCTCGTGGTATGGGTACAGCATGTGTATCAGGATGTGGCGATATTAATATAGATGAAGAAGGTAAAGTATTCACTCTTGGTGGAGAGACAATCAAAGAAGGAGATTATATCTCACTTGATGGTTCAACAGGTAAGATTTACCTTGGCGATATTAAGACAGTAGAAGCATCAGTAAGTGGTGATTTTGGAAGAATCATGGCTTGGGCTGATGAATTTAGAAAACTTGGAGTTAGAACTAATGCAGATACACCAGCAGATACTAAGAATGCAGTAAAACTTGGAGCAGAAGGTATCGGTCTTTGCCGTACAGAGCATATGTTCTTTAACGAAGATAGAATTCCAAAGATTCGTAAGATGATTCTCTCTAAGACAGTAGAAGGAAGAGAAGCAGCACTTGCAGAATTACTTGAATTCCAGAAAGCTGACTTTAAAGCAATGTATGAAGTTCTTGAAGGTAAACCAATGACAGTACGTTATCTTGATCCACCTCTTCATGAATTCGTACCAACAGATGAAGAAGACATAAAAGCACTTGCCAAAGATATGAATTTGAGCGTTGAAGAAGTTAAAGCTACATGTGATGCTTTACATGAATTCAACCCTATGATGGGACATAGAGGATGTCGTCTTGCAGTTACATATCCAGAGATAGCAAGAATGCAGACAAGAGCTGTTATGGAAGCTGCTATTGAAGTTAAGAATGAAAAAGGATTTGATATCGTTCCAGAGATTATGATTCCACTTGTTGGTGAGAAGAAAGAGCTTAAATATGTAAAAGATGTTGTTGTAGAGACAGCAGAAAAAGTAAAAGCAGAAAAAGGTTCAGATATTAAATACCATATCGGTACTATGATCGAGATACCTCGTGCAGCTTTACTTGCAGATGAGATTGCTGAAGAGGCAGAATTCTTCTCATTTGGTACTAACGATTTAACACAGATGACATTTGGATTCTCTCGTGATGATGCAGGTAAATTCCTTGATTCTTATTATAAGAATAAGATTTACGAATCAGATCCATTTGCAAGACTTGACCAAAAAGGTGTTGGACAGCTTGTTAAGATGGCAGCAGAAAAAGGTCGTCAGGTAAGACCTGATATCAAACTTGGTATCTGTGGAGAACATGGCGGAGATCCTTCAAGTGTTGAATTCTGTCACAGAGTTGGACTTAACTATGTATCATGTTCACCATTCAGAGTTCCAATTGCAAGACTCGCAGCAGCACAGGCAGCTTTAAAAGACAGATAGGATATAATAAGGACAAATAGATAATAGTATATAAGTTTGCAAGGGAAAGCATTTATGGCTTTCCCTTGTTTGAGTTTTGAAATAGCACTTTTATTAATAATTACGTTTCATAGAGTGAGTGTTGAATTTGTTTAGGTCTGACATGATTTTAGGAGTATTACAATACATCGTATAGGTCAGGAGGCATGTAGAAAAATAATATATACTGTGGTATAATTGCTGTGTTTAAGAAGAATGAAAGCTAGAATTTTGTGGAGGAAAAATATTATGAAAATTATTAATTTGAATGAACAGCAAGTAGAGAGTATAGAAGACAGGCTTAATACTTATGATGAAAATTATATTACATATAAAATGGAAGGTAGTATTAAGATAGGAATTGAAGAAGATGGAAGAATAGTGGCTGGATTAGATGCGTGTATTACTGCATTTAAGATATTATATGTATCTACAGTATTTGTTGATGAAGAATATAGAAGAAAAGGTTATGGTAAATCACTTATAGAAGAAATGGAAAAGCGAGCAAGTGAAATGGGTGTGAATACAATTCGACTTGATACATTTAGCTGGCAAGGAAAAGAATTTTATGAAGCTTTAAACTATGAAATAGTTGGAAGCTATGAAGATGATATTTGCGGATATGCAGAATATTTCTTCTTGAAGCGAATATAAAATATAGATAAATGCGAGAAAGGATATATATGTTAACACCATTACAGATGCGATTGTTTGAATTGCAAGATAAAAAATACAGAGATTTTCATAGCAAACTTATACCGAATATACCCTATGAGAATATAATTGGTATAAGAACACCAATACTTAGAAAGTTTTCAAAAGAATATGCAAAAGAAAATACAGAAGTTTTTTTACATTCTCTTCCGCATAGATATTACGAAGAGAATAATCTTCATATGATGCTTATTACAGGAATAAAAGATTATGACAGATGTATCACAGAAGTAGAAAACTTCTTACCTTATATAGATAACTGGGCTACATGTGATTTCCCGGCACCGGCTTGTTTTAAGAATAATACAGATAGACTACTTACACATATTGTAAAGTGGATAGATTCCGATGAACCATATACGATAAGATATGGAATAGGTATGTTAATGAGATTATATCTTGATGATAATTTTAAGGATGAGTATCTTAAGATAGTAGCACAAGTAAAGTCTGAAGAATATTATGTTAATATGATGATTGCGTGGTATATGGCAACGGCACTTGCTAAGCAGTGGGATAGTACGATTGTATACATTGAGGAGAAGAGATTACCAGAATGGGTTCACAAAAAGACAATACGCAAAGCTATAGAGAGTTATAGGATAACAGATAAGCAAAAAGAGTATCTAAGGACACTTATATAGAGATAGAAACGCATCTTGTAATTAACTGCTTTAATGTGATACAATCTACTGATGGAGATATATTCTTTTAAGATATTAGTGTTCATTAAGATGCGACTAGGATAGATCATTAAGACAAGCTTGCAATAGGAGCAGTATATAAGATTAAGAAAAATGTATAGATCATCTGTCTGAAAGCAGAAAATAGTGATATGAAAATATACAATAAGGGAGAGAATTACAGATGTCAAAAGAAAAAGGATTTATTTCAGAATTTAAGAAGTTTATAATGCGTGGTAATGTGATGGATATGGCTGTCGGTGTTATTGTCGGTGGTGCATTTACAGCGATTGTTACATCACTTAACCAGGATATTTTAACACCAATACTTGGAATATTTGGTGGAATTGATTTTTCTAACCTTAAAGTTAAACTTGGAACAGGAGAGAGTGCACCAATACTTTGTTATGGTAATTTTATTACAGCAGTGATTAATTTTCTCATAACAGCACTTGTAATATTCTGTATAGTAAAGCTTATTAATAAGATTAATGATAAGTTCTCAAAACATGAAGAAACAGTGTCAACTACTAAGAAGTGTCCATATTGTCTTAGTGAGATTAATATAAAAGCAGTTAAGTGTCCGCATTGTACTTCGGATCTTGAGAAGTAATATTATATTCTGCATATAGTTAATAATACAGAATACATGATATAATACAGAATGGATATATAGTACAGAATAGATATATAGATAAAAATACAGTCATAGTATATGCAAAAGTATATACTATTTAATAATAAGATAATATATAAGACTTTCGTAGTAACTAAGCGAGAGTCTTATTGCGTATTTATACAAAAAAGCATTGACATAAACCTTATTCTAAGGATTATAATATAATTTGTGCTTAATTTGACTAATCGACTGTAAAACTAAGTGTTTTAGCACATAACACTGTCTGATTTTATTATAAGTCAGCACCATCTGATTGTCTTTTACTTAGTTTTACCGATTATATAAAGATTTAACAAAAGGGAGGAGAAAAAGTGGAAAACAAAAGAACATCATTAACAGAAGGAACAATATGGAAAAATATAATAATGTTTGCATTGCCTATATTCCTTGGTAATGTGTTTCAACAACTCTATAATACTATGGATTCACTAATTGTTGGTAAATTCATTGATAGTGATGCACTTGCTGCAGTAAGTTCATCAGGAACACTTATATTTTTACTTGTAGGATTTTTTAATGGAATTGCAATGGGAGCAGGCGTTGTAATATCCAAATATTTTGGTGCGAAAGATTATGATGAGATGCAGGATGCAATTCATACAGATATTGCATTTGGAATTGTTGCAGGTATGATTCTTACAGTTGTAGGCGTTATATTTACACCACAGATACTTGTATGGATGAATACACCAAAGTCAGTTTTGCCTAACTCAATAGTCTATTTTAGAACATATTTTTATGGAGCAATATTTGTAGTATTATATAATATATTCGTAGGAATACTTCAAGCTGTAGGTGACAGTAGGCATCCATTGTATTACCTTATATTTTCATCATTTGTTAATGTAGCACTTGATATTCTTTTTGTTGCAAAGTTAAAGCTTGGTGTTGGTTCAGCAGCACTTGCAACAGTAATATCACAGGCTCTTAGTGCAATTCTTTGTTTTATAAGGCTTATAAGATATGATACTGTATACAAGGTTCATCCATCTAAGATTAGATTTCATAAGATTATGCTTGGCAAAATAATATCTCTTGGTCTTCCATCAGGTGTACAGAATTCTATTATTGCATTTGCTAATGTAATTGTACAGACTAATATTAATGCGTTTGAGAAGAATGCAGTTGCTGGATGTGGAGCATATTCTAAGATTGAAGGATTTGCTTTTCTTCCAATTACATGCTTTTCAATGGCTCTTACAACATTTGTCGGACAGAATATTGGAGCGAAGAAATATGACAGAGTTAAAAAAGGAGCTCGCTTTGGAATAATATGTTCAATCATTCTTGCAGAAGTAGTTGGAGTTATTATATTTACACTTGCACCACATCTTATTGCGTTGTTTAATAGTGAGCCTGAAGTAATTGCATTTGGAACAAGACAAGCTAAGACTGAAGCACTTTTTTATTTCCTTCTTGCATTTTCACATTGTATAGCGGGAATTATGAGAGGAGCAGGTAAAGCGACAGTGCCTATGTTTACAATGCTTTTAACATGGTGTGGCATAAGAATTACATATATATCAATTATGGTTAAGATAATACCGGAGATAGGTGTAATATTCTGGGCATATCCACTTACATGGTCACTAAGTTCGATTATATTCCTGATATATTTTCTTAAAGCAGATTGGATACATAATTTTGAACGACAAGAGCAGAAGTCGCTTGCAAGGAATTAATTTTAGAGATGTTATCATATTTATAGATGAAGTATATGCAAAAAGCCATGCAATTTACATAATAGAAGATAAAGGTAACATTTTTAAGAAAAAATTATATTTGCTATGCAAAGAGAGAATCGGTAAAACGGTTCTTTTTTTGTGCTTTTTATTAAAAGACAATAAAAATTAAAAAAGCAATAAGACTGCAAAACAAAATAACACTATAAAACTACTTGACATGTACGTGAATATATGTTAAATATTATTCATACAAATTAGCTAGGAAATGTATGAATAATAGGAAACGTATGAAAAGTATAAATATCATACATTGAAATTATACATTGGAATGAATATATAGCTGGAATAAGGTAAATATAATTATGTCAATAGTTAAAGTATATATAGCATAATAATTGAAAGGCGGTATGAAGCATGGCTAATATAAAGAGAGGATTTACAGAATTAATAGGTAATACACCACTTGTAGAAGTTAGTAATATTGAGAATAAGTTAAATCTTAAGGCAAGATTACTTGTAAAGGTTGAATATTTTAATCCGGCAGGAAGTGTAAAAGACAGAATAGCACTTGCAATGATACAAGATGCCGAAGAGAAAGGAATTCTTAAACCCGGTGCAACGATTATTGAACCAACAAGTGGCAATACAGGAATAGGTATCTCAGCAGTTGCTGCAGCAAGAGGATATAGAGCGATACTTACAATGCCTGAGACTATGAGTATAGAGAGAAGAAAGCTTGTTAAGGCTTATGGTGCAGAAGTTGTACTTACTGATGGAAGTAAGGGTATGAAAGGCGCAATAGATAAAGCGGAAGAACTTAACAGAGAGATAGAAGGTTCTATAATATTAAGTCAGTTCACTAATCAAGCTAATCCTAGTGTGCATGAGAGAACAACAGGTCCGGAGATATATGAAGCAACTGATGGTAAAGTGGATTATTTTGTAGCTGGTGTTGGTACAGGTGGAACTGTGACAGGAACAGGAAGATATCTTAAGTCGAAGATTGATGGAGTTAAGATTATAGCGGTTGAACCTAAGAATTCACCGGTATTATCAGAAGGTAGAAGTGGTTCACATAAGATACAGGGTATAGGTGCAGGATTTATTCCGGATACACTTGATACAAAAGTATATGATGAAGTGTTTACTGTAGAGAATGAAGCTGCATTTGAGACAGCAAGAGAGATTGCGAGAACAGAAGGAATTCTTGTAGGAATATCTTCAGGAGCAGCATTATATGCAGCAATTGAAATAGCAAAGAGACCAGAGAATGAAGGAAAGACAGTGGTTGCACTTCTTCCGGATACAGGAGAGAGATATCTTTCAACAGCTCTTTTTGAAGAGTAAGACATAGGCATATCGAGTGTATACGTTTTTTATAAATTTTGCATTGCATTAAAGCTTAAAGGCTTTTGCCACCGACATCTTAATTTGTAGCACCATTCACTTTGTGACTATGTGAATTGAGAGACATATACATTCTTTGCATCATATATAGGAAAATATATAATATTAACCACATTTTGCACAGGTACAGATGATTAAACGTAGACAACATTAGTTAGAGTATTAAATATAGAAATATTATATACTCTCTATATAGTAAAATGATTAACTAATTGTTACATGGATTTTAATATATAAGAAGGATATATTCTCTGCAAAACACCCAAATATTATGCCAATACGTTCAAAATAAGCTGAAGCATAGGAAACCAATACAGAAAAAATAGTACAAACACAGAAATATTGATGTTATATTAGATATAGAAGGTTTTGATAAAAAAGAGAAGATAAAATAGTTAGTTTCTATAAAAAAACAGAGAAAAGCGGGGAACTTTTCTCTGTTTTTAGTTTTTCAAAATTGAATATACATGTTACAATGTCAAGCGGTCAATATTTACATCTTTGACGAGACAGATTATCTAACAGGTTTTACTGTGCTTTGGCTTATAATAAGCAAGATTCATCTTATTAAGTGGTGCTTTTAAAGCATTAACAGCCATGATGAACAGGAATGTCTCGATAGGATACATAATAAGTTCTTTGATGATTCTTGTAGTTAGAAGATACTCCCAAGGAGTGTGATACATAATTCTTAACCATACGGAATTCATTACAACATTGACAATAACAACAACAGTTAATTTCGCTATAGCACATCTTAGAGTACTTACGGGTTTCTTATATAGAAAAATACCATAGATAAAACCGCCCACGATGGCACTTAATGTAAAGCCAGGGAAGAAAGCTCCTGTAGGCTTTATAAAGTATTTGATAATATCAGTTGCACCGCCAAAGACAGCACCGGTAACAGGTCCGAACATCAGACCTATCATTGAGTTACAAAGGAATGAAAATCCCACTTTAATAGTTGGTGTCACTTGTACAGATAGTGTGCCAAGTAATACGGAGAGTGCTATAAATAGTGCACATATTGAGATGTTTCTGATGCTTTTTAGTTCATTAAGAGAACTTTTTAATGTGTTAGTAAAATTTTTCATAAAAAAACCTCCTTCTTGCAGTCGTTGCTACAATTAGGAGATTAAGCTAAATGTAGCAGCGGGATGCGAAAATTATACCGCGGATGAACTCCTTCGTTCAAATGGCAACTCCCCGTCCAGATGACACTTAACGCATAATTTTCTACTCTGCTTTAATAATTTATTAAGTTAATATGTTTACAAGAAAGGATTATAGCATATTAAAAATAAATTACAATAGTTTTTTTAAAAAACTAAAAAATGCAATTTGGAAACTAATATTCAGACAAAAGTTTAGTACTAACGTACCATAAAATAGTTTAAATGGTACTGAAACACTAATTTTGGTTTCCAAAAAGGGGAATAAAGAACTATTAACAAATTATTAACTAAATGGTAAACTTTTATTAAGCGATAAGTACCATATCGCGAAGAAGTTATAAAATTTATTTAAAGGAGATGTACTATGAAATCAAGTACTAAGAAAGCATTGGCTTTCGTACTGGCAGCTTTACTAGTTATAATTAGCATACCAGTAGCGAAATCGTACGTTGCAAACGCAGCTGCCTCATCATCTGTAGTTATTACAGAGAGTAGTGGATGGTTAGAGTCTGCATACGTTAAGTGGAACAGCGTTAACAACGCAAAGGGTTACAACGTTTATTATAAGAACGCAAGTGCCCAGGATTCAGAGTATAAGCAGTTAGATGACTCGCTTATCAGACAGTATAAGACATATTTCAGAGCAGATATTCCAGGTTTAAAAGCTGGAGAATATGTAATGAAAGTTGTTCCAATTGTAAGTGGAAGTGAATCTGCTAAATTAGCAGCAACAACTGGCAAACTTACAGTTACAGCTCATACAAGAGAAGGTTTTGCATTCTCATCAAGTTCACCTGCAAAAACTGGTTCAGGTGCATATAATGATGACGGAACAGTTCCTTCAAATGCTCAGATTGTGTATATAACAGATGAAACAAAAGATAGCGTTACATTAGATGTTATTACTAACAGCAAAGGTAGTAAAACAACATGTAAAGGTCTTACAGATATCCTTGCTAAAAGACAGAAAGGATATGATACAACTCCTCTTATTATCCGTTTGGTAGGTCAGATTAATGATCCAAGTGGTCTTAATTCAAACGGATATCTTCAGATTAAAGGTTGTAAGAATATGACAATTGAAGGTATTGGTGAAGATGCTTCAGCTTATGGCTGGGGAATTCTTATCAGAGATTCACAGAACGTTGAAGTTAGAAACATTGCAGTAATGTTATTTGACGATGACGGTATTTCTCTTGATACTAATAATGCTAATATCTGGATTCATAACAATGAAATCTTCTATGGTAATGCCGGAAGCGATAAAGATCAGGCAAAAGGTGATGGTTCATGTGATGTTAAACAGAATTCTACATATGTAACTGTTTCATATAATCATTTCTGGGATTCAGGAAAATGTTCACTTTGTGGTATGAGTGATACAGAAGAATTCTTTGTAACATATCATCATAACTGGTTTGACCATTCAGATTCACGTCATCCAAGAATCAGAGTTGGTTCAATCCACGTATATAACAACTACTATGATGGAAATTCAAAATATGGTGTTGGTGTAACAAAAGGTTCATCAGCATTCGTAGAAGCTAACTACTTCAGAAATTGTAAAAATCCTATGATGAGTTCATTACAGGGAACAGATGCTTTAGGAGAAGGTACATTCTCAAATGAAGCTGGTGGTATGATTAAAGCATACAACAATACAATTATTGGAGCAAGCAGCCTCATCTATGCAAACGCTAAGAGTGATACATCAGATGCTAATGCAAAGAGCTTCGATGCATATCTTGCAAGCAGCGCATCAGAACAGGTTCCATCTTCATATAAAACTGTAAGTGGTGGTACAACTTACAATAACTTTGATACAGCATCAACAATGTATAAATATACAGCTGATTCACCAGAACAGGCTAAAGAAAACGTAACAAAATACGCTGGTCGTGTTAACGGTGGTGATTTCAAATTCACATTTACAAGCGCTGATGATACATCATATGCAGTAAATACAGAATTAATGGCTAAGATCAAGAGTTATACAATTGACTTAGTAAAAGTTGGAGGAAGCTCAATTGTTGCCGGTGGTACAACAACAACAGAACCTGCTGCAACAGAAGCTACAACAGCAACAGAAGCTACAGAAGCTACAGAAACAACAACAAAGGCAGAAGAAGCTACAACAGCAGCTTCAACACAGGCTACAACAGAAGCTCCAACACAGGCTCCAACAGAAGCTTCTACAGAAGCAACAACAAGTGAAACAGCAACATCAAGCAAAGTATATAATCCAACAAAGAGCAAAAAAGCTAATGGATTTACAATAACAGGCTCACTTGTATCAAAAGGTAACACTAAATACAATGGATTAACACTTAAGAAATCCCTTAAGATGGATTCAAAATCAAGTATTCAGTTTACAACAACAAAAGATAACGCAACAGTAAAAATTGTTGTTAAAGCTAAAAAAGCAGGTGCTTCACTTAGTATTAATGACAGTTCAGAAGGCTTAGAAGACATTGGAACAAGCGTTGAAGTAAGAAAAATAAAATTGGCAAAAGCTGGCACATATACTCTTACAAAACAGGATCTTGAATCTTATGTTTACTATGTAGAAGTTGTTGAATAGACAATAAATATATTATAATTCCATAATTCTCAAGTAATTACTCCTTTATATACTTGACAGAACCGTCAGATTAATGACATTTTATGACTGCAGTCATAGAAATCGTTATCTGGCGGTTTTTGTATTATCATGAAGATAAAATGACGATTAAGATTATAATTTTTTAAATGAAGAATATTAAAAATAACATTACTTAGTATTGTAATTGAATGAAAAAAAGAATATACTTATTTTTGTATGTTGTCTGAAAAATAATTAACAATATACACATTTAAATTGTCAGGAGGAATTATTGTGGCAGAGAATATATATAAAGAAAGAATAGAAAAATACATTGATGAGCATAGAGAAGATATGCTTGAAGATATTAAAAGACTCGTAAGAATTAATAGTGAAAAAGGTGAAGAAAAGTCAGGAATGCCTTTTGGTGAAGGACCATATAAAGCACTCTGTGAAGCAGAAGATATAATGAGAGGATATGGCTTTAAAGTTACTAATTATGACAATTATGTAACAACAGCAGATATATCTGACAAAGAGAGATGTCTTGATATTTTAGCACATCTTGATGTTGTGCCTGCCGGTGAAGGATGGCAGATAACAACACCTTATGAACCGGTTGTAAAGAATGGCAGAATATATGGAAGAGGAACAGCAGACGACAAAGGACCATTTATAGCAGCTTTATATGCTATGCGTGCAATAAAAGAACTTAACATTCCTATTAGCAAGAATGTAAGACTTATAGGTGGAACTGATGAAGAATGTGGAAGCAGCGATATAGCATATTATTATAAGAAGGAACAGGAAGCTCCAATGACATTTTCACCAGATGGAGAATTTCCAGTTGTTAATATTGAAAAGGGATCATTAAGAGGACATTTTTATGCTGATTATACAGTAGATACAGATAAGAAGATAGTAGATTTTACTGCAGGTACAAAAGTGAATGTAGTTCCGGGTAAAGCATATGCAACAGTAAGTGGTATAAGTATACAAGAGATTGAACAGGCTGCAAAAGCAGCAGCAAAAGTTACTTTTGTGGATTATATATGTGAAGAAAAAGATAATGGTGTATATATTACAGCAGTCGGAAAAGGTGCACACGCATCAACACCAAAAGAGGGTAATAATGCAATAACAGCATTACTTTTCCTACTTACAACACTTCCTTTTGAAGATAATGAGCAGATAAGACTTGTGAAGAGATTATATGCTATGATGCCACATAATGACAGTAATGGTATTGCACTTAATGTAGCAATGAGCGATGAACTTTCAGGAGAATTAACTTTGGCATTTAGTCTTCTTACAATAAGAGAAGGAAGAATAGATGGAACATTCGATTCAAGATGTCCAATATGTGCTAATGAAGATAATGTGTTAAAAGTTATAAAAGACAGAATGGCAAAGGAAGGTTTCGTATTTGATACAGATACAATGAGAGCACCACATCATGTAAGTGGTGATAGTGCATTTGTAAAGACACTTCTTGATAAATATGAAGAAGTAACAGGTTTAAAAGGCGAATGTGTATCTATGGGTGGAGGAACTTATGTTCATAACCTCAAAAATGGTGTAGCATTTGGTGCATCAATGCCTGGAACTGATAATAAGATGCATGGACCTGATGAATTTGCTGTTATAGAAGAACTTACAGATAGTGCTAAGATATTTGCACTTGCGATAGCAGAATTATGTAGGTAATAAGACATGTTTGGGTATGTATATGCTAATAAGATGGAATTAAAGCTTCGTGAATTTGAGAAGTATAGAGCATATTATTGTGGACTTTGCAAAGTGCTAAAAGACAGATATGGTATTGCAGGACAGATGACTTTAAGTTATGACATGACTTTTCTTGTTATCTTACTTACAGGATTATATGAGCCGGAATCAGAGGATGGAAGATGCAAATGCATACCACATCCGGTTAAAAGTCACAGATATATAGTGAATGAATATACAGAATATGCATCAGATATGAATATACTTCTTACATATTATAAAGAACTTGATGATTGGAATGATGAGAAAAAGATAAGTGCTTTTCTTGCATCATCAGCTTTTAAAAGAAAAGCACAAAAAGTATCTTTAAAATATGAAGATAAAGCACTTAAGATTGAGAAGTATTTAAGAGAGCTTAGAGAACATGAAGAATCAAATGATACCAATATTGATACTATGGCTGGAATATTTGGAAAAATAATGTCAGTTATGTTTGCAAAAGAAGATGACGAATGGCGTGACACATTAAGCAATATGGGATTTTATATTGGCAAATATATATATATATTAGATGCATACGAAGACATTGACAAAGATATTAAGAATAATAGTTATAATCCATTTATTAAGTTATATGGACAAGATGGATTTGATGATTATGTTAAGAAGATATTAACGATGATGATGGCTGAATGTACAAGATATTTTGAAAGATTGCCAATACTTCGTGATGTTGGTATATTAAGAAATATATTGTATTCAGGTGTCTGGTGCAGATATGACGCAATACTACATAAAAGAAAGGAAAAGGTAGAATAATGCAAGACCCTTATAAAGTACTTGGTGTGTCGAGGGATGCATCGGATGATGAGATAAAAAAAGCATATCGCAATCTTAGCCGTAAATATCATCCGGATGCTAATATTAACAACCCTAATGCAAAACTTGCAGAAGAACGTTTCAAAGAAGTGCAGCAGGCGTATGACCAGATTATGAAGGAACGAGAGAATGGATATAGTGGAGCGTATGAAGAATTTGGAGGATTTTCAGGATTTGGAACAGGAAGCAGGGCATCACAGAGTGAGTCAGATATAAGACTAACAGCAGCAGCTAATTATATTAACAGTGGACATTTTACAGAAGCACTTAATGTTCTTAATGATATATCTGACAGAAATGCTATGTGGTATTATTACAGTGCAATAGCTAATTCACAGAATGGTAATAACGTTACTGCTACCGAGCATGCTAAGAGAGCTTGTGATATGGAGCCTGGCAATGGAAGATATATGGCATTATATCAGCAGCTTCAGATGGGTGGATTTAGATATAATACTATGCGTAATCCGTATGGTAGTTCGTATGAAAGTGATGGAGATTACTGCTTGAGATTATGCCTTGCTAATATTTTATGCAATGCTTTTTGTGGTGGTGGATTTTGTATCTAATAAAAAATATAAAAATAGAAGAGGTATGACAAATGATTAACTATTTATTTGAATCATTACCTATGAAATATTCAGCATTCATAGGTGTAATGGTTGCATTTTTACTAACATGTTTTTTACTAAAAAAATTTGGAGATAAGCTGCCAAAAGATGTAGGAAGAGATTTCGCACTTAATGGTAAATTATCAGCAGGCAAGCCAAGGGGAGCAGGATTTATATTCATAATGGTATTTGCTTTCGCAGCAGTGATGTTTGGAAAAGTAAGTCTGGAGATTGTAATATATATTGTACTTACAATATTTGCCATGATGACAGGATTCTTAGATGATTGTGCAAAGACTCCATGGGGACGTGTAAAAAAAGGAATATTAGACCTTATAATAGCAATATTAGTTGCAGTTACATTCCTTCATTATAATTCATCAAGTGTACTTATAGCAGTTACAGGAACAGTAATTAAACTTAATCCTATAGTATTTGCTATTCTTACAATAATACTTGTATGGGCATCAATTAATGTAACTAACTGTGCAGATGGTGTCGATGGACTATCAGGCACACTTACAATAATCACACTTACATCAATATATCTATATGACAGTATCAAAGAAGTGTCACCAGAGATGGGACTTATTATACTTATATTCATAGTATGTATACTTGGATATCTATGGTATAATGCAACACCAAGCAAGATGCTTATGGGAGATGCAGGATCAAGAGCTATGGGATTATTCATAAGTGTAGCAATACTTAAGACTGGTTCACCATTTTTATACATTCCTTTTGCTATAGTTCTTATACTTGATGGTGGTCTTGGCTTAGTGAAGATAACCTTATTAAAATGTAAGATAAAAGCACTTACAAAAGTAAGGACTCCTCTTCATGATCATGTAAGAAAGAATTGGGATTGGTCAAATACTCAGGCTGTATTCAGATTTGCAATAATACAGATAATAGTATCATTAGCAACAATATATCTTACACTGTAATAATATGTATAATAATACCGTTTTTCAAAGCCTTTATAGCAGGTGGACGAGAAACGGTATTTTTTATGTATAATCTTTAAGGAATCTTCAGAAATTGTAAGAATATATTAAAAATTATATGAAGAAAATATGATAATATAATATTAATGCAGGAATTTAAAAGTTTGCAAAATACTAAATAGGGATTGTGAATAGTATATTTAACTTTTTATAAAGAATGTTACCTGTATATAATAAAAATGAGAGGATGAGAATTATGAAAAAAAGAGCGTTATGTATTACAATGGCAATGGCACTAGCTGTTACAACATTTACAGCATGTGGAGAAAAAAAGAATAATGGTGCACCAACTGGTAAAAAAGATAAGAAAGAGAAAGTATTTGATTTTTCTGATGATGAAGTATTTGTACTTACTCAGTCAAAATTCACAGAAAAAGATAACACTAGCAAAACAACTATACTTGATAACTGTGCAAATGAAGTATTTGCAATGAGTGAGGCTTCATTTAACTATTCAGGTAATGGTGTTATTCGTTCGGACTGCCCGGTTGCAATAGGAATAGAAGATGAAGAGAAGAGAGAGACAACTGATGATGGTTATGTATTTAAGACATATAATTATGGTCTATATGATCTTAACAGTGCAAAGTGGATTATAGAGCCTACATACGCTAATATAGATACTCTTGTTGGCGGATATGAATATGTTACAGACAAAGACTTTGATGCAACTACATTACTGTTTGCCGGATATAGTGAGAACCACGATAAAGTAGATATAATAGATTACAAAGGTAATATTATACTTGATGATTTTGAAACAGGTTCTTATGGTGGAGTATCTTATGAAGATGGTAATATTATAGTTAGTGATTATGAGAGCATGAAAGAAAAAGTATATGATATGAAAGGCGAACTCCTTGAAGAACGTGACAGTGATACGTCTGGTGATTATGAACCATACGATATTAATGGTTATACAATATCATATAATGAAGATGGAACTAAGCAGATATTAACAGATCCATCAGGTAATAAAGTCGCAGATTATGATAGTATAAGCGAAGCACTTGGAGGAATTAGTGCAGATTATATGTTCATTGAAGATGTAAATAGCACAACTGGAATGTATTCAGGAACTTTTGGAGATTATGGATTTGTATGTAATGCACAGGGAAGATGTGTGTACCAAAAAGATATGACAGTAGAAGAAAATTATTCATCACCTGCACTTACAGATAGTGGATATATGTTATATGATTCAGATAATGATAAGTCAATATATTATGATGTTGAAGGTAATGAGACTTCGGGTGAAGGAGCGAAGAAGTTTGAATATTATTTTTCAGATGATACAATAACAGCAGAACTTTCAGAAGATAAGAATACTGTAACTATTATGAAAGATGGTAAAGAAGCTAATAAGCTTGATGTAAGCGATATTGAAGCTACAACAGTATATGCTATAGATGATGCAGAAACAATGTATTCTGTTTCTGATTCAACAGGTGATAATACCAAAGTATTCATTGGTGATAAAGCTGTTGGAACATTTAAAGGCTATGCATCAGTTGATGGCGACAATCTTGTAATAAGTGAATATAAGTATAATGATTCAACAGGTGAAGTAGTATCAGGCAAAGTTACAGTTATGGATATGGAAGGTAATACTGTCTATGAATCAACAGGAAGTGAGATTGTAGAACAGGTTATTGATAATTATATGATTATCAAGAGAAATAATTATATCGGTATCTGTAATATGAAAGGTGAGTATCTATATAAAACAGTAGTGTTAGAATAATTAGAAAAAATAGATTAAAAGTCTGCATTCACGTGTATTGCTAAAGAAAATAAATTATGTTAGAATAAACAAAAAACGTGTGAATGGAGACGGGTCATGAATATTTTAATTAAAAATGGCAGGGTTTTAGATCCAGCCACAGACAAAGATGGAATATATGACATCCTTGTTACAGATAATATTATTACAAAAGTAGAATCAAATATTGATGAAGATGCGATAAAAAGCGAACAGGAATGCAAAGTGATAGATGCTTCTAATCAATTTGTAATGCCTGGTTTAATTGACCTTCATGTACATTTCAGAGAACCTGGCTTTGAGTATAAAGAAACTATAAAGACAGGTTCTCTTTCTGCGGCAAGGGGAGGATTCACATCAGTATGTCCTATGCCTAATACAAAACCTGTAATAGATTCCGTAGAGATGCTCGAAAAAGAATTAGACATAATAAAAAGAGATGCCGTTGTTAATGTCTATCCGGTTGCAGCGATTACTAAAGGAATGAAAGGTGAAGAACTTACAGATATAAGAGAACTTGTAAAACATGGAGCTATAGCGATAAGCGAAGATGGAAAAAGCGTTATGAATTCATCACTTTTAAGAGAAGCAATGAAGATTGCAAAGGAAACAGGAATTCCTGTATTATCACATTGTGAAGACATTAACCTTGTTGAAGGTGGAGTTATGAACAAGGGCGAGAGATCTGAAGAGCTTGGATTAAAAGGCATCAGTAATGCAGTTGAAGATATAATAGTAGCAAGAGATATAATGCTTGCAAAAGAAACCGGATGTAGACTTCATCTGTGCCATTGTTCAACTTATGACAGTGTTCGCCTTATTGAAGAAGCGAAAAAAGAAGGACTTCCTGTGACAGGAGAAGTATGTCCACATCATTTTTCATTAACAGAAGAAGATATAGTTGCAGATGATGCTAATTATAAGATGAATCCTCCGATAAGAACTAAGAAGGATGTTGATGAATTAATAGCAGGTATTCATAATAATATAATGGACATTATAAGCACTGACCATGCACCACATTCAGAAGAAGAGAAGACAGGCTCAATGACTAAAGCACCATTTGGAATAGTAGGACTTGAGACATCAGTTTCACTTGTTGTAACCGAACTGCTTGACAAAGGAGTGATAACACCACTTAAGATGGCAGAGATAATGAGCTATAATCCTGCAAAAGTAATAGGAATAGACAGAGGAACACTACAGGTTGGCAAAGTTGCTGATATAACAATAATAGATCCGAATAAAGAATATGTAATAGATAAGAATGAATTCGTTTCTAAAGGAAAGAATACACCTTTTGATGGTAAAAAAGTAAAAGGTAAAGTTATGACAACAATCGTAAATGGTAAAATAGTATACAGTGAGTGTTAATATACACTGTCATTTACAATAAACTAGTAACTAATTAAGCAGTAATAATTACTGCAGGAATAAGGAGAAAAATATGATTAACAAATTAGTATCAAAAATCAAAAAAACAAACGCACCAATAGTTGTAGGTCTAGATCCAATGTTAAATTATGTACCAGACCATATAAAAGAAGCAGCATTTAAAGAATATGGCGAGACATTAAAAGGAGCAGCAGAAGCAATTTGGCAGTTTAATAAGGGAATAATTGATAATACATATGATCTGATTCCAGCAGTAAAACCTCAGATAGCAATGTATGAACAGTTCGGAATAGAAGGACTTATGGCATTTAAAAAGACAGTTGATTATGCAAAATCAAAAGATCTTGTAGTAATCGGAGATATCAAAAGAGGTGATATTGGTTCAACATCATCAGCATATGCAGTAGGTCATATTGGTAAAGTACAGGTTGGAAGTAAGACTTATAGTCCATTTGATGAAGATTTTGTTACAGTTAATCCATATCTTGGAACAGATGGAATAAAGCCTTTTACAGATGTATGTAAGGAAGAAAAGAAAGGTATATTTGTACTTGTTAAGACATCAAATAAATCAAGTGGAGAATTCCAGGACAGACTTATCGATGGCAAACCATTATATGAGATAGTTGGAGAACAAGTAGCAGCATGGGGCGAAGAAGTTATGGGCGATGAATATAGCTATGTTGGTGCAGTAGTAGGCGCAACATATCCAGAGATTGGTAAAGTACTTCGTAAAGTAATGCCTAAGACATATATTCTTGTTCCAGGATATGGTGCACAAGGTGGAAAAGGAGCAGATCTTGTACACTATTTTAACGAAGATGGATTAGGAGCAATCGTTAACAGCTCAAGAGGAATAATTGCAGCATACAAACAGGATAAATATGCACATATTGGAAGTGAGAACTATGCTGATGCATCAAGAATGGCAGTAGAAGATATGATAAAAGATATAAGTGATGCAATTAAAGCTGCAAAATAATAAGGAGTAATATTTATGTCAGAAAAATTTAAAGAACAGGTAGTAATAGTAAGACAGGATCAGCTTGCAAATGGTATCTACAGTATGTGGATTAAGACAGAGAATATTGCAAAAAATGCACGTCCTGGACAGTTTATATCAATATATACACATGACAGCAGTCGCCTTTTGCCAAGACCAATAAGTATATGTGAGATATCTAAAGATATGTTAAGAGTTGTATATAGAGTAGCTGGAGAAGGAACAAGACAGTTTAGTGAGATGAAAGCTGATGACAAAATAGAAGTTATGGGACCACTTGGCAATGGTTATACATTAAGAGATAAAAAAGCAGTACTTATAGCAGGTGGTATAGGTGTTCCACCAATGTTAGAACTTGCAAAACAGCTAAAATGTGATAAGACAATTGTATTAGGATATAGAGATAAAAATACATTTTTACTTGATGAGTTTAAAAAATGTGGTGAAGTTGTAATAGCAACAGAAGATGGAAGCATAGGAACAAAAGGCAATGTAATGGATGCTATAAAAGAGCAGAATGTTACAGGCGAAGTTATCTATTCATGTGGACCAAAACCAATGCTTAAAGCAGTCAAGGAATGGGGACTTTCTAATAATATAGAGACACAGATTTCACTTGAAGAGAAGATGGCATGTGGAATAGGTGCATGTCTTGCATGTGTATGTAAGACTAAGAATGAAGATGAACATTCACACGTTCATAATGCCAGAGTATGTAAAGATGGTCCGGTATTTTTTGCTGAGGAGGTAGAATTATAATGAATACAAGTGTTAATTTAGCAGGAGTTACATTGAAGAATCCTGTAATGACAGCCTCAGGAACATTTGGTTCAGGAGCAGAATATAGCGAATTTGTAGATCTTAACAGACTAGGAGCAGTAGTAACAAAAGGCGTTGCTAATATTCCATGGCCGGGTAATCCAACACCTAGAATTGCAGAAGTATACGGTGGAATGCTTAATGCTATAGGTCTTCAGAATCCAGGAATAGATGTCTTTACAAAGAGAGATATTCCATATTTAAAACAGTTTGATACAAAGATAATTGTTAATGTATGTGGAAAGACAACTGAAGATTATATAGAAGTAGTTGAAAAATTAGGAGATTATGATGTAGATCTTTTAGAGATTAATATATCATGTCCGAATGTAAAAGAAGGCGGAATTGCATTTGGTCAGAATGCAAAGAATGTTGAGAATATTACATCAACACTCAAAAAATATGCAAAACAGCCAATTATAATGAAATTAAGCCCTAATGTAACAGATATAACAGAGATGGCAAGAGCTGCTGAAGCAGGTGGAGCAGATGTTGTATCACTTATTAATACTCTTACAGGAATGAAGATAGATGTCAACAGAAGAACATTTGCAATAGCTAATAAGACAGGTGGAATGTCTGGACCAGCAGTAAAACCAATAGCTGTAAGAATGGTATATCAGGTAGCTAATGCAGTTAAGATTCCGATTATTGGTATGGGCGGAATAAGCAATTATGAAGATGCACTTGAATTTATTCTTGCAGGTGCAACAGCCGTATCAGTAGGAACAGCTAATTTCTACAATCCAACAGCTACAATAGATATAGTAGATGGAATAGAGAACTATATGAAGAAAAATAGTATTGATGATATTAATTCATTAATAGGAGCAGTAAGATAATCTGTTTTATTAAATTTATTGAGATTTTAACAGGTTTGTGTTAGTATAAAATGTGATATTGAGTCTTTAGAAGAAGAATTCTAAAGACTCTGATAATAGGAGGATAACATGGAACAGTATAAGCAGGAATTTATAGAATTTATGGTAGATTCAGATGTATTAAGATTTGGCGAGTTTACACTTAAGAGTGGAAGAAAATCACCATTTTTTATGAATGCAGGACTTTATGTTACAGGCGCACAGCTTACAAAACTTGGCGAATATTATGCAAAAGCTATTCATGACAATTATGGCGATGATTTTGATGTACTTTTTGGACCAGCATATAAAGGAATACCACTTAGTGTAGCAACAACAATGGCATTTCACAGATTATATGGCAAAGAGATAAGATATTGTTCAAACCGTAAAGAAGCTAAAGATCATGGAGATGCAGGAATCCTTCTTGGAAGTCCTATAAAAGATGGAGATAAAGTAGTTATAATAGAAGATGTAACAACATCAGGTAAATCTATCGAAGAGACATTCCCTATTATAAAAGCTCAGGGTGATGTTGAGATAGTAGGACTTATGGTATCTCTTAACAGAATGGAAAAAGGAAAAGGAACAAAGAGTGCATTAGTAGAGATAAAAGAAAAATATGGATTTGATGCTAATGCAATCGTAACAATGGAAGATGTAGTTGAACATCTTTATAACAAACCATACAAAGGAAGAGTTGTAATAGATGATACAATAAAAGCTGCAATAGATAAATATTATGTTCAGTATGGAGCAGAAAAATAATAATAAGTTTTATCGATAATAACGGAGGTGGGCTGAGAATGGAAGAAAAAGTATATAAGACAATGGGCAATGTAGGTGCATTTAATATTGTAATTGGCATATGTGTTATAGCAACAGGAATAGCCTCGGGAGTAATGTTAATTATTAATGGAGCAAGATTAATAAAGAGTAAAGCGCATGTTTTACTGTAGAGATTAGAGAAGCCACTTAATGTGGCTTCTTTAAATCGTAAAATAATAAAAATACTAATAATGTGAACAGGAGGATCGAGTGAAAGAAAGAACAGTAAAAATAATAAGTTGGATTCTGTTTTGGGGATATATATGCGTTTTGGTTTATTTTATGTTCTTTGCAGAAATATGGGGGAGAACCAGCATTTGTGAGGAGTATAGTTATAATTTGATTCCGTTTAAAGAGATTATAAGATTTATAAAATATAGAAAGCAGTTAGGTACAGTAGCTGTATTAACTAATATAGGTGGTAATATAGTTGGTTTTATGCCATTTGGATTTATATTGCCAATATTATCGCCAAAGACACGAGGAATATTTAGAATATTAATACTTACATTTGATTTAAGTTTATGTATAGAGATGATTCAGCTTGTAAGTAAAGTTGGATGCTGCGATGTGGATGATATGATATTGAATACAATAGGAGGTGTACTTGGATATATCGCATTTTATATATTCAATGCAGTAAGGAGGAGTTTTTTTGGCAAAAGATTTAAAGTTCGTAGGTAAGAAGAATGCCACCGGAGGAATTCTATCAACAATAATAGGGATAATATCACTGGTATTATTTGGACTTGCTATATATATATCATTTGAAGCTAAAGGAAAAGGCGGTAAGATGGTAGGAATAATAGGATTTATTGTTGTAATAATGACAATAATAGGAACTACATTTGGAATTAAAGGCTTTAAAGAGAAAGAAAAATATTACTTATATTCTGTAATAGGAACACTTTTATGTGGAATATTGTTATTTATAATGATTTCTATTATTGCAGTAACATTTATATAAGAGTGAATTGTAGGTAATGACAGAAACATTAAACATATATGCTTGTTGGCGAATAGATTTAAGGAGAAAACATGGATTATAGATTATTATTTAAAGAAAGTAATGAAGAAGTAAGAGAGAGATATGAACTTGCAATAGCTAGAATAAGACAGATGAAGGATGAACATGTAAAAGATAAATATGATGATTATTTTAAAAAAATATCAGCTTTTATTCTTCAGATAGACAAATTGTGGGATATGGTTCAGAAAGGTGAACTTGAGAATAAGACATTGGAAGAATTACACAATCTTAATAATCAGTTATATGAAGATATTCTTCCTGCTAATTATGAGACAAGTTATGCTAATCCGGCTTATGCGGCACAAAAACTTGGAATAGATAATGGAAGACTTTTATCTTTTATGTATATGGAGATAAGAGGAATGATAGTATATGCCTATGAGAGCAGGCTTACAGAGATTACAATACTATGTGAACTTTTCATAGAAGTTTATAACTGGTTCGAAGACGAAGAAGAACCTGATGCAGAAGAGATAAGAAAGATATTATATTGGTTTGTAAGTGATTATGCTGATGTCATGGTAGAATATGGTATAAGAGAGATAATAGATCCAGAATTATCATTTGCAAAAGATATTATAATGAATTCAGATTTGAGCGATGTTTCTTATCTATACAAATTTGGTGAATATATATCTGAGAATGAGATAAAGACAGCACAATTTTTATCAAAACTTCCTGAAGAAGATATAGACAAGATGGCATATACGTATGTAGAAGGCTTTAGAAAAGGATTCGAACTTGCCAATAAGCCACTTAATAAGAAGAAAACAGTTAATATAAGATATACATTAGGTTTTGAGAGAATCGTAAAATCAGCGATAGAACAGTTTGCAAAGCTTGGACTTGATGTTGTTATGTATCGTTCACCGGTTAATTCAAGTAACAAGAATACTTATGTCAGAACAGGATACAGTGCGATATCACCAAACAAACAGATGGATTATGATCATCGTAATGATAATGCACTTTATTTTGATAAGGCATGTATGGAGAGAAAGCTTGGAGTAATAAAATGTGCTTATGAGAAATATAAAGAGCTTGCTTATGTTCATGCAGGACCGGCAGTAATGGAGATATTTGGCGAAACACCATTTGAACCTGTTAATAAAAAAGAATGTTTTACGCTTGATGAGAAACAGCAGAAATTGCTTGTTAATTACAGAAGTGAGAGTCAAAAGATTGTTAATGAATATATAAAAGGCGAAGAAAGAAGTTTTACAATAATAGCCTATCCGATTCCGGAGATTGGAGATAAGTTTGAAGAGATATTTGCAGAAACAGTAAGAATTAATACACTTGATTATGAAAAATATTGTAAAGTGCAGGAGAATATTATTGATGCACTTAATGAAGCGGATTATGTATATGTCGAAGGTAGTGGTAAGAATAAGACTAAGATTAATGTAAACCTTTTAGAACTTAAGAATAAAGAGACAGAGACACTTTTTGAAAACTGTCTTGCAGATGTTAATATACCACTTGGCGAAGTCTTCACATCACCAAAACTTACAGGAACTAATGGTGTTCTTAATGTAAGCGAAGTGTACTTAAAAGATATTAAATTTATAAACCTTACAATAACTTTTAAAGATGGTATGATACAGGATTATACATGTGATAATTTTGAAACAGAAGAAGAAAATAAGGAACTTATAAAACAAGTTATACTTAACAATCATGATACACTTGCTATAGGTGAGTTTGCCATTGGAACTAATACAACAGCTTATGTTATGGCTAATAAGTATGATATTGTATACAAACTTCCGATACTTATAGTAGAGAAGATGGGACCACATTTTGCTGTAGGAGATACATGTTATACATGGTCAGAAGATATCAAGGTATATAATCCTGATGGAAAAGAGATAATTGCAAAAGACAATGAAGTGTCAATTGCAAGAAAAGAAGATATTAAGAAGGCATATTATGGATGCCATACAGATATAACAATACCGTATGATGAGATTGCTGAGATTACAGCAGTTAAAAAAGATGGTGACAGAATAACAATAATCAAAGATGGAAGATTTGTGCTTGCAGGAACAGAACTTCTTAACGAACCATTTAATGAATAGAACAGATAATGACAAAACTTAATGACAAAAAGTTTAAAAGTGAAATAATAAGTATTGACGGATTGAATAAGACCTAGTAAAATAACTTATAAGTAATACAGAATTAATAAGTAACATTTATAAGTCAATCTTATAAGTTGATATAAGATATAACATTAGCAATTACTGTTATGGAATATATGTTATTTAGTGAATGGTACTACAAGTTAACAATATGTTTTCAATAAAAAAGGAGAATTGATATGGCAAAAGTTGGTATAGTAATGGGAAGCGATTCAGATCTTGAGGTTATGAGCAAGGCAGCAGAGATTCTTGAACAGTTTGGAATTGATTATGATATGACAATCATTTCAGCACATAGAATGCCAGATGTATTTTTTGATTATGCTAATACAGCAGAAGAGAAGGGATACAAAGTTATTATTGCAGGAGCAGGTGGAGCAGCCCATCTTCCAGGTATGGCAGCCGCAATTTTCCCAATGCCTGTTGTAGGTGTTCCAATTCATACTAAGTCATTAGGAGGAGTTGATTCACTTTATTCAATAGTACAGATGCCAAGTGGAATTCCAGTAGCTACTGTAGCAATCAATGGTGGAGCTAATGCAGGAATTATGGCAGCTAAGATATTAGCAACATCAGATCCGGAATTACTTAAAAAATTAAAAGAATACAAAGCTGGATTAAAAGACAAAGTAATGGCAAAAAAAGAGAAACTTGAAAACGTTGGATATAAAGAATATATGAAAGAAATGTAATTTTTGGAGGTAAATTAAGATGGATTACAAGAACGCTGGAGTAGATATTGAAGCAGGATACAAAGCAGTTGAGCTTATGAAAGAACATGTTAAGAAGACAATGAGACCAGAAGTATTAGGTGGACTTGGTGGATTCTCAGGAGCATTTTCACTTGAAAAATTCAAAGGAATGGAAAAACCTACACTTGTATCTGGAACAGACGGTGTTGGAACAAAGCTTAAACTTGCATTTTTATTAGACAAACATGATACAATCGGTATTGATTGTGTAGCTATGTGTGTTAATGATATTGCATGTGCAGGTGGAGAACCATTATTTTTCCTTGATTATGTAGCATGTGGCAAGAATGAACCAGAGAAGATCGCAACAATCGTAAGTGGTGTTGCACAGGGATGTCTTCAGTCAGAAGCAGCATTAATCGGTGGAGAGACAGCAGAGATGCCAGGATTTTATCCAGTAGATGAATATGATCTTGCAGGTTTTGCAGTAGGAATTGTAGACGAAAAAGATTTAATAACAGGTAAAGATATAGCAGACGGAGATGTATTAATTGGTATAACATCATCAGGTGTTCACAGTAACGGATATTCACTTGTAAGAAAAGTATTTAATATGAGTGCAGAATCACTTAATACATATTATGACTGCCTTGGTAAGACATTAGGTGAAGCATTACTTACACCAACTAAGATTTATGTAAAAGATTTAAAAGCTGTAAAAGCAGCAGGTGTTAAGATTAAAGGATGTAGTCATATTACAGGTGGTGGTTTCTATGAGAATGTACCAAGAATGTTACATGATGGTGTAAGAGCATATATTAAGAAAGACAGCTATGAGATTCCTGCAATATTCAAGATGCTTTCAGAAGACGGAGATATAGCAGAAGAGATGATGTACAATACATTTAATATGGGTATTGGTATGGTACTTGCAGTAGATAAAGCAGATGAAGCAAAAGTATTAGAAGCACTTAAGAGTGTTGGAGACACAGCATATGTAATAGGTGAAGTTAAGGCAGGCGAGAAGGGAGTAACCTTATGCTAAAAATATGTGTTTTAGTATCAGGAGGCGGAACTAATCTTCAGGCACTTATAGATGCAATTAATGACAAGAGAATAACTAATGCGAAGATAGAAGTAGTTATTAGTAATAATAAGAATGCTTATGCACTAGAACGTGCTAAAAATAATAATATAGCAGCAGAGTGTATATCACCAAAGGATTTTGAAAACAGAGATATCTTTTATGAACATTTAAAAGAGACAATTGACAGTTACAAAGTAGACTTGATTGTACTTGCAGGCTATCTTGTAGCAATACCAGGTTCAATAGTAGAAGGATACAAAAATAAGATAATTAATATCCATCCTTCACTAATACCATCATTTTGTGGAAAAGGTTATTATGGATTAAAAGTTCATGAAGGAGTATTAGCAAGAGGAGTCAAAGTAACAGGTGCTACAGTACATTTTGTTGATGATGGAACAGATACAGGTCCTATTATTTTACAAAAGCCAGTATTAGTTAAACAGGATGATACACCACAGATACTTCAAAGAAGAGTTATGGAAGAAGCAGAGTGGCAGATACTTCCTAAAGCAGTAGATTTGATAGCTAATAACAAAGTAACAGTAACAAGTGACAAAAAAGTTATGATTAGTGAATAGTCGGAGGCATAGAGATGAAAGTACTTATTGTAGGCAGTGGTGGAAGAGAACATGCTATAGCATGGAAAGTTTCACAGAGTAAAAAAGTTGATAAAATATATTGCGCTCCAGGTAATGCAGGTATAGCTCAGATAGCAGAATGTGTAGATATTGGAGCAATGGAATTCGATAAATTAGTTGCCTTTGCAAAAGAAAAAGCAATTGATTTAACAATTATCGGAATGGATGATCCACTTGTAGGTGGTGTTGTAGATGCTTTTGAAAAAGAAGGACTTAGAGTATTTGGACCAAGAAAAAATGCAGCAATATTAGAAGGCTCAAAAGCATTTTCAAAAGATTTGATGAAAAAATATAATATTCCTACAGCAGCGTATGAGAACTTCGATTCACCAGAAAAAGCACTTGAATATTTAAAGACAGCAAAGTTCCCAATTGTTTTAAAAGCTGACGGACTTGCACTTGGAAAAGGTGTTCTTATCTGTATGACAAGAGAAGAAGCAGAAGAAGGTGTTAAGACACTTATGCTTGATAAACAGTTTGGTAATGCAGGTAATACAATTGTAATCGAAGAATTTATGACAGGACGTGAAGTATCAGTTCTTTCATTTGTAGATGGCAAGACAATTAAGATTATGACATCAGCACAGGATCATAAGCGTGCAAAAGATGGAGATCAGGGACTTAATACAGGAGGAATGGGAACATTTTCACCAAGCCCATTCTATACTAAAGAAGTAGATGAATTCTGTCATAAGTATATATATCAGGCAACTGTAGATGCTATGAGAGCAGAAGGAAGAGAATTTAAAGGAATTATATTCTTTGGACTTATGCTTACAGAAGATGGACCAAAAGTTCTTGAATATAATGCAAGATTTGGAGATCCAGAGACACAGGTTGTTCTTCCAAGAATGAAGAACGACATAGTAGAAGTGTTTGAAGCATGTATAGATGGAACACTTGACAAGATAGAATTGCAATTTGAAGATAATGCAGCAGTATGTGTTGTACTTGCTTCAGATGGATATCCTGTTTCATACAAAAAAGGCTTTGAGATAAAAGGATTAGACAATTTTGTTAATCGCGATGGTTATTATGTTTTCCATGCAGGAAGTAAACTTGTTGATGGTAAGATAGTAACTAATGGAGGAAGAGTTCTTGGCGTAACAGCAGTTGGTAAAGATCTAAAAGCTGCAAGAGCTAATGCATATGAGGCAACAGAATGGATAGATTTTGAGAATAAATATATGCGCCATGATATTGGAAAAGCTATTGACGAAGCATAGATAATTATAAAATGTTAGATAAAAGACTATTGCAATAATAATTTAATTAATTGCAATAGTCTTTTTCTATATAATAATCAGAAAATTAATTTTTCAAAACAAATAATCAAGACATTATATTAATTATTATTTTATGTAAATTATTCATTAAAAAAATACGAAATAACCCTTAGAGAAATCATGAAAAAGAATAATAATATGCATTGTTGGAGTTTTTAGATACATGTAAACCTAGTAAGGGGGAAAAAGTATGAAAAGAATACATAAAAAACGTACATTAGCATTAATCATGGCGATGATTTTAGCATTAACGTATAATTTATACTATTTTGGACAGCTATATGAGATATCAGTATTTGCAGCTACAGAAGCCACAGTTAATGGAGACCAGGTTAATGTAAGAACAGGACCTGGTACGTCAAATGCTGTATTGACTGATTCTAATGGTGCGAGAATACAATTATATACAGGACATAAAGTATCAATAGAAGATAAAGCAATGGCAGCAGATGGCGCACAATGGTATAAGATAAGATTTGACTATAATGGCGCATCTTATGAAGGATATATGCATGGAAGTTATGTGACAATAGATAGTACGAATGAAGATATAGATCCAGACACAGATTTTGAAGCATATCTTAATGCACAAGGATTTCCAGAGACATATAAAGATTCATTAAGACAGTTGCATGCAAAATATCCGTCATGGGTATTTAAAGCAGACCATCTTCCGTATGATTTTAATGAAGCAGTAAAAGAAGAGAGCATTGTCGGAAGAAGTCTTATAGCATATAACTCAATAAGTTCATGGAAATCATTAGAAACAGGAAGTTATGACTGGAATACTGGTACATGGTACAGCTTTGACGGAAGTGCATGGGCAGCAGCATCAAAAGAACTTGTTGCATATTGTATGGATCCACGTAATTTTTTAGATGAGACATATATATTTCAATTTGAGGCACTATCATATGATGCAGGATTACATACAAGAGATGGTGTAGAAAAATTAATATCAGGAAGTTTTATGAGAGATGCAGTTGTAGAGAATAATCAACCTTATGCAGATGCATTCATAGAAGCAGCCAGACAATCAGGAGTAAGTCCATACCATCTTGCAGCAAGAGTAATACAGGAGATGGGTATAAATGGAGAAAGTGGAAGTATATCAGGAACATATGCAGGATATGAAGGAATCTACAACTATTATAATCAAGGTGCGTATGTTCATGATGGAAGAAGTGCAATAGAGAATGGACTTATATATGCAATGACACCTGATGAATACTCGCTAAGACCATGGAATACCAGAATTAATGCAATGATAGGTGGAGCGAAGATAATAGGTAAGAATTACATAAGTATAGGTCAAGACACATTATATTATCAAAAATTTGATTTTGTAGGTACACCATATACACATCAGTATATGACACATATCTTAGCACCAAGCAGTGAAGCAATTAATATGTCAAAAGCATATACACAAGATATGAAAAATCAGATGACAATAGTATTTAAGATACCAGTTTATAATAATATGCCACAGAAAACAGCACAAAAACCAACATCAGACGGAAGCCCTAATAATGTACTTAAGAGTATAACAGTTTCAGGATATTCACTGACACCAACATTCTCAAAATTTACACAGGAATATGATGTAATAGTTAATAATGACGTGAAGATGATAGATATAAGTGCACAGGCAATGGTATCAGGTACATCAGTATCTGGAGCAGGAACTTATGGAATACTTGTTGGTAACAATAAGATAGAGATAAAAGTAACAGCTGAGAATGGTGCGTCAAGAATATATACAATTAATGTTGTACGACTAGATGAGTCAGGAAGTAATACAGGCAAGAATAATATACCTATAATACAGGAATCAGAACAAAAAGCATCAGTGTCAAGTGACATACTAAAAATTGATGATGGTTCTAAGAAGATTACAGCAGTAACACCGGGAAAGACATGTGATGAGATAAAAAGTCAGATAAAATTGTCGGCAGGATATACAATGAAAATTGTAAAACCAGATAACAATGAGAATACAGGAACAATTGCAACAGGGAATAAGTTATGGGTAACCGATTCGGCAGGAAATATAGTGTTAGAATATACTTTTGTTGTATATGGAGATGTAACAGGTGATGGTATAGTTAACTCGCTTGATATGTTATATATAAAAAGACATATTCTTGGAATAAGTACACTTACAGGAGCATATCTAGAAGCAGGTGATACTAATAGAGCTAATGATGGAATTAACTCACTTGATATGCTATATCTCAAGAGACATATTCTTGGTATAAAGACGATACAGCAGTAATGATAATAATAATACAGATTATATTTTGGAATTGGGGGAAATATTATGAGACATAGAATAAGACAAGTAATATTTATAATTACTGTTTTTGCGGCAATGATATTATATATGCCAAGAGCAGTATATGCATCAGATGGAACGATAAGTATATCATCAACGGCATCAACAACAGGTAATGAAGTAAGTATAAGTGTAAGCGTAAGCGGTAATGCTGAGATAGGAACAGTAGATTTGTGGCTTACTTATGATCCATCAATAATAGAAGCAGTTAGTGGCTTTGATGGTGGTGGTGGTGGAAGAATACATATTCTGTCATCAGATAATACAAGTTTTACAGTAAAATTTAAAACAGTAGGAGTCGGTGACTCTACAATAAACATTGATACGTCAACAACTTATGTATATAACTATAATCCATCAGATGGTGATTATATGAATTATTCAGTATCACCAGGTAAAGTATCAGTAAATGCACCAAAGACATATTCTGCTAATAATAATCTGAAAACTTTAGCAGTAAGCCCTGGTACCTTAACACCACAGTTTCAGACATCAATTACAGAATACAAGCTTACAGTACCACAAGACTGTGAAAGACTTAATGTAAGTGCACAGACAGAAGATAATACAGCAACCGTAGCAGTAAGTGGCACACAGATGGATTATGGTGACAATACAACATATATAAAAGTAACAGCCGAAAATGGAGAGACTAAGACATATATAATATATACTAAACGAGAAGGCGAAGAAGCGACAGAAACAGAGACATCAAAAGAAGAAGTGACAATAGAGGTAAAAGTTGGTGGTGAAACATATCATATTAATACAGACTATGAAGCACATCCATTACCAGAAGGCTTTGAAGAAAAAGAATATGTATACAAGAAACAGACAATAAAAGCAGGTATTGGAATATCCAAGAAATTAGTAATCTTTTATCTTGAAAAAAATACCGGAGAAGAAGAAAGCGGCGGCTTTTATATATACAATGAAGAAGCAGATGAGTTCTATAAGATGATAAATCTGACTCAGGCACAGGGAATATATACAATAATAGATTTTAAAGATGGGGAAGTTGATATACCTGCAGGATATCAGGAGACAGATGAGATAATAGACGGTATATCAAGAAGAGTCTATGTTGGGGAAGATAAGAATAGTTTTTTAATATACCTTATGAATTATAATGGTGAATGTGGATGGTATAGAATAGATAGAGATGAGAATACAATTCAGCGTTATTTTGCAGAAAATATAACAGGAGAAGAGACAGCTAAAGAGAGTGAATCAGCAACAGATGCAGAACAAAAAGTAAAAGAAGCGGAAGAAAAACTTGAAAAAGAGAAGACCGAAAATCAAAGTAGAATTAAAAAAATGCTTATAGCAATAATTATACTTGCAATATTCTTAATACTTATAGTATTCTCTTTCCTTGCGTATGTATTGAAGATAAAAGGCAAAAAAGAAGACAGGGAGATATTAGAAGAGGAGAATAATATACAACCTTTAGTAAAAACAGATTCGGATGCAGGTATTACCAACGATGATACTTATGAGAAGAGTGAAGGCGTGATAGAAAAAGATGAAAGAACACTTGGAAACAGTGTATCAGAACTTATAGAAGAATGGGAGCACATTGATAGCGAAGATGGTAACTCAACAGATGAAGATACTAAAGAACTTGATAAAACCCAATATATTGGTAATACATTAGAATTAGCTGATACTAATGTTGCAGAAGATGATAGCAAAAAAATTAACAGCTATGATGATATAGAACTTAACAAGATATATGAAGATACAGAAGATGAAGACAGTGAAGATATAAAAAGCGATACTAAGATTGTTATCAACGAGAATGGCGAGACAGTTATGTTGCATGAAGGAGTTGAAGCTCAGGATGATGATTTTATAGATCTTGATGATAATTAAGAAAAATCATAATTAAGAAAAAATAAAAGAATAAAGTATTGTCAATACCAGCAGGATGTATCATTCTGCTGGTATTGACAATTTAGTACAACTGTTATAACATATATATAACAAAGCATATATTTGAGGTGGTTATATGATAATAACGATTGATTTTAATAGTGATGAAGCTATTTATATGCAGCTGCGCAACCAGATTATAATAGGAATTGCCAACTCAGAGATGCATGAAGGAGACTCGCTTCCATCTGTAAGGCAACTTGCTGATAGCGTTGGGATTAATATGCATACAGTTAATAAAGCATATTCAGTTCTCAAACAGGAAGGATTTATAAAGCTTGACAGAAGAAAAGGAGCAGTTGTGGCAGTTGATATGGATAAACTTCAGGCAGAGGCTGACTTATGTCAGGATTTGAGAATAATTATTGCAAAAGCATTATGCAAGAATATATCTCCAGAAGAGATACATAATATTGTAGACAGTATTATGGGAGAATATTTAGAATGATTATATAATCAGAGGATATTTAGAATGGTTATATAATCAGAGATATTTAGGATGATTATATAAGCAGAGGATATTTAGAATGGTTATATAATCAGAGATTTTTAGGATGATTATATAAGCAGAGAATGTTTAGAATGGTTATATAATCAGAGATTTTTAGGATGATTATATAAGCAGAGAATGTTTAGAATGGTTATATAATCAGAGGATATTTAGAATGATTATATAAGCAGAGGTTTATTATTGGATAATTATGATATATAGACTCGCAATTATCTGAGATTATTATAGCAGGAAGGAGCGTATGTTTAACATACAAACAATACTATGCAGAGCAGATATACGACATTAGCACAAAAAGCACTGTTATGTGCAAAAGATATGGCACATGACACATCTCATAATGAAATTGGTAGTGAACACATACTTTTAGGTCTTCTATATACAGAAGGCGGGGTGGCAGGTGCAGTTTTAAAGAATCATGAAGTAGATAAGATGAAAGTATTAAAATTTGTTACGGAGATATATAATGGAGAAGAGAGCAATCTCAAAGAACGTCCGGGATATACACCAAAAGCAGAGCAAATACTTAATAATGCACAGGAAGAATCAGATAAGTTTAATTCAGAACTTATTGGAACAGAACACATACTTATGGCAATGTTAAAAGAGACAGAATGTATTGCAACTAAGATGCTTATGACAATGGGGCTTAATATACAGAAGATATATATGGATGTTCTTGTTGCTATGGGAGAAGATGCTAACCTTTATAAAGAAGAATTCCAAAATGGAAGACCAAGACAGAAGAATGCAAGACAACAATCAATACTAGCTCAATACAGCAGAGATTTAACACAATTAGCAAAAGAGAAAAAGCTTGATCCGGTAATAGGAAGAGAAGATGAGATAAGACGTGTTATTCAGATTTTAAGCCGTAGAACTAAGAATAATCCATGTCTTATAGGAGAACCCGGAGTTGGAAAGACAGCAATAGCCGAAGGAATGGCAATGAGAATTGTTGAAGGAATGGTTCCTGATACATTAAAAGACAAGAGAATTGTTACATTAGATCTCTCAGGAGTTGTAGCAGGCTCTAAATACAGAGGAGAATTTGAAGAGAGAATAAAGAAGATTATAGCTGAAGTAAAAAGCAATCGTAACATATTACTCTTTATAGATGAGATTCATACAATAATCGGTGCAGGTGGTGCAGAAGGAGCGATAGATGCTTCTAATATTTTAAAACCATCACTTGCAAGAGGTGAGATACAGATAATCGGAGCAACAACAATATCTGAATATAGAAAATATATAGAAAAAGATGCTGCACTAGAGAGAAGATTTCAACCGGTTAATATAGAAGAACCATCAGAAGAAGAAACAGTAGAGATATTAAAAGGACTTAGAAAAACCTATGAAAAACATCATAAAGTTACAATAACAGATGATGCATTAAAAGCAGCAGCAGCAATGTCAAAGAGATATATAAATGACAGATTTCTTCCGGACAAAGCAATAGACATTATAGATGAAGCTGCATCAAAAGCAAGATTAGGTGATTTTAGTTATCCAGTCAAGATAAAAGAAACAGAGAACGAGATATTACGTTATACAAGAGAACGAGAAGAAGCACTTGTTAATGGCGAATATGATACAGCAAAAGAGATTAGCACAAATCTTGAAAAAGCAGAAGCAAAGTTAAAAAGACAAAAAAACAGATGGGAAAAGACAAATTCACCACATGGATTAGTTGTAGATGAAGATGATATAGCAGCAATAGTATCAATGTGGACAAAGATTCCACTTAAAAAACTTGCAGAAGAAGAATCAGAAAAACTTCTTAATCTTGAAAAAACACTACATGAGAGCATAATAGGTCAGGAAGAAGCTGTAAGTGCTGTAGCAAAAGCTATTAGAAGAGGCAGAGTAGGATTAAAAGATCCAAACAGACCAATTGGTTCATTTTTATTCTTAGGCCCTACAGGTGTTGGAAAAACCGAATTATCAAAGACATTATCAAAAGTTATGTTTGGAACAGATAACTCAATGATAAGAGTAGATATGTCTGAATATATGGAAAAACATAGTGTATCAAAGATAATTGGTTCACCACCAGGATATGTAGGACACGAAGAAGGTGGACAATTAAGCGAAAAAGTAAGACGTAATCCATATTCAGTTATATTATTTGATGAGATTGAAAAAGCACATCCTGATGTATTTAATATTCTTTTACAGGTACTTGACGATGGAAGAATAACCGATTCAACAGGTCGTGTTGTAGATTTTAAGAATACAATAATAATAATGACATCAAATGCCGGAGCAGAGAGTATAATACAGCCTAAAACTTTAGGATTCACAAAAGAACAGGATAAGAAGAAAAACTATGAAGCTATGAAAGCTAATGTCATGAATGAAGTTAATAGGTTATTTAAGCCGGAATTTATCAACAGAATAGATGAGATTATAGTATTCCATTCACTTAGTAAAGAAGATATAGCAAAGATAGTTGACATAATGTTTGCAAAAATAGCTGACAGAGCAAAGAACCAGCTTGGAATCACTCTTAATATTGACAGTAAAGCCAAAGAATATATAATTGAAAAAGGCTATGATGAAAAATATGGAGCAAGACCTTTAAGACGAATAATACAGAGTAATGTAGAAGACTTATTAGCTGAGGATATACTTGCAGGCAGAATAAAAGCTGGTAATGATGTAATGATAACATGCGAAGATAACCAATTATCTATTAATGCAAGATAAGATGAAATGCAAGATAAGATGCAAATGAACATGTTGTTATTAAAGTGTTTTTACAAGCAAAGTTAATAATACAATATAGTAAAGCCACAACAATATATTAGTAACAGTACAATGACTTATATGAAGTTTGAGATACAAGTAGAAATAAAACAATACGTTAGTCATTGAATATATTGTTGTATACAAGACTAAAAGTATGAGCAAAAATGAGATGCAATAATATACTAAGTTTTGCAAAAATAATTAAGAAGTAAAATTTCTATAAAGGACACAAAATCACTAGAAATGTATAGAAAAATATTATATAATATTTTTACAGAAACACAAAAGGAATATCTTTAGACTTAGGAGGGCAAGACAATGCCAGTGATAAAAGAATTAATAAGAACAGAAGCTGATGGAACATTGAGCTTTGGCAATTATGAATTAGATAAGAAATCAAAAGTAGAAGATTTTGAAATTGATGGAGATATCTACAAAGTAAAAACATATAATGAGATTACTAAGTTAGAAAAGAATGGAATGTTTGTTTACGAATCAGTTCCAGGTACAGCGGTTAATAATCTCAAATTTACAGATAAAGAAGTTGCATTTAGTGTTGAGGGCAAAGAAGATGCACAGATAACACTTGAACTTGATGAATCAACTGAATATAAAGTATTAATCGATGATACTAATGTTGGCAAGATGAAGACAAACTTAAGCGGTAAGCTTGTTTTAAGTGTAGAACTTTCAAGTGGAAGCAGTTCAGACATTAAAGTAATCAGATTATAATATATTCATAAAACGAGGTAATCAGGTTGCATTATATCTACATGTTAACAATGATTGGATTAAGGTGTATTTTGATGTTAAATTGATTAGATTATGAATATTTATATGTAGAAGTTATATTATATAATAATGATATAAGATGTGTTTTTAATAGCAGATAGAATACTATCATCATGCTATGATAAGCACAAGAAGAATATAGACGTATATGAAAATAGCTATGAGCCAGTCCTCATAGCTATTTTTACATAAACAAGAAAGGTTCTAAACACTCCCCCAAGTAAAGCTTAGAACCAAAGTTTAGAACCCAAAAAGAAAGGAAGATTAAAAAATGGCAAAAGCAAAAGAAAGCATGTTTTTTTGCAAAGAATGTGGATATGAATCAGTAAAATGGCAAGGACAATGCCCTGGGTGCAAAGAGTGGAATACATTTGTTGAGCAGCCAGTTGCAAAGACATCAACAGGAAAGGCAAAGACAGTCAGAAAATTGACAGATATAAAAGAACCTGTTTCAATAAATAAAGTTAAATATGATGAAAATGAAAGAACACAAACAGGGTTTAATGAGTTAGATAGAGTACTTGGAGGCGGAATAGTGAGAGGATCTTTAGTCCTTGTTGGTGGAGATCCAGGAATAGGAAAATCAACACTTTTATTACAGGTTTGCAGAAATCTATCCGATAAAGAAAATAGAGTATTATACATATCAGGAGAGGAATCACTTAGTCAGATAAAGATGAGAGGAGAGCGAATAGGAACATTTAAAGATAGTATGCTCTTGTTATGTGAGACAAATCTAGAGACAATAGAAGACACAATAAAGAGACTAAATCCTGATGTTGTTGTAATAGATTCTATCCAGACTATGTTCAGTGAAGAAGTAACATCGGCACCAGGAAGTGTAAGTCAGGTAAGAGAGACAACTAATATACTTATGCAGATAGCAAAAGGAATGAACATTACAATTTTTATTGTTGGGCATGTGACAAAAGAAGGTGTGGTAGCAGGTCCAAGAGTATTAGAACATATGGTTGATACAGTACTATATTTTGAAGGTGACAGACATGCGTCATATAGAATATTACGAGGAGTCAAAAATAGATTTGGATCAACCAATGAAATAGGTGTATTTGAAATGCACGAAGAAGGTCTAAAGGAAGTAACCAATCCATCCGAATATATGTTAGATGGGCGACCTGAAGATGCTCCGGGTTCAGCAACAGCATGTCTTATAGAAGGAACCAGACCTATACTTGTAGAAGTTCAGGCTTTGGTATGTCAAAGCAATTTTGGCATGGCAAGGAGAACAGCAGCAGGCGTGGACTACAACAGAGTTAATCTATTGATGGCAGTGTTGGAAAAGAGAATAGGATATCAGTTATCAGGATGTGATGCATACGTTAATATAGCTGGTGGATTAAAAATAAATGAACCCGCAATAGATCTTGCGATAGTTATGTCGCTCATATCAAGTTTTAAAAATCGTAATATAGACAATAAGATGGTCTTTTTTGGAGAAGTAGGACTATCGGGAGAAGTAAGAGCGGTAAGTATGGCAGAACAGAGAATACAAGAAGCAGTAAAACTTGGATTTGATACATGCGTTTTGCCACAAACATCATTAAAGAGCTTAAAGAAAGAACTTAATATAAAATTAATAGGTGTAAACAACATAAAGGATGCAATTGCAATAATATAAACATCCTTAAAAATGTTTGCATACAAATGTTTGGAGGTTTGCAATATGCAGGAAAAAATTATAAACGAAATACGTGGAACAGTAGAAAAACTAGATGCATCCCAACTTGAAGCAGAGAAACAGGCTTTTGATGTAATAAATTCATCAGATACATCGTTAAATCTTGTAAAAGAAGGAATAACAAGCATAGAGTCAATTATTAGTAAGATTGATGAATTAAATAAAATAGTTGCAGTATCATCAGAGAATATAAAACAATTAGAGCAGTTATCAAAGATGATTGAGAACTTTGCAGGAGTAATAGCAGGAATTGCAAATAAGACAAATATGCTTTCCTTAAATGCATCAATTGAAGCAGCAAGGGCAGGGGAGCATGGAAGAGGATTTGCAGTAGTAGCAAGTCAGGTAAGAGACTTGGCATCGCAATCATCAAAGTCATCAAAAGAAATTTCGGATACAATAAAAGAAGTCCAGACATTTGTAAAAGATACAGTAGAATCGATGAATAAAATATTTGAAAATGCTACAAACCAGAATAAAATGGCAGGTGATGTAGGAGAATTACTTAGTAAAATTCTTGAAGCAGCATATACATCAAATGAAGTATCTAGAAAAATGGAACATGAAATAGCATATCAGAGAGATATAACAGATTCTGTAAAAGCAAGCATTTCACAGCTTTCAGAATAGTATATTTACAATAAAAAAGTGATTTTTCTATGATTTAATATGAAAATCATTTTATAATGATGAACTTATAATATTTAATAAGTTTAATAAGAGTAGCTATTATAATGATGAACTTATGATATTTAATAAGTTTAATAAGAATAGATATTATAATGGTGAACTTATAATATTTAATAAGTTTAATAAAAATAGTTATTAGGCATAAACAAAATCTTTTATTAATCGCTTTCTTGTGATTAAAACATATTTTAAGAGGATGTTTGTGCCTAATCTTTATGTCATAGAGATGATAAAAGACTTAGGTTCAAAGTTACAAAAGTGTGGACAATGATTCTTTATTAGAGACAGAAATAGTCATATATCAAATATCAAGAGCTGGCTTACAGATAAATATAAGATTCTAATCCATAATAATCTATAATAATGATAATAATAAAAAATATCAGTTCTTCATTCTACTTTTATTTTTATGACTTTGGAGAAAAAAAGGTAAAAGCAGATTTAAAACAGGCGCTATAGTATTTGCAAGTGGTTAAAGAATGAAAACAATACATAGACGAGACAAGAAGACACTCAATTCAAGCAACAACATATGACAATTGGGAATTGATTAACTTTAATAAAAAGTCGAAAAATGGTTGACAGCATAAAAAACATTTGGTATTATAGCTGATGTCAGCAAGACAGAGACGAATTACAAACACATATTAATGAATAAAAAAAGTGTTTTGATAAAAAGTTAAAAAAGTTGTTGACAAGTCAGAAAAAGTGATATATACTTAATAAGTCGCTTAGATGACAATAAACACAGAACTTTGAAAACTAAACAATAAAACAACCTTGAAAATTCCAGTTCCAACGAAGTTGGAACGAGAACATTTTTGAAAAAGTTGTGCTGAACTTAAAACAGTAAAAACGAGGATAAATTAGCCAAGAGTTGATTTTGAATCAGATTCAAACTTTATTTGAGA
>NZ_JAHLQC010000012.1 GCF_018918265.1 Falcatimonas sp. MSJ-15
GTCTTTAATTTCTAGAAGATTTGATATAAAATTAGTATTAGGCATAAGCATTCTCCTTTGTTGATTATTTTGTGGTGATTTAATTATAACTTATGGGATTGTTTATGCCTATCTTTTTTATAAAAATGAAAGGTTCTAAACTCTACCCCCAAGTAAAGTTTAGAACCTTTTTAATGCAATATTTTAAAATGATTCAAAAATATATTAATTTGTCCCTATTTATCTTTGTGTGTCTAATATCAAGACAGTATAATTATACATTTCACGAATTGAGTAAGCAATTAGAAAATCAAGTAGTCCCAATTCAAATACAATCCTAAGAGGCTTTTTGTTTTATATTCTTTTGACGGAAGTACGATTGAATATTGGAACTTAGCATGATATAATAATAGAAAATTTTTAGGAAGAGGTGAGAACGATATGAAAATTATCCGAGGTAACTACTCAGTACAGTTGATGTAAACTGTTGGCAGATTGTGCTGAGGTTAAAAGAAACTTGCCAGTAGTCGTTGACTGTACTGCTCTGATGCTTGAAATACAATATGTAAAGGAGTACAGTTATGCGTTATATAAAAGAAATATTAAAGAAAAACAGAATATGGGTATTGGTCTATATTGGACTAGGTATATTTAATTCATTTGTGGCTAATTACAAGGTTGACTATTTCCAGAAGGTTATTGATGGATTGGCTGATAGAACACTTGCATTTGCAGGAGTTGCAACATATGGCTTTATTTTGCTGGTAAATTATTGTATGAATTATCTGGATAATTACCCTGAAAAGAAGTTGGAACATGGTATTTATCTGGATTTTAAGCTTTTGTCACTTAGAAAAATAAGTACAATAGATTATATGGAATATCAGAAAATAGGTACGGGCAAACTTGTTCAAAGGATTGAGAATGGTTCAGCAGCAGGAAGAAATGTATTATTCAATTTCTGGTTGTGTTTGATTCGTGACTTACTTCCTACCATTGGTTTTAGTATATACTTTATTTGGAAAATAGATGAAAAAGTTACTTATGTACTGTTTGTAGGCTATACGGTTATTTTTATAATAACCAATATTCTATTGAAGTTTCTTTATAAAATAAAAGAAAAGATTTTGAATAGTGAAGAACTATTAAATCACTATTTGGTCAGAGGCTATATGGAAATGTTGGTATTTCGTATGAGCAAACAGTTCCCGGGTGAAATAAAGAAGACTTGTAATGCAAAAGAGGATATTGTTTCATCAAAAGTAAAAATGAATATGATTCATGAAGCATTCTTCACAATATTTGCACTACTTGTGGCAATGTTAGATATTGGTATTCTTTTTTATGCATGGAAAACGAAAAACCTTACAGTAGGTTCTGTGGTTGCACTAATTGCACTGATTGAAAATGCTTATACGCCAATTGCCATTTTTAATGTACTTTATGTCCAATATAAATTAGACAAGGCGTCATATAAGAGATTTGAGGAATTTTTAGGCTTAAAAGACGATGTTCAATTAAGAAACGGTAACGCAATAAATACAAATGTTGGAAAAATTGCAATAAGAAATTTATCATTCCAATATGAGGAACGAAAAATTATAGATGGCTTGAGCCTGTCAATACAAAAGGGAGAAAAAATAGCTTTTGTAGGAGAAAGTGGTTCCGGAAAATCGACCTTGATTAGGATATTATTAGGGTTGCTAAAATATAATCAAGGAGAAGTTCGCTTAGGAGACATGGAGTTAAAAGAAATTTGTCTTAATAATCTGTATGATAGAGTTAGTTATCTATCACAGGATACCCCTGTTTTTGACGGAACAATAAAAGAAAATCTGGTATTTGAGAAACAAGTGTCAGAAGAACAAATGTTAGAGGCATTGAGTGAAGTGCAACTATCTCATTTAGTTGAAAATCTTGCGGAAGGTTTAAATACTGAAATTGGTGAGAAAGGTACTTGTTTATCGGGTGGAGAAAAACAAAGACTTGCATTAGCTCGCTTGTGGTTTGAAGACTCCGAACTTGTCATTTTGGATGAAGCAACATCTGCAATGGATAATTTAACAGAAGAAAATGTAATGAAATCAGTTATGCAAAAAATGAAAGATAAAACTGTTATTGCCATTGCACATAGATTAAATTCCATTGCAGGTTTTGACAGAATTATTCTCTTTAAAGAAGGGAAGATTGTTGGACAGGGTACTTTTGAAGAACTACTACATACAGATTCTTATTTTATGGACTTGTATAATGCGAATGTGAAATACTAGTTTGTCAATTACAGGTGACATTGAAAGAGCCAGCCCATTCAAGGTGCTGGCTCTTTCAAAAATTCTATTCTAATAAATTGCACGACAACTTATCAAAAAATAAACTCCCCATTATGGAAAAATGAATAGAAAATGTATAAAAGTGGTAAAACGAATAATTATAAAGGTTTATACATTAGACACACTTTTGTAAAAAGGGAGATTAATTTTAATTAATCTCTTCAATTCCCGATATATCAGGGGAAGTCATAAGAGAATAGTTAGTATGATATATTACAAATCCAGGTGCTGAACCGGCTGGTTTTTTGACATTCTTTCGCTCTGTATAATCAATCTCTACTTTTTCCTGTTCACGTCCTTTTGAATAATAAGCAGCAAGTTTGCCTGCTTCTTCAAATGTTCTGTCAGGAAGTTCATTGCCTTCAGTCTTTACAACGACATGAGAACCCGGAATATCTTTTGCATGGAACCACCAATCGCCACCGTTGGCAAACTTGAATGTAAGTTCTTCGTTCTGATAGTTATTCTTGCCAACATATATATGGAAACCATCGCTTGATATATAATGAAAAGGTTTGCTTGTAATCTTTGTCTTTTTGCCATTATATTTTCTTTTTATATATCCATAGTCAGTAAGTTCCTCTTTGATCTGTGTAAGATCATTTTCTGAGAGTGCAATATCGAGAGAGTTACTTATTGATTCAAGATGTTTTATCTCAGCATCAGTTTCTTTGATTAGTTCAGACAAAGCTTCGTAAGTTCTCTTTAACTTGCTATATTTGTCAAAATATTTTTTAGCATTATCCATTACAGGAATTGTACTATCAAGTGGTATTGTAATCTCTTCACCGGTATAATAGTTAAGAGCTGTCATATTCTTAGAACCTTCAGGAACTGTATAACCATAAGTTGTGATTAACTCGCCATATACTTTATATTTATCTTTTTTCTCAGTATCTTTTAACTGTTTAAGCTGTAGATCATATTTTTTGACATTTCGCTCAAGAGCATTTTGAACTATCTTACGTAGATCTACAGATTTTTGCCTGATACGTGTTATTGCATTCTTAGATGCATAATAGAATTCTAGAAGTTCACTAACTGTATTAAAATTCTTGATTGTATATGCATCATCATACAAATTAAGAGAAAGACTTGAGAATTCGACAGGTTCATTCCCTTTCATAATTACATTAGGAGTATAGTTGCCATCTTTAACTTCATTAATAAGAATAGAGAACATATTAAACAGATGTTGCTTTTCAATGTCACTAAGAACATTAGCAGGAGTATCTGAGTCTATTGAAGCATTATAACATATCTCTTCTGATATAAGAGGACTTATTCCGGTAAGCGAAGAATAGATAGCTTTTCTTATAGCCATAGGTTTTGAATATACTGACTCACAGAATTCGTCATAAGTTACAGTAATAGGATTAAACTTGTGGGAAGCATCCGGAACAAAATATTCACGTCCGGGTAAGACTTCTCTTACAGAACTCATCTGATTCGACACATGCTTAATACTGTCGATAATCATATTATTACTGTTGACGAAGATGATATTGCTATGTTTTCCCATTAGTTCGATGATAAGCGTATGTGTGCATAGATCACCCATCTCATTAAGATGCTCAACATCAATGTGAACAATACGTTCAAAATCCGGCTGGTATATTCGTATAATTCTGCCATTATTAAGATGCTTTCTAAGAAGCATACAGAAGTTAGGTGCAGTCATTGGATTAGGTTTAGTCTCACTTGTAAAATACAATAGCGGGAGACTTGCTGAAGCTGACAGTAATAACTTATATTGCTCTTTGTTATTCTTAACTGTTATTATAAGTTCATCATTCTCAGGCTGTGCAATCTTATATATTCTGCCATTGAGAAGACGTTCATTCATTTCTTTTACTATATTAGAGATGACAATTCCATCAAATGCCATATTGATCCCTCTTTTCAATTATATTTTTAGTTAATCGCATAATTACATTTTGGATTAATATAAGAGTACAATTATCTAAATCAATTTTTTACTATGCTATTATATCAGCAGAATAAGAAAAAAGCAAAATTTTTTAAGCCTTTCTTTACGGATGTTCAAAGGTGTGCTATAATTAACTGAAATTATATTGTCAGGCAGATATATATTATCTGTCTGATTCTATGTTCGAAGAAATATTGTTAAAAGCAGAACATATAATTGCTTCAAGAACAGAATATGGAGGAAAAAATGATAAAGAGTATGACAGGTTTTGGAAGAAGCGAAGTAAGTGATTCTTCTAAAAAAATAGTAGTGGAGGTAAAGTCTGTTAATCACAGATATCTTGATACTAGTATTAAAATGCCTAAAAAACTTAATTACTTTGATGCTGCTATAAGAAATCAGCTAAAAGAATACATACAAAGAGGTAAGGTTGACATTTTTATCACATATGAAGATATATCAGAGAACCAGGTAGAGATAAAATATAATGAAGCTATTGCAGCTGAATATATGAATTACTTTAAGAAGATGAGTGAGAATTTTGGCATAGTAAATGATATAAATGTTAATTCACTCGCACAGATGCCAGAAGTATTGACACTAAGTGAAGCTGTATCTGATGAAGATGAGATATGGAGTCTTTTAGAGAAAGCTCTTGATGAAGCTTTCGCTTCTTTTGTTAAGACAAGAGAAGAAGAAGGAGAGAAGCTTAAGGTTGATCTGATTGATAAGCTTGATAATATGCTTGCTGCTGTCGATTTTATAGAGAAGAGAAGTCCTGAGATTGTTAACTCATATAGAACAAGACTTGAAGAAAAAGTAAAAGAACTATTAAGCGATACACAGATAGACGAGTCAAGAATTGCAGCAGAAGTTGTTATTTTTGCAGATAAGATATGTGTAGACGAAGAGACTGTGAGACTTAGAAGTCATATTGAGAATACAAAAATGGCACTTAACGAAGGAGGAACAGTAGGACGTAAATTAGATTTTATAGCGCAGGAGATGAATAGAGAAGCTAATACAATATTATCTAAAGCTAATGATCTTGAGATAACTAATACAGCTATAGAACTTAAGACAGAGATTGAAAAAGTAAGGGAACAGATACAGAATATTGAATAAATATTATATTAATGTGTTTTATCACTTGATTAATTGTCAGGGTTTGGGTATAATATGATGATGCAAGGGTCTGTATATTGCAAATATAAAGATATATGAGAGGTTGCAATTTTGAACGGATTAATTAATATCGGTTTTGGGAATGTAATTAATGTTAATAAAATAGTCGCTATTATTACATCAGATTCTGCTCCGGCTAAAAGAATGGTGCAAAATGGTAAAGACGAAGGCAAAGTTGTAGATGCTACGCAAGGGCGTAAGACAAGGTCAGTTATTGTTACTGACAGTAATCTTATTGTATTGTCAGCACTTTTACCAGATACTATAGCTGAGCGAAGCAGAGATGTTAAAAATTGCGTGAATAATATAGAGGCAAAAGGTGATGAAGATGAATAAAAGAGGATTATTAATAGTAATATCTGGTTTTTCCGGAGCAGGAAAAGGAACATTAATGAAAAGTCTTACTGAAGAATATGATAATTATGCATTATCTATATCAGCGACAACAAGAGCACCAAGACCAGGTGAGACAGATGGTAAGGAATACTTTTTTAAGACAAAAGAAGAATTTGAAGCAATGATTGCAAATAACGATCTCATAGAATATGCACAATATGTAGATAATTATTATGGAACTCCAAAAGAATATGTATTAGCCAATCTTAATGAAGGTAAAGATGTACTTCTTGAGATTGAGATACAGGGTGCACTGCTTGTAAAAAAACAGTTCCCTGAGACAGTACTTATATTCATTACACCACCAGATGCCAATGAGTTAAAGAGCCGTCTAATTAACCGTAATACAGAAGATATGGATACGATTAATAAACGACTTAACAGAGCTTCAGAAGAAGCACTCGGTGTTGAGAATTATGATTATATAATAGTTAATGATGATATAGACACATGTGTAGATGAGTTTCATGAGCTGATAATAGCCAAGCATGATAATAATATTGAAGCGTGTAACAAATATTGCGTTTCCAATAATATTAATATAATTAATGAAATCAGAGAGAGTCTTTGTGACTTTAAGAAAGGAGAATAAATTATGTTACATCCATCATATTCAGACTTAATGGAAGTAGTAAACAGTGAAGTAGAAGAAGGAGAACAGCCTTTAGTACAGAGTAGATATTCTATCGTTCTTGCAACAGCAAAAAGAGCAAGACAGATAATTGCAGGTGAAGAACCACTTGTTCCTGCTAATGGAAAGAAGCCTTTATCAATTGCAGTAGAAGAATTATATGAATCAAAAGTTAAGATTGTAGGCGAAGACGTAGATTCAGAAGAGTAATATTAAGTGAGTATGAGCGCCATAAAGGATAAGAGAATTACCTTTATGGCGCTATTTTTCAAATTAAGGTGGGATAGGATTGGCAGATAGAAAAAAGAGCAGTATTGAAGGAAAACGTGGTGAACTGATACGAATCAATAAGTATCTCAGTGAAGCAGGTGTATGTTCAAGACGTGAAGCAGACAGACTCGTTGAAGAAGGTAAAGTAAGAGTTAATGGTACTGTGGCACTTCCTGGTACAAAAGTTGCAAATACAGATACAGTCTATGTTAATAATAAGAAGATAAGTGTCTGTGAGAAACTTGAGCTGATTGCATTCAACAAGCCAGTAGGAATTGAATGTACAAGTGATAGAACTGATGATAAAAATATAATCGACTATATTGGTTATAATAAGAGAATATATCCGGTAGGAAGACTTGATCAGGCATCAGAGGGGCTAATTCTCCTTACTAATGATGGTCATATGACTAATGAACTTTTAAGAGCAGCCAATTACCATGAAAAAGAATATGAAGTTACAGTTAATAAGAAGATAACAAAAGATTTCATTGAGAAGATGTCTAATGGTGTTAAGATACTTGATACTGTAACAAGGAAGTGTTATGTAAAACAGACTGGTGAATATAGTTTCAAAATAATTCTGACACAGGGACTTAATAGGCAGATAAGGCGAATGTGTGATGCTCTTGGATATAAAGTTGTAAAGTTGAAAAGAATAAGAATTATGAATATAAAGCTTGGTAATCTGAAAGTAGGGACATATAGAAAACTGTCAGATGAAGAGATTGATATTTTATATAAAAATCTAAGAATAAGGCAGGGTAAAAGTGGTGAATAGTAAAATTGACAGAATCAAAGAATTGGTAAATATACTTAATGAAGCTGCTAAAGCATACTATTCGGAGAGTCGGGAGATAATGACTAATTATGAATATGATGCATTATATGATGAGCTTACAAAACTTGAAGAAGAAACAGGGATAGTTCTTGCTAATAGTCCGACTAACAGAGTAGGTTATGAAGTGCTTAGCGAACTTCCAAAAGAGACACATGCATCGCCGATGCTTAGTCTTAGCAAGACTAAGAGCAGAGAAGAGCTTGCAGATTGGTTAAAAGATAAAGAAGGACTTTTATCATGGAAGATGGATGGTCTTACAATAGTTCTGACTTATAATGATGGAAAGCTTGCAAAAGCAGTAACAAGAGGAAATGGCGAAGTAGGTGAAGTAATCACTAACAATGCAAGAGTATTTACTAATGTTCCTCTTAATATACCATACAAAGGTGAACTTATACTTAGAGGAGAAGCAGTAATATCATATTCTGATTTTGAAAAAATCAACAGAGAGATAGAAGATGATGATGCAAAATATAAGAATCCTCGTAATCTATGTTCAGGTTCGGTAAGACAGCTTAATAATGAGTTAACAGCTAAGAGAAATGTACGTTTTTACGCATTCACATTAGTAAGTGCAGATTATGACTTTGAGAACAGTCGTGAGAAGCAGATGTTATTTTTAAAAGATAATGGATTTCAGACAGTTGAATATAAAAGAGTTAACAAAGATAATGTAGTTGAGATGGTTGAGTGGTTTGAAAAGAAGATTGAGAGTAATGATGTTCCGTCAGATGGACTTGTACTCACTTATGATGATATAGCGTATGGTGATTCACTTGGAAGAACAGCAAAAGCACCTCGTAATGCTATTGCATTCAAATGGGCAGATGAGATAGCAGAGACAACACTTGAGAATATTGAATGGAGTGCATCAAGAACAGGACTTATTAATCCTGTTGCTATATTTAAACCGGTAGAACTTGAAGGAACTACAGTTAGTCGTGCAAGTGTGCATAATGTAAGTATTGTTAAGAGTCTTAAGCTTGGAATAGGTGATAAGATTACAGTCTACAAAGCTAATATGATTATTCCACAGATTGCTGAGAATCTTACAAAAAGTGATACAGCAGTTATACCGGATAAGTGTCCTGTATGTGGCGAAAAGACTCAGATTCGTGATGTTAATGATGTAAAATCATTATATTGTCTTAATAAAGAATGTCCGGCAAAACATATTAAGAGCTTTGCACATTTTGTAAGCAGAGATGCGATGAATATAGACGGACTTTCAGAAGCAACACTTGAGAAATTCATCGATAATGGATTCATAAGAGAATTTGCAGATATATATCATATTGACAGATATGAAGAACAGATACTTACTATGGATGGATTTGGAATGCGTTCATATGAGAATCTCCTTGCAGCTATTAATAATTCAAGAAAAACATATCTGTTTAAGTTCATATATAGTCTTGGAATAGAGAATATAGGATTGTCAAACAGTAAGATGATATGTAGGGAATATGATGATGATCTTACCAAGATTATGAATGCAGAAGTTGACGAACTAGTTACGATAGATGGCGTAGGAGAAGTTATTGCAAAGACATTTTCTGATTATTTTAAAGATGCCAATAATATAAGAAAGATTAATGAACTTTTAAAAGAGATTGTGTTTGAAAAAGATGAAAAAAGTGATTCATCAGATATATTAAAAGACAAAGTCTTTGTAATAACTGGTTCACTTAATGGCTATGCCAATAGAAATGAGATGAAAGATCTTATTGAAAAATTAGGTGGTAAGGTTACCGGTTCTGTTACAGGTAAGACATCATATCTTATTAATAATGATGTAACATCATCATCATCAAAGAATAAGAAGGCTAAGGAACTTGGAGTTCCAATTATATCTGAAGACGATTTTAATAAACTTATAGAAGGACAGGTGATATAAATGCCAATTAAGATACAGAGTGATTTACCGGCAAAAGGCATACTTGAATCAGAAAATATATTCGTAATGGATGAGAAAAGAGCTTCAACTCAGGATATAAGACCTCTTGAGATTATTATTCTGAATCTGATGCCGATTAAAGAAGATACAGAGACACAGCTACTTAGAGAACTCTCTAATACTCCACTTCAGGTTGAAGTGACTTTTATGCAGCTTGAGACTCATACATCGAAACATACATCAGCAGTACATCTTAATAAGTTCTATTGTACGTTTAGTGATATAAAAGATAAGAAATATGATGGTCTTATCATTACAGGAGCACCAGTTGAACAGATGGCTTTTGAAGATGTTAATTATTGGGATGAGCTTACAACTATAATGGATTGGTCAAAGACTAATGTTACTTCAACATTTCATATATGCTGGGGCGCACAGGCTGGACTCTATTATCATTATGGTATTGATAAGACACTTCTTGATAAAAAATGTTTTGGAATATATAAACATAGAGTTTTAAATCGTAAAGTACCACTTGTAAGAGGATTTGATGATTATTTTTATGCACCACATTCAAGACATACAGTTGTTCCAAGAGAAGCTATAGAAGCTAATGAGAATCTTATGGTACTTGCAGAATCAGAAGAAGCAGGTGTATTCATTGTAATGGCTGATAATGGTAAGCAGATATTCGTTACAGGACATCCTGAATATGACAGAATTACATTAGATGGCGAATATAAGAGAGATCTTGAAAAGGGACTTGATATTGAGATGCCTATTAATTATTATCCTGATAATGATCCTTCAAAGAGACCAATCCTCTCATGGAGAAGTCATGCTAATAATCTATATACTAATTGGTTGAACTACTATGTATACCAGAACACACCTTATGATCTTGGAAGATAAGGTAATATATAGGTTTAGGGAGTCTTGCGATACAGATTGATTATGCTAAAAATGGTAAAAAATGCTATATTTAGTATTGAAATGGGTATAAATGGTGTATTTGTACTTATTTTGAAATGGGATATGTGTGTAAAAATATGGTTAGAAAGTTCGATTATAATATATAATAATGTACTTTCTAACCATACTTTTTTAAAAACTTGATTACATTAATTATACAGTAATTAGATTAGTTACACAGTAATCAGATTAATTACACAGTGATTACATTAATTACACAGCACTATGAAACCAAAATACAAGAACTGGTTCATCATTAGAATTACTCTTAATAGTATGAGGAGTTCCTTTTGGTGCGATAAAAGCAGTTCCTTCTTCTATTGCAAATTCTTCATCTCCAATGAGTGCCATGCCACTACCTTTTAGAACAATAAATCCTTCTTGATCATCATGAATACCCGGTTTTTTATATTCAGTATTCTGATAATAAGTAACACCTGCACGACATCCGGCTACACAGCCATTAGCTTCAGAGAGAAGCTCTATACTTTTCTTTCCATCACTATTCTTTAGAAGTTCATTAAGATTATTATAACAAGCCATTATCATATCCTCCAATTATTCTTTTGTATATATAATATATTATCGTCTACAATAATACAATATCAAGAAATTTATACAAATTCTTACAAATACCTTAAGATTTCTGTATTCGCTTGAATTGTAATTGATAATATGTTAAACTCTTAGAAGTTTGACATTGTGGTGATATTATTATGTTCATCACAGGCTGTTTATATAGAGAATGATTAAAAAGAGGAGATATGCAAGATGAAAAAGAGAATGTATACAGTAGTATCAGCAGCGTTAACATTAGCTATGCTATTTGCAGGATGCTCAAATAAGAAGAATACAGATGGGACAACTGGAAGTTCTAATAGTGAAGGAACTAAAAATGAGACAAAAGAATCATCAAAAGATAAAGATAAGGCAGCAGATATAACAGCTCCGGTTATTAATCTGGCAAAGACAGAATATACGATTCCACTTGGAGAAGACGTTAATTTCCTTGATGGAGTTACTGCAACAGATGATACAGATGGAGATATAACATCTAATATAAAAGTAGACCAGTCAGCAGTAGATTTCAATACAGCAGGTGAGTATAATGTTAAATTGTCTGTTGAAGATGCAGCAGGCAACATGGCAGAACAGATAGTAAAACTTACTGTAAAGCCGGCAACTAATGAACAGTTTAATCCACCGGCAACAGAAGTAATCGGTGATTATTCACAGTATTCATCAGAGACAATTCCTTTTGGAGTTGGAAGTAATTACGATCCTGTTACTAATAGACCTACAGGACTTGATTATTATACTAATCTCTATGGCAAATATGCAGCAGACTTTATTATGCCTGATAGTGGTTATGTATATCTTACATTTGATGAAGGTTATGAGAATGGATATACACCAACAATTCTAGATACACTTAAAGAGAAGAATGTTAAAGCAGTATTTTTTGTAACACTACCATTTGCTAAAGAGAATCCTGATCTTATGAGAAGAATTATTGATGAAGGACATATAGTAGGTAATCACTCAGTATCACATCTATCAATGCCAACATTAAGTGTTGATGAACAGGTTAATGAGATAAAAGAAGTTAATGATTATGTTCTTGAGAATTATGGATATCAGATGAAGTTGTTCAGATTCCCAACAGGTGCATTTAGTGAACAGAGTCTTGCTATTGCACAAAGCCTTGGATATCGTTGCGTATTCTGGAGCTTTGCACATAGAGACTGGCTTGTCGATGATCAGCCGGATGTAACAGAATCACTTAATAATGCAGTAACAAAAAGTCATAGTGGAGCGATATATCTGCTGCATGCAGTATCATCTACTAATACTCAGATGTTAGGCGACTTTATTGATCAAGTAAGAGCCAAAGGACTTGAGTTTGGAGATTATTCCAATATACCATATTAATTCATGTATAATTAATAGATATTTTGGAAGATTTATGAAAAGCTTAACAAGCTATTTGTAAAAAAGAGAATATATCATATAGAGAAACACGTTTTCAAGATGCCAGATATAGATAAAAGCTTTTGAAGACGTGTTTTTAATTGCCTTTTAAAGACAGACTTATGAATAGCATACTCATTAAAAAACTAACAATATGACTAAGAAAAAGACCATATATGTATGCATTGATTCCATATTGTGGAACGAAGAAACTTACAGTTATAAGCCTTATTACAAGTCCTGTTATATTACAAAAGAATACATAACCAGCTTTAGTAAGCCCATTAAGTATGCTATAACTTGCTGTTGAAGTATATATAAAAGGACATATAATACTAAGATTTTCGATAAAAAAACCACATAATTCGTTGTGGAACAAAAGTAGACCAATTTTTTTGCCAAAGATTTTAAAGATAGCTAAGAAGAATATTCCCATGGCAAAACAGAAACGTATAGACATAGAAGCTGTTCTTGCGGCAGGATTAATATAATTATCAGAGTTAGTTTTGCCTAATGCTTTTGGCGATGGTGTATCTGAAGTATCGGATATTTTTTTATGTCGGTTATTATTATGTAAAACTGCTGACTGGCTTGATATCTTTGGAAGAAGCAGCGAAGATAGAGAAGTAGTAAAAGTCTGTGGTAGCATAAGAACAGACATTGCCATTCCACTTAATATACCATATATAGCAAGCGAATTGTCAGAACTAATGCCATATAATTTGAGGCTTGTTGGAAGAAGGATAGCTTCAAAACTTCCAAGAAAGCATAGAACAAGGCGATTTCCACTGATTGGAAGAAGAAATCGTATCATATTTTTATAATGAGATTTTTTAGGCAGTTTGTTTTTAGGCACTATTATTTTTTTGCCAGAGAGAATAAGAATTGTTATTCCAAATATGGCACATATAAGCTCGCTATATAACATGATCTTACCGGCAGTAGTATAATCAGGTATACAATTTGAAGCCAATAGAATGTTTACAATTAATATAGTTATAAGAATTTTGCTAATCTGTTCAACTATATTGCAGATAGCAGGGAGTAATACTCTCATTTTGCCAAAAGAGTAACCATTAATAATACTGTGAACTATACTAAGTAAAAGGGTAATTGCGATATACTTTAACAGGATGCTGCAACGTGATTCAAATAAAAAGTTAGAAGCGATTATGTCAGAAGCAAAATATAGTATTGCAGAACATATACCAGATAAGATGAGTGATATAGTAAATCCGCATATACAATATTGTCTTGAATCATTAGGATTTTCTGATATCATCTTTGACAGTGAAGTCTCGATACAGTGGCAGCACATTATGCTTACAAGACCAAATATTGGCATTGCAAGTTGAAATATACCAAAATTCTCAGCTCCTATTGCATTAGATATATAGATTTTGTAAAAAAAGCCAATAATACGACATAATACGGCTGATAAAGTTAAGAATATAGTTCCTTTAATAACTGATGAATGAAGATTCATAGTAACCTCATAGAATATAGTGGCTACTATTATATGATAGCATATAATGAATTATGACGTGACTAGATGCAATTCTTGACAAACAGATATCATAATGATACCATAAAAAAGCATATCAAAGTGGTATGAATTAGAGAATTTTAATGGAAACCGGAGGTTATATAGGTGGACAGATTAATATATTTAGACAATGCAGCAACAACAAAAGTCAAACCTGAAGTAGTTGATGCAATGTTACCATATTTTACGGAAGAATTTGGTAATCCATCAAGTGTATACAGTTTTGCAGCTAAGAATAAGACTGTTATTGAGAAAGCAAGAGAGATGATAGCAGCTTCAATTAATGCAAAGCCAAAAGAGATATATTTTACAGGCGGTGGATCAGAGTCTGATAATATGGCGATAAAAGGTATTGCAAGAGCATACAAAGATAAAGGCAGACATATAATTACAAGTAAGATAGAACATCATGCAGTGCTTCATTCACTAAGAGCTTTAGAAAAAGATGGATATGAAGTGACATATCTTGATGTTGATGAATATGGAGTAGTAAAACTCGATGAGTTAAAAAAAGCAATAAGAGATGATACAATTCTTATAACAATAATGTTTGCTAATAATGAGATAGGAACTATAGAGCCTGTAAAAGAGATAGGACAGATTGCTAAAGAGCATGGAATTTTGTTTCATACAGACGCAGTTCAGGCTTATACACAAGTACCAATTGATGTTAAAGAACTTAATATAGATCTTATGAGCGCAAGTGGACATAAGATAAATGGGCCAAAAGGCATTGGATATATATATATAAAGAGTGGAATTAACATAGAACCACTTATTGATGGTGGTGCACAAGAACGTAATAGAAGAGCCGGAACAGAGAATGTCCCTGCAATAGTAGGACTAAAGAAGGCAGCAGAACTTGCTATTGCAAATATGGAAGAGAGAGTAGCATACGAGAGTGAATTAAGAGATTATCTTATAAAGAGTATAATGGAGAGAATACCATATACAAGACTTAATGGTGACAGACATAACAGACTTCCTAATAATACTAACTTTTGTTTTCAATTTATTGAAGGCGAGACTTTGCTTATAATGCTTGATATGGAAGGTATATGTGGATCAAGTGGGTCAGCATGTACTTCTGGTTCACTAGATCCATCACATGTACTTAAAGCAATAGGACTTCCGGATGAGATTGCACATGGTTCATTAAGACTTACGCTTAGCGAGGAGACAACAAAAGAGGATATAGATTATGTTGTTGATAAGTTAGATAAGATTGTTGCAAGATTAAGACAGATGTCAACTATGTATGCAGATTTTATTGATTCTAAGACAGGTGATGTGCGATAAGCAGATAGAGCGTGTGAATAATCAAAAGGCGATGCACTATAAGTATATAGAGAATATGAATAATCAAACAAATTATATATGGTAATTATAATATAGAAAGTATATACTGAACTATTATATAAGAATTGATATAATGATTACTATATATATGATAGAAAAAGAGGAATAAAATGGAAAAGAAAAAAGTAGTAGTAGGTATGTCTGGTGGTGTTGATTCATCCGTTTGTGCATATCTTTTAAAAGAACAGGGATATGATGTTATTGGAGTTACAATGCAGATATGGCAGGATGATGACAGATGTGATATTAAAGATGATGGAGCATGTTGTGGTCTTAGTGCTGTTAATGATGCAAGAAGAGTTGCAGAACAGATAGGAATTCCTTATTATGTTATGAACTTCAAAAAAGAATTTAAAGACAATGTTATGGACTATTTCGTTGATGAATATATTAATGGAAGAACCCCAAACCCATGTATTGCATGCAATAGATATGTAAAGTGGGAAGCACTTTTAAAGAGAAGTCTAGACATTGGTGCAGATTATATAGCAACAGGTCATTATTCAAGAGTAGAGAAACTTCTTAATGGAAGATATTCTATCAAAAAGAGTATAACAGATGCAAAAGACCAGACGTATGCTTTATATAATCTTACGCAGGAACAATTAAGCCATACGCTTATGCCTGTTGGTTCTTATACAAAAGATCAGATTCGTGAGATTGCACAGAAGATAGGACTTAATGTAGCATCAAAACCTGATAGTCAGGATATATGCTTTGTACCGGATAATGATTATGCAGGATATCTTGAAAAATTCGCAGGTGTAGAGCCAAAAGAAGGAAACTTCGTAACAAAAGATGGTACTGTAATTGGAAGACACAAAGGAATTATTCATTATACAATCGGACAGCGAAAAGGTCTGGGGTTATCAATGGGTCATCCGGTATTTGTTGTTGCAATAAGACCGGAGACTAATGAAGTTGTAATTGGTGAGAATGAAGATCTATTTACAAGAAGAATAGTTGTTAATAACTTTAATTTTATGTCAGTTGACGACATAGATAGTGAAGTAAGGCTTGTAGGCAAGATTAGATATAGTCATAAGGGTGCGCCATGTGTAGTGAAAAAAATAGATAATGGACTTGTTGAATGTATGTTTGATGAGCCACAGAGAGCACCTACACCAGGTCAGGCACTTGTACTATATGATGGTGATTATGTATTTGGTGGAGGCACAATCTTATAATATAAGTTAATATCAGAACTCTTTTATAAAGATTATTTAGTTAGATAATATCTATATCCAATGAATATTGGGAAAATATATAGGTATAAGTAATTATTGGATAATCAATTTATAAAGAGTTCTGATTTTTGCATATAAATGCATATATGATTATTATAAAAGGTAAGAAATGAACATTTAAGACATCTATTGCAATATAAAAAAAACTAGTTTATAATATAATTTACGGGAAAAAGTAATGTTTTAATACAATATTTATAACGGGAGACAAATTTTGAAAGTCGAAGAGAATGTAAAAAAGTATAATAATGTAAAAATGTGGCAGATGGCACTATTTTCACTAAATACTGCTGCAGTTAATGTATATCTTGCATTAATGGTATATATGTCATACTATGCTAATCAGGTTGCCGGTTTTGGAGTTGTTCTTATATCAATGGTCCTCACAGCGATGAAAGTATTTGATGGCATAACAGATCCTATTGCCGGTTTTTTGCTAGATATAACACAAGGAAAGTTTGGCAAGTTCAGACCTTTTATGATAATTGGCAATCTTCTTATGGCAGTTAGTGTAGTTTTGCTTTTTTTTACAACACACAGAATTAATAACAGATTTAGACTTATATACTTTATATTAATATATATGGTATATGTAATCGGTTTTACATGTCAAAGTGTTGTCTGCAAGACAGGACAGACTGTTATGACTAATAATCCTAACCAGCGGCCGGTTACAACTTTTTTTGATTCATTATGTATAATGGCATCTTTTGGAGCAACAGCATTATTTACATCTAATTATCTTATACCAAAATATTCAGATTATGATAATCCGTTGCTTTATAGAGATTTTGCGGTTACAGTTATAGTAGTGTCTTTCATATGCACAATATTAGCTATGATTGGAATTTGGTCAAAAGACAGACCTGGTTTTTATGGAAAAGAAAATAAAGAGAATAAAGAAACTATGCATGTCAGACCTAAGGATTATATTGAGATAATGAGAAAAAATAAGCCGATTAAGATGCTTATAATAGCAGCATGTACAGACAAATTTGCATCTACAGTATATAGTGAAGCCGCTGTAATAGTAATGCTATATGGAATTCTCATGAATAATTATAAGATAGCAGGACTTATAGGAATTGTTACAGCTATTCCAAGTCTTCTTGTTGTATCAACAGGAATTAAGATGGCACAGAAGATTGGACAGAAGAAGACATTTGTATTTTATTCATGGATGTGTATAGTATTTCAGATTTTACTGACATTTGTACTTATGAATGATAAAGTTGGTACAATATCTTTTATAAAGTGGAATATAATATCAGTAGTATTTGTTATATTATTTTCAATATCTAATGGAGCAAAATCAGTTAGTAATAATATGGTTGTGCCTATGATTGCTGACTGTTCAGATTATGAGGTATACAGAAGTGGAAAATATGTTCCGGGACTTATGGGGGCATTATTCTCATTTGTGGACAAAGTAGTTACAGCATTAGGAACTGCATTTGTTGGTATAGTTCTTGCAATATCGGGCTATGGACACAGCTTTCCAAAAGTTACAGATCCATGTACGCCACGAATAAGAATTTTGACAATACTATTTTACAGTATAATTCCAATGATTGGGTGGGCATTTTCAATATATGTGATGAAGCATTATGAGTTAGATAGAAAAAAGATGCAGGAAATTCATGAAATTAACAGATAAGGAAGATGGATAATATGGCTTTCGATACAGAATATATAAGACGATTTGCAACAGATGAAGAGATTTATAAAGAAGCGGAGAGAAGAAGTAAGAAAGATACCGGGGTTGTTAATGAGACACGTTCATTTTGGAAGAATGAGATAACAGTACAGTATATAGAAGGAAGCAATAAAGCAAAGCTTACTGTGTCAAAAGATGAGATTATTAAGACAGAATGTAGTTGTGATGAATTTGATGAAAAAGGTATATGTGCTCATTGTGTTCTTGCTGCAATAAAATATCGTGAGAGAAGGAGCATGGCTAATTCTGTTGTATATAGTTCACCTAATGTACGAACTCTTATCAATGAATATGGGAATATGGCTTTAGGCGATGCTTATGGTGAAGTATCTGAGAATAAATACAGTATTGAACCTGAGATAAAAGTTGAAGGTGTTAATATGTATACAGAATTTGTAATACGAACAGATAAGAAGTATCTAATCAAGAATATTAATGCATTTAAAGAGAGCTTTGAACATGGAGAATATGTTGAATATACAAAAGACATAAAATTGTATCATACATATAAATCATTTGATGAAGAAAGTTACAAATTGTTGCAATTTATAATATCAACGATTAATGAATATGCTTTACTATCAAAGAGAGCCAATAAGATTAGTGAAGATATGCGTAATCAGAGACGAATACTTTTATCACCAAAGACATTTGATCTTCTTATTAATTCGGTAGTTACAGATACTGTTAATATAGAGATTAACAAAGTTGAAATTAATTATGAGATAGTGCGTAAGAATCCAAAACTTAATCTTGTGATAGAAGAGATAAGCTCTAATGGAGTTAATATGTACCTTAGAGATAAGATCAAAGTTATAAATGGTGCAGATAATCTATATATTTTTAAAGATAACAAAATGTATGTATGCGATGCTGATTATAGAAGATATATACAGCCACTACTTGGACATCTTGTGTCACCTATATATAATGAATCACAGAAGATAACTATGAATTCAAGAGATATGGGCGAGTTTACAGCAGGGATAATACCTATAATTACAGAATATATGAGCATAGATACAGAACTTGATCTTGATGGATTTAAGCCACCTGAACTAAAATCATACCTGTATATGGATGTAAAAGACAATAGAGTAGTATGTGATACATTTTTTGAATATGACAGTATAAGATATAATCCTTATGACGAGGCTAATATTCCAAAAGTATATCATAACAGACCGGAAGAATATAAGATATTATCTTTTTTAAAGAGATTCTTTAAGAGAGATGAAGATATATTGTATATAGATATGAATGATGATATGATGTTTGAGCTTATAGATACAGGAATAAATGAACTGATGGAATTGTCAACTGTATACGTATCTGATGCATTGAAAAAAGCAAGTATTGTAAAGACACCTAATATATTCATTGGAGTATCTATAAACAGTGGGCTGTTAGAATTAGATCTGGATTTTGATGATATAAAAGATAATGAGATAAAAGATATTCTCTTAAGCTATAAGCAGAAAAAGAAATATCACAGACTTAAAAATGGAGAATTTATAGAATTACTTGACAATGGTATATCAGCACTTGCTGAACTTTCAATGGGACTTAATCTCTCTGAAAAAGAATTGAAAAATAAAAAGATTGAGCTTCCATTATTTAGAACATTGTATGTGGATTCTGTACTTAGAGAAAGCAATAATGTAAAATATAAGCGTGACAAAGAATTCAAAGAGATGGTTAGAAATATTAAAGCTGTTGAAGATGGAACTTACGAACTTCCGGAAGAACTTTCACAGGTATTAAGACCTTATCAGAAGACAGGCTATTTCTGGCTTAAGACTATAAGCGAATATGGTCTTGGAGGAATTCTTGCAGATGATATGGGACTTGGTAAGACTTTGCAGATTATAAGTCTTTTGCTCAGTGAAAAAGGCAGAGGTAATTCAATTATAATTACACCGGCATCGCTTGTATATAATTGGCAAAATGAGATTAACAAATTTGCACCGGAACTTACATCACTTGCGATATCAGGGACAGCTTCAGAGAGAAAAGAACTTCTAAAGACTTATGATAAGTATGATGTGATAATAACATCTTATGATTTGTTAAGACGTGATATTCAGGAATATCAGGAGTTAAGCTTTAGATATGAGATTATAGATGAAGCACAATTTATTAAGAACCATGGAACACAGAGTGCAAGAGCTGTAAAAGCAATACATGCACAGACTAAGTATGCTCTTACAGGAACACCGATAGAGAATAGACTGAGTGAACTTTGGTCGATATTTGATTATTTGATGCCAGGATTTTTATATACTTATCAGAGTTTTAAGAAAAATTTTGAGACACCGGTAATACAATATCATGATACAGCTGCGTTAAATCAGTTGAAACATCTTATAGCTCCATTTATAATGAGAAGACTTAAGAAAGATGTATTAAAAGATCTTCCACCAAAACAGGAGAATATTGTATACTCTGTGCTTGAAGGAGAACAGAAAAAACTTTATAAAGCAAGTGTTGCAAAACTTATTAAGAAGATTGATTTACAGTCAGAATCAGAATTCAATAGTTCGAAGATGACAGTATTAAGCGAGATAACCAAGCTTCGTCAGATATGCTGCCATCCATCGCTTTTGTATACTGACTATAAAGACAAGTCATCAAAACTTGATACATGCCTTCAACTTGTAGAAGACTGTGTAGCAGGTGGACACAAGATGTTAATATTCTCACAGTTTACATCAATGCTTGAAGTTATAGGTGAGAGACTTAAAGAAGCTGGAATAAGTTATTATTACTTAAGTGGTGCAACAGGTAAAGAACAGAGAATTGCGATGGTATCAGAATTCAATGCTGATGATACACCGGTATTTTTAATCTCATTAAAAGCAGGAGGAACCGGACTTAATCTTACATCAGCAGATATTGTAATACATTATGATCCATGGTGGAATATAGCAGCTCAGAACCAGGCAACAGACCGTGTTCACAGAATAGGACAGAAGAATAAAGTGTCTGTATATAAACTCATAGCAAAAGGCACTATAGAAGAGAAGATTGTAAACTTGCAAGAGAAGAAAAAGAATCTTGCTGACAAAGTAATCTCAGAGAATGATGAAAGTCTGACAAGATTCTCAAAAGATGAGATTATAAACATACTTCAGGAAGAATTATCTTAATGTTCTTAATCTTCTTAAGGTAATCTTCAGAAATACTTTATTTTGATTTTAGAGTTTGTCCACAATTTGAACACATTTATATTGCATAATATAAAACGTAGATAGATTTTCTATCTCCCTCCCCTCATATTTTAGGAAAAAGGACCGATCGGCTGGTCCTTTTTCTTATGTCCAAAAATATCATAATATAATATAAAATAATTACATATAATCTTCTTTGAGAGCAGTATAATGTCGATATACAATATGGTTATGTATGTTCTGGTTGATGTGCTAAAGTGTTAACCAGATAAAAATGAAGCAACAATATGTATTATACATATTGATAATGTCGATAGCATTGCATATTTAAGGAGGTTTATGAATCTATGTGGTACGAAGAAGCAGTATTTTATCAGATATATCCTCTTGGATTTTGTGGTGCACCACCAGAGAACGATGGTGTAACTGTTTCAAGAATCAGAAAAGTTATTGACTGGATTCCACACATCAAGAAAACGGGAGCAACTGCAGTATATTTTTCACCGGTTTTTGAAAGTGACAGACATGGTTATGATACACGAGATTATCGAAAAATAGATGTAAGACTTGGAACAAATGCAGACTTTGCAGATGTATGTGCAAAACTGCATGAAAATGGATTTAAAGTAGTAATAGATGGAGTGTTTAATCATGTAGGACGAGGCTTTTTTGGATTTCAAGATGTAATAAAATGCAAAAGAAGTTCAAAATATCTTAATTGGTTCTATATAAACTTCAACGAAAATTCATTTTATAACGATGGTTTTTGGTATGATGGCTGGGAAGGACATTATGAACTTGTTAAACTTAATCTTGATAATCCAGAACTTGTGTCATATCTCCTAGCATGTGTAAAAAGCTGGATAGAACAGTATGATATAGATGGTTTGAGACTTGATGTTGCATATTGTCTTAACAAGGAATTTATGAAAAAACTAAGACAATTTGTAAAACAGATAAAACCTGACTTTTTCCTTGTCGGTGAGATGATACATGGAGATTACAATACTATTGTGAATGAAGATATGTTAGACAGTGCGACTAATTATGAATGTTATAAAGGATTACATTCAAGTTTTAACAGTATGAATATGTTTGAGATTGCACATAGTCTTATGCGACAGTTTGGAGAAGAAAACTGGACACTTTACAAAGGAAAACATCTGCTCAATTTTGTTGACAATCATGATGTAAGCAGAATAGCAAGTGTACTTAAGAATAAGCGACATCTGCTTCTTATATATGGTTTAATGTATGCGATGCCAGGTATTCCATGCATATATTATGGCAGCGAATGGGGAACAGAAGCAGAAAAAAGAAATGATTCAGATCTTCCTTTAAGACCAAGTTTTGAAAAACCGATTGAGAATAATTTAACAAAGTATATTGAACGCTTTAGCAAGATACATTCAAGGACAAAAGCATTATGTTATGGTGATTTCAAATCATTAGAGTTAACCAATCATCAATTTGTCTTTTCAAGAAAATGCGATGACCAGGAGATAGTAGTAGCAATTAATGCAGGCGAGAATCCGTTCTATGTTGATAAAGGCCTGCATGGACGAGAAAAGATGACAGATCTTATAACAGGACAGAAATATGACTGTAATAATGGAATGGAATTAAAACCATATTCAGTGCTTTATCTTATGTAATATATAGAAGGTATAATTATAATATGCTGTAAGAGTATAAGTATAATCTGCTGTAGGTGTATAAGAATGATATACTGTAAGTATAGAACACTATAGATATATAAGAATGATATGTTGTAAGCGTGTAAGCATAACATATTGTAGGAATATAAGAATGATATGTTGCAAGCATATAAGCATAATATGCTGTAAGTATATAAGAATATAAGAATATAAGTGTATAGAACAGTAATAAAATATAGTTACATGATATATGGTTATAAATGTGTGGCGACTCCTCATAGCAAGTCTATGGAGGGTCGCTGCTTTTTTTAGATTCTTTGTCAAGAGTGGGGGTAAAATTCATTATATAAACTTGACTTTTAATATAGGAAAAAATATAATCTATGTTAGCATTATAACAGAGTAGAATATATATTTCTACAAATTTGCAAGGCTCCTCCCACCTGAAAAGTGAAGTGAGAGGAGCTTATGACAAACGAAAGGATTTTAATTATAAAAGGTATATATAATGAAAACAGTTATAAGATTTATAAAAAAAGAAACAGTATTTATAATAGCAGCCATACTAGCAGTAATATCATCATTTTGGGTAAGACCATCAATGAAATATATAGAATATATTGATTATAGAACACTTATGATATTGTGGTCACTTATGATAGTAGTACAAGGATATAGAGAAGCAGGTGTATTTGAAAAGCTTGTTGGAAGTCTTGTAAAGAAGATGTCAGATACAAGAACTATGGCTTTATTACTTATGTGTGGCTGCTTTTTTTCAAGTATGTTCATAACCAATGATGTCGCACTTTTGACATTCATACCATTTGCCATAATATTGTTAAAAGAGACAAAAATGGAAGAGATTATGATACCTATTGTTGTATTTCTTACAATAGCAGCAAATCTTGGAAGCATGATAACACCTATTGGCAATCCACAAAACCTTTATCTGTATACAAAGTCAGGAATGAGTATAGCACATTTTGAAAAGATAATGTTCCCTTATGGGGCGATCTCATTTATAATGCTTGTAATAACTATATGCTTGTTCATTAAAAAAAGAGCGATAACATCAATAGTAAATAATGATGTAACCATTGATAAAAAGGAAATACTTATTAATACAGTTTTGTTTATTGTCAGTCTTATGTGCGTTGTAAGAATAATTGATTACAGAATATCTTTTGCAATAGTACTTATAGTAGTTATAGTTACTAATAGAGCAATAATAAAAAAAGCTGATTATGGACTATTACTCACATTTGTTGCATTTTTTATATTTGTAGGTAATATGAAGAATTTGGAAATAGTACGCAATATGCTTAATAATATCACATCTAAACGTGAAATTATGGTATCAGTAATCTTAAGCCAGGCAATTAGCAATGTTCCGGCAGCAATTCTATTATCGAATTTTACAGACAATATAACAAAACTTATAATAGGAACTAATCTTGGTGGACTTGGAACAATCATTGCATCTATGGCGAGCCTTATATCATATAAGTTCGTAAGTAACGAAAAAAGTGTGAAAAAAGCAAAATATCTTTTGAACTTTACAGCATTTAACGTGCTGTTTTTAATTGTATTGTTACTAAGTTTATCATTTACTTTGAGTTGACGAAAAAAAAGCAATATGGTATATTGTTTAATGCAGTTTAAGAAAACTGATATGAAGGAGGAAGAGAAATGAATAAAAAATTATTATCAGTACTTCTTGCAATGGTGATGATTATTGGAACATTATCAGGATGCGGAAGTAAAGGGGGAAGCTCTTATTCATCTATCGTAAGAGAAGTAAACGATATTAAAACTGGTGAATTTGAGATGGAACTTGGAGTAACAGTTAATGAAGCAGCAAGTTTAATAAGTGCAACTGGATTAGATATGCTTAATGAATATCTTGTAAGTGATAAAGATGAGATAAAAGTATCACTTAAGTTTGCAGGCGTTATTGAAAGTACAGATCCTGTAAGCGAATCAGTTAATGTAAGTTATAAGATGGGAACAATGTCATCTTACAAAGATCTTACAGAAGTTATAGTTAAAGATGATACAGTATATATGAATGTTAAGACATTACTTACTGCAGTTGAAGAATATGTACCTGATATTGCAGATGAGATATCTCTTGATAAAGACTACGTAGGAATGACAATGTCAGAAATCGAAGATAATCTTGGATACAAAGTATCAGAATTAACAACAACAACAGATGAGATCGAAGGAGTAGAGAATCCACAGGAATTCCTGACAGAGACAGTATACTACATAATCGAGACTCTTGAAAAAGCAACAAAAAGTACAGATTTATTTGAAAAATCAGATAAAGGATATGCATTTTCACTTGATGATAGCAATCTCATAGATGTTACAGAAGCAATCGTAAAATATCTTGATAAAAATGCAGAATCTGTATTTGATGAATATGTTAAGACACTTGAAAAATTAGATGGTGATAATGCTGATATGATTGCTGAGATTAAAGAACAGAAATCATCATTTATAGATACAGTAAGTGAACTTGTAGAAACTTTTGATAAAGATGAAGTAGAAAAAGAATTCGAGGCAGCTGGAATTAAATTCTCTATTGATTCATATGCTGAATGCACAGGAAAAGAAGGCAAGAGAGAAGCTTCAAGTGATGCAACAATATCAGCAGAATGTCAGGGAATAAAAGGAAAATTAACAGTATCATCTACATTAAACGAAAAAACAGGTAAAAAAGTTGAAGTACCTGCTGAAGATGCATATTACAAATATTCAGAAATAGCTGAATTACTTGGTGTAGCATCAATAGGTGATGAGTATGGATATGATACTGGTAATGATAAAAAAGATACTGATAAAGACAATGACAAAGATAATGACAAAGATAATGAAAAAGAGACTACTACCGATGAGACAACAGCATTAAAAGAAAATCCAGTTGCTGATACACCAGTAAAAGCAGATCCATCATTATCAACATCTCTTTCATCAGGTCAGGTTCAGTTTGATGGAAAAGTATTAACATTACCTGCTAATGTATCTGATATTATAGACATGGGATGGGCATTATCAGATATGACATCAGACAAGACAACAATAGCAGCTAATGATTATGATTTGGTATATTTTGAAAAAGGTGATTATACAGTAAGTATTACACTAACTAACGATACAGATGCAGATTTATCATATGATAAATGTAAGATTACAGAAGTATATGTATCATCATCAGGCGATTACAATAAGGGAGTTCCAGTATGTTTACCAGGAGGAATTCAGGTAGGTTCTACATATGAACAGGTATTAGCAGCATATGGAAAACCTGATTATGAATCAGAATATACAACAGACGTATATTATGGTTACGGTCCTGCAGATGCAGAATCATTAACTATAAGTATTAACGTTGACAAAGAGACAGGACTTGTTAATAGTATAAGCATTTCATACTATGAATAATATATAAGTCAAATAATAAGCAGAGATATATATTATACAGACGCAGAATACAAATTAAGTGTTCTGCGTCTTTTTAATTAATATTATACGCTGCCTTTTTAATTGAGTATTCTGCGTCTTTTTTAATTAAGTACTTTGCGTTGTCTTTTTAATTAAGCATTCTGCGTCTTTTTAATTAAGCATTCTGCGTCTTTTTAATTAAGTATTCTGTGCTGTCTTTTTGATTAAGTATTCTGCACTTCCTTAATATGTAGAAGAAATTGACTTTGCAAAAAAGGCAGCAGATATAAAAAATAGAATATGCATATTATTTTTAACACACCAGAAGTTAACATAATATAATCAAAACATAAAAGTAAAATTAACAAAGACATGAAATTAATTAATAAACATAAAATTATAATTAAAAACATGAAAACAAATCGAGATAACTTGACATAATTAAGAAAAATATATATGATGAGTACAGTTAATAAAGTTTGATAAGTTTATTTTTGCTTTATATTAATTAAATAATTAAATATTGGGCAAACCTGTAGAAATGCAGGGACGCAAAGCCAAGGGTCTAAATCGTTAATCGAGATGACAGCCGGTTGCACATTTATATGTAATTCATATTTATGGTTATCAATGCGCTCTGGTATGGAGCGCTTTTTTATATGTGCAATATATGTGTTATGTATGTAGCTATAAACATATTTTACAAGCCTTAAATGTTATTAACGATGTAGGATGGCAGCGTGAGAACTATGAATCACTTGTCTATTACATTAGAAAAATTAGTTTTACTGATTTTTAAGAACTAGTTTTAATTACTTGAAATACTATTAAAACTAAGGGAGGCTTTTTAAATTATGATAAGAATTAAAAAGAAAAGCATTCTGGCACTGGTGCTTAGTGTGAGTATTGTGTGGTTACCGGGATGTCAGAATAAAGGAACAGAAGAACATAGCATTATTGCTATCGCACAAAGCGAAAAAGATTATAAGAAGGCAAGCCAAAAAGAGAGTAGCAAATATGCAACAGATAATACAGCTAATGATACAACAATAGAGATGACAACAGAATATGTTGAAGAGACAACAGTGGAGCCTGTAACAACAATTGCAGATACGCAGGAAGTAGTTACAGAGCCTGTAACAGCTGCAACACAGCCGACAGTAGCTGAACAAAGTACGGCAGTTACAATGCCACCTGTACAGCAGGATCCTGTAACAGAAGAAGAACAACCACAGGAAGAAGCAACGCCTGAACCGGTTGTGCAGACGGAGCCACAGCCTGGAGTTGCACTTACAATAGAACAGGCAGCGGCAATATCAGAAGCCAACTATAATAATTATTATGGATATATTATGCAGGTCGCAGAACTTATTAACCAGTTCCGTGCCGAAAATGGACTCGCTCCGGTATCGGTAGACTATACAGATTGCATAGTTGCGGGAATTCGTTCAGCAGAAGGAGCACATCTTGATTACTTCAGTCATGAAAGACCTGATGGCAGCAAAGTAAGTACAGTTATTAATTATTATGGAATCAGTTGGGAAAGATGTGGAGAGAATCTTGGAAGAAGGCAGACTTCACCGGAAGGAATAGTTGAAGGATGGAAGAATTCAGATTCAGGACATCGTGAGATTATGTTAAAAGCAGAATGGACCAGTATGGGAATCGGAGTTGCAGTTAATGCAGACGGAGATCTTTACTGGAGTGCTGTTTTTATACAAAACTAAATATTATCTAATTTTTGTAGGCAGTTGTCTGTGTCTCCCGTTTGCAGGCAACTGCCATATTTATAAGCTAGAGCGTAAAGCTAATTACCTTTAGGTGATGGGGAATTCACATAAAAAAATGATAAATTTTGTAATAATTAATAAAAAATCAAATTAGGGCTTGATATTTTAGAGCAAAGAAGGTAAAATACTACTAGGTTGATTTTTTATTAACAATCTTTATGAAGTATCTGTCATAGACAGAACGAAAAATTATTCTTAGGAGGAATTATAGACATGGCAGTAAGAGTAGCTATCAATGGATTTGGACGTATTGGACGTCTCGCATTTAGACAGATGTTTGGAGCAGAAGGATATGAAGTTGTTGCAATCAACGACTTAACAAGCCCTAAAATGCTTGCACACTTATTAAAATATGATTCATCACAGGGTAAATATGAATTAGCTGATAAAGTAACAGCTGGTGACGATTCAATCACAGTTGATGGAAAAGAAATCAAAATTTATGCATTCCCAGATGCAAACAATTGCCCATGGGGAGAATTAAATGTAGACGTAGTTCTTGAATGTTCAGGATTCTATACATCAAAAGAAAAAGCACAGGCTCATATCAATGCAGGTGCTAGAAAAGTTGTTATTTCAGCTCCAGCTGGTAATGACCTTCCAACAATCGTTTACAACACAAACCATACAACATTAAAAGCAGAAGACAATATCATTTCAGCTGCTTCATGTACAACAAACTGTTTAGCACCTATGGCTGATGCATTAAACAAATTTGCACCTATCCAGTCAGGTATTATGGTAACAATCCATGCTTACACAGGTGATCAGATGACACTTGATGGACCACAGAGAAAAGGTGATTTAAGAAGATCAAGAGCTGCAGCTGTTAATATCGTTCCTAACAGCACAGGTGCTGCTAAAGCAATCGGTTTAGTTATCCCAGAATTAAATGGTAAATTAATCGGATCAGCTCAGAGAGTTCCAGTTCCAACAGGTTCAACAACAATCTTAACAGCAGTTGTTAAGAAAGCTGATGTAACAGTTGAAGGAATCAACGCAGCTATGAAAGCAGCAGCTAACGAATCATTCGGTTACAATGAAGACCTTATCGTATCAAGCGATATCGTTGGTATGAGATTTGGTTCATTATTCGATGCTACACAGACAATGGTTTCTAAAGTTGGCGATGATTTATATGAAGTACAGGTTGTTTCATGGTATGATAATGAAAATTCATACACAAGCCAGATGGTTAGAACAATTAAATACTTCTCAGAATTAGCTTAATATATAATTAATTATATAGTTGATTAGTTAATTTAGATCCAGAAAAGGGTCCGGTAATGTGGTTTTTCCATAGGACCGGACTTTTCTATTTATGTGTGTATATATTTATATTGTATAAAAATATATTGTATAAAAATATATTGTATAGAGATATGATATATAAGATTAGATAAATACCACGATAATTAATTATAAACTTTTGATTGTAATAAAAGAATGACATAAGTCTATAATAATCAGAAGACAAACAAATAAAATTTAGGAAAGGAAAAGCTACTTAGATGAATTGCGATTAATAGTAGATATTAGCAAATCATCTGGCATATATCATATTATATATGTTTTAGTAGCAGATAAATATAATGCTTAATAAGAAATCAGTAGATGATATTAATGTAAAAGGACTTCGTGTTTTATGCAGATGTGATTTCAATGTACCATTAAAAGATGGAAAAATCACAGACGAAAATCGTCTTGTTGCAGCTCTTCCAACAATTAAAAAATTAGTTGCAGATGGTGGAAAAGTAATTCTTTGCTCACATCTTGGAAAAGTAAAAACAGAAGAAGACAAAAAGACAAAGACTCTTGCTCCAGTTGCAGCAAGATTATCAGAATTATTAGGACAGGAAGTAAAATTTGCTGCAGATCCAGAAGTAGTTGGACCTAATGCAAAAGCTGCTGTTGAAGCAATGAAAGATGGAGATGTAATCTTACTTGAGAATACACGTTTCAGAGCAGAAGAGACAAAGAATGGAGAAGCTTTCTCAAAAGAACTTGCTTCACTTTGTGATGTATTTGTAAATGATGCATTTGGTACAGCTCATAGAGCACATTGTTCTAATGTTGGTGTTGCTAGCCTTGTAGATACAGCTGTAGTTGGATACTTAATGCAGAAAGAAATTGACTTCCTTGGTAATGCAGTAGAGAATCCAGTAAGACCTTTCGTTGCAATCCTTGGTGGTGCAAAAGTAGCAGATAAATTAAATGTTATCTCAAACTTACTTGAAAAATGTGATACATTAATCATCGGTGGTGGTATGGCATTCACATTCTTAAAAGCTCAGGGATATGAAATCGGTACATCATTAGTTGATGAGACAAAGATTGATTATTGTAAAGAAATGATTGAAAAAGCTAATAAACTTGGTAAAAAATTATTACTTCCAGTTGATACAGTAGCTGCAGATGCATTCCCAAATCCAATCGATGCTGAGATTCCAGTAGAAGTATATGCAGTAGAAGATATGCCAGCTGATAAAGCAGGATTTGATATCGGACCTAAGACTGCTGAATTATATGCAGAAGCTGTTAGAACAGCTAAGACAGTTGTATGGAATGGACCAATGGGTATCTTCGAAAATCCTGTTCTTGCAAAAGGAACAATTGCAGTTGCTAAAGCATTAGCTGAAACAGATGCTACTACAATTATCGGTGGTGGTGATTCAGCAGCAGCTGTTAACCAGTTAGGATTTGGTGATAAGATGACTCATATCTCAACAGGTGGCGGTGCATCACTTGAATTCCTTGAAGGAAAAGAATTACCAGGTGTTGCAGCAGCAAACGACAAATAATATAAAAAATATAATTAAATACCAAAGGAGAAATGGCAATGCGTAGAAAAATTATAGCTGGTAACTGGAAGATGAACAAGACTCCAAGCGAAACAGTAAAATTAATTAATGAATTAAAACCTTTAGTAAAGAATGATGATGTTGATGTAGTATTTTGTGTACCTGCAATATCACTTACAACAGCTATTGAAGCAGCAAAAGGAAGTAATATTGAAATTGGTGCTGAAAATATGTTCTATGAAGAAAGTGGTGCATATACAGGGGAAATCGCACCTAATATGTTAACAGATATTGGTGTAAAATATGTAATCATTGGACATTCAGAGAGACGTGAATACTTTGCAGAAACTGATGAAACAGTTAATAAAAAAGTATTAAAAGCATTTGAACATGGTATTACACCTATTATCTGCTGTGGTGAATCACTTAAACAGAGAGAACAGGGTGTAACAATCGATTTTATCAGACAGCAGATTAAAGTTGCATTTTTAAATGTAACAGCAGATCAGGCTAAAAAAGCTGTAATTGCATATGAACCAATCTGGGCAATCGGAACTGGTAAAGTTGCAACAACAGCTCAGGCAGAAGAAGTATGTGCAGCAATTCGTCAGGTAATCGGTGAGATCTATGATGAAGCTACAAAAGAAGCAATTCGTATTCAGTATGGTGGAAGTGTTTCTGCTGCAAGTGCTCCAGAATTATTTGCAGAAGCAGATATTGATGGTGGTCTTGTAGGTGGTGCAAGTCTTAAACCAGATTTTGGAAAGATTGTTAATTATAACAAATAATTATTGGTATTTATGTTTGTACGTTAGCTATGGTGAAATACCCATGGCTAATGTTTTGGTCAGTGACCGCATTAAAAAGTGATAAGGAGTAATTATTATGAGTAAGAAACCTACAGTATTATTGATATTAGATGGATATGGATTAAACGAAAAAACAGAAGGAAATGCAATCGCATTAGCTAATACACCTGTTATGGATAAACTTATGACAGAATATCCATTCGTTAAAGGATATGCAAGCGGAATGGCAGTAGGTCTTCCTGATGGTCAGATGGGTAATTCAGAAGTAGGACATCTTAATATGGGTGCAGGAAGAATTATATATCAGGAACTTACAAGAATTACAAAAGAGATTAATGACGGAGATTTCTTTAAGAACGAAGCATTTAAGAAAGCAGTTGATAATTGCAAAGCTAACAATTCAGCATTACATTTATTTGGACTTCTTTCAACAGGTGGTGTACACAGCCATATTACACACTTATTTGGACTTCTTGAATTAGCTAAGAGAGAAGGACTTGATAAAGTATATGTACATGCATTCCTTGATGGACGTGATACAGCTCCTACATCAGGTAAAGGATTCATGCAGGAACTTGTTGATAAGATGAAAGAATTAGGAGTAGGTGAAGTTGCATCAGTAATGGGACGTTACTATGCAATGGATAGAGATAATAGATGGGACAGAGTAGAAGCAGCATATAATGCAATCACAAAAGGTGAAGGTAATAAAGCAGAATGTCCAGTATGTGCTATTCAGGAATCTTATGATAATGATAAGAATGATGAGTTCGTTGTTCCAACAGTAATTACTAAGAATGGAGAACCAGTAGCAACAGTTAAAGATAATGATTCAGTTATATTCTTTAACTTCCGTCCTGACAGAGCAAGAGAGATAACAAGAACATTCTGCGATGATGACTTCACAGGATTTGAGAGAGGCTCAAGAATTAAGACAACATACGTATGCTTCACAGAATATGATGTTACTATCGCTAATAAAGAAGTAGCATTTAACAAAGTAGCAATCAAGAATACATTTGGTGAATTTTTAGCAGCTAATAATAAGAAACAGTTAAGACTTGCTGAGACAGAAAAATATGCTCATGTAACATTCTTCTTCAATGGTGGAGTAGAAGAACCTGTTGAAGGTGAAGAAAGATCACTTGTAAAATCACCTAAAGTTGCAACATATGATTTACAGCCAGAGATGAGTGCACCAGAAGTTAGAGATAGATTAGTAGCAGCTATCAAATCAGATAAGTATGATGTAATTATCTGTAATTTTGCAAATCCTGATATGGTTGGACATACAGGTGTTGTTGATGCAGCTATTAAAGCAGTTGAGACAGTAGATGAAGCAGTTGGCGAAGCAGTAGAAGCACTTAAAGAAGTAGATGGACAGATGTTTATCTGTGCTGATCATGGTAATGTAGAACAGCTTATTGATTATACAACAGGTGAGAGCTTTACAGCACATACAACTAATCCTGTTCCATTCATTCTTGTTAACTACAATGATGAATATACACTTCGTGAAGATGGATGCCTTGCAGATATCGCATCAACATTAATAGAGATGATGGGAATGGAACAGCCTGCAGAGATGACAGGTAAATCACTTCTTGTTAGAAAATAGTATTAAAAAAGATTGAAAAATTAAAAGATATAAGGTATAATTGAATCTATGCTTGACCGATTACAGGAGGTGTAGAGATGAACGTAATTAAAGTAATACTTACAGTTATATTTGTATTAATTTCTATAATATTAACTGTTGTTGTATTAGCACAGGAAGGTAAATCAGCTGGTTTATCAGGTGCTTTAGGCGGAACAGGTGAAACATACTGGAGCAAGAATAAGAGTCGTTCAGCTGAAGGAAAACTCGAGACAGCAACTCGCTGGTTAGTAATTTTATTCTTAGTTATAGCTGCGGTTTTGAATATTAATTTCTAAGATATTTTCGAATACTGCAGGTATATATACAGAACAAGGATAGAATGTTTGATAATACGTTTTGTATATATGACAATTAATATAATGAACTAGTGTGTGTGATGTCGCACTTATACCAGTGATAAAAAAGGGATGTTTATATAGCATCCCTTTTTTCACATTACAAAAGTAATATTATAAGAAATAACATCATTAAATGCGTAACATTGCAAAGCTAAGTAAAAGTATTATTAAAGTGACAACATTGCTAGGTAAAAGTATTATTAAGCTGACAACATTGTTAAGTAAAAGTATTATTAAAGTGGAAACATTGATAAGTGAAAGTATTATTAAAATGGCAACAAAGCTAAGTAAAATAATATTGGAGAAACATTATAATTGGAAATGGAAAATTCATATTAAGGTTGATTTTTAATATCAAAATCAGAGTAGGTATGATATAATGAGAATAGTTATTAGAGAAGAGATTTGAAAAGAGGTGTAAATCTTATGGATAAAGAGTTATTTGAGACAAGAAAACAGATAATAATGGACATTATTAATGACGAGAATTATGTCCCAATGAAGATAAAAGAGATTGCAATATTATTACAGGTACCAAAATCAGAGAGAGCAGATCTTGAAGAAGTATTAATGGCACTTGTGAATGAAGGTAAGATTAGCCTTTCTAAAAAAGGTAAGTATTGTAAAGGCGATATGAATCTGATTACAGGTGTTTTTCAGGCTACACAGCGTGGATTTGGCTTTGTAAGTGTTGAAGGAGAAGATGAGGATATATTCATATCAGAAAGCGATACTAATGGAGCATTTACTAATGATGTAGTAAATGTAAGAATATTAGAAGGAAAATCAGGCAAGCGAAGAGAAGGAACCATTGTTAATATTGTAGAAAGAGGCATAAAAGAGATTGTTGGAATATATCAAAAGAGTAAAAGTTTTGGCTTTGTTATTCCAGATAATCAGAAATTTACCAAAGATATCTTTATTCCGGCAGAAAAATCAATGGGTGCGGTAACGGGCCATAAAGTTGTAGTGAAGATAACAGATTATGGTAAAAATGGTAAAAAACCGGAAGGTAAAGTAATAGAGATTATAGGCCATGTTAATGATCCGGGAACAGACATAATGTCTATAATAAAATCATACGATCTTCCACTTGAGTTTCCTGAGAATGTTATGCATCAATTAAAAGATATTCCTGATGAAGTGTCAACAAGAGAGATGGCAGGACGTGTTGATATAAGAAATTGGCAGACTGTTACAATAGATGGTGAAGATGCTAAAGATCTTGATGATGCAATTACAATAAGCAAAAAAGATGGAAAATATACATTAGGCGTTCATATTGCTGATGTTACCAATTATGTCAAAGAAGGCACACCTCTTGATAAAGAAGCTTTAAGAAGAGGAACAAGTGTATATCTTGTAGACAGAGTAATCCCTATGCTTCCTCATAAACTTTCTAATGGAATATGTTCACTTAATGAAGGCGTAGACAGACTTGCATTAAGCTGCATTATGGATATTGATGAAAAAGGTAATGTCTATGGACATAAGATATGTGAAACAGTTATTAATGTTGATAGAAGAATGAGTTATACAGCAGTTAAAAAGATACTTGATAATTCAGATGAAGAAGTTGTTAATGAGTACAAGGAATTAGTTCCGATGTTCGAACTTATGAAAGAACTTGCTGCTATTCTTAGAAAAAAAAGATTTAGCAGAGGCTCTATTGATTTTGATTTTCCAGAATCAAAGATTATACTTGATGAAAAAGGCCGTCCGATAGATATAAAGCCTTATGAGCGTAATGTAGCAACAAGAATAATTGAAGATTTTATGCTTATAGCTAACGAGACAGTCGCAGAAGATCATTTTTGGCAGGAGATACCTTTTGTATATAGAACACATGATAATCCGGACCCAGAGAAGATAGAACGACTTGGTATGTTTATTAACAATTTTGGATATTCAATTAAGATTAGTCAGGATGATATTCATCCAAAAGAATTACAGAAACTTCTTGAAAAGATTGAAGGTTCAGATGAAGAAGCATTAATAAGCAGGCTTACTCTAAGATCATTAAAGAGAGCACAATATACAACAAGTTGTACAGGCCATTTTGGACTTGCAGCAAAGTATTATTGTCATTTTACATCACCAATAAGAAGATATCCGGATCTTCAGATTCATAGAATTATAAAAGAAAATCTTCATGGTGGACTTAATGAACGAAGAATAAATCATTATAATAAGATACTTGATGCTGTTGCAAAACAGGCAAGTATGACAGAGAGACGAGCTGATGATGCAGAGAGAGATACAGATAAACTTAAAAAAGTTGAATATATGTCACATAGAATCGGAGAAGTATTTGATGGTGTTATATCAGGTGTGACTTCATGGGGATTCTATGTTGAACTTCCTAATACAGTAGAAGGAATGGTTCATATTAGTTCATTAAGAGATGATTATTATTATTTTTCAGAAGAAGAATATGCACTTAAATCCGAGATACTTAATAAGCAATATAAGCTTGGCCAAAAAGTAAAAGTTGTTCTTGTTGATACTGATAAGATGTTAAGAACAATAGATTTTGAATTATATGATGAAATTGTGGGAGGATTATAGATAATGTCAAAAGATGCATTTAAACTTATCGCTAATAACAAAAAGGCACATTTTGACTACTTCATTGAAGATACATTTGAAGCCGGAATAGCACTTGCTGGAACAGAAGTAAAATCTTTAAGAATGGGAAAATGTAGTGTTAAAGAATCCTTTATAAGAATAGAGAATGGTGAAGTGTATATATATAATATGCACATAAGTCCTTATGAAAAAGGAAATATATTTAATAAAGATCCTTTAAGAGTTCGAAAACTACTGCTTCATAAATATGAAGTTAACAAAATGGTTGGTAAGATGCAACAAAAAGGTTATACAATAGTACCACTTCAGGTATATTTTAAAGGAAATCTGTGTAAAGTACAGATAGGGCTTGCAAGAGGTAAAAAATTATATGATAAGCGTGAAGATATAGCTAAGAAAGATCAAAGACGTGAAGCTGAGAAGAACTTTAAAGTAAAAAATCTATATTAAAAGTAGTATTAAAAAGTAAAAATTGCTCTATACTGTAAGTATAGATTGAAGAATTGTAGTGGTTCATTAATTGTCATCTGTGTAAAAAATTGCTCTATACTATAAGTGTAGAGCAATTTTTAGTTGACGATTATAATGTCTATGCTTAAAAAGAACTCTCAAGTTCAAGAATCTTCATAAAAGATTGATATTGAACAGAAGAAAGTGTGTTGTTAGTAAGCCAGCTGAATTGATCGTCTGTGATAATTTTCTTTTTAGTATAAGTATATGAAAAATTGTTACTATGACCTATACCATTGGTATATAATTTAAGCCAATTAGAATTAAGCAAAAATTCATCTGTAGCATATCTTGCACTATATAACTTAATATAATATTTTCTGACAAGTTCATTAGCCAGCGTTATATGACCATATTGACTGCAAGAGTAAAATTCCCCACTAGGAGAAAGCCATCCACATAACATGTATGTAAGTTCACCTCGATGTAATAAATAATAATGATTAGAAAATTGTAAAACTACATTAGACTTAAGCGAATGTGATTTTGCAATTTCCTTGTACAGTAGATGGTTTTAGTGTAAAATAAAACAAAACAAATAGCAAGAATAAGTTATTGACAATTTAATGCTTTTTTCGCCTCGTTATGCATTTTTTCGACATGTTCTTTGTCTACTACACTTGAAATCTTAAAAAATTGAATATCTATCTGATCTTTAACAGAATTAATAAAACGCTTATAGGCAGTTGATTGTGGTGTATCAGCAGACCATATATTAAGTGGCCATGCACCAACGCATGCAAGTGTATGGAATAAAGTTATACTCTTATAATCATTAGATAATGCATAGTTGATAGCGAGAATTGCAGCCATAACCTCTCCACAACTGTCTTTAAGATCAGCAAAATCATTTTCACATACATCGATTACAGTAAAAGAACTTTTTATTGAAAATAAAGTCTTATTTTTGTTCTCCGGTGTATTAAAGATTTTTAGTATATTCTCGATTTTATTAGATTCAGAATGAGTGAATTCAACTGCGGCTGCATACATTCTGGTTAATGGATCAAATTCACCACAGATATAAGCAGTACATTCAGTTTGCTTTAATACTGAGATAGAGTTTTCATATATGAAATTTTGCGCTTCTTCAAGAGAAGAACATCTCTTAAATACAGCTTCAGGATATCCTTTTACCTGAGTCATGCAACTATCTAAAGTTTTATAAACACCCTTTCGTCGTCCTCTTTTAACAGCATAGTAATATTGCATGTATTTCATCTCCTTATATTGAATGAATGTGTTATAAAAAAATAATACTATTCGATCTATCGGTAAGAATGATGAAATCTTGAATTATAAATAAAATTTAATTTATTAAAAAAATCTATTGAAGATAAAATAAATTTTTGTTATAATGTAAATACATTTAGGGCTTGTAAAGGTTTCGACAGGGGTTTTGAATGTGGAGAAGCAATTCGCAGGAGATGCGTTAAATTTCAAAATTAAATATAAACGCTGAAGATAATTTAGCAATCGCTGCCTAGTGGCAGCTGTCTGACCTAGAGCACCTACACTTTAGCAATCAGGCATCGACTATGTAGGAAACGATGTATGCAAAGCTTTGAGCATGCAGGCGTATTATGAAGCTACTAAGGCATATAAGGTGTTGGTTCTTGATATGTCAAGGGAATGTAAATAATCAACTATAATTGTAGAAGTACGCAGGACGGGCTTTTGGACGCGGGTTCGATTCCCGCCAGGTCCATATATGCTCGAGGTAACTTGAGCTATTTTTTTACAAAAGATACATATTATAAGTTATATTTTGTGAAAACTTTTTATAATGTATTTTTCTAATGAAAAGGGGGATTTCGTATGGAAGAATTATTAGTAGAAGGTTTTGAAGGTGTTTATGCATTATGCGAACAGAAAGATAAGCAAAAGACAACTGTTCCTAAGTACAGATTACCATTAGAGACACGAGTTGGGGATTTTGTATTTTTGAATCGTGATGGTATGTATGAAGTAAAGACATCAAAGAAGACGAATCATGGAATGACTCAGTATTTAAAGACTTTGCTCGGAAGATGATTTGTAGCCACCATAGCAGATTTGGAATCTTGATTTATTTTAAGAATGGAAGGATCTGTTAAGGTGGCTTTTCTTTTATATAATGGATATTATTATATAAGAATAAAGAGAATTGGAGAATGTATTATGAGAATGTATTTTGAAAGAAAAAGACCTGAAGAGGTAGGAATAGCTTCAGAGAATATTATCAGATTTATAGATGAATTAAAAAAAGAGCATGTTAATATGCACAGTTTTATATTATATAGAAGAAATAGTATTATAGCAGAAGCTTATTATGCACCTTATACGAGAGATACTTTGCATAGAGTATTTTCTGTGACAAAAAGTTTCACATCGGTGGCGATAGGAATCTTAGCTGATGAGAAGAAGATAGATCTTGATGATAAGATTATTGATTATTTTGCAGATAAGACTGATGGAATTGAGGTTCATAAGTATATAAAAGATATTACAATAAGAGACATGCTTATGATGTCAACTGCTCATGAGGCTACTACATATAAAAAAGTCACACATAATGATTATGTCAGAAGTTTTTTTGAAGTTGAACCTTCACATTATCCGGGAACATCATATGCTTATGATACATCTTCAAGTCATACACTTGCAGCTTTAGTTAAGAAGATTACCGGGAAGAATATTCTTGAATTCCTTAAGGAAAAGTGTCTTACAGAGCTTGGTTTCTCTGATGAGTCATATGGAATATCAGATCCTATGGGAATTACAATGGGCGGCTCAGGAATTATGGCAAAACCAATTGATTTGTTAATATTTGCAAACCTGATTATGAATGGAGGCAGAGTAAAAGACAGACAGTATATCTCAAAAGAATATATAACACTTGCAACAACTTGTAAGAGAAATACTTATGTGCGTAGTAATGTTGATGCTGAAAGATATGGATATGGATATCAGTTTTTTATGACAAAATATAATGGCTTTTGCTGTTATGGTATGGGAGGACAGTTAGTATTATGCTATCCTGATAAGGAGCTTATTTTGGTAACAACAGCTGATACACAAGATAGTCAGGAGAAAACACAGAGAATATATGATGCCTTTTATAGGAATATATATGATAAACTTGATGTACTAAATATATCAGATAATATATCCGAAGATAGTAAGTCAGGTAATAAAAGCTATGAAGAACTGCTTGATATTATCGGTTCGCTAAAGATAGAAGAAGACGATATCGATAGTGATTATGAGAAGCTTAAGCTGATAGATAAAAAAAAGTTTGTTTTTGACGATAATCCTGCAGGACTTATAAAAGCTTATATTGATATAGATAATAATAATGAATCAGGAAGTATTATACTTGATTTTAAGAATGATAATGCAAGTGGCAATAACATAAGCAATGCTAATGCAAATAGTTATAACATAAGTAATGATAATGTAAGTGGCAATAATATAAGTAATGCTAATGCAAGTAGTTATAGTATAAATGATGATAAGCCAAGTGGTGATGATATAAATAATCATAAATCAAGTAGTGGTAATGTAAGTAATAAGGCAAATATGGAAGACAAAGCCATAAGAACATATAGAATAGAATTTGGAGTGAAAGAACTAAAAGAGTCGATATTTCCATATTATAATATGAGATACCTTGCTAAGATTCTTGTAGCTTTCAAAGATACATTTATTATAAGATGCCACATTATAGATGAGTCAGTATGCCCGCTTTACATAGAAGTGACTACTAATGGTGATAATGTTACATTCTATATGAAGAATAAGGATGAAGTATTTTTTAAGGAATTTAATGGATATGTCAGTGGAAAAATACATTAAGAAAGGTAGAGTATGATGGAGGAGAATAAAAAGTATGTATTAGATGGATTTGAATATGAGACAAAAGAAGATTATGAAAGTGCATTAAATGAACAAAAAGGTATCCAGTTTTTGTTTAAGAAATATAATATGAAAGATTCGAAAGTTGCTACTACAGTATACAATAATGCAATAGAAAAGGAACTTTTTAAAACACAGACAGGAATTAGTTTCATGTATGAACTTCGAAAAAAGATAAGTAATACTGGCAAGATTGAAGCAGAAGAACTTAAAACTATAAAGATTAAGAATGTTGATAAGCAAAAAAAAGAAGAGGTTCAAAAACTTTCTGACAAAATAAAGATTTCGATTGGGATAAATTGTATTCTTGCAATAGTCATTGTAGCGATGATTATAATTGCATCTACAAGTGGCAATGCTAATATTATGAATTATGAAGCTAAAATACAGAATAAGTACAGTAGCTGGGAAAGTGAACTAAAAGAGAGAGAAAAAGCTATTAAAGAGAAAGAAGCAGAACTTAATATTAGTAATGATAATAAGTAGGAGTAGTCAACAGAATAACATGTAATTATTATATTAATACATAAATAAGATATATGTTCACAAAAATAACATATAATTCTATTATAATGTCAATTATATAAGATGCTAATGTTAAGCTTATTATTTAATATATTAGATAATAAGCTTAACATTTAATGTATTAGACAAGTAAAGACTAGCGTTTAATATATTAGGTAAGTAAAGATTAGCATTTAATTATTAGATAATAACACAGATAAGAGGTAATAAGTATGGAAAAATTGAAAATACTTGTAGTTGATGATGAAGCTAGAATGAGAAAACTTGTAAGAGATTTTCTTGTCCGCAATGATTATACAGTTGTTGAAGCAGGAGATGGAGAAGAAGCTCTTGATGTATTTTATTCTGATAAAGATATTGCACTTATAATTCTTGATGTTATGATGCCTAAGATGGATGGATATGAGACACTTAAGAGAATAAGAAAAGATTCTAAAGTGCCAGTAATAATGTTAACAGCAAAAGGCGAAGAAGATGACGAATTAAGAGGCTTTGAGCTTGGTGTAGATGAATATATATCCAAACCTTTCAGTCCTAAAATATTAGTAGCAAGAGTTGAAGCAATTCTTAGAAGAAGTGGTAATGGAACAGCAGATGAATCAATAAGAGCAGGAAGAATAGAACTTAACAAAGTAGCACATATTGTTAAGATTGATGACAAACCTATTGAATTAAGTTTTAAAGAATTTGAACTGTTAGCATATTTTATTGAGAATTCAGGTATAGCTTTGTCAAGAGAAAGAATATTAAATAGCGTATGGAACTATGATTATTTTGGTGATGCAAGAACTATTGATACACATGTTAAAAAACTTAGAAGCAAGATGGGTGACTGCGGAGAATATATTCATACAATATGGGGTATGGGATACAAATTTGAGGTGGAAGCATGAGACATTCCATAAGATTTAAACTTACGCTTATGATGCTTGCACTCACAGGTGGTGTAATACTTGCACTTATATTACTTAATACAACTTTTCTTGGTAAATTCTATTACAAGACAAAGCAGTCAACAATGAAGAATGTATATTATCAGATAAATCAGCTGTATGGAGATATTGATTATGATACATATCAGGCACAGGATGAAGAGACACTTGACAATATCAAACTTGAACTTGAAAAGATATGTAGCAAAAACAATGTCAACATACAGATAATTGATTTTAATCATCATACAACTTTCAATTCAGGAATGTCTAGTCAGACAATAGAGAATATATTGAATGCATATATATATTCAATTAATATATCAGGAAGTGAAGTTATATCAAAAAGTGATGACTTTGTGCTTACAAGCAATTATGATAACAGACTTGGAGTTAAGACGCTTAATCTTGTTGGCGAACTTCAGTATAGTAACTTCATAATAATGACAACAACTGTTGAGAGCATAGAAGAAGCGATAAAATTTAGTAATCATTTTATTGAATATGCAGGACTTATTGTTATGATGCTTGGTGTTATAATAACAACAATGTTTGCAAGAAGAATAGCAAAACCAATAACAGAATTATCAGGAATTGCTGAGAAGATGGCAGAGCTTGATTTTGACATAAAATATGTAAGTAATGATAAAGGCGAACTTGGTATACTTGGAAATAGTATGAATAAGTTGTCAGATAAGCTTGAGATGACTATCTCAGAATTAAAGTCAGCTAATATCTCATTACAAAAAGATATTGAGAAAAAAGAGATGATAGATGAGATGCGAAAAGAATTCGTATCTAATGTGTCACATGAATTAAAGACTCCTATAGCACTTATACAAGGATATGCAGAAGGACTTAAGGAAGGGATAAATGATGATCCTGAAAGTACAGAATTCTACTGTGATGTAATCATAGATGAGGCAGCAAAGATGAATAATATGGTTAAGAAACTTCTTACACTTCAGCATATTGAGTCAGGAACAGAAAAAGTTAATATGGAGCGTTTTGACATAATACCTATAATAAAATCAGTAGTTAAAGCTAATACACTTTTAGCTGATGACAAAAATATAAAGATAATTTTTGAAGAAAATAATCCGATATATGTATGGGCAGACGAGTATCAGGTTGAGGAAGTTATGACTAACTATGTAACTAATGCAATTAATCATGCTGATGGAGATAAGATTATACGAGTATATACAGAGATAAAGGATGGAAAAATAAGAGTCAGCGTGTACAATACAGGACATAATATTCCAGAAACAGAACTCGAAAAAGTATGGATTAAATTTTACAAAGTTGATAAAGCAAGAACAAGAGAGTATGGCGGAAGTGGTATAGGATTATCAATTGTAAAAGCGATAATTGATTCTTTTGGACAACAATGTGGAGTATATAATGTTGACGACGGTGTAGTATTCTGGTTTGAACTTGACTGCAAAAATTAGAGATGATTTTGTATACAAGGGGGAATTTAATATATGAAAAAAAGACTTTTAACTGTTGTAACTGTATGCAGTATAGCAGCAGCATCTATGTCGGGATGCTCAGGTGTGATAGATCTTAATGGACGTTCAGATGAGCTTATTGCAGAATACGCAGCTGGCGTAGTTATGCAATATACATATGAGAATCTAAAACCGAAGCCATTCAATAGAGCTGAGTATTATCCAAATGGTATACCAACAGCGGATACAGTGACTGAGACTATAGAAGATGAGACTAAAGATGGCGATCTTACTATGTATAATTCAGTCGCAGATTATGCTGCAATGCTTGGAATTACATGTGATATGAGTTATGTAGGTTATGAAGTATGTGATACTTACCCAAATGGTGGTGTTGAGACTTTTTATTCAATATCTGCAACAAAAGGAAGTAAGCTTGTAGTAGTTCATTTTAATTTGACTAATAATTCTGGTGGAGATATAGGTGTTGATACACTTCAAAGTACAAAAGAATATAAACTTACTGTTAATGGTTCGACAAAAGTAAATGTTCAGGATACTATACTTCCTGAAGATATACAGAATATGAGCGAAGTTATAAGTCCTGGCACAAGTGCGGACAGAGTGTTAATATTCCAGGTATCACAAGAAGTAGCAAGCGATGTAAAATCAATGATGTTAACAGTTAAGGATGAAGCAGGAAGCACAATATCAATTAATCTCAAAGAACAGCAGCCACAGTAATTATGTTAATATGGAATATGAAAATTGTAGAAAAAAAGTGAAATGCATTAAAAAAAGCTTGCGTATATAAAAAAATCATGGTAGAATTAGTTGTTGTGAAAAAAGAGATGTTCCTCTGTTACAGAAGGTATTAAGAACATTAAAGTTATTAAGGAGGTCACACGATGAACGAAATTATTAAGAATATTGAAGCAGCTCAGTTAAAAGAGAACGTACCTAGCTTCAATGTAGGTGATACTGTTAAAGTATATGCTAAAGTAAAAGAAGGAAGCCGTGAAAGAATTCAGGTATTCGAAGGAACAGTTCTTAAGAAACAGGGCGGTGGCGCTCGTGAAACTTTTACAGTTAGAAAGAATTCTAATGGTATCGGAGTTGAGAAAACTTGGCCATTACATTCTCCTAGTGTAGAAAAAGTTGAAGTTATCAGACTTGGTAAAGTTAGAAGAGCTAAACTTAACTACTTAAGAGGCAGAGTTGGAAAGAAAGCTAAGGTAAAAGAATTAGTTAAATAAGAATTGTGGGACAGTTACATATTGTTAATTGTCCCCTTTTTTTATCTATGGGGTAACAGAAGGTGCGAAAGTAATTTTGCAATAGCCTATCTGTAGGGTGATGTTAGAGAACTTCAATACAAGGAGAAATTGGTATGATGGAGTTTGGTGCAAATAACTATGAGTTTAAGATATATGAAAAAATACTTAAATGGGCAGTTGATATAGTTCTTGTGATTACAATAGCTGTTTTTGTCGGATTATATGTAGGCAAGATAAGCATAATGAGTGGTAACTCAATGAATACAGTGATAAGCAACAATGATAAACTGCTTGTAGATATGGTAAGTTATAATTTTACGAAGCCATCAAGATTTGATATTATTGCTTTCTCTCCGGATAATGGAGAACATACATATATAAAGCGAGTAATAGGACTTCCAGGTGAGACTGTGGAGATTAGAACAGATGGCAATATATATATAGATGGACAATTATTAAAAGAAAGTGAAGAATATACATATGAGAAAATTGCCAATAGTGGAATAGCTAAAAAGCCGGTTACATTATCAGATAATGAGTATTTTGTACTTGGCGATAATAGAAATAATAGTGAAGACAGCCGTTTTGACGAGATTGGCAATGTAAAGAAAAGTGATATTATAGGAAAAGTGTGGTTCAGAGTCTCACCTGTGAACGCATTTGGTTTTATAGAATAGAGAGGTAATATATGCATTTTCAGTGGTATCCCGGTCATATGACCAAAGCAAAAAGAATGATGCAGGAAGACATGAAACTTATAGATTTAGTTATTGAGCTTGTTGATGCAAGAATTCCATTAAGTAGTCGTAATCCTGATATTGATGAACTTGGCAAGAATAAGTCAAGATTGATTCTTCTTAATAAATCAGATTTAGTAACAGAAAAATCTAATGATATATGGGAAAAATATTTCAAAGACAAAGGTTATTATGTAGTAAGAATTAATTCGAAGAATGGTACAGGAATAAGACAGATTGACAGTGTAGTGCAAGAAGCATGCAAAGAGAAGATTGAAAGAGACAGAAGAAGAGGAATACTTAATAGACCGGTAAGAGCAATGGTTGTAGGAATACCTAATGTAGGAAAGTCTACTTTCATTAATGCGTATGCTAAAAAAGCATGTACAAAAACAGGTAATAAACCGGGTGTCACAAAAGGTAAACAGTGGATAAGACTTAATAAAAATATAGAACTCTTAGATACACCGGGTATTTTGTGGCCAAAATTTGATGACCAGTTAGTCGGCATGAGACTTGCTATGATTGGATCTATTAATGATGATATTCTTAATACAACAGAACTTGGATTTGAACTTATCAAGTTTATTCATGCTAATTATGAAGGACTTTTAGAGAAAAGATATGCTATAAAAGAAAGTGAAGATACACTTGATATGCTTACACAGATAGCAATATCAAGACACTGTATTTTAAAAGGAAATGAACCGGATCTTGATAAAGCAGCTAATATAGTCCTTGATGAATTCAGAGCAGGAACGATTGGTAAGATAACTCTTGAATTCCCAGAGCAGGAGAATGTTTTAGACAATTAAAAAAAGATAATAGTGACTAAATGTGTATAGATATACTCATGGAGGAAAAGAATGGAAGAGAAGATTGGCACAATAAAAGACATACTTGCAGATACAGCAATAGAAGATATCAGTGCATTTATAGCTAAGTATTCACAAGATGAGAGAAAAGGTGTTGTAAAGCTTGTTGATAGTGCAAGGAAGAAGCTTGAAGCGTACGAAAAAGAAAAAGAGAGAATATATATGATGCATGAGTTTGAAAGAGAATATGCATCGTATGGATATATATGTGGTATTGATGAAGCTGGCAGAGGTCCGCTTGCAGGTCCTGTTGTCGCAGGAGCTGTTATTCTTCCAAAAGATGATGATATATTATACCTTAATGATTCAAAACAGTTAAGTGCTGCTAAGAGAGATGAATTGTTTGATATAATTAAAGAAAAAGCATTATCGTATGGTATTGGAATTGTCTCACATGACAGAATTGATGAGATTAATATTCTTCAGGCAACGTATGAAGCTATGAGAAGTGCTATTAATCAGTTAGATCCTAAGCCCGATATATTGTTAAATGATGCTGTAACTATACCACTTGTAGATATTACTCAGGTTCCGATAATTAAAGGAGATGCAAAGAGTGTATCTATTGCAGCGGCTAGTATTATTGCAAAAGTTACAAGGGACAGACTTATGGAAGAATATGCCAAAAAATATCCTCAATATGGATTTGAAAAACATAAAGGATATGGTTCGAAGGAACACATAGAAGCAATTAAAAAATATGGACCATGTGAGATTCACAGAAAGACATTTATAAAAAATTTCATTGATTAGAGTCTTAGCTTTGACTACTCCCGCAGGCTTGCCTGTGGGAGTAGTCCGATATATGATTTACTATAAGGTGCTTTTAAAGATTAAGCATTGACGCTTATCCTTTTTGTAGGAGTAGTCCGATAAATCATTTACTATAAGATGCTTTTAAAGATTGAGCATTGATGCTTAGCCTTTTTGCAGGAGTAGTCCGATATATGATTTGCTATAAGGGGGACTTGTTATGAATATTGAATATGGTAAGTATACAGATAGGAACGATATATCTGCAAATGGAAGATATATAGGTAATGTCGCAGCCCAGGATAATAGTGTAAGTGATAATAGACAAGACAGAATGAATCAGTTATCTGAACTAAAACCAGGAGATACATTTACCGGGACAGTAGTGCAAAGTAAGAATAATACTGTGCTTTTACATATAGATGGCAGTGATGCGTATGTGAGTGCATCGCTTGAAGGTACAGATAATTATTATAATGAACAAAAAATCACATTTCAGATAATAGATAATGAAAATGGTCGTATAACAATAAAGCCTCTAAAACAACAGGATATAATTGATGCTTTGACAGAAAAGACACTTTTAAGTCAAGGAATAACTATTAATGATAAGAATATTGCAATAGTAAAAGAACTTATTAATAATAATATGAATCTTAGTAAAGAGAATATTATTATGCTATCAAGAGGACTTTTGACTATTGATGGATCAGATATATCAGAACTAGTCAAACTTCTAAAATATGATATCTCAATAAATCAGGAAAATTATAATACATATAGACGTTATAATGACGGAACTGAAAGCATACAGCAAGATGTTAATACTATTATAGACAATGTAAGAAATATGTATAATGCTAATGAAAAAGAATTCATGAATCTTATGTTACATATATTAGATATTGATGGTGGCAAAGCAGAAGGTTCATATAATATGAAAGCTAATGATAGCATTGCAAGTGGTGTTACAAGTGAAACAGGAATTAGTGATGCTATAAATAATATAGATGGTACGTTAAAAGAAGTAGATAGTATTAATATAGAAAGTAAAGATACGGAAAGTGTTAACAATACTAAAGATATATTATCTGGTAGAGAGATGAATGTAACTGATATAATTGAAAATGACACTAATGTTCATGCAGACAATAGTAAGATAGATAACCATTATCAAATTAATGATATTAGTGAAGATATCATTGGTACAAGAATAGATGCTTATAAACATAAAGAGAATAGCGATGATATGAACAACAATATTAAGACTGATAATATGTTTAAAGCAGAAAATGATCTTACATTACATAACAATACTACAACAGATAATGAAATAAGTGATAGTCTGAAGAATAATTCTTTGCTAAAGACAGATATAAGAGATATTATTTCAAAAGCAGATGCAGATAATATTATCAATTATATGTTAAAGAGCAGTATAGAAAGCGATGACATTCTTCATAGTATAGTTACTATAGAAGATGTGCTAAAACATACTTTTGAAAAAAAATCTGATGTAAGCGATTCATTAAGCAGATTATTTGAAAATATACTTAAGACTTCTATGGCAGTAAAGAGTGAAGAACTATATAAAGGAGAAGTGGGAGAGTATTTTAAAAAGATGGTTCAAAAGATGGATATAATAACAGAATATGCTGACAATTATATGAAATCTGCCCAGAATATCACGACAGCGGCACAATCTATAAGCGATAATATTAATTTTATGAATGAGATGAATATTACAATGCAATTTGTACAATTCCCGGTTCAGATTAATGGCAAAGAACATCAGGCAGAACTTTATGTATATCGCAATAAGAAGAATGTCAATGCAGATAAGGAAGAAAAAACAGCTTTTATAAGACTTGATATGGAGAACCTTGGTAATGTTGAGATATATGTCAAATTATATAATAGTGATGTTAATATGAAATTTTATGTTGATAATGATGAAGCTAAGACAATACTTAAAGATAATATTGATATATTGAATGAGAGAATAACAAAACTTGGATATCAGGTAAGTGAAGAATTTGTAAAAAATGAACACAAATGGAACTTTGAAGAAGACTTCATGAAGAAGAGTGAACCTTATAAGATGCTTAAAAACACTGGATTTGATGTCAGAGCATAATATAACCAATAGGGTGGGTGAATCTTATGAAAGATTATAGAAGAGAGTTAGATAATTATACAAAAGATAATAAAGTTATACAAAAGAGAAAAATGGATGAAGAAGAACATAGTGAATCAAAGTCCCAAAAAACAGCTATTGCATTGTCATATGATGGAGATATGACAGCACCTGTTATAGTAGCTACAGGAAAAGGTTATGTCGCTGAAAAGATATTAAAAAGTGCAAAAGAAGCTAATGTACCGGTACATAAGGATGAAAAACTTGCAAAGACACTCGCAAAGCTTGAACTTGGAGATGCTATACCACCGGAATTATACAAAGTTGTAGCAGAGATTTTGATATATGTTAATGATATGGATACACTAAAGGAAAAAGTTAATGGAAAACAAGAGAAAAACAGGTAAAAAATATGAAGATATAGCGGCACAATATCTCATAGAGAATGGATATAGAATTATCGAACAGAATTTTTATACGTATTATGGTGAAGTTGACATAATTGCCGAAAATGAAGGATTTCTTGCATTTATTGAAGTAAAATATCGAAAAAGTGAGAAATATGGCAGCCCATTTGAAGCAATTAATTCACGAAAAATGAAAAACATTCGTAATAGTGCGAGATATTATATATATTCAAAAGGGATATCGCAGATGAAACCGGTAAGATTTGATGTAATAGCAATTCTTGGTGACAATATTGAACTTATAAAGAATGCATTTTAATTACACTTTAAGGATTTCAATTTTTTGATGTACTTGAGCATATTTAAACACATTTTGAAAGCAGAAAAGGAGAGACAAAATATTATGATACAGATAGTAAAAAATTTGAATAATATAGTTAATGAAGAGACAACTCTTATTAAAGAGAATAAAGGAGTCCCATATATAACTTTTAATAAACTCAATGATATTGAATGGTTAACTAATGCTTTTTCAACTCGTATAGGTGGCGTGAGTGAAGGAATATATAGTTCGATGAATCTTTCTTTTACACTTAATGATGACAGTGAAAAGGTACTTGATAATTTTAAGATATTTGCAAATGCGATAGGTGTAGATGTAAAAGATATGGTATATTCACAGCAGACACATACCATTAATGTTAAGAAGATTACAAAAGATAACAAAGGTATGGGAATTATAAGAGAGAGAGATTACAAAGATATAGATGGAATTATAACTAATGAGCCTGGAATTTGCCTTGTTACATCATACGCAGACTGTGTACCATTATATTTTGTGGATATAAAAAATAAAGCGATTGGATTATCACATTCTGGCTGGAGAGGAACAGTTGGTAATATAGCTGCTAATACACTTCAGTTAATGAAAAAAGAATATGGAACAAAAGAAGAAGATGTGATTGCAATTATTGGTCCATCAATATGCAAAGATTGTTATGAAGTATCAAAAGATCTGTATGATGAATTTGAAAAGAAGTATTCACAAGATGAACTAAGAGATATATTTGAGAAAAAAAATGATGAGAAATATCAGCTTGATCTCTGGAAAGCCAACTATTATAATTTTGTCAATCTTGGAATAAAAAAAGAAAATATATCAGTTACAGATATATGTACATGCTGTAATAAAGAGATTATGTTCTCACATCGTGGAAGTCATGGTAAGAGAGGAACACTATGTGCATTTCTTATGATAAAAGAAAACAAGTAATAAGCAAAATATATTTTCGCATAAAATATATGAAAATTCACTATTCATAAGAAAAAGTTAAAATGAAATATATGAAAAATTCGCTATTTACAACGAAAAGTCAAAATAAAACATATAAAAAATTCGCTATTCATAACAAAAAATCAAAATAAAACATATAAAAAGAGAGATATTCGCAATCTAAACAAATATCTCTCTTTTTGACTATACTTAACTAATTATAGAAAAGCATCGCCTTCATTATATTTTTTAACAAGTTTCTGTATACGTTCAGTAGGATCTGCAACATTACCAAGAGTTACATCATGATTCATTGTATCGATAATTGTAGCAAGGAATTTACTCATATCTGCTTCAAGGTAATATGGTCTGTTCTTTAAGGCATCACATCTGTATGTTAAGTTAGTTGTAACAACATAACTGAATATACCCTGTTCATAGAATTCATCGAATTTTTCAAGACCATCAGTAAACAGACCAAATGTTGTACAGATAATAACACGTCTTGCTTTACGTTCCTTAAGTTCACGGGCAGTATCAAGCATACTCTCACCAGATGAGATCATATCATCAATGATAATAACGTCTTTACCTTCAACGGATGCACCGAGAAATTCATGTGCAACAATAGGATTCTTACCATTGATTATTGTTGAATAATCTCTTCTCTTATAGAACATTCCCATATCAACACCAAGAACATTAGCAAAATATACTGCTCTGCTCATAGCACCTTCATCAGGTGAGATGATCATTAGATGTTCTTTGTCAATTTTAAGCTCTTTATCTTTTCTTAAGATCGCTCTGATAAACTGATATGGTGGTGTATAATTATCAAATCCACTGAGTGGAATTGCGTTGCATACACGAGGATCGTGAGCATCAAAAGTGATAATATTAGAAACACCCATATTAATAAGTTCTTCAAGACCAAGAGCACAGTCAAGAGATTCACGTTTTGTTCTCTTGTGCTGACGACTCTCATATAGGAATGGCATGATAACATTAACTCGTTTTGCACCTGCAACTGAAGCTGATATGATTCTCTTAAGATCCTGATAATGATCATCTGGTGACATATGGTTAGTCATACCACATAGTGAGTAAGTAAGACTATAATTGGCAACATCTGTCATAATGAATAAGTCAGTACCTCTGATTGATTCATTGATAATACCTTTAGCTTCACCTGAACCAAAACGTGGACATGAGCAGTTTAAAAGATAATTAGATTCTTCATATCCTTTAAATGCGATTGTAGATTTGTGAACAGAAGTGCTGCTTTTTCTAAAATCAACAAGATAATCATTAACTTTTGAACCAAGATCACGACAGCTCTCCATTACAGCAAGTTTAAGCGGACCAACAGGTATAGAATTCTCTGCTGGTATAATAGGAACGTTTGTAGACATAATATCCTCCTGAGTACTAATAAAAATAATGTGGAAGTCGATACAAAAAACAACAGCCACTGATATAACATTACTTTCAATAAAGCAACTTAACAAATCAGAACAAAAATATCACATTTCTTATTCTGACGCAATAACTCTATCATAAGATTTATAACACTACAAGAACATATAAGTCAATAATAAGTATTAAAAATATGATGATTATCAAAAAAAATACAATGATTATCAAAAAAATACAACATAGAAAAACTTTACAAAGAACAATTAAGTTGGTATTATATAATAGTTAAATTATGATTTTTAGTAATGAAGGAGATAAAAATGAGTAAACCTATTGTTGCAGTAGTAGGCAGACCTAATGTTGGTAAGTCTACACTTTTTAATGCTTTAGCAGGTGATACTATATCTATAGTAAAAGATACACCAGGTGTTACAAGAGACAGAATCTATGCAGATGTTAATTGGCTTAATACATCATTCACACTTATTGATACCGGAGGTATCGAACCTGATACTAATGATATTATTCTGTCACAGATGAGAGAACAGGCTGAGATAGCAATTCAGACAGCAGATGTAATTATATTCCTTACAGATGTAAGACAAGGACTTGTAGATGCTGATTCAAAAGTAGCAGATATGCTTAGAAGATCAGGAAAGCCGGTAGTGCTTGTCGTTAATAAAGTTGATAATTTTAATACGATGATGCCGGACGTATATGAATTCTATAATCTTGGAATTGGTGATCCACATCCTATATCAGCAGCTTCAAGACTTGGAATTGGTGATATGCTTGATGCTGTTGTTGCGAATTTTAGAGAAGATCAGCTTGTTAGTGAAGAAGATGACAGACCTCGAATAGCTATAGTAGGTAAGCCTAATGTAGGTAAGTCATCAATAATCAATAAGATTCTTGGAGAGAACAGAGTTATTGTATCAGATATCGCAGGAACAACAAGAGATGCTGTTGATACACCGGTAATCCATAATGGCAAAGAATATGTATTCATTGATACAGCAGGTCTTAGAAGAAAAAATAAAATAAAAGAAGAACTTGAAAAATATAGTATTATAAGAACTGTAAGTGCTGTTGAAAGAGCAGATATAGTTATTATAGTAATTGATGCTACAGAAGGTGTAACAGAGCAGGATGCCAAGATTGCAGGAATTGCACATGAGCGAGGAAAAGGTGTAATTATTGCTGTTAATAAGTGGGATGCAATCGAGAAGAATGACAAGACTATATATGAACATAGTAAGAGAATAAGAGAGATTCTTTCTTATCTTTCATATGCTGAGATAATATTTATATCAGCAAAAACAGGACAAAGAATGAACAAAATGTTTGATATGATCGATATGATAATTGACAGTCAGACAATGAGAATTCAGACAGGTGTTCTTAACGAGATACTTACTGAAGCAGTTGCAATGCAGCAGCCACCTTCAGATAAAGGACGAAGACTCAAACTTTTCTATATTACTCAGGTTTCAATAAAGCCACCAACGTTTGTTATTTTTGTAAATGACAAAAAGCTGATGCATTTTTCATATACACGATATATTGAAAATAAGATTAGAGATGCGTTTGGATTTAAGGGAACATCATTAAGATTTATTATACGAGAAAGAAAAGAAAAGGAGTAAGGACAAAATGGAACGTTTAATATGCCTGGCTATCGGCTATGTTTTTGGACTATTTCAAACAGGTTATATTTATGGAAAATTGAACAAAGTAGATATTAGAGATTATGGAAGTGGTAATGCAGGTGCAACCAATACAATGAGAGTACTTGGCAAAAAAGCAGGAATAATCACATATTTTGGTGATGCATTAAAAGCAGTATTTTGTATAATTCTTGTATGGATTATATATGGAAAAAAGCTGCCTGATATGGTATCACTATTATCATTGTACGCAGGTCTTGGTGTAATACTTGGACATAACTTTCCTTTTTATCTAAAATTCAAAGGTGGAAAAGGAATTGCGACAACATCAGGTGTTGTATTTTCTTTTGATTGGAAACTTACAATATTAGGATTTATAACATTTTTTGGTACAATGTATCTATCAAAGTATGTATCGCTTGCGTCACTTGTATTTGTAACAGGTTTCTTCATAGAACTTGTTATATTTGGAAATCTTTCAATGCTTAATATTCATGGCACATATTTATATGAAGCATATGCATTAGGCTTTATTATAATGGCATTGGCATATATTAGACATAGAGCGAATATTAAAAGATTACTTACAGGAACCGAAAGAAAAATAGGACAGAAAAAAGAATCAAAATAGAGGTGCAGATATGGCAAATATAGGAATTATTGGGGCAGGAAGCTGGGGAATTGCTTTGTCAATTCTTCTATATAATAACGGCAATAAAGTTACAGTATGGTCTGTAATTGAAGATGAGATTAAGATGCTTAATGAAAAAAGAGAGCATGAGAGATGCCTTCCGGGAGTAAAACTTCCAGATGACATGGTTTTTACAACAGACTTGGAACATACAATTAAGAATGCAGAACTTTTAGTTCTTGCAGTTCCATCTGTATACACACGAAGTACATCAAAATCAATGTCTGGATATGTAAGAGAAGGACAGATTATAGTTAATGTTGCAAAAGGAATCGAAGAGAATACGCTTAAGACGCTTACACAGATTATTGAAGAAGAGATTCCATGTGCAGATGTAGCAGCATTATCAGGACCAAGCCATGCAGAGGAAGTAAGCCGTTCAATTCCTACAACATGCGTAGTAGCAGCACATAGCAGGGAGACAGCAGAGTATATCCAGAACATATTCATGAGTGAGAATTTTCGAGTATATACAACACCGGATATTCTTGGAGTAGAACTTGGGGGTTCACTTAAGAATGTTATAGCCCTTGCAGCAGGTATTGCAGATGGACTTGGTTATGGAGATAATACAAAGGCAGCACTTATAACAAGAGGAATAACAGAGATAGCACGACTTGGTATAGCTATGGGAGGAAAAATTCAGACTTTTAGTGGACTTTCAGGAATAGGTGACCTTATAGTTACATGTGCAAGTATGCACAGTCGTAACAGACGTGCCGGAATTCTTATCGGAAAAGGCTATTCAATGGAAGACGCAATGAAGGAAGTTAATATGGTTGTTGAAGGCGTATATTCTGCTAAAGCAGCCAGACAGCTTGCTGAAAAATATCATGTAGATATGCCTATAATAAAAGAGGTAAATGAAGTCTTGTTTGAAGGAAAGCCGGCAGCAACAGCGGTAAAAGAATTAATGCTTAGAGATAAGACAATAGAACATTCTGATTTGCCTTGGGAGTAGAGATAAGACAATAGAACATTTTGATTTGCTTTGGAAATAGAGATAAAATAAAATCCTTTAGGGGGGATTGACAATGGCCATTTCAAATGAAAAAAATTCAGATGTGGTATATGTTTCTGAAAGGTTGCAAGAAAAGATTGATGCCATAGCCGGTTATAAAGTTACTATAATAGATGCACCGACCGGCTATGGAAAATCAACAGTTTTAAAGAAATATTTCAGTAATAAATATAAGAACAATTATATACTAACATGTGGCAATTCTGATAAAAAAATTTTTTATCAGGAATTTTGTGAACTCATAAGTCATATTGATAGAAAAATATCAGACGAACTGATAAAAGAGGGATATCCGGTTAATTATAGAGATATCAGAAAACTTCAGAATATAATTCTTCGTATGGAACCTGAAGAAGAGACATATATAATTATTGATAATTACCATTATATAGGTGGCGAAGAACTTGATAAATTCCTATTTGAAAGATATGATGAATATGATAAGAATATAAAATTTATTATATCATCTCAAGGCATTACGTCTAGTATTATGCTTGAATATATAGACACAAGACGTTTTATGCATATCGAAAAAGAAGATATGGAATTTTCAAAAGTAGATATTAAGCGTTATTTTATTCAATGTGGCTTTAGTACACTTGATCTTGAAGATATTAATAGATTGTATGAGTTCAGCGAAGGATGGCCAAGTGCAGTATATCTTCAGATGATTAATTATGAAGATAATAGAACGATTGATGAGAATTTAAGTATGTCTCTGCTCATTGAACGAGCGGTATGGAATCACTTTAATGATATACAGAAGAAGATAGTTATGTATTCATGTCTGTTTGACAGATTCACTATACGTCAGTCAAAATTCATGGTAGATGAAGAAGAAGAACAGTATGTAGAAGAGACTATAACAAATTGTGCATTTATAAAATATGATGAGAATGAGAAAATGTTCTATTTTAATGGGATCTTTAGAAGGTATCTGATGGATAGATATTCTAAACTTAGCATAAATGAACAGAATGATATAATAAAGTATGCAGGAAAATGGTTTGTTGAGAATAAGGATTATTTTGAAGCTATTAAGAAATTCTATACAATAGAAGATTACGAAGATATGTATGAGATGCAGCCTGTGGTTATGGATTTGTATCCATATGCTAATAAAGAGAACAAACCTATCTTCATAGATATTATATTAAATTGTCCAGAAGAGATTAAAAAGAAACATCTTGTATTTTTGCTTATAATATGTTTCATAATAATCTTTTATAATGAAGAAGACTTGTTACAGACTACTCTTGACGAGGTAGAAGGTTATATAGAAGAAGCAACATACGAAGATGAAAAAATGAAAAATACAATTCTTGGAGAGTTATATTTTGTAAGAGCAATAGCAAGATATAATGATCTTAGAGCTATGCACAGATATATTTTACAGGCATACAATTATCTTAAAAAACCGATAAGACTATTCTCTGGTGATGGACAGTGGACATTTGGTTCACCGTCAACACTTACATTATATTATAATAAACCCGGAAAACTTTGGAAGATGGTAGAATATTTTGATGATAATATTAATGTATATTATAAACTTACAAATGGCCATGGTAAAGGTTCAGAAGCAATAATGAGAGCAGAGGCACTATACAATATTGGAGATATTGAAAGTGCGGAAATATTATGCCATAAAGCTATATATATGGCAGAGAGCAGAGAACAGCATAGCATATATCTGTCAAGTCTTACATTACTTGGCAAGATAGCGATATATCGTGGTGAGTATGATACATTAAAAGATATAAAAGAACAGATTGAAAAGAAAAAAATTGTAAAGTCAGTAAAGATGTTTGGCAATGTTGATAATAGAGAACTTGTAGATCTAAGTATTGCTACACTTATGCTTAATGTAGATAATAGTGAAGCGATAGCTGATTGGCTAAAAGATGAGAATGAGATAGAGAATAGAGTAAGTCTGCTCAGCATGGGATATGCAGACATAATATATGGTAAATATCTTATACTTACAGGTCAACATATAAAACTTCTTGGAATAAGCGGTCAGTTCCTTGGGATAGCATCGAAGTATCCACAGGTATTGACAAAAGTGTATACATACATATATATAGCAATAGCTAATGAACGTATCGGCAATAAAGAGAAAGCTGACAAGATGATAAAGCTTGCTCTAGAAGATACCACATTGGACAAAGTATATATGCCATATGTAGAAAATTATAAATATATAAGAGATATTGTAAACAGAGTAGCTGTTGTTAATGGATATAAAAAAGATTTAGAAGCAATCGAAAAATTATATTCAGTATACAGTACTAATGTACGGGAACTGATAAAAATAATACAAGGTGAAGAGAATTATGGTCTTACAGGAAGAGAATGCGATGTTGCAAGGCTTGCAGCAATGAGACTTTCTAATAAAGAGATTGCAGAAAGACTGTATATAGCTGAGAGTACAGTTAAGTCAAATATGAAGACTATCTTTAGCAAACTTGGAATAAGAACGAGAACAGCACTTGCAGATTTTTTTACAAATACCCCCGAAAAGTAGGTAGTCATTTGAAAAATATCAGGGTATAATTAACTTGAATTATATAATTCATATAAAATATGGGAGGCGTTTAATGGCTTTAATTGACAGCGTTACACCAGGCGAAGGATACTTAATAGCTGTCTGTATGACGGGAGGAGATAAGATTACAGTGAATCTTTCTTCAAAAATTAATACTTGCAGATTTAAAAGCCTGGTAAACAGGGAGACATATTACAATGCGAAAACCGATGGTATATTTGTAATATGGAATAATGGAGAAGTGAAACTGAGCGTAAGTGAATTGCGCCAGTTAAGTAATCCGAAAGTCTGATAATATTACAGACCGAAAAAAGCTATAAAATTATGATTATGTCATATTTTATAGCTTTTTTTGAAAAATCATAATTCTTAATTATAAAGATGCCGATTATATTATAAGATTTATATGTCCTGTTATTGCGGATATATAGTTGAAAGGGGAACTTATATGGACATAAATGTTAAGAATTATGATACAATAGTTGGAAAATTTGAATTTGAACCGTATGGTGAATATGTGATTCGTAGTGTTGATATTAACTTTTGTAATATTATTGGCCTTGAAGAGAGTGCTGATATTACAATGAATGAGATATTAGCAGATGATTCATATGGTTTTTTTAAAGATGCAGTAGACGAAGCTAAGAATACCGGATGTGAGATGAGAGTTTGCGTGACCCTTGACACGACTTCTGAACACAATATAGTTACATATATTACGGGTGTCTATGATAAAAATGAGAATATAATAAAAGCATCTTTAATCGATATAACAATGATGAGTACCGGACTTGATTTTAATTCAACAGTATATTCAAGGACAGAATATGAATTTATACTCAATAATATTGAATGTCCTGTTATGATGTTTGATTTTAATATGGAACCAAAGATTATATTCGCTAACAGAAGTTATTATTCTATGATTGGATACAGTTCAGAAGAAGTGATTCAGGTATATAATCGAAGTGCAAATGCTTTTGTTAGATTCGAAGACAAAGAAAAGTATACGTCAGAAGAAGATATTAATCTAAAAGATGACAAATTTACTATAGCACTTACAATTAATACAAAACTAGAAGGTCCACTTCCTGTAACTATGATAGGTCAGAAGATAACACTTAACGATGGACGTATAGTAGCTTTGTGCGTTTTTTATCAAAATAAAAAGGAAATACAGTTAAATAAGATGGTTGAGCATTATCGTGACAGATTTGATATGACACTCAAACTTACTAATGATATTTTCTTTGAAATAGATTTTATAGCGCAGAAGATAACATTTTATAATTATGAATTTGATAGAATTAAACCGGGAACACCTATAGATTTTGAAGAAAGTACATTTAATAACAACAATCGCTTTCATCCAAAAGATTATACAAGATTGTGTGAATTAGAGTTTAACTCTGAAGACAGAGAGATTAAGACTACAAGTATAAGGATGATGAATAAAAAAGGATTTTATGAGAAATATACATTGGATATAATGCCAGTATTTGATGAAGATGGTGAGAATACAGCATTATTTTTCAAAGCAGTTAATGAGAATAGCGAGATGTATTCATCAAAAATGTCTAATAGGATTAATAATAAATTAGGTGTTGTGAAATTTGATGAGTGCAGAGAGATAATTAATGGCTATATTAATGCATATAGAGATGTACCGGGCATTGTTCATGAGATATTACTCATAAATATTGATAACTATGAGACATTAAAAGAGGCATATACAGAAGAAGAACTAAATGTATTCAAAGAAATGTTTATAAAAGTACTTAAGAGCATGATGAGAAGAGAAGATATTGTATCGCAGATAGCAGATCAGATGTTTCTTGTATTTGAAGGTGGAATGTTTGGATATGAATGGGCTAAGGTGATACCAGAAGACATAAAAGAGAGCATAGAGGCAATGAATGTACCTGATAATGCGATAAAACCTAAGTTAAGTATAGGTGTATCTATATGGCCGGATAATGGCGAGAATTATGATATGCTTTTTGAAAAAACACTTATAACACTTAATAGACAGCGTAGGAGTAGAGAATCTGGTATACTATTTTACAATAACGAGTTTAGTAAGCTTATATCTGATGAGAGTTATAAAGAAGACATTAATTACAAAGCTATAGAAGAATATATAACTAATCAGTTCCATAAGATGGCAGGTACATTTTTTACAGATACAAGTGATAAAGCAGTTGCAATTCATTATATGCTTGCATCAACAGGAAGTTATTTTGGACTCGATCGTATTAAGATTATTGATTTATATGATGATAATGAACGTATTATGTATTTTTGGAATAAAAGCGGTATTAAGAACAATAATGATCTTGAATGGCAGTATATGCAAAAACATAATAGAAAAATAACTAACGGTGAGAATGTATATATAGTAAATGATTTTAACGAGATATCGAATGAACACATAGCGCAGATAGCAGCAGAACTAGAGATAAGTGCGATAATGCAGCATAACATTGTAGTTGCAGGTGTAACAGTAGGATATATTCTCTTTGAAAAAGCATTAGGTGCTCATGTATGGAGCTTTGCAGAGAAGATAGCAGCAGACTTCATAGTTGATATGTTAGGCAAAGAGATCTATGAAAAAGACTCAAAAGCAGCATTAGAAAGAGAACTTCCAGGTTATATGGCAGATGAAAGTGTTCCGTTGTATGTTGTTGACAAAGAGACTATGAAGATAGATAGTAATAATCTTGCCTTTGATAGAATATTTGGCAATAATTGTAAAGGACAAAAGTGTTATAAAGCTATATTTGGTTATGAATCACCTTGCAAAAATTGTGTACTTGCATCAAAAGCTGTTAACGGAATAAAGACCAGAGAAGTATATGATAATAAAAGAGATGTATGGCTTAGCCAAAGAGCAGCAAAAAGTTCTGAAAAAAGCGAAAAATACTATGTTACAATCGTTGATATAACATCATTTGTAGAACGCATTAATGCTAAGGATGCACTTACAAAACTTGATTCTGTAGACGTATTTAAGCATAAGATGAAGAAAAAAATGGCCAATATATCTGAATATGGTTATGGACTTGCAACAATAGACTTTGATAAGTTTAAAGATGTAAACCAGACTATTGGATATGCAAAAGCTGATGAGCTTATAGTTGACTATTCAGAATATATGACAGAAATACTAAGTCCAGAAGAGATGCTTTGTCATGTTTCAGCTGATAAATTTATGTTGCTTTTTGCATATAAAAAAGACGATGATATATTACAATATATATCTACAAAGAATGATGCTGTTATAGAAAAAATCAATGATAAGTACAAGGCAGTGCAGTTATCAACAACAACCGGAATATATTGTATGAAGCCAAGTGATTATGACATTAATATAGCAATTGATAAGGCAAATATTGCGTCAAAAACTGTTAAAAATGTAAGACATACTTCGTATGCTATATATGATGATGAGATGGAACGACAGGCTATAAGGGAAAAAGAAATTGAAAACAAGATGTATAGAGCACTTAAGAATCATGAGTTTGTTATATATTATCAGCCAAAGACAGATCTTAAGACAGAAGGTGTAACAGGTGCAGAAGCACTTGTCAGATGGCAGGATAAACCGGGACATCTTGTTCCACCAATGGATTTTATCCCATTGTTTGAACGTAATGGATTTATAATAGATCTTGATTACTATATTTTTGAAGAAGTATTTAAGTTCATACGCAAGACAATAGATGAAGGACGCAGACCTATACCAGTTTCACTAAACGTATCAAGAGCACATATATATGAGCCAGATTTTGTAGAGAAGCTTATGAAGATAAAAGAAAAATATAATATTGATACGAAATGGATTGAACTTGAACTTACAGAAGGAACATTCTTAACAGATCAATATATGATACTTAAACTTATGAAAGAATTAAAAAAACTTGGGTTTAAGATATCAATAGATGATTTTGGCTCGGGATTCTCATCACTTAATATGTTAAAAGATCTTCCGATAGATGTACTAAAACTCGACAAAGAGTTTTTCCCTAAAGGAGATATGGATGAAAGAGTAAAGACTATATTCGTAAATGTTGTACGAATGACAAAAGAGCTTAATATAATACCACTTACAGAAGGTGTTGAGACAAAAGAACAAGCAGAATTCCTAAGAGAAGTTGGCTGTGTATTGGCACAGGGATATTACTATTCAAGACCACTTTCGGAAGCAGACTTTATAAAGTACTTAAGTGAACATGAGATTATAGAGATATAATGTCTGTTATCAGTTTTAAAATTATAAGAAAGTTTATCTGAGCTTAAAAAAACTAATTATATATGGCAGATAAAAATGACAAAGATAGTGACAAGTCTTTGTCATTTTTTTGGACATTTACCTGGTATGAGAGAAAAATGCCGGTTTTTTGTCAAATGTGTGAGAATTCTATATTGAAACCTGATACATTAGTATTAGGCATTTTAGATATAATTACAGACATCATACTTGAGATCGCAAATGCATATATGCATAAAAGATAGTTAATAATTGACAATAAAGTCATTTAATTTTATAATTGTTAAGGTGTTACGAAATTAGATATAGATTAATATAAACAAAGGAGTTTTTTGATATGACAGTATATGACGAATTAGTTGAAAGAGGGCTTATAGCACAAGTAACAGATGAAGAAGAGATAAAAGAACTTGTTAATAATGGAAAAGCTGTATTCTATATTGGATTTGATCCAACAGCAGACAGTCTTCATGTTGGACACTTTATGGCATTATGTCTTATGAAGCGTCTTCAGATGGCAGGTAACAAACCAATAGCTCTTATTGGTGGTGGTACAGCAATGATTGGAGATCCATCAGGAAGAACAGATATGAGACAGATGATGACTAAAGAGACAATTGCACATAATGTAGAATGTTTCAAAAAGCAGATGTCAAGATTTATTGATTTCTCAGATGATAAAGCACTCTTGGTTAATAATGCAGATTGGTTAATGGAGCTTAATTATGTTGACGTATTAAGAGAAGTCGGACCACATTTTAGTGTAAATAGAATGCTTACAGCAGAATGTTATAAGCAGAGAATGGAAAGAGGATTAAGTTTCCTTGAATTTAATTATATGATAATGCAAAGTTATGATTTCTTCGCATTATATCAGAAATATGGCTGTAATATGCAATTTGGTGGAGATGACCAGTGGAGCAATATGCTTGGTGGTACAGAATTAATCAGAAGAAAACTTGGCAAAAATGCATACGCAATGACAATTAATCTATTACTTAATTCAGAAGGTAAGAAGATGGGTAAGACTCAAAAAGGTGCTGTATGGCTTGATGCTGCCAAGACATCCCCATTCGAATTCTTCCAGTATTGGAGAAATGTTGCTGATAGCGATGTAATCAAATGTCTTAAGATGTTAACATTCTTACCATTAGAACAGATAAAAGAGATGGAAAGCTATGAAGGAAGCAAATTAAATGAAGCAAAAGAGATTTTAGCATTCGAACTTACAAAGCTTGTTCATGGTGAAGAAGAAGCAACAAAAGCTTTAGAAAGTGCCAAAGCATTATTTAGTGCAGGTAATGCAGCTAATATGCCAGAAGCAGAGATAACAGAAGACAATCTTACAGATGGAAGCATAGATATTATATCAATACTTGCTTTATCAGGACTTGTTCCATCAAAATCAGAAGGAAGAAGAGCTGTACAGCAGGGTGGCGTATCTGTTGATGGCGAGAAGATTGCAGATATAGCACAGTCATATACAGCCGAACAGTTAAAAGGCGATGGAATTATTGTAAAACGTGGTAAGAAGAACTTTAGAAAAGTATTTATGAAATAATATAAGTATATTTATGCGAAACTCATAGATAGATAGGTGTTTTGGATTGCCAGAGTATAAATATAATCAACAAAAACACGCTTGCGCTAAGTGTACATCGTAGCGGTACTAAGTTTGTTGTAAGGCTTTGCCTTCCAACGCACTAAGTGCCGACGATTACCACATTGTTTTCTTTTGATTATATTTATGCTCTGGCAATCCGATTTACGTTTTGATGAGTTTCGCAGCTATGTTTTCACACAATGTATCTATATCTATATATGAATGCGTAGATATAAATATAGATATAGATAGATATAGATAGATTTATGTTAAATACTGACTCTTGTCAAGAGTGAGGGTAAAAATACAGATTTATGTAAGCAGAACACTTGCAAGGCGTAATAATAATTATACTTTGTATAAGTGTACATCGTAAGTCGGTAATTCATTTGAAAATCTCTGAAAAGTGTATATTAACTACGCTCAGATTAATATGTATCAAAAGAAAACAATGTGGTAATCGTCGGCACTTAGTGCGCTATACATCTAAGATGTATGGCGAACTTAGTACCGTTACGATGTACACTTAGCGAGAGCGTGTTTTTGTTGATACATATTAATCTGGGTGTAGCACATAGATTATCTTGTGAGATTTTTAAATGTATAAGAATAAACTGAATAAGAAAAGTGTAATAGATCCCTCTGTGAATTCATATATTTTAATAATAAAATTCACAGGGGGATTATTCTATGGATTACAATACAGAGTATGATTTGTATAAGGATATAGAAAAACGGACTAATGGCGAATTGTATATAGGAGTTGTAGGACCGGTAAGGACTGGAAAGTCTACATTTGTTAGACGGTTTATGGAGATATTACTTGCAGAAGGTAAGATTAGTAGTGCAGGGGAGATAAAAGATCAGCTTCCATTAAGTGGCAAAGGCAGTGATATTACAACTGTTGAACCAAAGTTTATTCCGAAGAATGCCATAAAACTAAATATAGCAGATGATCTTGAGATTAAAGTTCGTCTGATTGACTCAGTTGGATATATAGTTGAGAGTGCAAAAGGTTATATGAGTGAGAATGGACCAAGAATGGTAAAGACACCATGGTTTGAACAGGAGATTCCATTTGCAAAAGCAGCAGAAGAAGGTACAAAAAGAGTAATACATGATCATTCTGCAATAGGTATAGTTGTAACAACGGATGGAAGTATCACTGATATTGCAAGAGAAGATTATGAGAAGACAGAAGAGAGAGTTATTAGAGAGCTTAAAGATATAGGAAAGCCCTATGTAATAATTCTTAATACCAGAAAACCGGCATCGAAGGATACATTAGAACTTGCAAAAACGCTTCAGGAAAAATACAATAATACAGTAATTCCAATTGACTGTGAACAACTTAAAAAATCAGATATAATATGGATATTAAAAGGAATTATTGATGAGTTCTATGTTACAGAACTTAAGTTTTATGTGCCTGAATGGGTACTTATGCTTGACAATTCACATTACATAAAGGAAGGACTTATAGATATATCAAGAAGTCTTATGCAGAAAGTTATAAAAATCAGAGATATAAGACAGATACAAAATGATACAGAATATAACTTTATTACCGGAGTAAAAGTAAATTCTGTTAATTCAGAAAGAGGAACAGCAGACATAGATATAAAGATTGATTCAAGATGTTATTATGAGACATTAAGCCAGATTACCGGTGTAGAGATGAAGAATGAGATTGAACTTATAGAGCTGATAAGAGAATTGTCTTTAAACAGACAGCGATATAATAGAATATCAGAAGCAGTAGAAAAAGTTAATTCAGAAGGTTATGCTGTAATATTGCCGGAAAAAGAGAATGTAGAGATATTCGAACCGGAAGTTATTAAGAATGGCAATCGATATGGAATTAAACTAAGAGCAAAAGCACCATCTATTCATATGATTCAGACGGACATAGAAACAGAGATAGCACCAATTGTTGGAGATATTAATCAGGCTAATGATCTGATTGAGTACATAAAAAATAGTAAAAATTCATACGACAGTGGTATTTGGGAGACCAATATTTTTGGTAAAACAGTTGAACAGATAGTGGATGATGGCTTTAATGCAAAAGTACTTAATATGACAGCAGAAAGTCAGGAAAAGATTAGAGAGACACTTGAAAAGGTTACCAATGATAATAATGGACTTGTGTGTATAATCGTGTGATTTATTCAAAAAATGAGTATTGCGAAACTATATTGTATGATATAGTGTTATATAATGATGCCAGGGTCAAAAGGTCTAAGCCCACATGAGCTTGCTCATAGGTGGGTGAAAGACCTTAGGACTCGCCCCGATATGAGCATAAAAGTGGGATGATAATCCTACGATATGCGAATATCCAGTAGGATTGTGGGAGTGCGTAGCACGGAGCAATCCGTAGGCATCAAAGTCGGGGGCTTTTGACCCCGACATCATATAATACCATCATCTAAATGCAGACATATAGTTTCGCAATTTTTTTGTTTCACGATTTTTTGTTTATTGACAAAATGTTAATTATTCTATACCCTATAATAAAAAACATGCAAAGGGGACTAATTATAATGGAATATATGAAGTATATTATTATTGCTGCAGGTGTAGTGATATTTCTCTTAATTATTAATATGCGTAATAAAAGAGAACAAAAAGAGCGACTTAGAAGAAAGATAAAAGCCAGATGGGGTGCACTTAACGAATCCGAGATGTCTTATGAAGAATATGATGCGATTGCTAATTATTATCGTAAAGTAAAAGGAGATAAAGAGACTGTAGACGACATAACTTGGAATGATCTTGATATGGACAGAGTATTTATTCTTGCTAATAATACATTCTCATCAATAGGGCAGGAGATGCTATATAAGATAATGAGAATGCCGGAATATGACAATGATACATTAATTGAACGAGATAGAATAATAGAATATTTTAAGAGTAATCCGGATGAAGCACAGAGACTTCAGGAGATATATGCTACAATAGGCAAAAATCCAAAGATATCATTTATCGAATCAATAAATAATCTTTGCAAATTAGAGAATAGAAGTAATATAAAACATCACATAATGAATGCTATGTATCTGGTTGGATTAGCAACACTTTTTGTTCATGCAGGATATGGAGTACTTATAATATTGGGAACAATGATATATGCACTTTTTTCATATTTTTCAGAAAAAGCACAGATTGAACCATACTTCATCTGCATAAAACATATAATCAGTATGAATAATGCTGCAAAAACTATTGCAAAAGCAGATATAAGTGCTATTAAAACATATAATGATACACTTTTAGCAGATTCTAAGAAACTTGCAGTATTCTTATCAAAATCACAGATGATAGAATCAGGTACTGCATTAAAAGGTTCACTTATGGATGTTGCAATGGATTATGCAAGAATGTCAACACATATTGATCTTATACAGTTCAATGCAATCGCAAGCAAAGCAAAAAAATATTATAATGAGATTATGGAAGTATATGAATTATTAGGATATATTGAAGCAATGATTGCGGCTGCTTCATTTAGAGAATTGCTTCCACAATATTGCAAACCTGAACTTACTGTTACAAAAGAAAAATATATAGAAGCAAAAGAATTATATCATCCACTTATATCAGAACCAGTTGCCAATTCTATTAATGAGAATAAATGTGTGCTTCTTACAGGTTCTAATGCTTCTGGTAAGTCAACTTTTTTAAAGACAGTAGCTATTAATGCAATATTATCTCAGACACTCTATACATCTGTTTCGGAATCATATAAAGCGCCATTTTACAGAGTATATTCATCAATGTCATTAAGTGATGATATTATGAATAATGAGAGTTATTATATGGCAGAGATAAAAGCACTTAAGAGAATTATTGATGCCGATTCGAAGAAATCAGATATTCCGGTACTTGCATTCGTTGATGAAGTATTAAGAGGTACGAATACTATCGAGAGAATAGCAGCATCAACAGAGATTCTTCTTAATCTTTCTAAGAAGAATGTATTTTGTTTTGCGGCAACACATGATATTGAATTAACACATCTGCTTGAAAGTGTATATTCTAATTATCATTTTCAGGAAGAGATTAGAGATGATGATATCCTCTTTAATTATAGATTGTATAAAGGAAGAGCAGAATCAAGAAATGCTATAAAACTACTTGGAATAATAGGATATAGTAAAGAGATAATAGACAGTGCATTAAAAAGAGCAGGGGATTTTGAAAAAGAAGGTGTCTGGAGTATATAGAATTATCTTAACTAAGTATATGTGTACTACATTAATATGTAGTTCTACAATATATGTTTGCACTGATGTGATATTAATGTCGAGAAGTTACAATGATGTGATGTTAATGATGAGATGAATAATAACTTCTTTAAAGAAGTACATCGAGAAGTTATACTGATGTTATATTAATGATGAGATGAATAATAACTTCTTTAAAGAAGTATATCGAGAAGTTACACTGAAGTTATATTAATGATATGATGAATCATATAGTAACAATACAATAGTAAGATAATGAAAAAATAGCGAAAACATAACGAATAAGACATACTCTGTAATTAATAAAATGTTAAAAAGATTAGGAAAATCTTACGATTTCTTACAAAACATGTGAAAGTATTTACTTTTAAGATATGATGATGTTATGATGAGAAATATATGAAAAAGACAAATAATGAATGACATGATGAAGATATAATTACATAAACGAAAAGGAGTATGCACTGCATATGTTAAAGAAAAAAGTGACACCACTTATAATTGTTATGATTTTTGTTATAGGTGTGATAGTAACATCTGTTAATTACAGAATCTATTCGGCAAAAACAGATTCTGTATATAAACAGATTGAAAAACAGAGAATTACTTATAATGATGTTGGTGATATAAGCAACAGAGAAGATATTGAAGGTGCACAAAACAAGGAAAATACCGACGAAAGTGCGATATCATCATCAGGTATATATAATTCATCTGTATTAAAGCAAGATATTGCAGAATTCTCGCTTGATGAGTATAGCGAATATTTAAAGTCGATAGAAGAAGACTACAGTAACAGATGGGCACAGACTGACAAATCTCAGCTTGCACTTGTTAAGAAGATAGCAGATTCAGAATATGAAGTATGGGATACAGAACTTAATTATATATATGGCATATTAAAAGATGTTATGTCAGAAGATGAATTTGAAAAGTTAAAAAATGAAGAAATTGAGTGGATTAATAGTAAAGAAACACATGCAAAAAATTCGGCTGCAGGTTATACCGGTAATACATATAATTATATGTATACCAATGCACTTATTGATACAACAAGAGATAGAACATATTATCTGCTTGATCTGTTAACATTTTTTACAGATGCAGATGGTCATATAAAAGAGAAATAATAAAACTTGAAAACATCTATCCACTGTGATAATATATAAAAATGGTAAATTAAGAATATAACATAGTAATGACGATATACATCTTAGGATTATGCATAGTGTATAATCGGTTGTTAACCAGAACAGGAGGTAATATATATGTATGATATTTATAATTTATTAAATGATGTATTTTTTGAAATATTAAGAATGCTTCTTTTGTTATGCGTAATGGGTGGCGGAATCTTTGTTGGTAAGAAATTAAGAGACCGTCATGACGGTAAAAAAACTGAAGAGGTAACTTTAGATAAGTAGGAGGAAATAGTTGTGAAGAAGTACGGTGTTAATGAACTTAGAAGAATGTACCTTGAATTTTTTGAAAGCAAGGGACATCTCGCAATGAAGAGTTTTTCTCTTGTTCCCCATAATGACAAGAGTTTATTACTAATCAATGCAGGTATGGCGCCTTTAAAGCCATATTTTACAGGACAGGAGATACCACCAAGAAGAAGAGTCACTACATGCCAGAAATGTGTGCGTACAGGTGATATCGAAAATGTTGGTAAGACAGCCAGACATCTTACTTTCTTCGAGATGCTCGGTAACTTCTCTTTTGGAGATTATTTTAAACATGAAGCTATTGCATGGTCATGGGAATTCCTTACAGAAGTATTGGGACTTGAGAAAGACAGATTATATCCATCAATATATGGTGAAGATGAAGAGGCATTTGAGATCTGGAATAAGGAGATAGGAGTTCCTGCTGACAGAATTACAAGATTCTACAGAGATGAGAATGGAGAATGTGATAATTTCTGGGAACATGGTGCAGGTCCATGTGGTCCATGTTCAGAGATATATTATGACAGAGGAATTAAGTATGGATGTGGCAAGCCTGACTGTAAAGTAGGTTGTGACTGTGACAGATTCATGGAAGTATGGAATAACGTATTTACACAGTTTAACGGTGACGGAAAAGGTGGATACGAAGAACTTAAACAGAAGAATATTGATACAGGTATGGGACTTGAGAGACTTGCAGTTGTTATGCAGGATGTAGATTCAGTATTTGATATTGATACAATGAAAGCAATAAGAGATAAGATATGTGAACTTTCACACAAAGAGTATCATGTTAATGATAAAGACGATGTATCAATCAGATTAATTACAGACCATATTCGTTCATCAACATTTATGATTTCTGATGGTATTCTTCCTTCTAATGAAGGACGTGGATATGTATTAAGAAGATTAATGAGAAGAGCAGCAAGACATGGAAGACTTCTTGGAATAGAAGGCAAATTCCTTGCTGATCTTAGTAATGTTGTAATTGAAGAATCAAAAGACGGATATCCAGAATTATATGATAATAGAGAATTTATCTTCAAAGTACTTACAGAAGAAGAAGAGAAGTTCAATAAGACAATTGATATGGGGCTTAGTATTCTTACAGATATGGCAAAAGAACTTACAGATAATGGTAAGAAAGTTCTATCTGGAGAAGATTCATTCAAGTTATATGATACTTATGGATTCCCACTTGATCTGACAAAAGAGATTCTTGAAGAAAAAGGTCTTGAGTTAGATGAAGAAGGCTTTGAAAGATGCATGCAGGAACAGCGTGAAAAAGCAAGAGATGCTAGAAAAACAACTAACTATATGGGTGCAGATGCTACTGTATATGATGATATTGATGTTATCATTACATCAAAATTCGATGGTTATGATAAGACTGAATTACAATCAGAGATTACAGTATTAACAACAGAAACAGAAGTTGTTGAAGCACTTTCAGATGGAGAAAAAGGAACTGTTATTGTAAATGTTACACCATTCTATGCTACAATGGGTGGACAGGTTGGTGATAAAGGTATTATCACAATAGGCGATTCAAAATTTGTAGTTGAAGATACTATCAAATTAAAAGGTGGAAGAATCGGACACGTTGGATATATGGAATCAGGTGCTTTAAAAGTTGGCGATAAAGTAACTTTAAAAGTAGATGATATATTAAGAGCTGATACATGTAAGAACCACAGTGCAACACATCTTTTACAGAAAGCATTAAAGATTGTACTTGGCGAACATGTAAAACAGGCAGGTTCACTTGTAACACCAGACAGACTTCGTTTTGACTTTACTCATTTTGCATCAATATCAAGAGAAGAACTTGATAAAGTAGAAGCTATTGTCAATGAAGAGATTGCTAAGAGTATTCCAGTTGTTACAGATGTAATGAACAAAGACGAAGCTAAGAAAACAGGTGCAATGGCATTATTTGATGACAAATATGCAGATGATGTACGAGTAGTATCAATGGGCGAATTCTCAAAAGAGTTATGTGGTGGTACACATGTTGCTAATACTGCTGATATCAGAATGTTTAAGATAGTGTCAGAAGCAGGTGTTGCATCAGGTGTAAGAAGAATTGAAGCTTTAACAGGTAATGGCGTTCTTAATTATTATAAAGAACTTGAAGCTACATTACATGAAGCATGTAAAGCAGCAAAAACAGATGTTGCTGGTGTTGTTAAGAAGATAGAGACACTTAATGAAGAGATTAAGACACTTGCATCAGAGAATGATAAGCTTAAGAATAAACTTGCTAAAGATTCTTTAGGCGATGTAATGAGCCAGGTAAAAGAAGTTAAAGGATACAAAGTTCTTGCAACAAAAGTTGAGAACGTTGACATGAATGCTTTGAGAAATCTTGGAGATCAGCTTAAAGAAAAGATTGGAAGTGGAGTTGTATTAGTAGCATCAAAAGTCGGTGAAGATAAAGTTAATCTTATTGCAATGGCTACAGATGATGCTGTTAAAGCAGGAGCACATGCAGGTAACCTTATCAAAGAAGTAGCAGCACTTGTTGGTGGCGGTGGCGGTGGACGTCCTAACATGGCACAAGCCGGTGGTAAGAATCCAGCAGGAATAGAAGCACTTTTAGCTAAGACATATGAGATTGTTGAGAGCCAGATAAAATAAAATGAATAAAAAACAAAAAAACTGTTGACTATAATAGAAAATATGGTATAATCTAAATAGTGCAGTAAAAAATACCCAAACAGTTGTATTATGCACAATACGCAACTGGAGGGAGGTTAGGTGTGAGACTATGTCAAATGTAATCGTAAAAGATAACGAGACTTTAGATAGTGCTTTACGCAGATTTAAAAGAAACTGTGCCAAAGCAGGTATTCAGCAGGAAATTCGTAAGAGAGAACATTACGAAAAACCAAGCGTTAAGCGTAAAAAGAAATCTGAAGCAGCTAGAAAGCGTAAATATAATTAATATGTGCAACGAAGTTGCCTTGCAGTGAGAACTGTAAGGCAACTTTTTTATGATACAGGCTTTTATGCAATAAACTTTCATAATATAGGTTTTTATGATGCAGATTTTTATGATACAGGCTTTTATGCAATAAACTTTCATAATATAGGTTTTTATGATGCAGATTTTTATGATACAGGCTTTTATGCAACAAACTTTTACAATATAGGCTTTAATGATAAGTTTTATGCAATAGATTTTGTACTAGAGTTTTTTCAGATTCTAAGATTATCTTTTGAAGAATGAACAATTATTAAGTAATAATAGAGATATATGAGCCATATTATGTAAGTAAGAAGTAAAAAAGCGAGATTGCTGTATGACTTCATCACATGACTATCTAATGAAAGATTGCATGATAGCAATAACCGGAAGACGTGAGATGTATATAGAGAATTATAAGAGCATACTGGAATTTGGCGAGAACAGAATACGAATAAGAACGAAAAATGGCAGAATTGAAGTTCTTGGAAAAAGATTGAAGATAGTATATTATTGTGATACAGATATGCAGATAACAGGATGTATAGATGAAGTAAAACTTAATGAGGTGATGTAGCCCTGAAATATATAAAGATGCTAGGGTATGCTATAATACGAATAAAAGGAAGTAATGCTGTAAGAATAATTAATATATGTAAAGCACAAGGAATATTCCTCTATGATATAACGAGATGTGAAGATATGGTTATCATTGAAGTAAGCCTTAATAATATAGAGCATATACAAGATATATGTTCAGATATGGGCGTTATATATGATGTGAAAAAAAAGACAGGAATAGTTCCATTTCTTCAGATGCATAGATATCGTATTATTATATTGTTGAGTCCACTTATCATGTTTATGATACTCTCAAGTCTTTCGTCACATATCTGGAAGATTAATATACATGATAATATAAGATATACAGATGAAGAGATAAAGGTATGCCTTGAAAATGAAAAGATTAATATAGGTATAGAAAAAAAGAAAGTTAATACAAAAGATATTGAACGTAAGATACGAGAAGAGTTTTTAGATGTTACATGGGTAAGCGTACAAAAGGATGGTTCAGTTCTTAATATATATGTAAAAGAGAATGAAGGAAGCGAGATTGTATCAGCGAATGAAGAACCAGTTGACATCTGTGCATCTACAGATGGAATAGTAAAAGATATAATAACACGCAGTGGTACAGCACTTGTCCACAAAGGAGATGTAGTTAAGAGTGGCGATGTAGTTGTAAGTGGTCTTATTGAATTAAAAGGTGATGATGGCAGTGTTATTGAAAAAAGATATGTTCATGCCGATGCAGATGTATCTATACAATATGAAAGAGAATATATTGAAAAAATATCAATAAAACATAATGTGAAAGTCTATGAAGATTCAGCCATACATTCTAAATACTTGCAAATTGGTAATATTGCTATTAATATACAGAAACCGGACATTAAAAAGAGCGGTAAAACAATCAAAAAGTGGTTCACAAAGATATCAGGGAAGATGAAAAATGAGAAAAAAGTACAAAATGAGAAAGAAGATGAAAAAGAATATTTTGAAGAAAAATTAACAATAATAGATAAAAGCGACTTTTTAGAAAATCTTGGAATAACAAATCAAAGTCAGAATATTGTAAGCAATAAGTATAGAATTGAGATACAGGAATATACTGATGAAGAGGGAATAGCAATGATTAACAAAAATATTTCTAAATATTTTAATAATTTAAGTGAAAAAGGTATTCAAATTGTAGAAAAAAATGTTAAAATATATAAAGACAGTGATTATATTTATGCAAATGTTTCTCTGAAACTTCTTACTGATGACATGCAGGAACAAAAATTGTATGAATTAACTGTGAATGACAGCAATTAGGAAAAGAGGAAAATTTATGAGTATTATTGAGAGTATATTAGATATACCGGCTGAACACAGCAGAAATGTATTTGGACAGTTTGACACTTATATTAAAAAGATTGAAAAAACACTCAAAGTTACAGTCATAGCAAGAGATAATGAACTTAAGATTATCGGAAGTGATATTATGGCAAAAAGGGCAGCAGCAGTTTTTAATAATCTAATCGAACTGTCAAAAAGAGGAAATACAATTACAGAGCAGAATGTCGATTATGCATTAGCACTATCATTTGAAGAAAAAACAGAAGCAATAACAGAGATTGATTCAGATGTTATATCAAGAACTATAGCCGGAAAGCCTATAAAGCCAAAGACATTAGGACAGAAATACTATGTTGATAAGATTAGAGAGAAGATGATCGTATTTGGTGTCGGACCTGCGGGAACAGGTAAGACATATCTTGCAATGGCAATGGCAATAGAAGCTTTTAAGAATAATGAAGTAGGACGTATAATTCTTACAAGACCGGCGATTGAAGCAGGTGAGAAACTGGGCTTTTTACCAGGTGATTTACAAAGTAAGATAGATCCTTACTTAAGACCACTATATGATGCATTATATCAGATAATGGGTGCAGACAGCTTTCTTCATAATTCAGAAAAAGGACTTATAGAAGTAGCTCCACTTGCTTATATGCGAGGAAGAACACTTGATAATGCTTTTATTATTCTTGATGAAGCACAGAATACAACTCCGGCACAGATGAAGATGTTCTTAACAAGAATAGGCTTTGGATCAAAAGTTGTTGTTACAGGAGATCTTTCACAAAAAGATCTGCCATCGGGAACGCAGTCAGGTCTTGATGTAGCAATGAAAGTTCTTCAAAAAGTTGATGATATTGCATTTGTTAAACTTACTAATCAGGATGTTGTAAGACATCCACTTGTACAAAAGATAGTAAAAGCATACGAAGAGTATGAGAATAAGCACAGTGAATCAGGCAGAAAATATGCTAAAAGCAGAAATGATGATTCTGATAAAAAACGTGATAAGAGTAGAAAAAAAGATATATAAAATACTTAATAAAAAATAAAAATGGCAGGTGGGGACAAATGAAGACATTAAATATAGGAAAAGATGCAAAGAAGATTTTTTGCATGATATTAATATCTTTTGTGGTAACATTTTTGTTTTATTTCTTTTTAGCAAAGTCAATGAACATGTGGGACAATGAAATTGCGGGATACATATTTTATGGAATGTTTCAATTTGCAATTATTTTATTTGCATTTAAGGAACAATTGCGATATGCTGATAAGGTCATGAATATGATAATTATATATGGAATATCACTTATATGTACAGGAATATCGATTAAAGTTAATTCTAATATTGTAGAACCTTTATTATGGATACCGGTAATATATGCATTATATACAGACTATAAGATTGCAATGATATCAGGAGTACTATCTGTATCTATGAAATATCTGTTCAATATGGATAATAGTGAACTATATATAATATATTATATAGTATGCATAGGAGCATGTGTATTTGTTCCATACATAACAGATTATAAGATAATGATAATCTCAGCAGTTGCATATGCCTTTATGTCAATACTTGCAACAGTAATTGTTGAATTTATTTTTAATGAGCAGATATTCATGTGGGTTGTAAAGAACATAATGGTAAATGTGTTAATAAATGTTATTATCATTATTGCAAGTCGGACGATTTGCGTATATAATAGTCCGGGTAAGAAACTAATCAGAGAACTTAAGTCTCTGATTGCTAATGATAATCAGCTCCTTATAAGATTCAAAGGCTATTCAATGCCGGCATACCTGCATGGTCAGGAAGTTGCTGAACTTGCGAGTGAAGCTGCAAAAGAGATAGGTGCAGATGAACTATTAGTAAAGTGTGCAGGTATATACCACGAAGTAGGGAGAATTAGTGGTGGTAAAGATATTGTTAATGAGACTTTGAAGGTTGCTATTGATAACAACTTCCCGGAACAGCTGATTAATATTATAAGAGAATATTCTGTCAAAGCAGGAAGACCACATAGCAGAGAAGCAGCCATAGTTATGCTCTGTGATACGGTTATTACTACTGCAGAATATATGTTACACAATAAGAAGAGTTTTACTTATGAAAAACTTACAGACAGTATCTTTTACCAGAGAATGAGCAAAGGATATCTTGATGAAGCAGGATTATCTATTGATGATTATAATCGTATAAAAGAATGCTTTATCAGAAATTTTAAAGAGAAATAGAGGTGATATTGTGACATATAATATCGAATATGAAGCAAAAAGACAACTTGACATACCATATGAAGATATAATTAATAGTGTTATTGAAGAAGCCTGTGATTATGTTGGATGTCCATATGAAGTATGTGTTAATGTTCTGATAACAGATAATGAGGAGATTCATGCTATTAATAAAGAGCATAGAGATGTAGACAGACCTACAGATGTGCTGTCATTTCCTATGCTTTGGTATAAGAGCCCTGGTATATTTGATGATGACAACATAACAGATGACTGTTTTGATCCGGATACAGGAGAACTTATTCTTGGTGATATTGTATTATCAGTAGACAAGATATATGAACAGGCCGAGAGTTATGGACATTCAACTAAAAGAGAGTTGGCTTTTTTAGTTGCACATAGTATGCTTCATCTGTTTGGCTATGACCATATGGAAGAAGACGAGATGAGAATAATGGAAGAAAAACAAAGAGAGATACTTGATAAACTTGGAATTACAAGAGATTAATATATGAAAATAGAGTAGTTAGCACAACAATTAAAAAACGCAGAAAGAAGGACTGAGTAATGAGAAAAAAGGTATTATTATCTATAATAACATTAAGTTCAGCCTTAGCATTATCAGGCTGTGGTAACAAAACAGAGACACCTGAGGTGACTTCAGTTGTCGAAGCTGTATCACTTGAACCGTTGACAGAACCTGTTACACAGACAGAAGCAGTAACAGAACCTGAGACAGTTGATCCATATTATATACCGGAAGGCATGATGAGAAGTTATCTTACCGGAGAGCTTATAAACGAAGGTCAGGGAAACAGAAGACCGGTTGCAATTATGCTTAATAATATAATTGATGCAATTCCACAGACAGGTATAAGTCGTGCCGGTGTTGTATATGAAGCACCTGTTGAAGGTGGACTTACAAGACTTATGGGAATCTTTGAGAATTATGATGATCTTGATAAGATAGGATCAGTAAGAAGTGCAAGAACATATTATGTATATTTTGCAAGAGAGTTTGATGCAATATATGCTCATTATGGACAATGTGAATATGCACTTCCATTGCTTAATAGTTCTGAGATTGATAATATAAGTGGACTTGAATCAGTCGGTAATGTAGCATATTATAGAACGAGCGATCGAAAAGCACCACATAATGCATATACAAGTGCAGAATGTATACAGGATGGTATAGATTATCTTGGATATAATACAGCTTATCCTGAAGGATATGACGGTCATTATACATTTGCACAAGGGAACGAAGTAGTTACTCTTGATGCAGGTGAAGATGCAAAAAAAGTTGTTGTCGGCTACCCTAATAATAAGCCATGGTTTGAATATAATGAGAGCGATAACCTATATTACAGATTTCAATATGGTGCTAAACATATAGATGATATGAATGGAGAACAGCTTGCATATCGTAATATTATAATGCAATACTGTGGATGGGAATCTTATTATGGTACACAATATCTTAATATTAATGTATCATCAGGTGGAGCAGGCAAATATATAACTAATGGTAAAGCCATTGATATTACATGGCAAAAAGACAGCCAATATGGTAAAACAAGATATTATGACGAAGCTGGTAATGAGATAGTTTTAAATCAGGGAAAGACCTGGGTATGTATTATACAAAAGGATCAGACTGACAGAATAGAGATATTGTCAGAGAACTGATATAGATAGGAGTTATATATGACAAACAGAGAATTATTAGATGCTGCAAGAAGAGGAATGGAGAATTCATATTCACCATACTCTGATTTTAAAGTAGGAGCAGCAGTTTTGGTTGATGATGGAACTGTATATACAGGATGCAATATTGAGAATGCATCGCTTGGTGCAACAATATGTGCAGAGAGGACAGCTATGGTTAAAGCTGTATCTGAAGGCCATAGACATTTTCAAAAAGTTGCAATAGTATCAAGTGGCAATTTTTTCACATATCCATGTGGAATATGCAGACAGTTTATGGTTGAATTTATGAAAGATGGAGTTGTCGTTCTTGAAGATAAGGATGAAGGAATAAGAGAATTTACACTCGAAGAACTTCTTCCAGGTGGATTTACGAATGATGATTTAAAAACACAGAAATAGAATAGTTGGGCGGAAATTATGAATACGAGAAAAAAAAGAAAGTCAAATTTTTTAATACAGGGCAGTATACTTGCTGTTTCATCAATTATTTCAAGAATTATTGGATTCGTATATAGAATTCCAATAACGAATGCACTTGGTGAAGAAGGAATGGGATACTATTCCCAGGCATACAGTATATATAGTATTTTGCTTATGCTCTCATGTCTAAGTCTTCCTTCAGCAGTTTCAAAACTTGTTGCGGAGAGATATACAACAGGTCAGAAGAGAAATGCTTTTACTGTTTTTAAAGCATCTATGTTATTTGCAATAATAGTAGGTTCGACTGCAACTCTTATAACATATTTTGGAGCATCGTTTTTTGCTAATCAGGTGCTTAATACACCGGGATGTGTATTTGCAATAAGAATGATAGCACCAACAATATTAGTTGTAGCTGTAACCGGTGTAATAAAAGGATATTTTCAAGGGATTGGAACTAATGTTCCGACAGCAATATCACAGCTTATAGATCAGATATTTAATGCGATAGTAAGTATTGTAGGATGTACACAGCTTATGAAAGCCGGACGTGTTGCAGACTTAGTTCTTTTTAATGGAGAGACTAATACTTATGCTCTTGGAAAAGGTGCATCAGGTGCAATTCTTGGAACTGCTGTTGGTGCATTTACAGGACTTGTATTTCTTGCAATAGTATTTCTTATGTACAGACGTTCTTTTGAAAGTCAGGTAAAAAGAGATATAACAAGAGAAAGAGAGTCATACAGTTCAATATATCCTATACTAATAGCTACAATAATACCTATTATCTTAAGCACGACAATATATAATATAAGTGAGATTCTTGATGCAAGTATATTCGGTCATGTCCTTAAGAGACAAGGAATAGATAATAAGACAAGAGCAGCATTATGGGGATCTATCACAAGTAAGTACAGACTATTTACTAATCTGCCTGTATCAATAGCTTCAGCACTTGCAGTATCAATACTTCCAAGTCTTACAAAAGCTGCCAAGACAGGTGATAAAGGCGATGCAGTAAGAAAAATACAGATGTCAATGCGATTTACAATGCTTATAGCTATTCCAAGTATGGTTGGTCTTGCAGTACTTGCAGGTCCGATATATGATACGATATATAGCAGCCAGGATAATACGACAGCGACAATATATACACAGATTGGTGCAATCACAGTTGTGTTATTCTCAATATCAACAGTAACTAATGCAATGCTTCAGGGACTTGGAAGATTAAAAGCACCGGTAAAACATGGTCTTATAGGGCTTATATCACATGTCATTGTAGTATATCTACTTCTTGCATTGTTCAGACTTGGCGGATATGCAATTGTTATTGGTGATATTGTGCTTGCAGGAGTAATATGTTACCTTAATATGAAGAAGATAAGAAAGATTACAAGGTACAGACAGGAAATCCGACGTACATTTGTCATACCATTTATCTGTTCTATTATAATGGGAGCAGCTGCGTATGGTATATATTTGGCTATATACAAAGTTACACAACGTAATATTTTTGCAATGCCAGTATCAATTATTGTTGCAGTAATAGTATATGGAATATCAATTATCAAGTTAAAAGGATTAAGTCAGGATGATATTATTAGTATGCCAATGGGTAAAAAACTCCTTGGAATATTTAAGAAATTGCATCTTATGTAATGATTGTAATGATGAAATCTCTTATTGATAAGCAATTTTGATATATTGAATAGTCTTTGAATCTTATTTGGATAGCATGGGATTATCATTCCACTATATAAGATAATTATATTTGAATAAAAAAAATAAAATGGCAGATAATATATGTAAAAAGGGGTGTTGACATGAAACCTAAATATATTATCTGCCTTATATTGTTGTGTGCTATTATGTTAACTGGATACATAATAGCATATAATGTGTCTTACAGAATTAATTATATACCGGAGAGTAAAAAGCAAAGTGAAGACTCTTCTAAAGATAGTATAAGTAATAATGACAGTCAGACACAAAATAGTGATTCACAGGCAAATGTTAAAACTGATACAGGAATTGATATAACAGTGAAGAAGAATATGGAATATGTTCTTGAAAAATATTATCTTGATGACTATTCGCTTGTAGAAGAAAAACGAAAAATCCCGACAGAACTTATAGGCAATTCGAGGGAACAGGTTATAAAGTATCTAAAAGAATATAGCGAATCTCCATCAATAGATGATATAAAAGAAGGAATAATATCCTATGAATTAATTGCATTTACCAATGAAAAGATGATACTTAGAAAGACCTATAAGAAACCTGAGACAGTATATGAGTACTATCTTAAGGCAGAGAATGATTATATAACAATATATTATATTGATAAGAAGACTGTTTACGATTATACTAGTATATGTGTTGACAGTCTGCCAAAAGCCGTCAAAATGGAAGTTACAAAAGGAAAGTATATAGAGACGATAGTTGATCTGTATGATTTTCTTGAATCCTATTCTAGTTAAACTTTTTGAAGCGTGTTAAGACTGATAAGTACGATAAAGATACAGGATGTGAATGCATCTATATAGCACATGAATATGAGTTTATCAACAACTTATATAAAGTTAAGGTAAAATACAGATATAAAAGAGGAGAATATAATAATATGAGTCATAGCGTATATGTTGTTGGTGCAGGTGCAGCCGGGATGATGGCGGCAATCACAGCAGCAAGACAGGGAAAAAAAGTGACAATAATTGAACATAGAGATAAAGCTGGTAAAAAGATCCTTGCAACAGGTAATGGAAAATGCAATTTTACCAATATGTATATGGATAAAGAATGTTTTAGAGGAAGTAATAATGATTATATTATGGATATATATAATCAGTTTGATAATAATGCTGTAATAGATTTTTTTAAGCATCTTGGGATATATCCTAAGATAAAGAACGGATATGTATATCCTAATTCCGGACAGGCTATATCTATCAGCGAAGCATTGCAAAATGAACTTAGATATCTTAATGTAGATATTATTACTAATACTAATATAAGAAAAATATATGATAATAAAGATGGATATCTTATAATTACAGATAAAGGAGAATATAAAACCGACTCTGTGATTATTGCAGCAGGTTCTAATGCATCACCAAAGTCTGGTTCTGATGGAAGTGGATATAGATTAGCCAAGAAGCTTGGACATACGATAGTTCCTGTATTGCCGGCACTTGTACAGTTAAGATCATCATCACCATTTTTTAAAGAAGTTGCAGGAGTGAGAACTGATGGAAGTGTAAGAATAATGAGTGGGAGAGAATGTGTTGCAAAAGACAGTGGTGAACTTATGCTGACTGATTATGGAATATCAGGAATACCAGTATTTCAGGTAAGCCGTTTTGCATCAGTACTTCTTAACAAGAATGAAAAAGTAATAGCCAGACTTGATTTTCTTCCTGAGATGGATTTTACAGAATGTAAAGAATATATAAGAGATAGAATATATTCATATCCTGATAAGAGTATAAAAGATAATTTTACAGGAATCTTAAATAGTAAACTTTTAAATGCTCTTTTAAAAGAACTAAAGATAGATATTAATATGAGTACAGGTAATCTTAGTGAAAAACAGATTATAGACATAGCTAATGGCTTTAAGAATTTTAGTATTAACATAACAGGGACTAATTCATTTGATAATGCACAGGTATGTTGTGGAGGTGTTTCTCTTGATGAACTTACTAAGAATACATTAGAGTCAAAATTGCATAAAGGACTTTTTTTCGCAGGAGAGATACTAGATGTAGATGGAATATGTGGTGGATATAATCTTCAATGGGCATGGTCATCAGGTTACGTTAGTGGAATTAATTGTTAGTAACAAAATTGTCTGCGATAATTATAGACTTGATATATGATAGATGTAATATACAAAAAAGGAGTTTGGATATGATAAGAGTTACACAGATAAGAGTTCCGATAGGGCATACAACACTTCAATTAGAAGAAGCGATAAAAAAAGAACTTGGATATAAAGGAGATATAAAAGGCAGGTATAATATAGTAAAACAGTCATTAGATGCAAGAAAAGGCCGAGAATTAAGTTATACTTATGCAATAGATGTAGAGATTTTAAATGAAGCAAAATATATAAAAAGATCTAAGAATGCAACAGTGTCACAGACAGTCAGTTACAGCTTCCCGGAACATGGGAATGAAGAAGTAAAAGGAAGAATAGTAATTGTAGGATGTGGTCCTGCAGGACTTTTTTGTGGATATATGTTAGCAAAAGAAGGATATAAGCCACTTATAATAGAGAGAGGCGAAGCAGTTGATGACAGAAAAAAGACTGTTGATGCTTTTTGGAATGGTGGCGAGCTTAACACTGAGTCTAATGTACAGTTTGGTGAAGGTGGAGCCGGAACATTCTCAGATGGTAAACTTAATACACTTGTAAAGGATTCTTCAGGACGTAACAAGAAGGTACTTGAGATATTTGTAAATGCAGGTGCAGATAAGGAGATTATGTACGTCAATAAGCCACATATTGGAACAGATGTATTGCATGAAGTTGTTCGCAATATGCGTAATGATATAATAAAATATGGTGGTGAAGTGCGTTTTAATACCAAACTTACAGATATATTCACAAAAAATGGAAAAGTATGTGCAATAGAAGTAAATGACAATGAGACAATAGAAACAGATGTAGTTGTACTTGCACTTGGGCATAGTGCAAGAGATACTTTTTATATGATTAATGATAGAGATTTTGAGATGATTCCAAAGGCATTCGCAGTTGGACTTAGAATTGAGCATCCACAGGAGATGATAAGTCAGTCACAATATCATGAGCATTATAAAAGTCTGCCTCCGGCATCATATAAACTTACATATCAGTCAGAAAAAGAAAAAAGAGGCATATATTCATTCTGTATGTGTCCGGGTGGATATGTCGTTAATGCATCATCAGAAAAAGGACGTCTTGCTGTTAATGGTATGAGTTATAATAAGCGTGATAGCGATAATGCAAACAGTGCCATGATAGTAACAGTGACACCTGATGATTTTAAGATTCAAGGTCCATTAGGAGGCGTTGAATTCCAAAGACAGTTAGAAGAGAATGCTTATAATGCAGGCGGAGGTAAAGTTCCGGTACAGCTTTTTGGCGATTATAAAGAGAATAGAAAAAGCACATCTTATGGAAGTGTAAAACCTCTTACAAAAGGTGCAAATGCTTTTGCTAATCTAAGAGATATACTGCCTGAATATATAAACAGAACCATGATAGAAGGTATAGACGCATTTGACAGAAATATTAAGAATTTTAATATGGCAGATGCGATATTATCAGGTGTTGAGAGTAGAACATCCTCGCCACTTAGAATTGTCAGAGATGAGAATTTTGAAGCTAATATAAAGGGCGTATATCCATGTGGAGAAGGTGCCGGTTATGCAGGTGGAATAACATCAGCTGCTATGGATGGAATAAAAGTAGCAGAGATGATAGCAAAAAAATTTCATTCATAAATTGACGGTTTCTTTTATTTAGTGTATCATAGTACTAAAACATTAAAGGAAAGACTTTTACAAATAAAGTCTTAGACAAAAGCATTAAATGGAAGGGATTGAAAAATGGAAGAATATAGGAAGAATCTAAGAGATAAGAAAAGAATTGTAGTAAAAATAGGATCATCATCACTTGTACATGAAGAAACAGGGAAACTTAATCTGACAAAAGTTGAAAAATTAGTAAGAGTGCTTAGTGATCTTCATAATTCGGGAAAAGATGTTGTACTTGTATCATCCGGTGCAATAGCAGTTGGTGCTAATTCACTTGGAATACATGGTAAACCGGAGAGTATTCCAAAAAAGCAGGCTTGTGCATCTATTGGCCAGGCAAAACTTATGATGACATATCAGAAATTATTTTCTGAATATAATCAGATAACTTCACAGGTACTTATTACTAAGATGACAATACTTAACGATCTTAGCAGAACCAACGCATATAATACTTTTACAGAATTATTTACTTATGGTGCTATACCGGTTGTTAATGAGAATGATACAGTATCAACATACGAGATTGAATTTGGTGATAATGACAGACTTTCTGCTATTGTCGCTGCGGTTATAAAAGCAGATCTTTTGATATTATTATCAGATATAGATGGTCTGTATACAGATGATCCTAATAATAACAAAGATGCCAAGTTTATAGAATTTGTACCAAAGATTACAGATGAGTTACTCTCAATGGGCAAATCAAGTTCAAAAAGCAGTGTTGGAACCGGTGGTATGTCTTCTAAGATTGCAGCAGCCGGAATAGCTACAGATGCAGGTGCAGATATGGTTATAGCCAATGGAGCAGATGTAAGTATAATCAATGATATAGTTGAAGGCAAAGACGTAGGAACATTGTTTATCGCTCATAAAAATGAAAAATTTAATCTTATAGACATGATATCATAGAATATATATGGATTTCCTGCATATTTTATGGTATCTTAGAGAATTGAGTACTGATATAATTGTAAAGTCGAAAGATGATTTTAGAAGTGAATAATACAGTTCTTAATAAAAATGTACTCTCGGAATCTTCTTTAAACAAATAATTCTGGCTATATTTCCGATATGCTGCTTCCATTTTCTCGTCGTACACACCGTGTACGCACTGCAAAAATGTTATTGCATATCAAAAATTTATCTCAGAATTCTTCATTTAGAAGATTCCGAGAGTACATAAAAGTAATATGGAGGAAAGAATAATGGATTTAAAAGATATTGAAAGAATTAATGAACTCTACAGAAAGTCAAAAAGTGAAGGACTTAATGATGCGGAAAAAGAAGAACAGGACAGACTTAGAAAGGCATATGTAAAGGCATTTAGAGATAATCTTAGAGGAACACTTAATACAATTTCAATAAAAAATCCTGATGGTACAATTGTTAATCTAGGAGAAAAATATGGAAATAAAGGAAAAGAAGAATACAATTAGAAAACAGTTAAAATCAAAGCGCAGTAGTATGGATTTGGCAGAAGTTAATGAACTTTCACATATAATATGTAATAATATAATCAATTCACAGGAATATGCAGAGGCTACGAATATATTATGTTATATGGCAATCAAGAATGAAGTTATTGTTAATGAAGTTATAGAAAAAGCACTTTTTGACGGTAAAAAAGTATATCTTCCAAAAGTATCAGGAAAAGATATGACTTTTTATGAGATACACAGTCTTAGTGATTGCATGATAGGAGCATATAATATATTAGAACCACGTCCTGTGAATCCATTCACAGATGAAAGCGGAGTTGTTGTAGTTCCGGGAGTTGGCTTTAATAAAAAACTTCAGAGAATAGGTTATGGTGCAGGCTATTATGACAGATATTTTGCAAACAGGACGAACTTGATAAAGATAGCAGCTGCATACGAATTACAGATTACAGATGAAGAATTCGAAGAAGATATATTCGATATACCAATGGATTATATATATACAGAGAATAACATATATGGAGGCACAAAGTAATGACAGATATGCATACAATCGGAGAGAGAGCAAAGAAAGCATCAAAAGAGACACAATTATTTACAACTGATCTTAAGAATAAGATTCTTAAAGATACAGCAGCTAATATTGTTGCGGCAGCAGATGACATTATAAAAGCTAATGAAGTGGATATCAAGAATGCTATAGAGAACAATATGCAGGCAGGGCTTGTCGATAGATTAAGACTTACCAAAGAACGTATACAGAGTATGGCAGATGGTGTTATTAAAGTTGCAGCACTTGATGATATAATCGGTGAAGTAACTAATATGAAAAAAAGACCTAATGGACTTATGATAGGTAAAAAAATAGTACCTCTTGGTGTTGTCGCAGTTATATATGAATCAAGACCTAATGTTACACTTGACGTATTTGCACTTACATTAAAGACAGGCAATGCTGTAATATTAAAAGGTGGAAGTGATGCAATTAATTCAAATATTGCAATAGCATCTGTAATTAGAAAAACACTTAAAGAAAATGGTGTTAATGAAGATGCACTTATACTTATTGAGGATACTAACAGAGATTGTGTAAAAGAACTTATGCGTCTTAATGAATATGTTGATGTCATTATTCCAAGAGGAAGCAGAGGACTTATCAATTATGTTGTTAATAATAGTACAGTACCTGTAATAGAGACTGGAACAGGTAATTGTCATATATATGTTGACAGTAGTGCTGATTTTGATATGGCACTTGACATAATATATAATGCAAAGACTCAGAGAATTGGTGTATGTAATGCCTGCGAATCACTTGTTATACATAGAGATATTGCGAATCAGTTCATACCACTGCTTGTTGAACGTCTTAAGAAGAAAGATGTTGTGATAAAAGGTGATGATATATCATGTGCAATAAGTTCATATATAGAACCGGCAACTATAGAAGATTATGCAACAGAATATCTTGATTATAAGATCTCATTAAAGACAGTTGCAACTATAGAAGAAGCAATAGAACATATCAATAGATATAACAGTGGACATTCAGAGTCTATAATAACAAAAGACTATGCTAATTCTCAGAGATTCTTAGATGAGGTTGATGCAGCATGTGTCTATGTTAATGCATCAACAAGATTTACAGATGGTTTTGAATTTGGCTTTGGAGCAGAGATTGGAATAAGCACACAAAAACTTCATGCAAGAGGTCCTATGGGATTAGAAGCACTCACATCATACAAGTATATAATATATGGAGATGGACAGATAAGAGAATAATTAGGCATGTAAGTGAATAAATAGTTAAGTAGTCATAGATAATCAGACAGATAGCAGATAAATATATTGTGAGAATATTGAATGATTACAATAGTAATATTTGTGCCATAATAGGGGTATTGTATTGACTATACAGATAATAAATGCCACTTTAACGGGATAAATAAACACATTGATAATGCTTTAATTACCGTGTTTGACAGATGAGAAAGAATGGCTATAATAATATACAGATAATGTGTACGAAGGGGTAACTTAGATTATAATCCTAAGCTATCCTTTTTGTCATACAAAGATAATGGAGGAATATTATGGCAATTCAGAAGACAAAAATAGCAGTTGTAGGTTGTGGATTTGTAGGCTCATCAGTAGCATTCAGTCTTGTAACACAAGGAGTATGTGATGAGATATTAATGATTGACATTAACAAAGAAAGAGCATACGGGGAGGCACTTGATCTTAAACATGGTATAGAATATCTTAATAGAAATATTAAAATAGAAACCGGAACTTATGAAGATTGTGGAGATGCCAATATTATTGTAATTACAGCGGGAGCTCCACCAAAGCCAGGTCAGTCAAGACTTGATACACTTGAGATGTCAGCAAAGATTATGGAATCAATAGTTAATCCTATTATGAAGAGCGGATTTAATGGACACTTTATAGTGATATCTAATCCTGTAGATATAATAGCACATTATGTATACAAGTTGTCAGGACTTCCAAAATCACATGTAATTGGTACAGGTACATCACTTGATTCAGCAAGACTTAAGAATTTTATCGGCGAGATATGTAAAGTAGATCCAAGAAGTGTTCAGGCATATTCAATGGGTGAACATGGTGATTCACAGATGGTACCATGGTCTGTTGTAACAGTCGGAGGTAAGTCTTTTTATGATGTTGTAAGAGATAATAAGGAACGACTTGGCAATGTCGATTTTGATGCACTTGTCAAAGAGACAACGCAGGCAGGCTGGGAAGTATTTAATCGTAAAGGAACAACGTATTATGGTATTGCGTGTGCATGTGTTGGTATAATAAAAGCGATTATGTATGATGAAAATAGAATAATTCCTGTATCAACACTTCTTGAAGGTGAGTTTGGACAGCATGATGTATTCTGTGGTGTACCTGCGATTCTCAACAGAACAGGAGTTAAGGAAGTTGTCGAGATACATATGTCAGAAGATGAACTGTCAAGATTTGAAAAGTCAGCGCAAATTATTAAAATTAACATTGAAAAACTAAACGAAAGATTAAAATAATGCTAAAAAAAGTCCAATTCTTCATTAAATTGGACTTTTTTAGTACTAATTTCTCATTTAAAATAAGACGGATATCGATAATAATGATATCATAGCACCGAACACATAAAAAGTTTTTAAAAAAAATTGGAATAAGTAGTTGAAAAAATTCTAATAATTATATATGATGTATGTTGCGTGTGTTAAGATATAACGGGTGCAGACTGTAAAAAAATGGTCTGTTTAACACAAAAATAAGGTAGAAGTATCAGCTTCTTAGTTATAAGGATGAGGTATACATGAACGAATCAAAAACATTGTTTAAAGACAAATTAAGTGAATTACTTGAGATTGCAAAAAAGAAGAAAAATACACTTGAATATCCAGAAGTGGCAGCTTTCTTTAAGGAGCTTAATTTTGACAAAAGTCAGATTGACAAGGTAGTTTCATATTTAGAGAAGAATGGTGTTGATGTTCTTCGCATGGAAGAGGAAGAACCAGATGATGATTTATTATTAAATGCAGACGAGGATATAATAGTAGATGATTTGTCAGTTCCAGATGGAATTAACACAGAAGATCCTGTGCGTATGTATTTAAAAGAGATTGGTAACTTCCCACTTTTAACAATTGAAGAAGAGATTGAAGTTGCGAAGAAGATGGAAGCCGGAGATGAGATGGCGAAGAAGCAGTTGACAGAAGCCAACTTAAGACTTGTTGTAAGTATAGCAAAGAGATATGTCGGAAGAGGTATGCAGCTTCTTGATCTGATTCAGGAAGGCAATCTTGGACTTATTAAAGCTGTTGATAAATTTGATTATACAAAAGGGTACAAATTCAGTACATATGCTACGTGGTGGATTAGACAGGCTATAACAAGAGCACTTGCTGATCAGTCAAGAACAATCCGAATTCCGGTGCATATGGTAGAGACAATTAATAGAACAATTCGTGTTCAGAGACAGTTAATACTTGATCTTGGACGTGAGCCATCAGCAGATGAGATAGCTAAAGAGATGGGAGTTTCTGTAGAAAAAGTAGAAGAGATATTAAAGATATCAAGAGAACCAGTATCACTTGATACTCCTGTTGGTGATGAAGAAGACAGCCATATTGGAGATTTCGTTGCTGATGAGACAATCGGAACAACAGATGATGCGGCAACAATTACTATCCTTCGTGAAGAGATTAATGCAGCAATGTCAGCTCTTACAGAGAGAGAACAAGAGATTATAAGATTACGTTTTGGACTTGATGATGGACGTGCAAGAACACTTGAAGAAGTAGGACAGCATTTTAATGTAACAAGAGAGAGAATAAGACAGATTGAAGCTAAAGCATTAAGAAAGCTAAGACATCCTTCAAGAAGTAAAAAATTAATAGATTTCTTAAATTAGAGGTATTTTAGATGATTAACGAGATAAATTTTGACAATATTGATATTACAAGTGGAATTATCCCGGAGACAGAACCTGAAAGACAATATTATTATATGGCATTATGTCGTAAGATGGTAAAAGATGAAAGTGAGAGGCTTAAAAGGCCCCTTACTTTCTTTATTGCCACTTTTGGCTGCCAGATGAATGCAAGAGATTCTGAAAAACTCCAGGGTATTCTTGAAGAGATTGGTTATGTTGAAGGCAAAGATGAGAGTGCAGACTTTGTAATATATAACACATGTACAGTAAGAGAGAATGCGAATACAAGAGTATATGGCAGACTTGGACATCTTAATAGTCTTAAGAAGAAAAATCCATCAATGAAGATTGCATTATGTGGATGCATGATGCAGGAAAAAGAAGTCGTTGATAAGATCAAATCATCATATAGATTTGTAGATATTATATTTGGAACACATAATATCTACAAATTAGCAGAACTTATATTTGCAAGATATAATTCAGAAAGTATGATTGTTAATGTACTTAAAGATACAGAACTTGTAGTTGAAGACCTTCCAAGTATTAGAAAATATCCTTTTAAATCAGGTGTTAATATAATGTTTGGATGTAATAATTTCTGTAGTTATTGTATAGTTCCTTATGTACGAGGACGTGAGAGAAGCAGAGAACCAAAAGATATAATAAGAGAGATAGAGAAGTTAGTAGCTGATGGTGTTGTTGAAGTTATGCTTCTTGGACAGAATGTTAATTCTTATGGTAAGAATCTTGAGAATCCAATATCTTTTGCAGAACTTCTTAAGGAAGTAGAGAAGATAGAAGGACTTAAGAGAATAAGATTTATGACACCACATCCTAAGGATCTGTCAGATGATGTTATTGAAGTTATGAAACATTCAAAGAAGATATGTGCACATGTACATCTTCCATTACAGTCAGGAAGTTCAAGACTTCTTAAGATCATGAATCGTCACTATACTAAGGAACGTTATCTTGAACTTGCTGAGAAGATTAAGAGAGAGATTCCTGATGTATCTCTTACAACAGATATTATCGTTGGTTTTCCAGGAGAGACAGAAGAGGATTTTGAAGATACACTTGATGTTGTAAGAAAAGCCGGATTTGACAGTGCATATACTTTTATATACTCAAAGAGAACGGGTACACCTGCAGCTACTATGGATGGGCAGGTTCCGGAAGACGTTGTAAAAGAAAGATTTAACAGACTTCTAAAAGTAGTACAGGAAGGCTCAGAAAAATATTGCAAACGTCATGAAGGAAGAGTGATGGAAGTATTGTGCGAAGATGTCAATGAACAGGACGATACAATGCTTACAGGACGATTAAGTAATAATATTCTTGTTCACTTTAAGGGTGACAGAAGCCTTATTGGTAAGATTGTTAATGTCAAACTTAATGAATCAAAAGGATTCTATTACATAGGTGAGATTGCAGAGTAGTATTAATGTAAAAAATATAGGAATATAAAGTACAAAAATAACAAGTATAAGTATATGATATATAAGCATATAAAATACAAAAATAACAAATATAAGTATATGATATATAAGCATATAATATACAAAATACCAAATATAAGTATATAAGATACAAGCATATAATATATCATAAAAATAAATAGCCTGATTTTGAACAAGAATCTAATGTCTGATTTTACTCCGACTTTTAGAATATGTTCAAGATCAGGCTATTGCACGTTTGATATTTTTTAATTGCATATCTGTATTATGCATCTTATCATTTTGTCTAAGAATTGTAGAAAGTCTTAATTATTGCGATTTAAGAATCGCTAATCAAGAACTTCAAATCTCTTCGGGAACAATTGCTTACTGCATACATGCTTATTACCATCAGATTCTATTATAATATAATCTCCTTCTTTGATAAATGAACGTCCTCGTCTGTTGGATATATATGGACATACGATAGTTTTATCTTTTTCGAACTTGATGAGATTATCGCAGTTAATCCAACCGTTAGTTATGACTTCAACATATGGCTCAAAACCATCTTCATATCCTTTGCCTGGTTCATAGGGTACTGCTTCTACTACAAGTGCTGTTCTTTGGCATTTCATACAAAGTGACCTCCTTCGCAATATATATGTTTTATATCGAATATCCAATATAAAAATATACAAAAAGACGGAATAGTTAACAAAAAATTTATAAATATCTTATAAAAAAACGCTAATTGTTATTTATCACTTGAAAATTGGACAGTATAGATTTATGATTAATTGTCACTTTTTTCGACAAAAAAGCAGATATGTATAAAATGGAGGATAAAATGGAAACTTTAAAGCCAAAGTTGTTTTCTACAATGAAAACATACACAAAAGAACAATTTATTAAAGATTTGATCTCTGGTATTATTGTTGCGATTATAGCATTACCATTGTCAATAGCTTTAGCATTAGCTTCAGGTGTTAATCCTGAACAAGGTATATATACAGCTATTGTTGCTGGATTTCTTATATCTTTTCTTGGAGGAAGCAGGGTTCAGATAGCAGGACCTACAGCAGCATTTGCAACAATAGTTGCAGGTATAGTAGCAAAAAATGGAATGGAAGGACTTATTGCAGCAACAATAGTTGCAGGTATATTCTTAATACTTATGGGAATATTAAGACTTGGAAGCCTTATAAGATTTATTCCATATACAATTACAACAGGATTTACAGCAGGTATAGCTGTTACAATTATTATTGGACAGGTAAAAGATTTTCTTGGACTTACATTTACAACATCACCAATTGAGACAATGGATAAAGTAAAAGCAATTGGAATGAGTATAACAACAATTAATTTTATGGCACTTGTAATAGGACTTTTAGCACTTGTAATTCAGATTGTATGGCCTAAAATCAAGGGACTTAACAAGATTCCGGGTTCACTAATCGCTGTAGTTGTTACTGCGGCACTTGTTAAGTGTCTTGACTTGAACGTTAATACAATAGGCGATCTATATGATATATCATCTAAGATACCAACACCGGCATTACCTAAGATGTCACTTAAGATATTTAGAGATGTCGTTCCAGATGCTTTTACAATAGCAATACTTGCAGCTATTGAATCTCTATTATCATGTGTAGTTGCTGATGGTATGGTTGGTGACAGACATAATTCTAATATGGAACTTATAGCACAGGGCGTTGGTAATATTGGTTCAGCCATTTTTGGAGGAATTCCTGCAACAGGAGCGATTGCAAGAACTGCAGCCAATATTAAAAATGGCGGACGTACACCAATTGCCGGAATGATACATGCAATATGTCTTCTTCTCATACTTGTACTTCTTATGCCTTATGCGGCACTTATTCCGATGCCATGTATAGCAGCAATTCTGTTTATAGTAGCTTATAATATGAGTTCATGGAGATCATGTGTAAGCCTTGTAAAGTTATCACCTAAGAGTGATATTCTCGTATTTGCAGTTACATTTGTGCTTACAGTTGTATTCGATCTTGTAATTGCAATAGCAGCAGGACTATTACTTGCAGTTATACTTTTTGTTAAGAGAATGGCAGATGTAACAGAAGTATCCGGATGGACATATATAGATGAGAATGAAGATGTTGACAGAATAGGTTTAAAAGCAGTTCCTAAAGATACACTTGTATATGAGATTAGCGGACCAATGTTCTTTGGAGCAGCAGATCAGTTTATGAAAGTTGCTTTTGATAATAGTAAAAAAGTTGTTATCCTCAGAATGAGAAGTGTTCCAGCAATGGATATATCAGCACTTAATACACTTCGTAAATTGAATGAACAGTGTAAGAGAGCAGATGTCAAATTGATATTCTCACATGTTAATGAACAGCCATATAAGATGATGAAAAAGGCATGCTTTGTAGAAGAGATAGGTGAAGAGAATTTCTGCAAGAATATTGATGATGCATTATTAAGAGCAGTTGAGATATCAAAGAAAAAATAAAAAACTGGGCAATAAAGATTAAGATATCAAAAAATAGTTTATGAAAACTAATTCATAAATATTGGCTTAAAATGATAAAGTTTAATCTGCAAAAGCCTAAGATAACAAAGATTAAATTATAAAAACCACATTTACATAATAAGAAATTGTATTTTCTAAAATGATATATTGATATATGTTTTTTACAATGATACAGTTTCATATTGTGGAATGTGGTTTTTTGACATTATAAAACTCTTGTGAATTGCATCTATAACTGATATAATAATAAAGTCGATTTTAAGAAAAATAGTAAACGAGGTAATATAAATGTCAGAAATAAATTCAGTGTTAAAGCAGATAACAAAAAAAGTTAATCTTGAAACAAATCTTTCAAAATATAGTAACTATATGATGAGTATGTATAATGGCTTCTCATATACAAAAGTTGCTCTTAACTACTATACACTCTGTGATCTGATACAGGAGAGAACATCAAAAGAAGATAAGATAGTAGAGCTTATGTCAAGACTTAATGTTCTTGTTGATAAATATGTTATCAATCAGTCAGTAGAAGATATTGAGTCAGGAGTTAAAGAGATTGATTCTATAAGAAGAAAAGTAATGGAGACAATGAGTGTACTTACTTCTTATGCAGATCATTTTAATATCTATGAATATATTCTTAACAGAATTGAGTACAAATTCTCTGATGAAGAATATGATGATACTTATTATAAGAATGAACTTGGTAAAGATATAATGAATTATATTGTCAGTGAGCGAGAGAATAATACAATTAATCTTAAGATAAGTGAGATGATAGGTCAGTTGCCTGTTAGAATGACAAAGTCAAAATTCTTAGAGCATCTTTCTGATACATTTACACTTTATAAAGGTGCAACTGTTAAAACTGTTGATGATTTTATCTATATGATAAGAACATCAGCAACAATACTAAGACCGGAAGGCTTTGAAAATGAACTTCCAGAACTATATGATATCCTAAATCAGTTTGAGAGTGAAGATTTTGCAAAAGATGATGAACAGATGTATACAAAGAATAGAGATCTTCTTACTATTGCAGCCGAAAAAGTATATGCACTTTCAGATCTATATATGATATTTGAGGAAGTAGTTAATGATGTATATGCAATTATACTTTCTAATGCTTATGCAATTAATGAAGTTGAGAAAATTGATGCAGCAAAGACTATTTTAAAATATGCATATAATGGATATAATAAGATTGAATCAGAATTAACAGAAAATGATATTGATATAGCATTCGATAAGCTAGAAGGTGAACAGGAGAGAATATCAGAGATTATTATGTCATCAGAATATGTACTTGATGATGTTATTAATGATTCTATGGATATGTGCAGAAGTCTTATGCTTGATAAGATATATGCAACACTTAAAGTTATCTCACAGTTACAGTCTACAAGTATCTTTATTGAACTTGATGCAGACAATGGAGCAGAAGATATTATAGATGAGAATGTTCTTATGAATAAGAGAGATGAACTTATAGACGAATTTGCAGCATTTCTTACAGGTAAGACTAAGCAGTTTAACAGAGCTGTTATGTCAGTAGTGTTAAGCTCGCTTCCAGTATTTTTCAATTCTCTTAATGAAGTTACAGAATATGTAGAGAATTCATTGTTTGGATGTAGTGATGAAGCTGAAAAGAGAGCTGTTGAAGAGATTATTAAAAATATTATATTTGAATAATACAGATTGGGGGTGCGACAATGGAGATATATAGCAGACTATATATAAGTGAAGAAGCAAAACCCAAAGAAAAGAAGATAATTAGCAAGTTAAAAAGAAGAAAGATGCAGATTGGAGTATATGTTATTACACTTCCAATAGGAGATAATGATTTGCTTGAGATATATTCAGCGGCAGAGCTTACACAGAAGTTTTATCACAGAATCAGCCTGAAAGTTGTAGGAATAGCAGGCAGTTATATGGAAGCAGTTGTGCTTGCAGGCCAGATAATTAATGAAATATATGAGAATACAGGCGGATTTGACACGAGAGAATATCTGAAATAATGTAAACGGAGATGTGTATATGCTACATATTTTATTAATGATTTTAAAAATAATAGGAATAATTCTTCTGGCGATAATAGGAATAGCACTTCTTATTGTCATACTCATATTATTCGTGCCAATAAGATACAGAATACAGGCACACAGATATGATGATACAATGGCAAAAGTCAATGTCTCGTGGCTTTTGTCGGCTATTCGCTTTACATTAAAATATGATGGAGCTGAAGTAGATACTAAGATAAGAATACTAGGCTTTGACGGTTCAAAGTTCATAAATGGTGACACGAAACAGAAACAGGAAGATATTATTGATTATACCAATGAAGAGGAAAAGACAGGGCCTAAGATGGAGCCTAAGGCTTGTGATACTGATGCATTAGATGAGAATAAATCTGATAATGTCAGTAATAATACTAATGGTATTGATAAATCTGATGATACTAATACAGATAATGGTATCGATACAAAAGATGGCACTAATACAGATAATGGTATTGATACAAAAGATAGCACTAATAAAGATAATGATATCGATACAGAAGATGGTACTAATAAAGATAATGATATCGATACAGAAGATAGCACTAATACAGATAATGGTATCGATACAGAAGATAGTATTAATCAGAGCGATATCAGTTCATCAAAAGAGCAAAAGAAAAAGAATACCAGAAAGCCAAAGAATATATTTAGCAGGCTTGTATTTAAAGCTAAAAAGATATATCATAAGTTTAAAACATGGTGCAAAAAGCTTATGAATATGTTAAAGAAAGCAGATGACATTAAGACTAAATTATTAGCATTAGCAGAGTTTATAGACAGTAGAGAATTCAAGGATAATTTCGCATTTGCGAAAGTGCAGCTAGGCAGGCTTTTTAAGCATATTATGCCATTAAAACATAGGATAAAACTTGAATTTGGTACAGGAAGCCCGGATACTACCGGAGAGATTCTTGGAGCTTTGGCTGTTGTTATGGCACTTACAGGAATGAATATACAAGTTATGCCTGATTTTGATAATGCAATATTTAGAGGAGAGATATATATGAAAGGCAGAATCCGCCTTTTTAATATATTGATAATTGCTTTAAAAGTATACTTTAACAAGGAGTTAAGGAGAGTAGCAGACAAACTTATAAACAGGAGGTTTTAATTATGGCAGAAGAAAACAAATTTGGTTCAACAGTAGATTCTTTATTTAAAGGAATGAATAATTTTATATCATCAAAGACAGTTGTAGGTGATGCTGTAACAGTTAATGATACAATCATATTACCTTTGGTAGATGTTTCATTTGGTGTTGGAGCAGGAGCTTTTTTAGATGGAAATAAGAATAAGTCAGCCGGTGGTCTTGGAGGTAAGATGTCACCAAGTGCAGTTTTGGTTATACAGAATGGTCATACTAAACTTGTTAATATTAAAAATCAGGATGCAGTTACTAAGATAATAGATCTTGTTCCTGATGTTATTGATAAGTTTACTTCAAAAGGAACATCGGAAGATGAAAGCGTTGATAAAGCTGTAGATGATATTGTAAATACAATGTCAGAAGATAAGCAGGATAAGTAACAGGCAGGAGATGCTATTAATATCTTTGAAACTGGTAGTAAGCATTAGTAGTAGATTGATATTAATGTACGAAAGCTAAGTTATATATTGCAATTAAAAAGCATAGTATTATAAAAAGATTGTATTTTGGTAAAATATGAGAAGATTATTAGGATTTATTTTGTTTTGGATAGCAATTGGAATGATAATAAGCATTTTCATTACAACATATTTCTGGTTATGGGTTGTAATAATATTTTGTATTTTGCTAGGATACAATCTTTTTTGTTGCTAATGTGTTGGCTGTTAATATGTTAGTTGCTAATACGTTAGCTGTTAATATGTTAGTTGTTAATATGTTAGCTATTAATGTGTTATTTGAATAATAACAAAGAGTCAAAAAAACAAGGCAGTTACAAAAGTATCGATTCCTTTTGTAACTGCCTTATTAAAATTTTAGATTACGCACGTTCAACTTTGCCTGATTTTAAGCAAGAAGTACATACATACATTTTCTGTGCATTTCCGTTAACTTTAACCTTAACTGATTTTACGTTTGATTTCCACATTTTGTTTGATCTTCTATGAGAATGACTCACAGCGTTACCAAAGTGAGCACCTTTTTCACAAATAGCGCATTTAGCCATAATAGCACCTCCTTAAATAAATTAAGTCGTTTTTAACTCACAACATAAAATATTCTAACAGAAAAAGTAAAATAATGCAAGCAAATTATTTAAAAAATTATAAAGTTAATTAATAGAGCTGTTCTACTAAGATGTAAGAGCCGTTTTGATATATTTTTTCAATTGTATGTATTGACAAAATATGATACATAAGATATAGTGTTCCTAAACAGAACTACTATTTGTTACAACTAACTTAGATGTAGTATGTATGAAATAATATATATGAATTATTATATGTATGTATATTGACAATTTTATGTATACATATATATGCATATATGATGAGAGGTGGTATTATTGGAATTAGTTGACGGCTTGATGGAATTCGGGCTTACAAGACAGGAAGCTTGTATATATATTGAGTTAGTTAAGAATGGAAGCCTGACAGGATATGAAGTATCAAAGAATACCGGTATATCAAGATCTAATACATATATGGCACTTGCGGGACTTGTTGATAAAGGAGCTGCATATATAACCGAGAGTACAGCAACGAGATATGTAGCGGTCGATACCCTGGAATTCTGTAATAACAAGATAGAACATCTTAAGAGATTAAGTACAGAAGTTATGATATCTATGCCGCTTAAACAGTATAAGTCAGAAGGATATATAACTATTGAAGGAAGAAGACATATAGAAGATAAGATTCGTAATCTGCTTAAAGATACAGAAAAAAGAGTATATATAAGTCTTGATTATGAGTTCCTTAAGAATTACAAAGAACAGCTTTTAGAATTGGTAAGAACATCCAGAAAAGTAGTGATTATCACTAATAGAAGCATAGAACTTGAAGGAACGATAGAATATATTACAGATAATAGTCATAATGGACAGATAAGACTTATAACTGATTCGCAGAATGTCTTAACAGGTGATATAGTTGATGAATATTCAACATGTCTATATTCAGACAAGAAGAATCTGGTTGATATATTTAAGGAAGCACTTAGTAATGAAATAAAACTTATTGAATTAACGAAGGGAGAATTATAATGGAAAAGAAACCATTTGTAACACTTGAACAGCTAAAAGAGATTGAAAAAACTTATAAGACACCATATCATCTATATGATGAAGCGGGTATCAGAAAGAATGCAGAGGATCTAAAAAAAGCATTTTCCTGGAACAAAGGTTACAGAGAATATTTTGCAGTAAAAGCAACACCTAATCCATATCTTGTTAATATATTAAGAGAATATGGATGTGGTCTTGATTGTTCATCACTTACAGAGCTTATGTTTGCAAAAGCACTTGATGTAAAAGGTGAAGAGATTATGTTCTCATCTAATGATACACCGGCAGAAGAGTTCGAATATGCACATAAGATTGGAGCAACAATTAATCTTGATGATTTTACACATATAGAATTCCTTGACAAGATATGTGGAATTCCTGAGACAATAAGCTGTAGATTTAATCCGGGTGGATATTTTAAGATTGCTAATTCTATTATGGACAATCCGGGCGATGCCAAATATGGTTTTACAAAAGAACAGTTAATCGAAGGCTTTAAGATTTTAAAAGCAAAAGGAGCTAAGAATTTTGGTATTCATGCATTCCTTGCAAGCAATACAGTAAGCAATGAATACTATCCGGAACTTGCGAGAATATTATTCGAACTTGCAGTTGAACTAAAAGAACTTACAGGCGTATCAATCAAATTTATCAACTTGTCAGGTGGAATAGGTATTCCTTACAGACCAGATCAGGAGAAGAATGATATATTTGTTATCGGTGAGGGCGTAAGAAAAGCATTTGAAGACATTCTTGTACCTAATGGAATGGGTGATGTTGCGATATATACAGAGCTTGGAAGATATATGCTTGCACCTTATGGATGCCTTGTAACTAAAGCTATTCATGAAAAACATACATATAAAGAATATATTGGTGTTGATGCATGTGCAGTTAATCTTATGAGACCGGCAATGTATGGTGCATATCATCATATAACAGTAATGGGAAAAGAAAATGAACCTTGCGATCACAAATATGATATTACAGGATCATTATGTGAGAATAATGATAAATTCGCTATAGACAGAATGCTTCCTAAGATTGATATGGGAGACTTTTTAGTAATACATGATACTGGTGCACATGGTTTCTCAATGGGATATAATTATAATGGTAAGTTAAAATCAGCAGAACTTCTTCTAAAAGAGGATGGAAGTGTTCAGATGATAAGAAGAGCTGAGACACCTAGAGATTATTTCCAGACGTTTGATTATACACATATTTTTGATAAAGTACTAGAAGAAAATGAATAAGAGTGGTATTATAAGAAGTGTAACAGAAGTTAATATGCATGACATATAATCAGACAGTTTACTGTGAATAATATGATAATATTATTGCAGTTATATAACGGAAAGTGAGGCGTTAATATGAAATTAGTATATGCAATTGTAAGCAGTGATGATGATAACAGAGTAATGGCGCAGCTTAATAAGAATAATTTTTCAGTTACCAAATTAGCAACAACAGGTGGATTTCTCCGTTCAGGTAATACAACATTAATAATTGGTACAGAAGAAGAACAGGTAGATAAAGTTATTGGAATAATAACAGCTGAATGTGGTGAGAGAAAGCATATTGTAGCAAATCCTGTAATGACATCTAATTATTCGGACTTTACACCTCAGCCGGTTTCTGTTGATGTTGGTGGAGCAACAATTTTTGTATTAGACGTTGAACAATTTATTAAAATTTGATTAGTACATATATCGGGAAAAACGTGTTTTATCTCGGTTATTGGTCAGTATAAGACAGAACATAAACAGTTCTGTCTTATATTTTTGTAAAAAAGATTAGTAATTTGCTGATATAATGAGATATTTTGTCATATTATGATATAAAAAATGTTCTTTTAAAAATTAATTTTAAATGTTATAATTTTATTTACGTGAGTAACAACAAAGAGCCATAAAATAGTGATATACAGGCTATTACCACGATAAATCCTGATAATTGCAAAATACATTTTGACTTGCAAAATTAAGGCTAAGAAAGGAAGAATAATAGTGGGACAGTTAACACCAATGATGCAAAAATATGTTGAGACAAAAGAGCAATATAAAGATTGCATTTTATTTTATAGATTGGGTGATTTTTATGAGATGTTTTTTGAAGATGCAATTACTGCATCAAAAGAGTTAGAGATCACTCTTACAGGAAAAGACTGTGGACTTGAAGAGAGAGCACCGATGTGTGGAATACCTTATCATGCAGCAGATACATACCTTAATAGGCTTGTAGCTAAGGGATATAAAGTCGCAATATGTGAACAGGTAGAAGATCCTAAGCTTGCAAAAGGATTAGTAAAAAGAGAAGTAATTCGTGTTGTTACACCTGGTACGAATCTTAATATTCAGGCACTTGACGAAAGCAGAAATAATTACCTGATGTGTATAGTATATACAGATAATATGTATGGAATCTCTACAGTTGATATCTCTACTGGTGATTATTATGTTACAGAAGTTGAAACAGACAGAGAATTATTAGATGAGATTAACAGATTTGTTCCTTCGGAGATTATCTGTAATGAACCATTTTACATGAGTGGAATTGATATATCTGATATGGTCGACAGAATGCATATAGCAATGTCATCGCTTGAAGCATGGTATTTTGGAGATGAGATGTGCACCGGTATATTAAAAGAACATTTTAAGACTTCATCGCTTAACGGACTTGGTCTTATGGATCTTGATGCAGGAATAATTGCAGCAGGAGCATTACTTAAATATCTATATGAGACTCAGAAGAACTCATTATCACAACTTACTAAGATAACACCATATTCTACAGGCAAGTATATGATAATTGATAGCTTTACAAGACGTAATCTAGAACTTGTTGAGACACTTCGTGAAAAACAGAAAAAAGGTTCTCTTTTATGGGTACTTGATAAGACAAAAACTGCAATGGGTGCAAGATATTTAAGACAGATTATTGAACAGCCGCTTGTTAACAAAAGGCAGATTATAGCACGTCAGGATGCGATTGAAGAATTCAATAATGACATGATAACAAGAGAAGAGATAAGAGAATATCTTAATCCGGTATATGATCTTGAACGACTGATAAGCAGAGTGGCATATAAGACTGCCAATCCAAGAGATCTTATTGCATTAAAAAGTTCATTAGAGATGTTACCTCATATTAAAGCAATGCTTGCATCTTTTAAGACAGAGCTTCTTAAGACATCATGTGATAATCTTGATACACTTGATGATATATATGAACTTATAGAAAAAGCAATAGTTGAAGAACCACCTATTCAGATAAAAGAAGGTGGTATAATAAAAGAAGGCTTTAATGAAGAAGTTGACAGGTTAAGAAGAGCCAAAACAGATGGTAAGACATGGCTTGCAGAACTTGAACTTAAAGAGAGGGAAAGAACAGGAATTAAGAATCTTAAGATAAAATATAATAAAGTATTTGGATATTATCTTGAAGTCAGTAATTCAAATCTGTCACAAGTTCCTGATGATTATACAAGAAAACAGACACTTACTAATGGAGAGAGATTCATAACACCAAAGCTAAAAGAATTAGAAGATATAATTCTTGGAGCAGAAGATAAATTATTCTCACTTGAATATAATATTTTTAGCGAGATAAGAGATACAATAGCAGGTGAAGTTAAACGTATACAGGATACAGCCAAAGCTATCTCTGTTATTGATGTATTTACATCGTTGGCTGTTGTTGCTGAACATAATAATTATGTAAGACCTAAGATTAATGAAAAAGGTATAATTGATATAAAAGATGGCAGACATCCTGTAGTAGAAAAAGTTATAAAGAATGATTTGTTTGTTGCAAATGATACATATCTTGATAATAATAATAGCAGAATAGCGATAATAACAGGTCCTAATATGGCTGGTAAATCTACATATATGAGACAGGCTGCACTTATAGTTCTTATGGCTCAGATTGGTTCATTTGTTCCGGCAAGAAGTGCTAATATTGGAATTGTTGACAGAATATTTACAAGAGTTGGAGCTTCAGATGATCTTGCAAGTGGTCAGAGTACATTCATGGTTGAGATGACAGAAGTTGCTAATATTCTTCGAAATGCAACATCAAACAGTTTGCTTGTTCTTGATGAAATAGGAAGAGGAACCAGTACATTTGATGGACTTAGTATAGCATGGGCTGTTGTTGAACATATAAGTAATCCTAAACTACTTGGTGCAAAGACACTTTTTGCAACTCATTATCATGAGATGACAGAACTTGAAGGCGTCCTTAATAATGTATCTAATTATTGTATAGCAGTAAAAGAACAGGGAGATGACATTGTATTTCTCAGAAAAATTGTTAAAGGCGGTGCAGATAAAAGCTATGGTATTCAGGTTGCCAAACTTGCAGGAGTGCCAGACAGCGTAATAAAGAGAGCTAAGGAACTTGTTGAGGAACTTAGTAATAATGATATATCACAAAAAGCTAAAGAGATAGCACTTAATACCGGATGCAAGAATAAAGGTAAAAATAATCCAATGGTGAATTATAATGTTGTTGAGATGGAACAGATGTCATTGTTTGATACAGTCAAAGATGATGATATAATAACAGAATTAAAGGATCTTGATCTTGGCAATATGACACCGATTGATGCACTTAATACTTTGTATAAATTGCAAAATAAATTAAAAAACAGGTGGTGATTAAATGGCTAATATAGCAGTTCTTGATCAGACTACAATTAATCAGATTGCAGCAGGTGAAGTAATAGAAAGACCTTCATCTGTTGTCAAGGAATTAGTTGAGAATTCAATAGATGCCGGTGCAACAGCAATTACAGTTGAGATAAAAGAAGGCGGAATATCTTTTATAAGAATTACAGATAATGGAAGTGGTATAGAAGAAAAAGAACTTCCATTAGCATTCCTACGCCATTCAACAAGCAAGATAAAATCAGCAATAGATCTTATGAGTGTAAAAAGTCTTGGCTTTAGAGGTGAAGCACTTTCAAGTATAGCTGCTGTAGCACAGGTAGAATTAATAACTAAGACAAAAGAAGCTTTTACAGGTGCAAGATATGTCATAGAAGGTGGTAAGGAAGTATCTATTGAGTCAATAGGTGCACCATGTGGAACAACGTTTATTGTAAGAAATCTTTTTTTTAATACACCTGCAAGACGTAAATTCCTTAAAACGCCTGCAACAGAGGCCGGTTATATAAGTGAGCTTATAGAGAGACTTGCAATATCGCACCCTGATATATCATTCAGATTTATTAATAATAATCAGCCAAAGCTTCATACTTCAGGCAATACCAATGTTAAAGATATAATATATCATATATATGGACGAGATATAGCAGCTAATGTAATTAACGTATCAGCTGCAGAAGAAGGAATATCGGTAAGTGGATTCATTGGTAAACCTGTTGTTACAAGAGGAAATCGTAATTATGAGAATTATTTTATAAATGGTAGATATGTTAAGAGTAATATAATATCAAAAGCGATAGAAGAAGCATATCAGCCATATATTATGCAACACAGATATCCTTTTACAGCATTGCATTTTACTATTAAGTCAGATACTCTGGATATTAATGTACATCCGACTAAGATGGAATTAAGATTTTCGAATAATCAGCAGGTATATAACTTTGTATTGAATACATTATCGCATGCACTTTCGCATAGAGAGATGATACCTGATGTTGTGATTGATGATAAAGAAAATGAGAAGAGCATACAGATTGAGAAGAAAGCCATTAATTCAACAAGAATGCCGGAACCGTTTGAGAACAGGCGGTTAAGTTTTAATACAGCTAATAATTCTTATATAAGCAATAGCATTGGTAATGCGACTGTAAAAAAAGAGATGAATAACAGTCTGGATAATAAGAATACTTCTGATAGTATTAATATGCAGAAAAACAGTAGTATTAATATACAGGAAAATGGTAGTGGCAATATACAGGAACAGCTAATAAGAGAAGAGAATGCTCCATATAAGAGTAAGAATGTAGAAGAACAGGCAGGCAATATGCAAAACAGTAATATGCCTGTAAAATCAGAAGATGTAAGTGTACATACAGTAACTGGCGTGACAGAAAACGTTAGTGCTAATAAAGAGACTGATGCAGGATTAGTAGCAGAAAATGGCAATGAAACTAATAAAATAGTAATATCAGAGAAAATACCAGAGAAAGAGCAATATGAGCAGTTAAAATTCCTTGATGAAAAAGCTATGATCTCGCATAGAATAATAGGTCAGCTTTTTGATACATATTGGCTTGTAGAATATGGAAAGAATCTCTATATGATAGATCAGCATGCTGCACATGAAAAAGTCCTGTATGAAAGAATGATGAAGAGACTTAAAGAAGATGGAAGATGTGAAAGCCAATACATCTCACCACCTATAGTACTCTCTCTTAGTATGCGTGAAGAAGAAGTACTTAAAGAGAATATGGAACTTTTTAAGAATCTTGGTTATGAAATAGAACCTTTTGGTGGAAAAGAATATTCAATAAGTGCAGTTCCATCGAATATCCCCGGTGTTGCTGACAGTGAACTTCTTATAGAAGTTCTTGACGGACTTGTTGAAGATAACAAAAAAGGTGAGGCAGATGTTATAAGAGAAAAGATAGCATCAATGTCATGTAAAGCAGCAGTAAAAGGCAATAATAGACTTTCACTAGATGAGATAAAGACACTTATTGACGAACTTTTATCGCTTGATAATCCTTATAATTGTCCACATGGACGACCAACTATTATATCAATGAGTAAATATGAGATTGAAAGAAAGTTTAAGAGGATTGTATAATGAAGAGACCATTAATAATATTAACGGGGCCAACAGCTGTTGGAAAGACCAGTCTTTCGATTAAACTTGCGAAGGCTGTGAATGCAGAGATAATAAGTGCAGATTCAATGCAAGTATACAAATATATGGATATTGGAACTGCCAAGATAACAGAAGAAGAGAAGATGGGTGTACCACATTATATGATAGACGAGTTTGAACCGGATGAAGAATTCAATGTATTTATCTTCAAGCAAAAAGTAGATAAGTATATTGAAGAAATCTATCAAAGAGGTCATATTCCTATGATAGTAGGTGGAACAGGATTTTATATTCAGTCAATATATAAGAATGTGGAATTCACCGAGACAGACACAGACCATACATATCGTGAGGAACTTATAGAACTTGCAAAAGAAAAAGGCAACCAGTATATTCATGATATGTTAAAAAAAGTAGATCCGGTATCTGCGGAGAATATTCATATGAATAACGTAAAAAGAGTTGCAAGAGCACTTGAATATTATAAACAGACTGGAGAACTTATGTCAAAACACAATGAGGAGCAGAGCGAAAAAGAATCACCTTATAATTATGTATACTTTGTCCTTAATGATGACAGAGAAGTATTATATAATCGAATTAATGAGAGAATTGATAAAATGGTTGAAGATGGTTTGATTAATGAGGTTGAAAGTCTGTTAAAAAAGGGGTATAATGAGAACTTGGTGTCAATGCAAGGACTTGGATATAAGGAGATAGTTCCATATATTAAAGGCGAGTGTACACTTTTAGAAGCTCTATATATACTAAAACGTGATACAAGACATTTTGCAAAAAGGCAGCTTACATGGTTTAGAAGAGAACCGGATGTAACAATGCTTGATATAAGTCAATATGGCAGCAAAGAAAAAGTATATGAAAAAATGCTTGAGATATTAAAAGAAAGAGAGATAACGAAGTAATGGAATTTAGTACAGATATGATGTATGAAGAACTTGGAATTTCAAAAGAAGTTATTAAGTTTGGTACTGAAATCGAAAAAAATTTAAAAGAACGATTTGAAAAAATTGATCTTGTTGCAGAATATAATCAGATGAAAGTTATAAAAGCAATGCAAAAGAATAAGCTTAGTGATGTTCACTTTGGAGCTACAACAGGATATGGTTATAATGACCTTGGAAGAGATACTCTAGAAGCCGTATATGCAGATGTGTTTCATGCTGAGGCAGCACTTGTAAGACCACAGATTACTTGTGGAACACATGCACTTAATGTTGCACTTGCTGGTAATTTAAGACCGGGAGATGAACTTCTCTCACCAGTTGGTAAACCTTATGATACAATGGATGAGATTATTGGAATAAGACCATCTAATGGTTCACTTGCTGAATATGGAATATCATATAGACAGGTTGATCTGCTTCCTGATGGAAGTTTTGATTATGAGAATATAAAAAAAGCAATTAATGACAAGACAAAACTTGTTACAATACAGCGTTCAAAAGGATATGCATCACGTCCTACATTATCAGTAGCACGTATTGGAGAACTTATAAGTTTTATTAAAGGTATTAAACCGGATGTTATATGTATGGTAGATAACTGTTATGGCGAGTTTGTAGAGACAATAGAACCGACAGATGTAGGTGCAGATCTTTGCGTAGGTTCACTAATCAAGAACCCGGGTGGTGGACTTGCACCTATTGGAGGATATATTGTCGGTAAAGAAGAATATGTTACTAATGCGGCATATAGACTTACTTCACCGGGACTTGGTAAAGAAGTAGGTGCAACACTTGGAATTAATCAGACACTTTTCCAGGGATTTTTCTTAGCACCTACAGTAGTAAGTGGTGCATTAAAAGGTGCAATTTTTGCAGCTAATGTATATGAAAAATTAGGATTTAATGTAATACCTAATGGAACAGAATCAAGACATGATATTATTCAGGCAATAGAATTTGGAAAACCGGAAGGTGTAATTGAATTCTGCAAAGGAATTCAGGCAGCAGCACCGGTAGACAGTTATGTAACGCCTGAACCATGGGCAATGCCAGGATATGATTCAGATGTAATTATGGCAGCTGGAGCATTTGTACAGGGTTCATCAATAGAACTTAGTGCAGACGGTCCTATAAAGCCACCTTATACTGTATTTTTCCAGGGTGGACTTACATGGTATCATGCAAAATTGGGTATAATGATGAGTCTTGAAAAGATAGTGCATGCAAATTTAGCACATTTAAAATAATTATTTTGTATACAAGTATCATAAAATATGCTAGTATAAATATGTTGGTTTAAATACTTACAGAGATTCCGTTTAGAGGAAGAGTATGGCGGAATATATAAAAATTAAAGATATGCATCCCGAGGAACGACCTTATGAAAAATGCGAAAAGTATGGCGCAGAAGCACTTACGGAAGTAGAATTATTGGCAGCGATTATAAAAACCGGTGTAAGAGGAGCTAGTTCTACAGACCTTGCAAGGGAGATTATAAGTATGACGGGCGAGAAGAAGATAGCTGGAATCGCAAGACTTTCACTTGAAGAACTTATGACAATTAAGGGCATTGGAAAAGTAAAGGTAATTCAGATTATGTGTATAGCAGAACTGTCAAGAAGAATTGCAAAGAGCAGAGCTGATATAAAGCTTAGATTTGATAATCCTGAGACCATAGCGGATTACTATATGGAAGACTTACGTCACAAAGACAGGGAATATCTTGTGCTGGTAATGCTCGACAGTAAATGCCGGCTTATAAGTGAGAAGACTATGACGGTAGGAACTGTTAATGCATCACTTATATCAGCAAGAGAGATTTATATCGAAGCAGTTAAGAAGCAGGCAGTTAATATAGTTTTGTTACATAATCATCCAAGTGGTGATTCGACTCCAAGCACACAAGATATATATAGCACGAAGAAAGTAATTGAAGCAGGAAGAATAATTGGAATTTCCTTAATAGACCATATAATAATTGGTGATAATAATTACGTAAGTTTAAAAGAACGGGGCATAATAGATTGAAAGGAGTCCATTTATGTTACACAGCGTTTTTGGTGTTGACTGTGGCACCAGTAATATAAAAATATATAATAGTTCAACAAAAGAGATTTTAGACGAGAAGAATATAATTGCAATCAAGAATAAAAGGGAACTTTTTGCATTTGGAGATGAAGCCTATGATATGTATGAAAAAGCACCTAAGAATATTGCATTATCATATCCTGTAAAGTTTGGTGTGATTGCAGATATCAAGAATATGGTTGCTCTTACGATAAGTTTTTTAAACAGATCAGCAGGCAAAAAAGGTAATGTGAATAATTCAGACTTTTATATGGCTGTTCCATATGACATTACTGAAGTTGAAAAGAGAGCATTTTATGATCTTATTAAGAGTACAAAATTAAAGTCAAAAAAGATATGTGTTGTAGATAAACCAGTAGCAGATGCAATAGGCGTTGGAGTTGATGTTAACAAAGCAAGAGGTATTCTTGTAGCTAATATCGGTGCAGATACAACTGAGATCTCAGTATTATCACTTGGTGGTATTGTACTCTCAAAACTTATCAAATTCGGTGGTAACAGATTTGAAGATATCATTATCAATGATGTGAAGAAACAGTATAATCTTATAATTGGTATTAAAACTGCTGAGAACATAAAAAAAGAATTAGGAAGTGCGACACCGGGACTTAACAAGACAATAACTGTAGTTGGCCGTCATGTAGTAACAGGACTTCCAGCTGAATGTACAGTTTCATCAGATCTTGTATATGAATCAATGATAGAATCTATCAGAACTATAATAGATTCTATAAAAATCATATTAGAGAGAACACCACCAGAACTTGCTTCAGATATTATAGATACAGGTGTATTTATAACAGGAGGTTCATCTAATATTAGAAATCTTGGAGAATTAATTACAAGGGAGACAGATCTTAAAGTAAACATCTGTGAGAATCCATCACAAAGTGTTGCAAGAGGTCTTAAAGAGATTATTGAGAATCCTGAATATAGAGATTTGGCATATTCTCCAAAAGACAAATCATATTGTTAGGGGAATGATATTTTATGAAGAGAAGAAGCAAAATAACTATACCTGCAAAGTATTATTTAACAGGACTGTCAGCACTATGCGTAGTGCTGATGCTTGTTTCGTATGCCACTGATGTTATTGACACACCACTTAATAAGATAACAGGCTATGTTATTACACCTGTTCAAAATGGTGTGAATTATATAGGAATGCTTCTTTCAGACAGAGTAGATAATCTTGCTAATCTTAAAGAAGTTATGAATGAGAATGAGTCTCTTCAGGCAAAAGTTGCGGAACTTACAGAAGATAATAATATGCTCATGCAGGAAAAGTACGAACTTGATAATTTAAGAGAGTTATATAACCTTGATCAGCTGTATCCTACATACAGTAAAGTGGCAGCAAGAGTTGTAAGCAAAGATACAAGCAACTACTTTTGTACATTTACAATAGATAAAGGTTCTAATGATGGTATAGCAGTTGATATGAATGTAATTGCCGATGGCGGACTTGTTGGTATTGTAACAAGTGTAGGCCCTAGTTATTCAACTGTTATGTCAATTATTGATGATTCAAGTAATGTCAGTGCAATGGTATTATCAACTTCAGATATATGTTATATAAGAGGCGATTTGCAACTTATGAATGATGGACTTTTACATCTTGAAAAGCTTAATAAAGATGTTGAAGTCGAGAATGGTGCAAAAATTGTAACCTCACATGTAAGTAGCAAATATCTGCAGGGAATATTAATAGGCTATGTTACAGAGATTACAACAGATTCCAATAATCTTACAAAATCAGGATATATAAGTCCGGTTGTAGATTTTGAGCATTTACAGAATGTGCTTGTAATAACAGAACTTAAACAGACACAGGATAATAAGGAGTGATAAAATGTTAAGATTATGCGTGGAAGCGTTATTTGTAATAGTTACATTTGTATTGCAGTCAACACTATTTCAGGCAATTTCACTAGCTAGTATTGCTCCTAATGCAATAATAATGCTTGTGTCTGTATATGGATTTATAAGAGGCAAGAAGTCGGGAATGTTCATAGGATTTTTCTCAGGACTTCTTGTTGATATATTCTATGGTGATATTATAGGTTTTTATGCATTGTTATATATGGTAGTCGGTTATCTTAATGGCTTTTTCCATGCACGTTATTACAAAGAAGAGATTTTTCTTCCAATGGGACTTGTTATAGGAAGTGATATATTATATGGAATAATGGTATATGTACTAAGATTCGCACTTAGAAACAGAAGCTCATTTGTATATAATTTTGTACATGTAATTATTCCGGAGACAATATATACACTTGTTATTACTATCATATTGTACAGAGTAATTCTAGTGATTAACAGAAAAGTTGAAGAAATAGAAAAAAGGAGTGCAAGTAAATTTGATTAAAGATTTTTTTGAAGCAGTTCTCAATGTATTAAAGTCAAGAATACTTGTAGTATCAATAGTATTTGTATTATTATTTGCAATTCTTATTAACAGGTTATATCAGTTACAGGTAGTAAGCGGCAGTGATTATTGGGAACAGTATATAGTAAGAATAAAGAGAGATACAACGATCGACAGCACACGAGGTAATATATATGATCGTAATGGTGTGTTGCTTGCATATAATGAATTGGCATTCTGTGTTGTAATAGAAGACAGTGGACATTATATATCAACAAAAGAAAAGAATAAAAAGCTCAATGATACAATATATAAGATGATAACAATAATTGAGCAAAATGGTGATAAGATGGACAACGATTATTCAATTGTTGTTAATGACAGTGGCAACTATGAATATGTTGTTAGTGATGATTCACTTCTCAGATTTTTAAGAGATGCGTATGGACATAGCAAAGTAAGTGAACTTAAAGCAGAAGAAAAGGTAGCAACACCAGATGATGTAATCGAGTATCTCTGTTCAGCTAAAGTATATGGAATAGATCAGACCAAATATAGCAAAGCAGATATATTAAAGATTATTACAATAAGAACAGCACTTTCAACTAATGCATATAAGAGATATGTTAAGACAACAGTTGCTACAGATGTATCAGACGAGACAGTAGCAGCGATATTAGAGAACTCTAATGATCTTATAGGTGTCTCAATAGAAGAAGACTATGTAAGACGATATAATCACAGTGTTGAAATGGCACATATTCTTGGATATACAGGTAAGATTAACCAGGAACAGTTAGACGAATTATCAATAAGTGATAGTTCTTATGATCTTAATGACGATGTTGGTAAATCAGGTATTGAAGAAAGCATGGAATTACAGCTTAATGGTAAAAAAGGCAGCGAAACAGTATATGTTGATAATGTAGGACGAGTATTAGAGACAGCAGACCGAGTAGAGCCGGAAGCTGGTAATGATGTATATCTGAGCATAGATGTCAATTTACAAAGTAAGATATATCATGCACTTGAACAGGAACTTGCCGATATTCTTGTGAGCAATATAACAACATCAGATACTGCAGTTATATCTTCAGGCTCATCGACAAAAGTGCAGATACCTATAAAAGATGTATACTATGCATTAATTAATAACAATGTTCTCTCAATGAGTAAGATTGCAGCCCCTGATGGAACAGATACAGAACAGAATGTATATGCAAAGTTCCTTGATAAGAGAGATACACAACTAGAGGTATTACGAGAAGAACTTACAGGCGAAGGGACAGCATATAAGAACCTATCAGAAGAGATGGAAGTATATATATATTATATATATAACATGCTTCTTGATAATAATGTTATAGTACGTTCAGAGATTGATGAAACAGATGAGACATATCAGGCATGGAATTCAGATGAATTAAGTCTGTCAGAGATACTCAAATACTATATATCAATGAACTGGGTTGATCTGTCAGCTGTTAATACAGATGTACAATATTCAAGCCTTGATGAGACATACAATATACTTGTAGATTATATAATTAATACAATAACAGATGATAGTGGCTTTGCCAAAAAGTTATATAAATTCCTTATTAAAGATGGTGCAGTAACAGGCAGAGAAGTATGTCTTATGTTATATGAGCAGGGAATACTAGATGATGCCGATGGAATGTATGAATCAATACAAAATGGTGCATCAACATATGATTTTATGATTAATAAGATATCATCACTTGAGATAACACCGGCACAGCTTGCACTTGATCCATGTTCAGGCTCGTGTGTTGTAACTAATTCTAATACAGGTGAAGTATTAGCAATGGTATCTTATCCAAGTTATGATAACAATGAGATGTCAGGTTCTATAGATGCCGCTTATTATAGTATGTTACTTAATGATGCATCAAAACCACTTCTTAATAGAGCAACAACTCAGACGCTTGCGCCTGGTTCAACTTATAAGATGATATCTTCTATCACAGGTCTTGAAGAAGGTGTAATTGGCCGTAATGAAGTAATCAACTGCGAAGGTATATTCAAGACAGTAACTCCATCGCCAAAATGTTGGATATATCCATCAGCACATGGCGCTACAGATGTTGAGAGAGCGATAGAAGTTTCATGTAACTACTTCTTCTATGAAGTAGGATATAGACTTAGCTTTAACTCTAATGGAGACTTTGATAACAACGTTGGTCTGGAAAAATTAAAGAAATATGCTACAATGTTTGGACTTGGTGAAAAGTCAGGCGTTGAAGTATATGAAACAGAACCAAAGATCTCTGACAATAATTCAATCTCATCAGCAATTGGTCAGGGCTCAAACAGCTATTCAGCAATTCAGCTTGCAAAATATGTAACAGCAATTGCAAATAGTGGAACTTGTTATAATCTTACTTTATTAGACAAAGTTGTTGATTCTTCAGGAAATGTAGTAATGGACTGCGCACCGGTAGTGTACAATCAGATACAGCTTAGTAATTCAACATGGACAGCAGTACATGAAGGAATGCGAAGAGTTATTACAGAGGCCTCAAAATCAACGTTCTCAGATTTACCAATAGCAGTAGCAGGTAAATCTGGTACTGCACAGCAGGAAGAAGACAGGGCGAACCATGCAACATTCGTTGCATATGCACCTTATGAGAACCCTGAGATTGGAATAAGTGTTCAGTTACCATACGCTTATTCATCATCTAATTCAGCACTGATGTGTAAAAAAATAGTTCAACTCTATTATGGAATTGAAGATAATGGAAGTACAACAATAAGTACAAGTAATTCAATTACAGATTAAATGTGAGAGGTGGATAAAATGGATAATTCTGTTATGATAAAAGGCGATAAATATGGAATTGTCCTGGTTATGGACAAGGACATGCCTTTTAGCGATTTGTTAGAGAAGATTGCAGAGAAGTTTTCAAGTGCCGCAAAGTTCTATGGAAATGCGACAATGGCAATATCATTTAAAGGCAGAAAACTTACTGTAGAAGAAGAAAAGCAGATTCTTGATACCATTGAGTCAAATACAAAACTCAATATTATTTGTGTAGTTGATACCGACGAGGAAAGGCAGGAGATGTTTAAAAAGGCTGTAGAAGCTAAATTGATGGCACAAAGTACCGGAACAGGTCAGTTTCATAAAGGAACTCTTCGTTCCGGACAGGTGTTAGAATCTGAGAGTAGTATTATAATACTTGGAGATGTTAATCCGGGTGCAAAGGTAATTGCAAAAGGGAATGTTATAGTACTTGGTTCACTAAAAGGAACAATATATGCAGGAATTAATGGCAATGAGAATGCATTTGTTGTGGCATTATATATGAATCCGGTACAGATAAGAATAGGTGATACGATTGCCCGCTCACCTGACGATGCCATATCAAAAAAGAATATGGATATGGAACCAAAGATAGCTTTTGTAGAAAGTGGAAATATTTATATTGAAAAACTTGATAAAGATGTCCTTAATGATATTCAGTTATAATCATTTCCGACGAAATATAAAAACAAATTTGGTTATTTTTGAATTTTTTATTGATTTTATGTAAAAAATTCATCATAATATTAACAAGTGATACATTGTATTATGTTAATCACTATGTAAGAAAAATGATTGGGAGGAAGTAGCATGAGCGAAGTAATAGTTATTACATCTGGTAAAGGTGGAGTTGGAAAGACAACTACAACAGCCAACGTTGGAACAGGGCTTGCAAAACTTAATAAGAAAGTTGTGTTAATTGACACAGATATAGGATTAAGAAATCTTGACGTAGTTATGGGACTTGAAAACAGAATAGTATACAATCTTGTTGATGTAGTTGAGGGGAACTGCAGAGTAAAACAGGCATTAATAAAAGACAAGAGATATCCTAATCTCTATCTTCTTCCATCAGCTCAGACAAGAGATAAAACAGCTGTTTCGCCCGAACAGATGAAAAAGCTTACAGATGAATTAAGAGAAGAATTTGATTACATACTTCTTGATTGCCCTGCGGGTATAGAACAGGGATTTAAGAATGCTATAGCAGGAGCTGATCGTGCATTGGTAATAACAACTCCTGAAGTATCTGCAATCAGAGACGCTGATAGAATAATTGGCCTTCTTGAAGCGAATGAACTTAAGAGATGTGATTTAATTGTCAATAGAATCAGAGTTGATATGGTAAAAAGAGGCGAGATGATGTCAATAGATGATGTTGTTGAGATATTATCAATCAACTTGATTGGTGCTGTGCCAGATGATGAGAATATAGTTATATCATCTAACCAGGGAGAGCCACTTGTTGGTTCCGATACCCAGGCTGGACAGGCATATATGAATATTTGCAAAAGAGTAATGGGAGAAGATGTTCCACTATTAAATCTTGGAGGAAAGGATTCTTTCTGGTCGAAATTATCTAGCATATTCAAAAAAGGCAATTAACAGGGGGAATTAATTATGAATCTTATGGATGCACTATTTAAAAAGAAAAGTTCTAGTGACGTTGCAAAGGACAGATTAAAGCTTGTACTTGTATCAGACAGAGCGAATTGTTCACCAGAGATTATGGAAATGATTAAAAATGATATAATACAGGTTATTTCAAAATACATGATTATCGATGCTGAAGGACTTGATATACAGATAACACAGTTAGAGACGGATGGCAATAATGGTAATGTTCCGGCACTTTATGCCAATATTCCGATAAAAGATTTAAAGAACGGAACAAAGAGATAATTTTTATTTCGCACAATCATTCTGCTTTTTAGCAGAGTGATTGTGCAATTTATAGTTATGCAAAATATTGTTAATGTTTTTTTGGATAAAAGTAATAGAAAAAGCGATGAAATTTTGTAGAATATTTAAGAAAAAAATTATGACAGATTAATATAGAAAAGGTGTATAATATGTTAAAAAAGTATAGTTTAAAGAGATATAACTTCAGATTGCTGATATTCGTTCTACTATTGGCATCAATAGGTGTTGTTGTAATTGGAAGTGCTACAGGACTTGCAACATATGAAAAGAAACAGGTTATGGGTATAGCTGTAGGATTGGTTGGAATGCTAATTATATCTTTAGTTGACTATAACTTAATCCTGAAATTTTACTGGGTGATATATTTAATTAATATAGTACTTCTTGTGCTTGTTAAGATACCTGGTGTAGGAAAAGAAGTAAATGGTGCTACAAGATGGATTGAGATTGTAGAAGATACAATATCAATTCAGCCATCAGAATTTGCAAAAGTATTTATTATATTGTTCCTTGCAAAACATCTAGGAGCGAATAAAGATAAGATTAATACATTCAAATTCCTTGCAATAACTGCTATATTGGTATTAATTCCACTTGGACTTATAGCAATAGAGCCAGACTTATCAACTACTATTCTTACAATAGGAATTATATTAATAATCTTATATGTATCAAAACTCAGTTATAAGATTATAGCAGGAGCATTGTTAGTATGCGTGCCGATTGCGGCAGGACTCATTATATATATACAACAGCCTAATCAAAAATTGTTAAAAGATTATCAGGTACAACGTATTATGGCATTCGTTGAACCGGACAAATATGATAATGGTAGATACCAGCAGGAATACTCACTTCTTGCAATTGGATCAGGACAGCTTAATGGTAAAGGCTTGTATAATGATGATGTATCTTCAGTTAAGAATGGTAACTTTATATCAGAGCCACAGACAGACTTTATATTTGCTGTTGTTGGAGAAGAATTAGGATTGATTGGAGGTTGTACAATTTTAATATTGTTAGTACTAATTGTACTTGAATGTATAATTACTGCTATTCGAGCCAATGATTTAACGGGAAGACTTATTGCTATAGGAATTGGAGCGATGATAACGCTTCAGACCTTTATTAATATCGGTGTTGCGACAAAATTATTGCCTAATACCGGAGTTCCACTTCCATTTGTAAGTTATGGACTAAGTTCATTACTCTCTATGTTTGGAAGTATGGGATTCATTATTAATATAGGATTACATGAAAGAAAATAACATTAGGAGGATATAGAGATGAATATTGGATTAATAGCTCATGATTCAAAGAAAAAGCTTATGCAGAATTTTTGTATTGCATATAGAGGTATTTTGAACAAAAATGAATTATATGCAACAGGAACAACAGGAAGACTTATAGAGGAGGTAACCAACTTAAATGTGCATAAATATCTTGCAGGACATTTAGGTGGAGGACAGCAGCTTGGTTCACAGATTGAGCATAATCAGATAGACCTTGTAATATTCTTAAGAGATCCTCTTACACCAAAGTCACACGAACCAGATGTTAATGATGTAGTAAGATTATGTGATATGCATAATATACCTCTTGCAACTAACGTAGCAACAGCAGAACTTCTTATAAGAGCATTAGATCGTGGTGATTTAGACTGGCGAGAGATGTATAAATAATAGGAGAACATAATGAAGAAATATATAATAGCAATACTTGGGTTATCAATATGTCTGTCAGCATGTGGTAATAGTACTGCTACAATGCAGGAGTATCAATTTATGAGTGTTGCCAAAGATTCCGAGCAGAGTTTTGGCAGCTTTGGTACGCTTGAACCGCTTGCTGGTGATGTGGCTATAGTTGGAGATGAGAGTGCATATATTGATGATAAATTGACATCAAAAAGTGGTCTTATTGTAGATGTAACAGACAGACAGGTAGTATTTTCAAAAAATGCAAACGAAAGAATATATCCTGCAAGTGTAACAAAGATTATGACAGCATATCTTGCGTTCAAATATTGTAATCTTGATGATATAGTAACAATAACAGACGATGCAATGGTTACAGAAGCCGGAAGTAAACTTTGCTACATAAAGCCGGGAGATAAGTTAACAGTAAGACAGCTGTTAAATGGAACACTTGTAACATCAGGCAATGATTGTGCGGCAGCACTTGCTGTACATATAAGTGGAAGTATTGATGAATTTGTAAAATTAATGAATAGTGAAGCTCATGCACTTGGGGCAGTAAATTCACATTTTGTTAATCCACATGGATTACATAATGATGATCATTATACTACGGCATACGATCTCTATCTTATATTCAATCAGCTGATTAAATATGAAGAAGCTAAGACGATTGTTAATACTACATCATATACAACAACCTATACACTTGCTGATGGAACATCAAAAGAAGCAACATGGACATCAACTAACAAATATCTTTCCGGAGAGTATACAATACCGGATGGAATAACAGTGATTGGTGGTAAGACAGGTTATACAGATCAGGCAGGATATAATCTTATATTGCTATCTAATGATGCAGCGGGTAAATCATATATCTCAATCGTAACAGGTAATTCGGATTACTATACTTTATATACTAATATGTCAACATTGCTGAGAAAAGTTACAAATAATTAAAAAAGCTTATGTAATTTTAACAAAATCTACCGAATAATAATATATATGTTTTATTGTATATGTTTTTTGTACGAAATTCTTATTATAAACTTAAGGAGGAGATTGCAATGATTCAGATTATCGCCGGAGAGAAAGGCAAAGGTAAGACAAAGCATCTAATTGACAGAGTTAATAAGGCAGTAGAGAGTAGTACAGGAAATGTTATTTTCCTGGATAAAAGCACCAGACATATGTATGAAGTAAGTAATAAAGTAAGACTTATTAATGTAACAGACTATCCATTTATAACTAATGAAGGATTTGTGGGATTCTTATATGGAATCCTATCACAGGATCATGATATTGAAGATGTATTTATAGACAGCTTTCTAAAAGTTGCAAATGTAGATGAAACTAATATAAGTCATACAATCGAAGAGATTAGTAATATCAGTAAGTTATATAATATCAATTTCACATTAAGTGTATCATTTAATGAAGAAAAGTTGCCAGATGATGTAAAAGAATATGTGGTAGTATCACTATAAGTTACTTTTACAGAATATAGCAAAATAGGAAATAATTCTTTAGAAGTTATTAATAAAAGAGTTTATTATCAAGAAAAATGGAAGTTTAGTTAGCATGATAAATACTAAACTTCCATTTTTTATAACATTTTTATAGTATGTTTTACTCAGAGTCGCCAAGACTTCGTACTCGTCCAATAAGGCTTATTGCATATAGTCCTGCAATACCGACAATACCATAGATTATTCTTTCAATGATACTTCCGGAACCAAATAGAAAATTTACAAGATTAAAATTAAAGAAACCAATTAGCCCCCAGTTAACAGCGCCAATAATTACAAAAATAAGCAAAATGTAATCAATAACTCGTGAATCCATAAAATCCTCCTTTCATTTATACTAGTATTATTAACTAAAATGAAAAAAATATTATAAAAAATAAAAAAAATACGATATAATATAAAATCCGTTGTTGTATGAGACGAGCAAAAATGGTACAATAGTCCTAGTACATCGTTTAAAAAATAACTAATAAGATGGAAAGGTTGTTTAGAAAACGATGTACTGGTACAACAGGAGATATAATGCGATATGTGTTGTACTAAATACATCACAGTGTAAGGAGGCGCAAAGTTTGGCTGGGAAGAAGAGAAAGAAGATTGTACCTTACAAAAAACCACGTAATATCAATATAGGTGTTGTGATGTTTGGGGTAGTATTCGTATACCTGTGTATCTGTGTGGTATCATATATCACTAAAGAGAGTATAAGTATATACGAAGTGGTACAAGGCTCACTTGATCAAGACAATATTTTTACAGGAATTGCGATTAGAGATGAGAAGATAGTTACAACTGATACAGCAGGTGTTGTAAGTTATTATGTTAGAGAAGGTACAAAAGCTGCAGTTGGTGATATAGTATACTCAGTTGATGAAACAGGACATTCTTCAGAACTCATTGATAACAGTAATGGAGAATATGATTTGACAAATGACAATCTGATTGACCTTAGAGATAGAATCTCAACATTCAAGTTAGGAATGAAGACAGATGGATTTGAAGATGTATATGATTTCAAATATGATATGTCTAATATAGTTCTTGATTATATGAATGAGAATCTTATGACCGCATTAAGCAAGAATCTTATTGATGAAAATGGTAATTCACTATATCATATTGTGAAGACACCAGACGCAGGTATAATATTATACTCGTATGATGGTAAGGAGAATCTTACAGCAGATAGTGTAACATCAGCAGATTTTAATACTGATAATTATGTCAAGACATCAATAAAGACTAATTCAACGCTTACAGCCAATTCGCCGGCATATAAGATAATCAGTAATGAAAACTGGAGTATTCTATTTGAACTTAATGAGAGTCAGAAAGATGCGCTTGCAAGTGATGATGTTGTAAAAATCAGATTCCTTAAGAATAATGTATCAGTTACATGTGGATTTTCAATAATTCAGAATGGAGATACATTTTTTGGAAAAGTTGATTTAAACAAATATATGATAAACTTTATTTCAGACAGATATGTTCAGATTGAAGTAAAGAAAGATCATAAAGAAGGGTTAAAAATTCCTGTTTCATCAGTAGTACAACAGGATTTTTATAAGATACCTAAAGAGTATGCAACTATGGGTGGCAACTCATCAGATATATCATTTATTAAGAATGAAGCGACTGATGATGGGCAGGCATTAGCTACACTTGTTACACCGGCAATATTCAAATCAGACGATACATATTATTATGTAAGCAAGAATGATTTTAATGCCGGAGATGTACTTAAGAAAGCTGATACCGGAGATACTTTTATAATTGGCGAGACACAGAGTATACAAGGTGTATTTTGTGTAAATAAAGGATATTCCATATTCAGACAGATAGAGATAATCGACTCAAATGATAAATATTATATAATATCAATAGATACACAATATGGAATTTCTCAATATGATCATATTGTACTTGATGGTACAAAAGTCAAACAGAATGAGGTTATATATTAGCAGGAAGGTGATACAGTGATAAAAGATAACCTGGATATAGCAAAGCATAATATTGAAGAAGCATGTAAAAGAGCAGGACGGGATACAAGTGAAGTCACACTTATTGCAGTAAGTAAGACAAAGCCTGTTTGTATGTTGCAAGAAGCTTATGATGCTGGTGTTAGAGAATTTGGTGAGAATAAAGTACAAGAGATAATGGACAAATATGATAAATTGCCAAGTGATATTCATTGGCACATGATTGGCCATCTACAGAGAAACAAAGTAAAATATATCATTGACAAAGTAGAGATGATACATTCTGTTGATTCATTAAGGCTTGCAGAGACGATAAGTTCAGAAGCTGTTAAGCATGGAGTTACAATGAAGATACTTATTGAAGTTAATGTAGCAGATGAAGAGACAAAATATGGCATATCTTTAGGCGAAGCTGCCGATATGGTAGATAAGATTATGAAGTTGCCAGGAATAATTGTAAAAGGTTTTATGACAGTAGCACCTAATTCTAAAAATTCTGAAGAAAACAGAAAATTTTTTAGAGATTTACATAAAATTGCTGTTGACATAAAAAATAAAAACATCGATAATAAAGGTATAGATGTTTTATCTATGGGGATGACAAATGATTACGAGATTGCTATTGAAGAAGGTTCGACAATGGTCAGGATTGGCACAGGGATATTTGGTGCAAGGAACTATAGCATATAGCTCGTTAAGTAGTCAGTTAATGTGTAGAGTAACAATGAGACTTTACCAAAAATATGAAGGGGTTATAATCCTCTTTAAAAAGATAGGAGAATGCATATGAGTAACGTATTTGACAAATTTTTAGGAGCAATGAAACTTGTTGACGATGACGGAGATGAGGAAGATTTCTTCGATGATGAAGATGAAGGTTTTGAAGACGAAAAGACAAGTAAAAAGAAAAATAAAGCTGCGTATGAAGATGATGATTACGAAGACGAAGAGGATACATACATACCTCCAAAAAAAGAAGAAAAGATTTTCCGTTCTTCCTCAAAGTCAAAATCTAACAAGGTTGTGCCTATTAGACAGGGAGGTAAGAACATGGAGGTTTGTGTTATAAAACCAACATCATTCGAAGACGCAAGAGAAATAACTGATACACTATTAAGCGGTCGTTCAGTTATTCTTAACCTTGAAGGACTTAATGTAGAGATAGCTCAGAGAATAATTGATTTTTCATCAGGATCATGCTATTCAATGAATGGTAATCTTCAAAAAGTTTCAAGTTACATATTCATTATAACACCTGAAACCGTTGAGATATCTGGTGATTTCCAGGAATTAATCGGCGGAAGTTTTGATGTAGCTGTATCAAAATAGGTGACAGAGCATGAATAAAGATGAGCAACTGATGGAAAAAAGGCTTATCGAATTGGCTAATATTGCATATAATAGAAATATACCTGTATATACAGATTTTTTAAATCTTAATGAACAAAATGTATATTATAATATAAGCAAGAACTTAATGCCACCTATAGGCGCAAAGCCTATGGGTGGTTATAATTTAGCTGAGAGAAAGATTATAGCTTTTTATCCTTATGAGATGGAAGAATATCTTGAATATCCATATACTGTGATATCAATAAGACCACTTAATAGTAGATTTGCTGAGGAATTAACACATAGAGATTTTCTTGGAGCAATAATGAATCTTGGAATTGAACGTTCAAAGATAGGCGATATTATAGTAAAAAAAGATATATGTTATGTACTATGCATAAAAAGCATAGCAACATATATTATGGATAATCTTGCAAGAATAAGAAACACAAGCATAATAACATCATTAGATGATGTAGAGGAGATAGATTACGAACCTGTATTTGAAGAGATAAAAGGTACTGTTGCAGCTTTAAGACTCGATTGTATACTTGCATTAGCATACAATTCATCAAGAAGCAAACTTACAAGTTATATAACAGAAGGAAAAGTCTTTGTTAATGGTAAGCTTATAACATCTAATGCTTATAATCTGAAAGATGGAGACATAATCTCAGTAAGAGGACTTGGTAAGTTCAAATACATGGAAGAGATCACAAAAACAAAGAAAAATAAACTATTAATAATAATTAACAGATATAAGTAATAGACAAAAATTAGTTTAGGGGAAGAAGAAGGATGACAAATAGAATAATAGTAAAGTATGAACAAAAACCATGCTATACAATAGCATTTGAGACGAGTTTTGACAAACTTATTGAAGAACTTGAAAAAATTTATAATTTAAGTGAGAAAAAAATATGTGTTGTAAGCGACACAAATGTATATAAACTGTATGGAGAAGAAGTAGTATCCATACTAAAGAGCAAAGCAAAAGTAGTTACAGACTTTGTATTTGAAGCAGGAGAGACATCGAAGAACCTTAATACAGTTAAAAAGTTATATGAAAAACTTATCTGTGATAAATTTGACAGAAAAGATGTACTAGTAGCACTTGGTGGTGGTGTAGTTGGAGATCTAACCGGATTTGCAGCTGCAACATACCTTAGAGGAATAGACTTTGTACAAGTACCAACAACATTACTATCACAGGTAGATTCAAGTATAGGTGGCAAGACAGGTGTTGATTTTGATTCATATAAGAACATGGTAGGTGCTTTTTACCAGCCAAAGCTTGTATATGCCAATATAAAGACTTTTGATACTCTCTCTTTGAGACAGTTTAAAAGTGGAATGGGTGAAGTAATTAAACATGCCTTTATAAAGAGAAAAGATCAGTTCGATTATCTTAAAGAGAATTCGGTAAAGATATTAGAAGAACATGATGGAGATATATTGACACAGATGGTATATGAGAGCTGTCTTGTAAAAAAAGAAGTAGTTGAGCGAGATCCAAAAGAAAAAGGCGAAAGAGCACTTCTTAATTTTGGACATACAGTAGGTCATGCAGTCGAAAAACTTGCAAACTTTGAACTGTATCATGGCGAATGTGTTATTATAGGCGTAATGGCTGCATTATATATATCATATAAACGTGGTAATATAACAATATCCGAGTTTAGAGATGCATATAGACTTATAACAGAGGACTACAAGTTCTCATTACAGATTCCTAATATCGACTCTAAAGAGGTACTTAATGTAACTAAAAGCGATAAAAAGATGGAGAATGGAAAGATCAAATTTATTCTTCTAAAAAGCATTGGAGAGGCTTATATTGACACAACAGTTACAGATGAAGAGATATTAGAATCAATCGATGTTATAAAGAAAAATGACTGGAGTTTTTTAAATGAATAAGATAAAAAGATGTATAATAGGAATACTCTCCATAATATTGCTTGTAGGATTTGATCAATATACCAAGTATCTTGCGATAATTAAGCTTAAGAATAAAAAACCATTTGTAATAATAGATGGTGTTTTGCAATTCAATTATCTTGAAAATCGTGGAGCAGCATGGGGAATTCTTAATGGTAAAAAAGTATTATTTGTAATTTCAACAACAATAATAGTAGCATTTTTGATTTACTTTTTCGTAAAACTTCCAACAAAGAGAAGATATAATCCGTTAAAAGTAATGACAGTAATTCTGATTGCCGGTGCAATAGGCAATCTGATTGACAGAATCAGACTTGATTATGTTGTTGATTTTATATATTTTAATCTGATCAATTTTCCAATATTTAATATTGCAGATTGTTATGTTACTATATCGCTAATAGCACTTATAATAGCATATTCATTTGTATATACGGATGATGATTTTGATTTTGTAAAGAAGAAAAAGAAAAATCCATATAAGTTGCCTAAGATGTAAGTAGCAATATAGAAACATGAGATAGATTAATAAAAATATACATTAATACGAAGAATATAATTATAGAATATATGTAGTAGACTCCCTAATATAATTGTCAGGGAGTCTACTATTTACTTAAGGACGATGATTACAAATTGTATATATGCCTATAAAAGCATAAGTAGGAATAAAAGTATAACTATAGTTGAAAAAGTATATGTAAGAATAAGAGTATAGCTATAGTTGAAAAAGTATATGTAAGAATAAAAGTATGCCGATATTGAAGACACTTATGTATGATTAAGTGTATAATTATGATTGGAGAATATAATATGAGTAATGAGAATATAGAAGAACAGAAGAATAGCATTATATCAGATATAGACAATGATAATGTTGAATATTTTGAATATACTATAGATTCGCAGGAAGAGACAGGAATAAGAATAGATAAATTTGTTGCTGAAAAATTAGATGATGTGTCACGTTCATTTATCCAGAATCTTATAAAAGATGAGAATGTTCTTGTAAATGGCAGTAATATCAAGGCAAGTTATAAGACAGCTTTAAATGATCAGATTACAGTAATCTTGCCAGAAGCAGAACCGCTTGAGATAATAGCAGAGAATATACCACTAGATATTCTATATGAAGACGAAGATCTTATAGTAGTTAATAAACCAAAAGGAATGGTAGTTCATCCGGCTGCAGGGCATTATACAGGCACACTTGTTAATGCAATTATGTATCATTGCAAGGATAATCTGTCAGGAATTAATGGAGTATTACGACCGGGAATAGTACACAGAATAGATATGGATACAACAGGAGCACTTGTAATATGTAAGAATGATTTTACACACAGACATCTTGCCGAACAGTTAAAAGTTCATTCTATTACCCGCAAATATGTTGCAATATGCTATAACCGTATCAAAGAAGAAGAAGGTACAGTTGATGCACCAATCGGAAGATGTGAGACTATGCGTAAAAAGATGGCAGTTAATTATAAGAATGGTAAAAATGCAGTTACACATTACAAAGTATTGCAGAATTTTGACAAGTATTCATATATTGAATGTCAGCTTGAAACAGGTCGTACTCATCAGATAAGAGTGCATATGGCAAGTATTGGACATCCACTTCTTGGTGATTCATTATATACTAATGCTAAGTGTCCATATAGACTGACAGGACAGACACTTCATGCTAGAGTACTTGGATTCATACATCCAAGAACAGGCGAATATATGGAATTTGAAGCACCACTGCCAAAATATTTTGAAGAACTTTTGGAAAAATTGAAAAAATAAAATTAAAGACTAAAAACTCGATTAAATAATTGCCTAAAGCAAAATCAAGAAATAGGACTAAGAAAATCCCAGATATACTCAAAAAGTACTACTGGGATTTTCTTAGTCCTATAGATCATGCCCGAATATATAAACATATTCAGGATAACAAAACTCAATTCATTATATGTTAGTTAGCATCATTAACTTCAATGAGTTCGATTTCAAAATTAAGTTCTTTGCCAGCCATATCATGGTTAGCATCAAAAGTAATATGTGTATCGTTAAGATCGACAACTTTAACAGGGAAAGGCTGTCCCATAGGTCCTGTAAGGAATACCTTCTGTCCGACTTTAAGTTCTTCTGCACCTGGAAGTTCGTTTATAGCAACAGAAAAGATATTCTGAGGATCTGGCATACCATAAGCTTCTTCAGGCATAAGATGAACTTTAATGCTCTGACCAACTTCCATATCCTTAACAGCATTATCAAAGCCTTCAATCATCATACCAACGCCACATACAAATTCTAATGGCTCTCCACGATCGTATGAAGAATCGAATTTAGTTCCATCGTTGAAAGTTCCAACATAATGAACTTTACATCTCTTATTTTCGTTATTCATAAAAATAGTCCTCCATATATTAGTGTATACAGGTACATAATAGTACACTTTAATATATCATTAAATCAACAATAAATCTAGCCAAAAAATGTAAAAAATATAAAATTTTTTTACCAATTTTTTACATCTTTAAATCCTCAATTTTCCCAAATTTTAATCACATATTAGTTGCATTAATAATGCTATGATAGAAAAATCATATATTACTCATGCTAGGGTAGATTGATGTTTTCAATGATTTTAAAATAGACTATTGACAATGTATATATGAAGTGATATTGTGTATATACAACATATACAATATTCACATTCGAATCAAACTTATTATTTTATTAATTCTAATTGATGATTAAGAGCAATACCTGATTAGATAGGAACTGTTTGAATTATAGGTTAATTGGAATCAAAAGTATGATTTGGATTAGAGATTGTAAGATAATATGTATTAAGAAGGTGATTATATTAATATTTTACTTAGCAATAGCAGTGATAAACCAATATATGAGCAGATAATATCTCAGGTAATCGCTCAGATAATAAGTGGAGAATTAAGTCCCGGAGATTCATTGCCTAGTATGCGTGCATTGGCAAAAGATCTTAGAATCAGTGTGATAACAACCAAGAGAGCTTATGAAGAACTAGAGCGTCTTGGTTATATAATTACATCGGTAGGAAGAGGCAGTTTTGTAGCTGAGACTAATACAGAACTTTTACATGAAGAGAAGCTAAAGATTATAGAAGAATATATTGGAAAAGCAGTTGAGGAGGCAAAGATAATAGGACTTAGCGAGGAAGACATAATAGAGATGGTAAAACTTAACTATGAGAATATTGATTAGACTGAAAGCCAGTTAGATTATTAATCAATAATGAAGGCAAGCAGATTACTTAGTAGTACTGAAAGCCAGTTAGATTATTAATCAATAATGAAAGCCAGTAGAATACTTAGTAGTACTGAAAGATGGGTAGATTATTAATTAATAATGAAGATAAGAGAATTAATTAGTAGTACTGAAAGCCAGTCAGATTATTAATTGATAATAATACAAGTAGATATTTGTATTAACAGATATTATAAAAATGAGAGAATGAATGAGGTAAAAGTATGGATTATGCATTAAAGCTTGAAAAAGTTAATAAGAGATATGGTGATTTTGAGTTGTCAGATATAACATTTTCCGTACCAAAGGGAAGTATTGTTGGTATGGTAGGCAAGAATGGAGCCGGAAAGACAACTACGCTAAAGGCAATACTTAATCTGATCAGTATAGATTCAGGTAAGATAGAAGTCCTTGGCAAAGAATACACAGACACACAGATTAGAGAAGATATAGGCGTTGTATTTGCCGATAGCGATTTTAACGAAGAATATAATAGTGTTAAAGTCAATTCGCTTATGAGAAAAATATATAAAAAATGGGACGAAAAATATTATTATGAGCTGTGTGACAGATTTGAGATTAGTAAAGAGAAGAAAGTAAAAGAGTATTCAAGAGGAATGAAGATGAAACTGAAGTTATGTGTAGCACTTGCACATCATCCAAGTCTATTATTGCTTGACGAAGCAACCAGTGGGCTAGATCCAATAGTAAGAGAAAATGTTCTCGATATACTATTTGAATATACAGAAAACGCACAACATTCGGTGATACTATCATCTCACATAACAAGTGATCTAGAAAGAATAAGTGATTATATTCTCTTTGTTGAGAATGGAAAAATCCGATTCTTTGAAGAAAAAGATACATTACTAGAGAGTTATGCAATTATACGCTGCAAGGAAGAAGATATTAAGCGTATACCACAAGAGATAATAAGAGGAACACAAAGAGGAAACTATGGATGCGATATTCTTATTAATAATCAGAATAATGTATCTAAGGATCTAATAACAGACAGAGTATCAATTGAAGATATAATATTATTTTTATCAAAGGAGAATGAACGATAATGAAGGGTTTATTATATAATGACTATATGTCAATACAAAAAGTTTTAAAGACGGTAGCAATTATAGTAGTATTATTTGGCACACTTGCAATAATGTCTGGTAATGTAATGTTTGCAGCTAGTTATATAGAAATAGTATTCGTCTTAATGGTTCCTATTAATATCTTTTACGCAGATGAAAAAAATAAATGGGAACAGTATGCATTCACAATGCCAATCTCAAAGAAACAATACGTTTTGGAAAAATATATTTTTTTCCTTATAGCGCAGTTATTCGGATATATTCTATCATACATAATTGTATTGTGTGCATATCTGCATAATAAGACAAGTGTGGATAATGATATATTTCCTATGATTAATGTTGTATCAGCGGTATCAATGTTCATCGCAATATTAGGAATTCCAATTCTGTTAAAATGGGGAGCAGAAAAAGGAAGAATAGCCTTAATAGCAATAATGATAATTCCTCTTATACTTATAAAGGCATTAGAAAGCAGTCATAAGCTAACAGGAGTATTAGATGCATTTGGAAAATATATAGTGGATACAAAAATAGTAGAAGTTTTTGAGGACACTTATGGATTAATACTATTTATCCCAATGTTCATACTATATGGAATATCATACCTGTTGTCACTCCAGATATATAAGAAAAAAGAATTCTAAATCAGATATTAAATGAGATTACTAGAGCAATTAAGTTATATTGAAAAAAGCACCTACTATTTCTGATAGGTGCTTTTTGAATTACTATAATGAGCAACCAATCTGGTTCAATGTGGCACTCACGTGTGCCTTTATAGTTGCCTGTAAGATCATGGTCTCTGTATTTTGCTTCTAGCGTATCGCCATTCGCCAGAATATCAATTACCTCAAATAGCTTATCAAGATTTTTGAGGTAATTGATATTCTGGCAAGCTTTAAATCCTTTTTAAATTGATTGGTAAACTGAATATCGTATTTCATACATCGAGAGCTTCCTTAAGTGCATCCATACTGGAATAACGTGGAGCAGAAGGATCCTTCATCATTTTTCTGCCTTCCTCAATGGCAGCGGCTGTAGTATCATTCGGTACTTCCAGTTTTAATTCAAAAGGAATACCATGCTCACGGATAGCGGTTCTCAGGAACATATTTACAGCAGTTGTCATATTTAGACCAAGCTCATTGAAGATTTCCTCTGCTTGCTCTTTGACTGCCTTGTCTGTACGAATATTTAAATTAGTTGTTGCCATACAGAACACCTCCATTCAAGTATAGTATACTCAAACATGTGCCTAATGTCAACACACTGTCATTATATGGGATACATAAAATTCTGCTAAAATGCATTAAAATCCTTCTGCTGATAAAAAGTGAATAGTAATAGAATAATGTATAGCAAATGATAAAGTGTAAATAGTAATAAAACAACGAATAGCAAATGATAAAGTGTAAATAGTAATAAAGCAACGAATAACGAATGATAAACTATAAATTCCAAGTTAGAATAAGATAATAAGAAAACCGTCATATACCCGAATTATAAATTAATATAACGGATATATGACGGTTGATTACATATCTATATTGTAATGTTCTATCTAAGTTATCATTTTATTCATTAACATTAACAAACATTTTAATTTGATAATATAAAATGTTTGTTAGTCAAAGCAAGACTCTAGTTAAATCCTCTAAAACCTTTACCAATAATCTCACTGCTGTTAGTAATCATAATAAATGCAGTAGGTTCAGTCTTTTTAACAAAATTCCTAAGTTCAACAGCCTGACTTCTTCTCATAACAGTGAGAATTACAGACTTATTCTGATGGGAATATGCTCCTTGTGCCTGATAGACAGTAGCACTTCTGTCAAGTTCAGTATGTATAAAATCACATATCGGCTCAGGATTATTACATATAATTGTAAAATACTTACAAAGATTAATATTCTCAATAGCTGAGTCAATAACAAGTGATTTTGCCATAAGACCACAAAAAGAAAACAAACCAGTCTCTGGATCAAATACAATAAATGCTGCAAGGGTAATTAAGAAATCTACTAAGAATAAAGCCATACCAATGTCAAAGTGAGTATATTTCTTAAGTATCATCGCAATAATATCAGTTCCACCACCAGAAGCATCCATATTGAATAATATCGCAGCACTAAGAGCAGGAAGTACAATGGCAAATACAAGCTCAAGTACAGGTTGTGAAGTTAGAGGATGGCTCATTGGAAAGAATTTTTCAAGTGCACTAAGTCCTAAAGATGATAATAGACTGACATATACAGTCTTAATACCAAAACTTGCACCAAGAAATATGAAACCAAGAACAAGAAGAGCAACATTTATAATAAAATTATAAGTACCTGCTGACAGATGAAATACCTTAGCAAGAATGACAGAGATACCTGTTACACCTCCAAATGAAAAGTTATTTGGGAATTTGAATACATAGACACCAACTACTAATAATATGGTAGCAATTGTAAGCATCGAGTATTCTTTGAGTTTGTCAATGACGACTTTTTTTGAAATCATAGTAATACTTTATTCTCCTTTTTAATCATAAGCGTCTTTTATGTCTGATTATTATTGGTTAGCAGATGTATAACTAACAACTGCAGGTGAATAATTAAAGCATGATATGTATAATTGTTATCAGACACAACTTTTATTTTAACACATTGTATATGTAAGGTCAATTATAGGAAACGGCTAAATATATTAAAAAATTTACCAATATTGATTAAGATTGTAAAGATTAATGTTGAATATGGCTAAGAAAATTAAGTTGAAAATCAACAGGATATAATTTGATAAAAAACTTAGGATAAACTATAAAAATAAACTATAAAATAATTATAAAATATATTAAAAAAGTGTAAAAAATTTACGACAATATTGTACTGTTGTTCTTATTGGGATTATTGTATTTATTAGATTACTGTATTATGGTACTTATTAAAACTATTGTATTGTTAGATTAATAAAAATCATTAAATCATTATGGACGAAGTTATTAAATGCCCTAATGGTTCTTAGAAGTTCTTAAAAGTTCATTATATAAAAATCCAATGAAATTGAGTATTAAAGTGGGAATTGATATTACGTTATGCGTTATAGAGTATGAAAAAAGTTGTCACTATATATATATATATATATATATATATATATAGGTTGACGCAAAGCGTATGTGTTGTATACTATTATTATAGAAAAAGAATATAAATGTTAGATTAATTCATCAGTTTTTATTTATTATTAGTTAGAAATTAAAAATTAAAAATAAAACCAAACAATAGCTTTTAAATTTTTAACTGTATGTGGTAGGTAATAAGAGATGAATTATATACATTCTAAGATATTCTTTTGTCTATACTTGCACATTGATAATTTCATATTGCTAATACCTGGATTCGGATTATTGTTCATATTTTGATTATGCTTATTATACATTGTAACCGTAGTAATTATATATGCCAAATGTATTAATGTATGTGTTGGTATTTACATATATACTTACTTATATCTGTTTTTGGCATCTGTATTGATTTTTAGCTTCTTAGTTTAGTATTTACATAGTTGTGAGCATCATTAATGCAGTATATATAAAATCAACATTAAGAACTTAAACTTACTTCGTCATTATTCAGATCAGTGCAAATTTGTTTGCACTGACTGATAATTCCTCGAACGTGTAAGTTCTTAAAGTTGTTTTGAACATACTGCATTAATGATGCTCACAAGGTATGGATGTATTGTATTATGTTTCATTTATGGATATATGCATAATATAAGATTATGTATGATTATAAAACGATTTGATGAATACAAGTATTAGATTGATAAAGAGTATAAGACTCAAACAATGTTTTTCTAATATATATTATATACCTGTATCTGTTTATCTGAACTATTAAGATAATGTAACTGATAATTTAAGGATAAAACCTAACGTAGAACAAAGGAGAAATATATTTTAATGCTAGATAATATTAAAGACACTACAATGGAATTTGTTATGAGCAAATTCCTTGGCATTATTAAAGAAATAGGCAATGATATACTTTCTGAAAACGCTTTAAAAAAAGCCTGTGAGAGCAGTTCTAGTGATAAGAGTGATATTATAGAAGCAAATATGCGACTGATATCAGATGCTTTGGAACAGGATCTTAACCAGAATGTTATGTATACTGAAGATGAGTTAAAGAAAATATTTGATGATTCTTATAACAACTATATTAAAGATGATACAAGTGATGAGATTAAGGACGAACTCTGGGAAAGGTTCCGTCTCTATATGCCACAGTATCTTAGAAGATATGAAGAGTCTCTCTCTGTTGGTGATAAGAGAATTCTTCAGGAGATGAGAATTACACAAGACAAACTTAAAGTTCTACTGGAAAATAATGGTGAAATACTTCTTTTTAATAAAGAGGCAAAAAAAGAACTTGAAAAACTGAATGAACTTAAAAGCCTGCTGCCTTATGATAATAATATGGCACGAGTTGATTTCAACAGAATATATGGTGTAAGAATTAACCCTTATCAGCCTATAGCTACATACTACAACAACTGTTTTGATTTTGACATATTAAAAAAGGCAGAAGAATCAGAAGACAGAAATTCATATGACTTGGATGAGCTTAATGATGTATTCGAGCTTAGATTCCTTATCAAAAATATCGGTAATACTGATATTACAAAAATCTCTGTTGAAAATGTGAATATTATGTATGCATCCACGCAGTTTGATTCTTCAATGACGGACGGATTGAGTGGCGGGGAAATAATTGCTGTTCATACTCAAAAAGTTGAGAACAGTCATACTATCATTCCTAATGCTGAAGATTATGTTCACTTAATACTTACTGCAGATGATGAGAGTGTACTTGAAAGTGGAGCATTTAATGATTTGGGTGAAACAGGAAGACTGTATATGTCATTCACACTTGGCTTAAAAGGAAAGACTGAAACAAAATATGTATATTATCTTTTCTTATCAAAGCGAATTCCATCTAATGATAACGATTATATATATGGCGGTTATACAATTGATGATGTTATATTTGCAGAGATTCAATAAGTCTGCAATATCAATTAAAAGACAAGAGAGGAGCTGATCTTAATGATCAAAAAAACAAAGACATGTAATAAGATACTTGGAGGTATAGGCATTGCAGTGGTAATAGCTTTACTAGTAGCTATTCCTGCTGTCGGCAGAAATTTAAAACACAATAATAATACTGAAGCTTACTTAAAGGAAGTTAGAGATGCCATTAGCAATGTGTACAAAGAGAACCCATATATGGAAGTCAGTGTAAATGATAATGCTGATAAAGTAAGAATGGTTTATAACAGCAATAAAGAGTGTTACTTAGAGAGTATGGATAGTAGCTACTTATATTTAAACAACAACAAAGCAATAGATTTATCAAACTATGTAGTAAGTTATGACTTAGATTGTTTAGCAGAGTTACTAAAGGGTATAGAGTTAGTTGAAAATGGTGATGCTGAGATTGATTGCAGTGTAATCAAAGGAATTAAGCAGTATACTATTAAAATGAACAGTGTAGATGACATAAAGAAAGTTTATACTGATGGTGGAGATAAATACACATCAGATATGATAAGTGATAGATTAGGTAGCTTTAAAGATACAGATAACACTTCTATGACAATGGAAATAAGTGTAGGAGAGAGTGGAAAGCTAGGTGCAGAGATAGTAGCAAGTACAGGCACTGAAGAACATACAGTATGGTCTTTTGATGGATACCTTAAATTTAAAGATTGGGAAGTAGATAGTAAAGCATATACTATGGATAATCTCAAAGACAATGAGAAAGAGGAAGTGGTGAATAAGGTATTAGTAAGCATAGATACTCAGATACAGGAATACACAGCTAGTAATAATAAGAGTGACATAGATTTATTAAAAGGAGTAGAATTAGCAGACTTAGAAAGTCAAAGCAGTGAAGAAGAGACCACAGCCAACAGCCAAGAGAACAACAGTGAGCCATCAGAGAGTAGCACAGATGTAGTAACAAATACAGTAGATACTGCAAATGTAGCAAGTAATACAGTAGAGAGTGAGCAAAGCAATCAAAATGTAGATACTAGTAATGATACTGTTGTGGATAATAGTAATGTACCGGAGAATGGTGGAGATAATGGCACTAATGATAGTGTATATACAGATGGTGGCAACAGTGGAGATACAGTAGATGTTGCTGATAATAGTGATTGGAATACTAAGATTGAAACGGATGATAAAGGATTTAAGAGTGATATGTGTGGTGGAATTGGTGGTGACTATATAGTACACGAGGGAGACCAAGCAAGACACGATGTTGGTGATAGTGTAACTGTATCGAGTTTATACAGAGATATGATAGAGATGGGATATACGGAAGAAGATGCTTTGGCAGAATTAAGAGCTGCTGGGTATAACGTATAAGATATGACAAAGAGTTTGTACAGAGTAGTTGATACTCTTTATTTTTCACCCTTAAGTTATAGATATAGACTTGATAGACAATCAATATATAATCAAATAGTAGGATACAGCTCAAGCAATCTTTGTTGATACTAAGTTGTTTTATATAGATAAAATTAAGATTAAAGGGAAGAGTAAATAAACACTCTTCCCTTTTTCGTGGAAGTCACAGTTTATACAGGCAACCTAAAATCTCTCTTTCTCAGCTGAAATACATACTATAAGTTGTTATAAACACAGTTTATAAAAATTTATTTAATAAACAAAAAATAGTAAACAGCGAGGAAAGGAGAGAGAAGATACTATGAGAAAAAGAATTAAGTCTTTAATAGTTACAGCAGTAGCTACAGTAATGGCAATTAGTTCCCTAAGTGCAGTAGGAACACTAAGCAAAACAAGTGTATATGCTGCTAGTGGTGGAGCTAATGGTTCTAGTGATGGTATCGGACATAATAGTGGTGCGTCTGGTAGTGGACAAGGCACTGCTAGTGGTAACAGTGTACAACGTAGTGGTGGTGGCTGGAAGATAAGTATAGTTTATACAGGACAAGGTTTATACGCACCAGAAGATGAAAGCACACAACCATTATACGGAGCAAATGGAATAACACCATTATCAATCAGTGGTGCAAGCGGAGTTCCAAGTGGATACCTAGACAATGGAAGTATGACAGGAAGATATGGAATAGGAGCAGTTTATTTCACCTGTGACCCTGACAAGAAAGAGTATGCACTTGGAAATGATTTAGTGACAGTAGGTGATGAGAGAATTGCAGATTACACCTACAATTCTCCACAAGAAGTCTTAGAGGCTATCGACAATAACTTAGCAGAGGGTTTATGGGAGTTCAGTGGACAGGGCAATGGATATAATTACACAACAGAGGACGTAGCGAATGATATATGGAACGCTTTCGGAGAACAGTGTAACCTATTTGATAGTGCCACACAGATTAACAATTACTTAAAAACAGATAACATAGCAGAAAACATCACTACCAAAGAGCAAATAAACAGAAACACAGATATGGCGTATGCTATGATAGCAATGATGAAATTTGGGCACAGAGATAATGGAGAAGTAAGCAATACTATCAATGAAATAGTACAGCGAGTAAAAGACAATAAGGGAGAATTTATGATACTTGTAGAGCCAATGGCATACATAAGATATAAAGGTGAATATATGTTTATAACACCAAACACTTATGCAATGGCAACTTCACCATTAGATGGCAATACCTACACAACAATGTCACAGAACATAGACAATATGTACAATAATTATTGGAGACCAAGAATAGCTGGTAATTATGACCTATATGCAGACATATACACCTATTTCAGTGGAATATTAGCCACAGATGATAAGAGCAAACTTACAGGTGCTCTGTCAAAGGGTTTATATGGCAGTGGACCAGTATCATCAAGCAACAGACTATCAGTAAGACAGAGTTATTTTTCAAAAGCCATATACAGTGGACCAATAAAATGGGAGAATGGCAGATTAGCATACGATGATGGCAATGACACAGCCTATGCAGGATACTATGGCAAATGGGGTTGGACATCATTTGCAAGTACAGACCTATTAAAGAAAAGCAATGCCAAGAAAGTAATGTTAAATGTAATAAGCAGTGTAGTAACAACTAATGACAGCACACCAGTATACAGTGTATCATTTCAAGGAGACTACAATGAATTAGGAGATGCCCTCTTAACAGATTACAGTAACAAGGTAAATGACATAATCAGTTCAATAATAAGCAACGAAGAGGACAGACTAACAGACTATGTAAATGGTGGAGAGATACCAACAGATGATGCGATGGTAAAAAGCATAGTAAACAAGATACTAGATGATAATGACATCACCATAGAGGGAGAGAATGGAGAACAGGTTTATATAGCTGACCTGTTCAAGACAGAAACAGACAATTATCAGAAGTTATGTGGTATAGTTGCCGGAATGTTACAGACAACATTAAGTGGAGGAACACTAGATGATACATCAGTAAGCAGTATCAAGAACCTCATATTATATGCAACAGCACAGAGTGGAATTAACAACATACCAGTAGCAAGTATCAATCAGTTAGACAGCAGATTAAAGATAACAAGTGGTGGAGGCTATAAATATTTAGGAGTAACACCAGAGAGTAACATCAATGTAGGGAAAAAAGTAATAATAGGAAGTATATTAGCACAGGGGCTTAGCAATGACACAGTAGAAAGTGACAGTACACTAAGTTCATTAAAAGTAGACACAACAGCAGTGCCAAGTGAGATAAGCAGTGTAGTAGAGAATGTTGCAGAGAAAGCCTATTGGTTAACCTCATTAACAGCAGACGCAACTAAGGAAATAATAAACAAAGACCTCACATACACAGACAATGCTGGAGAAACAATCAGTGTAAGTGGGGATATAAAGGGGAACATATCAGAGGTCACTAATTTAGTAAAGATATTCAATGTAAACAGTGACTTAAGCATAAGAGGTTTATACAGCATAGGCTATGACACAGTAGGCAATCCAATAAGGGTAGCACTAGACAGAAGTGGAGAAAAGACACAGACAAACACAGTACAGACAGTAAAAGGTGGGTTTGATGCTGAGTCAAAAGAGATACAGCAGTTAATAACAAGATACTTAGCAGACAGTGAGATATTTATAAAGAAGAGCATAGGGAACACAAGTTATGAAGAGATAAACCAGAGATTAAGTAGGGAGTTGCAGTGGAGAATAGCAACATACTTAGACATAATCGAGGACAGACGAGTAGGAGTAACATACAGCACAGTAAACAGTACAGAGAGACTAAGCAGTGGAGATAACACAAGTGGAATTACAGTAGATGGAATAAAGTTACCAACAAGTAAAGTATTATGCTACATAGACAGTGCAAATGCAGAGCAGTTTGGAGCAGAGCCGGTATTAGGACAGAATTACACATACAAAGTTTATAGTAGCACAACAGGGTTTGACAGTGATGCCAGAGCAATGGTAAATCAGATGGTTTATGGTGCTTGGGATAACACAGCAAGCACACAGGAAAAAGTAAACAGCCTAGTAAGTGCAACAACAACAGACCTAGGAGCAAGTGCATTAAAGTATGGAGATATATTAGGTGGTTCAGAGGAGCTGGCAAATCTGATACCAGCTTTTTACAGTAAGAAAGCAGAGGACAATTACACACAGATAATAAATGTAGTGAACCCAACAAATGATATAGCATACTGTACAACAAATGGCACAAATAATTTTGTATTAGAGATGAACTCAAACAAATATATGGGACTTATGAAATGTATAATGGCAACATCAGTAAACACAAAGAATAAGACAGCAGTTGCCATAACAAACACAGATGGAAGCTATACAGCATATTATCCTGCTAGTTCAACAGTAAAGACATATTTCTTTACAACAGGGTTAATAGGAGTACCATACGAGGAAAGTAAAGTAGAAGCAAAGTAAAAATTAAAAAAGCGAAAATATGTTTGCACTTTATTATTGCATATGATATACTAATAGTACTAGTAATAGCTAATAGTGTTGTTAGTATATTATATACAGTAATGGTTGATAGTGCTATTAGCATACTGACAAGAAACATACAGTTAAGAGAGGATTTTTAATGGCATCAACTAATGAAAACGTAGGTATTAACCGTACTTACAAGGACAGACTTTTTAGATTAAGATTCGGTTCCGAAGAGTATAAAGAGGATATGTTATCACTTTATAATGCACTTAACGGAACTAATTACAGCAACACAGAAGATATCAGGATAACAACACTTGATGATGTAATATACATGAAGATGAAGAATGATATATCAATTCTTCTAGACAGCAACATGGTTTTGTGGGAACAGCAGAGTTCGATTA